>DYEC01000019.1 GCA_020725865.1 Anaerolinea sp. | reverse complement strand
CGGAATTGGCAGACGCGCTACGTTCAGGGCGTAGTGAGTGTACGCTCATGTGGGTTCAAATCCCACCTTCGGCACTGCCCCCGCAGAGGGGGCTTTTTTATTGGTGCAAATCTTGCAACGTTCCCCGGTTGTTAAGGGATTTTTTTGGCTTGAAACTGGGCGACGAATGCGGTAAGATTGAAGCAGGATGAGCAGGACAAAAAAGTGGTCGGTAAGATTGAACTTGCAGCGCCTGTTGATGGTAGTTTTGCTGGTGTTGTTTGGTTTTTTGATGATGGACCTGAACACGCGTTTGCAAGAGCTTTCCAGAGTGAGCGCCCAGCGGGACCTGGTCAAGACGCAGGTTGCTGCCCAAATTGCCACCCAGCAGTATCTCAATACCCGGATTGCCTATGTGGGGTCAGATGAATATGTCGAAGAATGGGCGCGTCAGGAAGCGCACATGGCTCAGCCGGGCGATCATGTGATTGTGCCGCTTCCACCAGAAAATGCTCAATCTACTCCAACGCCGTTGATTTTGCCCACTGTTGAGCCAGCCAAGCCGTGGGAAGTGTGGTGGGCTTTGTTTTTTGGGGAGTGATCATTGTTTTGGGGGTTTTCGGTATTTAACCAGTGTCAGTGTGTTCCCCTGCTCCGAAAACTCGTAATGCACCTCGTCCATCCATTTGCGGATGAATAGCAATCCCAAGCCGTGATCTGTACGTTCTTCCAGCGGGGCGGTAACGTCTGGCTCTGGTATAGCATTTGGATTGAAGGGACGTCCATAATCACGCAGGATAATAGTCAGGGCTGTATCGTCTATCTGGCAAGTACATTCGATATTGCCAGTCACACGATTTCCGTAGGCATGCTCGATGATATTCGAGCATGCTTCATCTACTGCTGAATCAACACGGTAAACCCCAGTGCTATCCAACTCAGCCTGTGCCGCAGCCTGACGGATGAACTGGCTGATGGATGCAAGACTTTCATAGCGGGCAGGAAAAACTGCCGTGTGAACAATAAGGGGCTTTCTAGAAACTTCCAACGGCTGTCAGAACATCCTCATAGATTTTAAATAGCGTGGTAAAGCCCGCCAGCTCGAGAGCAGAGAGGATGTTTTCCGGAACGCTTGCCAGCGCAACCTCACCGCGATTGTAACGTTTGCAAAGCTTCTGCGTGTTGATCAGCACCCGCAGTCCGGCGCTGGAGATGAACTCCACTTGGCTAAAGTCAATGGCAATTTTATATTGACCTTTTGCCATGATCTGATCAAGCGCTTCTGCGAACTGGGGTGCCGTGGCGCTGTCAATCCGCCCGCTGGGTTTTACCAGGTCACAGTGCTTATATTGTGCGCTGGTTATTTGCATGAGATTCCTCCGCGAAAATTCAGGACAAGCAGCCCTGCGAATGGTTTTATTATACTGCGCTTTGCGCGGTTTGCGCGCAAAGCGCAGTATGGGAAGATTTTGTAAAAAAGCCGATCCAATTAGTCGTGAATAATCACGTCTATGGCTGGTTATTGTTAAGGATGTGATTATTTGTACCACGTCCAACGCCAAAATATGTGAATCCTATGCTGCGCAAGGGTTCTGGATTCCATAAGTTTCGACCATCCATGATAATTGGCTGCCGCATGAGCTGATAGATTCGCTCAAAATCGAGCTGCTTGAATTCATTCCATTCTGTTGCCAGCACCAGTGCATCGGCGTCTTGAGCCACCTCATAAGGAGTTTCACATAGCTTCACCCGCTTGAGAACCTGTCTGGCGTTTTCCATTGCCTGCGGATCGTATGCCTTGATAATGGCACCCTCATTTTGCAACAAGTGGATCAGATCAATGGCGGGCGCCTCGCGGATGTCATCCGTGTTGGGTTTGAAGGATAACCCCAGAATACCAATAACCTTCTCATCCAAACTGTTAAGCGCTTTGCGCAGTTTATAGACGACGCGCCGCCGCTGGTTGCGATTGATCTCCATCACTGCCTGCAAAAGCTGAGGTTGCGTGCCATGCAGAACTGCCATATGTGCCAGGGCTTTGACGTCTTTCGGGAAACAACTGCCTCCCCAGCCCAGCCCTGCATCCAGGAAAGCCGGGCCGATCCGTTTATCATAGCCCATGCCAAGCGCGACTTCCTGTACATCTGCCCCTAGCTCTTCGCAGATATTGGCGATTTCATTGATAAAAGAGATGCGGGTGGCAAGAAAAGCGTTGGAAGCATATTTGATCATTTCAGCAGTGCGCAGGTCGGTGATAAGAATGGGACAGCGCAAGGTGACATATAGTTCCGCCACTTTGCTTGCCGCCTGACGGTCGGTGGAGCCGAGAACAACACGGTCCGGATACATGAAATCATTAATCGCTGAGCCTTCGCGCAGAAATTCGGGATTGGAGACCACGCTGAAATGTAAAAGTGGCCTGGTGCCGTTGCGCCGCTTGCGTATGATATCGGTTACCCAGTCGCCGGTGCCAACCGGTACGGTGGATTTGTTTACGATAATGATATGCCCTTTGGCGATATCGGCAATCGCTTCAGCTGCCATGCGTACGTATTGTAAATCTGCCTCGCCATCCACACCGGAGGGGGTGCCCACAGCGATGAAAGCAAACTCCGCACCATCCAGTGCTTGGCGGTAATCGGTGGTGAACGCAAGACGTCCGGCGCGCACATTTTGTGCCACCAGCTGCTCCAATCCAGGTTCATAGATGGGCATGATGCCCTGCTTGAGCCTCTCGATACGGCTTTGATCCACATCTAGGCAGGTAACTTCATTCCCAAGATCGGCAAAGCAAGCACCCGTTACCAGACCTACATAACCGGTGCCAATTACACAAATCTTGCTCATACCTTTTCTCTCCTTGATGAAGTGAGTGAGTGTCCCTCTGGCAATCTTAAACATCCTGCAGGTAATTTTATTGTAACGCTTTTGTAAGGTTTTTGGAATTAACAAACCTGTTAGAAAGCCCGTTTTTTCTATTGCAATTTAACAACACTTGTTTTGTTTTCAGCAGAATAACCACAGTGGGAGTAGAGATCAATGTCTTGCAGTATAATCTATGTCAGATGAGACGAAAAGGACATGCTGTCCAAAATTACAGAAAAGAAAGGGATTGAGTGATGACGGCACAAATTCTTGACGGCAAAGCGGTAGCCGAACAGGTGCGAAAGCAAGTTGCCGAAGCGGTCGCGGCGCGTGTGGCAGCAGGAAAACCGCGCCCCGGTCTGGCAACCGTACTGGTTGGCGATAATCCTGCTTCGCAGGTCTATGTGAGTTCCAAACAGAAAGCCTGTGCAGAAGTTGGTATTGAGTCCTTTGGACATAAGTTGCCAGCGACCGCTACGCAGGAAGAGGTGGAAAGCCTAGTGCGTAGCCTGAATGAGGACCCGCGCGTAAATGGCATTTTGGTGCAACTTCCTCTGCCTTCCCATCTGATTGAGGAAGACGTTTTGAAAGCGATCAGCATCGAGAAGGATGTGGATGGTTTCCATCCGATGAATATCGGTAGGCTGGCTCAAAAAGGACGCGATCCCTTGTTTATTCCCTGCACACCCGCAGGGGTGATGTATTTACTCGAGCAGACATTGCCAAAGTTGGAAGGGTTGAACGCGGTGGTGCTGGGACGTTCAAATATTGTCGGAATGCCGGTGGCTTTGTTGTTGGTTCGAGCAAATGCCACTGTTACAATTTGTCATTCGCGCACCAAAGACTTGCCATCTGTAGTGCGCCAGGCGGATGTGTTGGTTGCAGCGGTGGGCAAGGCGGAGATGGTCCGCGGCGATTGGGTAAAACCGGGAGCAGTTGTCGTAGATGTGGGCATTAATCGTGTGGATGATCCAAGCAAGCCGCGCGGCTACCGGCTGGTTGGTGATGTGGCGTATGATGAGGTGGCGCAGGTCGCTTCATGGATTACACCGGTGCCGGGGGGCGTGGGACCGATGACAATTGCAATGTTGTTGCAAAATACCCTGCGGGCGGCTGAGCTGGCGGATGGCAAAATGTGACAAATGTCACATTGTCTGACAATTGACATTTTGGGCAAAAGTGGTTAAACTCAGTCTGTAAGATTAAGGACAGTTTCCTTATGTATCTATTTAGAGAAATGGAAACTTTTGCCCGATGACCACTTTTCTTATTCGACATGCGACCGTCCTGGTGACGATGGATGACCGGCGTCGGGAGATTCCTGATGGCGGTCTTTTTTTGCGAGACGGCTTCATCGAAAAAGTTGACAAAACCACCGAATTGCCAACCGAAGCCGATGAGGTTTTGGATTTGAGCGGTTATGTGGTATTGCCGGGGCTGGTCAATACGCATCACCACTTCTACCAGACGCTGACAAGAGCAGTGCCTGCTGCACAGAATGTCAACCTGTTTAACTGGCTCAAGACTTTGTACCCAATCTGGGCTCGCATGACGCCCGAAGATATTTTTGTCTCAACACAGACGGCGCTGGCGGAACTGGCGCTGTCCGGGTGCACGACAGCTTCTGATCATTTGTATCTTTTCCCGAATGGCTCAAAACTAGATGACGAAATTGCAGCTGCACAGCAGGTCGGGCTGCGTTTGCATGCCTCACGCGGTTCGATGAGCCTAGGTGAGAGCAAGGGTGGCTTGCCTCCGGACAGTGTTGTTGAGGATGAAGATGCTATTCTGAAAGACAGCTTGCGGTTGATTGAGCGCTATCATGATCCCAATCCTGGGGCTATGGTGCGTATTGTTCTGGCGCCCTGTTCGCCTTTTAGTGTCAGTCAGGAGCTGATGCGGCAAAGCGCGTCGCTGGCGCGTCAATATGGTGTGCATTTACATACCCATCTAGCTGAGACGCAAGATGAAGAAGCCTTTTGCCAGCAGATGTTCGGCTATCGTCCGGTAGAGTACATGCAAACGGTGGACTGGATTGGCAACGATGTCTGGTTCGCACATTCGGTGCATATCAATCAACAAGAAGTGACTCTTTTTGCCCATCACGGTTGTGGTGTAGCGCATTGTCCCAGCTCGAACATGCGGCTTGCCTCTGGCATTGCGCCCATCTGGGAGTATTTGGAGGCGGGGGTGAAGGTCGGGCTGGGAGTAGATGGTTCTGCCAGCAATGACAGCTCGCATATGCTGGCTGAAGCCCGACAGGCGTTGTTGCTGGCGCGCTTGCGTTCCGGATTGCTGGGAGCTTCCCTTTCCGGGACAGATGCACCCCCATTGTTGACTGCTCGTCAGACACTGGAACTTGCTACTCGCGGAGGGGCGGCTGTTCTGGGGCGGTCGGATATTGGTGAACTTTCCCCCGGGAAATGTGCCGATTGGATTGCATTCAACCTTAACCATCTGGATTATGCCGGCGCATTGCACGATCCGGTTGCTGCGCTGGTATTTTGTGCTCCACTGCACGTGGATTACAGTATGGTCGGCGGGCAGCTGGTTGTGAGAGAAGGTCAATTGACTACATTGGATGTAGAAAAACTGGTTGATCAGCACAATCGGGCTGCCCGCCGTTTGTTGGCTGGTTAGTGGATTGTTACAGTCAGCAAAAATGCTCTGAGAGGTGATGGCGGATATGGCATATAAACGAAATCATGGCGAGTACGTGCAACCTTTTCAACGTTTGCAGGTTCAACTGGCAAACCTGATCAACAACACCACGGCGGGTGAGCGTCTGCCTTCTGAGCCGGAACTGGCAAAACAATTGGGCGTTTCCCGCGCCACCTTGCGTGAAGCAATGCGCACTTTTGAGGGGCAGGGATTGATTCGCCGCCGTCAGGGTGTGGGAACGTTTGTTGTGGGACATCCACAAATTATTGAGACTGGTTTGGAAGTGCTCGAAAGTATTGAGAGCCTAGCAAAAAAGATCAATCTTCCTGTGACAATGGGAGCGCTGAACATTGCCCAGGTTGCTGCAAATGCTCAGCAAGCAGAGGCTTTGCAGGTGGCAGAAGGCACACCGCTGGTGCAGGTTTCGCGTGTGATACGAGCGCAAGAACGTCCGGTGGCGTACCTAATCGATGTTCTGCCGGAAGATGTTTTAACGCCCGCCGAGTTGAGGGAAGGATTCACCGGTTCAGTGCTTGATTTTCTGCTGCGCCGTGGCAATCCTCCCCTGACACAGTCACTTACGGAAATACGGGCTGTTCCGGCGCCATCTGACGTTGCTCATGCGCTGGAAGTTCAACGGGGAGACGTGCTATTGATGTTTGTGGCGCGTCTGTTTGCTGTCAATGGTCAGGTGGTGGATTTCTCCCTCAGTTATTTCCTGCCGGGCTATTTTAAGTTCCATATTGTGCGCAGCGTGGTCACTGAACACGCCGTAGTTTCAAATAATTCCTCTGGGTGATGCAGGCTTCATTGCCTGTGTTCAAAACAATACAAAAGTTCATTAAGATGAACCGTTCAATCAAAATCATTTAATCAGGAGGTATGTAACAATGCGTAGTTTTATGGGTCGTGATATCCTTTCTTTAAAGGATTTCGAGCGTCATGAGTTCTTTCATGTCTTTGATGTTGCCATGCAGATGGAACCCATCGCTCGCAGTCGTCGCAACACCGATTTACTGAAAGACAAGACCCTGGTGACGGCTTTTTATCAGCCGAGCACCCGTACTCGTCTGGCGCACGAAGCCGCTATGCACCGTCTTGGGGGTCATGTGACTGGTTTTGCGGATGCCAAGATGACCCGCGCCGGTGACTGGTATCAGGAATCGATCAAAGATACCGTTAAAATGCTGGAATTCTATGGTGATGTGATTGTCATGCGCCACTTCCAGCAAGGCGCGCCGCACGAAGCGGCGAAGTGGGCTTCGGTACCGATCATCAATGGTGGTGATGGCTGGGGCGAACACCCGACCCAGATTTTGACCGATCTCTATACGGTCTTGCGCGAGAAGGGTCGCATTGATGGGTTGAAGTGGCTGGCAGTGGGCGATATGCGTATGCGCACCATGCATTCACTAGCATATGCTCTGACCCAGTTTGACTGCCCGATCACTTTCGTCGCACCGCCGGAAATGTCGTTATTGCCCGAATTCAAAGCGGAACTGAAGCAATACAGCCTAAACTTCCGCGAAGCCGAGCACGTGGAACAGGCAATTGCCGATGCGGATGTTATCCTTGTCGAGCCTGTGGTTCAGCCGGATTACACCAAAGCGCGCCAAGAAGCGGGCGAGCATGGTGAAACCCCCGCCAATTACAAGATCACTCGCGAACTGCTCGAAAAGAAAGCCAAACCAGACGCCATCCTGTTGCATTCGCTTCCGCGGATGGATGAAATCCCGACTGATGTGGACATCACCCGCTGGTCACGTTACTGGCAGGAAGCCTTCAATGGCGTTGTGATGCGCATGGCTTTGCTGGCGCTGGTTTTAGGTGCTATGGAGTAGTTTTTCATCGAAAAAGCAAAGTCAATGGGGAACGGGGTAACTTGCCCCGTTCCCTAGATTGAGGTAACGTGCTTCAGCGCAGTTTTTTCAGCCGTACCTTTCCCCTGATACTGGCCGCACTGGTGTTGCTCAGTTATGGGCTGCACATCGGCTGGTTTGGTTTTTATGGGGATGACTGGATCTATATCTATAACTATCATGTACTGGGGGCTGGGGGTTTTGATGAGTTTGTAGCGGCAGATCGCCCCTTCTCGGCGTGGATTTATGCGCTGGCAACCCCGATTTTTGGCGAAACCGCACTGCCCTATCATGTTTTTCTCCTTATCTTACGCTGGTTAAGTGCGGTTCTGTTGTGGTGGGTTTTGCGTCTCGTCTGGCATGGAGCTGCCCGTCAGGCGAGCTGGGCGGCGATGTTGTTTGCAGTGTATCCGGGTTTCCTGCAGCAGCCGATAGCTGTGCAGTTTATTCTACACTTTAGCGTCCTGGATTTATTTTTGTTTTCACTGGCGGCGATGCTGCTTGCGGTGCGTCAGCCGAAATGGCGTTGGCTGTGGATGGTGTTGGGTGTGCTTTCATCCCTGGCAATTTTTTCACTGGAATACTTTGCTGGTTTAGAGTTGATTCGCCCTGTTTTGCTCTGGATGGTATTGGGACAACAGCTTTTACCCTCCCGCAAGCGCATACAACGGTTACTGGTATTCTGGTTGCCTTATTTGTTTGTCTTTATCACTTTTGGCATCTGGCGGGTTTTTATCTTCAAGTTTCCGACTTACCAGCCTGCCTTGATTGAAGGTTTGAGCGAATCGCCTCAGGCGGTTATCAGCCAGCTGCTGAAACGCGTCATTCTGGACTTGCGGACGGTTACCTACGGTGCCTGGCGGCAGATTTTTAGCCCCCCAGAGGGTTGGCAGCACCTGTTGATTTATGGCTTGCTGGTTGGGTTGACTTTTGTACTGTTACTGCTTTATCTTTACCGCTTTCGTGTTGAAGAGGCACCCTTTACAGACAATGGCTCCCCAAGCGTCTGGGGTCAATGGGCGGTTCAGGGTTTGGCTCTTTCAATACTAATGTTGCTGGTAGCAGGTTTGCCTTTCTGGACGACGTTCATTCGGGTTGAACTTGCTTTTCCCTGGGATCGTTCAACCTTGCCGTTTATGCCGGGAGTTTGTTTGTTGATTGTCAGTTTATTGGAGCTGGTAGTTCAACCCCGTTTTCATCGCCTGATTCTGGCAGGGCTGGTGGCGTTTTCAGTTGGCTTTCATTACAAAAATGCACTGGTGTACCGGGCGGAATGGCAAAACCTGAGGACATATTTCACGCAACTGATCTGGCGCATTCCGGCTTTGAAACCGGGTGCTATCATTGTCTCGGATGATATACCACTCTGGCGGTACAGTGATAATGACTTAACGCCGTTGGTTAACTGGATTTATGCGCCCGAGCACCGTTCACCGCAGAATTTATATAAGTATTTTGATCTTTCTACACGGGTTGAGGATGTGCTGCCGGGTTATGTGGACGGGCTGCCGGTGCGCCATTCATACCGCAACCATCGTTTTCAGAGTTCAACCTCACAGGTAATTTCGATTTACTATAAACTTTCGCAGTGTTTGTGGGTGTTAAGTCCGATGGATGCGGGGTTTCCAGAGTTACCTGCCAGCATTGTTAAGACGTTGCCGATCTCGCATCTTGATCAGGTGATTGTGGACGCTAGCGAAGAAGCGAAGTTGCCAGCAGTCTTCGGGAAAGAAACCGCACGAGATTGGTGTTATTATTTTGAGAAAGCAGACTTAGCGCGTCAAAAGGGTGACTGGGAAAGTGTAGTAGAGTTAAGCGAGGAAGCGCAATTGCTTGGTTTACGTGCAAACTCCTCGCTTGAGTATCTGCCATTTGTTGAGGGATATGCACATGTCCGCAATTGGGAAAAAGCCAGACAGTATAGTGGTTTGGTACTGGAAGACAAGCGCAATCACCCAATGCTTTGTGCGGCATGGAGCAGAGTGCAGAAAAACATGGTGCTGACATCTACGGAAAAAGAGCTGATCAATGAGATTGTGGAGGAAAGTGATTGTTAATGAACCTGTTTTTCAAAAGAAGGAGGTAACATTCGAGGAGAAAGACCACCTTATCAGTTGTTATCATATTAATTCTTTAATTTAGAAAAGGAGTGAAACTATGCAAACGTATTTACATGGTCGAGATTACATTAGCGATTTGGATTTCAGTAAAGAGGAAATCGAAACTGTCATGGAGGTGGCGTTTGATCTCAAGCGCAAACGCGCCCTGAATGAACCTACCCCGTATCTGCGTGACAAAGTTTTGGCGATGCTGTTTTTCTTCAGCAGCACGCGTACGCGCGGTTCCTTTGAGGCGGGCATGGCTCATCTGGGCGGCCATGCGGCTTTCATCGAGAGTAAAACTACTCAGATTGCTCATGGCGATACGCCGAAAGAAATCGGTGAAATCTTTGGTCGCTACTATGACGGTATTGCCATCCGTCATGTGGATTGGGGTATTGGTAACAAATACATTAACGACGTCGCAAAATATTCGCGCGTTCCAGTGTTAAACATGCAATGCGATATCTATCACCCTTTCCAGTGTCTGGCAGATTTGATGACCATTCTGGAGAAGAAAGGGCGTGACCTGCGCGGTAAGAAGATGGTGGTTTCATGGGCATATGCGGCTTCTTACCAGAAACCCATGTCAGTGCCGCAGAGCCTTATCCTGCAAATGCCGCGCTTTGGTCTGGATATTACACTGGCACACCCACCGGAATTCCGCTTAATGCCGGAGATTATGGACATGGCGCAGGAGCAGTCCCGTAAGTTCGGTACCCGCTTTGAGGTGGTGGATGATATGGACAAAGCTTTCAAGGATGCCGACATTATCTATGCCAAGTCCTGGGGTGCAATGGTACATACTCCCGATCCGGAAGAAGGCGCAAGAATCATCAAGAAGTATGAAAGCTGGATCACCGATGAGCGGCGTATGGCACTGGCGAAACCGGACGCAATTTATATGCACCCGTTGCCGGCGGATCGAAATATTGAGGTGACCGATGGTGTGATGGACGGACCGCAATCCGTTGTTTATGACGAGGCGGAAAACCGCATGCATGCTCAGGAAGCAGTCATGGCTTTGACAATGGGATAAAAGCAGTTACAATTTTTAAAAACTTTATAAATTTTTGTGTGAGGAGAGTTAAACAAAATGGCTAAGAAAGTTGCAGTAGTAGCAATCGGCGGTAACTCGCTGATCAAAGACCCTCAACATCAATCAGTTGAAGATCAGTATCAGGCTGCCAAGGAGACCTGCTATCATATTGCAGATATGATCGAGGCAGGCTGGGATGTGGCGATTGGACACGGTAATGGCCCGCAGGTTGGTTTCATTCTGCGCCGTTCAGAAATCGCTGCCAAGGTAGAGGGAATGCATGAAGTTCCGCTGGATGTGTGCGGCGCGGATAGCCAGGGCGCAATTGGTTATGCCTTGCAGCAAAACCTGCAGAACGAATTTCGCCGCCGCGGCATAGACAAGCATGCGGTGACAGTAGTTACTCAGGTGTTGGTTGATCGCAACGACAAAGCTTTCCAGAATCCCACCAAACCGATTGGCGGGTTCATGGATGAGGCAGAGGCTAAGCGGCGCGCGCAGGAGCTGGGTTGGAATGTTGTTGAGGATGCCGGGCGCGGCTGGCGGCGCGTGGTTGCTTCCCCCATTCCGCAGGATGTGGTTGAACTCGAGGCGGTCAAGACTTTGCTGGAAGCTGGTATGACGGTCATCACTGTTGGCGGTGGTGGCATCCCGGTTATTCGTGACGAGGAAGGCAACCTAGTCGGTACGGCTGCAGTGATTGACAAGGATTATGCTAGCAGCTTATTGGCGCGCGAGATCAATGCTGACCTGTTCGTGATTTCTACCGCGGTTGAGAAAGTTGCTCTCAATTATGGAAAACCCAACGAGCAATGGCTGGATCGAATGACTCTGGCAGAAGCCAAGCAGTATCTGGCGGAAGGTATCCACTTTGCCAAAGGCTCGATGGCGCCCAAGATTCAGGCGATCATCTGGTTCCTTGAAGCAGGCGGCAAGCAGGCGTTGATCACCAATCCCGAAAACATTGGTCGCGCGCTCAAGGGTGAGACCGGCACCTGGATTGTTCCATAAGTTTTACCTTTCTGAGATAGTCTTTGCAGTCCGGTTTAATTTGCTGGACTGCAAAGACTTGACAAAAATCCTGTTCTTGTGTGTAAAAAATTAGTTGACCGCTGGGAGCGATTATAGAATAATAGGGTTACAGGTTACTTCGTTAGTGGTATGGGGATCGTCAAAGATTAGCATGGTGGTTTGTCGTTCAGTAGAAACATTCTGAACGTTTGTTGTTTGAGCTTTTTTCACCGGAAAGGAGGTGACAGCTTCAGTAACATAAAAAAATAAACACCTTGCTATTGGCTACCCAATATCAAAATTTTTATTTGTCAAACGGAGGAAACATGAAGTCTAAACTTGTATGGCAACTGTTCGCCCTTGTGATGATTGTAAGCCTGGCGTTGGCAGCCTGCGCTCCCGCGGCAACCCCAGCGCCCGAACAACCGGCGCAGCCTGCCGAACCCACAAAAGCGCCTGAACAACCGGCGCAACCTGCCGAACCCACCAAGGCACCCGAACAACCAGCTGAGCCTTTTGTGTTTGGTATGGTGATGGTCGGTCCGTATAACGACAACGGCTGGAACACGGCGCACTATGTTGCGGGTCAGTATGTGGAGCGGAAGATGAATGCCAAAATGCTCTACATTGATAAAGTCAATCCCGCCGACCGCCCCGGTACTACCCCGGCGCAAATTGCTGAACAGTTGCTCAGCCAGGGTGCAAAGTTTATCATCTTCAACTCGGATGATATGAAGGACAGCTCGGTGGACTTTAACAAAGCTCATCCCGATGTGCCCATGATTCATGCTTCCGGTGATTATGCCTGGAAAGAAGGGAAGGTCTATAAGCCGGAACTGAAGAATTATGTCAACGTCATGGGGCGCATGGAATACGGGAAGATGATCGCCGGCTGCGCAGCTGCCTTGACTACACAGACGGGCAAAATCGGCTATCTTGGTCCGCTAATCAATGACGAGACCCGCCGTCTGGTTGCCTCGGCGTATCTAGGCGCTAAATATTGCTGGACGAATTACCTTGGCAAGGATCCAAAAGATTTGCAATTCAAAGTCACCTGGATTGGTTTCTGGTTCAACATTCCGGGTGTCACCAGTGATCCAACCCAGGTTGCCAACGATTTCTTTAACAGCGGCTATGATGTGCTAATGTCTGGTATTGACACACCTGAAGCACAAACTGAAGCCAAGAAGCAGGCTGATGCTGGCAAGAAGGTCTGGGCAGTTCCCTACGACTACGAAAAAGCCTGTGACGTTGCACCCAGCATCTGCGTGGGTGTGCCATACTTCAACTGGGGCCCATTCTACCTGCGCTGGATTCAAGCCTACTTGGATGGAAAATACGAATCTGCGTTTGAATGGTATGGTCCGGATTGGAAGGACATCAATAATCCTGACACTTCTTATGTCAGTTTTGTGAAAGGACCTGCTCTATCTGAAGAGAATTCCAAGCTTGTGGATAAGTTCATTGGAGAATTGGGCGGTGGTTTGAACCTCTGGAAGGGTCCCCTCAACCTGCAAGATGGTACGCAGTATCTAAAGGATGGTGAAGAAGCTACCGATCAGCAAATCTGGTATCTGCCGCAGTTGCTAGAAGGCATTGAAGGTCAAAGCGTTCAGCAGTAGCGGTATCTTAGCAAATAATGGGGAAGGGGACTTGTTCCCCTTCCCCATTGTATATGGGCTGGGAGGTCGGATGGAAATTGAGTTTCGCAATATCAATAAGACCTTTGGAACGGTTCGGGCAAATATTGGTATTCATTTTTCTATTCCTGCGGGCACAATACAGGGCATTTTGGGAGAGAATGGCGCAGGAAAAAGCACCTTGATGAAAATCTTGTCGGGTTATATCCTTCCTGATAGTGGTGAGATTTACCTGGATGGGGAGTTAGCGAAGATTGAAAATCCGGCGGATGCTATACGCTATGGGATTGGTATGTTACATCAAGACCCGCTGGATTTTCCACCGATGAAAGCACTGGATAATTTTATGATCGGCAAACCGGGCAGTCTATTTCCAGCAAGACGGGAAGCTGAACGGGCTTTTCTGGAGCTGCGCGACCAGTTTGGTTTTACAGTTGATCCGAACAGTTACGTGGACTCGATGACGGTGGGAGAAAGACAGCAATTGGAAATTTTGCGCCTGTTATGGCTTGGAGTCAGGGTGTTCATTCTGGATGAGCCGACAACGGGTATCAGCGCCCAGCAAAAAGAGAAATTGTTTCTAACACTGCGGCGGCTGGCAGACAATGGAAACACGGTGGTTTTTGTTTCCCACAAACTGGAGGATGTGGAGGCACTTTGCGACCGGGTGGTGGTCCTGCGGCGCGGCGAGCTGGCAGGGCAAATGACACCCCCGTATGATACGGATCGGCTGATAGAAATGATGTTTGGTAAGGTGATCAAGCTCGATGAACGCCTGCCTTGCAGTGCCACCGATCAGTTGGTTTTGAGATTGCAGAATGTTGCCATTGATGATTATCGTTTGCAAATCCGCAATGTTAATCTGGAGGTGCGCTGTGGCGAGGTGATTGGTCTGGCTGGCATGGAGGGCAGCGGACAGGAGTTATTGTTGAGAGCTTGCGCTGGTCTGGTGCGCACCGTGGGCGGTAGGGTGATTGTTAATGGCAAAGACTTGACTGGAAAAGATACTCATTCGTTCATGCGTCACGGGGTAACCTTTATGCCGGCTTCTCGCCTTGAAGAAGGGCTTATTCCTGGTTTGTCCATCAATGAGCATTTTATTTTGACGGGTGAACAAAAAGGTGTTTTCATTAAACGAGATAAAGCAAAAAGTTATTCGCAAAACAAAATATCCGAATATTCGATTCGCGGCTTTCCAGAGAGCCGGGTTGAAGCACTTTCGGGTGGTAATCAGCAGCGCACTTTGCTGGCATTGTTGAAAGAGGAACTGTCTTTGATTCTCCTGGAGCATCCAACACGTGGACTGGATATTGAATCCACCATTTACATTTGGAGCAAGCTAAAAGAACGATGCGCAAAAGGAGCAGCCATTTTATTTATATCGCCAGATCTAGAGGAAATCCTCCAATACAGTGATCGAGTGATCGTATTTTTCAGCGGAAGAGTTTCACCACCGCTGGATGCGACCTTAACGAATGTAGATCAATTGGGACAGCTCATTGGCGGTAAAGGTTGGGAAGAAATCTTTGAAAAAGAACAGGTAGGAGTTTCCAATGCAGCACAATGAGAAACGATGGCAGAATCTCGGTTTTCAGCTTGGTGCAGTAGTCCTGGCTTTGCTGCTGACTTCGCTGGTGATTTTAGCTGCTGGCGCCCCACCTCTGGACGCATATAAGCAATTACTCAAAGGCGCCTTTGGAACCAAGATGAATGTGGCAGATACGGTTGTTGCCTGGGTGCCGTTGTTGCTGGCAACTAGCGGGCTACTAGTCACATTTGCTGCAGGCTTATGGAATATTGGCGTTGAAGGGCAAATTATCCTTGGTTCAATTTTTACAACAGGGGTATTGAAATTGTTGCAGGACAGTCCTTTGCCTCCCGCGTTCATTATTGTACTGGCAGTGCTTGGGGGAATGCTGGGTGGGGGATTATGGGCGGTCTTGGCGGGTGTGTTAAAGACTTTTGGCGGTGTAAACGAGATTTTTGGTGGACTTGGGTTAAATTTTATTGCCACCTCAATGACTATCTGGCTGATCTTTGGTCCATGGAAGCGGCCGGGAGTGGGTTCAATGAGCGGTACAGAACCTTTTCCGGAAAGCCTATGGCTGCCAACGTTGCCGGGATTGCGATTGAGTATCTGGGCAGTTATGTTAGGGATTATTGCGTTGGTGGTCATTTATTTCTTGCTACAGGGCACTTACTTCGGTTTGAAGTTAAAGGCGGTGGGGAATAACCCACGCGCTGCTTTCCTGCTTGGGATACCAACCTGGCAGTATATGTTGCTTTCCTTTTTCCTGTGCGGTCTATTTGCCGGTCTGGCAGGATCCTTGCAGGTTGTGGCAGTTTACCACCGTCTCATTCCTTCTATTTCCAGTGGCTATGGTTATCTGGGTCTGATGGTTGCCATGCTAATCAATTATCAGGCGTTTTGGGTGGCACCAGTTGCTTTTTTCTTTGTTGCTCTGAATATCGGCAGTATTCAATTGCCAATTGCACTGAAGTTGGATTCTTCGCTTTCGGGTGTAATTCAAGGGAGTCTAGTGCTGGCTGTTTTGGTTGTTGAAGGAATTCGTCATCGTCTGCTACGGAAATAGAAAGGACAGCATTATGGAGAACGAAGTCATCTTGATTGGTCTTGCAGGTGTTCTGGCTTCGGCTGCACCAGTAATTTTTGCGACGATTGGCGAAACTTTTGCCGAACGCTCAGGGGTGGTCAACCTTTCTGTCAACGGAACCATGTTATTAACAGCGATGGCTGGCTTTGTGGCAGCCGTTCTGACTAAAAGCGTGGTGGTTGGCTTTTTGGTTGGGCTAATCGTTGGTGCACTGGTGGCGTTGCTGGTGGCTTTTTCCAGTATCACGCTGAAGCTTTCTCAGGTTGCAGTTGGGTATGTGCTGACAATGACCTGCCGCGATCTGGCATATTTTTTGGGTAATCCTTATGTTGGGATTGAAGGGGTACGGATCAATGTGGTACCCATCCCAGTATTAAGTGACATCCCTATACTTGGCACGCTGCTTTTCAAGCAGGATGTCATGACCTATCTGAGTTTTATTTTGATTGTGGTCGCATACGTTTGGATTTTCAAGACTCGACCGGGGATGATGCTTCAAGGCGTGGGGGAACGCCCGGCGGCGGCGCACAATCGCGGTGCGAATGTCAATCGCCTGCGCTATATTTATACTGTTCTAGGTGGAGCGCTAGTAGGAATTTCAGGTCCAATGTATTCGCTCAGCGTCAAGGCTGGCTGGCAGGGTACGATTTCCGGATTAGATGGCATTGGTTGGATTGTCCTGGCGATCACAATTTTTGGTGCTTGGAATCCACTGCGGGCGGCTTTTGGTGCATACCTGTTTGCTCTGTTGCAGTGGCTGGGGCTGGTGTTGCAACCTGTATTAACAGGGATTCCTTCTCAGGTGTTACAAGCGGCGCCATTTCCGCTAATGATTTTGACATTGTTGTTTGTCAATATTGGCGATGCTGAATGGGTGGATCGAGTGCTGGCTCAACTTCCGGAGGGAACTCGCAGAGCGATTGTGCGTATTTTCCGGGCGTTGCGATCACAGCCGCCCGCCGCTTTGGGGACACCGTTTGAACGACAATAAATTTAGCAGTTGCTCTGGTAATCTACAGAAAATGCAAGTAAAATTAAGAAGTTGTCAGACAATATAAAGGAGAGATAAAATAGAACGAGATGGCAGCGAATTTTTCAGGATATAAGTGTTCACTATGTGGACGTGAGTACGGCCCAAATGAGGTAACATACACCTGCCCCGCTGATGGAGGCAACCTGGATGTAGTACTGGATTACGAGGCGATACGCAAGAAATACCGCATTGAAGATGTAATTAGTCGAACAGATTTTTCACTCTGGCGTTATCTTCCATTGTTACCGGTGAGCGATCCGGGCGGTGAGGGCACTCCCCTGCGTGCTGCAGGATGGACACCAACCTTCACTCCAACCGTATTAGCCAGAGAGCTCGGATTGAAACAGCTTTGGGTCAAAGATGATGGACGTAACCCGACCGCTTCTTTCAAAGATCGTGCCAGCTCGGTGGTTGTAGCGCGTGCACGGCAAATTGGCGCAGAGGTAGTGGTAACGGCTTCGACCGGCAATGCTGGTGCTGCATTAGCAGGGATGGCAGCAGCGGTCAATCACAAGGCGGTGATCTTCGCACCGCGAACTGCACCGCAGGCGAAAATTGCACAGTTGCTGATTTTCAATGCGCAAGTGATTCTGGTGGATGGCAATTATGACTCTGCCTTCGATTTGACCATTCAAGCCTCACAAGAATTTGGTTGGTATTGCCGGAATACCGGTTACAATCCCTTTACTGCCGAGGGTAAGAAGACAGCCGCACTGGAAATCTGGGAAACGGTTTTGTTGAATCTTAAGAGTGATCGTCCGCTGACAATCTTTATCCCGGTAGGTGATGGCAACATCATCTCAGGTATTCACAAAGGCTTCAAGGACCTGAAACAACTGGGCTGGCTGGAACAAATGCCGCGTATCATTGGGGTACAGTCGGAGAAGTCCGCCGCGGTGGCAAATGCTTTCTTTGCCGGAACAGAAACAATTACCCCGGTCAATGCTACTACAATTGCAGATAGTATCTCGGTGGATTTACCGCGTGATGGTGTACGCGCCGTGCGGGCAGCTACACAAACCGGCGGAGCGTATCTGACAGTCAGCGATGAAGATATTATCAAGGCAATTGCACCGCTGGGTCGGGTGGGTATCTTTGCTGAGCCGGCTGGAGCAACGGCTTATGCAGGTTTACTCAAGGCACTGAAAACTGGTCTGGTTCAAGAAGATGATCCTGTTCTGGTATTGAACACTGGCAGCGGGTTGAAAGATATTCGCGCTGCTATGCAGGCAGTCAAAGAAGCACCGGTAATTGAGCCGACCATGGAAGCCTTAAAAAAGCATTTGAACGTTTAGGTACAGAGCTATGACTACCGGAAAAGGGTCAGACGTCCAGAGACCGCTGATCTCGGTTGTAGCGCCAGTTTTTAATGAAATTGAAAGCCTGGAGGCGTTCTACCAGCGCGTCCGTGAGGTGATGCGGTCCAGCGGAGAGAGCTGGGAACTGGTATTGGTGGACGATGGCTCACATGACGGCTCAACTGACCTGATTCGTCGTCTGGCTGCGGAAGACCCGCATGTTCGTCCAGTTATCTTTGCGCGCAATTTCGGTCACCAGATTGCCGTAACTGCCGGATTAGACTATAGCCGCGGACAGGCAGTGGCCATTATTGATGCCGATTTGCAAGACCCGCCAGAAGTTATTCTTGAACTTCTTAACAAATGGCGTGAAGGGTATCAGGTGGTTTATGCGGTGCGGGCGGAGCGTGAGGGGGAGACCTGGTTCAAGAAGACTACCGCGGCACTTTTCTATCGCATAATCTACCGTATCACAGACGTTAAGATTCCACTGGATACTGGCGATTTTCGTTTGCTCGATCGCCGGGTGGTAAATGTAATGAAACAAATGCGAGAACGGCATCGTTTTCTGCGCGGTATGTCTGCCTGGGTGGGATTCAAGCAAATCGGCGTACCTTACCGTAGGGCGGCGCGCTTTGCCGGGGTGACCAAGTACCCTTTCCGAAAGATGTTGAAGCTGGCACTCAATGCCATCACAGGGTTTTCTTATTTTCCACTCCAACTGGCGACTTATTTGGGTTTTATTTCTGCCGGCTTAAGCATTCTGGCTATCCCTGTGGTTGTGATTCTGCGTCTGGCGGGAAACCAAGCATTCTTTGGCCAGGCTACCACATTGATTGCTGTATTGTTCCTGGGCGGGGTTCAGTTAATCTCCCTGGGTATTCTGGGAGAATATGTGGGAAGAGTGTATGATGAAGTTAAGGGGCGTCCGTTGTATATAGTCAGTGAGACGCCGGAAGATTTTGAATAACCATAAATTCTAACTTTATAAGGAGTAAGTAGAAAATGGCAAAAATTGATTTAACAGTTTATTCAGATCGTCTAGAACGGGCGGTCAAGCGCGCCAGAGAGCGCAATATCATTATCCCGACTTTTGCTCAACAAAAGGATCCGACTCTGGTACCGGCGAAGATCAAAGAAGAGCTTAAGGATATTGGTTTATGGGACGTTCATCCGCGCAACTTGTTTCGTATTACCTGGAAGAATGAACCGGTTGCTAAAGGCGGCGGATTTGGCAAAGTTAATTACTGGGAATTGCCCAGTAGCCTGACCGGTGTGGATGCGCGCATCATTGTGCTGGTTGGCAAATGGTTCCCCACTGGCGCGCACAAAGTAGGAGCGGCGTTTGGGTGTCTGGTACCGCGGCTGGTAACCGGGCAGTTTGATCCCACCACACAAAAAGCGGTCTGGCCTTCGACTGGCAACTATTGCCGCGGCGGTGCTTATGACTCGGCTTTACTGGGCTGTCAGTCCATTGCTATCCTGCCCGAAGGGATGAGCAAAGAACGTTTTGAGTGGCTTTCAAAAATTGCCGGCGAAGTAATTGCCACACCCGGTAGTGAGTCCAATGTCAAAGAAATCTTTGATAAGTGCTGGGAGTTACGCCGTTCTGGTGAAGATTTGATGATCTTCAACCAGTTTGAGGAGTTTGGTAACTATCTCTGGCACTATGACGTGACCGGTCATGCGATGGAAGAAGTGCTCCATGAGGTGTTGGGACCGCGTGATGAATACCGCGGTGTGGCTTCTAACACCGGTTCGGCCGGCACGATTGGCTGTGGTGATTACCTGAAGCAACGCTTCCCGACCAGCAAGATCATCGCCAGCGAAGCTCTGCAATGCCCTACTCTGCTCAATAACGGTTTTGGAGCTCATCGCATTGAGGGCATTGGTGACAAACATGTGCCGTGGATTCACAATGTTAAAAACACCGATGTTGTGACAGCAATTGATGATAACTCGGTTGTTAACATCATGCGCCTGTTCAACGAGCCGGTGGGACGCGAATACCTGTTACAACGCGGCGTGCCTGCGGACGTGGTTAATCATCTTGACCTGATGGGCTTCTCCGGCATTGCCAATGTGCTTTCGGCGATTAAATTCGCTAAATACTATGAACTGGGCAGCCACGATGTGGTATTGACTGTATTGACCGATTCGATGGAGTTATACGCTACCCGCATCGAAGAGTACCGGGAGACCTTTGGCCCCTTCACGGCTGCGGATGCTGCCGCTGCCTTTGCCCGTGATTTGCATGGTGAAAGCACCGACCACATGATTGAACTCACCTATGCGGATCGCAAGCGTGTTCATAACCTCAAGTATTACACCTGGGTAGAGCAGCAGGGTAAAACCTATGAAGAGATTCAGGCGCAATGGTATGACCCGGATTACTGGCTGGAGTTCCAGAGCCAGTTGCCCGAGTTTGACAAACTGATCAATCAGTTCAATGACGCAGTGGGCATTTTGAAGAATTACCAGTAAACCTTCGTTAAAAATGTAAATGATAAAGGGCTGTCTCCTGATCAGACAGCCCTTCTCTTTTTATTTCGATTTGATGATTGCTTCAGGACGAATCGGGATGGCTTTGACCCTAACACCGATGGCATCGTACACGGCATTAGCGACTGCTGAAGCCACGGGTGTCAGCCCCATTTCACCAATCCCTTTGGCGCCATGAGGACCACTTTCCTCCGGCACCTCCAGAAAGACGGTTTTAATGATGGGTGGCATATCCATGATTGTGGGCAGTAGGTATTCGGTCAAGTTATCCACCCATTTTCCATCTGGTTTGAGTTTCATTTCCTCCATCAAGGCATAACCTAAACCCATCGAAATTGCTCCCTCCACCTGTCCTTCCAGTGTGGAGCGGTTGATGATTTTTCCGACATCGTGGATGGCAACAATTTCTTTTGGCTCGATCGTGCCTAGCTCGGGATCTACCTCGACACGGATGACATGAGCGCCAAAACAAAAAAGCACATGCGGCATTCCAATCGGCAGATGATCGGGCGTTTCCGGACCGTATGGGAAGCTGAACACTGCCTGACGTTTGAGGATTTGTCCGTTTTCTGCCAGCCGGCTGGTAATTTCACTGACTGGGATAGGGGCAAGATCAGGGCGATCCTTACGGACGACGTGACCTTTCTCATAATAAAGTGCTGCAGGTTCAACATCCAATAGCTTGGCGGCTTCTTCGATCAATCCCTGAATGAGCTGGCGTGATGCCATGATCGTTGCGTTGCCGACGGAATAGGTCATACGAGAGGCACAGCTCACCCCGCCATCCGGCACTTGAGAAGTGTCCAGCAGGGCGATTTCGATTTTATCCAGACTCAATCCAAGCGCATCGGCGGTGATTTGTGCTGCGACGGTCATCAATCCCTGGCCGAGTTCCGGTGCGCCCAGATACAGGCGCACTCTGCCGTCGGGCAGCCACTCCAGTGCATGGGCGCTGTCATCCGGCACGCGGAAGCCCAGTCCCATAGTCTGAACGGACAGCGAAAGCCCCACCCCGCTGACCTTACCCGGTGAAGCTGGTATCTCTTTCAAACGCCGGTATTCCTTTTCCGCAATTTCCAGACTGAGCTGCAGGCTTTCTGCCTGATTGATGCGCACGCGCGTGTAAGAACGGTCACCCGGACGCCATATGTTCTTTCGGCGCAAATCAACGGGATGTATGCCGAGTTTTCCAGCGGCAATATCCATCAGACTTTCAGCAGCAAAATTGGCTTGTGGCGCACCAAACCCGCGCATGGCGCCGGCAATAGGGGAGTTTGTGTAGACAACATAAGTATCCACCCGCACATTTGGCACTTTGTAAGGACCGGTTACTACCTCGCTGTGTAATTGACCGACCGCCGGACCGTAAGATGCATACGCCCCGGTGTCGAGATAACTAGTGACCTGCATGGTGACGAGCGTACCATCTTTCTTGAAACCAGCTTTATAGTGCAATTGTCCGGAGTGTCGCTTGGGGTGGGCGAGTAGCGATTCCTCGCGGGTATTGACCAGCCGGACGGTGGTTTTGGTTTTCCAGGCAGCCAGCGCAGCGAGAATTGCCAGGCTGGAATCTTCTTTACCGCCGAATGCGCCGCCGACCGTTGCCACCCGCACGATGACCTTCTCTTCCGGAAGGCCAAGCACCTGACAGATCAAATGTCGGTCGTGAAACGGTTTTTGTGAGCTGACCCAAACAATCAGGCTGCCGTCCGGGTTCCATTGCGCCTGTGCAGCTTCTGGTTCCAGATAGCCGGGGTAGATGTGGGGTACATAAAAAGTTTCTTCAAGGATCAAATCCGCTTCCTGAAAACCGGCTTTGGGGTCACCATCCTGTACCTCGATATGCGATACCAGATTCCCAGAGGCATGGACGAGCGGCGCCCCTTCTTCCAGCGCCTGCACAGGGTCGAAAACCGGTATCAAGGGCTGATAGTCCACTTTCACCGCTTTTCCGCCTTGTTCGGCAACATATTTGCTGGTGGCAACAACAATCGCCACCGGTTCGCCTACCAGCCGTACCTTCTCCTGTGCCAAAACCGGGCGGTCGGGGATAATGTCGCCAACGATTTTCTCTCCCGGTACATCCTCGATAGTAATCACATCTAATACGCCTTCTATTTGTAAGGCTTTGGCAATATCAATGCGACGAATACTGGCATGAGGATGTGGACTGCGTAAAACATAGCCAAAGTGAACATCTTCAAGGGGAAAGTCGGCGATGTATTCTGCCTGACCAGTAACTTTAGACCAGGCGTCAACACGGATTTCGGGTTTTCCAATCAGGGTGTTTTCACTCATAGCGAAGCTCCTTTGCAGCTTCCTGAACCGCGTCTATGATCTTGGTATACCCCGTGCAACGGCACAAGTTCCCCGCTAGCGCTGTGCGAATTTGTTCTTCATCTGGTTTGGGGTTTTGGTCGAGCAGTGCTTTTGCAGCCATCAGCATTCCTGGTGTGCAAAAACCACATTGAACCGCGCCTTTTTCAACAAAGGCTTTTTGCAGCGGGTGCGGCATTCCGGCTTTTTGAAGCCCTTCAACAGTTTCAATCGAATGACCGTCGGCGCTGCCGATCAGCACCAGACAGGAATTAACCGCTCTGCCGTCTAGCAAGACGGTGCAAGCACCACATTCCCCCGAACTGCAGCCATCTTTGGCGCCGGTTAATCCCAAATCCTCACGCAATACCTCAAGCAGCGTACGGTTGGGCGGGGTTTCAAGCCGGTATTTTTTTCCGTTAACTTTCAGGGAAACTTGTATCCGTTGCATTGGGTCACTCCTGAAGTGAAAGATAAGCAGTTTGGAGGGCGCGGCGGGTGAGAATGCCGGCAATATGATGACGATATTCTTGTGTCCCGCGCACATCATCAATGGGCGCAATTGCTTTTCTCACCTGATGAGCGGCTTCCTGCCAAAGCTCAGTGGATGGCTCCTTGCCCAAAAGGAAAGCCTCTGCGTCTGGGCAACGCACCGCAGTTGGTGCAACTGCCCCCAGGGCAATACGGGCTAATGTAATTTTACCGTTAGCATCCAGCGCTAATAATACCGCCACACTAGCGATGGAGATGGTCATTCCCTGACGGGGACCGAGCTTATTAAAAACGTTGCCGAAAGGGAGGGCGACTTTTTTGTATGAAACCTGCTGAATATATTCATCTGCCTTTAGGTCCGTTGTTCCGGGTCCAGTCAGAAAGTTGCGTAGGGGTACCTGGCGCTGACCGCTCTGACTGTTTAGGTGAACAATGGCATCTAATGTCAGCAAAGGGGGCAGTGAATCGGCAGCGGGCGATGCATTACCAAGGTTACCGCCAATCGTGCCGCGGTTACGGGTCATTGGCGCACCGACCAGTGATGCGGCTTGGGCGAGTGCGGGCGCTGTTTTTTGAATTAATGGACTTTCTAAGATGTCGCTCCAGGTGGTCAGGGCACCAATGAGAACTTCGTCCTCACTTTCCTGAATGTACCGAAGGTCGGAGATATGACTAATGTCAATCAGCGTGGAGGGGGTTTGTTTTAAGTTGCGCATTTGTGGCAACATATCCGTACCGCCGGCTATGATCTTTCCGGCGGTGTTGCATAAGACCTGACACAATTCATTCTGCGAATGGGGAGCTAGATAATTGAAGGATTGCATCTAGATAACCTTTCCTGACGTTTTTATTATTTTGTCATTCTTCAATCTTCCAGTCAATGATGGTGTGGTTGAGGACATCAACCAGTCCTTTATCCGTCAAACCAAGCTCTGGCACAGTGGGAAGTGAGATAAACGAAAGCGTCATAAAAGGTGCCGGGAGCATACACCCTAACGAGTGCGCAATGGCATTAATTTCTTCTAACATCTCAATGACGCGTTTGGGAGGTTCATCGCTAAACAATCCACCCAGAGGTAAAGGCAACCTGCCAAGTACCTCCCGACCACGCGCAACCACCAATCCACCCTGCATTTCTTCTGTTGCCCGGGCGCAAGTTGCCATGGATTCGTCATCTACCCCAGCGATAACCAAATTGTGGTGGTCGTGAGAAACAGTAGAGGAAATGGCGCCCTGTTTCAGTCCGAAGCCGCGTACAAACGTCATACCGATATTGCCGTTTTTACCGTACCGTTCAACAACTGCCAGTTTGATCACATCCTTTTGGGGGTCGGTGCAAATTGCGCCATCGTCCACAGGCAGTCTGGCGCTTTCGCGGCGGTTGATGATTTGGTCGGGAAAGATTTGGATGACATGGACAGAAACGGCATTGCTTGAAGCGGGTAGGCGATAATCTGCTGCCTGTTTGCCGCGCGTCAGCTCTACAGTATGGCGAAGCCAGTGTGGGTAAACCACTGCGGGTGGGCGGGAGGTCAGGGTACCATTTTCGGCGACCAGTTGACCCTTGAAAAATACCTGAACCGGTTGAATGGATTGCAGGCTTTCGGTAAGAATAATATCGGCCCAGCGACCTGGAGCAATGCTGCCTAATTCATGGTCTAAACGAAAATGAGCCGCGGCGTTGAGGGTAGCCATCTGGATGGCTTGAATGGGGGACATGCCCAGTGAAATGGCTTTGTTAACCATATAATCAATATGTCCTTCGCTGAGCATTTCGTTGGGGTGCTTGTCATCAGTGCACATCATCCAATGACGGGTATCTATCTTGTGCGCGACGGCACCGCGTATCAGCGTTTCCAGGTTGCGCTCAGTGCTGCCTTCACGAACCAGAACCGCCATTCCCAACTCATTTCGGGTGATGGCTTCTTCAAAGGTTACGCACTCGTGATCATCCATCAGACCGCCACAGGCGTAAGCAATCAAACGCTCACCGGAGAGACCAATGGCGTGACCATTGGCAATTTTTCCTAAACCAAGAGCCGCTTCAACTTTAGCAAAGTATTCAGGGTGCAATCCCAAAATTTTTGAGGGGTCGAGCTCGCCCAAGCTGACAGCTTCTTTCCACCGCAGGATTCTTCGAACCTCTTCTAATCTTAATTCTCCGCCGGTGGTCTCAAGGCCCGGAGCCGTTGGAACCCGTGAGGACACTTCCAAGTAAATGTGGCAGGATAATTGTTCACTGCCCAACAAGAGAGCTTCCATGCCGGCATAACCAGCTACGTTGGATATTTCCATCGGGTCGGCGAATACCGCTGTTGTGCCGTGTGGTACAACCAGTTCTGCCATGCCATGTGGGGTGAGCAATGTCGAATCGATATGCACGTGGGTATCAATCAAACCAGGGATGGCATATTTTCCTTTCCCATCCATGTATTGCATTGACTCTGCATTTTTGGGGGCGCGGAAGGTGACCACACGTCCATTTTTGATCCCAATTGCGCCGTCCAGGATATTCCCTGTGTAGACATTCACAACTTTTACGTTGTCAATCACGGCATCAAAAGGCAGATAACCGAGGGCGGCTTCAACCAGTTCAATCCGTTGGTGAATATTCATCTTGAATTTGGAGTTCCCTTATTAAGCTTTGAAAGAAGTGGTATGACAATAGAAGTTCAAGTAAAATCATAGCAACATAATGGGACGTGATAAAAGTGTCTTGTATCACTTGTTTTAGCAATAATTTTCCTGATTGTAGGGAGGATAGTTTATTCTGTAGCGAGGAGCGATGTTGAGTCAGCAAATTCCCGAAACCTCTCTGATTTTGGTTGCAGTTCTCCCATCCCCGCGCGATTTGGAAATTGCTCGAGTGCTTGGGTGGTATCGCATGCCATTGCGTTCTGCACCCAAAGTAGTCACTGTGGACTACTTGGCATTTTATCAACCTGCTACTTTTGGCGTGTCACATCGTTGGCGGATCGAGTACTACGCTGCGGTGCGTGGACACGAATTAACCACACGACAGGAGCTTTTCAAGGACGAACCTGAGCATCCGCGGGCTCACGAGGAATATTATAAAGTGCAACTTGGCCCATTACAACAGCTTGAAACACCAATTCTATCAGAGCGGTGGCGGCGGTTGACCTTTCTCTATACAACAGGGGCATTGTTTATGAAAGCCAAGACGGTGGAGGAGCTGGTTGTCCGCTCGGAAGAGCGCGCTGTCTTATGGCATTCTTTGCGAGATCGGGCGATAAGCAACTCGATATATCTGGCGCAGGAGCTTCCTGAGCTAGCACTCGACCCGGCAATCTTACTTATGCTGGGAGACTTCAGCCGGCTGAAAGAACTTCCTTCAGAGGATTATCGGGTGGATTGAATTACTCGGACAGCCGAAAATTCAGTTCGAGACTCAGCGGATTTCTTCCTCTGAAAGGGCAAGTACGGCTTCAGTATCCGCAATACATTCCTGAGGGTGGTCATTAATAACCACCTCAATACGCACCGAGTTTTCCCTTTGTCCATCGGCTGGGTATTGGTAAACCACCAGAACTTCCATGTTTGTGGTGGTATCACGCCAGGTCTCCACTTGATAGTCCAGCTTGCCAATCCTTTTCCCGCTCACAAAACGCTGCCACGTTTCCGGTGCCCCCATACCAAGATTGGCTTCCAATATGCAGTTATGCTTTTTGTGATTTAGAGAGTATATAGTTTGTCCTTCGCTATTTGGAGCCCAGGCGGGGTCGGTATAAGCCTCCCATATTGAAGGGTCATATGTCAGGTAAAGGTTACTGTAGAGACCAACCTGTGCTCTTTCATAGGTTATTTGGGGTTGTGTCACTATAGGGGTGGCGAATTTGGGAGTGTTTGTCTGCTGAGGGAAGCTTTCCGAAGTTGGCAACGCGTTAAGTTCTTGAGGGATGGCCGTATTCTGGTTACTAGATAAGAACGGTAGGTTGCAGGAGAGGCTCACGAGTACAAGAGTCAAGATAATTGTCAGAAATTTTTTTGTCATTGCCATTTTTCTCAGCCTTTTCAGAGTGGTTGGACAGCAATTATCATATATATTTATACAATGAATTTGTTCCCTTGAGGGAGGATTCAATTTGATATAGGTTGACTTTGTGTACTGAAAAGGGTAAACAGAGAATTTGTATTGATAGTGCTGGTAAAATATTCGCAGATCAGTTTGACGAAAAACTTGATAGGATATACAGAGGAAGCATGAAAACTTTAATCAAAAATGGGACATTAATTACTGCTTCGGAGACTTTTCAAGCGGATATTTTCATTGATTCCGAAAAGATCATTCAGGTTGGTGTAGGATTGAAGGTGGGAGAAGATGTAGAGATAGTGGATGCCAGTGGAAAGCTGATCATGCCGGGCGGAGTAGACCCGCATACGCATTTCGATCTACCAATGTTCAACACGGTTTCTTCCGATGATCATTATACCGGCCACAAGGCGGCTGCTTTTGGTGGAACGACCACTGTAATAGATTTTGTCCCCCATGAAGCTGGATCACTTAAAGAGAACATAGATAACTGGCACGCCAAGGCGGATGAGAAGGCGGCGGTTGATTTCAGTTTCCACATGAATATTACCCATTACAACGACCAGGTTTTAGCTGAAATTCCATCTCTTTTAAACGAGGGCGTTACCAGCCTTAAAGTTTTCATGGCTTATAAACACATGAAACTCTCCGATGGCCAGATTTTTCAGGTGATGCGGCTGGCACGTGATTACCAAATGCTCACCATGCTTCATGCAGAAATGGGGGATGTAATAGACTTTCTTATCCCAGAGGCACTGGCAGCGGGGCATACTAGCCCGGAGTGGCACGCGCTTACCCGCCCTGCTTGGGGGGCAGTCGAGACAACTTTACGCGGCATTGCCATTGCTGCCCAGGCTGAGGCGCCGCTCTATGTGGTACATATGAACGCCGGGGGCGAGGTAGATATGCTGGCGTATGCACGCCAGAGGGGTTTACCGGTGATGGGCGAGACCTGCCCTCAGTACTTGTTCTTTACCATTGATAATTTACGACGTCCGGACGGAGCAAAGTGGATTTGCTCACCGCCAATGCGCACTGCTGCAGATAATCAGCGACTGTGGGAAGGGCTAAGCGATGGCACATTGCAGACTGTGGGAACCGATCATTGTCCGTTCTTTTATGACGGCACGAGACCAATTCTCTATGAGGGAAAAGAGATTGCCATTCCCGGTAAGGAGCTGGGCAAGAGTGATTTCACGAAAATACCCAACGGTTTACCAGCGGTCGGTGACCGCTTGCCGATTTTGTGGACATACGGGGTGGGCAAGGGAAGAATTACAGCAAATCAGTTTGTGGCTTTGACCAGCACGAACCCGGCAAAAATTTTTGGTCTGTATCCGCAAAAGGGTTCCTTAATGCCCGGTGCAGATGCAGATATTGTTATTTGGGATGCGGAGCGTCGCGTGACTTATGGAGTGAGAGTGGCACAGCATCGCACTGATTACAACTTATTTGAAGGTTGGGAGCTGGTCGGATTTCCTGAAAAGGTTTTCCTGCGAGGGCATCTAATCGTGGATCGGGGAAAGTGGCTAGGTAAAACCGGTATGGGGCGTTTTCTGCGTCGTCAGCCTTTCAGTGAATTGGTTTGACCCACGGGGTTTTGACCATCCATGTTAATTATTGTTTTAATCGGATTTTTGCTGCTTGCGGGTGCGGCTATTCTCATCATCTATCGCACGCGCGGCGGCATGGGTGTGGCATGGTTGGTTGCGGTGGTTAGTGCGTTTCTAGTCTGGGTGGCGGTGTTAGTTTTGCGCTGGCAATCTGGCGTTTCTCTCAATTTACAGGACTGGCGACCTGGAGGGGAGGAGTTCTCTACGCTGATCTTTCAATTTGACAGCATTTCCTGGCCTTATGCTTTTGCACTGGTGAGCTTATTGTTGGGAGTATTATTAACCGCCTCTACTCGTATTCAGCAGCTTCCCAACCCATGGGCATGGACAGGCAGCATGGGGGTAACCGCTGCGGGCATTGCTACCGTTTTGGCAGCGACTCCAATGGCAGTGATCTTGTCCTGGACATTGGTAGATCTAATTGAGCTGGGTGTCTTGCTGGGTTCGCGAGTGCAGCGCTTACTGACACAGCGGGTAGTTCTATCCTTTTCTGCCAGATTGGCAGGGACACTGGCTGTGGTGGGAGCTGTATTGTATAGTGATTATCTGGGAAAGCCAATGACCCTATCGAAATTTGACGAGCGGGCAGGTATCTTCCTGCTGCTGGCGGCAGGTTTGCGTTTGGGAGTGTTGCCATTACATTTGCCTTTTGTAGAGGAGCCACCCATGCGGCGCGGATTGGGAACCGTGCTTCGGCTGGTTGTGCCAGCTTCCGGGTTGGTTATTTTAGGACGCCTGCCGCCTGCTGTGGTTTCTCCACAACTGGCGCCTTATTTCTTGATGTTCTCCTCGCTGGCGGCGCTCTACGGCGCGGTTATGTGGCTTACCGCGAAGGATGAACTGGCTGGTAGGCCCTACTGGTTGATTTCGCTGGCGGGTATTGCAGTTGCCTGCGCTGTACGTGGCAGACCGACGGCAGCGCCAATCTGGGGGATAGCGACGATCCTGGCGGGGGGGGTACTGTTCCTCTACTCTGTTCGCCAGGCGCGGTTGTTTCTCATTCCAGCTATGGCGCTTTTGGGATTGAGCGGGTTGCCTTTTACGCCGCTTGCCAGTGGCTTGAAGGGTTTGGTTGTGTTGCCATTCAATGCGCTTGACGTGGTTTTGATAGTAGCGTTCAGCCTGTTGCTCACCGGTTTTACCCGACATGCCATTTCCGAAGGAGCATCCGTTGAGGGTCTTGACCGTTGGGTGCAAGTGGTTTATCCGTTGGGACTGTTCTGGCTGGCGCTTTCGTTTTGGCTGATCGGTTTATTCGGTTGGCAGGGTTCATTGACGATTGGAAACTGGTGGGTGAGCTTGATCTGCATCACACTGACGGTTGGGCTGGTTTTTCTGATGCGTTATGGAAAGCTGGTTTCAGCAGACCAAGAGAGAGCGGAATGGTTATTCCTGCTCTTTAAGCCAGTTGGCAGAGTGTTGGCGGCGGTTTTTCGCTTGGATTGGCTGTATGTGTTGATCGCATTTGTGTTTCGCCTGGTGCAGGGTGTAGTACGTTTTTTGACAGTTCTCCTGGAAGGAGAGGGCGGGGTTTTGTGGGCGTTGTTAATCTTAACATTGCTGATTTCAATTTTTTATTCCGGAAGCCTGCCATGATCCTGCAACAACAGCTTGCCATAATTCCGGTTCTTATCTTATTGGCAACAACCACACTGATATCTGTCAGCCGCCTCTGGCGATATACTGTCCTGGCGCTGGTGGCCCAGTATCTTGCAGTTGCCTGGTTGGTTGCAATGGTCTGGCCGATTGGATTAGCAGTGGTCAAACTGGTGGTGGGCTGGATGTCTTCTGCTATTCTAGGTGCAGCTCAGACGGATAGAAGAGAGGATGGGGAAAACGGCAGGATTTTTGTGAAGGGTTTTTTATTCCGCCTTTTTGCGATTGGAGTGGTCTGGCTGGTGGTTTTTTCGGTTGCGCCTTCGGTGTCGGGGTGGTTTGCAGCGCCCTTGCAGGTCCTATGGGGAAGTTCGCTGCTGATTGGTGCTGGTATACTGCAAATGGGGATAAGTGGCGAGCCGTTTCGCGTTTTTGTTGGGTTGTTGACTGCTCTGGCAGGGTTTGAGGTTTTATACGCTGCGGTTGAGAGTTCGGTTCTGGTGGCAGGGCTTTTAGCAATGGCTAATCTGGGACTGGCGCTAGCTGGTTCTTATTTGATGGTTGTGAATACGTTGGAGGAACTCTAGACATGAGTGCAGCGTTGTTATGGATTGGCATTCCGCTTGTTGCTGCAGTTGTTTTCTGGTTTTTGCGAAACCAGAAGCTGTTATGCATCCTGGCAATTGGTGCGCTCAATCTTTTGCTGGCACTGCTTGCCTGGAAGCTACCTATTGGGGGAGTAATAAACTTTTTGGGTTTGTCCATTGAATTGAAGGAAACATGGATAATTCTGGGACGGAGCTTTGTGTTTGAAGCAGGAGATCGCTCTTTCCTGATGCTCATTTTTGTTATGGGTGCTTTCTGGTATATCGGTGCCGTTGTTGTAAAGGTTGGACGTACATTTGCACCTTTAGGATTGGCAGTGATTGCCTTCCTGGTGGCGGCGCTCTCTGTTCAACCCTTTTTATATGCGGCTTTGTTTATTGAAGCGGCAGTGTTGTTCAGCATCCCAATGCTCATCCCGCCCGGACAGGTGCCGGGTAAGGGCATATTGCGTTATGTCATTTTTCAAACGCTGGCAATGCCGTTTATTATGTTTGCTGGCTGGGTTGCCACCATTGTCGAAGCGAATCCAACCGATCAACGGTTGCTCTTGCAAGCTGTTTTATTTATGGCGTTGGGATTTGCGTTTTGGCTGGCTATTTTTCCGTTTTATTCCTGGGTACCGTTATTGACCAGCGAAGTGAACCCGTATGTGGCGGGTTTTGTTTTGAATTTTTTCCCAACCATTGTTTTCCTGTTGAGTCTGGATTTCCTCAACACGTTTGCCTGGTTGAGAGATTTCAGTCTTTTGTATGTTGCTCTACGCCTGATCGGGGCGATTATGGTTATTATCGGGGGGATTTGGGTGGCTTTTGAGCGTGAGCTTGCCCGAATGTATGGTTATGCAGTGCTTATGGAGAATGGTTTTTCATTACTGGCGCTGAGCTTGCACAGCCGTGTAGGGTTAGAAATTTTCACCACGCTGTTTGTGGGTCGTCTGTTATCATTAGCGGTGTGGGGATTGGCATTGGCAAATCTCTCCGGACAGGAAAGAGTAACGCTGGAGGATGTTGAGGGTTTGTTACACAGTAAGCCGGTAACTGCAGGGGTAATTTTAGCCAGTTGTCTTTCGGTTGCAGGGTTGCCTTTACTAGCCGTCTTTCCGATGCGTCTGTTTTTATTGGAGCAACTTGTCAAAGTGGCTCCTGTAACTGCGTTTTGGGTCTTTATTGGGGGAGGTGGTTTGTTCGTGGCTGGTTTGCGATTATTAAACAGCATGGCGCGCTCGGAGCAGGATTATCAATTTGCTGAGAAAGTAATCCCTGTTGTGTTTATGGTGCTGGGGACGCTTGCTATTATTATTGTTGGAATTTTTCCGGGATGGCTGACAAGAAATCTGGTTGGCTTATTAGATGCCTTTGAGCGTTTGCAGTAGATACCCAATGAAGGTAAACTATTTCTAGTGTATCCCTGTCTGTCAGTTTTAGGCTACCTTACATAAAGAGGCGAAAGATGGATCTGGAGCAGATCATTAACAAACTGGAATGGCTGGATGATGAGCGCCGCAAGGATAAAACAGTCATTGCAACGTTAGAAGAACGAGTTGCGGCGTTAGAAAATATGACTTCCACTCAGCTTCAACACATCAAGGAATTAAGTGGTGAAACAGCTCGCCTTTCGGCGTTGATCGCTCGCTTTGACCAGCTGGATTCAGCGATAGCAACATTGCGGGTTGAGTTTTCACGCTCAATTGAATCAATAGAAAAACAGCGCAGTGAGCATGAACGTGAGATGGAGAAGGTGTGGCGTGGAGAAATGGAAGCGCTCAATAAAAATGTGGGCGAGCTTCGCAAGTTGCAGGAACCGATCACGGAATTGAAAAAAGGTCTTCAGGCGCGCGTGGAAGAGGAATTGCGTCTCTCGCGCTTGATAGATGAATTCAGCAAAAAGTTTGAGGAGAACAGCCGGGCAGATGAGGAGGGTCGCCGCGCTCTCCGTTTGCTGGAGGAAGGCAGACGGCAGGATTCCAAACGTTTGACCGATCTTCAAGGTGAGACAACCGCCTTGCGCAAGCGTCAGGACGAACAGCGTGGCAAGCTGGATTTGATAGAAGATAGTTTGAGAAAACAGGAGTTACGAATTGGAGAGTTACAGGCGGCTGAAAATGAGCGTAGACAGACCCAAATGGCGTTTATTGAGCGGTTGAATCTTCAATCGGTGGAGCGGGATCGGATTTGGAAAGAGTGGGAAACCAAATTTAGCGATGTGGAAAAGCTCTCAGCAGATTTGCAGGCGCATGTGCAGACAATGGAGACGCTTCAGCGCTCCATTCGCCGCTCGCAAGAGGGATTGGACGAAACTGCACAGCGTTTTGAAAGGCGCATCAACGAAATCACTGAAATGCAGCGTCTGGTTGAAGATCGTTTTCGCCAGGAGTGGGTACTGTTCAAGGCTGATGATCAGAAACGCTGGACAAATTACGCTCTAATTCAGGAGGAAAATCAGCGTGAACTGGGCAGGCAATATGAAAAACTGAGTGAACGTCTGGCTATACTTGAAGACCTTTCGCGCGAACTACAGGATACGCTTCATCAGATTGCAGAAGAAACCCAGAAACGTTTGCAGGATCTGGCATCCACTGCTCAACAGTGGCTGGAAGATTATGAGCGTAATTTTGGACGTTCTCAGCGGTAAAAGAGGTTACTGAACCATGCGAGTGGTGGGAACTGCTGGACATGTGGATCATGGCAAATCCAGTCTGGTGAGCGCTCTGACCGGGATCAACCCGGATCGCCTTAAAGAAGAACAGCAACGCGAGATGACCATTGATCTCGGTTTTGCCTGGTTGACATTGCCTAATGGCGAGGAAGTTGGCATTGTAGATGTTCCCGGACATCGCGACTTTATTGAGAACATGCTCGCAGGTGTGGGTGGGATTGATGCTGTTCTGTTTGTTGTGGCGGCGGATGAGGGGGTTATGCCACAGACCCGCGAGCATCTGGCGATCTTGGATCTCTTGCAGATTCAGGCGGGTATTATTGTTCTGACCAAGATTGATCTGGTCGGTGAACCAGAGTGGCTGGAACTGATCGAGCTGGATGTTCGCGAAGCAGTGCGTGGTACAGTTCTTGAAAAAGCGCCGCTCGTGCGCGTCTCATCCAGAAATGGAAGCGGGCTGGATGAATTGAGGAGTGCTCTGGCGGAGATTTTAGCCAAGCAACCGCTGCGCCCGGACCTGGGACGTCCTCGCCTGCCAATTGACCGGGTGTTTACTATTGCTGGCTTTGGGACAGTTGTGACCGGCACATTGAGTGATGGTTGTTTGCAGGTTGGAGAAGAAGTGGAGATTTTGCCCAGCGGTTTGCGCGGACGGATTCGAGGTTTGCAAAGTCATAAACGCAAGGAGACCAGAGCTGTGCCGGGAAGCCGTACGGCGGTAAATCTCAGCGGGGTGAATGTGGACGAGATACGGCGTGGTGATGTATTGGTTCATCCGGGCGACTATCGTTCCACCAGTCTGCTGGATGTGCATTTTCGGTTATTGTCCGACATCCCACAGCCGTTGCGTCATAATGCGGAGGCAAAATTGTTTCTGGGCGCTGCCGAGGTAGTGGCACGGGTGCGGCTGTTGGGGGGGGAGGAAATCCAGCCAGGGGATGAAGGCTGGCTGCAACTGGAGTTGAAGTCCCCGGTTGTAGCTGTGCGAGGCGATCGTTACATTTTGCGCCGACCCTCGCCCGGTGAGACACTGGGGGGCGGGGTGGTGCTTGACCCTCATCCACGAAATAGACACAAACGCTTTGATAGGGCAGTTCTCCAAACGCTAGAGGCAATGCGTAAAGGATCGCCGGATGAAGTGCTTTTGCAGGCTTTGCTGGGCTTGGGAGCTGTGTCGCTGCGAGAATTGATCCAGCATACTCACCTCTCTGAAGGGGATGCGTTGCAGGTGATTCGGCGTCTCATCGCTGAGGGAAAGGTGATTCAACTGGAAGGGGGTGAGATAACAGCGGAGGCAGATGTGCTTATAGTGGCGCGACCCGAATGGGAACGAAAACGACAGCAAGCCCTGGATGAGCTGGCGCAGTACCACAAGGCGTTTCCTTTGCGCTCCGGGATGCCGCGCGAGGAGTTGAAAAGCCGGTTAAAAGGCTCGCAACGTTGGTTTAATGCTGCATTACGTTGCTGGATTGCTGAAGGTAATATCAGGGAAAATGGCGCACAGATCGCGTTGAGTGAGCATGTGATTCGCCTGACTGCTCAACAGAAAAGCACTGTAGATGCTTTATTACGCCGATTTGCTGACGCGCCGTTTTCACCGCCTTCGGTGAAAGAATGTCGTGAGGTTGTTGGAGAGGAACTTTACAATGCGCTGGTTGAAATGGGGGAATTGAAACAAGTTTCTGCTGAAGTAGTTTTTCGCAAGACGGATTACGAATTACTCTTGAACGAAGTTAACAAGCATTTTGCCGCTGAGAAGACACTTACTGTGGCACAGTTTCGTGATCGTTTCCAAACGAGCCGACGCTATGCCCTGGCATTTTTGGAATATCTGGACACGCAGGGGATAACAATTCGAGAGGGGGACATCCGGCGACTGGCGAAGCGGTAACAAAACTGGTGCAAGAGGGCTTTTTAGATTTATCTGGGTTGCATTATTGTTGGGTGTTAATTTTTGATTATGCTAAGCGGCGGAACACAACGCATCAAGCAATGAGTTGGCAATGTTGTTGACACGGTCGGATTGTTATGCTAAAGTCATTCCGGTAAAGCAAGCGAGTCGTTGAGTTCTTGGTTCGATTGGGGTAAGTGACGGTGTTGTTGTGAAATATTTTGTTTCCTATTGTGTGAAGGTGTCTTACTGGAGGAAGTATGGCAAATTTAGAAACCCAATTTACCGGCATCACATTTCCCAACCCGTTTCTCGTTGCGTCTTCACCCTGCACAACAAATGCACATATGATCAAAAAAGCATTCCGCGCCGGATGGGGTGGTGCGGTGCTAAAAACCGTCGGGCTGGAACCAACCAGGAACCCAAGTCCGCGCCTTTACATTCTCAAGGACGGACGGGACAAGAAGGGTATGGTGAATATCGAACTGATCACAAACTTAACCCTTGATCAGTGGGTTGATGAGCTGAAGAGCATTCGGGATGAGTTCCCTGATCGTCCGATCATTGCCAATATTATGGGTGGGGGCAATCCGGAGGACTGGCAGCGTGTCGTTTATGCATTAGAGCCGCATGGGGTAAATGCGTTTGAGGTGAACGTAAGCTGTCCCAATTTTGCACATGGGGCCCGGGGCGCACAGCTTGGGCAGGATCCAGAATCCCTGGCGATGGTGGTCGGCTGGGTGCGTGAGGTAACGCGTTTGCCTTTGTGGATCAAGCTCACCCCGAATGTAACGGACATCACTCTGATCGCTAAAGTAGCCAGAGATGCTGGCGGCGATGCCATCACTGCAACCAACACGCTTTCGGGGCTGGCTGGAATTGATCTGGAAAAATTGTCGCCGCTACCTTCAGTAGGTGGAATTGGTATTTTTGGCGGTTACAGTGGTCCGGGGCTCAAGGCAGTTTCTTTGCGTTGTGTTGCCAGTATTGCACGCACTGTGGATGTGCCTCTGGTCGGCTGTGGAGGGATCAGCAAGTGGCAGGATGCTGCTGAATACATCTCTGTTGGTGCCTCTTTGGTTCAGCTGGCGACGGCGGTCATGTGGAATGGTTTCAAAACTATTGAACGGCTGACCAGAGGATTGAGTGATTATCTGGATACGAAAGGCTTTGTTTCGGTTTCTGATCTAGTGGGCAAGGCATTGCCACAGCTTCGCCATTATCCGGAGCTTGATTTGAGCATCAAGCTATTGGCGTATGTTGATCCCAACCGTTGCAATGGGTGCGGGTTGTGTATTACCGCATGCGATTCGGGCGGGTTTGAGGCATTATTTATGCAGGATAAAAAGGCGGTTGTGGATGTGATGAAATGCGATGGATGTGGTCTGTGCGTCGGCATTTGTCCCTCAGATGGTATTACAATGATGGAGCGATCCCAGGTTTTATAAAACTGAGTTTCTGGGTAAAACAAACTGGAGCTGTCTTTGAAGACAGCTCCAGCGTGTTTTGCGGGGTTGGAATTACTCCATGAAGCTTTCGATCCACTCCAGAACTTCTGGAATGTCCACGCGGGCAGAGTAACCGACCCCGGAGCAATTGCTGTTGGTTACATAAGAGTTAACCGCCAGAACGGTGGTTGAATTGCGCAGCAGGTTTGGACCTCCCGAGTCGCCAAAGCAGGTGCCGCCTGAGCCACCACCAGGGTTCAGTGCAATGCGCATGTATTCTGCGCTATGCACGAAGTTGCCGGAAACCAGCTCGCTTGGGGCGTAGAGACGGATTCTCAAACCGGTCCACACCGGAGGTCCGCCTCCGTGAAGCTGCTCCTGCACGCCGTATCCCACCAGATCCAATTTGGTCTTGTTCTTGAGCGTGTCCACCAACCCGGGGGCGGGAAGAGTGGCATAGGTATTCATATAAACCGGCTCATTCAGTACAACCACGCCAACGTCGCGGTAGGAAAACGCCGGTAGTCCGTTGCCCCCGCCATATGGATTTTCCGGGCTATTGTAATCTGGGTTGGTGTAAGGTATGCCTTCGATTGCCCCGCTACCCGGACCGCCGTATGGATAAAACGGGTAGGGAATGTGAGCGGATGTCACGTCTTCATCAAACCAGACGCGCGCTGCGGTTGCACCGTCGGTGCAGTGACCGGCAGTGAGGACTATCGTCGGGGAAATCAGCGAGCCGCTGCAGCGCCAACAAGGACCGCCGCCGCATTCTTCGCTGTCAAAAACCAGCAGTCCTACGTATGGGTGGCGTTCATTGTCCGGCTGTCCATTAGTAATGGCAGTGACAGCGCCTACCAGACTGAACAGCAAAACTAAAACGACTATTGGGATCAGAAAACTTTTTTTCATGTTAACCTCCGAATCATCACAAGATTTGGTGCGTGAATAAAAACATAATGAGAAAATCCGGATGCCACCTCCTTTCTATGGCGGGGAAGGTAATTAATGATGCGGGTTTCATTTCAAGTTGCTGCCACAACTTAGCTTAAAAACAAAACCTTCCGAGTACCCCCTTGTTGCGGCTCGTCGTAAGAAATACTATTGAGGGCACCGAAGAAAATCAATAGCTTCCCCTGGCTACGAATTGTTTGTCCCAACGATGTGAATACCCTCGTTTTTCTAAATTTGATTTTATGGCAATCCTGGCAAATTTCAAGGGGTTTTTAGCTGAAATGATGAAATATTTCAGATTTGCAACAGTTTTACAGAATACGATGAATTCTTGGTAGTTTCGCTCCGAAATCCGGAAAATGTACTCAACCTTGTTATAATTTTGCCTCAATACCCTAAAACCTGTGAGGTGCTCATGAGCGATATTCCTGTCTGGCGGGAGGAGACCCGTGTTAAAGCATATGAGGCAGATTTTGCTGGCCGCTGGAAACCAGCCACCTTCTTTCAGGTGATGACGGCTGCGGCATCAGAACACGCCGCCCAACTGGGCTATGAGTTTGAGCGGATGATGAATCAAGGAATGATCTGGGTACTTTCTCGTATGAAAATACGTTTCATTGACTTTCCAACAATACGTGAGACAGTGATTATCGAGACTTGGCCCAAAGGTATTCAGCAAAAGGTGTTTTTCTATCGCGATTTCAAAGTCATGCGCCCGGATGGAGGGCTGTATGCGCTTGCAACCTCTGCGTGGGTATTGATTGACCCGCGTGCCCGCAAGATGCTGCTCCCGCAGTCATTTCGCGGTCAATTGCCAGATAATAGCGGACGGCACGCTATGACGGATTCGCTGGAAAAAATTCCTCTACCCGAAGGGATGAAAGACATTATCACGCTTCAAGCCGGTTACAGCGCAGTGGATGTTATGGGGCATGTCAATAACGGACGGTATATTGAATGGATCAGCGATTGTTTCTCACCAGAGGAATACCGCCTCAGAAAATTAGAGTCATTGCAAATTAATTTTAACAACGAAGTTCTGCCGGGCGAGCAAATCGTAATCACTGCTGCACAAAACCCTGTTGATGAAATGGAATGGTTTTTTCAGGGCAGTCACCTTGCTGACGGGGTAAAAGCCTTTGAAGCCGTGTGGCGCTGGAGCCAATAAAGCTTTTCGTTATGCCATTGCCGTTCCGTTCACCTGCGCTTCGAAGATCACGTCAACCGGGTTGCGCAGGGATTGAGCGGCATGACAACCTTTTTCGGCGTGCGCGATCAGTCTGTTGATTTGGGTCAGTGGTGATGGACTGCGCACATAGAGCTTAATCGCTACTTTCTGAAAAGCGGTGGGATTATCTGAAAGATTGTATTTAGCGGAAGAATCAAAGGTTGCGCGTAAATCTACGCTGACCTCTTCCAGGATAACATCAAATTCGGGCGCAAACTGCGCCACCTGTGAGACCATTCAGAATGCAGCTCCAATGAGGAAGAATTCGAGCGGGCTGGGGGCGCGGTCATCACCGCCGCGCTCTGGTGGTTCATCAGCGGTAAAGTTGAAGCGCCCAATGCGCCCCTCTATATATGCATCTTTGACTAACTTTGCTGTGGCGCGCAGGGTAACCGTACGTGTGCGCGGGTCTTCAATATAGCGCTTGCGCATGGCTTCCAGCGCGCGACGGGCTTTTTCTAAATCAACACGTCCGACAGATTCCTCACTCATGACTGCTCCTTTGCATTTAACCGTTATTTTGCATCATTTGTCTGACTAGCTGAACGATGTCTGCAATCACTTGTTTTACCAGGTCTTGCCCATCTTTTGCCATTGCCTGACGGGGATCAAACTCGGGACGCACGGTTTGGTCCGGGGTGGGTTGTCCCTCAAAGGTCAGATAGTCCACAATGGCGTAGTCTGTGTTTTTAAGCGGCACCGGAAGCAGCGGCAGAGTGTCGAGAGCGACCAGTTCGGGATACTCTGCCAGCATCAGGCTGGTTTCAATGCGGTCAGCATGTCCGATGCGTTCTATGCCGTCTTTATCGCGTGGAAAGGGTGTAATCAAGAGCAAGCGCGCCGGGCTTTCACCATTGAATTCTGCAACCAGACGGTGCAGTACTTCTAAATGGTTTGTAGCGCCATGGCCGCTGACCAGAACAACCCAACGGAAGCCCATGTTGATGATCAAACGCAGATGCTCACGCACAGCCAACGCGAATACTTCTTCACGGGCATAGCCGCTGGGTAGAGTGTTGGCTGGAAAGTCCATGCCGATCACGTAGCTTTGCGGCTCCAGTCCGATGGATTCAAGCGTTTGCGGCGCACGCTCGCGCTCAGTACCCATGTAAAGGGTTGGAAATACCAGTCCGCCGGTATGTTCTGCAACTGCCAGTGCGACGTGTTCAGCGTGTAACGGGTCGGTGCCAAAGGGTAAATGAGGACCATGCCATTCGAGCGGTCCAAGAGGCAGATAAGCCAGCGGACAGCGTTGCAGCTCGGTTTTGATTTGTTCTGGGCGTAATAATGCGATTTGGCGTGTTTGCATGACACCTCTATTCAGATTTGAAAAATTCCTTGAGAACGATAGGGACCAGCCAAGAAAGAAATTCTTCTTTATGCAGATTAAGATACCTGCCCTCTACCTGATATAGCCATATTCAAGTCTGTGTAGACATCTTCATGGCGATCGAAGAAATGTTTGTCCGTTTCCTGAATCAAGATTAAGTCCACATTACTTCTCTGGGAAACTTCACCCCTCGCAAATGAGCCAAAGAGAATGGCTTTGCGAATGCAGTGGCGCTGAAAAACGGGTTTGAACCCAAAGATCAGTTATCTCGTTTTAATCTTCATCAATTATAGCATGCGGAAGTTTCGTTTATGACGCCTTATTCTGCCAGCACTACAGCCATATTATCTAAAACATTCCATGATTCAAGAAAATTTTGCGTGGCTCGCCCATAAGTCAGTGCGCCGTCTAACACAATGATAGTTTCTGGCGTGTAACCGATCACGATAACGGTATGCTCGCGCGCAGCCACGCGCACCTTGCGCCCGGTTCGGGTGGTATAGATGCTGGATTTGCCAGACTGTACATGTCCGGTCACCCAGACAATTACCGGCCGCCCGGTAGCGATTTCCTGCTTTAATTCTTCCAGCGTCATGTTGCGGCGTGCCTGCGCTGCCAGTCCATATTCGCGTAGCAAAGTTGCTACCGGGGGCGCATGAACGCCATATGAGCGCGGCGGCAACAGCCCCCAGACACCTCCCACATCGCCGACAAACCCTTCTTCCGGGTTATCGGAGCGCGGCAGTTGCTGCTGAAATGCCAGTTCCTCGATTTTTACGCCGAAATAAGCCGCCCAGTCCACCGCTGAGCGCGCTTCGCAACTCAACGGCAGTGTCTGGCTTTTGCCCTTCAGGGGAATACGTGCCTGGGGAGGCAGGGTTGGTGATGGTGAGGGAGAGGGTGTGATGGTTTCTGTTTTTGTCGGTTGAGCGGTAATAGTTTTGGAAGCAGTAGAAGTAGGTGAAGCGTTTTTGGTTTCCCTGACCGGCAATGCAGTGAGCAATGGAGGCGCGCTGGTGATTGCAAGAGATTGAAGTGCCCGGTTGACGGTTGGGGCAGGGGTGCAATTGGTGAGGAAAAGGGCGCATATTCCCGCAACTAATATCAGACGCGTTTGGGTTACCATAGCTCTTCCTACACACTGCATGATGGCATGATTGTACTGCAAATGGCGGATTTTCTATCTGATTCTGCGTTGCAGCAAAAGTTGATTTTGGCTGTTTTGCCGTAATATTGGGCATAGTTGATGACATTTTTCCATGAATTTAAGAATATTTACTGAAGAATTTGCTTGAATCGTTGACCTAAATTTCCTATAATAAAGTTACCCTTGATGCTTGTCTGACATTCGATATTTTCCATTCATATCATAAGGAGAGCTATGGACACTCAACTGGATATTGTTATTCGCGGTGCTGCATTGCGCGGTCAGGCGGGAAGGTTTGACATTGGCATTCGCGAGGGAAAAATCGCTGCCATCAGTGAAAAAATTGAAGCTAAAGGTGCAACCGAAATTGATGCTGCGGGCGGTCTGGTAACCGAGTCGTTTGTTAATACGCACTTGCACCTGTGCAAAGTATATACCTTAGCGATGATGGATGAGGAAGCACTCAAGAGCTATCATGGCGAGGGTATGGGAAAAGCAATGAATGCCATTGAGCTGGCCGCGAGGGTGAAGGAAAAATATGACGAACGCTGGATTATCAAGAACGTCCGGCGTGCGCTGGGTGATGCAGCCCGTTATGGATGCACCCACATTCGTGCCTTTGCCGATGTGGATAGCAAAGCTCGCATGGAAGGCGTGAAAGCGCTCATCCGGGCGCGTGAGGAGTTTAAGGGCATTGTGGATGTACAAGTGGTTGCTTTTGCTCAGGATGGAATCGTGCGCGAGCCGGGCGCGGCGGATCTGGTGCGGCAGGCGATGCAACTGGGCGCTGATGTCGTCGGCGGCATTCCCTGGATTGAATACACCGAGGCGGATATAGCCGAGCATGTTCGTGTGTGTTTTGATATTGCGAAAGAGTTTGATAAGGATGTTTCCATGCTAGTCGATGATGCTGGCGATCCGGGGTTGCGCTCGATTGAAGTTATGGCACTGGAGACGATCAAGCGCGGTTGGTATGGACGTTCGCTGGCGCATCATGCACGCGCAATGTCTATGTATCATAAACCCTATCTACAAAAACTGGCATACCTTTTGAAGAAAGCACAGATGGGTGTGGTCAGTGACCCACATACTGGTCCACTCCACGCTCGTGTGCGCGAGCTACTTGAAGAGGGTGTGCTGGTTTGTCTGGGGCAGGACGATATCTCCGATGCCTACTATCCGTTTGGCCGCAACAATATGCTTGAGGTGGCGTTCCTTGGGTCCCATATGCTCTGGTTCACCACTGCCTCGGATATGGAAGTTCTTTATGATATGGTAACCACACGAGCGGCGCAATGCATTGGCTTGAAAGACTACGGTTTGCAGGTTGGCAAGACCGCCCATCTTGTCGTATTACAGCAACCGAATGTACTAGAAGCACTACGTTACCATGAAGCGCCGTTGGCGGTTATCAGTCATGGAAAACTGGTGGACCAGAAAAAAGTAGCTGAGATTGTTAATCAATAAAAATATTTATTAGTTTGTGATTGCCTTTTGCTAACAGTGCCTAGGACGTGATGTAGGAGAGCCTCTGGCAGGAAAACAATTGACTTTTGGGATGGTTTCCCAACGCGATAGAGATACGGTCAATTGTTTCGTGAGATGCTTTTTATAATGATGAAACTGGAAGGAAACGAGGATGTCCATGTCACAGGAGCAAATTACTGTCCAAATGAACCTTAATGGTGAATCGATTCAGGTCGATGTACCGGCAAATATGACGCTAATGCGTTTCCTGCGTGACTGGATGCATCTAACTGGTGCAAAAAATGGTTGTTCCAGCGGGCATTGCGGCGCATGTACGGTGATTATTAACGGAAAAGCCACACGTTCCTGCTTGGTTAGCATGGCAAAAGCCAATGGTGCGCGAGTGGAAACAATTGAGGGTCTGGCGAAAGATGGTCAATTGCATCCCCTGCAGCGAGCTTTTATCGAAAAAGGTGCCGTGCAGTGCGGTTTCTGCACACCCGGTATGATCATGAGCGCCAAGGCACTGCTCGATAGCAATCCTGCCCCAACAGTAGATGAAATCAAGAAGGCACTGACCACCAACCGTAATCTTTGTCGCTGTACAGGTTATATCAAAATTATTGAAGCTATCCAATTGGCGGCGGACCGCATAGCTGGACGCGTGCCTGCTGAAGGCGAAATCCCGCCGGATAACTCAATGCTGACTGAGACGGCGATTCGTATGGTCACTGGGCGGCAGATTTATGGCGATGACATTTACCTGCCAGACATGTTACACGGCAAAATCCTCTGGGCTGCGTATCCTCACGCCAAAATTCTCAATATTGATACCAGCGAAGCTGAAAAAATACCTGGCGTAGTGCGTGTCATTACTGCCAAGGATATCCCCGGCAAGAATCAGGCGGGAATCGTGATTCGCGATCAACCCGCGATTGCCGCCGATCGTGTGCGGTATATTGGGGATGGGGTGGCGGCGGTTTTTGCGGAGACACCGGAAATTGCTGAGGCAGCTTTACAGAAAATTAAGGTGGACTATGAGGTGCTGCCGGGGGTGTTTTCTCCCGAAGAGGCTGCGCGCCCAGATGCTCCAACGTTGCACGAAAAGGGAAACCTGTTGCATCATGCTGCTATTGTGCGTGGCGATGTAGAAGAGGCGTTCAAACAATGTGCGGTGATTGTGGAAGATACTTATCGAACTGGTTTCGTAGAACATGGATTCTTGGAGCCGGAGTCGGGTGTCGCTTGGCCAACTGAAGATGGCGGGGTGGTGTTGAAAATCGGTACACAGTGCGCGTTTGATGACCGCATACAGCTTTCGGAAATTCTCAATTTGCCTGAAGAGAAAATCCGCGTGATCCAAATTATCCCCGGTGGCGCTTTTGGAGCAAAGGAAGATCTGCTTTTGCATCAGTATTTAGCGTTGGGTGCGTTGCTGACGGGCCGCCCAGTCAAGATGGTATTGACACGCGAGGAATCACTGCGCGTGCACGTAAAACGCCATCCTGCCTGGATGCGTTATAAAACCGGCGCGGATAAAGATGGGCATGTACTGGCTTTGGAAGCAGAGATTGTATTGGATACCGGCATCTACTGTTCGCTGGGAATGGATGTTCTGGAAAACACGGTGGTTTTTGCCGCCGGTCCTTATTATGTTCCCAATCTAAAAATTGACGGTAAGGCTTGGTATACAAACAACGTATTGGCAGGTGCAATGCGTGGTTTTGGTGTCAACCAGATTGCCTTTGCCCTGGAACAGCAGATGGATAAAATGGCACGCACACTTAATATCGACCCCTTCACGTTTCGGATGATCAACGCGCTGGATGTGGGATTGCCCACCGCAGCAGATCACATTATGGAAGAGGGGGTGGTTTCCATCAAACAAACGATTGAAGCAGCACGACAGGCATTCGAGGGCATCCAGATACCTAAAGGCAATGGAAAGAAAATCGGTGTAGGTGTGGCTTCAGCGGTCAAGAATATCGGTTTTGGACACAATATTCCCGAAAGCGCTGGTGCCAAGGTGGAATTGAGAGCAGACGGCAAAGTGATAGTGTATGCCAGCCAGCATGAGTACGGTCAAGGTGCGCTTAAGGGGCTGACCCGCCTGACTTCTGAAGAACTGGGGGTGCCAATGGATCAAATTCGTGTCGTTGGCCCCGATACTGCGCTGACGCCGCCTACCGGCCCGACCACGGCTTCGCGCCAGACTTTTCTTACTGGCAAGGCGCTGGTGATGGCTTGCGAAGAACTTAAAGAACAACTCTTCACTCGGGCGGCGGATGTGCTGGGTTCAGAACCGTCCCGTATGCGTCTGCAAGGCAGTAAAATTGTGGATTCAGAAACCGGGCAAGGGGTGGAAATCAGCACCTTTGGTGAGCGTTTCCTGTTTGAAAAAACTTATATCCCACGCAAGACGGATCAGATGCATCCGGTAGGTGTTGCAAGCAAATATGGCAGACCGGACTTCAAGTCTATGGTCACCCATTATTGCTACGCCTACAACACGCAGGTAGCTATTGTCGAGGTGGATGAGGAAACGGGTGAAGTCAAGGTGTTGAAAATTATCTCGGCGAATGATGTCGGCAAGGCAATCAATCCAGAGGCGATTGTTGGACAGATTCACGGCGGGGTAATGATGGGCGTGGGGTTTGCGCTCAGTGAGCAGTTCATTGTTGAGAAGGGTATCAACCTTACCGATTCCTTGCATAAGGTACGCCTGCCAACCGCAGATATGACGCCAGAGATCATTCCGGTAATTGTCGAAGTACCGCACCCTGAAGGACCGCGTGGTGTAAAGGGCTTTGCCGAAGCGCCTTCGCTGGCTACTGCGCCGGCAATCATCAATGCAATTTATGATGCTGTGGGTGTCCGGATCAACGAATTGCCGGCAGATAAGAAGCGGGTTCGCGAAGCGCTTTTGGCTTTGAAGAAATGAAGATGGCTTTGTGACTGAGGACATTTTGGTATATACTCTGAATGCACGTAAAGGAGGTGATGTCTTGCCTGCGAGATCAGAAACCTGTTTACTGTGGACGCTGTTTGTAGTCAATTAATCACACTTAGTAAAGGAAGGAGAAAGAGACATGAGAAAGGCGTTAAGCTTGTTTGTGCTGAGCGTTTTTGTGCTGGGTTTGTTGGCTGCTTGTGCACCGCAGGAAGTGGTCAAGACCGTTGAAGTGGTGAAGACGGTAGTGGTGGAGCAAGCAGGCGAAACCGTTATCATCACCGCTACACCGGCCCCCGAAGAAGCGAAAGTGCTCAGCGTGTACGGTATTTTCGCCACTCCCAGTGAGGAACCGTGGGATCGTGTGATCCAGGATGCGCTTTTTGAGGCGCGCGATGCCGGTCGGATCACCTATGATTTCGTGGATAACCTGGGATACTCTGGCGACCTGGAGCGTGTCCTGCAAGAGACCGCCGAGCAGAAGAAACCAGACGTAATCTTTGGTGATGCCTTCGGCAATGAAGAAGCGGTACGCCGTGTTGCAGCGATGTATCCGGAGATTGCCTTTGTCTTTGGCTCCGGTTTAGGTCCTTCTGAACCGAATCTCTCGGTTTTCGATAACTGGATTCACGAGCCGGCTTACCTGTGCGGTATGCTGGCCGGCGGCATGACCAAGAGCAATACACTGGGTGTAGTTGCGGCGATCCCTGTCCCTGAGGTCAATCGTCTGGTCAATGCATTCACGGCAGGTGCTCTGGAGGTAAACCCCAAAGTTACCGTACTAACCACTTTCATCGGAAGCTGGTTTGATCCAGCGAAGGCGAAGGAAGCCGCTCTGGCGCAGATCGAGCAGGGTGCGGATGTGATCTATGCAGAACGCTTTGGTGTCCATGAGGCTGCCAAGGAAAAGGGCGTCTGGATGTTCGGTAACATGAGTGATCAGAACGAACTGGCTCCCGATCTGGTGATCAGTAGCCCGGTCTGGAACATGGGTCCCACGGTTGATTATGTGCTGACCGCAGTTGCCGGCGGCACCTACACCGCACAGGACCTCAAGGACTTCAGCATGATGGCAAAGGGCGGTGCCAGCCTGGCGCCATTCCATGGCACCGAGAGCAAACTTCCGGCTGATCTGGTTGCCAAAGTGAAAGAGCGCGAGAAGCAGATTCTGCAGGGTCTCTTCCGCGTGGATATTGACGAGCGACAACCACCTGAACGCTCTCAACCGCTTGAGAAATAGCTTGTAGAAAATAGGGCACGGCGTCCATGTTCCTCTTAGGTGCGGGCGCCGTGCCTGTTCAAAGGAATTTTTACAGGATAACCCGGTTTTTTAATCCTTACAGGAGGAGGCAGGCTTGGTTTGAGTTGCTTGCTCAAATCGGCGATAAGAAACGGATATGTTCGCTGTTGAGATGAGAGGGATCGTCAAGCGTTTTGGCGACCTGGTGGCAAATGACCATATCAATTTCGAGCTCAAACAGGGCGAAGTGCACGCTTTGTTGGGAGAAAACGGCGCTGGTAAAACGACCCTGATGCGCATTCTCTATGGTCTGTACCATGCTGATGAAGGTTCGATTTTTGTAAATGGACAACAAGTAAGTATTACATCCCCTAAGGATGCCATTGCTTTAGGGATTGGGATGGTATCGCAACATTTTACGCTGGTGCCTCCTTTGACTGTTGCCGAAAATGTGGTTTTAGGCTATAACCCCGGCATACGCCTGAACCCGCAGCAGATTCAACGCCGAGTTGCTGAAGCGGCTGAACGTTTTGGTATTGAAGTGAAATCGGACGCGTTGGTTCGTCACCTTTCAGTCGGCGAGCGGCAGCGGGTGGAAATTCTCAAGGCACTTTACCGTAATGCGCGCGTTCTGATTATGGATGAGCCAACCGCAGTGCTTGTGCCTCAAGAAGTGGACATCCTGTTTGAAACGCTGCTTCGATTACAAAGAGAAGGTCTGTCAGTTGTTTTTATTAGTCACAAGCTGAATGAAGTGATGACGATCTGTGATCGGATTACCGTTTTGAGGAATGGAAAGAACGTCGGAACAGTTTTTAAACAGGATGTCAGCCAGAGCAAATTGGCGCAAATGATGGTTGGGCGTGAGACCTTTGGGGTCACCCGTCAGGGAGAACGCATCCAGGGTGAACCTGTGCTACGGATCGAAAACGTCTCGGCTGTGGATAATAAAGGATTGCCCGCGTTGAAGTCAGTTTCGTTAGAAGTTGCATCTGGAGAGATTTTGGGTATTGCGGGGGTTTCGGGTAATGGGCAATCCGAATTGACTCACGTGTTATCTGGGACGATGAAACCAACTTCAGGCAAAATTCTTGTCGATGGTCAGGACATTACTGGTGCTGACCCAGCAACAATCACCTGTGCTGGGGTCGGACGCATCCCTGAAGACCGACATGGCGGTGTGGTGGGTGAATTGACCGTTGCTGAAAACATGACCCTGGAGACGCTGGACGAATACACTCAGAACGGTATGCTGGACCGTAAGCGGATGCTGGAATACACCAATACTCTGATTGAGGAATTTCAAATTAAAGCTCGCCCCACTGACCGAGCGCGCACACTTTCTGGCGGCAATATGCAGAAACTGATCCTGGCGCGCACGCTGGCACGGCAGCCCAAAGTGGTTCTTGCTGCGCAGCCCACTCGGGGTCTGGACGTTGGCGCAACAGAATACGTGCGTAAGAAGTTACTGGAACAGCGCGAGCGCGGCGCGGCGGTTTTATTGATTTCGGAAGATCTGGACGAGATTATGGCACTTTCGGATCGGATAGCAGTGATTTATGAAGGAAAGATTGTCGGTATTCTTGATGCACACGAGGCAACACCAGAGAAACTCGGTTTGCTGATGACAGGCGCTCGGGAGGTCGTCAGCCATGCTTAAATTCCGCATTGAACGTGCACCATCGCCTGTCTGGATGCGTCCCTTACTGCCTTTGCTGGCAGTCCTCATTACATTTGTGGTTACTTCTGTGTTTATCCTGCTGGCAAATGCCAACCCGCTGACCGCTTATTATTATTATTTGACCTCGCCTTTCACCAACCGCGTCAGCATGATTGAAATTCTGGTCAAAGCGACGCCGCTGATTCTGACCGGTGCATCGGTCACGATCGCCTTTGCTTCTGGTTATTGGAACATTGGTGCAGAAGGACAGTTATACGCTGGTGCGCTGGCGGCTGCCTGGATTGGAACGGTGGTGGGCGGCTGGCATCCTGTCCTTGCGATTCTGGCAATGCTGTTGGGCGGTTTTCTTGCCGGAATGGTTTGGGCTTCCATCCCTGCCTTGCTAAAAGTGAAGCTGGCAGTGGATGAGGTGGTTACCACGCTGCTGTTGAATTCAGTTATCGTTTTTATCATCAGCGCGCTGCTAAATGGTCCCTGGCGCGACCCAGTTTCCGGTTGGCCTCAATCACCAACCATTGCCGACAGTGCAGTGTTTCCCAAGCTGATCCCACGCTCACGTCTGCATCTGGGGTTTGTCGTGGCAGTGGTGATGGTTCTGCTGATCTGGTTCATTTTGTCCAAAACGCCACTTGGGCTGCGTATGCGCGCCTCAGGGCTGGGGCAGGAAGCTGCCCGCTTTATGGGTGTGAATATCCAGCGCACCATGTTGATTGCCGCGTTGCTTTCCGGCGGGATTGCCGGGCTGGCGGGTGTGGGTGAAGTGGCAGGCATCCATTTTCATTTGATAGATGCACTATCAAATGGGCTGGGGTACACCGGCATCATTGCTGCCACACTGGGAGGATTGAATCCCTTTGGTGCCGGGGTGGCGGCGATCTTTCTTGGTTTACTGGATACCGGTGCACAATCGGTGAGTCGCTCGTTGGGTGTGCCGATCTTCCTCGGGAATGTGGTGCAATCCACGTTATTGCTGGTTACGCTGGGTGTTTTCATGTTACAAAATTATCGTATCCGGAGGGTATGAGCTATGGATTTTAACTTCTTTATTGGGTTAATCGCCGCGACCTTCCGGGTGGCAACGCCTTTGATTTATGGCACATTGGGCGAGTTGTTCTGTGAGCGTGCGGGTATTCTCAATCTTGGTATTGAAGGCACGATGTTCATTGGGTCTTTTGTCGGTTTTGCGGTGGCGGATGCCACCGGCTCGCTCTGGCTGGGTGTTCTGGCGGCGGTGGTCTCCGGAATGCTGGGTGGGTTGATCATGTCCCTGTTTGCCGTGCGGCTGGGGGTGAACCAGCATGTCTCGGGACTGGGAACAACGTTGCTGCTGACCGGGCTTTCTCTTTTCCTCTTCCGCGTAGTTTATGGAATTCAGCGTATCCAGCCGGCGATCAAGCCCTTCCAGGCACTCTCACCGTTTGATGACTTGCCGGTTCTGGGCCCGATTTTCCAGCAGTACGCCTTGACCTACATTGCCATTCTGCTCATCCCCCTGGCATGGTGGGTTTTATATCGCACAAACTTTGGTTTGAGTATTCGTTCGGTTGGAGAAAACCCGGAAGCTGCCGATGCGGCCGGTATCAATGTATATCGTGTCCGTACGATTGCCTTAATGATAGGTGGCGGGTTGATGGCGGTTGGCGGCGCTTTTCTATCCATTGGACAACTCGGCTCATTTACGTTTGGGATCATTTCTGGGCGGGGTTGGGTGTGTATCGCGTTGATTATCTTTGCCAACTGGCTGCCGTCGCGAGTCTTGTGGGGCGCGTTGTTGTTTGGGCTGATCGAAGCATTGCAGTTGCGGCTGCAAACAACTGGCTTGAAATTACCATATGAGGCATTTCTGGCATTACCGTATATTGTTACTATCATTGCACTGGCAATTGCTGGACGAAACGCGACCGGTCCTGCGGCGGTTTTGAAACCCTACAAGCGCGAATAACGGCAAGTATTGAATGACGATAGCGCCGACACGAGAGTTTCTCTTTGTGTCGGCGCTTTTTTATTTTATCTTCCGTTTTGACGTTGTAGGAGAATCTCGTTCAGGAAACGTACCAGTCAGCCCGTGTCAGGGGTAATCTGCTTTCGCCGCGCGTTGTAGGCTTAACAAGCAAAGCCTGATAAACATTCAGACGCCCGCGGCTGAAACCGTGCGATGAACCCGACATAAAAAGACGCCAGATGCGGTAGGTCACTTCATCCACGTACTTAAGCGCTTCGTCGTGCTTTGCTTCCAGCCGCCGCACCCAGTGGCGCAGCGTCAGGGCATAGTGCTCGCGCAGACTTTCGACATCTCTCACCTCAAAACCGCTATTTTCGGCAACGCGCAGGGTGACGTTAATCGGCACCAGTTCACCATCTGGAAAGACATACGCATCATTGAACGTAGGCCCTTTGACTTCTCTGATTGTGGCATTGCTGGCAATACCGTGATTTAAAAACACACAGCCCGGCTTGAGCAGGCTAAAAGCTTTTTGGAAATAAACCGGCAACAGTGTTTCGCCGACATGCTCAAACATTCCTACGCTGACCAGAACGTCATACCCTTCTGGTTCATCTATCTGGCGATAGTCGCGCACCTCCACCCGACAGTGGTCTGAAAGTCCTGCCTCAGCAATGCGTTGGTTGGCAAGTTCTGCCTGTGGGCGGCTAAGCGTGACGCCAGTGGCATCCACACCATACTTTTGAGCGGCATAGATAACCAATCCACCCCAACCACAGCCAATATCGAGCAAGCGTTGCCCGGGTTTGAGCCGCAGTTTTCGGCAGATATAATCCAGCTTATATTCCTGAGCGCTATCAAGATCAGTATCAGGTTTGGGGAAGTAGGCACAAGAATAGACCATTCGTTGGTCAAGCCACAGTGCGTAGAAGTCATTGGATTGATCGTAATGATAGGTCACAGCCTGACGGTCACGATCAATTGAATGTTTCCGCCCGGCTAGACGTACGTTTGCCCGGCGGCTGGGATCATGGCAGGCAAGATCTGGTAGGCGCAATAGATCACGTGCAATACGCAACTTTCGGCTGAAGCCGGCGGTCGCTTCAACGATTGTTTCTTCAAGGTCAAATACTTGAATAATATCTCCTTCTACATCGAAGTCATCGAAGAGATACGCTTCTGCCAGTTCTAGCTCTGTACCGGGCAGGAACATGGCGCGCAATGCACCTGGGTGCTTAAGAACGATGGTTGCCCGGCGCGGCTCCGAATCGGGCCAAAGTGTGCCATCCCATAGACGGACACTCACATGTTCATGTCCCGCGGATCCAAAAATCTGGCTGAGCAACTTGAGAGTGAGTGAAACCGTTGTCTCTGTCATCCTGTCACCTCCAATATGAAGTGATTAAACAGGCAGGGAAGTGTTATTTTGACGTCTGTGATGTGATGATCTTTATACGGCAATTTATACCTTGTTTGGTCTGTTCACCATCATAGCAAATTCAAAGCTGAAATGCAATGAGGTTTGTCATCTGTTATAATCGCAGGTCATGAGCGATTTGATTCTGGTGCTAGCTTCCAATTCGCCCAGACGCAGGCAAATGCTGGCATGGGGCGGCTGGGAATATATTGTGCAACCGGCAGACATAGACGAAATTCTGTTAACGGATGAACAGCCAGCTACCTACGTTTTGCGTCTGGCGGAAGAGAAAGCCCGTGCCGTCGGGACGCAGGTGCAGCCAGGGCTTTTGGTTGTTGCGGCGGATACAACTGTGGCTGACGGCGCGCTGGTATTGGGCAAGCCGTCTGACCCGCAGGAAGCTGTTGCTATGTTGAAACAGTTGCGTGGTCGCGTTCATCAGGTTTATACAGCGGTGGCTGTATTTGATCCTGCAAGCGGAAGATTGGAAACCGACCTGTGCGTTTCGCAAGTTCAAATGCGTCTCTATGATGATGATGAAATCCGAGCCTATGTTGCCAGTGGTGACGCACTGGATAAGGCTGGTGCCTATGCCATCCAGCATCCGCAGTTTCGTCCGGTGATTAATTTTGCTGGCTGTTTTGCCAGTGTCGCCGGGCTGCCTTTCTGTCATCTGCTGCGCACGTTAAGTAAATTTGGCGTTGTTCCAAATTCCAACGTGCCACAGAGCTGTCAGGATCATTTTCAGTATTCATGCCCAATCTTTGAGCGGGTTTTGAATGGCGAGAATATCGGTTAAGACATCTTCGGTCATTAATGATTTGTTTGCAGTTGCTAAGGAGGTTTTGCGCATGAGAGTTATCGTGCGGATTGCACTGATGACGGTTCTGCTAGCAGGCTGTGCTGGCGGGCAGTCTGTTCCTACGCTCAGTTCTTCCCCTACACTGCCACCGCCACAGATCAGTTTAACTGCTGTTCCGGACAGTAAAGCTGCGGCAGAGGCATATCTGCAAGCCTGGCAAAATGATGATTATCAGGGGATGTACGCCATGCTGACCCGCATCAGTCAGGATGCCATCAGCCTTGATGATTTTACTAAACGTCATCGTGATACGGCGGCGAACCTGAGCTTGCTCTCATTGCAGTATGAAATTATTTCTACTTTGACCAATCCGACCAGCGCTCAGGTGGCTTATCGTCTCAACTTTAATACAGCGCTATTAGGCACGATTACCCGTGAGACGGGTATGAACCTGGCTTTAGAGAATAACCAATGGAAAGTGCAATGGGAAGAGGGGATGATTATGCCCGAATTGCGCGGCGGAAATAATCTGGCGCTGGATATTAAAGTGCCTCAGCGCGGTAATATCTATGACCGAAATGGGGAGACCCTGGTTGCAAATACCGATGCAGTGGCACTTGGTATTATGCCCGAACAGATAGAACAGTATGGCGCGCTGGTTGATCAGCTCTCGAAATTGACCGGCAAGAGTCCGGAGGAAATACGCGCGTTATATAATGTACCAAATCCGAACTGGTATATCCCTGTTGGGGAGGCGCCGCTGGTCGAGGTGCAAAACCGGATGCAGATTCTTTCCGGGCTGGCGGGGCTGGTGATGAAGGAGTACAGCGCTCGCCTGTATTATGGTGGAGGTATTGCACCGCATGTTACAGGCTATGTACAGGCGATCCCGGCGGAGGAGGTGGAAACCTATCAGCGCAAGGGCTATCGCGTGGATGAACGCATTGGTATGGCCGGATTGGAAAAGTGGGGGGATAATTATCTGTCTGGTCAGCGCGGAGCTTCTCTCTATGTGGTCAATCCGCAGGGACAAATTATCACCCGTCTGGCGCAGAATGACGCACGCCCCTCTATGTCCATTTATACAACATTAGACCAGAAACTTCAGGTGCAGGCGCAACGCTCGATTGCCGGTTTTCGTGGCGCAATTATTGTGATGGAGCGCGATACCGGGCGAATTCTGGCGATGGCTTCATCACCTGGTTTCGATCCGAACGCCTTTGAGCCAGGTAACAATAACAGCCAGATGCTTCTTCAGGAAATGTTTGAAAATCCCGACCGACCACTAATCAACCGCGCTACGCAGGGCGGTTATCCATTGGGATCGGTTTTCAAAATCATCACCATGGCAGCGGCGCTGGAGAGCGGTTTGTACACTGCCGACTCGAAGTATATTTGCAAACATGAGTTCACCGAGCTGCCCGGCATCACGCTGTATGACTGGACGTATGACAAGGGAATTGATCCAAGCGGAGAACTGACCTTACCTGAAGGACTGATGCGCTCGTGTAACCCCTGGTTTTATCATATTGGTTTGGATCTCTATCGGCAGAATCGCCCGACAGCTGTCTCGAAAATGGCGCGTGATTTTGGGCTGGGTTCGGCAACCGGAATTGGACAGGTGGCGGAGGATGTGGGCAATATTCCTGACCCGGGCAGCGAGGCGCAGGCGGTGCAGATGGGAATCGGACAGGGGGAAGTTCTGGTGACCCCGCTGCAGGTGGTGGATTTCGTTGCTGCAGTTGGCAACGGTGGGACGTTGTATCGCCCGCAATTGGTTGAGAAGATTGTTTCACCAACTGGTGAGATGCCTTTTACCTTTGCGCCGGAAGTGCGCGGCAAGCTACCAGTTTCACCCGAAAATCTCAAGATTATTCAAGATGCCATGCGGAGTGTGATTGAGAACCGGCGCGGTACAGCACATAGCACGTTCTTAGGACTGGATGTGGTTGTTTATGGGAAAACTGGAACGGCGCAGAACCCGTTTGGCAGGCCTCATGCTTGGTTTGCCGGATATACCGACAATCGAGATCCAACTATACCGGATATTGCGGCTGTAGTTATTGCCGAAAACGCCGGCGAAGGTTCCGAAATAGCCGCCCCGATTTTCCGCCGTATGGTTGAAGTGTATTTCTTCGGCAAACCATTGCGGCTGTTTCCTTGGGAAGCGACCTTTTATGTTACTAAAACGCCGACGCCAACGGCGACCAATACTGCCACACCTGGGCCGCCACCGACTGAAACGCCCACCGAAACCCCTGCTCCGGAGGAGGCAACACCCAGTCCCTGATGACTCTGTTGCGCGGCACGGTACTGCGTTCCCAATCGGGCTTCTACACCGTACAGACGGACGAAGGCGTGCGCGTTTGTCGGATACGAGGCTCATTGAAGCGAAAGCTGGGGCGCAATGATCAAATCACGGTTGGCGACCGGGTGCAGGTTTTGCCGCTTTCGGATGGCACAGGTGTCATTCAGGATTTGGAACCGCGCAGCAGTGCGTTGGTGCGGTTAGAACCGACGCCGCGCGGCGAATTTCGCCAGGTATTGCTGGCGAATGCGGATCAGATTGTGCTGGTGTTTTCTTGCGCTCAACCTGCTCCGCGCCTTGGCATGTTAGATCGTTTCCTGGTGATTTGCGAGAAGCAAGGTATTCCTCCGCTGATTGTCGCAAACAAAATTGATCTGGTATCCCGCCAGCAGGCAGAGGAATATTTTGCGCTTTATGCAAAGTTAGGTTATCCTGTGCTGTATACTTCGGCAAAGACCGGACATGGCATTTGCGAGTTACGTGGGCAATTGAAGGACAGGATTTCTGGGCTGGTTGGTCCTTCTGGCGCAGGTAAGACTAGCCTGTTGAATGCCATACAGCCAGAACTGGGTTTGGCGGTTGGCAGCGTGAGTAGTGCCACCACCAAAGGCCGGCATACTACAGTCGTGCGGAGTATGTTTCCCTTGACCTGTGGGGGGTATGTGGCTGATCTGCCTGGGTTGCGCGCGTTAGCGCTTTGGGACACTCAGCCGGAAGAGTTGGATGGATATTTTCCGGAACTACGCCATCTGGTCTCGCAGTGCCAGTTCAGTGATTGTTCACACAACCCGGATGAGCCGGGTTGTGCCGTGCGCGCTGCAGTAGCGGAAGGCAAGATTGATCTACGCCGCTATGAGTCTTATCTTAGACTTCGCACTGGCGAAGATTAAGAAGGTGGCTTTCTTGGTTTATGGGCGACGAGTAAGGCTTCGAGATTACGCCGGTGGTTGATCTGGATGTTGACAAATCCCAACTGATGCAAAGCAGTGATAATGTCTTGTTCTTTCATCACATGATCAGGGCTTTGGTCGGCAACGTTATGCAAAACCCATTCGCGTAGCTGGTGGAATTTTCCCAGAGGTACAAAGACATCAAAAAAGCGATTGAGCGCTACTCCTAGATATTCAAAACGTTCACTGTCGTCCTGCGGGGCATACTTATCTGCATTCACAAATAACCCGCCTGCTTTGAGTACACGCAGGATTTGAGCGTGCAGATCGGCGCGGTAAGATTGCGTCATGTTGTGCAGGGTGAGCGCAGAAGCGACAATTTCCAATGTATTCTCCGGTTGTTGCTCAAGATAGCGAAGGGCATCTGCCAGCACGAGCTGACAGCGACCTCGTTGAATAAAAGGTTGCAGGCGGGTTTCAGCCTGCCGGAGCATCTTTTCTTCGTTGTCCAATGCAATGAGCTGCACATCCTGCCGCGCAGTGAGGACGGCTTCAGCGGTGCGCCCGCTACCACAGCCCAAGTCTAGCACTTTTATTGGCTTCGGCTCACTATAAGGGTAATCCGTCACTGACTGAGCAACCAACGATTGCAGTTCGTCAAAGTGCGGCATCACCAAACGGATTAGATCATATTCATCACTGATAGAGCCGGTGAAGCGTTTTTCATCATCCACTGATTAAATTTCCTTTGCCTGTTTCAGATTGCTTTCCACGCCTGGTTCGAAACGCAGGTATTCTTCAGTGGCGTTTTCCAAGTCTGCGTAGATGCCGCGGTTTTCGGGGGGGAGAAGCGCTGCGAGTTGCCACATGATCTCACGGATGATTTGCTCACGTATTTCACGCGACATTGCCCGTCCGTGTGTATCGATTGTGAAGGGGTTGCCCACGCGAACATGAAAATCAGTTCGTTTGAGCCGCTTGATATTCTGCCAGAAGTGTTCGTTACCGTAGAATACCATCGGCATCAGCGGTGCTCCGCTGCGGACGGCAAGCAGAACTATGCCGGGATGTCCTTTTTGCAACCGACCATGCCCACTACGAGTGCCTTCTGGCGCAATGGCAAACAGGTAGTTTTCTTTGAGTTTTTGGCAGGCGGCTTCAAACGCCGCCATATCCAGCTCGCCGCGGCGTAATGGGATACCGCCCCAGATATTGAACAGAAACGCTTTTGCTGGGTTGTGCCAGGTTTCCAGTTTAGAAAAACCAGTTACCGGACGAGGCCAGACGCGCGTTACCAGCACCGGCACTTCAAGAAAGTTGATATGGTTACCCACCAGAATCAGCGGTCCTTGCGAGGGAATACGCTTCAGCTCATCAGCATCCATGCGACAGAGGATGCCGGTCAGAATGCGCAGGGTAGTATTGACCAACCAAGTCAGGATATTTTTGCCAGTTTTCCGCAAACTTTTTGTTGCTTGGCAGGTTGGAAGTTTTTGAGCAGTGATCTCGCCGCCTGTGTTCATGACAAATTCTCGGATACTTTGGTAATCAATTCAATTTGCTTGGGTAAAATCTCGATGTGCAATGTATCACCATCCACGCAGATAGTTTCACCATCCGCATGGGTGGGAAGTGGACCATCCAGAGAGTGCACGGCGACCTTTGCCGACCGATAGAATGAAATGTCCTGTTTCCAGCGTCCTTGGGAGCCGCTGAAAAATGAAGGAATAATGCGTAAAATTCGCATACGACTGACCTTGCCAGCGATGCACAGGTCAAATGTCTGGTCATCCGGTTTGCTTTTGGGAGTCATGTAAAAGCCACCTCCCAGCCGATAGCCATTCATCACAGAAACCATCAAACAGGATTTCTGAAATACCTGACCATCTAGCGTGATTTCCAACAAAGGGGCATGATAATAGAGCAACATGGTCTTGAGAGTGGCAACAAGATAAGCTGGAAAACCGGAGAGGGGTAATTCTGCGGCGACAAAACCCACCACCGCATCAAAGCCAATTCCGACACCGTTGCCGAAGTAACGCCCTTGCGGGTACAAACCTCCCCTGACCAGCCCGATATCAATCCAGCGCGTCTTTCCCTCTGCTAGTACCCGACAGGCTTCCTTGGGATCGGAAGGAATGCCCATGCTGAAGCCAAAATCATTGCCCCGCCCAATGGGTAAGACGCCCATGCGGGTCGTTCCCAGTCCATTGTTCCGGGCAAGCATAATACCGTTCAACACCTCATTAGCAGTGCCATCACCACCAGCGGCTACCACGTCATACCCCTGTATCACTGCTTCTTCTGCCAGCTTTGCGGCATGCCAGGGATATTCGGTCAGGCGGACTTCATATTCCAATGGAAATTGTTTAAGTTCCTGTTCGATCAGCGGCAACAGTTTGACCGCCCTACCTTTTCCGGCTACCGGATTGACCACAATGCGCAATTTAGACATAAGTAGAATCCTTTATAGGGTTTTGCTATACATTAAAACATCAAATTTATGCCGACGTTGCGCAATGGATGCTCGCCCGGCTTTACTTTTGTTTTGCTTTTTTCGTTTTTAGTGACTTCGCAGTTCGCACGGGAGAAACAACCAACTCAAGTGCTCCCGGGACAATTTCCAGCGACAGCTCAGGGCTGCGGGTGGAAATAACTTCGCCATCGGCATGACAGGGTAGATTGTCCGTTAAGGCGCGCACTGTGACCCGCCGGCTGCGGTGAAAATGGATGACTTTTCTGTGCACAGCTTGTGTGCCATTGAAGAAACTGGGAATAATCGTCAGGGCGCGAAGTGGTGAGATTTTGTCGGCAATGCAAATGTCAAAAAGACCATCATCGGGTTGGCTTTTCGGTGTCATTAGGAAGCCTCCGCCCATACGCCGCCCGTTCATGATTGATACCATCAGGGTTTCCTGAACAAGCGTTTTGTCGTCCAGGATGATTTCCATTTTGGGGGTGTGAAAGTCCAGAAAGAGGGTTTTCAGCGCGGCAACAAAATAGGATAGGAAGCCTGTCAGTTTCAGCCCACGCGAGACAATGTTCACTGAGGCGTCAAAGCCAATCCCGGCACCATTACCCAAAAAACGCCCTGCCGGGTACAATCCCCCGCGTATGCACCCCACATCGATCAGCCTGCGTTGGCCTTGCGCCAGTACCTCAATGGCTGCTTTCCAGTTGGTTGGAAGCTGCATACCGAAGCAGAAGTCGTTACCTTGCCCGATAGGAATTACACCAAGTGCAGCGCTGCCTAGCCCCGCGTCTTTTGCCAAGATCAAACCATTGATCACCTCGTTGACCGTACCATCCCCGCCGGCTGCAACCACAACATCATAACCGGCAGCAACTGCCTGTTGCGCTAAATCAGCAGCATGCCAGGGGTGGCGGGTTTTTACCAGATCATAGTTTAGCCCTTTTGCTTTGAGTTCTTTTTCCACAGCGGGCAGGATTTTCCCGCTGCCGCCTTTATCGGCAACCGGGTTAGCAATGATTCGATACCGCATGCTCATAACCAAATCTTACCTTTGCTCAGCGAATTGGAAAATGTGAGGCTATTATCCCATAAAATTAAGTTGAATACCAGTGTTATGCGGATGGACTGCCGTTTTGGGTGAAGCCTTATGTTACAAGGGGGACTTTTTGAGGATGGGAAGGTATAATTTCCGTTATGATAATTGCAGGAATGGAGGGTAGTAAATGCGGGCTGTTGTTCAGCGTGTTCGTCATGGTCAGGTGACGGTAGATGAAAAGGTCATCGCAAGTATTGGTCAAGGTTTGGTGATTCTTCTGGGGGTTGGTCCGCAAGACCGTCCGGAAACGGCGCAGGCAATGGCGCGCAAGATTGCTATGCTGCGCATCTTTGAGGACGAACAGGGAAAAATGAACCTTTCGCTGCTTGATGTCAGGGGAGAAGCGATTGTTGTTTCACAATTCACACTCTACGCGGATACACGCAAGGGAAATCGTCCCTCTTTCACGGACGCTGCCCCTCCCGATCTTGCCAGTCCGTTGGTGGATATTTTCGCTGAAAGCCTGCACGCGCAGGGGGTTGCCGTTCAGAGCGGTCAGTTTGGCGCGCATATGCTGGTCACAATTGAAAACGATGGACCGGTAACGATTCTGATGGAGATGTAAACCTTGTCAACGTTTTTTATGCACGCCGGACACAGCCGCTTTTCAGCAAAAGTGATGCCAGATCATCTTGTGGCGGACGTTCAGAGGGGTAAGCGCGGTGGAGACTCTCGGTGGCAATGATAACTTCAGGAACGCTGAGTTGACGCCCAACTTCTTGCGAGCGGTTTCGGACAAAGAGGGCATGCTGGGTGCGGTGGCATAAGGCCGCAGCAGTTTTTCTTTGCACAATCTCATGTGGAAAGTTCAGAATGAAATCGGCAGGATCGTCACGGTTGCACAGGCGTGGTCTGGGATGTCCATCGAAAGCAGCCTGAAAGGTGTATAAGAGGGGAGCTTTGTTCCCCAATTGACGAATCAATTCAGTTGCTGCTTGATGACAGAGAGTATGCGCCGGATGTCCATACTCTCCGTTTGAACCGTGCGTGAGCAATGCCTGTGGTTTGATACGTTGAAAATGAGCTTGAAGCTTACTAACAACTTCATCAGGATTCTCAGCGAAGGGGTGTAAAAAGCCTTCAGCGTCTGGTTGGGGATCGGTGAAGCCTAAAAAAGTCAGATTATTACCGCCTAACTGCTCAACTGCGCAGGCAAGCTCTGCCGAGCGCACCCGTCCAAGCTCTTCTCTTGTACAGATTGGTGGCTCCCCTAATTCCCCGCCCTCTCCGCGCGTGGCACACAGGTAATGCAATTGCACCCCTAATGTAGATAACAAAGCCAGCGTCCCTCCGCATAACATAGTTTCATCATCCGGATGGGCAAAAAAGACCATAACGTTCATTGTGTCTCCAGAGTTTTTGTACGGCGGATTTGCCTGAGTGATTGGAGATAAGTATAGCGTCAGCTGTGCAATTTTGCCAGTCAGAGAGACAAAAAGGGTAAGGAGTACAGGCAAACTATGCGATGCCGAACGAAGTGCCGCCTCAGTGTGTCGCATTTGACAATCCTGCATTTTGATATTAAAATGAACACAGTTTTGAGAAGACGAAGGACATGTGTAGAGGTTATCATTTTGTGATTTTCCCCATCTTATCGAATAAAAAGGAACATCGCGCATGACCGATTTGCTAACGGTTGCTGGTCTTGAAACACAGTTCCGCACCCGCGAAGGCCTGGTCCATGCTGTCAATGGGGTCTCGTTCAACCTGAAAGAAGGCGAGACGCTTGGTATTGTGGGCGAGAGCGGTTGCGGAAAGAGCGTTACTGTTATGTCAATGCTGCGTCTGATCCCTTCTCCACCCGGAAAAGTGGTTGCAGGTCAGGCTATTTATCAAGGGAAGGACCTGCTGAAGATGAGCGACGAAGAAATTCGTCATATCCGCGGCGCACAAATCAGCATGGTCTTTCAGGATCCGATGACTTCGTTTAACCCGGTTTTGACTATCGGGCGTCAGTTGGCTGAGCCGCTGGAGATACATAATGGGCTCAGCCTCCAGCAGGCATATGACCGTGCGGTGCAGATGCTGGAAATGGTTGGGATTCCGCGTGCCAAAGAACGCTTGAACGATTACCCGCATCAATTCTCGGGCGGTATGCGTCAGCGTGTGATGATTGCGATGGCGCTGATCTGCTCGCCGCAAATTCTGATTGCGGATGAGCCGACCACAGCGCTGGACGTCACAATTCAGGCACAGATTGTTGAACTGGTCAAACGACTGCGTGATGAACTGGGGATGGCGATCATCTGGATCACACATGATTTGGGAATTATTGCCGGGTTAGCTGACCGGGTAAGCGTTATGTATGGGGGTTACATAATTGAGGAAGCTCTGGTCAAAGAACTCTATGCTAATCCGACACATCCCTATACCCTTGGTTTATTGAACAGTCTGCCGCGCATGGATGAAACCGATCACCGCCGTCTTTATTCCATTGATGGGTTGCCCCCTGTTTTGCTGGAGAAACCGAATTACTGTCCCTTTGCCCCGCGATGTGCTTATGCGGTTGAACATTGCTGGCATGAAAATCCATCTTTGATACCGGTAGGGCCAGGTCATACTGTTGCCTGCTGGGTGGATCCTGCTACAGGGAGGGAACGCTAATGCCTCAAGAAGCCTTGTTGCGAGTGGAGCATTTGGTTAAGTATTTCCCGATCACACGGGGAATCATTATTCAGAAGCAGATTGGTGCCGTCCATGCGGTGGACGATGTTTCATTTGAGATTTATAAAGGTGAGACTTTAGGGCTTGTAGGTGAATCTGGCTGTGGAAAATCCACCACCGGGCGCACCATTCTTCAGCTCTATCGCCCCACTTCCGGTCATGTGTATTTTGATGGCAAGGATCTGGTTCAGTTAAAAGGTGAAGAACTGCGTCACATGCGGCGGCGGATGCAGATGATTTTTCAGGATCCGTATGCCAGTCTGAACCCTCGGATGACCGTTGGAGAAATTATTGGCGAGCCGCTTTTGATTCATGGAGTGGCACGCGGGAAGGAAATGCAGGATCGGGTGGAGAAACTGCTGGCGATGGTGGGTTTAAACCCGGCATTTTCCAATCGCTATCCCCACGAGTTTTCCGGCGGTCAGCGGCAGCGTATTGGTGTTGCTCGAGCTTTGGCGCTTGAACCTGCGTTGATCGTTTGTGATGAACCGATATCGGCGCTGGATGTTTCAATTCAAGCGCAAGTCGTAAATCTGTTGGAAGATCTGCAAAAAGAGCTTGGGTTGACATATTTGTTTATTGCACACGATCTTTCGATGGTACGGCACATCAGCGATCGTGTGGCGGTGATGTATCTTGGGGTGATTGTAGAGCTCGCTGACCGCTTTGAGTTGTATAATCACCCGTTGCACCCATACACGCAGGCATTGCTCTCGGCGGTGCCAATACCTGATCCTGTGGCTGAAGAAAAACGTCAACGCATTATTTTGCAGGGTGACGTGCCTTCGCCGGTCAACCCACCCTCAGGTTGCCGCTTCCGTACGCGTTGCCCGCTGGCGAAGGCGATCTGTGCTGAAGTCAAACCCGAGTTTCGGGAAGTAAGTCCAGGCCATTGGGTTGCCTGCCATCTGGTTTAGTGGTCTGACAGATGAAAGGAGGTGATTAATTCGTTAAATGGCTGATTTCTTGAGTTGCGTGTTGTGCTGTTACTCTTTTTGTTGTAGTAAGAGCAACAAACTAAATTTTGAGTTCGGAGGAGAAAAAAATGCGTAAATTGTATCTTGCAATATCCTTGTTGGTCCTTGCCAGCATGGTACTGGCTGCCTGCCAGCCACAGGCGGTTGAGGTTGTTAAAACCGTTGTTGTGGAAAAAGAAGGCGAGACGGTGGTCATCACAGCGACCCCGGAGGCTGCGCCGGCAGAAGAAGCTGGCCCGAAGACTCTTCGCCTGAATCTGGGTCCTGGAGACGTGCCAACGATTGACCCGGCACTGGCTACTGACACTTCATCCACGCAAATCAATATACTGACTATGGTTGGGTTGACCCGCCAGGATGAGGTAACCACCGAAACCAAACCCGGTATGGCAAAAGAGTGGACAATCTCTGAAGATGGTTTGACCTATACCTTCAAACTGCGTGACGATGTGACTTGGGTCAAGTACGATGGCACGCAGGTTGTCCAGGTAACCGATTGTGAGGGTAACCCGCGCAAGGTAACAGCCAATGACTTCAAGTACGGCATCCTGCGCACGTTGGCACCTGCCACGGCTTCCGATTATGCCTATGTGCTGGCTTTCGCCCTGAAAGGTGCCGCTGATTACAATGCTGGCAAAACTGAGGATCCCGAAACCGTGGGCGTGAAAGTGATTGACGATTATACGCTCGAGTTGACTTTCAATGAGCCGGCTGCCTACAATGCTCAGATTGCCGGCATGTGGGTTGCTTATGCCCAGCCTTCCTGGCTGATTGACGGCGATGACTGCACCGAAGCACGCGGCGACCGCTGGACCGAGACCGGCTTCTTCCAGGGTTATGGTCCCTACACCTTGAAGGAATGGGTACATGACTCCTACATCACGTTGATTAAGAACCCCTTCTGGCCTGGAACCGAGGACATCCCGCAGGCAAAGATTGATGAAGTTACCTTCACCATGCTGGATGAGGTGCCTGCTTTTGCCGAATACGAAGCCGGCAATATGGATGCAACGGGTGTCCCGCTGGCGGATATTGACCGCGTGAAAGCTGATCCCACGCTCTCCGCCGAGCTCGAGATCGCCCCTGTGCAGTGCACGTACTACTATGGCTTCAACACCAAAGCCCCGGTGGTGGATGATGTGCGTGTCCGTCTGGCGCTCTCCAAGGCAATTGACCGCCAGGGCTTAATTGACAACGTGCTCAAGGGCGGTCAGGAACCGGCGCAGTGGTTCTCCCGTCCCGGTTTGGCTGGCGCACCCACCATTGATAAGTTCCCCGATCTGGGCGTCAAGTACGATCCGGAAGGTGCCAAAGCACTGCTGGATGAGTACCTGAAAGAGAAGAATCTAACCGCTGATCAGCTTGACCTGACCCTGATGTTCAACACCAGCTCCGGACACCAGAAGATCGCCGAAGCGATCCAGCAAATGTGGAAGGACAACTTGGGTGTGAATGTCAAACTGGTCAACCAGGAATGGAAGGTTTACCTGAAGACCATCAAAGGTAAAGACACACCACAAATCTGGCGACTTGGCTGGTGTCAGGACTATCCCGATGCCAATAACTTCATCCGTGAAGTATTCTCACTGGGCGGCTCTGGTAACCCGGATGAGGATCCAAAAGATGGCGTCCCGGATGGTGGTATCAATCTGTTGGATGAGGCATTCGAAGCCAAAGTGCGCGAAGCTGCCAGAGAACTTGATCCTGCCAAGCGTGTGCAGCTCTACGCCGAAGCCGAGGATATGCTGGTGGTCAAGAATGCAGCCATTGCTCCGATCTACTGGTATACCCGTGTGACGGTGACCAAACCCTACGTCCAGCGCACGTTCTCAGTGCTGGGCGGTCAAGAAGCCATTTACAAATGGGATATTAAGAAATAAGCTGGTTCTTTGGAGGGGGGGGATTTCTCCCCCCCTCTACCTTGTGGTAGATACCGATGATGGATTGAGGAGGTTTCTGGATGGGACGATATATCGCCCGGCGACTAATTTATCTGTTTGTGGTTTTGTTTGTGGTTTCGGTAATCACATTTGGTCTTATGCACGCGGTTCCGGGTGGGCCGTTTGACCGGGAGAAAAAACTGCCCAAAGAGATCATGGAAAATCTCAATAAACGGTATCATCTGGATGAGCCGTTGGTTATGCAATACGGGCGGTACATGTATGATGTGATGATCCCGCATTTCTCAATCAAAGCTCCAACATCCTCATTGTTAGATGATCATCTCTTTAATGTGAAGGTGGGTCCTATCTGGATTAAATGGATGAATTTTGGACCCTCGTACTCTTCCCGTAGCCGAACAGTCAACGATATCTTCCGCGATCAGTTGCCAATTTCGATGCAGCTTGGTCTGATGGCGCTTTTTGTAGCTCTTGTTATTGGTTTACCGTTAGGAATACTGGCGGCACTCAAGCAAAACACGATTTTCGACTATCTTGGGATGAGCGTCGCTATCTTTGGTGTGTCGGTGCCCGTTATTGTGCTGGGTCCGATCTTGATTTACATTTTTGGCGTGTCGCTTAAGTTGCTTCCTCCTACGGGGTGGGGCGCAAAGCCGCCCTATGTGCTGGGGTTCCTGCCTGCCAAACTTGACTGGAACTTCTGGAAGTACGCGATTATGCCGCCGATTGCCTTGGGTTTGGGTTCATCGGCGATTATTGCCCGGCTGACACGTGCCAGTTTGCTGCAAGTCATTCGCGAAGATTACATCCGCACGGCTCGTGCCAAGGGTTTGCAGGAACGTCTGGTGATCACTCGCCATGCACTCAAAAATTCGTTGATCCCGGTTGTCACCATTCTTGGTCCCATGTTTGCTGCGCTGGTGACCGGGACTTTTGTGACCGAACTGACTTTTGGCATTCCTGGGATGGGAAAATATTTTGTCACCAGTATCACCAATAGAGATTACCCGGTGATCATGGGTACCATCCTGTTGTACGTAGTTTTTCTGGTTATTGCCAATTTGGTTGTGGACATTCTGTACGCGTATCTTGATCCGCGTATTCGCTATGATTGATCTTGAGAAATATCTGTGAGTTAAACTCAAGGAGAGCAAATGGCAGAACAACTCCAAGCTTTGGGAAGGAAAACAACCGCTGGTGGCGCGCCGCTGACTGCAACGCGAGAAAGTCTTTGGAAAGATGCCCTGCGTCGTCTGGTTCGCAACCGGGCGGCGGTGGTTGGTGGCACCATTATTGTGATTCTGATTCTTGCCGCTGTTTTTGCCCCTTTCATTGCCCCATATACATATGATGGGCAGATCTTAAAAGACCAAAATACTGTACCCCAATGGATTCTGAATCTATTTCCAGTGATGAAGAATTATGCCAAGATTAATAATAATTATTTGCTGGGGGCAGATTACGTTGGGCGCGATCTTTTCAGTCGAATTGTGTACGGTGCTCGTGTGTCATTAACTGTGGCGTTTATTGGACCAATCATCAGTTTAATCATAGGCGTGATTTACGGTTCAATTTCCGGCTTTTTCGGCGGCAGGGTGGACAATATCATGATGCGCATTGTGGATGTGCTGTATGGCTTTCCAACCCTGTTGTTTATTATCTTGTTGCTGGCTTTCTTCCGCGGTACACTCGCCAGACCTGAACCTGGCACCTTTTCATACTCTATAAGCCAGTTAGACGCGCAAATGGGCGGTATGCTATTTATATTTATTGGGATTGGATTAACTGCTTGGGAGACAATGGCGCGCCTGACGCGCGGTCAGGTACTTTCTGTTCGCGAAAAGGAATTTATTGAAGCGGCGCGCACGATTGGCGCGTCCAATCTCCGCATTATGTTCCGTCACATTTTGCCGAATATTATTGGTCCCTTGGTGGTGGCTGAAACACTTGCAATACCCGGGTATATTTCTACCGAAGCCTTTCTTTCCTTCATTGGTTTGGGTGTGAACCCACCAACACCCTCATGGGGTGCGATGATTTCAGACGGCGCGCAGGTGATTCGTACCTATCCCAATCAGACGATTTTCCCGGCGCTGGCGCTTGCGATCACCATGTTTGCCTTTAACTTCCTGGGTGATGGTCTGCGGGATGCACTGGATCCCCGCCTGCGCGGCACACAATAAAAAACGATGCAAGAGGGCACACGGGTTTTGTGTGCCCTCTTTTTTTCTTTATACGCACGACGCTAAATTAAGAAACCGGTATACCAACACCGTTCGGGCGTTGATGAAGCTGCTGGTAGAGCTGACGCCCTATCCCATTTCCTGCCGCGAGCAGTGACAGGGGGTCTCTCGGCATAGGTTTTGGTGCTCTTTGGACCCAGACGATGATAATCCCAATGGCATAAAAACGCAAAGCGAGCAGAAAGCAACCATGAACCAGCCAGGGCGACATCATTCTAAGAAGATTGGCAACGTCGTTCATTCGGTCCTGGCTGCCCCACCATGCCTGATATGTATCCAGTGCCGGCAGAAACATTCCCAGAATAACCACATTGACCCATAACCAACGGGGCATTTGCTGGTATCGCAGGCAAAGCCACAAAGCCAGCGCAAAAACGATCAGGTCCACAATGAACGGCGCTCCCACAATTAACCAGTTTAGCTCTACCGTCAGGACAGTATAGCCAAAAGAGAAATGCCCCAAGTTTCTGTTGGGCAGGAAACTGATCTCCAGTACATTTCCCCCAAAAATCCAACCCGCCAGCGCATGACTGGCTTCGTGACGTAAGGTGTCCAGCGCCATATAAACAGGTAGCATCAGAAGCCAGATCGCATCTGAGCGTTTCATATCTTCCTTCTCCTTTGAAATACCAATAACACCGATCAAACTGGCGCTGATGAATCACAACACTACATTTTTTCATAATAATTATAATGAAGAATGCTTATCGCTTTCAATATGTTGTGGTAAGTTCTTTGAAGTGATTTGTTTTTAATCCCTCGTTAATTTTTGCTATTAAGTGGCTCTGTTATAATCGAGGCATCAATTGTTGCACTGGAGTGACTATGTCCATTCGTTTTCATAGCAAATCGGTTTTGTACACATTATTAACGGTGATTTTCCTGTTGACCGCCTGCGACACACCTGCTGCCACAGAAATTTCTCTTCCTGCGGTGACTGCTACCAGCGCTCCGACCGCCACTCCAACATTGTTGCCCAAACGTACTCTGGTAATCTGTCTGGGGCAGGAGCCGACAACGCTCTATCCCTATGGCAGTGCCTCTCGCAACATGTGGAGCGTGCTGGAGGCAATTTATGACGGGCCTTTTGATGTGCGGCAATACACTGTCCATCCGGTTATTCTGGAAAAGAGTCCCTCATTGAGCGATGGCGATGCGACCATTCAGCCAGTAATGGTCAAGGCGGGTGATGAGGTGGTTAATGCGAGCGGGGGGCTGGAGTACCTCACCTCGGGTTCTCGCGTGCTTCCGGCGGGTTGTTACTCGCCGGATTGTGCAGTGAACTGGGATGGCAGCTCGCTGCTACAAATGGACCAGATGAGTGTAACTTTTAAGCTCAGAGCGGATATTAACTGGTCAGATGGCGAACCGCTTACGGCAGATGATTCGGTTTATTCGTTTCAGCTCAGCTCCGATCCGGCGACACCGGTGTCCCGTTATACAAATGAGCGCACAGCTTCTTACGAAGCATTAGACGATCTAACCGTTCGATGGATAGGTAAACCGGGGTACATCCCCCACCGCTATCAGACCCACTTCTGGCTGCCATTGCCGCGCCATGCCTGGCAGCATTTATCAGCGGCGGATTTGTTGACCGCTCCCGAATCCTCGCAAAAACCGCTTGGCTGGGGTCCTTATATTGTTGAGGAATGGGTGGCGCGCGACCACATCACGCTGCGAAAGAATCCGTCTTATTTCCGCGCAAGTGAGGGATTGCCAAAGTTTGATACGCTGGTGTTCCGTTTTCTGGGTGAACCGGCGGATAATAACATTGCGGCTCTGCTGGCAGGCGAGTGCGATATAGTGGATCAGACTGCCATGTTGGAACAGCAACTGGAATCGATTCTGGAAATGAACCGTGATAAAAAACTCAAGGCTTATGTTGGTCAGGGACCAGAGTGGGAGCAAATCACCTTTGGCATTCGACCGGCTTCGTATGATGATGGCTATTCCGGCTGGGGCGGTGACCGCCCGGATTTCTTTGGCGATGTGCGCATGCGGCAGGCTTTTGTGTACTGCATGGACCGCCAGCGGGTGATTGACCGGGTGACGTTCAATGCGTCAAGTATTCCGGTTGGGCTGACGCCGCCAAGCCACCCATATTTTTTCGCCGAGGTTGCTCCATTGCCATATGACCCTGAAGCGGGAATGCGCTTGCTGGATGAAGTGGGCTGGCGGGACACCGATGGTGATCCTGCAACACCGCGCCAAGCAATAGGTATTCCTGGCATTCCGGATGGTACACCGTTAGAGGTGAGTTATGCCACAACGCTGGCAACGGCGCGCATCCAGACGGCAGAGTTTTTGATTGAGTCGCTCAAAGGCTGTGGGATTAAGGTCAATCTCAAACGCATGGAAACTGGTGAACTCTACGCGCCTGGTACCTCGGGAGGGATTTTGTTTGGACGAAAATTCGATCTGGCGCAGTTTGGCTGGGAAAGCGGAGAGCAGCTCCCCTGTCTTCAATATACCAGCAACCAGATTCCGACAGCGGAGAATTACTGGATCGGGATCAATATCGGTGGCTATAACAATCCAGCGTTTGATGCTGCCTGTCAGGCGGCGTTGAGCGCCCGGCCTGAGGCATCGGACTATGCAGAGAGACAGATGGCAGTGCAGCGCCTGTTTGCTGAAGAGTTGCCGGCAGTGCCATTGTATTATCGCTTGAAACTGGCGATCTCGCGTAAAGACCTGTGCGGATTAGAAATGGATGTCACTGCACGCAGTTTGCTCTGGAATTTGGAGAATATTGATTATGGGGAGAATTGCCTGGCGCAATAGGCATTATTCGCCTACTTCCAGGCGGTAGCCGTAGCCTCTGACGGTCAACAGATATTTGGGATTTGCCGGGTCGGGTTCGATTTTCTGGCGTAGTAGCCAGATATAACGCCGTACAGCAGCGGTATGTTGCTCGGCGTTTGTACCGCTCCAGACAGATTGAATCAATTCGCTTTCAGCTACTGCCCGACCAGCATGCTGTGCCAGACATTCCAGCAGGCGAAATTCAGTAGGGGTGAGTGCAACCATCTGCTCCCCGCGCCGCACTTCGCGTTTGTTCAAGTCCACTCGTAATTCTCCAATGGGAATAATATCGGACACCATCCCTGATGTTCGTCTGACACGGTGCAGGATTGCCTGGATGCGGGCAGAAAGCTCGGCAAAACTAAACGGCTTAACCACATAATCATCCACTCCCAACCTGAAGCCGCGCAGTTTGTCTGCTTCGGCACCTTTGCCGGTCAGCAGGATAATAGGAATATCCGAGAGCTCACGCAGACGGGCGGTCACTTCCCAGCCATCCATGCCCGGCATCATCACATCCAGAACAACCAGATCTGGATGGTCACGATAAGCTATGCGTAATGCTTCAGTACCGCTAGTGGCAGTCAAAACAATATATTCGCCCTCGTTTTCGAAGTATTCTCTCAGGAATTTGAGCAAGGTGGTATCATCATCCACAAGCAGGATTTTATAAAGCATCCTCTGCTCCTTTACCGATAGCGCATGGTAGCCAGAAGGAAAAGAGGGCGCCGCCTTGCGGCTGATTTTGAACCTTAATTTGACCACCCATCGCAGTTAACAGCCGCATGACGATATATAAGCCCAAGCCATGCCCGTACACGGATTGTGAATCGCTGGTTTCCAGGCGGTAGAAACGGTCAAACAAGAAGGGCATGCTTTCCGGCGGAATGCCGGGACCCTGATCAGCGACATGCACATATAAACGTCCATCCTGCAGTTCAGCGCGAACAATAACTTCACCCTGGGGAGCATACTTAAGTGCATTGTCCAGCAAATGAAACAATACACTGGTCAACGCCTGCTCATCTGCTAGGGCAGGAGGGAGATCGGTGGGAATGTTCCAGTGGATTCGCTCAGCGCCCTGAAGGTGCCGAACCTGATTTTGCAGAGTGGACACGACCCCATGCAGACTGACTGGTGCCAGATACAGCGGCAGTTTGCCGGCATCAAGCGCTGAAAGATCCAGGATGGTTTCCACAAAACGGCTCAGACGCTGGATTTGACCCTGCACCAGTTCCAAGTTGTGCCGCGCTTGCTCCGGAAGCTTACTACCTGTAGAGAGTAGTACTTCGATTCCGCCGCTGATATTGGTCAGCGGCGCGCGCAGTTCATGTGAGACCAGCGAGACAAAATCGGACTTAAGGCGGTCAAGCTGTTGCAGCGCCTGGTTCTGACGTTCCAGTTGTTCCATTGCCTGAAGGAGGTCAGCAGTTTTTTCAGCGACTTTCTGTTCCAGTTGAGTGTTAAGTATCTCGAGTTCGTTGCGGTCGGCGGCAATCTGCTCGTAGGCGGCTTGAAGTGCAGCCTGCTGGCGTTTTTGCTCGCTCAGGTCATGAGCCGTACCAGCCAGCGCTAGGCGGCTGTTGCCAGCGGGCATCAAGGGACGCAGGGCGAGCAAGACCGGTAGCAGCGTTCCATCCTTTCGCCGCAAATGCGCTTCGCCTGACCAGCTTCCCATCAGCCCTTTTTGTAGTAATTGGTCAGTCTCATGTTCCGGGTGTAGCAACGACAGCAATGACTGACCAAGCAGGGTTGTCTCATCCGGGTATAGCGTAGCTGCAAGCAGAGCCGGGTTGACCAGTTGCAATCGTCCTTGGGCATCGCAGACGAAAGCGGGTTCTGCTACACTGTTTACCAAACTGGCGTATTTTTGCATCTCCAGTTCGCCGGCGACGACACCCTGACGGGCAACCAGTCCCAGACTCAGGATGATGGTCATCCAGAGACCTAATGGTTCGAGTTGTCCACCCAATTGCCAGTTGAGTAGCGTGTACCAGCCGACAACCAGCGTGGCGATCAGCGGTGCAGCTCTCTGTAAATTCACCAGCAGCTGTTGCCATATTTTGGATGGGGTGGATGGAACCTTCAATTGCCATGCAATTCCCCCAAAAAGGAACAAATCTCCCAGAACCCACCCGGCATCCAGCGGAACGCCGGGCTGGTAACCGCTCCCTGCCAGCAAAGCGGCATAGATGAGATCGCTGAATGAATAAGCCAGCACACCCAACGTGATCCAGAGGAAGGAGATTGTTGTTTGGCGTGGGTCGGAAAGCAAAAACAGGTTGAGTAGCACCAGTGCGATCAGAAGGTCTGCAATCGGATAAAGTAACACTAGGAAACTACCCGATTGCATAACACCGAGTGCCAGCGATGCTGGTCGAAGCACCACCAGCCAGATCATGGTCAGGGTTGAGGCGGCGACCAGTGTGGTATCGAAGAACAGAGGCAACCGCCCCCAGCGCGGGCGGGGTGGGCGTGGATAGAGTATCAAACCAATACAAAAGGGGATGCTCCCGAACAGAGAAAGTAGGTCAAAAGACGAGAACAGCAGACTGCGGGTTGGTTGTATCATTATCAACAGAAGGCGTATCAGGTCACCCAGTGCCCACAGAACCAGCCCGGTACATAGCCAGTTCCACGCGCGACGTAATCCAATGCCTGTAATTCTTTCCCGCGTCCACAGAGCCAATGCGAGGACGACCAGTGCAGTGAATAAGAGGGTCATGTTGCCTGCAAGGAGGCGTTCTGATGGGTCTTCTCGTCCCCAAAAGAGCCAAGCCAGATACAGACCCATAAAAGAGACCATGCCTGGCAGTAACAACTGGCTCACTGGGCGCGGCAACTGCGCAGTGTTCTCCATATATCTTGATTGTACTCATGCTATGTGTGGCTGACAAGCGGGCTTTTATCCACCGATTTCGCTCATCGTGCGGTTGGTAGCGATTTCACCCTGGGCAAGACCATGCCCCCAAGGTTTATTCCAGACGCCGTCCAGTATGAGTTTTTTCAATTCTTCCAGATTTGCGCCTTGACGCAAAGGTGCGAGCAAGTCCACTTCCTTGGGACGTAACAGACACAGTCGCAGTTTGCCGTCAGCAGTCAGACGGGCACGTGTACAGGCTGCACAGAAAGGCGCCGTGACTGAGGAAATAAAGCCGATTTCGCCTGCTGCTCCAGGCACGCGGAATAAACGTGCTTCACCGTCCAGTTTGCCATCATTGGCGACCTCGAGCGAACCCAGTGCCGACTCAATACGCGCCAGCACCTCTGTCATGCTGACAACATGGCTTTGTTGCAGTTCTGTAACGCCGCCAAAGGGCATCATCTCGATAAATCGCACCTGCCAGGGATGCTCGAGTGTTAGACGTGCCAGGTCAACCACATCCATATCGTTATAACCGCGCACAACCACTGTATTAATCTTAATCGGGATCAGTCCCGCCGACTCAGCCGCGCGAATGCCTTCCCAGACCTGTTCGAAAGTCCCCCAACGGGTCAGTGTCCGGAAATGCTGCGGGTTAAGCGTATCCAGCGAAATATTGACCCGTTGCAGGCCGGCGGCTTTGAGCGGCGCAGCCAGCTTGCCCAGCAATACACCGTTGGTAGTCATGGTGAGTTTTTCGATTCCGGGTGTAGCTGCAATGGAGCGCACCAGTTCAACAATATTGGCGCGGATGGTGGGTTCGCCGCCCGTCAGGCGGATTTTATCGAACCCCAAATCTGCAAAGATCCGCACCAGTAGTAACAACTCTTGATCCTGCAACATTTCATGATTGGGGCGGAAAATCATCTGCTCTGGCATACAGTACAGGCAGCGCAGATTGCAGTGATCCGTCAGGGAGATGCGCAAATAATGAATCTGCCGACCAAAGCGATCCTGGGCCATTCAGCACCTCGTAGAAGTTTATCTAATTATTACTAATAATATCCAAATTATACAACTATTTTCTCTCTTCCATAATCCGCAGGAAGATTACTCCCCCAATAATCATGATGCTGCCAATAATCTGTGGTGGTGTGAAGCGTTCGCCGAGCAAAAAATAGGATTGCAAGGCAGTAAAACTTGGTTCGAGTGTGGCGATCAAGTTGGCAACGCTGGCAGGTAAAAAGTTCATGCTGTAAGTGTACAAACCATATCCGCCAATGGTTGGTCCGATTGCAAGCAGGAAAATCAATAGCCAGCCAAACCAGGCACTACCCAACCAGAACATGGAAGGTGGAGCGGTTTTCGAGAACAGCCCCGGTACATTGACGTAACTCAAAAGGAAAAGCGCGGCGAAAAAGAAAGTGTACAAAAGCGTTGTCCAAGAATTCATCCCGCGCCGCGTGGCAGCCTTACCCAGTAAACTGTAAGCACAAAATGCTACTCCAGAAAGAAGACCAGTGAGAATGCCCAACGCGTTGATCCGCCACAAGTCTAGGTTATATGCCCCTGCTACCAGTACACAACCGCCGATGCTCAAAATAACTGCCAGGATTTTTACCCAATCCAGCCGTTCGTGGTACAGGAAAAAGGCTATGATGGCGGTGAATCCAGCAGAGGAATATGCCAGCACGGTAGAAACCGCCGCACCATTAAGGGAGACAGAGACTGTCCAGAGTGAATTGAAAATTGAAAGGGTAAAGCCGTACAGTACCAGAAATGGCAGATGGTGTCGTTCAATAGAAAGACGGACTGGGGTGAACAGAATAAAAAAGAGCGCCATCGCGGCAGCAGTGACTGCATCACGCCAGAAAGCCAGCACAATTGGTGGCATGGCATATTCTTCGGTAAGGTAGCGAATGAACACTGCTGTTGCTGACCAGATGATAGTGCCAATCAGGGCAATCAGATAACCTTTGGTAAGGCGTGAAATGCGCGGTTGTGCTGTGATGGTTTTTTCCATATTCGCAGGGATTATACCTGAAAATACTACAGGTCTGGAGAACAAGGGAACATTAAACTCAAGAGCTGGACTGCCAGATTTGATACAGTCCCAGTTTTCCCCCCTCGCCATCTGACTCGAATTCCTCGATGATCTGAAAGCCGCACTCGTTGGCTAATCCAGCTAATTCTTGCCGGCTGAAAAGATGTATATAGCGAAACCCGCGCTTGGCAGGGTGGCCTGGTAGGTTATACCGCCAGTCCAGCAAGTAATCACCTTCTTCAAGATCGCTGGAAACCAGGCCAATAGTTTGCCAGGGTAAAACGCGCTTCAGCAGGCGCGGACTATGATGGAATTGCCATTCCGAATGGATTAAACAGCCGCCGGGTTTGAGCAGGGTGTGCACCTGATTAAGTATTTTCCGGCGCAGGGCGCTGCTAGGGATATGATGGAAAACTGCAAATGCCAGAACACCATCCCAATGGTCAGGCGGACTTAATAGCCTCATCCAGTTGCTATCTGTGAGGTCTGCTTGAATGAAGCGAATCCGTAAACCTGGCGTTGCAAGCCCTTCCAGACTGTTTTGGGCTTCTTGTAGCAATTCGGCGCTGAAATCCAGACCGGTGTAAGAACCCGAACGACCGCATCTGATCCACTCTATTGCCAGCGCGCCCGAACCACAACCCAGGTCCAGCCAATTTCCCCCCGATGGGAGCATATTCAGAATACGTCGCACCCCCGGCTGGATACGGCGGCGCGTTGCGGCAAACGCAGCTGCAAAATCGCGGTAGAATTGACGATTAAGCTCCAGAAGTTTTTGGATGGTTTCTATCTGCATATTGTGTATTATATCGTTTCTGGGGCTTGTCTAGAAAATTGGTTGCCTGTGCGTTTTTGTAATGTTTACTGGTAGTGCAGGAATTCGATGCTATGGATGTGGAAAACTGGTTGAAGTCGAAACAATACTCTGACGAATTGCTGGCAGTGGCGCGGGTAGTGCTGGAAGAAGTGCGCCGTGGTGAAGATGCGCTTCAGGCGATCCGCCGGCACCCCTTACCCGGCGGAGGTCATATCGCCAAGCATGTGCTGGTGGCAGCCTATCGCGGGCTCGTTGAGAGTGGTGAGTGGGAAGAAGACACTGCACTGCTGGCGCGTATCCGGATGAAGCCAGTGCGCACCCTCTCGGGAGTAACGACGGTCACGGTGCTGACCAAACCAGCTGCCTGTCCTGGGGAATGCATCTTTTGCCCGGAAGATATACGCATGCCCAAGAGTTATTTGCCGGATGAACCGGGAGCAGCCCGGGCTTTTCAAAACCAGTTTGATCCCTATTTGCAGGTACGTACCCGATTGGAATCCTACCATGCCGTCGGGCACCCGACCGATAAGATTGAATTACTCATTTTGGGCGGGACGTGGTCGGCATATCCGCGTCAATATCAGGAGTGGTTTGTGCGGCGTTGTTTCGATGCCATGAATGGGGTGGATAGCAAAACGTTGACAGAGGCTCATCAGCGGAATGAAACTGCTCCTCACCGTAACGTTGGACTTGTGATTGAGACGCGGCCAGACGAAATTAATTTACTAGAGCTGGAATGGCTGCGGCGGCTGGGAGTGACCAAAGTGCAGATGGGTGTACAGAGTTTGGATGACCAGATTCTGGAGCTGAACCGGCGCGGGCATACGGTGCAACAGGCATTAGAAGCAGTGACACGCTTACGCGCAGCGGGTTTCAAAATTGTATTGCACTGGATGCCCAATCTACTGGGTGCCACGCCCGAATCAGACCGCAAAGATTTTGCCCGACTCTGGCTTGAGGCGCAAGATGGATTGGGGTTTTGCCCAGATGAAATCAAAATCTACCCAACCCAGCTTCTAGAAGGTACCGTGCTGTATCAACATTGGAAAAATGGCGAATATCATCCCTATTCGACTGAAGAGCTGATCAAGTTGATTGCTGACTTGAAGCCAACCATCCCGGAGTATTGTCGGGTGAACCGGGTTATTCGCGATATTCCTTCAACACATGTAGTGGCAGGCAACAAACGCACCAGTTTGCGTCAAGATGTACTGGTAGAATTGACGCGGCGCGGACAGCGTTGCCGTTGCATTCGCTGCCGCGAGGTACGCAATCAGAAAATTTCTACTGAAAGGCTGGAACTGCAAGATTTTGTCTATCATCCGAAGATGGCTGAGGAACACTTCCTGCAGTTTGTCACCCCAGAGGATCGCATAGCCGGCTATCTGCGCCTTTCACTGCCTGAATCCAACGCGCTGAAGACGGGTATCGAGGAACTGAGTGGCGCGGCGCTGGTACGCGAAGTACATATTTATGGCCAGTCGCTACGCGTCGGAGAAGAAGAACCGGGCGTGGCACAACATGCTGGTCTTGGCAGTCAACTCCTTCAGAAAGCGGAAGAGCTTGCCCGCGCGGCTGGTTTTCGCCGTTTAGCGGTAATTGCGGCTGTTGGAACGCGCAGGTATTATGCAGCGCGTGGTTTCCATATGGGTGAATTGTATATGCTAAAGCACCTCTGAAGGAACTTTTGGGCTTCTTGTAACGTTATAGTAAATGTTATGGCTTATTTCTGAGCATGAAACGGGCATTTTTGTATTAGAATGAGAAAAATTGAGAGAGTTTCTGATACTAAAGAAATGCTCGAAGCTAAAGGAGGATGTTTTGACATGTCCCATATTCGAAAACTGGTTTTCTGGGTGTTGCTGGGTGCACTGTTGTTGAGCGCCTGCAATCTGCCGCGTGCCGGGGCAGCTACCCGTACACCCACCGAATCGGTGTTGACAGTGGCGGCGAAGACGGTCTCAGCACAGCTAACCATGGCTGCAATGCTGGCAACCAGTACACCAGCGCCGCCAACTATTCCGCCAACTGCCACGCTCTTTATCCCGACGGCAACCAGCATACCGCCTACTGCCACAGCGGTCTATATCCCCTGTGACCGGGCTTTATTCATTGCAGATATTACCGTGCCGGACGGAACTAAATTTAGTCCGAATCAAACTTTTACCAAGACATGGCGTTTGCAGAACAATGGTTCCTGTACCTGGAACACATCATATGCACTTATTTTTGACAGCGGTGACAGCATGGGCGGGCCGGTTTCCGTGCCGATACCGTCTACAGTAGTGCCGGGACAAATGGTTGATCTTTCGGTAAACCTGAAAGCACCGGCTTCGGCGGGAAAGTATAAAGGGTTCTGGAAATTGCGCAATGCCGCTGGAGCAACCTTTGGTATTGGAGCGGCAGGCAATGTCTCTTTCTGGGTTGAAATTGAAGTGGTTTCCCCAACGGCTACCACGCCGGCACCCGGTTCGATGCTGATTTATGACTTTGCTAACAACTACTGTGCCGCCCAGTGGATTTCTGGTGCGGGCGTTTTGCCTTGCCCGGGAACCGACGCGGACGCCAATGGGTTTGTCATTCGTCGGGATAACCCAACATTGCAAAATGGTACGACATACAGCGGGCGCGCTTTGCAAACTCATCCGCAATGGGTAGATGATGGCGCCATCACGGGAAAATTCCCGCCGCTGGATGTCCAATCTGGTTGGCGGTTCCAGACGACGCTAGGGTGTTTGAATGGTGGGACAGCGTGTGATGTTATCTTCCAGCTGAATTACCGCGCTGATGGCGGCTCGCTCCAGAATCTGGGACAATGGAATATAAAATATGCGGATGCTCCCAAGGTGCTGGATATTGATGTATCCTCGCTGGCGGGCAAGTCAGTGGAGTTTGTCCTGGGAGTAGCGGCAAATGGCTCTTCGGCACAGGATTGGGCAATCTGGTTCAAGCCGGTGATGGTGAAGTAAGAGTCTTAAGCTTTGTTGTTTGGGGAATTTAAAGACACTGGGGCAGCAGGATGAAAAATGCCCCAGTGTTTTGATTTTTATCGGCTGCGTTTAACGCTTGTTGAAACGGCGAGATTGCTGTGAAAAGCGCCATTGCTTGACCAGATGAGTCAACTCAATGGCTAAGCGGGCGCGGCGAGCTTTGGCAGGTTCGTCTTCCCCTTCTGGGATTTGTATCAGCTTCTGACGAATTTCCTCCGCCAATTCCTCATTCAAACCGTATTCACGAATGGTGTCCGTCCAGCTTTGCTTTTGTTCCGCAGAAAGTGGCATTTGGCCGATTAGCTGGATCAGTTTTCGTTCTTCGGGGGTATTGTGAACAGCCATGGAACACCTCTTTTCCGTTACTCATTGTATCCGCATAATGCCAATGCGCCAGGTCCGGTGTTGATGCCCAGGACTGGTCCGGTGATATTGATGAGCAATTCGAGCGGGTGAAATTCATTCTGGATGCGTTTGGCAAGCTGCTGGGCTGCTTCCAGAGCATTGCCGTGCAATACGGCGATGTGTAGCGGACGAGTGACGTCCAAGCGTTCAAAAAACATTTGATAGAGTGTTTCAATGGCGCGCTGGCGGGTGCGCGGTGTAGCAGCAGGTTCGACCAATCCACTCTCATGATTTATGGAAACCAGCGGTTTGATTTGCAGCACGGTGCCAATCCAGCGTTTCGCATTGCCAATACGCCCGCCGCGTGCCAGATATTCCAAGCTATCCATCAGCACAAATTGTACCAGGCGTTTGCGCACAGCATCTGCGGCAGCGACCATATCGGCAAGTTTACCGCCTGCCTCGCGGACGCGTGCCGCAGCCAGCACCTGCCAGCCTACGCTCATTGTTGGACCTTTGGCATCTACCAGATAGACAGGGATGTCCACCTCTTTTGCCGCTTGCTGTGCCGATTCAAAAGCACGGCTCATGGCACTGGAAATCAGAATTGCCAGAACCTGTTTTGCACCGCGCGCCTTGGCTTCCAGGAAAGCTTTGACAAAATCCGGGGTGGAGATGGCAGCGGTTGTAGGCCAGCGGGGGTCTGTTTTTAGACGCTCGTAAAATTCCTGCGGCGAGATGCTTACCCGGTCGCGGTACTGTTCTTCTCCCCAGATAACAAAGTGCGATAACACCTCAATGCCATACTGCTCAATTAGCTCTTTAGGAATGTCACAGGTGGAATCAGTAATCAACTCAACATCGTAAGCACTCATTGGCAGTCCTCGGATAGGTCTTTTTTTGATTATAGCAGAGAAATCAATCCTATAAATTTACCATCGAAAAAAAACCGCCCGGAGATGAAGCGGGCGGGTAGGAAAGCCAGCATGGCTCGAGGTTATGGATTGACGTAATCCAGCCATTCCGCTGAGCGCGGGTGTTTGCCTCGCACGGTTTCGTGAAAGGCTTTTTGGATGCTACGGGTAACAGGCCCCATTTTGCCGCTACCGATGACGCGAAAGTCAATTTCGGTGACAGCTACCAATTCTGCGGCGGTACCGGTGACGAACACCTCGTCGGCGATGTAAAGCTGGTCGCGCCCGATGGGCTCTTCCCTGACCTCGTAGCCCATGTCTTTCGCCAGGACGATAACCGAGTCCCGCGTGATGCCTTCCAAAATTGCGGCGGTGTGCGGGGAATATACCACGCCTCGCCTCACCAGGAACAGGTTTTCTCCTGTACATTCTGCTACGTAGCCTTGCGGATCAAGCATGATTGCTTCGTCAAAGCCAAGACGTGCTGATTCAGTCTTTGCCAGCACGCTATTGGAATAATTTCCTGTGATTTTGGCTTTGGTCATCGAGATGTTGACGTGGTGGCGGGTGAAAGAGGCAATATTGGCACGGATACCCTTTTCCATGGCTTCATCCCCCAGATAGGCACCCCACTCCCATGCGGCAATTCCAACCATGGGATACCCGCTGTCAAGGTTAAGGTTGGGATTGGGGCTGTGATGATAGATGAGTGGTCGAATATAGCAGGCTTGAAATCCATTCGCACGGATGGTTTCTTTAGTCGCTTCCATCAACTCATTGACGTTATAAGGCAGGTCGCGGAAGCCGAGAATCTTCGCTGAATTAACCAGCCGTTCCATATGTTCGCGCAGGCGGAAAACCGCCGGTCCGCGCTCGGTGCTATAACAGCGTATCCCCTCAAACACCCCCAGCCCGTAGTGCAGGGCGGTGTTCAGGAAGTGCACAGTCGCTTTTTCGTATTCAACAAGCTGACCGTTCATCCAGATGTACTTTGATTCTATTCCCATAAGAGCAACTCCTCAGTGTAAAAGATGGTGAATAATGGCATCGGTCACCTGCGATGTTGTGTAAGTCCCACCCAGGTCAACCGTTGTCTGTCCCATGTCAATAGCTTTTTCGACCGCTACCTCGAGTTGCCGCGCTTCTTCTTCCAGCTTTAAAGAATACCTCAGCAGAAAAGCGGCACTCAGAATTGTACCAATCGGGTTGGCAATACCTTTGCCGGCAATGTCTGGAGCTGAACCATGAATCGGTTCATAAAGTCCGGGGCCATCAGTACCTAGTGAGGCTGAAGGTAACACACCCATTGAGCCGCTCAAGACAGCGGCTTCGTCGGTCAGGATGTCACCAAACATGTTTTCGGTAACAATGACATCAAACCCTGCCGGGTTCGAAACCAACCGCATAGCCGCAGTATCCACCAGCATGTGTTCCAGCCTGACCTGTGGAAATTCCTGTGCAACACGATTGGCAACCTGACGCCAGAGCCGTGAGGATTCCAGTACGTTAGCTTTGTCCACCGAGGTTACTTTCTGGTGACGCGACTGCGCCAATTGAAATGCCATACGTACAATGCGTTCGATTTCGTCTTCATGGTATTCGAGGGTATCCACTGCTCGCTCACGCCCATCTGTCGTTCGGCTGCGTCCTTTGGGCTGACCAAAATACAGCCCACCGGTAAGCTCGCGCACGACGATCAGATCCACTCCCTGTAATTTCTCTGGCTTGAGCGGAGAAGCGCTGATCAGGCTTGGGTAAACCTTCACCGGCCGCAGGTTTGCAAAGACACCTAACCCTTTGCGCAATGCTAATAAGCCTTGTTCGGGTCTAACGGGGGCGGTGGGGTCATCCCATTTTGGGCCGCCCACCGCGCCCAGCAGGACGGCATCTGCTGCCCGGCAGGCTTCCAGCGCTTCATCAGTCAGGGCTATACCATAGGTATCGATGGAACACCCGCCAATCAAATATTCACTGAAAACAAATTGATGATGGAATAATTGGGCGATGGCTTCCAATGTTCGGCGGGCAGAAGCGACGACCTCTGGACCAATGCCGTCACCCGGCAAAAGTACGATGTTGGCTTTCATGAAACTGTCCTTACTCCTGATAGTCATTGCAAACCAGCAGTCCGTATTCAATCGAATCGACCAGTGCCTGCCAGCTTGCTTCAATGATGTTGGTGCTGGCACCAACGGTGCTCCAGCTTTTTGAGCCGTTTTGCGTTTCTATTAATACGCGTGTGGTAGCATTTGTCCCATTATGACCATCTAGAATGCGCACTTTGTAGTCCACCAAATGGAAGTTATTGATATTGGGGTAGCGCGCCACCAGTGCTTTGCGCAAAGCAAGATCGAGGGCGTTGACCGGGCCATTGCCTTCAGCGGCTGTGTGGATCACTTCACCATCTACACGAACTTTGACCGTTGCCTCGGCAAAAATACCGCGTCCCTGACGGTGCTCTACTTCTGCTGAAAAATCAATCAGTTCAAAGGGTGGCTTGTAGTCCTTCTCTTGTCGTTTGAACATCATGACTACCGAAGCCTCAGCCGCCTCAAAGGAGAAGCCCTGTGCTTCTAGTTGCTTCACGGTCTTAAGTACTCGGTTGACCTGCTCCTCATCGGTAATCTGAATACCGTATTCTTCGGCTTTGCTGAGCAGGTTGCCGCGCCCAGATAATTCTGAAACCACCACTGTCATCTGGTTACCGACCAGGCGTGGGTCAATATGCTGATATGATCTTTCGTTGCGCCGCATAGCAGCTACATGAATACCCCCCTTGTGGGCGAACGCAGCTCTGCCCACGTAAGGAAGGTGTTCATCATAGGTCAGGTTGGCGACTTCGGCAACATAGCGGGAAATGTCGGATAGCTGTACCAGATGTCCCTCCGGGAGGGCCTGCAAGCCCAGCTTAAGTTCCAGGTTGGGAATAATCGAGCAGAGGTTGGCATTGCCGCAGCGCTCCCCATAGCCGTTAATGGTGCCCTGTACTTGGATACAACCTTCTTTAACAGCGGTAATTGAATTTGCCACCGCACACTCACTGTCGTTATGAGCGTGAATGCCCAGTGGAATGTTCAAACGCTGGCGGACTACGCGTACAATTTCAGCGATTTCCCACGGCATTGTGCCGCCGTTGGTATCGCACAAGACAGCGGTCTCTGCACCGCCGCGCGTTGCAGCTTCCAGCGTTGCCAATGCATATTCGGCATCTTCTTTGTATCCATCAAAGAAATGCTCGGCATCGTAGATGACCTGCCGACCATGCGCACGCAGATGAGCTACGCTTTCCTCAATCATGCGCAGGTTATTCTGGCGCGTGGTGCGCAGAACATCGGTAACATGGAGGATGGAAGTTTTTCCTACAACCGTGCAATAAGGCGTTTCGGCTTCAAGCAACGCCTGAATATTGGCATCTTCGGATGGCGATTTGTTCGCCTGGCAGGTAGAGCCAAAAGCCGCAATGCGGGCGTGTTTCCAGGTCATGCGGGCAGCGCGCTTGAAAAATTCGGCATCTTTGGGATTTGAGCCGGGCCAGCCGCCTTCGATGAAAGCCACACCAAGCTCGTCCAGCCGACGGGCAATGTTCAGTTTATCGTTAACTGATAATGAGATATCTTTGCGTTGTGTGCCATCTCGAAGGGTTGTGTCATAAATTTCGATTCGTTTCATAAGATTATCCCGATAAGGCAAATTTTTGTTCGTAAGCGGTAATTTGTGTTTCCAGACTGAGCAGATACCCCAATTCGTCAATCCCATTTAATAAACATGTTTTTGAAAAGGCATCCATTGGAAAACAAAACGAGTGCCCGTCAGGCAAGGTAACAGTTTGTTGTGCCAGATTAATGGTCAGATTCATTTGGGGGGCACGCTTCACCAAGTCAATTATTGTCTCATACGCGGCAGGTTCGAGAGTGACCGGGAGCAACCCGTTCTTGAGAGCATTGTTACGAAAGATATCGGCAAAACTGGTGGAGATGATAGCCCGAAAGCCGTAGCCCATTAGCGCCCAAGGGGCATGTTCACGTGAGGAACCGCAACCAAAATTGTTTCCGGTAATCAGAATCTGGGCATCTTGGTTTTCTGCCTTATTCAGTACAAAATCGGGGTTGGGTGAGCCGTCCGGCAGGTAGCGCCAATCGGCGAACAGGTTGGCGCCGAGACCAGCTTTGTCAGTTACTTTCAGGAAGCGTGCCGGAATGATCTGGTCAGTATCAATATCGTTGACTGGTAATAGAACTGCTCGTGAAGTAAGGGTGGTAAACTGCTCCATTGCATTTTCCCATTTGGTAGGTAGATGTTTCAACTCAAGAAGGTGCGCGGGTCGGTGACACGACCGGTGATTGCAGTAGCAGCGGCAGTCATTGGACTGGCGAGGAAGGTGCGTCCGCCTTTTCCCTGCCGTCCTTCAAAGTTTCGGTTACTGGTGCTGACAGCATATTGTCCGGGTTCGAGCTGGTCACCGTTCATGGCGATACACATGCTGCACCCCGGTTCACGCCATTCTGCCCCGGCGTCCCTAAATATGTGATCCAGCCCTTCCGCCTCTGCCTGACGTTTGACTTGCTGTGAGCCGGGGACGACAAGGACGCGCATCCCAGCGGCAACCCGGCGCCCCTTGAGCAGGCTGGCAGCCATGCGCAGGTCGGTGAGCCGGCCGTTGGTACAACTGCCAATAAACACTACATCCACAGGATGACCTAACAGGGGTTGGTTGGGTTGAAGTCCCATGTACTGCAGTGCCTTTTCCAAAGCAGATTTCTGGCTGCTATCGGCAATGGCCTGCGGGTCGGGGATATATCCGGTGATGGGAATGCTCATGCCCGGATTGGTGCCGTAGGTAATCATTGGCTGCAAATCGGACACCTCTAGAAATACCTCGTGATCGTATGGTGCACCGGGGTCGCTCGGCAGGGTTTTCCAGTATGCCAGATTGCGCTCCCAATCGTCACCTTTAGGAGCGTATGGACGTCCGGCTAGGTATTCAAATGTGGTTTCGTCAGGTGATACCAGCCCCGCGCGTGCTCCACCTTCAATGGACATATTGCAAAGTGTCATGCGTTCTTCCATGCTCATGGCGCGCACGGCTGAACCAGAATATTCAAATACATAACCTACGCCCCCACCAACACCAATTTTACCGATCAATGCCAAAATGACATCTTTGGCGGTGACGCCCTGTTGCAATTTTCCTTCAATGCGAACATTGCAGGCTTTAGGCTGCCACTGGAGCAGGCATTGGGTCGCCAGAACGTGCTCTACTTCGCTAGTGCCGATGCCAAATGCCAGTGCGCCAAATGCGCCATGTGTGGCAGTGTGGCTGTCGCCGCAGACGATGGTCATTCCGGGCTGGGTTAACCCCAGATCGGGACCGATAACATGAACAATGCCTTGTTGTTCACTTTCCAGTCCATAGAGACGGATACCGAATTCGCGGCAGTTATCTTCGAGCTGATGTATCTGGCGGGCGCTTAACTCATCGGCAAAAGACAGCCGCCCCTTTGAACCGCCGTTTGTGCGCGTTGGAACACCATGATCAATCGTGGCAACGGTGCGGTCTGGTCGTCTGACTTTCAAGCCTCGCGCTCTCAACCCGGCGAATGCCTGAGGTGAGGTAACCTCATGGACAAGGTGTAAGTCTATATACAGAACAGCGGGCGAGTCTGGCTCCTGGGTAACGACATGCTTTTCCCAGATTTTATGAAACAGGGTTTTGGGTGTTTCCATACTCGGTATCCGATGCTTTCAGGGGTGAATTTGCGTCGACCGCTTGGGGATGCGATCCGTTTGAGGTTGGCTTGAAAAGCTCGGAGAGGTCCCAACCAGCTGGGATAGTGTTGGGATGTCCAAAGGGGAAGTCATATTCATCGGGAGGTTGAGGTTGAAAATAATAAGCGGGGTTCATGGCATAGTTCCTTTCTCAAAAACTAAGGTGAATGAACGACAGCATGAGTGGCGGGCTTTTCTGGTGTACCAAATTTTCCGCTAGCCACCAGCATTTTATTAAGAGCTGAGAGGTAAGCTTTTGCGCTGGCGACAACGATATCAGTATCAGCGCCGTAGCCGCCAAAAGTGCGCGGCTGTTCTGTATCACTTTGGGCATCTACTGTAGCAGGTAAGTCGGTGCTTTGAATGCGCACGGTTACCTCACCCAGTGCGTCAATGCCTTCCGTAACTGCATGAATGACAAATTCTTGCAGGATATTGGGAGATTTCACGATGGCGTCAATGGCTTTGTAGGTAGCATCCACGGGTCCCGTGCCAATGCTGGCATGGATATGGACGTTGCCTTCTGGGTCTCGCAGGCGAACCGATGCGGTAGGCATACCCATTGTGCCGCAGGCGACCTGCAGTCCATCCAGCGAAAACAGCTCGCGCGGCTGATAAAGCTCGTCCGAAACCAATGCTTCCAGGTCTGCATCAGTAATTACCTTCTTGCGGTCTGCCAGCGCCTTGAAGCGCTCGAAGACCAGATTCATCTCTTCTTCATTTAGCGAATAACCCAGCGAGGTCAGGCGAACCTTGAGCGCGTGACGTCCGGAATGTTTGCCTAACACCAGTTTACTTTGTGTCGCGCCGACCAGTTCGGGACTCATGATTTCATAAGTCTGGTTGTACTTCAGCATGCCGTCCTGATGAATTCCCGCTTCATGGGCAAAGGCATTTGCGCCGACAATTGCCTTGTTAGGCTGGACGACCATACCGGTGTAGTTACTGACCAGTTTGCTGATGCGGGTGATCTGGGTAGTGTTAATGCCGGTGACTAACCCAAACGCTGGTCTGCGTGTATGCAGTGCCATTACTACTTCCTCCAAGGCGGTGTTTCCTGCCCGCTCGCCAATGCCGTTTATGGTCACTTCAGCCTGGCGTGCGCCGGCTTTCAGACCAGCGAGTGTATTGGCAGTTGCCAGCCCGAGATCGTTGTGGCAATGAACCGAAACGACGCAGTTTTCAATGCCGGGGGTATTGCGGATAATACCGGCAATCAGCGCGCCGAATTCATCGGGCAGCGTATAGCCAACTGTGTCCGGAATGTTGAGCGTGGTTGCGCCCGATTCAATTGCCACAGCCAGTACTTGATAGAGGAATTCCGGGTCGCTTCGCCCCGCATCTTCCGGGCTGAATTCGACATCTTCGCACAAGCTGCGGGCATAAGCCACCATCTCGCGCACGCGTTCGATTACCTGTTGACGTGTCATTTTCAGCTTGTATTGCATGTGAATCTCGGAGGTTGCCAGGAAGGTGTGGATGCGCGGACGGGCGGCAGGGCGCACGGCTTCCCAGGCTTTGTCAATGTCACTGCGGGTGGCGCGCGCCAGACCGCAGATAATTGGCGGTTGACGATCACTGCCGTCATTGCCAACCTCGACGGCAATGCGCCGTACGGCTTCTAGATCATCTGGCGAGGCGGCTGGAAAGCCAGCTTCAATGACATCTACACCCAGCCGCGCCAGACCCCGCGCCACCTCAATCTTTTCGGCACTGGTCATGGTTGCGCCGGGCGACTGCTCGCCATCGCGCAGGGTGGTATCAAAAATCCGTACGTAGTTGTCCTGCATAAGAGTTCACTCCTCTGGGTTCAATCTCGTTTCCAATTCTCCGGTCGCAGGCTACGCACCTTTGCACCTGCCTGCCACATTTCGGATTCGCGCATCTGACGCAGCTCTTCTTCCAGCTTTTCGCGATAATCGGGGGCGCTGTTGGCTTCCAGAACGATGCGGGTTTCTTCGCCGGAAACCACGCTCTTGTAGAGCTCATCAAAAACGGGTTTTACTGCTTCGCGGAAACGCGGTAGCCAGTCCAGAGCGCCGCGCTGGGCGGTGGTGCTGCAATTGGCATACATCCAGTCCATGCCGTTTTGTGCCACTAGACGGATCAGGCTTTGGGTCAATTCCTCGACGGTTTCGTTGAAAGCTTCACTGGGAGTATGACCATGCTGACGCAAGACATTGTATTGCGCTTCCATGATGCCAGCCAGCGCACCCATTAACACACCGCGCTCTCCCACCAGATCACTATATACTTCATGCTTGAAGGTCGTTTCAAATAGGTATCCGGAGCCAATGGCAATGCCTAACGCCAGCGTGCGTTCGCGGGCACGACCGGTGTAATCCTGTTCAACAGCGAAGCTGCTGTTTATGCCACTACCGTTCAAGAAATTTGCCCGCACGCTGGTACCGGAGCCTTTAGGTGCAACCATGATGACGTCCACATAATCCGGGGGAATCACACCAGTCTGGTCTTTATATACAATCGAAAAGCCATGTGAGAAGTACAACGCATCGCCCGGATTCAGACAGGGTTTAATCTCTGGCCAGGTCATTTTTTGCGCTGCGTCGGATACCAAATACTGAATGACGGTACCGCGTCGGGCAGCATCTGCCATCGGGAAGAGAGTTTCCCCAGGCTTCCAGCCATCCTGCAATGCTTTTTGCCAGGAGCGTCCCCCTTCGTTGACGCCGACAATGACTCGAAAGCCGTTGTCGCGCATATTTAGTGCCTGTGCAGGTCCTTGTACACCGTAGCCCAGTACAGCGATGGTTTCATCTTTCAATACCTGACGCGCTTTTTCAAGAGGGAACTCCTCTCGGGTAACAACTTCTTCTTCAACGCCACTGAAACTCATTTTTGCCATAATTTATGCTCCTCTGTAAGGTTGTGATGCGAGAGGCAGGTTGAACCCTGCTCTGGTTTCTTGGTGATAGCCGTTGCCGTTTTTACCGTTGGGGTATAAAGGGGCTGCACCCCGCGCCATTGAAACAATACCGGTGCGTACCATTTCGATGATGCCCCAAGGGCGCAAGACGTCAATGAAGCCCTCGATTTTCTCCTCGTCACCAGTGATTTCGATGATGAATGAATTGTTAGACACGTCCACAATGCGGGCGCGGAACACATCCACAAGTTGCATAATGTGGGTGCGGTTTTCATCGTTTGCGTTGATCTTAATCATCGCCAGATCACGATTGACGGTGGGGACTTTGCTCAAGTCGTGCACTTGAATGACATTGACAAGCTTGTACAGGTAAGATATCAGCCGTTCCGCGCTGGTCTCGTCGGTATCCACGACAATGGTCATGCGCGAGATTTCGGGCTGTTCGGTACGGCCGACCGTGAGCGAATCAATGTTGAAACCGCGCCGTCGAAACAGAGATGCCACCCGATTCAACACACCGGGTTTATTTTCAACCAGTGCGACTATTGTATGTTGCATCGCTTTTTCTCCTTCAAATATCGTTTTCCATATTTTCCAAAACAGGGTTGGGTAATGGTCTGCGGATCATCTGATGCAAATCGGCACCTGCCGGCACCATTGGGTAAACGCTGTCCTCTTTCTCAACGCGAAAATCAATCAGGACGGTTTCTTTGCTCTGGCGTGCCCGCTGGACAGCTTCTTCAACTTCATCACGTTTGGTCACGCGTAGGCCAGTCAGCCCATGGGCTTCGGCGATTTTGACAAAATCGGGGCTACGCATGGGGGTTGCAGTGTAGCGGCTGTCGTAGAAAAACTCTTGCCACTGGCGCACCATACCCAGGTAGCCGTTGTTGATGATGGCAATGTTGATTTTGATACCCTCTTGGGCGATGGTGGCCAGCTCAGCCTGTGTCATTTGAAAACCGCCGTCTCCACAAACCACCCAAACCTCTGCCTCGGGTCGAGCGAATTTAGCACCAATGGCTGCCGGCAATCCAAATCCCATCGTACCCAAACCGCCGGAACTGATAAAGTAACCGGGTATGTCCTGATGATAGTATTGTGCCGTCCACATTTGATTCTGTCCTACATCGGTGACTACCAGCGCTTTGCCGTTGGTCAGACGCCAGATATCGAAGATGACGTGCGGAGCATGGAGTTTGCCGTTATCCGGCATATTTTGAATATCGCGTACGGCGCTTTCACCTTTCAGACTGTCAATAAAGGAAAGCCAGTCAGAATGTTCGCAGGGCTGAATGCGTGGTAACAACTGACGCAGGGTATCGCGCAAGTTTCCGATCAGAGCAACATCTACTTTGACGTTTTTGTTAGTCTCTGATGGATCAATATCCAAGTGAATTTTGCGGGCATTGGGTGCGTAGGTTTTCAGATTGCCGGTAACGCGGTCATCAAAGCGCATGCCGAAGGCGAGCAACAGGTCAGCGTTCTGAATGGCATGGTTCACCCACGCTTCACCATGCATGCCCATCATACCCAGATACAGCGGATGACTAGAAGGAAAACCGCTCAACCCTAGCAGAGTCATGGCAACAGGAGTATTGGTGCGCTCGGCAAATTCTTTCAGTTCATTCATCGCACTGCTCAGCAATACGCCACGCCCTGCTAGAATAATCGGTCTTTCTGCCGATTGGATTAACTCCACTGCGGTTTGAAAGTCTTTCTCGCTGGGGCTGAGGTCAGGGCGGTAGCCGGGAAGCTGGATGGGGCTATCATCGTATTCCCAATTAGTCGAGTTTTGTTGTGCATCCTTTGTGATGTCAATCAATACCGGTCCAGGTCGTCCGGTTCGTGCAATATAAAAGGCTTCACGGACAACATGACCCAATTCGCGCACATCTGTTACCAGATAGTTGTGTTTGGTAATGGGCAGAGTGATGCCAGTAACGTCGGTTTCCTGAAAGGCGTCGTAGCCGATGAATTTGCTGACCACCTGCCCAGTAATAAATACAGTGGGCGAAGAATCCATCATGGCAGTTGCAATGCCGGTGACCAGATTCGTTGCGCCTGGTCCTGAGGTTGCCATGGCTACCCCTACCTTGCCGCTGGCACGGGCATAACCATCCGCCATGTGTGCAGCGCCCTGCTCGTGGCGAACCAGTACATGCCGAATAGGAAACTTTGGTAAAGCGTCATAAATAGGCAGATTTGCGCCGCCAGGATAGCCGAAAACAACCTCAACACCTTCGCGTCTCAGGCTTTCCCAGAGAATTTCTGCACCAGTAAGTTTCATTTCTACCTCCTATAGAATGATTTTGCGTTTGAGTCCAGAACTGCCCCGCGGTCAGCGCTGGTGACAAAGTACGCATAGCGCCGCAACCACTTGCTTTGGGTGCGCACTTGAAACGGGGGGAGCGCTGCCAGGCGCCGGCCAATTTCTTCTTGTGATAAACGAACATTGAGGGTGCGGGCTTCCAGGTCAATCTCAATTATGTCACCTGCTTGCAGGGCAGCGATTGGACCGCCCGCAGCTGCTTCAGGCGATACATGCCCAATGCAGGCGCCGCGTGTACCGCCCGAAAAACGACCATCGGTAATCAGGGCAACTTTATCGCCCAGTCCCATGCCCATGATGGCACTGGTCGGGCTGAGCATTTCCTGCATCCCCGGCCCGCCGCGCGGACCTTCGTAGCGGATTACGACCACTTCGCCGGGCTGTACCTCGCCCGCCAAAATACCTGCCAGCGCTTCTTCCTGCGATTCGTAAATACGCGCCGGTCCGCTGAACTGACGCATGGACGGGTGAACGCCGCCGGTCTTAACTACAGAGCCGTTGGGTGCCAGGTTGCCGAACAGACATGCCAGACCGCCATTGGTGGAATGGGGCTGGTTATGAGGGCGGATAACATCGTAATCTTTTACTTTGGCGGCTTCCAGTATTTCATGTAGGGTTTGTCCGGAGACGGTCAAACGTTCAAGGTGCAGTATTCCACTGGCATGTTGGAGTTCTTTCATGATGGCAGGTACACCACCTGCACGGTGAACATCTTCCATGTGCCACTGCCCCGAAGGGCTAACTTTACACAGGTGAGGAACTTTATCAGAGATTGCGTTGATGCGGTCGAGCGAATAATGGATGCCGGCTTCTTCAGCAAGAGCCATGCCGTGCAGGATGGTATTGGTTGATCCGCCCATTGCCATATCCAGTGCAAAGGCATCATCCAATGCTTCGATTGTGACAATGCTGCGCGGAGTGATTTGTTTTTCGATCAATTCGAGGATGCGCTCACCGGCGCGGCGTGCCAGTGCTTCGCGTTCGGGGGTTAATGCCAGCGCAGTGCCATTGTAAGGTAACGCCAGACCCAGGGCTTCCATCAGGCAATTCATGCTGTTGGCAGTGAACATGCCAGAGCAGGAACCGCAGGCGGGGCAGGCGTAATCTTCCAGCATTTTGAGGCGCTGCGGGGTGATGTTGCCTTTTTGATATGCGCCTACACCTTCGAAAACACTGATCAGGTCAATGACTTCACCCTCGGGGGTGCGCCCGGCGGGCATTGGTCCACCGGATACAAAAATCGCCGGGATGTTGACACGCAGAGCCGCCATTAACATCCCGGGGACGATTTTGTCGCAATTGGGAATACACACCATGCCGTCAAAGCAGTGTGCCTCGATCATGGTTTCAACGCTATCGGCAATCAGCTCGCGGGATGGAAGTGAATATTTCATGCCTGCATGTCCCATGGCGATGCCGTCATCTACACCAATGGTATTGAACTCGAACGGGACACCTCCTGCTGCGCGCACGGCTTCCTTGACCAGCCGTCCAAACTGCTGCAGGTGGACATGACCGGGGATAATGTCCACATAAGAATTGACAATGGCGACAAAGGGTTTATCCATGTCGGCGTCTGTGACGCCGGTGGCTTTGAGCAATGCGCGGTGCGGTGCGTGTTCAAAGCCTTTTTTGATTCTGTCAGATCGCATTGATTTCCTCACGAGCGGTAGAATAAAAAAACCGCCCGGTGTTCCGGGCGGTTGGTTTTACTTTCTGGTCTGGTAAGATTTGGCTTACACTACACTAAACACCTTTCTCACCTTCCACCCGGAACACAAAGAGTCCTTAATAATAAGGACTACAATAATAAGAACCAGGATGAAGAGGGAAGAAAGGTTAATCACCACTTTACACCAATGTTTTAAACTTAATTACCAGCTAGTTTAACACTTTCGAGGTCTAAAGTCAACAGGTTAATCTTAAAAAATCATGAGAGTTTTTGATTTTTTAAGATTTCGCTGAAAATCAGCTTGTATGAACAGGGATTTCGATCAGAACGGTTGTACCAGTACCCGGTGTTGACTCTGCCCAAACCCGTCCTTTGTGCGCTTCTACCAATGCCTTGACAATTGCCAGCCCTAGCCCCGTTTCTCCCGTTTCGGAGTGACGAGATTTGTCGGCACGGTGAAAACGGTCAAAAATAAAGGGCAGTTCTTCTGGTTCAATCCCTTCTCCGGTATCCTGTACGGTGAACACCACTGTTTGTGCGTTCTGTTGGGCAGACAGTGTGATTCTGCCCCCGGCAGGGGTGTAACGTAAGGCGTTACTGATCAGGTTGTCCATGATTTGCATCATGCGCGCTTCATCTACCTTGATTTCGGGCAGATTGTCATCTGTGTTCACCAGTAGTGAGACTTGTTTTTGCTCGGCGTGATGCCGAAAAACCTCGGCAACGCGCTCCAGCAATGTTTTTGGGAACACCGGCTGGGGGTGCATGGGTAGTTCACCTGCATCAGCTTGTGAGAGCATGCGCAGGTCGCCAACCATATTGAGAAGGCGCTCGATTTCTCCATAAATCAACGACAAGCGTTGCGCCGTTGGTTGCAGGATGCCGTCACGCATGGATTCGACATATCCGGCGATCACGGTGAGCGGCGTTCGCAAATCGTGGGCAATATCGGCAGTCATCTGACGGCGAAGCTGGTTTACGCGGGCAACTTCTCGACTCATGCGGTTAAATGCCTCGGCGAGCTGACCGATTTCATCCTGCGAATTGACTTTAACTTCCTGTTCAAGTTGTCCCTGAGCGATATTCTGTGCTGCCTGCGTGAGTGCCTGCAGTGGGCGGGTCAGTGTGCGCGCCAGAAAAATACCGACCAGAAGTGCAATCAGCATAGCACCCAGTATTGCCAGTAAGAGAGCCTCGTTGGTGCGGCGGATAAAGAGCGCCTCGGCTGGGTTGAATCCCGGCATTCGGCGCGCAGTTAGGATGTAACCGACCTCTTTCTCGTTGACGACAATCGGTGTGCTTGAATCTAGAACCGAGCGGGACAAGATTGTGTTACCGGGATAGTCCGGCTCAATGGGAATAATCACCCTGCCCTGCGAATCGGCAAGCCCAAACAGACTGCGCCGCTCAGGGCGGGGATTGCCGTTGATTACGATAACGTTTTCCACTTGTGGGGTTGTTGAACCCGGCGGAATGCCCGGGGGAGGATTTTGATTGTCAACAATTATTCTCATTGTCTGCTCATTGCGGGCAGGGTTAAAGGGTAACTCTTTTTGAATTTCCCACCAGTCATTGGCAATGTTATCCCATGATCCGCGAGTGGCATAGTAGTCGGTAAGCACCTGTTCCAGATTGCTGCGCTGCTGGTCAATAACCAGTTTCAGCAGGCGGTCGGTGCTGGTGATGCGAATGAATACTGCCACTAGCCCGGCAGTGATAAAAGCCACGAGCATGAAAGCAAGGGTAAGTTTCCAGTAAAGAGATTTGAGCATGTTATTCAATCCGGTTTGCGAAAGCGGTATCCAACGCCGAAAACCGTTTCTATATAAGTCGGATTTGCCGGATTGTCCTCAATTTTGCGTCTCAGGTTGCGGATATGTACATTGAGAGTGCTTTCCAGCCCAGCAAAACCGCTGTTGAAAAGACGATCCACCAGCTCGGCACGGGTAAAAACCCTTCCTGGGGAACGCATCAAAACTGCCAGCAAGTCAAATTCGAGCGGTGTCAGTGATACCGGAACATCTCGGACAGTAACGGTGTGGGTACGCTCATCTAAAGTGATCTCACCGGCATGTAAATACTCCATTTTTTCGGGAGTTTCATCTGCCCGCCGCAGGACGGCACGAATTCGAGCTATTAACTCTCTCATCCGAAACGGTTTGACAACGTAATCATCTGCGCCCATATCCAGACCCAGCACGGCGTCGGTTTCTTCTTCTCGGGCGGTGATAATGATGACTGGCGTCTGGCGTTCCTGCCGGAACTGACGCAAAAACTGATAGCCATCCATTTTGGGCATCATAATATCCAGCAGGATTAAATCGGGTTGTTCATGGCGCGCCATATACAACGCACTTTGCCCATCGCTGGCGGTCAGGACCCGAAAACCCTGCTCGCTCAAATATTCCTGCAATAACTGCCGTACACTAGATTGATCATCTACGACAAGAATTGTTTCAGCCATACCATTTCCTTCGGTTGTTTACCTAAATCTTGCCAAGCTTATCATGGAGTTATTTAGATTTGATGTAGAAACAGTATACCCTGACTAAATCTTCGAATTCAACTTTTTTTCAAAAATCAATCCTATCTAAATCATTCCTAAATCCGCAATGGATATTATCACCGTATCTATGCAACGGCTTCGTATGGTTTGCCGCTGGATCGCTTAGATTGCCGTATTTCACCAACCCGGGAGGGTTTTCATGAGAAAAAATGGATTTTGGAGCTGGCAAAGATTGAGCTGGCTAAAACGTTTCTGGTGGGTGATATTTGCTGTTGTGTTGTTGTTGGGCGCAGGCGGCTGGTATGTTTTGCACGGCACTGGGGCTTCTGCTCAGGACGCCGCCGATGATACCAACACTGCCATTCAAACAACAACGGTACGCCGCGGTGACCTGCGGGTTTCGATTACTGGCACCGGGAAACTGGTTGCTAACCGCTATGTGGATTTGAGTTTTCCTGTAAGGGGGACGCTGACTGAGCTAAATGTTCGTGAAGGCGATGAGGTATCCAGCGGGCAGGTGCTGGCGCGGTTGGGAAACCGGGAATCACTAGAAGCGGAAGTTGCCAGCGCACAGCTTGAATATTTACAGGCACAGCAAACCCTAAAAGAACTTCAGGAAAGCTCGGGGGTAGCGCTGGCGCAGGCATATCAAGATTGGGTGCTGGCAAAGTCTGATTATGAGAACGCGCTGGAAGCTTATGAGCGAACGGCGTATGCCCGGTGCAGTGAGGAGGTGAACAAGAAGTATGCTGCGGCGCTCGAGCGCGCCCGTGATAATTTGGGCAAAAAGCTATATGGATCGGATGAATGGATTGACGCCAAGAACGATTATGACACCGCGCTGGCGAATTACAGTTATTGCACTGCTTACACGGAAGGAGAAAAAAACAAAGCGCAGGCAGCATTGACGATGGCTGAAGTGCAGATGAAGAAAGCCGAGCTTACGTACAACACCTTGAAGGATGCATCCGGCATTGATCCAGATGAGCTGGCGCTGGCAGAAGCCCGGTTGAAATCGGCGGAGGCAAAGCTGGCGCAGGCAAAACTGAATCTGGAGGGTGCAACAATCATCGCACCGATAGATGGCACGGTCACATATCTGGCAGCCAGTGAAGGGGCTATGGTCGGAACGGGTACTTTCATCACCATTTCTGATCTCAGTCAACCTAAGGTAGAAGTGCTGGTGGATGAAGCCGATTTGAATCTATTCATCCCCGGCAGCCGCGCCGAGGTGGTTTTTGATGCACTGCCTGATGATACCTTTAGCGGTGAACTGGTGAATGTTGAACCGGAGCTGGTCACTAGCGAGCAGGTTAAGATGGCGAAAGGGTTGATCGAACTGGATGTTCGGACTGCTGAAGTGCTGAAATCTCTGCCTTTGGGTTTAAGCGCAACGGTCGAGGTTATTCATCAGGAGGTAAACGACGCGCTGTTGATACCGGTTGAGGCACTGCGTGATCTGGGTGAGGGCGAATATGCCGTTTTTGTCGTAGATAGCGGCGGTAAACTCAAGCTACGCGAGATTGAAGTTGGATTAATCGGGGATGTATTTGTGCAGGTTACCGGCGGTTTGAGTGAAGGTGAAGTTGTTTCCACTGGTCTGCTCTCTACCTCGAAATCCTAAGACGCTTTGGAAAGGCAAAAGCAATCATGAGAGTTACATTGCCTATGTCAAAAAAGTTGCCCTGGTTGGCGGCTGGTGTGCTGGGTATATTCGTGGTTGTAGGGTTGAAAATAGGCACAATCTGGCAGCGACCGACTATTGAAACCAGCTCGCCATCCTATTCGATTGCCACTGTCCAGCGCGGTGATCTAACCCTGACTGCCAGTGGAACCGGTTCGCTGATTGCTGGTCAGAGCGCCGATTTGAGTTTTCCTGTGTCTGGCACAGTAGGCGAGCTGAAGGTTCGCGTGGGCGAGCAGGTCTCTGCTGGTCAGGTCTTGGCGGTTTTGGCGGAAGCAGATGAGCTGAGAGTCAATGTTCAGGAAAAACAGCTTGCTTTGCAAGAGGCGCAGCAGGCTTTAAGTGAACTTTTGAATGGAGCGGATAAACGTCTGGCGCAGGCTCTTGCGGACCGAGCAGTAGCTCAGTCTGCCTATGAGGAAGCAAAAAAGAACCTGCGCCAGAAAGGTGTCCCGCGCTGTTCTCAAGATCAGATTGTTTCTTATTACTACAAATACGTCAATGCACAGAACAACGTGAATATCTGGGAGGACTATCTGGAAAGCGGTAAAACTGGTTATGGCACGGATTACATCCTCAAAACGCTGGCGCCGATGCGCAAAGAACGTGATCTGGCTTATGCCAACCTTACCTATTGTCAGGGGTATACCGAACAGGAAATACTCGAATCCGAAGCCAATCTGAAACTGGCTGAGGCAAACCTGAGTCAGGTAGAAAAGACGTATCAGGATTTACTGGCTCATGCGGGGATTGATCCGGATGAGGTTTCGATTGCAGAGGCGGAGGTAAAAAATGCCGAAGCGCAATTGAAAAAGGCTCAGGCAGAATTGGAAGGCGCCTCACTGGTCGCCCCGATGGATGGCACGGTCATTGCCATCAATGCAGATGAAGGCGAAGCAGTTACAGGAAGAAACGCGGATGAGAGCGAGGGCGAGGTGGTTTTCCTGACTCTAGCTGATCTGGAACATCCGCTGGTGCGGGTGTACATTGATGAGACTGATTTGCAAAGTTTTGCTGGGGGATGTTCTGCTGAAGTGACCTTTGATGCCATCCCAGGGCGGGGGTTTGAGGGTATTGTGACACAAGTTTCTCCGGTTCTTGTCGCGATGGGCAATGTGAATGTATTGGAGGGGCTGGTGAAACTGGAAAACGCCGTGCTGACCCCGCAAAAAACGCTGGTTTTGGGATTGAGCGGAACGGTAGATATTTCCTGTAAAAAGGCAAGCAATGTCTTGCTGGTTCCCGTTGCGGCCGTACACGAGGACGATTGCTCTGTATACGTATACGTGCTGAACCAGAGCGGCGAGAAAGAAAAACGCGAGATTGAAGTCGGTGCGCGCAGTAGCACTTTTGTAGAGGTGCGCAGCGGCTTACAGGAAGGTGAGAGAGTAATCATCCAATGAGATTTTTTAGGAGTGACCATGACGATAACGAGAAAGTTGACCATGATGAAAAATCGCAGGAAACTGTGGTTGATTCTGTCGGCTGTGCTGGCGTTGTTTGCAGTAGTGACGGGGAGTATCCTGTGGAAGCAAAGTGCCAGCAACTCAGCGACACCAACTCAAGCGGCCTTTCAGACAGCCCAGGTGCGGCGTGGCAATCTGATGCTCTCGGCTTCAGGGACGGGTACACTGATCGCTGCCAGAGAAGCCGAGCTAAGTTTTCCCGTTTCGGGAAAGATTTCTGCAGTTTATGTCAAAGCTGGCGATCAGGTGAGCGAGGGGCAGGTGCTGGCTGAGCTGGATGACGGCGGGACATTGTCAACCGCGCTGAAGGTGGCTGAACTTGAGTTAAGAGCCGCAGAGCAGGCTTTGAGGGAATACAAAGAAAACGCGGCTTCCCGTTTGGCGGAAGCACAGCTTGCCGTTGCAGAAGCGGAAGAAGCTTATCAAGAGGCAAAAGAGGATCTCAAGCAGCCGGGTGTGGCGCGCTGTGACCAGGACACCACCGATGCTTATTACGAGACGTACATGAAAACTCAGCGGGAACTGGATGCGCTCGGCGACGGCGGCGGCAGCAAAGAGTATTATCTTTCGGTGATTGTGCCGGCAAAGAACCGTGTGGCGCAGGCGTATGCAGCCTATGCGTATTGCGCCGGTTTTACCGATTATGAGATAGATGCTTCTCATGCCCAGCTTGCTTTGGCTGAAGCGCAACTGAAAACCGCACAGGAAACCCTGAAAACCTTGCAGGAAAACAGCGGCATTGACCCCGAAGAGCTGGCAAAGCTTGAAAATGAACTTGCCAGTGCTCAACTTGCTTATAACAAAGCCAAAACAAATCTTGAAAAGGCAACGATGCGCGCTCCATTTGCCGGAACAATCCTCTCGGTTTCTGGACAGGCTGGGGATGAGGTCGAAGTAGGCGATGAAGTAAGCACCTCGACATTTATTACTATTGTGGACCTATATCACCCTCGGGTAGAGTTTTCGATTGACGAAACCGATCTGGATAAAGTCTCCGTTGGGAATGATGCAGAAGTGGTTTTTGATGCTCTCCCAAACCGCACTTTCAAAGGCAGTGTTATTCAGGTAAACCCCAGTCTGGAAACCGAAAGCGGTTATCAGGTGTTGAAGGGCATCATTCAACTGGAGCTTGAAGCAGGCGATAATCCAGCACTTTTTCTGGTTGGCATGAATGCTTCGGTGGAAATCATTGGCGGTAAGGCGGAGAATGCTTTGCTGGTGCCGGTGGAAGCAGTACGTGATTTGGGAAACGGTGAATATGGTGTGTTTGTAATTGGCAGTGACGGCAAAGCGCGCTTGAAGGTGGTTGAGGTTGGTTTGATGGATGCTACCTATGCTGAAATCAAAAGCGGGCTGAATGCTGGTGATGTGGTTACAACCGGCACAATGGAGACGCAGTCATGAGCGAGAACACCCCGATTATTCAAACCATAGACCTGAAGAAGATTTACGGCACCGGTGAGGCTCAGGTCGCTGCGCTGGATGGCATTTCGCTGATAATTCATGCCGGCGAGTTTGTGGCGGTGGTTGGCCCCAGCGGCTCGGGTAAAAGCACATTGCTCAATGTCCTTGCCTGCCTGGATCGCCCAACCGAGGGAAAGTATATTCTGGCTGGGGAGGATGTTAGTGAATACACGCGCCGCGAGCTGGCGATTATCCGCGGTCGTCAGCTAGGTTTCATTTTTCAGTCTTATAACTTATTGCCGCGCCTGACTGCACTGGAAAATGTGATGCTGCCGATGATGTATCAGCGTGAGAACCGTTTGAGTATCCGCGAGCGGAAGGAGAAAGCTATTGCATTGCTGGAGAGCGTTGGGTTGGGCAACCGTCTGCATCATTATCCCAATCAGCTTTCCGGTGGTCAGCAGCAGCGCGTGGCAATTGCGCGCGCACTGGTGAACGACCCGCTGTTGATTTTGGCGGATGAGCCGACTGGCAATCTGGATACCCGCTCCAGCGAGGAGATACTGGAGCTGATGCATAATCTGCATGACCGCGGGCGCACGATTGTAATGGTCACCCACGAGCCGGATATCGCTCACCATACAGAGCGTATTGTTTACATTCGGGATGGCAAACTGGCTTCGGACCGCAAGAACGGCAATCCTGTGCGGAGATCAGATGCCGCATTGCAAACTATTCTGGAAGGAGTTGAGCCATGATCTATTCGGAGTTGTTAGGGGTTGCCTGGAAAAGCCTGCTTTCCAATAAGCTGCGTTCGCTGCTTACCATGCTGGGGGTAATTATCGGCGTGACGGCGGTGATCGTGATGATTTCTGTCAGCGCTGGCACAGAGGCAAGCATAGCCGAGTCTATTCAGGGACTGGGTTCGAATCTGGTTTTTATCAGCTCGGCGATGACCCGCGGCGGACCGGCGCCCGGTTCTCCGGGGGGAATGCAGGGAGGGCTGGTTTATGATGATATGACCGCTATCCGCGAAAAGATCAGCGGTGTGGCAGGGGTAACAGTAGAACAGCAAGCCAGCGTCACGGTGAAATCCGGTAATGTGACGCTGGAAGATATTACCATCCTGGGGGCTACCCCGGATTATCCAACGGTTCGGGACATCAAAGTCAGCCGCGGCCGGTTTTACTCGGAGCAGGATCTGGAGCGCGCCCAAAAAGTGGTGGTGCTTGGCGCAGATGTGGCTGAAGAATTGTTTGGTGAGCAAGACCCAATTGGTCAGAGCATTACAGTCAACACTACTAAACTGACAGTCATTGGCGTGCTGGCGGAAAAGGGGCTTTCCGGCGGGGTGAACTTTGATGAGTTGATTTATACACCGATAACGGTGGTATTCAAGAAATTTACCCCTTCGCAGTTTGCCCGGATGATTGGCGACCGGGTGCGGCAGATCATCGTTTCGGTGGAACCCAATGCCAACATGGACGAGGTAAATTCGCAGATCACCCTGCTGCTCGCTAAACGGCATGATGTCAGCCTGGATGCACTCGATTTCACCATTCGCACACAGGCAGACATCATTGAAGCGCGCGAATCCACGACCAGTTCTTTCCGTACACTGCTGGCATGGGTGGCGGGGGTTTCGCTCATTGTCGGCGGGATTGGCATTATGAACATCATGCTGGTCAGCGTGACCGAACGGACGCGCGAAATCGGTCTGCGCCAGGCACTGGGTGCCACGCCCGGCGACATTCAGATTCAATTCATCTCCGAGGCGCTCATGTTGAGCCTGTTGGGCGGGGTGCTGGGTGTCCTGGCGGGTATTGGCGGGTCCATCCTGTTTGGGGCGCTCAGCGATATGCGCACGGTGATTGTCCCGTATTCGCTGCTTCTGTCCTTTGCATCGGCAGCGCTGGTGGGCATTTTCTTCGGTTACATGCCGGCGCGGCGCGCCGCTCAGCTTGACCCAATCGAAGCACTGCGGCATGAATAATTCTGAAAAATCTTTTTACCTTGGAGAAAAAGTGATGAATAAGAGAGTCTTTTGGTTATATCTTCTACCTATCCTTGTGGTTTCTGTGGCAGCCTGTACGTTTCAGCTCCCATGGAGCAAACAGGCAACGCAAACAACCGACACAGCCCAAACTGCTCTGCAAATCAAACTTGCAGTTGGCACCCTGATGCTGGAAGATACCGAACTGGCAGTGACCACCGCGCAGGCAAAAGCACTGCTCCCGCTCTGGAAAGCCGTGAAAAGCCTTAGCACGAGTGATACCGCCTCGCAGGCAGAAATCCAGGCGCTGTATGACCAGATACAGGAAACTATGACTGCCGAGCAATTGCAGGCGATCCGGGATATGGACATCACACCGGAAGCGACACAGGCTTTGATGCAGAAATTGGGTATCGAAGGCGGATTTATGGCAGGCGGTCAAATCATGAGCGAAAGTGACATCGCCACGCGCACCGCCCAACGCTCGCAAAGTTCGGGTGGAGGTCCCTCAGGTATGATTCCAATGGGCGGGCCGGACATGATGGGGCCGCCGCCGGATGCCGGCGGACAGAGCGGTGTCCAGCGGACGCCGGCTGCTGGTCAGCGGCGAACGGGCGGGATGAACATGATGTTTGTAAATCCTTTGATCACATTGCTTGAGCAGCGCGCCAAAGGCTGATTGGTGTTATGGCAAAACCGCTTGCTTTGCCGAGAGACCTTTGTGTTACAAACGGATCATTTCTCAGCAATGCAAGCGGTTGTTTGATTGTTTAGCTTCATCAAACTGCTGTTGGGTTATCCACGGTCAATGGACAGCAGAGTTGCTCGCTAACTGACCAGAGCCTTCTTGCGATTTGCTCATTATACGAAATCGGAGATGAAGGTGCGTCTCGTTTATTGACAAAGTACTTGCCATTAACCCCATCCAGTTCAGGCGAACTGGCAAGGTAAATAGAGGTTTCGGCTCCTTCTTGTGGTGAAACTGCCATGAGTTGGCTGAACGCGAAAAGTGTGTTTAACAAACGCCCGTTGTTCTTCCCAAAGCCGGTAGCAACAAATCCCGGATGCAAAGCGTTAGCGGTTATCCCGCTATTTTCTAAACGACGCGCCAGCTCATATGTAAAGTAAAGATTAGCAAGCTTGGATTGTGAATATGCTTTCCACCCGTTATATCCATGCATATTTTGTAAATCGTCAAAGTTGAGCGTGGCGCCAAAGTGGGCAGCGGATGACACATTGATGATGCGCGCTGGCGTATTGGATTTCAGAAGGGGTAACAGCCTTTGGGTCAAGATAAAATAGCTCATGTGATTCAGCGCAAAGGTCATTTCCAATCCATCAATGCTCAACTGGCGCTTCATGAAAATTGCCCCAGCATTATTGATTAGCACATGAAGCTGATCGTAATGGCTGAGGAATTCATCTGCCATGCGATGGATTTCGCTTTGGCTGGAAAGATCGGCGGTAAGTGTATCCACTTGTGTGTTGCCAGTCGTTTCTCGAATCTCTAGAGCGGTTGCAGCGACTTTTTCAGGGTTACGCCCATGAATTACCACCTTTGCTCCTTTGCGGGCTAATTCTAGTGCAGTCTCTTTGCCAATGCCGCTGGTCGCGCCGGTAATCAAAACGATTTTATTTTGAATTGTCCAACCGGAAGTCATTTCTTTTTCCTGCCAGAATTTTGGTCATATCTACAGTCACAATTGTAGGTTTTTAACCATAGAATGCAATGTCAATCCTGTTTGAACCTTATACAATTTGTCTGTTGTTGAGAAAATGGGGCACGTTGTTGCATTTTGTGCGAATAGGGCATCGGCAAAGAACGGCTGAGAGTTAAAATTTCCCCTGACTAATTAACTGCAAGAATACCTCAACCACTTTGGGGTCAAAGTGTCTGCCCGCTTGTTCGCGGATGTATTCCAGGGCTTCTTCCTTCGACCACTGACGGCGGTAAGGGCGGTCGCTGATAAGAGCGTCATATACATCAACAACGGCAAAAATGCGTGCAGTGAGCGGGATTTCCTCGCCTTTTAGACCGCGCGGATAGCCGGTGCCGTCCCATTTTTCGTGGTGGCAGTAGGGAATGTCCAGCGCTGGATGCAGATATTCAATGGGCAGGAGCATTTCATAAGCATACTGCGGATGGCGGCGCATGATTTCCCATTCCCGCTCGGTCAAAGGCGTGGGCTTGAATAAAATTTCATCCGGTACACCCAGCTTACCGATATCGTGCAAAAGTGCACCGCGTCGAATGTGCACCAACTCATCGCCGGAAAGCCCCATGGCGAGCGCGATCTGCAGGGTCATTTCTGTGACTCGCTGAGCGTGACCTTCGGTCTCACGGTCGCGTAGATCCATGGCGCGCGACCAGCCTTCCAGCGTTTCATCATAAGCCAATTGAAGTTCCAGCAGAGTGTTGCGCTGTTTTTCCATTAAGCTAGCATTTTCGATGGCGATGGCAGCCTGATTGGCAAAGGCTTCAAACAGTTCCAGCCATTTCTGGTCGGGTGCAAACGGGCGCCTGTGGAATACTTCCAGGACACCTTTGAGTTCGCCTTTGACAGTCAGGGGGGTAACGTGCTGGGAGACAAACCCTTCTTCTTTAGCCATCGCGGCACCGGAGGCATTGCTTTCCGGCTCACTCAGCAAGTTGGGAATGCTGATAGTGCGGCGTTCAAGGGCGGCGCTGCCGGCATATCCGCTACCTAATGGAAAGCGGATGGAGTTTGCAAGATCGGTGTGAAAACCGTAGCTGGCAGCAGGTTCAAGCAATAGCATTTGCGAATTAAAAAACAGTATCTCGGTAGCATCTGCTTCGAGCTGCGCAGCGGCTTCCTCTACAATAGTGTTCAAGACAAGCTGCGGGTCGAGGCTATTGATGATAGTGCGGTCAATCGTTCGTATGGCGCGTTGTATGTGTAACTGTTTTTGTGTCTCTTCGTGCAGTTCGGCGCGCTGCAGGGCACTGGCAACAATTTCAGCCACTGCATGAAGCAGGTGCAGGTCTGCTTCGCTCCAGGCTTTATTTCTGGCGACCCATAATTGTCCAACAATCGTTTCTTCTGCTTTGAGTGGTAAACCGGCAATTGCACGGTTTTCGCCGATCAGTTCCGGGCGGTAAAGGCGCGGATCGGTGGTGACATCATTGTTCAGGTACGGCTGACCGCTTTCTAATACCGCGTAACTGATGCCACCGCCGGGCGGGATACGGTCGCCAGTGACTGGTGACCAAATGCCAACTCCCAGTTCAACCAGCATTTCACCGCTGGCGGGGTCAAACTTTTCCAGTGCGGCGCCGCCAGCTTCCAGCAGACTGCAAACCTGTTCCAGAATGATTGCTGGCATTTCGGCGCGCGTTTCGGCGGCGCGCAGTGCAGTGGAAACCTGTGCCATAGCGCTTAATTCTCTCAGACGGCGCTGGGTTTCTTCGAGCAGGCGGCTGGTTTCGATAACCAGCGCGGCAGTTGAAGCAAAGCTGACTAATGTGTGCATATCCGTCTCGTTGAAGGCAGCTTTGCGTTGGGTATTATCCAGAGTGATGACGCCGATCAACCGGTCCTTTACGATCAACGGTGCAGCTACGGCGCTGAGCACCTGACGTGCTTCTTCCACTTCGCCGTTATAACGAGTCGAACCGTAATCACGCACATTGGGGATGAGCAGCGCGCGCCGCTGGCGGGCAGCAAGTGCGGCATATCCCGAATCGCGGACGAAGGCGATATCATAGACACGCGGGTCACGGTAGCCAATGGTAGCATAAATTCGTAGTGTGCCATCCGGTTCGGCTAGCAAAATGCTGCCTTTGTTGGCGACGGGGATGGCATGGCGGGCAGCTTCCAGCAGACGTTCCAGCAAGGGACGCAATTCAACCGTTTCACCCAACGCTTGAGCAACACGTGCCTGCGCTTTAAGCAGGCGCTCGTGCTGTTTACGTTCGGTGATGTCCACGTAAAGAGCCGCTACATAGGCTGGTTTTCCGGCATCGTCGTCGAGGCGGAAGCGGTTAACCAACCACCAGCGTGAACCGGTCACGTGATGCAGTTCGATTTCGGCGATCTGAGGCTGTCCACTTTCGAGTACACGCCGATCATCCTCCAACAATTTAACGGCATCCTCATGTGGAAACGTTTCGAATGGGGTCTTGCCAAGATAATCCTCCCGACGCAGGCTCATTGCCCGTTCCCATGCCTCGTTCATGTACACATAGCGACCTTGAGTGTCTCGAATGACGACCACGCCGGGTAAATTTTCCATGAAAAGGGATAAACGCCGCTCACTGGTGCGCAGGGCTTCTTCCGCTCTTTTTCGCTCGGTGATATCGCGGGCAACACCGTTTATGGCGATCAGGTTGCCCTGATCGTCATAAACTGGGGTGTTGATCTGTTCGGTCCAGATAATCTGCCCGTCTTTGCGTATCCAGCGTAGCGTGAGCGGTTTATCAAAGACCCCGCCGCCTTGAAAATATTGTTCCAACAGGGGACGATCTTCGGGATGCACAATCTTAAGACCCAGATCAGGGTCAGTATAATGATCTTCGGGGGTATAGCCGGTGATGCGCGTGGCGGAGGGGGAAACATAGGTGAAACCGCGCTGTGGGGCAAACTCATAGCGGTAGATGAGGTCTTGGGCGTTTTCAGCCATCAGGCGGAAGCGCGCTTCGCTTTCCCTCAGGGCTTCTTCCATTCGCTTGCGGTCGGTAATCTCGCGGGCGATACCCTGCAAGGCGATTAAATTTCCCTGCTCATCGTAAAAAGGGATATTGATTTGTTCAGTCCAAATGATTTGCCCATCTTTACGTATCCAGCGAACTACAAACGGCTTATCAAAAATTTTATCGCTCAGGACATATTGCTCAAAAAGGGGGCGATCTTCGGGATGGACAATTTTGAGGTCAAGATCGGGGTCGGCGTAGTATTCTTCCGGGGTGTAGCCGGTGACGTGGGTGAATGAGGGAGACACATAGGTAAAACCGCGCCGGGGAAAATACTCATAGCGGTAGATGAGGTCTTGTGCATGTTCCGCCAGCAAGCGAAATTGCTCTTCGCTTTCCTTCAGCCTGTGCTCATTGCGTCTGGCTTCAGTGATATCTTCAAAGATGCAGGCAAATTGTCTGGGCGCGGGGCAAAACGTTGAGACGCGGAAGAATTTATGCAATTGTTGGTTGTAGCTTTCAAATTCCGCCGGCTCACCTGTCAATGCGACGCGCCCGTAGGTTTCGATCCAGCATTCTTCAATCGTGGGAATGATTTCTCTCACTGTCTTGCCGAGGATGTCCTGCGCTTTAAGGCCGGTCATGCGCTCAAAGGCAGGATTGACCGCCAGAAAGCGGTAGTCCGCGGGCTTGCCGGATTCGTCAAGCAGGATTTCGTGCAATGCAAAGCCGTCCAGCATATGCTCGAAAAGAAGCTGGTAACGCTGTTCAAGCTGGCGCTGCTGGGTAATATCCCGGAAAACCAGCACAACACCAATGATGTGCCCCTGTTCGTCTTTAATCGGCGATCCGGCATCTGCGATGATGTATTCGTGCCCTCCGCGGGAAATCAATAGGGTGTGGTTTGCCAGCCCAACCACAACACCTTCACGCAAAACGCGCTGTACAGGATTTGCCGCTCTGCGGCGGGTTTTTTCATTAACGATGTGAAAAACTTCTTCAAGAGGGCGTCCGCGTGCTTCGCTTTCCTCCCAGCCGGTCAGCTTTTCAGCAACCGGATTCATCATCTCCACGCGTCCTTCACCGTCAGTGCCAATGACTGCATCGCCAATGCTGTAAAGCGTGGCGTGCAACTGTGCCGCGCGGCGCCGCAGTTCCTCCTGTTCAGCCGGGAGCAGAGTGCTGTCAGGCAGTCCAATTGCCGGTTTATGCCGTTTTTGTCTCATCACTTCCCTTGCTAGATATATTTTACGACAAAATGCATGCGGTTGGTTGTTTTTTGGTAAAACCTTACTTACGATTTTGTAAGCTGTTCTCATATGAAAAAACGCAATTGTCACCTTGTTTCCAGTTCTTCATAGCTTATTCCGAAATGCTACACCTGACCTGAATGAAATTTAAATCCGTGCCGGATAGGATAAACGTATCAGATTTGATCAATAGTTATGAATACCGGGCTGAAGATGGAAACGATTAGTAATCTGTTGTTGAGCAATTTATTATCGTGGGGAACACCGGCGCTGGGGCTGGCACTGATGGCGGCAGCAACGGGTGTGCCGTTGCCGGTCAGCATCCTGCTGGTCGCGGCTGGTGCCGTTGCCCGTCAAGGGCTGCTCAACATACCGCTCACCGCCGGGGTGAGTGTGGCGTGTGCGGTTTTGGGAGATGTATTGAGTTTTTCGCTGGGTCGTTTTGCGCAGGGCTGGGTGGCGCGGCGGTATGGCAGCCGGGCAGGATGGCAGCGGGTGCACGCAATGTTTGGGCGTTTTGGCGGATTAACCGTGTTTGTTACGCGCTTTTTGCTCACCTCGTTGGCATTACCCGCCAATCTGATCGCCGGCGGCAGTGGTTACGGCTTTGCACGCTTTTTTCTGTATGATATAGCAGGGGAGGTTTTGTGGGTAGCACTCTATGGTGGAGCAGGGTATCTATTTTATGAACAGTGGGAAACGGTCAGTTTTCTCTTGAGCGATTCGGGAAACTGGCTGTTTGGGTTGGTTCTGGCACTTGGCATTGGATATGCTGTGGCTAGGACAGTGGTCTCAGTATGGCGGAAACGCAATCAGCATGGCTGGAAAAGAGTTGCTTATCGTTTATTCAGCCGTTTGTGAATGTACTGACTAAACGCCAGCAAGTCATCCGGATTCTTCAGCTTTTCATAAACAAGAATATTCCGAAGTTGAACTCACATATTGAATAACTCTATCCACTGTTTCCACAAGCGGGATCAGCGTGCGTTCGGTAGAGCGGCGCCACTTAAACTCCACACTGCCGGACTGCAAACTGCGTTCACTCACGGTGATCCGCAGGGGCAAACCGATCAGATCGGCATCGTTGAATTTGACCCCGGCGCTTTCATCACGGTCGTCATACAGCAGGTCAATGCCGGCTTGTTCCAGCCGCTGTGCCAAGTCGGCTGCAATGGCTTGCGGCTGACCGGTTTTACCGTTCAAGACAACCATGTGCAAAGGGAAAGGCGCCACGCTAAAGGGTAGTGCCAGCCCGTGTTCATCATGATGCCGGTCTGCCAGGCAAGCCAAAATACGCCCCAGTTCCAGCCGCCCGCGCCCAAGCCGCAATGATTCAAATTCACCCTGTTCATTCAGATAAAGACAGTTTGCGCGCCGGGTAAAGTTGCGCTGGTATTGTGTCCATTCGGCTAATCGTGCTCCGCGCCCGGCATGCAAAGCCTCGCCGCATTTTGGACAGGGGTCGCCGGGACATGCGGCGGCGATGTCTGCTACCAGACCCGCCTGATAATCTCTTCCATAGTTGACATTGAGCAGGTGATAACCGGGGCGGTTGGCGCCGGCGACAAGATTGGGCGTTTCGGGTATCTCGCTGTCCACAATGACCAGAGCGCGGTGCAGACCAACCGGCGAAGCATAACCCGGCTCTGCACCCACTGCGCGGATGTCGGCTTCAGCCGCGGGTTCGAGAGCGTCTGCCTCCAACAGTCGCTTTAGGCGTGTTTCATTGACCGGACGGTCGCCGCGCACAACCACAAAGACGAATTGTTTTTGTGGCGCTCCGCCGTCCCGCGCATGACGGATGGCGTTCAAAAAGACGGCTTTTGCCGTGCGGGATTGTGGAATATTCAGGTAGTTTGCCAGCGCCTCAATGGTGGGGCAATCCGGCGTAGGGACAGGCTGCAGGGGTAGAAGTTCTTCCTGTAGCGGGCGGGTGCGTTTGAAGCGCGCGGCTTCTGCGGTGGAGGCATAACCGCAGGCAGGGCAGAACAAAATCTCAGTATCTCCTTCAGGTGTCGGGTATATCCATATCTGCCCGAATTCGCCTGCCGGGGTATCCGGCTCGGCTTCCGCTTCCTGAACGGGTAATTCAAGATGGTCAAAGATGGTTTTCCATACCTGCCGTATGACGGATCGCAGGTTGTAGGGCGGGTCTTGCCGCTGGTCAAGTTTAGTATCGCCGGTCAGGGCATAGAGTTCCAGTACAGGGTTCTCGCGCGCTCGCAGCAGACCGGCGCGCGGCGGTGCATCCAACTGCCAGCGTATGGTCTGATGCATCAAAAAAACAGGCAACTGGCGGTAGGAGCGCAAGGTCAGGCGCGCCAGTTCGAGCAGTGCCGGTTCGTTCAACGAAGCCAGCACCATCTGGCGTTCAGAGGGGTGCAAGTGACACAGCGGCGTCTGATGAGCATTTGCCCACAGTTCGGCAGGCTGCAGGCAAGGTAAACGGATTTCCTGTGTGTTTAGCGGACGTAATACCTGACGGACCGTTTCCAGAATGTGCTGCAGGGTGCGCTCTCCCAGCGGAGTGAAAGCGTAGCCGCCAGCACCCAATGGATAAATATAACCAGCACGAAGCAACAACTGATAAGAGGCTTCAGCCGCTTCAGAGGGTATTTCACGTCGTGTGTGGCTGAACAGGTTCATGTATTTCATAGAGCCTCCGGGATTGGAGTGATTTTTTCAGCCGGATGGTAAGCTAAATTATTGAATAACAGTCAGCCATTCCGAGACTGCCCGGTAAAGCGCCGGCGCAATCACATGCTGGCTCTTAAGCATGACCCAGCCCAGCACTAGCCCCTGAACGAATACCAGAAATAGCGTAAGGAATAATGCCGAAGAGTCTCCAATTAGACGAGGAATCTGCCAGACCATCCAGAACAATGCACTTATCACTAGCCCCAAACGACTGCCCAGCCAGGAATTCAAGCGCATCTGGATATAGCCGCGCACCAGGGTTTCCTCGCAAAGGGCAGTACCCAGCCAGAGCAACAGGGCGCTTCCTTCGGACTGCGAGATACCGTTAAGCAAAGCCGGGAATTTTCCACGAAGAAAGACGGTCAGCACCATGAGTGCCAGCGCAAGACGCCCTGCAGGTCCGGCTAGGTCGCGCCGCCAGCCGGCGCTGCGCAGAGGTTGACGGCGCACCCACAAAGCCGCCAGACAGGGCAGAAGGCTGAGCGCGGCGACCATCAGGCGCGTCCAGAGCGGAGTCAGCAGGTTGTCGCTTGGGGCAGTTTTGACTTGCAAGCCAATGCTCCCGCTGTAAATCATGTAGTTTAGAACCAGAACGAGGATGAATAATGAAAGCGCCACATATCCTTCGCGGCGCGGATATTTAAAGCCAATCGGCGGACGTTTGAGGCGGGGACTAATGCCTGCCAGCATGGCAACTGCGACAACCCCTAGCCATTCTGCAGCAGTGAGAATTAGGGTTGTGTTCATGCTGCCTCAATGGAGAAACTAAATATGATTTGGCCGTGTGCGGGCTTATACATCAGGGCTGCCCTTTCTCTTCGATGCTGACTTCTTCTGCCGCTGGTTTGGGTAGTTCCAGTCCCAGATCAACCGTTTCTTCCATGGTGACCTGCCCACGAAGGAAGGCACCTTCTTCAGTGGCAAAGGCAACAGCTACCACATCGCCCCAAACGCGGCCGGTGGAGCGAATCTCCAGTTTCTCCGCCATGATTTTGCCGCGCACGATCCCGGCAACTACAACCGTGTTGGCGCGCAATGTCTCACAGGTGACACGACCAGTCTCGCCGATGACGACCAGCCCACGCACGGCAATTTCGCCTTCAAAGGCGCCCTCGATGCGCACTCCGCCGCTGCCGCGCAGATTGCCATTCCAGTTAATACCGGGTCCAAGCACAGAAGTGATGCGTTCAACCGGCTGGGTGACTGCGGGGGATTCACTCGCCTTGCGGAACATTGCTCCTCCTCATGATTGCGAATTCTCCTCTATCTGTCTGGTGTGACCACGTCCGGATAATCCTGGTGCTGGCCAGATTGCGCCGGCGTAAACGCGCCCCTCAGATGGGACATCCGTTTTCACAGTGGCACCGTTACCGACACGTGCGGCTTTACCAATAGTCAGGTTTAGGTTAATTGTAGCGCCCATGCCGATTTGGGCAAAATCCTTTACACAGACCCCGCCCGCCAGCAATGCACCGGGAGAAAGATTAACGCACTGGCCAATCTGACAGTCATGCGAGACAACTGCTCCTGCATTGATGACACTACCAAAGCCGATGATTGAGTCACTACCGATATAAGCCTGTGCCAGCACCTGTACACCGCCCATCAGGCGGGCACTGGGTTCCACGCAGGCGCGTGGATGCACCAGATTGGGACAGGTGAAGCCTGCTTTTGCCAACAGTTCAAACACCTGCAAGCGAGCGGCGACATTATTGATTCCACCAACACCGTTGGCCGCCAGACGCAGCCCGCGCCGGTGCAGCTCCGGCAGAATCTCGGATGGCCCCAGTACCGGCACATCTAAAACCTGACTTCCGGCTGGCAAGCTGTCATCGACGATGCCGACAACGGTGAACATCCCGCTTGCCTGCACGAGCTCGATGAGCGTTTTGCCGTGTCCGCCGCCCCCGAAGATGATCAGCGAATGTGCGTCAAAGACAAAATCAGGCATGTGCAGCAGATTTTCATTTGTACTCACGCTCTTTTTATACCAGAGAGTAGATATTTTGGAAAGTCATCAAATGAGAGGAGAGTTTACGATGTGAAAGAGGTTTGAATGAATTTTGCCTGTTGGAAAGCATTTGAAAGAAAAACGCAAACGTTGGTTGTGATGATTCGCCGTGGCTGGTTTATAATCTATCTGACCGTGCTCATAAAATTAGCGAGATTAGCAGTTGCAGGTAACTTTGAGGTACTGTATGAAACTTGAAGTCGTTGCCTTTGATGCGGACGATACACTCTGGCACAATGAGACGTTATATTTGGATGCGAAGGGCCGATATGGCGAATTGCTCTCGCCTTATCAAGAACCGGGGAAAGTTTTGCAAATACTGGATGAGAATGAATATCAGAATGTGAGCATATATGGCTACGGCACGAAAAGCTTTGTGCTATCCATGATTGAGACGGCAATTGAACTCTCCGGCGGGGATATCACTGGTCATTTGATGCGGGAAATTCTTGCCATCGGCAGACAAATGCTGAGTGGTGAGGTGCAGTTGTTTGAATATGCTGAACAGGTGGTGGCGGAATTGTCTGCCGGTCATCCGTTGATGTTGATAACCAAAGGGGATGCGATTGAGCAAGGGAGGAAAATTGAAAAATCGGGGCTAGCGCGTTATTTTCACTATATTGAAATTGTGGCTGACAAAACTGCAGAAGTTTATCGGACGATCTTGAGGCGGTATGGTTTGGATGCGGCAGGTTTTTTGATGGTGGGAAATTCGCTGCGGTCGGATATTCTGCCAGTGTTGGAAATCGGCGGGCAGGCGGTATATATCCCTTATGAACACACCTGGATTCATGAGCTGGCAGTTGAGAGCGAAATAGCAAAAAACGGCTATTATGAATTGGAGCATCTCGGGCAGTTGCCGGCGCTTATCGAGAAACTGAGCCGGATGTAATTATTTTGGATTAAATGCTCTCGCAGCGGTTATGGCGTAAACCACAACCGCCATGGGAGGCTGCGCCATGGTTCGGGAACGGAAGCAATGCCGATGCGGGCACCGCTCTTTATTGATGCCGCTGCTGGCGGGTCTCCCTGTTCAATCCATAAACCGTCTGCGGGACTGCACAGATCGGCACCGTTCTGCTGCCGGTCAATACCCAGAGCGGCGCAAATTTTTGCCGGACCATCTGTCCAGTGAATTGGAGGTTTTCCGGAACGACGGACAGCGATGATCTCTAGCCCTTCAACAGGGATAATGCTGCGGATTAATACCGCAGAAGGGATCGTTCCCGGACCGGTGACGGCATTTAGACACCAGTGCATTCCGTAGGTAAAATACACATAAGCCAGCCCCGGTCTGCCGTACATCACTGCGTTGCGTGCGGTTTTGCCAGCCCGTGCATGACAGGCGAGGTCTTCTTCACCCTGATAGGCTTCGACCTCGCAAATGATGCCTGCCACTCGGCAGCCTTCTAAAAGCCGTACCAGTCGCATCCCAAGCAAATCTCGAGCCGCTTCCAGTGCCGGGCGGTCGTAAAAAATGGGTGGCAGGATTTTGTCTGGCATGATGAGGGACATAGAAAGCGGATGGTGCGTATTGATTGCAACGTGTAAGCTATCTGGCTTTCAGGCGCGGATCTAATTCCAGCGTTAGTCTCAACCCGGTTTCCAGCGATATCTCAGGCTGATAGCCCAATTTTTTCTTTGCCAAAGTAATATCCGCGCACAAACGGGCAGGACCACCATCAGAATGAGGGTTATACACAATCTCCGGGTCACCATTGGTAACCTCGCGCACCAAGCGTACCAGCTCACGCATACTGGTTTCGTGCCCGCTTCCGATATTAATAATAGCGTTATTGACATCGGGTGCATTGCCGGCGGCGATCATTGCTTTGACCACATCATCCACGTAGACAAAATCGCGAGTCTGGTTGCCATCGCCGTGAATAACCAATGTGCCGTTTTGGGCTGCCTGACGCAGAAACTGCGGAATAACGGGTGCATGGGCAGGCGGCAGATGTTGCCCCGGTCCGTAAGCATTGAATACTCGCAAGCAGACAGTTTCAATGCCCCAAAGTGCGCCAATGGTGCGGATGTAATACTCTGCTGCCAGTTTGGAAACAGCATAAGGAGAGCGTGGTTTTGGAATTGCATTCTCACTAACAGGCTGGGTGTCCTGATTGCCGTAAATTGCGCCTGATGAGATGAACACTACCCGCCGCACACCGACATCGCGTAGAGCTTCCATCAACGAAACCGTACCGCCAGTGTTCACTTTATCATATTCAAAAGGATATAACACTGATTCGGCAACCAGAACACGTGCTGCCAAATGATAGACACAATCTACACCCTGCAGTAGCGTCCAGAGTTTAGGACGATCATTGATGTCACCCCGAATGAAGTGAACATCTGGCGATAGGGCAGATGGGTCGCCGGTAGAGAGATCGTCCAAGCCTCGTACAGAGTGTCCCTGTCGGGCAAGCTCGTTGGCAAGTGCGCTGCCCAGAAACCCGGCAGCACCGGTAATGAGTATCTGCATTGTAATTGTCCTGTTGTTAGTGTCTAAAAAAGCTTCCGGACTAATGAACATCACGGAAGCCCCCAAGGGGTGGAGTTAATCACCCCAAAAGATTATAGCACAACCTAACAGATTGAACGTTTATCATTTTAATGCCACACCTTTTTTTGTTGCCAGTGGACAATAAGTATGGTAAAACAATCTTGTGAAAAAACACTCAAGCTCAGTTTGATTAAGAGGCTAATCTTTTACTGATGTTTTTTATAATAAGGAGGCACCATGTCAAAAACAATTGAAGATTTGAAAGCTGCGTTTGCCGGTGAGTCACAGGCGAATCGGCGCTATCTGGCTTTTGCTAAAAAGGCAGATACAGAAGGCTACCCCCAGATTGCTCGTCTGTTCCGTGCCGCTGCACATGCCGAGACCATTCACGCTCTGTCTCATTTGCGTGTGTTGGGTGGTGTAAAATCCACCACTGAGAATCTGGAAGCGGCAATAGCCGGTGAAAACTATGAAGTAGTCAGCATGTACCCAGAATTTATAAAAGATGCAGAAGCGGAGGGAAATCAGAAGGCGCTGAACAGTTTTTCGGATGCAATGGAGGTGGAAAAAGTGCATGAAGCGCTTTACCGGGAGGCGCTAGAGATGCTTCAGAAGGGCGAGGCATTTGACGAATACGATTACTATGTCTGTCCAGTATGCGGCTACGTTCACAAACGAAATGCGCCTGATAAATGTCCGGTATGTGGTGCGCTGGGCTCAAAGTTTGAGGTTATTCGTTAGGACAAGCCACGAACAACCGCAGGGTTATCCTGCGGTTGTTCGTTTTTTACTCTGCGTTAACCAGTACTGCCCTGACTACTACACGCCAGCGATAGGTATCTGTGTCTTCGTCGTAGCCTTTACAGGTGATGAGCGTCAGCCAGGGGTGGTCTTCATGCTGGAGAATTGAGATGTTGCGGGGGGTAACAAGTTGATTGCTACGGACTTCGTAGATGTACTTTGATCCAAACGCCTGAATAATAATCTGATCACCCCAACGCAGGCTTTCCAGCTCAAGGAAAGGTCCCGGTAAGCCGTTCGCCAGGTAGATATGCCCGGTGAGCACGCTGTTGCCCGTCCAGGTGGGAAAAGCCGTTCCTTCCAGCCAGCCAGCCTGATTACTTAACCAGGCAGTATTCCAATTGCCCTGTTCCAGGGGGATACCTAAAACAGGGACAGAAACTCCAAGACTGGGGATAATAAGACGTAGTTCACCAGCGGTGTGGTAAGCAGTATATGGTATGTGACTCAAATCTGTCCAACGACCGGGGGCAAAGCCGGTTGCAGGCAATGCACTGACACCTGCTGCGATAATTCCTGCACTCGCATTAAGACGGAGTCTGGTTTGAGCAAAATAAATGTCAACCGCGCTACCCGGATCATGGAAGCGCTCATGCGAATATTGAGGATTATAAGGTGAAAGCGGTCCTGGCACTGTTCCAGGCAGACTGGTCCAGCTAACATTTGCGGCATTCTCAATGCCGCCTGCAGGAATCGCGGTTACTCGTGCCTGAAATCTGATCAGTCCATTCCCGCCTCCCAATGCAAAATTGCTCCATTCGGCGCGTATGGTGCGCGTTGCAGTTATGTATTCGCAGGCTACATCAGGGTCCTGAGCGCCGCCAGTGCAATCCAGACTGCCAGCTACATAATCTAGTTCTGGAGGTAGCGGGTCCTCAATCACTGTGTCGTACGCATTGGTGTGGCTTGAGGCAGTGTGCTGAATTTGCAGGGTGAACGTGACCGTTGAGCCAAGCGAGACAACTGTTGTGTCGGCAATCTTGTTTATGGTTAATTTTGGTTCCACAACTGAAACGATCGTGGATGCTGACAAGCTACCGCCATCCCAAGCAAATACAGCATTATTTGGCAGGTTTTTGCCATCTACGTTTCCCGGACTATCCAGCACCACAACACGATAGGTAAATACCAAACCCACGTTACCTGTGGAAGAATTGGTCAATGTGCCCAGCGGGAACGTCACGCGGCGGCCGGCGTTGACCGGGTTGCTTCCGCCAGCGGGATCATCCACCGTGTACAACGTTGGCGGGGTGTTGTTGCAAATTGCTTGAAAACCGCCGGCGACAGACGTGGTCAGATCAGGGGTTTGGGGTTCAATGCTGATGCAGTCCACAAATGCCAGACCTTGAACAAGTGTATCCACCATTCGTGCGTTGGTCAGCGTTGCTGGCGGGATAGTTACCAGTACGCGATAGGTGACAATCTCACCGATGGCAACATCCGTTCCATCTGTAAACGATTGATCGGTTGCCACGATGCGTTTGACCAAACTATTGGGATCACTGGAAACGATCAGCGTATCTTCATCATCGGAATTGTTATTGGGGTTAGTGTCGCGGTTATCTGAGGTGACTGTCACACGATTAATAACCGTTCCTGGCGTGCCTGGCGCTGTGACAGTGACAGTGATTTGTGGTGCAGTGGCGTTGGCTGCCAGTAAGGGGCGTGTGCAGGTTACAATCCCTGCGGCATGGCTGCAACTCCATCCGCTGCCAGCGGCATTAACATAAGTTGTGCCGGTTGGAAGAGTATCCCTCACGACAACATTCACGGCATCCACTCCACCATTGTTGGTTACGCTCAGGTAATAGTCAAACTGCCCATTGACATACACCGGGTCGGGATTATCGGTTTTGATGATAGACAAATCGGTGCCGGTGGCATTGGTAAATGTACAGGTGATGGTTTGTTCCTGACCAGTACCGATGAGTGGGGGTGTGACACCGACGCTGGTTCCGCTCCCTGTAGCAAGAGTTGTTCCGGCTGCATTCACACAACTGTATGTGGTGGTGTAATCTGCCAGGTTGGTGCCGCTTGCTGCGGTTTCTGAAGCGGTGTAGGTGACGCCAGGTTGTACAATCAGCCATCCTGTGCTATCACCATCGCCTGCGTTGAGGGCTGGGTTGTTTGATCCACCCGGAACGACTGGGGTCGGAGTTCCAGTCAGTTGCAGGTTAAAGCGGCCCGGATCAGCAGGGGGGATTAACCGCTTCACCACCCGCACCGCCGCCAGGATATTGAGACGATAATCTTCCACTTCGCCGCTCGCTGCGTCGCCGGTCGGATTGGCGATCTGGGCAGCGTCGCTTGCCATGCGCAGACGCATGTAAGTTGACCCGGCTTTAATATCCGCTGGGATGGTCCAGTTGAGTACAGCGTTGCCGGCGCTGCAAGAACCAGCCGCACGTTCACCCGCATTGAAACTGCCATTAATGTTGAAGTCAATCCAGCCTGCCACGTTGCCGGTGCCTGTACAGGGCACACTCAGGATATAAGTGCTGCCACTTAAACCGGTGTGGAGCTGGGTGGGTAAGGTAACAAAACCGTTGGAGTCACTAACCAGGGCATCTTCGTCATTGCTACCTGAGTTATCGTCCCCCAGAGCGTCTGCGCTATACTGACTGGTATGTTCGGCATCTGGGGTTACGCTGCCAAGATAGTTGCTGATCGTGGTGGGTAAGGCATGAGAAGCATCTCCATAACTGGCTGGGGCATCGCCAAAATCGCTCATGGTGAATGTGATGTCGGAGATTCCAATATGCTGTTCACCAGAGGGATTGGGTGCGGTTGGTCCTGGGCTGTAACGGACGGTGATGGAGGATACAGGTATGTTGCCGAAATTAAAGCGAACATTGCCATTTGCCAGAGCGTCATTGTTGCCATTGATGCAGAGTCCAGGATTGTTCGTGCTGTTACCCACAAAACCATCATTTGCTGTCAAAACGGTGCCTTCTGCCACACAGGGACCTGCCAGAGTGTACACAGCCGGTATACTGCGTACATTGATACCAGCATTGTATGTCACAATCACCGCGTCTTCCCAACTAGTAGCTTCGCCTCGGCGGTCAATGTCCAGCAGATCAAACGACAGTCCATACACAGAGCGTGAGAAGGATAGGGTGAAAGTGACAAATTGCGTGGCGGGATTTGGATTTGCCCCAACCTCATAACTGATAAACAGAAGACCTGTATGTGCACCAACCACGCCTGAATTGAAAGTCAATGTGGGTGCAACGGTATAGGTCCCATTGGTGCTGTATGTCAGAGTGGCTGTGAGCGCTCCCGAAACAGCAGGGGATGTGCTTGCGGTTAGCGTTGTGCCGCTGGGAATGGCCGCTCCATTAGCAAATCCCTGATTCTCCCAGGCGATGGTATGCAGGATTTGCGCCACAACAGGGCTGATGAAGCTCATAAGAAGAGTTGTAGAAAGGATAACTGCAAATGTCAATTGCAAAGCGCCATAACGCGGAAAGCGAACCCGTCGAGCCATAGGAACCATCCTTTATAGGGCGACAGACGATGGCATGTCAAAGGCTCTTTAATCTGGCGCACTGTAATTGTCCCCCTGCTCGTGAAGAAATCCATGTACACTGCCACCCATTTTTAGGTATTTTTTTGTTTTTTTAATACTACTCTTACAAATTGTAAAAGTCAAGCTTACCAGGACCTGAAATTTGCAGAATTTATATCTGATTTCTTTACTTTTTGTATATAATCATCTTATGAGTCCTTCAAATTCTCCTTGTTTGTTTGATGTCGTTGTTGTCGGTGCAGGTCCTGCTGGTTCTGCAACTGCTTACTATCTGGCGCGTGGTGGTCTGAAGGTTGCTTTATTGGATAAAGCCGAATTTCCGCGCGATAAAACTTGTGGTGATGGTTTGACGCCGCGCGCGTTGAGGATGCTAACCATCATGGGGCTGATCACCGAAATTGAAAAGCGCGCCTATCGTTGTAACGCGATTACTTTGCGCCAATCTGATACAGTTACGTACCCGCTGTCGCTCGATCACCTTAATGGCTTACCTGACTACATTCTAGTCTTACCGCGCTTGATTTTTGATGATCTGGTGCGTCAACATGCACTTGCAGCCGGAGCGACTTTTCTCCCGCATGCCTGGGTTGAGATGATCACCCGGGCAACGGATGGCACCGTGCAGATTCATTTGCAAGGACGTGAGCCGCTTTCCTGCGCGCTGGCAGTTATCGCAACCGGAGCAAACAGCGCGCTGTTGCGTGATTTAGGGTTGTTACAGGCGCCGCCGCCGATTAATCGTGCAGCCCGTACGTATTTTGAAAATGTTGAGGGATTAGACGATACCATCGTTCTGTTTTTTGATGATGTGGAGTTGCCGGGCTATGGCTGGGTGTTTCCCACTTCGCCGACAACTGCGAATGTTGGTTGTGGTGTGTTTTTTGACAGCCCAACGTCACAACCGACACTTTTGAAGCGCTTGATACAGGAGCACCCATATTTGCGGCGCCTGCTCAAACACGCCAGACAGACCGCACCGATTAAAGGATATGCGTTGCGCACTGATTTTTCTCCAGCCCATAGTGGTAATGAGTACATTCTTGTTGTGGGGGAAGCGGTCGGGCTGGTCAACCCAATCACAGGTGAGGGAATTGATTATGCTCTTGAGTCTGCGCAACTGGCGGCGGAAGCTATTCTGGAAGGCTTGCAGGGTGATCGCGTAGCGCGCATCTCAATCCAAAATAATTATCGTACTGCATTGGCAAAGAAGTATCGTTATCAGCTTATGCTCAACCATATGGCACAAAAGTTCTATTTTCGTTATGGGACACTGGAACAATTGTTGGCGCGCGCTCAAAAAAAACCACACCTAAGGCGGGCGATTGTGGATGCCTGTTTTGGATCGTCCGATCCGCTGGTGATGTTCACCCCACGTACATTATGGAATATTTTTGGGATTTAGCACTATTCACTAGCCCGCTTAAGGCGGTTGTAGTAATGGTCAAGCCAGGGATTGAACCAGCCCCAGCGTGTAGTCTCGTTGACGATACGCGCCACTTCTTCACGGGTGATTTTGACCTCATCTTCCAGTACCCTAACGTTGTGACGGCTAATTGCCAATGTGCGGACGGCGAACATCAGCGGGTAGATGCAGAACAAGCGAATGCTGTGCTGCCAGGGGGGAAGCGCTTTGATATACGTCAGTGCAGCACGCAGGTGGCGCTCAGCTTTGTCGGTTAACATATCCAGCACCTGCAGGGCTTCGGCACGGTGTTCCGGGCGAAACATATCTTCGCGGGCGATATGGACGCGGTCACAAAAGCTTTTGGGAACGTATATCCAGCCACGTTCATAATCCTCGCGCAAGCCGCGGATGATATTGACGGTTTGCAATGCCAGACCAAATTCGCGCGCCAGCGGCATGAGGGCATCTTTGTGCAAGCGGACAGTGAAGGAATACCATGCAAACAGGTGAGTTAACAGATAGCCAACGCGCCCGGCGACTTCGTGCATGTAATCATCCATGTCATCTTCGCTTTCCACCTGTGGACCGCGCAATACCCAGCGTGCCATGCCCAGTGTAGTATCGCGCACATTACTGATAATCGGTGACTGCACTTCAGGTGGCAAAGCGCGCAAACGAGCCAGAACATCAGCCGCGTGTCTGGCAACCAGACCATCTGGGTTTGATTCTTCTGGGTCGCCAATCAGGGCAAGCAACCGGCTGACTTCCTGCTCGCCAGCCAGCACCTGATCCCAGAGCCGGAGCAGAGCAGCTTTTTGTTCTGCGGGCATTTCATCATTGTCTTCGATGTAATCCGAGACTCGCAAGAGCAGATAAGCCACCATCACCGCATCCCCCAAGAGACCGGGAAGGCGCTCAATTCCCAGTGCAAACGTTCTGCTGGCTGCCCGTAACATTTCGCGCAAAGTCACCATTGGCTGTCCTCCACTCTGATTCTTCCTACCGGACATAACCTCTGCCAAACAGCAGCTTGATTTCTGATCACATGTTGCATTGGCTAGTCCGATTTTCTATACTATACACCATTTATGAATATTTGAAAGAGGGATTTCGTAATCAGATAGCAGATTGCCTCGGCCAATCCAACAGGACATTTTCTGTCAGCAGGCGAATATTGACGTTTGAGTCCAGTTGTACCAGTGCTTGCTCCAAACCGGCAACGCAGGCACGGGCTTTTGACCAACCAATGGTTTCTGCCAGACATCGAATTTGCGACTCAAACTCCAGGTTGCTCAGTGACGCATCAGCTCCGCCGGCTGCCAGCATGACGTCCCGCCACAGCGAAAGCCATGCCAGCAATACGGGGCGAAGTTCCTCGCGTGATTTTGCCACCTTTTCCGCATAGGCAAAACGAGCACGGCGCGACTCTGTTAGCAATTCGAACACCTCAGCACTCCATTGGTGAAGTTGGTGTAGAATCTGCGGGTTTTGATGCAGGAACAGGGCATAACCCGGACGACCGTTTGCCAAGTGCGCCAGTTTCCGGGCTTCGTCATTGCTGATTTCCCAGTAAGTTTGTAAGGCTTCTGCCAATTGCTCAATCGCAAGTGGACGCAGGCGCAACACCTCACAACGTGAGACAATCGTAGGAAACAGGTTTTCAGTTGCGTCGGCAGTGAGCAAGAGAACGACTTTTTGTGGCGGTTCCTCTAGCGTCTTTAGCAGGGCATTTTGCGCTGCGGCAGTTGCTTCTTCAAAGCGTAATAATACTGCTACCCGGTAGCGAGCCTGATATGGTGCCAAAGAAAGGGTATGTTGCAGGTCGCGCACCTGTTCAATCTTGATCGTATGGCTATCAGGTTCGGACTGCACAATGGAAAGATCGGCCATTTCCATGCGCCCGGTTTGCTGACAGATTTGACATGTACCGCAGGGGTCACCAGGTACAGGGGGATAAAGGCAATTGAGTGCCTGAGCAAAGCGCAATGCCAGCGTGCGACGCCCGACACCTTCTGGACCGGTGAACAGATAAGCATGACGTACTGCCTTACGTATCATGTGTTGTTTTAATAACTGCGCCGCCCACTCGTGTCCTAATACGTTCCAAGTCATCTTATTGTGGTTATCCTTTTTCTGGTGGTTAGAGATATTGATTATTCCCGTGCTTATGGCGTAACCAGATAAATTGTACCATCTGAAAACGAGGCGTATTCCTTGACTTTGACAGGCATGCCCAGTAACTCGCCGGGGTCAGGCATCGGGTAGTGTTCTCCAATGATACCTCCTTCTGGCAGGACCTCGTTAAACCAAACAATATAGAGGGGAAGATTGGCAGGTGTCAAATACATGTCACGCACCTTGCTGTCATATGGTAGAGCCGGCTGAATGTTCGCGAACACATAAAGACAGCGGTGACAGTTACTATATATCATTTGCCCGTCAGGTAGCGGATTCTTTTGCAGGTAAGCTATGGTTTCGCTATTCCGCAGAGAGTACATTGAAAAGCCGGTGCTGAAAGTAACTACTTCGCGCTGAGCCAGTTTATATTGTGCATCAATTGGGGAAATAAGCAACGTGATCAATAATATCAGTCCAAGCCAGTTTTTTTGCCAGCTTGAGCTCATAACAATTGAGAATCCGTGTCTGATTCTTATGAAAAGGTAGCCCAGCGCCAGCAATAGAGGGATAAAGATTGGCGACAACAGGCGATTGCCCAATTGTGCGTTGTGATAAACGGATAGCGTAACATTCATGTAAACTGTATAAGCTAATGTATATATTGACAACAGCACAAACAAAGGTTGATTTGACAATTGTACAAAGTTCTGCTTTTGTTTCAGAAAATGAATTGTGTATGAAATAGCTAGCAAAGCTAAGAAAATCAGAGCCGCGATTGGATTCCAGGATGCTGGAAAGAACCAGCTAGCAATGGTTTGTCCGGTTAGCTGTAAGTTTTCGGAAAGAGTAAGATAACTTGGGGTTCGCACGCCGGCGAAAAGTCTAGTCAGAATGTAATTACGCCCCAGCCACATAGTCAGTGGTATTGATGAGAAAAAGCCGAATAGAAAGCTACGTAGCAGCCGTTTTCTAAAACCATCAGCCGGAAAAAGCAGTAAAGCCAGACATCCTGTGAAAATCAATATCACTCCGGGGTAACGCGTCAGGGCATGTAAAGCCGCTGCCAGTGTAAAAAGCAAAGCATACTTTGTTCGTCCGGTTTCTAAAAAACGCGCAAACCATAGGAAGAAAAGCAATTCTAAGAAAATAAATAATGGTTCAGAAAGCAGATGGACTGCGGCTTCAGTGAGAGGTGAACCAAGAGTGATAAGCAATAAGATAGTGGCATGGTACCACTGGCTGTAGCTCGTAAGCAGATGCTGAGTCAGAATACCTGTACAGTAAATTATGGCGCCCAAGAGAAGAGCGTGTAACCATCTGATACCAATTAGTGACTCGAAAAAAGAGAAAAACTGAAATGGCGCTAGTAAGGTCGGATAAAGGGGAGGCCACCAATCGAACACGTCACTATTCAAAGCAATGTAGCCATCGCCTGCGATCAAGTGGCGAGCGGCACTGATATAGTTGACCGAATCGCCTACGATCCATAAACCGAACTGGCGGCTTACAACGAAAAGTAGGACACTTCCCGACAAGCCAAATACAAACGGGAGGCGTCTGTTTCGGACGGGGATAAATTCGCTAGTATTGGGGTATTTATCTACTGTGAAACCAGGCCAGGCTATGAGCATAACACATAGCCCACTCAGTATGAGAAATGCCAGTGGGATAGCATTGAGAATGATTGCCGGCAAGCGTGTTCCCGGCAAGCTTACCGATGACTGCTCATGAACATAAAGTTGATCTGGAGAGGGGGAATAGAGGTCATATATCCGTTCTTTGCCGTCGTAGCTTATCCGCACCATACCGCTTTCAGGCGAGGTCTTGAAAATTAATATGATTTCTCTGGCGATTCCCTCCCAGCGCAGCCGCGCGGGTTGTATGCCGCTGGCAACCATCCGGTCGCCGATGCGCTGCCAGTTGCCTTCAATAGAAAAATCAGAGAAACTGATGAATTGACGTTCTGCACTAAAGCCTAATAATTCAACCGCTGTTCCACCAGAAAGAGGGTTTTTCTCATCATCCACTGAAATCTCAAGTTGGTTTGATGAAAAATAGAGGACGGGTGTCTTCCATGGTGAAAAGGTGAACAGGTACAGACCACTCATTAGACTGCCTGCCAAAGCAAAAGCAAGTTGCCCTTTTCGTAATCTTCCGAACACTGGCAGGATCAGCAATCGAATTACGAGATATGTTCCAAGTAGTAGCGAAGTCATCATCAGCATCAAGAAAGCCAGCCTTCGCCTGCCGATTGGCTGCATCAGGAAGAGGTGCAGGTAAAGACTCCCAGCAACCGAGGCACTGATGATAAGCGCGAGTAGCAATGATGGCAGGAAAAGGGGGAAAAGCTTTGCAGTGATCCATTGTTTCATGTTGCTCTTTTCTTCAGCTTGTTAATAATGTGTAAGGGAGATGAAGTTTTAATATGTATTCCTGCTCTTTCCCTGAACGCGTTGGGGCAACTTTCCAATTGCATAAGCGCTGTGTTCGCTGAACAGCCAACGATGCAGAGCTGCCAGACTCTTGATCTTTTGGCTAGCAACGCGAGCCAGTTCTAGGCTTTTCACTTCTTTTTTCCTTCGAGCGGTCAAAGTGTCTGAATCCATCCCGTTGTTAGGTGTGCTTTCGAAATGTAGTTCATAATTCTCCGGGGGTGCATCCAGGCTGAAAACCCAACGGAAAATAAAAGCGGTACGCGACATGTGAAACTCGGAAGTGATGATGAGAAGTCGTCGCAGGCGTAGCGGATCAATATGAATCAGGCGTGCAAATAAAGCGTTGCCGATGGTATCCAGTGAACAGGTTTCGGTCAGGATGCGTTCTGCTGGTATTCCCCGTGCCAAAAGGTAGCGAGCAGCGGCAACCGATTCTAGAATTGGGTATCCAGCCTCGTCTAGCGGTGGAGGTACATGCACACTACCGGCACTAAGTGTGATTATGAGTTCGCCGTTTTGGATTTCGAGCGCGCGTTGCAGGCGCGCCAGCGACCACGGTGGTAGTTCGCCGCCTGCGCGAACCCCACCACCGGGGATTAGAATAGCATCATAAGCAGGCATAACGAATCATTGCGCCAGTGCGAGCAGGAATTCGGGTATCCAGAGCCGATATGTGAATAAAGAGAGTGCCGCCGAGGTTAGTACCATGATCATACCAAAGGTGATCAGAGCAATATCGCGCTGCCGGTAATGGAGTTCCTGCAGCCAGGTGCGTGGTCCGATGCCAAAGGCACGCAAGTCCATAGCGTCAATGATGTCCTCGCTTCCCATGATAGCGTGAATAGTTACTGGAACAATCAGCGGTGCCAGTTTGCGCACCTGTTCGAACAGACCGCCGCTTAACTTTTCGATCTCATAGCCGCGCGCTTTTTGCGCGTCCATTGTCAGTGAGAAATCACGTCCAAAGGTTGGAATGAACCGCATGGTCAAATCCATGCCGTAGGCAATTTTGTCTGGCATTCCCAGCTTGCGGAAAGTCACGCCATACAATGCAGGATTGAGCGAGTAAGGAATCAAAATAGTCATGCTGGCGATACTAAATACGCGCAGGATCATACTGGCGGAGAACATAATTCGCTCGGCAGTGATCCACAGGGTCGGACGCCAGCCCAAAATTGTGAATGGTGCAGCATACTGGGCGATAATATGCTCTACCCGATACAACTCCACGCCGCCGCGTCCGGTGAGAAAGGTGAAGAAGGCGAAAAAGAGAATGAAACCAGTGATGAACAGCCAGGCGCGGCGTGACTCCTGCCAAGTGACCCCAGAAGTGAAAACGGTCAGTAGCGCGATTGCCGTAAAGAATAACAAATAGCGCAAGTCCCAAAAGAATAGGGTGGATGCCAGGAAACAGGCGAAGAAGATAATCCACGCCCGCGGGTCAAAAGATTGTATCAGCGATTTTCGTTCTCGGTACCGCCAGGTGACTAACATAAGCTTTTCCGTTCAGGTTGGGCTTCCGAGACTTTGTGAGAAGCCCCGGAAGCCCGATGATGCTATTGCTAGCGTCCGGTCTGACGCTGGACCGCTGCGTATGCCGCAACTAGGATTGGTACCAGGATGGCGGCAAATATCATATTCGGTCCAGCCGCAGGCAGGAATTCACCCACGATGGCGACTGCCGGTGGGAAGCCATTGATCCAGATATCCGAGATGGCGGCGAAGCCAATGCCAAGAAAGTTGCCCAACATACTCCAGGTGACTGCTGCGGCAACATCTACGTTTTTACCAAAAGCAAAACGCACCACCAACACCAAGATCAATCCCACCAGTGCAGAAAGCCCGGCGAAGAGGCTGATTTGCTGATCGCCAAAGATGTTATTTTCTGGATCAAAGAACAACATATTGGGCTGGTTGCGGTTGAGGAAGAAGATGACGGTAGCAATTGCGGCGACAATGATACTGATAACCAGAACAACGTTAATGCTTTTCTTTTTGTCCTCAAAAAGCCATGCCATACCGGCAATCATGCCCACCAGCCCGTTTCCAACCGACCACTGCGGCGAAAGCCCGAAACCGGTCAGCGCGTCACCAAACATATTGCCCACTGCACCGGTAAACAGGCCAACAGCCGGCCCAAAGGCGTATCCGAAGAACATCGGGATAGCAATTGCCGGACGTAGTGCAACTTGGCTGACTGAAGGCACAGCAAAGACGGTGCCGTTGAACAGGTATGAGAAGATGGCATACAGTGCCGCGCCGATTGCCATATAGACCACCTCACGTGTGCCAACTTCCCAGATTTTGCGCGTGCGGGTCAGCCAGTACACGATAAACACAATCAACAACCCGATAGCAACGAAGACAAAACGCAGCAGAGCAGTCTCATCCAGCTGCAGGTCGGGGTTGATCAGCGGCGCGACTAACGCAATGCCGACAAAGAATACCAGCACGGCGACCAGCGCCAGGACGACAGAAAGCAGTTTACGATCCATAAAATCCTCCTCTGATCTGAAAAATAAGTTGCTACGAAGCAGTGATGACCTTATGATTGAAACACCCAACTGTTCAGCAAGTATCACTCGGCGGTTAAGGCGGCGGTAGGTGTGCCAGAGCCTCAGCGCTCAGGAAATGCCCAGCGCGTGGAAGATACTCCAAATTGGCTTGCAGTAACGATGTGGGCACTAATCGGTTGGCGGTCAGCCGTTCAAAATTGGATAAGACTTCTTCTGGTTTTCCGTCCGCTACCAATCGCCCTTGATTCACCAGCAGAACACGATTGGCATAAATCACGGCAAGATCTACATCATGAGTGATGAAAAGAATGGCTTGAAACCCTTGCATTTGTACGATGGAGGTCATGAAATCCATATAATTCTTGTAATCCTGCCCGGCGGTGGGTTCGTCCATGACCAGGATACGCGAGCGCATGGCAAGAATAGCAGCGATGCTGACGCGTTTCTGTTGACCAAAGGAAAGCGCCAATGGCGGGTCTTGCTCCATTCCGTTGAGATGAACAATTTCCACTGCTTCAGCAACCTGTTTTTCGATGTCTTCGAGTTTGTGTCCCAGGTTTTTTGGACCGAAAGCCAGTTCATCATGTACCGTAGGCGCAAAGAGCATGTGACTGGGACTTTGGAAGACGTAACCCAGCGTATTGGCAACCTCTGCCACGCTCAAGTGACGTGTATCCCTGCCCTGCACCAGTACACGTCCACTTTTAGGTTTGAGCAAGCCGATAGCGTGTTTGACCAGTGTGGTTTTTCCGGCGCCGTTTGGCCCAAGAACGGCAATCACATCGCCTCGACGAATATCTAGGTTTATTTTATCCAGCACGCGTTGACCTTCTTCGTAGCCAAAGCTGACATCCTCAAAGCGCACCAATGGCTCTTCTTCTGCTGACAGTATGACATCCGGCAAGGCTTGCAGAAGTGGCGGGGGTGGATATGCCGCCGCGCGCTGGATAATCATCTTTGCCGGCAATTTGACCTCACGATAATCCACCGCTTTGGTCAGCCCATCGGGATCGCCATCGTAACGTATCTCACCATCCATCATGAACAAGACACGATCAGGATGAATTTTAAGCACATCCTCCACCCGATGTTCAACCATCAGAACGGTCATCCCCTCATCGCTCAGGCGGCGAATCAATTCTAGGGCTTCCTGTGCCGAAGCCGGGTCCAGGCTGGCAAGCGGCTCATCTAACAAGAGGATGCTCGGATTCATCGCCAGCACGCCTGCCAGCGCTACTTTTTGCTTCTCACCGCCTGAAAGGTTGAAGGTCTCACGATCTCGCAAATGGGAGATATTCAAGTAATCCAGTGCTTCCTCCACACGGTGCAATATCTCATCTCGTGGCAAGCCAAGGTTTTCCAGTCCAAATGCAACCTCATACAAGACACGTGTACCTAAAATCTGTCTTTCCGGATCTTGTAATACGGTACCAACCAGTTGTGAAATGCGCGCCAGTGGCAGACCGGCAATGTCCTGTCCCTGTAGCAAAATGCGACCGCTCAATTCGCCTTTGTAACTGCGCGGTATGAGCCCATTGATACAGCGCGCCAACGTGGTTTTGCCGCATCCGCTTGCTCCGGCGATCAGAATAAGCTGACCTTGAGCAACAGAAAGCGAGATGTTTTTTATTGCTGGCTCTGTGCGGCTACGGTAGCGGAAAGTAAGATTTTCAATCTCAAGTGCGAGTGGGATATTCACAATTCTAATTATACACGCAGAGTTTTAGCAAGAACCAAGACGTCCTTTGCAAGGACTCGCTGTGCAAGTTCAGTGGGTTTGTGAGTTTTACCTGAGGTGAGATGTTTGTGATTGAAGGAGATTAAGTCCTGATAGGAATGGGTTGCAAAGTGGTTCTTATTGCTTGCTGATGCTATTTTCTTCCAATTGTTGCTCAGACTCTCTTTCGCTTTCTAGAGCCATCCAGCCGATGATGCAATCAGCGGTAGCAACGTTGGTCGCCAATGGTATATTGTGAACATTACATAGCCGCAGCAGAGCCTGAATATCCGGCTCGTGTGGATGTTTGTCCAGCGGATCTACCAGAAAGAACACGGCATCCACCTGACGTTCTACCACTCGTGCGCCGATCTGGGCATCACCCCCTTGGGGTCCGGGATGGAGTGCTTCAACTTCCAGCCCCACCTTTTCTTTCAAAAGCTTTGCTGTTGCTGCTGTTGCCACCAGGTTGTAATGGGTTAATACCTGACGATTGAAAGTTGCCCAGGCGACCATATCTGCTTTTTTTCCATCATGTGCTATCAGGGCTAAAGTTTTCATAGAAACCTCCTTCCGCTTTGCTTGTTTCGATGCACTATATCCAGATTGGCTTATCTTCTAGTTATCATAACACATCTATATTTACAGTAAAGAACGGGAGGTTAACGAAGTTTTATACCTTTGTGAAAAGACAATATGCTGGCGGGCAAATGTCTGTTAGTGGGTGCCCACAAAATTAGCGTAAGGATTTATTCTGGTTCCTCACTAAAATCATCAGCTTCTTTCTGCGGTACCAGAATTTCCTCCGGTGGTATTTCTCCACTATACAGCGCATGATCGGAGATACGGTAGTGTTTTTTGAGGTCGTCTTGTATTGTTCCTTCCCAGAGTGGAACACCATCGAAGTAAGCGGCACGCCCAATGATATGAGCAGCGATAGGTGCAGTGAGCAGGATGAAGCAGATGATTGCAACCACCCGGGTATAAATACCGAATTCGTTAAAATGAAGTGCAGCAGCAGTCAGAATCAAGCCTACGCCTAATGTGCCGGCTTTTGCGGTTGCTGACATGCGTAAAAAGATATCTGGCATTCTGAGAATACCTACTCCAGCAAGGAATATTAAGACTGCTCCGAATAACATCAAGAGCATGATAAGAATTTCTTGCATGTTTCAAATCCTTCTCTCCAGATAGTAGGCAAAGGCGACTGTGCCAAGAAAAGTGATCAGTGCAAGAATAATGGCTACATCCAGAAAATTGACCTGATTGAAGCGAACTGCATAGACAACGATGAAACCCATTGCAATGACACTTATTAAATCCAGCGCAACCACTCGATCAGGAAGATACGGTCCGCGCAAGAGTCGAATAAACGCGCAGATGAATCCTAACGAGATTAATAGCAAAATGATATTCCACAAGATATTCATCAAACCTCAACAATCTCTCTCACACGTCGTTCATATTCTTGTTTGATAGCATTCCGAAATTTATCTGCATCTTCTAGCCAGACCGTATGGACATACAACATCTTGCGATCAACTGATATGTCCAGGCTGAGTGTGCCGGGTGTTAGCGTAATCATGTTTGCCAGAAAAACAATTCCGGCGCGGGTTTTCAAATCCAATGGAACTGCAACCACTCCAGGTCGCAATTGCATTCTAGGTGATAAAATCGTCACCGCTATACGAAGATTTGCCAGAATCAATTCCTTGATAAAGAAAAGTGTGAATTCAACAAGTCTGGGCAAGCGCGTGAAGTATTGATGCGGATGCCTCGAACGGAAAGTGAGCCGGAGTACGACATAACCGAGCAAAAAGCCGAACAACAGATCAACAGGTTGGAAACTGCCGGTGAGTGCTGACCAAGCGATTGCTAGTAGAAGATTTACCAAAAACAGATTCATGGTATGTTCCCTAATGCGCCAGAAATGTAGATTGAAGGGTCACTTAGTTGTGTTGCTGCTATTTGGCAGATGTCGTACAACGGCGCAGCCAGAATCCCCGCAGCAGTCGATAGCATTACCAGCCCAAGTGTTGGCGCCCACAACCAAATGCTCACATGTCCTTGATTAGCATCAGCGCCCTCTGGATCATTTTTCCAGAATGCCTCATTCCATACCTTTGTCATTGAGTAAAGCGTAAAGAAGCTCACGAATAGACCAACTGCCACAATAAGGTATTGTTGCAGTGCAAAGCCAGCAACAATCAAGAGCAGTTTGGCAAAAAAGCCTGAAAGTGGTGGCAGGCCAGCCAATGAAAGCGCTGGCAGCAGAAACATGAGCGAAAGGTAGGGTTTTGTAGCGTACAATCCGCCCAGTTTCTTAAGACTATATGATCTTTTCAGTTCAAATACAATCCCGGCAACCATGAAAAGCGCTGTCTTGGCAAGGATAACATGCACCATGAAGTAGATACCAGCTGCCAGCGCTTCTTGCTTGAATAATCCCAGTCCCATTAACAGGTAACCAATTTGGCTGATGATGTGAAATGAAAGCAGGCGTCGCATATCTGTCTGGGCGGTTGCGCCAAAGACGCCACTCACCATTGTAAAACCAGCCAGTATAAGGATGAGCGTATGCGTATAAATGACATCCTGGGTAAGAAGCAGCGTAAAAACGCGGTATAAAGCATACACGCCCACTTTGGTCAGCAACCCGGCGAACAGAGCTGTGATGGTGACTGGTGGTGTGTGGTAAGAAGCTGGTAACCAGAAAAACAAAGGAAAGATGGCAGACTTAATACCAAAGGCAATCAATAATAAGATTGCCACTACAGTGACTTGTCCGTACGGCTGCACGTATATCAGACGGCTTGCCATTTCTGCCATATTTAAGGTGCCAACCAGATTGTAAAGCAATCCAATCGCGCAAAGGAATAGCGTGGAAGCAAGCAGATTGGGGATCAAATACTTCACGGCACCCTCTATTTGTATGCGCTCGCCACCCAGGGCTACCAATACAAAGGAAGCCATTAACATCACTTCAAACCAGACGTACAGGTTAAACAGGTCGCCGGCGCAAAAGGCGCCATTGACTCCTGTCAGCAGAAAGAAAAATAGGGGGTAAAAGCCTGCCTTTATCCTTTGGGTGTCAATTTGTCCAATACTGTAAGCTGCGAGGATAACCGCTAGTGTGCCGCTGATAACCAGCATAATCGCGCTGAACGTATCTACGACCAATGTGATTCCGAAAGGTGCTTGCCAGTTGCCTACCTGCATGGTTTGAATACCCATTGTCAGTGAACGGCGAAAAATGAGGATCGCGATGACAAACACAACTGATGAAGCCAGCAAAGCTACCCAACGTTGCGTTTGGGGGCGATTGGAGAGTACGAGCATTAGAACCGCAAAGGTGAGTGGCGCGACGATGGTAAAAGCAATCATCCTGTGATGTCTCCCTTTTCGTCTACCTCAATACCGCGTTTGTCTACCACCTCGTCTGTTTCACAAGGAAGATCACTGCAACGCATTTCATTCATGTCATCTGTTCCAGAGACAATATGGGACTGACGAATTAAAACCATCGCGAACGCAATGGTGCCGAAACTAATGACAATTGCTGTTAGGATCAGAGCTTGCGGAACGGGGTCCGCAAAACCGGGTGGGGGAGCACTTTCACCTAGTGGGATAATGGGCGGTTTGGCGGGGACGAGATTAGCGGAGGAAAACAGTAGCAAGTTCACTGCATAGCTGAGTAACAGCAACCCAATCAGAATTTTAACCAGGCTACGGCGCAACAGCATATAAATCCCGGTTGCAAACAATACTCCAGAAGCAATGGCAAGTAATAGAATCATACGTTCATTCCTTTGCGAAGGTCAGGAGTATCCACAATACAACTCCAATTACCACAAAGTACACGCCTACATCGAAAAGGATGGGGGTTCCCACTTTGCCAATCACTGCAAATGTTTGTGTTAACCATAGTCCTGTCATAAAAGGTTTTCCCAGTGCCATACCAACCAGTCCGCTGAACAATGCTATTATTAAACCGCTGGCAACCAGCAGTCGTGGTTTGACACTAATCAAGCGCCGTAAGGCATCAGGCGAAATAGCGATGGCGTATAACATTAAAGCGCTTGCTGCCACTAAGCCACCAACAAACCCTCCGCCGATTTTGTTGTGCCCTCGCAGTAGCAGAAAAATAGAGAAAATCAGTAATAATGGCATCATATATAGGGCGGAGCTTTCCAGGAGGATGGACTTTTGAATCTTGCGTTGCGGAATGGACGGCATGTCTCTGTCGCTTAGGGTTAATTGAATCAGTGCCATTACACCAATGGCAGCGATTGTCAGCACAGTGATTTCGCCCATTGTATCCAAGCCGCGGAAATCTACCAAAATCACATTGACAATGTTGCGTCCATAGGCTTTTAGCAGGCTGTTCCGTGTGTAAAAATCACTGATGGTGGACTCCGTTGGATGGGAAGAAACGAGAAGCATGAGCAGAGTCATTAAACCTCCGCTTGCTAATGAAATGATCGTGTCAGGCACATGGGGTAAACGACTCCTGCGTTGAATAAATTTGGGAAGACGATAAATGACCAGCACAAATAGAATGACAGTCAGAGTTTCTATTGCAAACTGCACCATGGACAAATCCGGTGCACTGTACAGCATAAAGAGAATGGCAATGCTGTAGCCGATGGAGCCCAACAGAGCGATAGTTGCCAGACGCGAAGTGGTGCGAGTGACGGCAACGGCTGCTATAATGATGGTAGCGGTTAGGATGTAATCGTAAAACCGTGGCGCTGTCCAGTCAGGAAGTGGGAATCCACCAGCCAGCCGCGTCCATGCAGTGTACATGGTAAGAGTTATGGTAGTCAGAGCGATTAATAACACGTAAACCCGCAGATAGCCGCTTTGCAGCATACGGGTCTGCCAGGCAGCAAAAGAAAGAATTGTTTCTAGTACTTTGTTGTACAGATTTGCCGGTCCAAAAAGACGGACCTTGTTCCAAAGGCGTTCTGCCAATGCTATTAACGAGTGGCGCAACGGATACGTGGCTCCTGCCAGCAGCACCGTCAGCGCACTGAGCAGCAAATACGGTGTAATCCCATGCCACAGTGCCAGCTTCACAGAAGAGACTTCCGGCAATATAGCAATGGCAGCAGGTTTGATAATTATGTTTGCGGTTGTCTGCGGCACAATCCCTGTGGCAAAACTCAATAGAGCGAGAATGAGTGGTGGCAGGTACAGTGCGGGTGTTTCACCATGGGAATGAAACTCACCGGATGGCTTTGCCCAGAATGGCGCAAAGCCAAGCCATAAGGCAACCCCCGCCATTGCTGCAAATCCAACAACAGCCAGAACGGTCAACAGGGAGGAGCCTGTTTTTAGGACGCTTTCATAAGCCAGTTCTTTTGCAATAAAACCAAGAAATGGAGGCACTCCTCCCATTGCCAGTGCCGAAACCATGGCTGCCAGTGCAGTGTATGGCATGGCTTTTGACAGCCCGCCCAACTTTGTGATGTTGCGGTTGTGGACGGCATGATCAATACCGCCGGCAACCAGAAATAGCCCCCCTTTATATAACGCATGTGCCAACAAGAACACCGGCACGGTTTTGATGGCGACTGGCGTACCCAAACCGAGTAAAAAGATCAGTCCGCCTAATGCACCGACGGTGGTGTAAGCAAGAACGCGTTTGATGTCAGTTTGCCCTAGTGCCAAGAGCGCGCCGCCCGTGAGCGTTATAATCCCAATGACTGGTACAGTGTTTCTCCAAATGGGCATGTCACCGAAAAGCGGGAACAGGCGTGCTAGCAGATAAACCCCGGCTTTGACCATTGTTGCTGAATGCAGATAGGCACTTACCGGTGTAGGGGCTTCCATAGCGTTGGGCAGCCAGAAGTGAAAGGGGAATTGCGCGGATTTTGCCATTGCGCCGATCAGGATGAGGATGAAAGCCGTTGGGGCAAGAGTATGCTGTTTAATCTGTGGTGCCTGCTGTATCCAGGCTTGAATTTCAAATGTGCCGCTGATGATAAACAACAGGGCAAAGCCAGCCAGCATTGCCAGTCCACCGCTGCCAGTCACCAGCAGCGCCTGCCAGGCGGCAGCGCGCGCGTTAGGACGATCATGGTCAAAACCAATCAGCAGAAATGAGGTGATACTGGTTAGCTCCCAGAACAAAAACAGCAACAGGGCATTGCTGCTTAACACCAGCCCCAGCATGGCGCTCATAAACAACAAAACAATGGTTAAAAATCGCGGCACAGCCGGATGCTCTGCCAGATAAGCGCCGCCATAAATAACGATCAGCCCGCCAATGCCTGCGATCAGTAGCACCATCAGATAGCTCAACCCATCCAGATGAAAAGATAAGGCGATACCCAGTTGTGGCGCCCAATCTGACGTAACATGCAGCACCTGATTGTGGATGTTCTGAGGTGGCAACCTGCTCCAAAGCGCAACGACGGAGAGTAAAATCAACAAACCCAATACAGTTCCTGTACGCTCTTTTATTAGCCGATAAAGCAACGATGAAAGAACGGCAAGCGAAATAGAAAAGAGTACATATCCTGGCAAGATCATTGTCTACAGCCAACCTGTTTGGGTTTGTTGCTACAAAACGGACTGCTCGGAAAATTCACAATAAGTTAAGAAGGGCGGACACGATAAATATTATAGCTTAGCAAAAGACTTTTTTCTCAGTTCTGTAAACAAAAGCTTGCTTTGCCTGTTTGGGAAATACATGTAATGAGGATGGCAGACGAGTTATAGTATTCTGGGCCCAGCTTTATATACAAAATCTAACGATGGTCGAAGTAAGTTCAGTTTTGCCTTTGAGACACTGATTTCCGGTCGCTTTATTATTTTGGTTTACAGATAATTTCTATGCTATCTCCCAGCCGCGTGTTTATTCGAGCAGCGGCGTTGCCATTGACAACACATAGAGCCAGGTATCCGGAACTGTCTATTAATGCAACCAGCTTGCCGGGCTCGTTTTCACCAAAGGTGCGCGTCAAAGGAACACGATAAACCTGACCAACAAGTCTTACTTCTAAAGTGCCCCAGCCCTGCACATGTTCAGCTTGCAGATTGGTCGCAACATTGCCAAAATGATCAATATGAATGATTGCCCCGCGCCAGCCGTTAGGGATAGGTTCGACAGTCGGTAACTCCAGTCTGTACGGGTCGCTAATGGAAGTGCCTAAATCTGATAGTGGGGTGCCATTAGCAAGATGAGCGCCCACCGGTGCAAAGATATCCCGCCCATGAAAGACGTTACTCACATTTGGCAGCCAGTACTGCGGACGGTTCAAATGAACGATTTGAATGGGTTGATGTTTTTCTTCCACTTTCATTAACACAGCGCTGATCAAACCGTTGTCTGGGAAAACATAGTACTGTTGCCCCAGTCGGGCAGCCAACGGGCGACGCTCGGTGCCGACTCCTGGGTCTACTACAGCAATGTGCACTGTATTCGGGGGGTAGTAAGGCGCGCTGCGTGCCAGTGTCAATGCTCCTTCCAGCACCTGTTGTGGTGATATCTCGTGAGTAATATCCACAATTTGTGCTTGCGGGCAAATTCCCAGTATTACCCCTTTCATGATACCGGGGTAGCCATCTCGGGTGCCAAAATCAGTAGTGAGAGTAATTATTCTCATTGAAGTCGTTCATTCGCTAGATACCATTTTGCTTTGATCAAGATCTTGTAACGACTCAAACATAATATCTATTGATTATAATTTAAGTTGAGCTTTTCTTCTTGCTTTTTATTTTTTATTATGCTATAAGGGGCTTAACCGCCTTTTTGTTGAGGGTATGGAATGCGACGTATTTTGATAGTTGATGACGCTCTGGATTTTGGAAAATTGCTACGCAGTGCGGTGATGTCCGTAGCACCCAATCTGCAGGTTCTAGTAGTGCCTTCAGCGGAACAGGCGGTTTTAGAAGCCGCCTTTCAGGCGGTGGACTTATTGATCGCTGATATTCGTCTTCCGGGCATGTCAGGGGTTGAATTGGTCCAAAAGATGCGTCGCCGTTATCCGGATCTGAAAATTTTGCTTATCACCGGGATGAAGGATGAAAAGCTTGAGCAGGTTATTCCTTCCCTTCGGGTGCAGGGATTCTTTCAAAAACCGCTAGATGTGCCGGTCTTCTTGGAAGCGGTTCGCACAATTCTCGAGGAGTTGCCTGAAACGGAACGGGAATTTGCCTTGGATACAGTTGAGACAGAGGAGGGTCCACCGGTTCGCCTATCTGATATTTTGGCAGGTTTACGGAAAAGTCTCTCGGCACAGGCAGTGATCCTGCTGGATGAACGTGGCAGAGCCGTGGTGGTAGCTGGTGATTATCCTGTGGTTGATTTCGAAACTGCCTGGGTGCCTCTGCTGATGGCGGTGCAGAGTGCTACGGCGAAGGTAACCCGGTTACTTGATCCTGCAAACGCACGCTGTATATCGGTCTGGCAGGGAAAGGACTTCAATCTGTTCCTGTCACCGATTGCCGATCTGGCGCTGGTGTTAGTCTTGAAGGGCGAGGATGCGGCAAGGCAACTGGACAAGGCGCTGCAGGAAACGATGAAAGTCTACGCAGATGTGTTGACCTGTTTGACAGAAATGGGCGTCATTACGCCATCTGAAGTTGCTGCCGAAGCGCCTCCTGAAGCCATTGTTCAGGCGCTGTCAGAACTAGAAGAAGCGACACCTGAAGAGGCGCAAAAAGACCTTGAGGCGCTTTTTGCTCAGTCTGCGTTTCTAAAGAGAGAGGAAGCCGATGCTTTTTGGGAAGCGGCGGTTAGTGACTTGGAAGCCAACTTTACTAGCTCTGACGCGCTCAGTTATGACGAAGCCAGACGGTTGGGATTGACCCCGCCGGAAAGCGAAAGTTGAATCTTGTTATCTCGCTATCCGGTTTTAATTGTACCCGTGAAGTATCCCTCCGAAAGTTTTTGTTTCTGCCCCTACAACAATCTGCTTTTCTATGCTAAAATACGGTTACCCGGACTCGGGGATGATTGGGGCGTGGTGCAATGGCAGCACACCAGACTTTGGATCTGTGGATCTTGGTTCGAGTCCGAGCGCCCCAGCCTGAACAGAGCTGCCTTTGTGGCAATGGGTTTTGCGCCGCCCTGCGGCAGCGCAAAATCCTTTTGTTTTTAACCGTTTTTTGATTTTGATTGAATACAGGAGTTATAAAGATGAAAATTGCTGCTGTTATTCTTGCTGCCGGACAGGGAACACGGATGCGCTCGAATCTGCCTAAAGTGTTGCACCCGCTGGCTGGCAAGCCAATTATTCATTACTCCATAGAGACCATCCGATCAGTTACCGGACAGTCTCCGGTAGTTGTTATTGGTCATGGTGCGGATAAAGTGGAAAAAGCCATTGGCGGCATGGCACATTGCGTGGTTCAACAGCCCCAACTCGGTACGGCGCATGCAGTTCAGGTTGCTGTGCCTTTGCTGAAAGGAAACTGCGATCTTCTTTTAGTGACCGCCGCAGATATGCCGTTAATCTCCCTGCAGACTTATCAGCACCTGATTGAAACTCAAGAGAGTAATACGGGTCCGGTGACCATGTTAAGCGTTGAATTGGCTGATCCGCATGGTTTTGGGCGGGTGGTGCGCAAGGCGGATGATACAGTAGGATATATAGTTGAGGAAGCACAAGCGACCCCTGAGCAGCTTGCAATTCGAGAGTTGAACACTGCAATTTATTGTTTTGATGCAGAATGGTTGTGGAGTGCTCTACCTAAGATTAAGGTATCACCCAAGGGCGAGTATTACCTGACGGATGCAATTGGAATTGCGACAGCCGATGGGCTAACCGTGCAGGCTATTCGTTTGAAAGACCCTGAAGAGGCGATTGGCATTAACACGCGTGTGCATCTGGCAGAGGCTGAAGCCGTTTTGCGCCGCCGTATCAATACGCGCTGGATGCTGGAGGGTGTGACGATTGTTGATCCGGCGACAACCTATATTGAAGCGGATGTCCAAATTGGTCAGGATACAATTATCTGGCCGAATACACATCTGCGTGGTAAGACGGTGATTGGACAAAACTGTGTCGTTGGTCCCAATACAATTATTGAGGACTGTCAGATCGGTAATGACTGCACCATCTTAGCTGCGGTGCTGGAACAGGCGGTGGTCGAAAACCATGTTGAAATCGGGCCTTATGGTCATTTGCGCAAAGGTGCCCATCTGGCTGAAGGGGTACATATGGGCAATTTCGGCGAAGTGAAAAATTCCTATCTGGGTCCGGGGGTGAAAATGGGACATTTCTCTTACATCGGCGATGCCACAATTGGCAAGGATGTTAATATCGGCGCTGGGACGATCACCTGCAACTTTGATGGTGTGCGCAAACACAAAACGGTCATTGGAGAAAACACATTTATTGGCAGTGATACGATGCTGGTAGCGCCGCTGAATATCGGTGCAAATGCAAAAACCGGCGCCGGTGCAGTCGTTACTCACGATGTGCCGGATAACACTGTCGTGGTTGGTGTACCCGCCAGACCTTTGAAAAAAGTTACAGAAGAAAAAGATCTTCCACAAGATGGAAAACAGTAACCTGCTCTGGTTTTTGCTGATGTTGTTTCTGGCGCTGGATTTGCTGTTTGCAATTTTGCGCGTCAGTTTTATCTATGTACGGTTACCTTACCTGATCGGGCTGCGCGAACAATTCCCCGATGAGGTGATACGCACACTGAAATTGCTGGAAAAACCCTATCTGACTGCTACCCTGCGATTGCTAGTGGTTGGTACGCATTTTTTGTTGCTGGTGCTTTTTTGGATGGCATTGATCCAACCGGTTGGGTTGGCTGGCAATTTATGGCTCACATTATTGTTCAGTGCGCTGGCGGCACTGGTGCTGCTGTTCGTTGAATTTGCAGTTGAAGGGGTGATATTGCGTGATGTGGAACGCTGGGCGCTGCGTTTGACGCCGCTGACAGAAATGTTAGTTTGGGTGCTGCAGCCGCTTTCCTGGCTTTTGACCAGAGTCTGGGGTTCGCCGGAGGTTTTACAGCGCTCGATTGGTGCCGTGACCGAAGACGCTCTCAAGACATGGGTGGAAGAAGGGCAGAAAGAAGGAAGTTTGGAAAAGGAAGAGCGGGAAATGATTTATTCCATCTTCCACTTCAGTGACCGCCTTTGCCGCGAGATCATGGTGCCCCGAATTGATGTATTTGCACTGGAGGTGAACACCTCTCTGCCGGAAGCGGTTCAGGCTGTTCTGCTTTCTGGTCACTCACGCCTGCCGGTTTATGAAGGTACAATTGACAATGTAATTGGGTTGCTTTACGCTAAAGATATGTTGCGCTTGCAAGTAGAACATCAACCTCCAGTCTCCGTGCGCGAATTACTGCGCCCGGTTTATTTTGTGCCGGAGGCGAAAAAAGTGGATCAATTACTGCGCGAGATGCAGGAGCGTGGTGTGCATATGGTCGTGGTGATTGATGAATATGGCGGGATGGCTGGTATCGTGACTCTGGAGGACATTGTTGAGGAGATTGTCGGCGAGATCCGTGATGAATATGATGCAGCAGAGGAACAACCCTATCAACAGGTTGGTCCGGGGGAATACATTTTTCAAGGGCGTATAGACCTAGATGATTTCAACGAACTTGTTGGGACGCATTTGACCAAAGAGATTGCCGATACACTCGGTGGGTATATTTACAGTGCAATCGGACGTGTTCCTAGCGGGGGCGAGCAGATTCGTGCTGAAGACTGGATACTGACGGTGGAGCAAGTCACCGGACGACGCATCCGACTGGTGCGGGCAAAACGCGCACCGCTGGACGAGGCAGAGGAACAGGAGGTGATCAATGGTATTGACGAGTGAGCTGAAACAGGAACTTTTAGAAAGGGCGGCAGAGGCGCGGCGCTGGGCGTATGCACCTTACTCCAACTATCCGGTAGGAGCGGCGTTGTTAGCAGAATCGGGCAAAATTTATACCGGGGTCAATGTGGAAAACGTTGCTTATCCGCATACGGTATGCGCAGAGCGTGTAGCAGTTTTCAAGGCAGTTTCTGAAGGGGAACGCCATTTTACTGCAATTGCGGTTGTTACAGTGAACGCTAAAGTGCCATGCGGAGGCTGTCGTCAGGTTCTGGCTGAGTTTGGACTGGATACCCATGTGCTGGTTGGCGACCCGGATGGGAACCTGATTACTCAAGCTGTACTCCGAGATTTGTTGCCAGACGCATTTACGCCGGCGGATTTACCGCGCAGATAGATTTGCATTTGCGCGATGTGCTGGTCATTTGTAGGCTATCAAGTTTCGCCGCCATTAAGGTGAGAGGGTGGAAAGAGGGCGTTCGATTCGCGTTGAGGCAGTTATCCTGCGCCACAGCGATTGGGGTGAGGCAGACCGTTTGCTGGTAATTTATACTCGCGAAGTGGGTAAATTGCGTGTGGTGGCGAAGGGGGTGCGGCGGTTACGTTCTCGCAAGGCAGGTCATCTTGAGCCATTTACACGCAGTGTTTTAATGCTTGCACGCGGACGCGATCTCTGGATCGTCACCCAGGCACAGACACTGGATGCTTATCTGCCCCTACGGGAGGATTTGCTCCGCACTGGCTATGCGGCTTATGTGGTTGAGCTAGTGGACCGTTTCAGCTATGACGAAGAAGCTTCGCCGATGTTGTATCAACTGCTCACAGAAACGCTGGAACGAATTTGCACGGAAGAAGACCCAATACCGGCGCTGCGCTATTATGATGTACGTCTGCTGGATGTGATAGGGTTTCGCCCGCGGTTGTTTCACTGCGTTGGTTGCGGCAGTCAGATTATTGCACAGGATCAATTTTTCTCGGCGGTGTTAGGCGGTGCGCTGTGTCCCAATTGTACGAAAAGGGATGCCGGCGCACGTCCGGTTTCAATGCGGGCATTAAAGTATTTACGACATTACCAGCGCAGTACTTACACAGAAGCACGCCGCGTCGGTCTTCCGACGGCGGTGCGCTCGGAACTTGAAGCGCTCTTGCAGTATTATCTGACCTTTTTGCTGGAGCGTAATCTGAACGTTCCATCCTTTATCCGCTCAATCAGGAAGCAAAACGGGTAAGCTGATATCTCCGGGAAGGTATAGGTTAAAGATGCCGTTTTTGTGTATTGCTCAATCCAGGGGACCAGCCAGGCGTGCAGTGGTTAGAAGAGCAGCGCGGGCGATGTCAAAACCATAAGAAAGGTTGAGTTTTTCAATGGTGTCTTCTGGTTTGTGGTAATATGGCGTCCCGTCTACATCCAAACAGCCATCTGGCAGTTTATCATCAAAGAAGTTTTGCACCGCAGTAATTGCCCCAACATTCTTTTCCCAAAATGCAGTATGGTCGGAGCGATCGGTTGCTCCACTGGTCAGATAATCATAGTGCAGATTCAATCCAAAAGTTTGAATGGTGTCGGTGAAGCTTCTGCCAATAATATCCGAATTCGGCAGGGTACCTACATGCACCTCAAAGCAGCGATCGCCATTGGAGTCATAACCGAACATATCTAGATTGATCACCCCAACCATACCAGTCGTGTCATGATCCTGTAAATAAGCTCTGCTTCCAGCCAGACCAAGCTCTTCGCCGCTGAAGAATATCAGACGGATGGAGCGTTCAAAGCGGTAGCGTGGGAACAAGCGCAGACCTTCAAGCAGGGTTGCCACGCCAGTGGCATTGTCATCGGCGCCGGGTGCGGCTTCCAGTGCGTTGCCGCGGCGGGTGACAATGCTATCCAGATGTGCAGTGAGCAATATAGATTCTTGGGGTCGGGTATTGCCGGGAAGAGTAACGATCAAATTATTCCAGGTATAAGTGCGTTCAGCATCCGTGTAGGGGTAGGGATCAATCTCGATTTGCCCCTGAGGCGCGAGTGCAGATGCCTGCTCCAGTATATAATCGAAGGCGCGTGCGTTGGGCTGCCCGGTAAACATGGCATAATTGTAGCGGGTCGTGATTAAAGCAGGCTCACCAGCGATGATTACTGTTTCGGCGCCGGATAGCCGGCGTATCCAGCCAGCCCATTCTTCCTGGTTGGTGCTTGCCAGAAGATCGGGAAGGGTCGGACGGTTGAAAGGTAGTGAACGTATTGGTAAATTGCAGGCAAATTGTATTACCAGCAAGATTAGCCAAAAGTAATAGACGTTCTTTTTTATCGGTTTCATGAGCTCAAGGATAGTCGAAAAGAGAGATTTTGTCCAATATAATGATTTTTAAGACAAATGTATTGTCACACATCTTTTGTGAAACGGGTATGTTGGGATAATCGTGTGAGGATTGCTGGATTTTTGCGCTGGCTGGCTGTGTACCAGGTATGCAATTTGAAATGTGCTGTAGATGTTGATAGAGGCATTCGCAGGTTGGTTGAAATTGAGGCGATAGCTATGCTATAGTTTCATGTGAAATGTGCAGCATGAGGATTTCTGCGAAAATGTTGGGTATCTGATCAGCGTGTTGATGCGGTGGAATCATCTAGAATACGATGACGCTTTTTAAAGAGCTGGAGGAATGAAGATAACCTATGGACTCACGTACTCGCTTACATCTTGCACTTAACCATCAGGAAGCTGACCATGTTCCTCTGGATATTGGCGGAACGCACCTGAGCAGTATCCATGTACAAGCTTATAGGCGTTTACGCAATTATCTTGGTTTGGCAGTTCGTGAAACGAGGCTGATGGATGTGTTTCAACAGATTGCTGAAGTAGACGATGATTTGCGGGTACTTTGGGGCGTGGATGTGCGTTACGTTGCACCCAATGATGCCTCAACCTATCGCCGCACTATGATTGATATGGGTGAATATGTTGGATTTTATGATGAATGGGGTATCGGCTGGAAAATGCCCAAAGAAGGCGGCTGGTATTTTGATCAGTTTTTTCATCCACTGGCTGAAGCACAAACATTGACAGATATTGAACGCTATCCTTTTCCTGATCCTGAAGATACCAGCCGTTATGCAGGGCTGGCGGAGCGATTACATCATGCTGCGCGGGAGGAGCGGCTGGGCGTATTTCTGAGCTGTATGTGCTCTGGAATACTGGAGCTGGCTGCCTGGATGCGCGGGTTTGAAAATTTCTATGCCGACCTGGTTGTGAACGAGAAGCTGGCAGTGGGCTTAATGCGGCGGATTCTAGAGATCAAGTTGCGTTATTGGGAGGTCGCCTTGCGCGAAGCGGGTGAGAATGTGGATGTTGTAGCTGAGGCAGACGATCTGGGGGCGCAATCGCGCCCATTGATCTCACCTGCAACGTATCGTCGCCTGATCAAACCATTGCATCAAGAGCTGTTCAGCTTTATCCATGCACGTACCCAAGCCAAACTGTTCTTCCATTCTTGTGGGGCGATTCGTCCTCTGATCCCCGATTTGATTGAAGCAGGTATTGAGGTTCTTAATCCGGTGCAGGTTAGCGCTGTGGGGATGGATTCTGCGGAACTCAAGCGGGAATTTGGCAAGGAACTGGTTTTCTGGGGCGGGGGTATAGACACACAACATGTATTGACGGCTGGAACACCAGAGCAGGTCAAGAACGATGTTCGGCGCCGGATAGAAGACCTGGCGCCGGGCGGGGGCTTCGTTTTTGCTCCAGTACATAATATCCAGGGTAATGTACCGCCGGAGAACATTCGCGCCATGTGGGAAGCTTGGAAAGTGTATGGGCATTATTCAAAGACATTTCAGGTTGTAAGCTGATTGTAAATCCATATCATGACACAGAGTTGCTATAATGTATATCGTCAAAGGAAAACTATGCTGCACGGGTTACAGCTTATCCCGCAATATCGTGAATATGTATGGGGGGGAAGTCGCTTGCGTCCGGAACGTGTTCCGACCGCCGAAGCTTGGGTGGTTTACGAACACAACCAAATCGCTTCTGGTGTGTTGGAAGGGAAAACGTTGGCTGAAGTTTGTCGACAGTTTGGTGCTGATTTGCTTGGCTGGCAGGTGGTCACCAAAACCGGGTTGCGTTTTCCATTATTGGTAAAATTGTTGGACTGTGCTGCCTGGCTGTCGTTGCAGGTGCATCCTAATGATGAACAAGCACGTCTTTTGGAGGGTCCGGGCTTTTTTGGCAAAACAGAAGCATGGCATTTTATTGAAGCTGACCCGAATGCCGAAATACTTTATGGTGTACTTCCTGGTGTCACGCGCTCCCAATTGGCAGAGGCAATCCGCAATGGTGCGATATTGGAACTGATGCAGCACACTCCCGTGCAAGCAGGTGATAGTGTGTTAATCAGCCCGGGCACAATTCATGCGCTGGGTCCTGGTGTGCTTGTGTATGAGGTTCAGCAAACTTCCGACCTGACTTATCGGGTTTTTGACTGGAACCGTCCAGCCAGTCAAGGGCGGCCATTGCACATTGATCAGTCGTTGCTGGTTGCAAATCCACAAGCACCCAGGCAGTTTTTGCCTGCCGGCCAGTTGCAAAGTAAGGGGGTGCAGGAATTGATTTCCTGTGAATATTTTACGCTGGAGCGTATTGTTGCCGGCACTGAATCGCTGACATTAAATACCGGTCAGGTTTCCTTCCATGCCCTAACGGTTATTGATGGACGGGCTGAGATAGAAGGTGAAGGTTGGGCATTACAGTTAGAGCGGTTTGACAGTATCGTCGTTCCAGCTTGCTGTGATAGCTATCAGGTACGCCCCTTGATGCCGCTGACCATGTTGCGTTCTCGCGCCGCAGGATAGAAGCTTTACGAATCCCTTTCAATTGGTTAAGCATAGTCTATTGGTTTCGGTAACAGAGATCACGGGTATCCTATTTTGTAGTGTGTAATGCTATACTCTAATTGTGTGCTTGAAGACAAAATGAGGTTAACCCTTCACCAGTAGGGCGCGGTGACTCCTACCGAGAGGTAAAAAGTGACAGGTGAAAGAAAATATGCGTTTCGCTGGGAACTGTTAGGCGATCTTGAAAAGGGACGCCCGAATCTGGGTAAATCCACCCGTTTGGAAATATATCGGCTGATGCAGTTTACCCTGCGAGCTGTGCTGGAACAGCGATACGGTACTGAAGCCACTGATGAGATTTTTTATCAGGCTGGTTATACAGCAGGTCGAGCTTTCTACCAGCATTATATTGGAGAAGTAGATAGTCTAGATTCGTTTGTTCGACGCTTGCAAGAAGTCCTGCGCGAAATGTCCATTGGCATCTTCCGTGTTGAAAAAGCCAGTATGGAAGAAGGCGAGCTGGTGGTCACTGTATCAGAAGATCTGGATTGCTCCGGACTTCCTGAACTGGATTATGAGATTTGTGTTTACGATGAAGGTTTTATCTCGGCGCTGGTTGAATCTTTTACAGGTAGACCCTTCCAGGTCAAAGAAATAGACTGCTGGTGTACAGGTGATCGAACCTGCCGCTTTTGGGCTAAGGCGCTTGCATGAGTGATAAAGTGTTGTTATCCTGCTCCAAAAACTGGCTGGAGATCCTCCAGAAGCTCATTCGGGGAGAGCCTTTACCGGAAGATTTGCCAGTGCAGAACGCAGATGCAACTGAATGGGGAAGACTGATTGAGGATTACCATGCGATTTGCGAATTTGCTGAGCGACTCTCAGCGGGTGATCTGTCAGCAGAGCTGAAAGTTAAAGGTGCACTTGCAGGTTACTTGAAAACATTACAGGCAAATCTGCGCCATCTGACCTGGCAGGTACAACGGGTAGCAGAAGGTGACTTAACCCAACGTGTGGAGTTTATGGGGGAGTTTTCGGTTTCTTTCAATAAGATGACAGAAAGCTTACGGCAAGCTCGCCGGGCTGAAGAAGAACGTCGGTTGCTGTCAGAGGTTATGCGGGATACAGCTGCTGCGCTCAATGCCGCTCTTGAATTAAAAGACGTGTTTCGCGTGGTTTTAGATAGTGTGGTTCGGTTAATACCGTGTGATGCTGTCAACATCATGCAGGTAGATCGCAGGCAGACAGTACGTGTGGTCAGTCATTGGGGGTTTGATCGTATGGCTCCTGGTACGGAAGAACTTCTACGTACTGCACGTTGGCCACTGAAAAAAATTAACACTTTGCGCATCATGGTACGCAGCCATCAGCCCTACATGCTTGAAGATGTGCGCCATTCTAACTGGTTTTATACGCCCTTTAGCTTATGGACACGGTCTTATCTGGGCGCGCCTATTGTGGTCAAAGATGAGACAATTGGGTTTATCAATCTGCTAAGCGCAACCCCACGTTTTTTCACAGAAGATCACGCCGGGCGTTTGATGACACTTGCCGATCAAACTGCGGTAGCTGTAGAAAGAGCGCACTTGTTTGAGCAGCTTCAGGAACTTGCAACGACAGACAGCCTGACTGGGCTATCAAATCGGCGGCATTTCTTTGAAGTGGCTGATCAAGCATTTGAGCGTGCCCGCCGTTATCATGGTCGGCTGTCAGCTTTAATGCTGGATGTGGATCATTTCAAGAAAGTTAATGACCTGTATGGTCACAGTGTTGGTGATCAGGTGCTGCAAGAAGTGAGCAGACTGTGTCGTCAAAACATGCGCCGGGTGGATATCATTGGTCGTTATGGTGGGGAAGAAATTGCCTTTGTGATGCCGGAGACGGACACCGAAGAAGCGCGCATGGCGGCAGAACGGCTACGGCAGATTATTGAGGGATATTCTTTTGAGACTCAGGCTGGTAGATTAAGCGTTACGGTCAGCATTGGTGTTGCCGGACTCAAAGAAGAGGATAATGCCCTGCATTTTCTGCTGGACCGCGCGGATCAGGCGCTGTATCGGGCAAAGCAAGATGGGCGCAACAGGGTGGCGGTCAATGAGGCTTGATGATTTAGTAGGTTGATACCGTGAATCGGAGTAAAATTGCAGGTGATGATGGAATTAAAGGTTGAATTTACAAAAGATGCCCGAGTTGTCCTGATTCTAGCTGCCCAACTTGCCAGTGAGCAAGGTTTTCGCGAAGTGTTGCCCGAGCATGTCCTGCTGGGACTTCTCAAGACTTACGATTGTGGCGCGGTGCGTGCGATGCGCGCATTGGGGTTGCCGGTAGAGAAGATGCACCAGCAAATAGAAGACGTATTACGGCGCTTGCAACCGGTTGGAGCACCGCTTGCTAATCCCCCTTATTCAGCCGAGACACAGGCAATCCTGCGCGAGGCAACTAAGGAAGCCGCCTTTCGAAGACTGGGGTATGTGGATACCACGTTGATATTATTGGGCATATTGCGTCACCCCAATAGCGAAGTCAGCCGTATTCTGGTTCAAAACGGCGTCCGGGAATCCCTGTTTTCGGCACGCTCGCCCTCGTCTCCACCAGTACGGGAACGTCCCATTTTCGTCTCACGGCCATCCACCGATTCTATTGAGCTTTTGAAGGCGTTTGCACTTCCTTCGTTATCGATCAGTCCGGTTTTTCTGGGTCTGGTTGGTTTCACCCTGCTTGCCGGGCTGCTGGCTTTCACCCGCTTGTTAAAGGGCGGTGTGCCGGTGTTTTTGTTTGTTGCAGGAGGATGGATTGTCTCGCTTTGTCTGCATGAGTTTGGGCATGCTTTAACTGCATACAACAGCGGCGATACTTCGGTGGCAGCTCAAGGATATTTGTCACTCAATCCCTTACGGTACACCCAATGGCTATTGAGCATTCTTTTCCCTTTGTTGATCCTCATCTCCGGTGGGATCGGTTTACCCGGGGGAGCGGTTTATATCAACATGGCAGCAATCACTGATCGGCGGATGCGCAGTCTGGTTTCTGCAGCAGGACCAATGATGACAGCGTTGTGTGCGCTGGTGCTCTCTATCCCTTTCCTGACCGGTTTTGCGCTTTCTGATTGGCAAATCCGTCCGGAGTTTTGGAGCGCGGTGGCGTTTCTAGCTTTTCTACAAGTGACAGCTTTGTTGCTTAATTTGCTACCATTGCCGGGGTTGGATGGGTATGGAATTATTGCACCATATTTGCCATTACGCTGGCAGGAAATTGGTGCAATTGTCAGCCGTTTTGCCTTTTTTATTTTTCTGCTGTTGTTTTTCTACAATACACCGGTCAGCCGGGGGTTTTTTGCGCTTGTGATGGGGTTAGTTCGCTTTTTACGGCTTGATCCGCAGATCGTGTTTTATGGTTTTAGCCTGTTTCGCTTTTGGAGCGGATGATTAACTCGCTACTCTATCCTGTAAGAAAATATCAGGGGCGGGTATTAGCCGTCCCTGATAAATTTAAGCCAAAAGCGATTATTTAACAGGATGGGTCGTTCCCGCAATCTTCCTGAAGATTGCCCGGCTTGCCATCGTAGGGAGTATCGTATCCGTACCAGGGGTCCCAGGGATGTACCTCGGGCAAAGCGGGGCACTTCAGTGTGGCTGCATCAGGCCACATACCACCATAGCATGGCTTGGGAGTCCAGCTTCGTTTGAACGTTACGTCACGGTTCCAAAGCTCTTTGCCATTGGAATCTTTCAAAGAGAGTTTGTAAGTAATTTCCCAATAAGGCGGGTTCACAATATAAGGGTTATTACTCAAGGCATATCCCATTGCCAGGTTGCTTGTAGTTGGTGTGAGTTCCAATGAAGCCCAGGGATCTGGACGGGTGTCATAAAAATCCAGATGAACACCTTTTGGCAATTCAGTGCCAAAGGTAAAGAAAAAGGCGCAGTAGGATCGCTCAGTATGCAGGATCAGCTTGCCATCTTCCTCATAAGCAATATCAGCATCCTGTGCTGCCTGGCCATTTTGAGCAACATCCTGTGGAGAGGTGAATTGTTTAGTGCACCATGCGCTGAAAACAGGTTGGTTGTCTGGAGTGGCTTGCGGTTCAGCAGTGATTGTTTCCTGGACGGTTTGGGTGGGTTCAGAGGTGGCAATAATGATTTTTTCGATCTCAACGATTTGCGTGACAACAACGGTCTGTGGAACAACGCGGGTAACCTCAACAACTTGCGGTGCGACAGGGGTAGCCGGTGTGCAGGCTGTTACCATCAGGGTGAGGATCGCTGTTGCCAGCAGTACGTTTCGATAGGACATAGTGATTTTCCTTATTTACTATGGAGGGATTAAGTGGCGATAAGTATATCACCGCTTTCCATCAAGAGGGAAGAAGAAGTCAGGATGTTTTTAGTTCAATTTGCCACCATTGGTACAAATCAACAAAACTGAACCCTTGCTTCTCGGCGAACTGTATGCTTTCAGGTTGATCTTCAGGGATTAGTACCCCGACCAGTTCGTTGACTGGGTTGCTAAGGGCTGTGCGTGCAGCGAGAAATGCAGTTGGACTATAGCTTTCTTCCAGCCATACGCCGCAATAATTGAAAGTAACCACTGAAACCAGATGTGCATGAGGGGAAGGAAAATGCTCAGCGATTGGTGTTCGAGTGATGTAAAGCCGGTAAACCATTGTCTGCGAGATAAATCCCAATTGCCGGAACGTGATCTGGCTGGCCACATTATTAACCTGTATCAAGGCACGCCCCAATACAGCACCGTGTTTTTGGCCGGCTTGAAGACAAGCACGTGTCAGGTGTCCGCCCAGCCCATGTCCCCGCCATGCAGGCGCAACGCCCAGCAAATCCACTTCCCAACGCAAATTACCCCTCGCGGAGAGGGTACAAAATCCATCCACAAAACCAATGAGCTGCTCATCAGTCTCTGCAACAAACGTCTTATGGTCGGGGTGGGAGAGGGCGGCGGTAATTTTACGTGGTTCGCTTTCTTCCTCTGGCCATATGCTTTTCTTTAGCATAGCGAGAGCTTGGGCATCTTTGGGGGTTGCTTGTCGAATAGCAACGGGATTGATTTTCATGAGAGCTATTGCTGTTATTCAGGTGCCAAATCTACCCGGTTTTGGGAGTTTTCGTTCCACTGGTCTTTGCGCTTGTTTTGACACCAAAGTCGACCTGTGTTTTTGGATGGAATAGTTGTTATCAAGTTGGTTAGGGTTTGTTTGATGAACTGACAGAAAAATATTGCTGGACTGAACAGATTTTTTACTCTGTATTTTGCATGTTTGGTTAAGACGAGGCTTGAAATTAATCCGCCTTACCTTCGGAGTGGTGGTCAGTGATACCTTTAAGGTATAAGTAGACCGAAACTCCAAAATAGTATACAGGGAATATCAGCGAAGCCAGAATCCAGGGCAAGGGTATTTTATCAAACAGCACTAACATGACGATCAATACGCCGCCATACAACGAAGCGACAACAGTGGTCAGCGGCCGCATGACCTTACTGCTGAAAGTCAGGTATTTAACCGGAACAAAGACCAAAACTGCTAGGGTAAGCAAGATGATCATATTTGCCCATTGGGGTGTTTTGAGCAAGTAAAGATAGAAAACGACAAAGTTCCAGTAATTTGGAAAACCAGTGAAGTAACCGTCCACGGTTTTGGCTACCTTCTGGCAGAAACCATACACTGCTGCTATCAGTACAATGAATGCCGTCACCAGGCCAGCTGTGCCGCTAATCAGTTCAAAGCGGTAAGCCAACAATAACGGAAGGAAAGCGTAAGTGATGTAATCAATAATGTCATCTAGCTTGCGCCCGTCAAACTGGGCTGCCCACACGTTCACTTTCCAAGCGCGCGCCAGCGTTCCATCGGTAGTATCAATAGCGTTGCAAATACCGAGATACACAAATGCCATCTGCGCATTACCGCGCAGGATTTCAAGCGCTGCCAGCAAAGCGAACGGCAGACCCAGACTTGTATATACATGCACTGCCCAAGCACGGATAGTGAGTAATTTGGGATTAGTGATTTCTCTGCGAATGCGAGGTCTTTTCATAAAAACGCCCTGTTTCCTTCCGGATGTGATAATGGCATGATTATATCAGCGGACATTAGAATTTTGCGCTGGGCTATTCGCATTATGGTTTATTGCGTTAAACCCTGATCCAGCAACCAGATCAGCATATTGCGCAAAGCCAGTTCCAGTTCTGCTGTCTGTTCGCTCCGAATTTGTACGTCCTGCGCTCTAACTAGCGTTTCGCGAAAGCGGGCACGCACGCGCAGACGATCGCCCTTAGGGGTAACGCATATTGAAATCATACAGGGGAAGTGGTCATTCACTTCGTAAAGCAGGCAATAGTTAGGTTTGGTCAGAAAAGGCTGGAGGTTATCACCGCCGGGCAGAAAATCAGTTTCGATATGTCCAAGCTGACCGAGCAGGTCTTCGTTGATCTCATTGAGCAACTGCCAAGCAAGTTGTTGAAATTGCGCCCAGAAGTTAAGGCGCTCTGTGGCGTTATCAGCCAGGTCTGCAAAGCGTCCCATCTTCCCCATTCTCCAGATTTTCCAGCATCGCGTGCCAGTGATGTTTGGAGCTTCAGTGCAATATAACTATTATAGCAAAAGGCGCAGGCAAGAGGCTTTTATATTTTTTACTTTTCCAGTATTGAGTGACACGTGTTGGAAACGGTACTATAATTTTGTTTAATTCTGTTTGTAAAAGGTGTGCGATCTATGTCTTTTACGGTTCTCCTGATTGAAGATGTTGCTGACAGCGCGACACTGGTTCAGCGGCTTTTATCCCCCTTTGGATATAATGTTCTGTGGGCACGCACAGCGGAGGAGGGTATCCAGATGGCAGTGGATAACCGGCCGAATGTCATTCTTCTGGATCTTGGATTGCCGGATATGGATGGTAAGACGCTGGCTGGCTATCTGCGAACGATGCCGGATGTGGCGAACATTCCAATTGTGGTGGTTACTGCATGGCCAGAAGAAACCGCCAGACGGATGGTGACACAGTATGGCTGTGATAGTTATCTTTGCAAGCCAATTGAAGCCGAGAGGTTACTGGCGTTAATCAATCGCTATCTGCCAAAGACTAAAGAATTAAGATACCAGAGCCCCTGATAATTTTAGATAGGTTGGAGATTGATAATGGCTGATCAAACCTGTTATATTGCTTGGGATGTTCTTCGTTCTTTTATGCGTGATGTTCTGGTTGGTTGTGGTGTTCCGGCAGAAGATGCTGAAATCAGCGCTGATATCTTAATTGCTTCTGATCTGCGCGGCATTGAGTCGCATGGCATTGGACGCCTAAAGATGTATTATGACCGCTTGAAGAGCGGACAACATTTACCGGTGACTCGTTTCGAGATTGTGCGCGAGTCTCCCGCTACAGCTACAGTAGATGCCCATCATGGTGTTGGTATGGTAGTCGGTTATCGGGCAATGAAACTGGCGATTGAAAAGGCTCGCTCGGTTGGAATGGGCTCGGTGGCAGTGCGTAATTCCACGCATTTTGGCATTGATGGTTATTATCCGCTGATGGCAGTTCAGGAAGGGATGATCGGGATGAGTTTTACCAACGCTCGCCCCTCAATTGCGCCGACCTTTGGTGTTCAACCAATGCTTGGCACGAACCCGATTGCTTTTGGGTGTCCTACGGATGAGCCTTTCCCGTTTCTTTTTGACGCAGCTACCTCAATTACCCAGCGCGGCAAGATCGAGACGTTGGAACGTAAAGAGCTTCCCACGCCGGCGGGTTGGGTGATCGGTCAGGATGGTAACTTTCTGACCGATTCTTCTGCAATTCTGACTGGTTTAACCAAAGAGACGGCAGCGCTTCTGCCATTGGGCGGCGCCGGTGAAGAGCTGGGGGGGCATAAGGGCTATGGTTTAGCAACGATGGTGGAAATTCTTTCCTCTGCTTTGCAAAGCGGCGCATTTCTGTACCAGTTAACAGGTGTTGCCCCGGATGGCAGTAAAACCCATTTTCGCGTTGGTCATTTCTTTATGGCGATAAATATTGAGAGTTTTGTGCCACTGGAAGAATTTAAACATAATGTTGGCGAAATCCTGCGCGAATTGCGTGCTTCTCGCAAGGCACCGGGACAGACCCGGATTTATACGGCTGGGGAAAAGGAATATGAGAATGAACAGCGAGTGCGTCGTGAGGGTGTGCCGATTGTTCCCAACCTCCAGAAAGAGATCAAAATCATGCAACATGAACTGGGGTTGACGCAATATCAGTTTCCTTTTTAGCAAAAATAAAAGACTAAAAAATGGCGGCGGGTGCAAAAGACCCGCCGCCTCTGTTACTTATCCACTAAACAGGTTGAATTACTGAATTTCGACTTTGATTGTTCCGTCGTTGATGCCCTGGATGGCTGCTTCGGCAGCGGCTTTCACCTCGGCAGGTATCTGGATGGCATCATTGTATTTGATTTCCAGTCCACCGTTTTTGAAGGTCAGGAAGTAGGCTTTGCCGCCCGGAACGCCAGCTTTGTTGCTCTGAATCATATCACGCAACAGGACATCCCAGCGGTAAATCAGACAAGCCACAGTGTTTTTCGGTGCCAGGTTGATTTGATCCCAGGCAGAGCCAAACCAGTAAATATCCTTGTCTTTCAAGACACCGATCGCGCCTACCATGGATTGGGATGTGCCGGTTAACACATCAGCACCGTTCTGAATATGCGTTTCTGCTGAAGCTGCCATTAGTGAAACATCAGAGAATGATCCAGTATAGCTGATATAGACTTTGACGTCCGGCTTAGCGGCTTTGGCACCCATCTCAAAGCCCTTGTTATACAGACGCGCGTCGCCCGCTTCAATTGGTCCGGTGATGCCCAGTACACCCTTTTTAGTCATCATGGCAGCCATTGTGCCAAGCACGTAGCCGCCCAGCTGGGCTTCAGGCTGATAGGCAAAGATGTTGTTGATGCCGTCTTTCTGGAAAGTCTCGGTGGTCGTACCCCAAGCGAAGCTAGTCTCCGGGAACTCAGGGGCGATTTGCTGAAGTGATGTGCCGTATTGCGCACCATGTGTGATGACCAGATTGTAGCCTTTGGAGGCATAATCACGGGCAGCCGCGGCAGCATCTGGTACTTTCCACATGTTTTCCGTGACAGCAATTTCCAGTTTGTCCGCTCCCATTTCATTCTGAAGTTTGATCAGACCTTCATATAACGATTGACTCCACTCCAGATCGTCCTTGGAAGAAGGTAAAATCACGGCGACTTTGAAGGGTGGTTCGGGGGCTTCAGGTTGTGGAGTGGCGGTAACGACCACTTCCACTTTTTCAGGGGTGCCTTGTACGATACGCGTGACTTCTATGGTCTGCGGTGTTGCAGCTGGGGCACATCCAGCTATCAGCAGGGCAACCAAAATAACCAACACACTGAAACGCAAAAACGTGCTTTTCATTTCGTTTCTCCTCGAGGGTATAGATTTATTGCTAGCAGGGGAATAAAACAGGTTTGAGAAGCGCTTTCTACAACCGCATCACCTCCTTTTTATTCTGGAGATATCACCAGTCTGTAATCTTCTCGTTCTCAGATTGGGCGGTGGAAAAGATTCCATCAATGTAGATGTGTGCTTTTTCTGGTGATGTGTTACGCCTTATTTATAGCACAATTAAAAAATTTGGTATATCCGGAAGCAGGCTATAATCGAGATATGGCTGAAAATATGGTGGAATTGAGCGAACGCGAGCGGGAAATCCTGCAGCTGGTGGCAACCGGCGCCAGCAACAAAGAGATTGCCTTGCGTTTGAAAATCAGCCCCAATACGGTTAAGGTTCATTTGCGCAATATTTATGAAAAGTTGCAAGTGGATTCACGCACCGCTGCGACTTACTATGCTATTCAAAACAGACTTGTGGATAACACTACAATGCCAATTGAAAGCGTGACCCAATCTGCAATTCTTGAGAAAGCGAGCCCTAAAAAGCTCAACATTTGGAACGCGGTGATTCTAATACCGCTGATTTTGCTGATCATTCTGATATATGAACTGCGCACTGTTATACCGGTGAGACCGGGTGTTCCGACCGGAAATGGTGCTCTGTATAAGGTGACACCCGGCGGTTTGCAGCGCTGGATGGAAGGTGCACCGCTTCCAGAGCCGCGAAGTGCCTTTGCTGCCTGTGCCTATGAGAGCGCATTGTATCTGGTTGGTGGGCAGATACCAGGAAGAGTTACCTCTTCTGGTTTGCGTTATTTGCCCGACGAGCAACGTTGGCAAGAGCTTCGTCCTCGTCCGGTGGCATCGCGCGGCATTCAGGCGGTGCTCTTAGGGGAAAAGATATACGTTCCTGGTGGTCTCGGAGGGGATGGTCAGCCGTTAGCGCGTTTGGATATTTATGATCCGCGACGGGACATTTGGGAAGAAGGTGCTATGCTGCCAGTGCCGCTCAGTGATTACGCGCTGGCGACTTTTGAAGGACAGTTGTATCTATTCGGCGGCTGGGATGGGACAGCGGTGCAGAAGAGTGTGTTGATTTATGATCCAGTTCAGGATACTTGGAGCCGGGGCAGTCCAATGCCGAGAGGGCGACGCTATGCCGCGGTGGCTGTGATGATGGATAAGTTGCTTGTGATCGGCGGCTTTGATGGCGAGCAGGCTTTGAGCGAAACATTGGTTTATTATCCGCAACGCGACCGAAGTGGCGATGATCCCTGGCAGAAAGGCGTTGAATTACCGCAGGGACGCTTTGGAATGGGTGCAGTGAGCCTGACGGATGCGCTTTTTCTTTTTGGCGGTCGCACCGGGGAGGATGAAGAAAACGTTCTTCCGGCGCTAGAATATCTACTACAGCAGGAAAGCTGGGCGGAACTGGAACAGCCACTGCATGGAGTGGGTGTCTTTCCGGGGGTAATTGCCCTCGGCAGACGGGTGCATGTGCTTGGGGGAGAAGTGAATGGTTTGAGTGACAGCCATCAGGTTTATCAGGCGCTTTATACCCAGCTTGTACCGTTTATTGATTAGCATAATACTCCAAAAGCATTATTGACTTTTCGACATTCTTTGCGGTATGCTGACAAAAAGCTATTTTTGTGTGAGGCGTGTATGAGCAAACGCGTATTGATTTTATTCTTTACCCTCGTTTTAGTTCTTTCCTTGAAGCCGTCTTCAGCTCAACCTGCACATGCCGGCACATCCATCTGGAAATCCACCATTGCCTATTTCAATCCGATGGACACAGTTTCACCGCAGGGTGATGAGATTAACGTGGTTTATTATAGGACAAGCGGAGAAATGATTCCTTCGGCTGCTATTAAGCCATTACAGCCGTATCAATCGGGTGTGATCCTGGTTGGTTCGGTTTTATTCGATGAGGGTTTTAAGGGTTCAGCGGTGGTTAGTGCCACGGTGCCGTTGATGACGCTTTATCGTCAGGTGAGTGACCCGGATAATCCGTACAGTCCTATACTGTATACAGGGTTTGACAGCAGAAATGTGGGGCTGGCAAAATTTTTTTTACCGGCGGTTCAGCTCGGAGCTTTTGATACCCGTGTTGGTATTCAGAATGTAGACAACAATCAAGTGCGTCTGACGTTAAAGTTTTATACCCCGGATGGCACCGAATATCTCTATCCAACCAACCCAACCCTACAGCCACAGCGCACCTTTATCAAGAATGTATCTGAGCTGGCAAGCAGTATTCCAGGTTTTCCTCAACCCTTTGACGGCTCGTTGGTGATCGAGTCGAAAGTGGTTACTACCAATGCGGATGCGCGTCTGGTGGCGGCTGTTCAGGATATTCAGGCTGGCGGGCGTAAAGCATATGCTTATGAGGGTTCTCCGGGCGTTTACAATGAATGGTTTATGATTAGTGCTATGTGTAAATACGGCTCTTCCGAGCAAACCACGCGCTATTACATCCAAAACACTCAGGGGGCACCTGCAAACGTGCAGGTGTCTTATTATGATCCTGGCAATGGTTCTCTAGCGGTGGTTTATCCCGGCGCAACAGAGTACATCCAAATCCCCGCATGGGGACGCGCAACGGTGGACGGTTGTAAGAGTGGTATTGTTGCCGGGCGATCCCTGACAGGAGTCGTCCGTAGTTCCGGGCCGATTGCGGTAGTGGGGAAAACGATCAGTAAAGACGGGCTGATGACAGCTTTCAGCGGGCAAACACCGCCTCAGGCTGGCAGCGATGGGCGCTATCGAGTAGGCTTCCCTTACGTTGTCTACGAAGCGCGTGAAAAGGGAGAACGAACGTTCCTTTCGATGGTGAATATCGGCGAAAATCCGGCAAATATCTTGCTAATCAACTACTACGGTCGGGATGGCAGCCTGATTCAACAGGAAAATCTTGCATCTAACCCGGTGCCTTCATTTGCCAAGCGCAGTAGCAATCCCTCGGCAGCAGGAGCAATTGACGAATGGGCGGCGGGTTTTCTGGGTGCAGCACTGGTCGAGTCGGATCAGCCAATTGTCGGTATGGCGCGCATCCAGCGAGTAACTGATTTAAGCGGCTATAATGTGTTGGGTGAAGATTACTCCGGTTTGGTATTTATCAAATAGCCTGTCTATGAAATGGAATTGTCAGTCCGGTCATTCCACCAGAAAGCTTTTGGCGTCGAAGGGGATAATGGCGGCTTCACTGTTTTTATTGGTTGTTTGGGTGGCGGGGTGTGTGCCGGCTGGGCATGTGTTGCTCCCGCCCGTCACTCCTGCCCCGGGATTGGGTGTAATCATCGGTCAGGTGAAGGATGCAGGACAGTACTGGCGGAATGAGCAGCTCTATCTCTACGCGGCGCCGTATTACGCCGGGCAGGATGGTAAAGGGTTTTTCATGCTGGAGGTGGACCGCCATCCACATATCCGCCTTGAAGCGGATGGGTCTTTTGTGTTGAAGGGCGTACCGCCTGGGCAGTATGTGCTGGTGGTTGGACCAACGGCTCAGGAGGGCAGACTGGCGATGGATGCACGGCAGGAAATATTGGTAATTACTGTGGAATCGGATAAGGTGCTGGATGTAGGAGAGTTGAGATTGCACCCCTAGCAGATTCCTTAGTATGGTAAGGTGTTTGTAATTTGTGGCGTTATTGCAAGTCGTTAAGCTCGGTTGTGTACCATGATGCCGTCTGAATAGCCTCTATGCATTTATGAAAGGAGATCAACTGATGAAGGTGAAAATTGTAATACAGTTGCTGGCAGTGCTGGGAATGCTGATAGGAATACTTCCAGTTCATGATGCATTGGCTCAGCCAATACAGGTAGAAATTGACCCTAATGCTCCTTATATCCCCGGTGAGGTAGTAGTTGTCTTTGCACCGGGTATGACAAATGCCCAGTACAAGGCGCAGGCAACTGCGCTTGCGGGCCAGGTGGGCGCGGCAGTGACAGACCGCTATGACCGCTTCGCCTTGTTAAGCTTCGCTCCGTCAATTGATGTAGAAGCAGTGGCACGGGCACTTGCTTCAGCCGGACAGGTGGTTTGGGCACAGCCCAATTATCAGTACTGGTTTCCGGAAAAAGCTGACAGTATTATAGGCGACGCTTTAGTGACAGATGGGTATGATGCACCAAGCATAAAGGGCGGAATGGAGCGTTTGACTTGGGACCAAGTTTCACAACTAGCTCGCCCCTACCGCAAGTCTTCCACTCCTGTTTTTCCCAATGAGTTTCCAAGCGGCCGATTCTGGGGCTGGGATCGGGTGCAGGCGGATTTGATCTGGAATAATACCAGTGCCTCACCAACCGTCTGTGTGCTGGATACCGGTGTTCAGCGCACACATCCGGATTTGAGCGGCAGGGTAGTCAACGGCTATGACTTTGTTAACGGTGATGCCTATTCGGATGATGATAACGGTCATGGCACACACGTGGCGGGGATTATCGCTGCCAAGCTGAATAATGGTGCAAATACAGCTATGGGCATCTCGAACCGCTCGGTGCTTGCAGTCAAGGTATTGAATGCGCAGGGTTATGGCAGCAGCTACAGTGTAGCGGCAGGGCTGCTCTATTGCGCCCGCAATGCTTCCGTGGGCGTGATTAATATGAGCTTTGGCTCAACGGCAAAGGATAAGCTGGTATGGGACGTGATGAATTATGCCGTTAATCCCAGTAATCTATTAGCGAATGGGCCGATCAATCAGAACCGTAAGTTGATTGTCGCTGCCGCGGGGAACGAATCCGGTAGTACGCCGTTTTATCCGGCCGCATGGTCAAATGCAAATAACAAGGGTCCGAACAATGCGGATAATAACATTGCCGATGCGGTGATTTCTGTGGGCGGCGGACGGGCGCCTTCATTTTATCAGCTCTGGGTAGATAGGGATGGTGACCGAAGCTATGATGATAATGAATTCTATGCAACAGAGCAATGTGCGACTGGGCTGAAACGGGAAAAAGATGCCATCGGCAGCAATTACGGGTTATGGGTGGATCTGATTGCCCCAGGGGACTCAATTTTCTCTACGACACCCTATAATGCGCCTTTTTCCCTGAACAGTAACGCCAGTGAGCCAGTTGCGGCGGGTTACGATTATTTGAGTGGCACTTCGATGTCGGCAGCGTATGTTTCAGCGGCAGCAGCTCGGGTGATGAGCATCATTCCGGCGGTGAACCTGCCCGCCCGCCATACTTGGACGAAAGGTGAATTAACAAGCATAAATAACAGCGACGTACTGGAATTTGCCGTAGATGGGCATAACTTTACCGCCACCTTTGATTATCGCAAGGGGTACAACAATCCAGCAGAACATACCGATGCCAATGGCGAGCCGGTTGAGTATGGTGTACCTTTTGACCGCGATGGGGATGGTGAGCCGGATACCATCATGGCGCCCTATTGCTGGCCCGGATGGACAGGTTCAACACCTGGGGAATGGGATGGGGAAGTTAACATGGCAGAGGAAGCGTCGGTAGCACGCTATTTGAACATTGCCAAAGCGATGAAGCGCGGCGGTATTGTGGCGGAAGTAAAAGATGCGCTGACCGGTTTGCCGGTCAACAAGGCTTATGTGTACGCATACCAATTGAATGACCCCTCTGGGAAAATCCTGCTACGCGACAGCGCCATGACCACCGTCAGCAATTCACGGGTGATGCTGATCAACCTGCCGGTTAACCCAAACACTGGAATTGGGGATTACCGTCTCGATGTATCTTTTGCCGGTGCCACATCCGGTATGACGACATTTAACGTGATGGCTGGTGCTGGGATCAATGGCATTCGGGCTGGAACACTGTGGAGTGATCCATATAACAGCGTCAGCCTGCCGCGGTCGGCAGATGGGATCAGCTTCGTGCTGGATTGGATCAACCCGGAGGCAAATCTGGATATGTTCCTCTGGTTGCCACCAGACAATGGCGGGGACTATTACCTCAATGTGAATCCTCTGGGAACGCGTGGCGGTATCGTTGGTGCACCTTCTGGGCTACTGCTGGCAAACACGCCTAATGGCGAAGACCCCAACACCGAACCCACACTGGCAGACAATTTCCTCGGTGCAGGGACACTTCTGGATCCTTCAAAATTTATGCCCACAGGATTTGCCAATGCTTTCTCGCCCTATGCGGCGCACCGTTTTGACGGCGGCGCAGAAGTCCTGATTGATCCAATGGGTAATCTGCTTTCACCCAGTGAAACAATTACGGTAAAGTACGGTCCATACAGCGGGCTCTTCAATGGATTCAAGATTTATAAGCCGTATTACTATAAGCCTTATTCTGACTCAAGCGCACCCAAGTATCAGTTATGGGTGACCGATTACAGCAAGGACTGGGGCGGCGGCCGCTGGTATCAACAAGATGGTGGTGTAGGTGTACCAAAACGCTATCTGGATACAGACGGGGATGATTATGCTTATCCCGTGCTACGCATTTGGATTTACGGCAAAATCGTCAAAACACTGAAACCGACCGATATTGTTTGCACGGACGATGAGGTGTCCTGGTGGCACGCCTTGACGCTGGACGGCACACAACCAAACTGGACGGGTGACGCTTCTCTACTGGCTGAGGCTGAGTGTGTTAACGATACGAATATGGACATGGGTAGTTTCCCTTATGGGAATGACGACCCCTATTAGAGTGATGCTTATACTGGCTTTCGGGGCTGTCGCTTTAGACAGCCCCTTTTTATTCTGGCGGAAGTGTTTGGCAGAAGAGGGGGCTGGCGCGTTTACGGAAGAATCTGCGGATAGGCAACGACGATGACGCGATGGGTGTTGTCGGTGGGTGGCCAGCAGGAGATCAGCGTCAGACGCGGGGCGCGTGTCGGGCGCATGTTCTCGGCAAAAATGAGGCGTTCCTGTAATGCGTCCTGCACGGGCAGGATGGTCACCTCACTGACCTGATAGGTATATTGTCCTTGCCCGGTAATCAGGTGGACACGGTCACCGGGCTTGAGTTGGTACAGATTGCGAAAGACAGATGAATCAATATTATTGTGTCCAAAGAGAATTACGTTGCCGGCAGGGTCATCGGGCAAAGCGCTGTTAAGTGCCCAGCCGACGCGGGCGCGCGGCGTGCCCCACTGGATATTATGCGGGTCTTGCGGATCAGGCGACCAGCCAACGGGAACGACCGGCGCCAGTACGTTGATTGCTGGAATGCTGATCTGTTCGATCAATCGGTTGCCGAAAGCTGCTCTGGCAGCGCCTTCGGGATCACCGGGCAGTGGGGAAGCGGTCGGCAGGGGGGTATCTGATGGGGCAGGTGAGGGCACATGCGTGCGGGTGAGGCGATACTCCTGCGGCGCTGGCAGTGTGTGTGGTACGGCGCGCCGAGCTGGCTCTGCAACACAAGCATTCAATACAAACGTCAGTAAAAAAACAAGGGGAAACGGCTTCACGGCGTGGACAGATCAGCGGAGTTTCCCCCCGGTGACCGGTAGTGATTCTGGCTGGGCGATTGTAAATACACCAAAGATGGAAAAATGCGGTACATTGGCGATAATGCGGTTGTTGACTGTATCAAGCGAGGTGGGCAGATGTTCCCACAGGCGAGTCTGACTGTCAAACACAGCAAGGAATAGATTCTGCGGGTCGCCGCCGGCTTTGACCAGATCACCCGCAGTGTAATAGTAGCAGACGCGCGGCGGCGGGCTAAGCGGCGGTCGAGGGGTGGGATCGAGTGTGATCTCGCTGTAGCGCCCGATGGGGACACCTGTTTGGCGGCTGGAGGGCGGAAAATAAGAGAATACAGACATACGAACGGTGGTATCCGGTGTAGCTGGAAGCAAACCGGACGGAATTTCCAGACAGAACGGCGGAAAAAGTATAGTCTTGCCAACACTGTTGGCGGTGGTAGTTGTTTGACAGGCGGGTACAGTGCGCGGATTGCCTGCTGGATAGGGGTAAAAGTAGACCGCCTGGCCGTTCTTTACCGCGCCATATTGGTTATATGCCACTTGAATGCCGTTATATCCCTCGTTGTATTCCAGTCCAATGGTTGAGGAAGAAACATCACCTTTCATTTCTTTATACTGATAGATGATCCGATTGCTGTTCTCACGTAAGATTGCCTGAAAGGTGAGCGAGGAAAACGCAGTGCCAGATTGGGGTACACGATACCATTCAACGACAAACTCACGATTGGGGGCACTACCCAGCGTAGCCGCATATATTGCCGAGGGGTTCATAGAAGACGGATCAACTTTTAAATCATCCCAGAAAGGCGCTAGAAACGCGTCTGAACCATAGGTAACGCCGCCGTTTCGCAGTGGAATGAGGAAATTGGTGGCTTGTGTGTTACCCAACTTTTCGCCAATCCCATCGAATGCCAGATAGCCATTTGACGAGACAGTTACACTGTTGTAGCTATTGCCGCCAAAGTCGAAGGTGAACGGCAGTGTGATATTTGTGGAAACATTATCACCGAAAAGCGGGATAAATGAGCCGGCTGGATATCCTCTCCAGTTGTGGGGTATGGCGCGCCACTGATAGGTAACGTTGCTGCAACGCGTGGAATCAAGGAAATCGTATTCGACCGTTGCAGCAGGTGGCGGAGGCGGCGGTCCGCCGGGGGTGGAATTGAGTGCGTCTGCCACCTGTATTAGTCCGTAGCCGGTGTTATCGTCGCGACCCGCCGCTTCCAGGTCGCGGGCAGTGCTGGTCAATGCAGTGTAGATTTTTGTTGGAGTGTCAAAGCCGGGTTGACTGGCAAGTAAGCCTGCCGCTCCGGAAACAAATGCAGTTGCCATTGAAGTGCCGGAAAGAAGGCTGAACTTATGTGTCATACCATATAGAGGCAAGAGTTCGCCTGCCATCGGTGCAGTGGATAAGATATCGGTGCCTGGCGCCATCACATCCAGATGGTCTCCGGTGCAGGAGATTGAATTACGCTTATCAAGCTGGTCGGTGGCGCCGACTGCCATGACCCACGAAAAGTATGCGGGATAAACTACTTGTCCGGAAAAAGAGCAGAGATTTCCGATAGCGGCAAAGAGTGCCGCGCCATGCTGGTAGGCATAGTAGCTGGCATGTTCCAGCAGACGGCTGAAAAAGGGTGTACCGACGCTCAAGTTAATGACACGGGCGCCCATATCGGCGGCAAAAATCAATCCCTCTGCCAGATCGCTGATTGTCCCGCCGCAAGAAGCATCCAGTACGCGTACCGGTAAGATGCGGGCGTTCCAGTCCATGCCGGCAATGCCGTAAGCATTGTTGCCGTTAGCGGCAATGATGCCGGCGACGTGTGTACCATGCCCGCAACGGTCTTGCGGTGTCCAGTCATCTTCAACGTAATCATAACCGGGCAACAATCGTCCCTTGAATTCTGGGTGAGAGGAATCAATGCCGGAGTCAATAACAGCGATTATAACGTCGTTTGTTCCCTGCGTGATATTCCATGCATCCGGGGCTTGAATGCGCTGAGGACCGTATTGCCCATCCGGTGTATAGGCAGAAGGTAACCAGAGCGGGTCATTCGGAATTGTCAACGCCTGAACGCGGAAGTTGGTCTCGGCGTAAAGCACTCCTGGTTTTTGTAGTAACAGATTGCGGTAACTCTCTTCTTGTCCGGCTGGTACATTGACAATAACTGCATTGAGTGTCTGCAGTTCGCTTTCCAGCGGCGAAAGCACTGCGCCCTGCGGTAATTCCAGCATATCGGCGGTATAGCCGTCCATCAAGCCCACCACAAGCTGGCCGGGGGCATAAGGAGCGGAGATTGATGGCGGTTGACTGGAGGCCCGGTTTTGGGCTTGGTGTGGCCGGAGCGGAAGAAGCGCTAAAAGAACTACAAAGGATAAAGGAACAAGATTGAGGTAGATTTTCTGCACAGGTTATTTCTGCCCATTTGCTGATACAAACACATTGTAGCATATTTTACTTTTGGCATTTGAAGGAGAATTTATTTGCTGTATAATCAATTCGTTCCTGTTCAGTAAAACAACACAAGTAGAGGAGGCTCAAAATGGCGAAATCGGAGGCTGACCTGTCATCTTTGTTTGTCCGCAAAGCGACCGGTCTGGTGAGAGCCTGGTCGGTTTGGGATGCGTTCATTTATGCCACGTTTTCCATCAATCTGGTCACGCTGGGGCTGTATATTTTCTCGCAGATGTATTTTCTGGAAGGTGGGATGCTGCCCACATTGCTGATTAGTGCCGTCTTTATTCTGGCGGAATGTGTGGTGTATGCCGCTCTGGTGGCGGTGATGCCGCGCTCCGGCGGTGATTATGTCTGGCAGAGCCGCATCCTGGGCGGCGGCATCGGCTTTGTGCTGGCGGTGACCGGCTGGTGGTTTATTCTCTGGTTATGGGTGCCCCTGTATGGAGACATGCTGCGCCATATCTTCCTAACGCCGGTGCTGGGTATTTTAGGGGCGCGCGAGGCAGCTCTATGGTTCGGGCAGACCAATGCTGGGATGTTTCTGGCTTCGTTGTTGGTCTGTCTGATTGCGGCGGTGTATATTGCACTGGGGATGAAGTGGTATGCGCGAATCCAGAGAATTTCCTTTATTATTGGAATGATTGGTTTGCTGATTGTATTTGGTTTACTGCTCTTTGGAAATTCACAGAGTTTTCAGGCTGGTCTGACAAATCGGGCATCGGAGCTGTTTGGTGCACCCCCGGATGTCTACAATGCCACGCTGGCGGCTGGTGAAACTGCGGGTGCGGTTTTGCCATTAACCGGGGGAACGTTGCGGGCGATTTTGCTGGCAATGCCGTTCATTGTTTTCTTCAACCTCTGGCCCAACTGGGGATCAACCCTGTACGGCGAGGTGCGCGGGGCGACCGATTTCAAACGCAATTTCTGGGGTATGGCGGGTGCTCTGATCGTAACCACACTTCTTGGTGTAGTATTTTTCTTGCTGGTTTCTAAGACCTTCACCTGGGACTTTTATGTGCGTGCCAACGGTGCATGGTGGAATTATGCATGGGGTTATACTGATCAAGCACCACCATTGCCCATCTGGCCCTATCCTGCCCTGTTGGCAGTTTTTATGACCCAAAGCCGCCTGGTGCAGTTGATGGTAGTTTTGATGATGAGCTTTTGGTGGTTTGGCTGGTCAGGAACGGTCTTTTTGAGTTCAACGCGTGTTATCTTTGCGGCTGCCTTTGACCGCTTGCTCCCAGAAAAGGTGGCAGAAGTTGACCCCAGAACGCGCACACCGATATATGCCCTGCTGCTAATGGTCATTCCCTCGATTATCGTTTCTGCGTTGTTTTCCTGGAATGTGTTCAATTTCCGATCGCTGACATTGGATTCAACATTAGTGATTGCAGTGACGTATCTAGGCTCAACAATTGCTGCCATTCTTCTGCCTTATCGCAAAAAAGATTTGTATGAGGCTTCGCCGATTGCTAAATATAAAGTGCTGGGTTTGCCGCTGATCAGTGTGGCGGGTGTGGTCTTTGCGGCTTTTCTGATTTTCCTGCTCTACTTGTGGCTTTTCGATCCGCTGGAGTTGTACGGCATCGGATTAAAAAATACCAGCTCGGTGGTTTTCATGTTGGTCAATTATCTGCTAGCAACGGCGATTTACTGGGGTTTTAGGCTCTATCGTCGTTCAATGGGTATTGATATTCGCAAGGTGCATCAGGAAATTCCGGTTGAATAATTCTCTGCAGGGTATGAACCAGACATTACCCGAAATTACAGATGAAGCGCGACGCGTAATTACGCTTGCAGAGCAGATGGGCATTCACCTGCGGCTGGTGGGTGGGTTGGCGATACATTTGCAATGCCCCTCCACCCGCCTCTCTGCCTTGCGGCGTTCATATGCTGATATAGATGTGTTAACCGATCGGGCAGGCGGGCAACGATTAGATGAGTTCTTCCATGCGCACGGATACACTGCCAACCGTCAGTTGAATACACTCAACGGTGACCGCCGCCAGCAGTATTATGATGAGACGAACCAGCGGTTTGTGGATGTTTTCGTCGGCGATTTTGAGATGTGTCACAAAATCCCGCTTGGTGAAAGACTGACGATCGAACCATTTACCCTGCCGCTGGCAGAGCTGTTTCTTACCAAAGCACAGATCGTTGAGCTAAACCATAAGGACGTACTGGATTTGCTGGCGTTACTGCTGGATTATCCGGTTGGTGATAGGGATAAAGCCCAAATCAACGGTGCTGTCATTGCTTCACTGTGTGCCAGAGATTGGGGGTTATACACCACCATTAACCTGACTCTGCAAAAGCTGGAAACCCTGCTAGCGAAGAAGGAAGTTATACTGGAAGATATGCAGGTTTCGGCGATTACCTCACGCATTGGTGATTTGCGCCGTGTAATGGATGCCGCACCGAAGACGCTGGCATGGCAGGCGCGTGACCGGATCGGCACGCGCCTGCGTTGGTATGCGGAGGTGGAAGAAGTCCGGCGTTAACGCCTTTATGCCAGCTTAAGACCCTTGAAGTCGCGCACCTGACCAGTAATGGCGCGCTCGGTGGGTAGCCGTTCTATGCTGGAAGCGCCAAAGAAGCCTACCACGCCCGGCATTCGTGTCAGCGCCTTACCGACATTTTCCGGCTCATCAAATGGTCCGCCGTGGCAAATCACCAGAATTTCGGAACGCACTTTCTTGCCGGCTTCCGCGATTGCCATCACCCGGTTGATTGCTTCGTCGAGCGTCAATGCCACCGCTGCACCGATTGTGCCGGAAGTGGTCAGCCCAACATGCGCCACAAGCTGATCAGCGCCGGCTTTTGCCATTGCTACCGCTTGATCAGGGTCAAAGACATAAGGTGAGGTGAACATGTCCAGCTCGTGGGCAAGACGGATCATTTCCACTTCTTTGTCATAGCCCATGCCGGTACCTTCCAGGTTGGCGCGAAAGTTGCCGTCAATTAATCCAACGGTAGGGAAGTTTTGTACACCAGAGAAACCGATTTCCTTGAGCTGTTTGAGAAAGACGGGCATCAAACGGAAAGGATCGGTGCCGCACACGCCCGCCAGGACCGGGGTGTTTTTAACCACTGGCAGGACTTCAGAAGCCATCTCAACAACGATGGCGTTGGCATCGCCATAGGGCATTAAGCCTGCCAGCGAGCCGCGCCCTGCCATGCGGTAACGACCGGAGTTGTAGATGATGATCAGATCAGCGCCACCGGCCTCGGCGCATTTGGCGCTGATACCGGTACCTGCACCGCATCCAACAATCGGTTTACCTGCCGCCACCTGAGCGCGCAGGCGCTTGAGGATTTCTTCGCGAGAAATAGCCATATGTTCCTCCTGAATGTTTACTTTTTCAGCATCTCCAGAAGCAATTCAGCTGCTTTACTGGCAAACTCTGGATCGTTGATGTTGTGGTCCATTTCGATGACCGGTATACCCGGTTTTAGGTTACGTTTAATTGCATCATAACAAGCTTGGTCGGCTTCTGGATCCCAGAAATCACCGCCGGGGCTGTCCAGCATGGAGACACCTTTGAGCGGTATGAGGATGGCGACTGGACCTCTGGATTGGTTGGCAGCGTTGGCGATCATCTCGCCGATTTTGATGTTTTCTTCGATATTGGTGCGCATAAGGGTCACGTTTGGGTTCCACTGATAGAGTTTGCGCCCTTTGTATTTTTCGGGTACGGTATCAACCCCCCAGAAGTTGCACATATCCACACAGCCCGGCACCAGTACTGCAGGGATGCCTGCTCTTGCCGCAGCCATCATGCGGTCTGGTCCAGCCGAAAGTACACCGCCGCAGACCTCATCTGCCAATTCTGTAGTGGTGATATCCAGAGAGGCGGTAATGAGACCATCGGCGATCAGGCTTTCCATTGTCTTGCCGCCCGTTCCTGTAGCATGGAACACAAGCACTTCATAGCCGTTCTCTTCCAGAATGCTGCGCGCTTGGTCTACGCATTTGGTGGTATTGCCAAACATTGAAGCGGTGATAAGCGGTTTGTCGGCGGCTGTAGCAGGTTTTTCCATTTTTACCATACCAACAATTGCACCCGCTGCATTGGTGTAGATGACACGGCTAATGCGGTTGAAGCCCGCCACGTCCACAATCGAGGGGATGAAGATAATATCTTTGCTGCCGGTGTAGGCGGATACGTCGCCGCCGCCGACAGTGGACACCATCACTTTGGGGACGCCGACCGGTAGTGTGCGCATGGCAGTGGTGGCAATTGATGTGCCGCCGCTGCCACCCATGCCAAGGATGCCATCCAGTTTGCCCTCATCGTACAATTTACGGACGATAACCGCCAGGCCCTTTGCCATGACCTGCATGGCTTCGTCTTTATGTTCGCCGCTGGCTAGATAAGCCAGATCACCACCGCCGGCCCGGGCAACTTCGGCACGCGAAATATCAGGCGTGAAAACCGGTTCACCCATGACACCAAAATCCACCACCAGTGTTTTCAGCCCCGTGTTTTTAATGAGATCTCGAACATAAGCAAAATCTTTACCTTTGGTATCTAAGGCACCTACGATTACAACAGTTTTTGTCATACGCGGCTCCTTTCTTGGAATAAATAAAGCGTTTATGAGTTTATTCTGTGCCAGGATGCTTATGCAGGAGATATTCTTTGCTGGACGACAAGAATATCATACCGGCACTTTGCTTTTGTGTACTGGTAATGTGCCGGTGCGCTCATCCATTTTAGATTTGCCAAATCGAAGTGTTGTGTTTCGACCTCTTCGGCTGAAATAAAATAGCCCGACATTTGCCCTTTCCATTTCAAAAAGTCTGCCTTCTTAGTGTAGTGATTTTTGGGACAGAATTCAAGCGTTTTTTAGTCTGCTGCTTGCCACCATTGGGGATTCCTGATGCTCCTTATGGATTGTCGTGATCTTCGAGGGAATTTTGAATATAAGCACAACCTGTATAGACTTATCATATAAAATATATACTATTAAGGTCTAAATAGTATTATAATTATCTCAAAAGCAATAAACGTTTCGCTAAATGGCTTCGTGCAACAAAGGATATTGTTTACTCAATTAATCAGACTAGAATTTTTACTTGTAGCTCAAATGGAAGGCGAGAGAAATGAGGGTTAAAAATAAAGTCGTGGTTGTGACTGGCGGGGGAAGCGGCATTGGGCGTGAGCTTGTTTTACAACTTCTCAGGCGTGGCGCAAGCGTTGCTGCGGTTGATATTAACGATTTTGCTTTGAAAGAGACGGTTGATCTGTCAGGGGATCGTAAAGATAAAATAAGCACCCATCGAGTAGATGTCACAGACAGAGGTGCTGTAGACGCACTTCCTAATCAGGTTCTTTCTAAACATGGGGTGGTTGATGGTATTATCAATAACGCTGGTATTATCCAACCTTTTGTTAAGCTCAAAGAACTAGATTACGAAGCGATTGAACGGGTTATGAAAGTCAATTTCTACGGAACGCTTTACATGATCAAGGCGTTTCTGCCTTATCTTTTGGAACGACCGGAAGCACATATCACAAACATAACCAGTATGGGTGGATTCCTGCCGGTTCCCGGTCAGACTGTTTACGGAGCTGCAAAAGCAGCAGTAAAGCTTCTGACAGAAGGATTATATTCGGAACTGCTTGGTACGAGCGTGAGGGTAACCGTTGTTTTTCCGGGCGCAGTGCGCACAAATATTGCGGTGAACTCCGGCGTGGTAGAAAGTTTGCCACAAGCGGAGGTGGGCAGTTCAATAAAGACACTCGAACCTGAAAAAGCTGCCAAAATCATACTTGATGGCATTGAACAGGACCGCTATAGGGTTTTGGTGGGGTCTGATGCCAGATTTATGGATTTGGTTTATAGGTTGAATCCACACTATGCAACAAAATTGATTTACAAGCAGATGAAAACGCTTTTGCCAGACTGAACGCATGGTCACGGCGATATCTGGTGGTTTGTGCTTTAAGTGTCTGTAACTTCAAATGACTAGAATAGCAGTATTAATTTTGGATCAGGGTTGATGTAGTATAACCAATCTTTGTTGCAGTGACTTGCATATTCGATAATACAACCAAATAGATTTCTTTATTTTACGAGTGGAGGGCTCATTTCTGATATCCGCTGGTTTTATTTTCTTAACCTGACAGAGAATAATCGACTGCAGCTAGCGCGTGAATCTTCGTGGTGTCAAAGATTGGCACACGACAATCCTCATCCTTTATCAGCAATCCAATTTCAGTGCACCCCAAAATAATCCCTTCTGCGCCTTTGTTAACCAGTCTCTCGATGATGTGAATAAATTGCCTTTTTGAGGATTGACAAATTTTGCCAAGCACAAGTTCATCGAAAATCACCTGATTGACGAATTGACGATCTTCAGCATTTGGAATCAGCACATCCAGGGTGAATTTATCTCTGAGCCGCTTTGTGTAAAAGTCTTCCTCCATCGTGTATCGTGTTCCTAGCAAGCCGACCTTGCGGATGCCAGCCTGTTTGACCTGTTTCGCAGTCACATCGGCAATGTGCAGCAGTGGGATGCGGACTTGTGCCTGAATATCATCTGCCACCTTGTGCATGGTGTTAGCACAAATGATCAAGAAATCTGCCCCGCCGTTTTCGAGACTTTTGGCAGCGCCGATCAGAATTTCTGCCGCGTCTGACCATCTATTTTGCCGCTGAAGGATTTCAACCTCGGCAAAATCCACCGAATATAGGATGCATTTTGCTGAGTGCAGTCCGCCAAGTTTTGCTTTGACGGCTTCGTTGATGATGCGGTAGTACTCGCTGGATGATTCCCAGCTCATACCTCCAATTAAACCGATTGTTTTCATGATTGGCTCCTGGGGTGAAGTTTTAATAAAGCTGGCTCATATTAGGTAAGATGTTCCATGCAGGCTATGTCTTATCCAAGTATAATGCTTCCCAGTTGAAGTTCAAGATTCTTTGCTTTATTGAACGGGATACATTAGGTTGAGTTTTGCTTGAGGTAGTTTGTTGCTGTTTATCGGTTGCTTACTGTGATCAACAAGTCTTCTCTTTGACAATCTGTGAACTATGGAGAATCTCATGCAGGCTGGGCATATTAAGCAAAAGTATCAAAGCTGGCTGTTAGGAGTGATTTTATTTGTTGCCTTTGCTGTTTTACTCTCCTGTACGACTTTTGAGAACGCAAATGAAATGGCAGATTGGATAACTCAAACGGTGGCACCTGCCTTTTGGGAAGTACACTTGCCCATTGATAATTCCTTGAATAGCGAAAATGCATTGGAATTAAGTGCTTTCTTTACAGATCCGTATTCTCCGCAAACGCAATTGCGTCAGGGCGGTCTGGATGTACTACTGGTACAGGCAATAGACCAAGCAAGATTCAGCCTGGGGATGGCAATGTATAACCTGAGCCTAGATAACATCACTGATGCGCTAATCCGTGCTAAGCAACGTGGTTTACAGGTACGGGTGGTAATGGAAAGCAATGCGATGGATGGCAAACAACCACAACGGTTGATGGATAACGGCATCCCTATTGTTGGTGATCAGCTTGAGAGTCTAATGCATAACAAATATTGGATTATTGATGAAACAGAGGTTTGGACCGGATCATTGAATCTAACCAACACCGGAACGTATGATGACCATAATAATATTCTGATGTTACGAAATCCAGGTATTGTCCGAAATTACCTGACCGATTTTGAGGAAATGTTTGCGGGCAATTTTGGTGATGCCAAGCGCCGCAATACACCTTATCCATTTGTTGAGACAAGTGGCATTGAGATAGAAAATTACTTTTCACCTGAGGATAAAACACTGGCTCATCTGGTCACACTGGTAAACAGTGCGCAGGAGCGGGTTCTTTTTCTGGCTTACTCTTTCACCAACGACGCTCTGGCAGAGGCGATGATCGAACGCGCTGAGGCTGGTGTGGAAGTGCGCGGCGTGATGGAAAGGCAACAGGTTGAAAGTAATCAGGGCGGGGAATATGAGCGGATGCGCCAGGCTGGTCTGGATGTACGTCTGGACGGATTAGAAGGTCAAATGCACCATAAAGTGATCATCGTAGACGGCAGAACAGTTGTGACGGGTTCGTATAATTTCACCAACGGAGCAGAACGGTATAACGAGGAAAATTTACTCATCATTCATAATGAAGCGCTGGCGGAAATATATGAAGCCGAGTTTGGGCGGATCTACGCCCGTGCTATTCCTTGAGGTTAAAGCAGGTTCGGAGGGTCAACCTCGATATGTAGTGTCGCGCCCGCCAGCGTTTCCGGGGAATGTCCTTTCAGCACCTCTGCTGGCTCAGGACCGCGCAAAATAACCTGCCAGCGATATTGTCCTCGTTGTCGGGAAAAGAAACACGGCGCCGGACCGATGATCTCGGTGGCGTGATGCTCTCCCAACTCAATCCAACGTTGAAGCTGCTGTGTTACAAGTAAGGCACTATCCGCTGCAACCTGAGCGTCAGCATGAAACACGGTTAATCGTAACAGGCGACTAAAGGGCGGATAGCCAATTCGCTGACGGGCAGCTAATTCCTGACGGTAAAAACCTTCATAATCATGTTGTGCGGCGTACCGGATGGCAGGATGGTCGGGCTGGAAAGTTTGCAAAATCACCTCCCCGCCCAGCGGGCTACGCCCGGCGCGTCCGGCTACCTGTGTCAAAAGCTGAAACGTACGCTCACTGGCGCGAAAATCGGGAAAATTCAAGCCGACGTCTGCCAGTATCACGCCCACCAGCGTTACCAGTGGCAAATCCAATCCTTTGGCAAGCATCTGTGTTCCAATCAGGATATCTGCTTGATGGCGCACAAAATGCGAGAGGATCAGGTCATGGGCACCCTTGTGGCGCGTGGTGTCGGCATCCCAGCGCAGTACGCGGGCAGATGGGAATTGAGCCAGTAGCTCGCTTTCCAGTTTCTCTGTGCCAAGACCATACATGCGGAAATGAGGACTGCTACATTCGGGACATTTACGTGGCGGTTTGCGCTGATAATTGCAGGTATGGCAGATCAGTATTTCTTCAAGGTTGCCTCGCGGGTCTGTATGCAAGGTGAGCGGCAAGTCGCAACGCGGGCAACGTAGGGCATAGCCACATTCGCGGCAAAACACAAAAGTGGCGCGCCCGCGGCGGTTGAGAAATAAGATAGCTTGTTGCCTACGCTCTAGTGTTTGTGTTAAGGCATTGTGTAAAGCTCGGCTGAAGATGGAACGGTTTCCCATCTTTAGCTCATGGCGCATATCCACAATCTGTACAGGCGGCAGGGGCAAAGCGGCGCTGTCGCCATTTTGGTTTATTTGCGTTGGGTTATATCCTTGTTGGGTGGCGGGGTGCCCCGCTAATCGCTGGAGCTGATTCTCTACTGCCTGACGATGTGCCAGAATGCGCAATGGCAGTTTGAGAATGTGCCAGCCTTCCCGTTCCGCTCGAAAGGTTAGGTGGACAGGGGGAGTGGCAGAACCCAGCACTAGAACTGCACTTGCCAAGCGCGCGTAGATGATGGCGGCTGAAACGGCATGATAATAAGGCGGATTTTCACTTTGATAGTATGAGTCATCATGACATTCATCCACTACAATCAGACCGGGGTCCGGTAGAGGGGTGAACAGGGCACTGCGCGGGCCGACGATGACCGAAAGCAATCCCTGCCGCGCCCGCCGCCAAGTGTCATAACGTTCGCCGGGAGAGAGGCGGGAGTGAATTAATCCCACCTGACCGGGAAAGCGCGCCAGAAAACGGCGCACTGTTTGTGGTGTCAGAGCAATTTCCGGCACAAGAACGATTGCTTGCCGTCCTGCCCGCAGAGTTTCTTCTACTGCTCTCAGGTAAAGCTCGGTTTTGCCGGAGCCGGTGACACCATGCAAAAGAAAGGGGGAAATCGGCTGCCTTTGGATTGCCAATTGAATTCCGGTTTTAATCTGCTGCCAGGCGGATTCCTGATCTGAGGTTAAATGCGGAGGTGTTTGCGGTGTACTTTCAATGGATTCGAGCGGATCGCGCCAAACCTCACCTTCACTTAATACAACCAATCCCAATTTCTGCAGATGTTTCAAATCCGCTAGGTTGCCCCCACTGGCGGCATAAACCCAGGCGGCATCGGCAGTCCCCCCCTCGTTTTGAAGGAAACGAATCATAGCCTGACGGCGCACGCCCGCTTCGCCGCGCCCCAGTTTTCCCCAGTTTGCTTCCAGCATCTCCGGCGAGGCGCTGAGTTGCACCGTGCGTGTCAGGCGTGGTCGAACACTGGGCGGTGGTAACACTGGACGACTTTGCAACCAGCCCCAACGCACCAGAGACTGTGCGGCGGGCTTCCATTCCCGACGAGGGAAAGCAGCAGCAATCTGTCTTCCACGAAGAGCACCTCGCTCTCGGATCAATGCCAGCAGTTTACGCTGAAAAGGGGAAAGTTCTATCTCTTCTTTGAGTGGCTTGCCGGATCTCAGGGAATATTCACTATCGGCGTGCTGGCTGAGACCGGGTGGAAGCATATTGTCCAGACAGCTCGCCAGCGGCGCGAGTGTCTCCTCTGCAAGAACCTGAGCTAGCGCTATTTGTGTTTTTGTCAGCACTGGTTGAGGGTCAAGCAGTGCCTCGACCGGACGCGTCTCCAACAACGAAGTGCTTTCCTTCAGCCGCAAGACTATACCTTGAACAGTTTGATGGCTGAATGGAACAACCACAAGACAGCCGGGCTGTACCTGACCTTCCAGTTCGGATGGCAGATGGTAATCAAAGACCCCGCTAGTTAGCGGGAGGTTAACAGCAACCTGTACGTACAAGATACCAGACAGTGAGGTAAAAGATTTTTACATAAGGGTGAAGAAACACACCTGCAATTTTCTCTTTTCTCTATCATACTTTATGCAGACAGCGTTGGCAAGCTTCACGGCGCGGTTGTTGCCGTACAAGGTGGAGGTTGAACTGTTTTGGAACGCCAGTAAAAATAATTATCTGTATCATTCAGAACGATGACAACCAGCGCATCCAGATAACCCTTGTCAATACAGCCAATTGCTATCACATCGCTACCGCTTGGGAAGAAAACGGGCGGCTCTGCCAATGGCAGAAATACCTCATTGGATTGCGCTCCAATAATTTCAAAGCGCAGTCGGTCCTGGTCTCGATAGGGTTCTGAAGAACGCAGTCCTTCACCGGCTTTCAGATAGCGCGGGTATATGCCTCTACCATAATAAGCTACTGTTTCTGGCATGTCCAAAATATTGAGCAGACGAAACCGGTCCGTATTGGTGAAGGGTGCAGTTTGGATGACCTGCTGCGCGGTTTGTGCATAGCGGGGTGGAACAACTAATTCGGCAAGCGGTAACAGTGCTCCAACCACCAGCACACTGACTCCTACCGAAGCCCCACGGAGGAGGCTGTGGCGACCCTGCGAGAGCTTAGGGAGTGTAATCGAGTCTGATGCATCTACAATGCTCATGAAGAAGGGAAGGTTTACCTTCCATAATAGGGCTAGCCATATTAAGATTTGTGCCAATCCCAGAGCATAAAAGAAAATGCCCACCCAGTCTCCTGGCAGGAAAAAGCGACCACCCGAACGCCGTGCCAAGGCTGTACTGAGATTATAGCAAACGTTAAGAAGCAACAACAGCCATGAAGAATTACCACGATGCAGAAGTGTTGCACCCAGACCGATGCCGATCACAACCAGATTGATTCCCAACATTATCTGTTCATTAGCGACTGGTGGTTGTTCAATTGGACTGAACCAGAACTCGTGACGGGTGACATAATCTTTGAGCCCATTATGGTCATTGCTAAGCGGCAGGCTTAGGATCATATTGACTTCGTTATGAAAGAAGTGCTCCATCGTAAATCGAACAGTTTCAATTGGATGAGTCAACATATAGTCTCGGATAGTGCGAGTCAGGCGGGCATTATAGGCATCACCCCGCTCACCGGGCAGGGGTGCAGTGTCCTGCATGCCGGTAATGTAGCGCGCTTCGTAAGCCAGTTGAACGGAGGGAGCCGTCTCCAATACCCACATGCCAGAGATATAGTAGTTGCGCACTACCCAAGGCGCAAGAAACAAAGCCATCCCCAAAATAATTTGTAAAACGGTTGTTGCCCAGAGGCGCGCTCGTTGCCTGATAAAAACAACAGCGCTGACGATAAGAACCGCTGCCAGCAAAAAGATGGTCTGAGTGCGGACTAAAATCAAAGCTCCGAACGCACCGCCTAGCCACAGTGGCAGCCAACGGCGGCGCTCAACCTGTTGCAGCCATAGTACGGTTAAGAGAGCAATCAATGCCACTCCCAACTCCGTTGGCACATCTGTCATCATTAGACGGGCATGAGCATGGGCGCCGTGAATCATGCCACCCAAGGCTATGTTGTTGCGCTCGCGTGACAGAATGAATAACGCCGCCAGAAGACCCGCCAGACGGCTGTGCAACGCTTTACCAAGAAAATAGATAATCACTGGCAAAAACGCCAGTACCATGACCTGAATTAGCATAGTTTTTTCATAGTTCTGGCCAACCAGGGAATGATAAATTGCCAGTGAAAAGACATACAGTGGGCGGAATATGAGTTCATGTCCGCCAAATCCCTCGCCAATCAGCAGCGTTTGTGCTCTTAAGTCATAATCTGCTGCATCAGAGTATGGGTAATATTCAAAGTTCGGCGGTACTGGCTGTGGATTAAAGTAACTTGGGTTTAATGGGGCAGTCTGCCAGAGCGATACCGCAGCCAGCCACAGGATGCCAGCTAGAAAAATGTCAACCCAATGGCAGGGCAGTCGCGGTGACAGCCAGAGCATGATGATACCCAGGGCCAAACTTGTCCAGACCTGCGAAGCCAACACGGGCGCGTTGGGGTAAAACCAGTCTACTGCATGGGGCACAAATCCCACCTTGCTGATTGCTAAAAACCCAAAACCGAGCAGCAATATCATTATGCAAAGCAGGCTTAGCCGTAACACTTCTTTTTGTTCGCGCCAGAAACTGCTCAATGATTGAATATCTAAATAAGCCAACGTCAGTAAAAGTGCCGATTTGAAACTGAGCCATCCTGCCCAACTTAAAATTGGTGCCAGCCGCAGCGCAATAGCCTGGGCTTCGGAAAAGCGCCCACTGACCAGCGCTCCGTTTAGAAAGTGAATGGCATAACTAGCAAGTAGCATCAGTAGCAGAACCCAAAAGGCACGGTCATGTTGTACCAAAAACCGATTCAGCCATAAAAGCGCATTGGGCGAGCGGCTACGGTAATTGAGCAGTACAAGAAAGAACAAACAACCGATGCCAATCAAGAAGACTGTTGCCAGCATTCCCAGACGGAGTGGGGAGTAACCACCCAGCACGGCGCGTCTCGGATCGGCAGGGATGACAAGCAATGTTTGAAAGACAAAAAGGCTTTCTAGCGCAGTAAGAGAAAAAAATAAATTGAAGCTGAGTTTTTGTCGGTGGTTGAGCGTCATTATAGAATAACTTTAACGGTTACTCGGAAAATCTGCAAGAAGGTGGTTTCTTTTTGTCTTTTCAATTGTTTGCGTGGGATAATATAGGAGCACTTGAGTTTTGACGTGATATATTCTAATCAAGAAAGTGAGTTTTTTGGCAGAGGTATTGCCCATGAAACTACGTTTTTGGCTTCCTCTAATGATGTTATTATGTCTGACGGGTTGTGAAATACCAGGTCAACCGTTAACGCCTGAGTCCACGATAGAACAACCACAGTCTGATATCGATAAAACTCTGACGCCCGAATCCTCTTGGCTAACCGGGACTACAATGACGGCTATCCTCGATGAAACATCAGTCGTGGTGCAAGTTGCTCCCAGAGAATCGGGTGGTCTTGGAGTGTGGCTGATTAACCCTGCCGAGCCGGCGCTGGTTGGCATCGACCCGGCGGTGAACAGTGTGTTTGCGCATATCCGCCTTTCAGCGGATCCGGGCGGCGTGGCAGTTGGCGAGGGAGCGATCTGGCTCTATCAGAGCAAGCCTGGTGAAACGTTCATCAGCCGCATAGATCCTCTCACCGGGCAGGAAACTGCCCGGCAAGCATTTCTGGAGGGTGGGGTGCGTTGCATTGCTGGAGGCATGGGGGGAGTTTGGGCATGTTTGAGCAAAGCACAGGGCAAGGGCATTGCCAATCTGGCGCGCCTTGCTCCACAAGGCGATTCCATCATTGCTCTATATCCCTTACAAGCACAGCCTTTTCAGGCAGTGGTGGATAGAACAGGGGCATGGGTATTGCAGGCGATGGACGTTTTTACGCTGTTAGGGCATGTTGACCCCAATCGAATGATGAACGTCACTCTTCCCAGAGCAGTTCCTTCAACAGAGTATGTTCATCAGTTCGCACGTTTTGCGGTCCACTCCAGCGGTATCTACACTATCTCCCAGGACCGCCGTTCGCACTATATTTATCGTGTTGATCCACAGGATGGGCGGATTTTGCAGGTTATTGACGTGGCTGCGGAGGGTGATTACCCGCTGGATCTGGTTGCAGATGACAACAACATTTGGGTAGCGTTGCACAGTGGGGATGTTGTGCGTGTGGATGCGGCAACATTGACCGTTACTGCACTGGCGAGGACGGGTGCAGAATTGACTGAACTGATCACTTCAGAAGAAGCTATTTGGGCGCACAGTCCGCTGGAAGCGCGGCTATACCGGATTGATCCGATGAGTGGTCAGCTCATAGCACAGGTTGAAACAGGACGGCGTTTACAGCCTACCGCCACACCGGTACCCAAACTGCCACCTGGGGAGGTTTGTCAGGGAAGTTATCCGACCCAATTCCGCCTGGGTGATTTTGCAGAAGTGAATCCGTCACCGCCAATTCCAAACCGGGTTCGCGTGGAACCAAATTTGCATGCGAAAATTGTGGGTGAAATTGGACCGTACACGCGCATGCAGCTCATTGAAGGTCCGGTTTGCACCGATGGCTGGGTGTGGTGGAAGATTAAGGTTGAGAACAACGACCTGACCGGTTGGACGGCAGAAGGGGATGGAGAAAATTACTGGCTGATCCCATTGCCATATTGAAGACAACCGGGGATTAAAATCCTTCTAGTAAGGATAGATCAGCCACACCAGCTGCTAGATTAGCAATACGTTGGACCAATGCCAAGCGGTTGGCGCGTATATCCATGTCCTCAGCCATCACTAAAACTTGATCGAAAAAGCGGTTGATTGCCGGAATCATTGGCTCAAAGGCTATCAAGAAATCCGCTGCGGATCCAGGGCGGCGGGCGGTATTTTCGGCTTTCTGCAGTGCTTGATATAACGCCTGTTCTTCAGTGTCAAACAATTCCGGTCGTAAGGTGTATTCACCCGGCTGAGTGCGAAGGATACGCACACAGCGCGCAAAAGCCGGTAAAATTGTGTGCCAGTCCGGGCGCGCAACCCACTCGGATAGTTCTCTAACTGCTCGCATACAGCCTGCCGGGTTATGCTTCTGAATTGCCAGCACCGCGTCTACGATATCATAGCGGTAGCCTTGATCTATCAGCATCACGCGCAGCCGTCCGGCAATGAAGTCTAAGCACTCTTTGAGGCTTTCTGATCTGGCTGGGATTGGCAACAAGCTGGCGGCTTCTGCCAACCCGTTGCGCAGATCAAAATCGAGATCGCGGGCGATCAGCAACTGCACCAGTCCTAATGCAGCTCGTCGCTGTGCAAATGGGTCTTTTGTCCCTGAAGGTGCCAGACCGGCAGCAAATAGACCTGCTAGTGTATCTAGCCGATCAGCCAATCCAATCAGCAGGCCGGCGTTGCCTTCGGGCAGGTTGTCGCCTGTAAAGCGGGGCAAGTAGTGTTCGAATATTGCCTGTGCCACAGCCGGCGTCTCGCCAGATTTCAGTGCGTAGTAGCGTCCCATGATACCTTGTAACGAGGTCATTTCGATCACCATGTGGGTTACCAAATCCGCTTTGCACAGTCTGGCAGCACGGCGCGCCGTGTTTGCCTCATCCGGTGACAGATTCAATAAAGGCATCAAAAGTTCAACCAGCTTTTCGATACGTTGTGATTTGTTGAGCATCGAACCAAGTTTTGTCTGAAACATCAACGTACCCAGACGCGGCAGGAAATCTTCCAGTTTGTGTTTGAGGTCTTCGTTGATAAAGAAAGATGCATCGGCAAAACGGGCGCGAATGACCTGTTCATTTCCATCGGTGACAACATCTAAGAATTGCTCATCACCATTTCGCACACCAATAAAGAAAGGCAGAAGTCCACCGTCTTTTGACCAGACTGGGAAGTATCTTTGATGTTTTTTCATTACCGAAACCAGCACTTCCGGCGGCAGATTGAGATATAACTCTTCAAACTTTCCCAGAAAAGCAGTTGGTGCCTCTACTAAATGAGTAACTTCGTCCAGCAAGTCCTCGTCATAAACAGGGTGACCTCCCGCTTTCTGTACCAGTTGTTGCACCTGTGCACTGATTTTTTGGCGGCGCATCTCAGGATTGATCAAAATACCTTGAGATTCAAGTGTCTGAAAATAGTCCGGAATGTCCCGAATTTCAAACTCTTCAGGTTCATAGAACCGCAGTCCACGCGTCTTTCGCCCGCTATATACTCCGGCAAAACTGAAGGGAATCACCTCATCACCCAATAAAGCCAGAAGCCAGCGGATGGGGCGGGAGAAGAAAACATTGCTGCTATTCCAGCGCATTGGTTTATCGAAATGAATACTGGCAACCAGTCCAGGGAGCGCTTCACAAAGCACTTCGGCAGCTGGGCGACCGGCTTCATGTACCAGTGCGACCACATATTTGCCGCCATCAATTTCGCGCACCTCAAGGTCAGCGACGGCAACGCCCTTGCTGCGGGCGAACCCTTCAGCAGCGGGTGTCGGTTGACCGGTCATGTCAAAGGCGCGATTGGCTGGCGGTCCTTTGTAAATTGTTTGGCGGTCTGTCTGGCGTGTGGTGAGGTCTTTAACGTATACAACCAGCCGACGCGGTGTTCCTAATATCTGCACCTCGCCGTGTGTAAGCCGCAACTCATCTAACCAGACTGGGACACGCTCGGCGAGCTGGTCAAGAGCTGATTGCAAGTCGCCGGCGGGCAGCTCTTCAGTACCGATTTCCAGCAAAAAATCAATGCTTTGTGCAGTTACAACTGGTATGTTAAATACTGAAGCACCGTTTTTACTTTTCGTTGTTGTAATTTCTGCCGGTAGCCAAGGATATTCTTGACGTTCCCGGTCTGCCAGATAGGCTTCAGCCACACGACGCGAGAGGTCACGCATCCGTGCGAAGAAAGCCTGTCGCTCGGTGACCCCAATAGCGCCGCGCGTATCCAGAATGTTAAACGTGTGCGAGCATTTGAGAATGTAATCATGCGCCGGCAGGATCAGCCCATGCGCCAGAGCGTTTTCTGCCTCTGCTTCAAACAGCTCATACATTTTCTGGACACGTTCAACATCTGCTAGTTCAAAGTAGTATTTGCAATGCTCCTGCTCACCCTGAAGGTTCACATCACCATAAGTGAAACGCTCGTTCCAGCGAATATCTTTGAAATTGCGCACCCCTTGTAAAGGCATAGCGATTCGCTCCAGCCCATAGGTGATTTCAACCGAGACAGGATCAAGCTGCATTCCGCCTGCCTGCTGAAAGTAGGTAAATTGCGTAATTTCCTGTCCATCAAGCCAGACTTCCCAGCCCAATCCCCAAGCGCCCAAAGCAGGCGATTCCCAGTTGTCCTCTACAAATCTGATGTCATGCCGGCGTGGATCAATTCCTAATGCTACCAGCGATTGCAAATAAAGCTCTTGGGGATTGCCGGGGTCGGGTTTGAGGATGACTTGAAACTGATAATGTTGTTGCAGCCGGTTAGGGTTTTCGCCATAGCGCCCATCATCTGGCCTGATCGAAGGTTCAACATAAGCAACGTTCCATGGCTCCGGGCCGAGAACGCGCAGAATTGTAGCGGGGTTATTTGTTCCAGCACCCACCTGTGTATAATAAGGCTGCCAGATGAGACAGCCGTGTTCAGCCCAGAAATGCTGCAAAGTGAGCATGATGGATTGAAAATCAAGAGCCTTTGGCATGTATTCTCCAGGAGTAGACAGTTTTTGGAAAAGTGATTATACCATGCAGGTATTTGGGTTTGTTAGGTTTGTTGAAGGTCTCAAGAGAGGTGTGTTTATGCCAATAAGGCGAAAAAATGCAATAAAAAGTAAGGCGCGAACCTTGCCTTTATATAATTGGTTTGGTATAATAGCGCGCGCTGATTTGCTGTTTAACAATTTGCTTGTCGTTCGCCGACGTAGCTCAACGGCAGAGCAACCGCCTTGTAAGCGGTCGGTTATGGGTTCGACTCCCATCGTCGGCTCAGGTTGTGAGCTGGCAAGTGAGATTGATCTGCAAAATTGTCTCAAAGAACAATCTCACCTGCGAGCTGGCAACAGCTCAAGTGCGGGCGGTTACCCAAGTGGCCAACGGGGACTAACTGTAAATCAGTTGGCGGAACGCCTTCG
>DYEC01000018.1 GCA_020725865.1 Anaerolinea sp. | reverse complement strand
CACCTGCCGCCTGAAGGTCTTGAGCCAACACCGCTAAACAAAACACCCCTGCCGGGGATTTGCAGGGTGTCTGTTCTCGTGCTATACTTTCTCACGAGGTGAGCAGCGCACTCTGCTTGCCTCAACCGTGAGCGTGCTACCCACACGGCTCACGGAACGCCCCGGTCGGGCGCACAACGCCCATACGCCGGGGCGTTGTGTTTGAGGCGGTTAGATGGTGGTTTGGGAAGGTGCTATGAGGAGTATAGCATTAAATTGCCACATCTGTCAATACTTGTGGCAATTTAATTTATAAAAAAAGCGGCTTACCGCCGCTATACACCTAACGGTCTATTTTTAGGGTTATAAGGAGTGCCATCTGGATTGAACAGGATTCGCCCTTGTCTCCCGCGTTGACGGTATATTTCACTACAATAAGCCACATCAGCTTCGTCCACGAGAACTTTGTTCCCCGATTTCCCTAGACAAGCAATTATTCCAGCCTTCATCCATCGCCAAAGAGTTTGATTAGGTATCCCATACTTTTCTTCAGCTTTTCTGATCCAAATCGCCTGTCCCTTCAAATGTGCATGCTTCTGATACTCCGGCAAATCCTCTTTGCGGAGACCCTTTTCCTGAATGGCTTCAACTCGCACTTCATCTTCGCTCACGACCACCTCGCCCGTAACAGTACCTGCGCGTATTTTACCCGCCTCGACCAGTTGACGCAAGCGAGCCTCCTCCAGCCCGTACTTGCGGGCGGCTTCGGAAAGTGGTAAAAACACGGGTAAGGTAACCATGCTACACCTCCACCCATACCGGCAAGTCCAGTACGCCAAACTGATAAGCCGCGCATATCCTGTGGCGGCCGTCAGTAATGTACGGCCGTCCACCTTCCATCACGACCCTGATCCGTTGTCCCAGCAGGACATCAATCGGCTGCAAAGACGCAACATCCTCCTCATTGACAACCTTACCATCCGAGAGCAAAGTCGCCTCTCCCGTAGGGTGAGAAAGCGCATACTTCCTCAGTCGTTCAAAACCCGCTTCTCTTCTCTCGAACGTTTTCAACTCCACCTGAAAGCCGCTTCTCTCGGACACCAACGCTCGCTTCAATCCGTCCGCCAGCCAGATAATCATGTCGCCCCGCCGATATGCCGCAGGGCAATCCAGGCAGTTTCCTTCTCGTCCGTTCAAGCGCACACAGCGATTGTTAATCGTCTGCGTACTGATCATCCAGCCGTACAACCAATTTACCGATACCCAATTCCATCCTCTTTGGAGTTCTACCATGTCTGATACCTCACGCGACATCACTCGTCTTGATCTAACCCATTACTTCTACATCGCCGGACACCTCTGGTTGAAACTGCTAACAGAACGCGTCCCCTTGTTTGCCGAATGGCTCAGGAGCGCAAAGTATTTCAACACCTCCGACCGCGGCAGCGTCAACCCCGCAGACTTGATTGCTTTTGCCTATTCCGCCGCCGCCCAACTCGGTCTGCCGCTGACGTTCTCTACCGTCCGTAGTTTGCTGCTGGATCGCGACTTTTTCTTCAGCCATCTCCCCGTTCCGCCCGATGATCCCCTGTGGCAGTATGGACGGGATTACGGCGTCGGCTTCATCCTGTGGTTCTGGTGGCAGAGCCAAGAGACTGAGCTGTTTCATCAGGAATTGGCTGAATGGCTTGCTCCCATTCCGGACGCAGTTGACCTTTCCCTCTTTCTCTTCTGGCCTGCCCTGACCCAAGAACATCTTGAGGATTTCCGCACCCTGCATGCTCACCTTTACGCCCATCTGCGCAGCAAACTGCTTTGACTTGCGGGTGGCTTCGGATAGTGGTAAAAATACAGGTAAAGCGGTCATGTTGCACCTTCTCATGCGAGGCAGCCCGGAGCCGGGGGACAACGACCCTCTCCGCGGCGAGGATCACTGGTCGGCGGGTGGCCACCGGCCTATCGGCGCGCAGCCCCAACGGGTAGTTGGGGTGAATCCTCGACAGGTCACCCCCCGGTCCCGGGTTGCCTCAATACAATCTGCCGCGCGGGCCTGACGTCCCCAACACTGGCATCAGCCGGGGTAGGCTGATGGAGGACACGGACGGCAGACGGGTAGTCTGCACGATCAGGCTTTGGCAACCGGAGACCGGGTGGGTCTCCGGATTGCTTTTAAGGTTCAGATACAACACACAAAGCGCCCCAAGGATCCATCAGGCGCTTTGCGGGGGACAGGGATGGAATCCCTGTGGAAGTCGGGGCGGGCGGATTTGAACCGCCGACCTCACGGACCCGAACCGTGCACTCTATCCGGACTGAGCCACGCCCCGTATGTCAACATTATACCCCATGGATTTCTGTTTTAGCAAGGTGCATACAAGGGTCGGGAAAGAATTATAACCTCCTAAAGTGCGATCCAATCCTGAGTCTCATTTCTCAAATAGTATGAGCGCTCATTTTATGTTTTTTAGCGCAATTTCGGTTGAGTATGGTATTGAAAAAATTTAACAGCACTTAATAAATCGTCAATAATTTAAATACCACTTGAAATTTTTAAATAAATATGCTATTGTATGTTAAGAATGTTTTTGGAGTATCACCAATATGTTCCCAAAACCGGATGATCGAAAAAGTGTTCACGTGCGGGTGGGTGTAAAACTCAAGGAACGCCGCAAGCAACTTGGGTTAACGCTGGATGAGCTGGCAGAAAAAACTGGTTTGACAGCTTCGTTTATCAGTCAGGTAGAGCGCGGAAAAGCCAGCCTTTCTTTGCAATCTTTGCAGGCAATGGCAGAGGCGCTTGACTCACCAATGCTGTATTTTATGACGGATGGGCAAGGGACTAAGTTTTCTGGGATTTCTGAACACCAAGCACAAATGAGTAATGCTAGCTACTATCAGCAGTCACTTTACGAACCTGTAGTTCGTCCTGAGAACAGGCCTCGTCTTGTCTTTCCGCTATCTGGCATTCAGCTTGAGCTGCTGGTTCCTAGTTTGGGACAAAAAATGGTTTCGTTTAAAGGACGGCTTGAGCCTGGTAATATCCATATGGCAAAGAAGTTACGAGAGCCGACAGAGGAAATTCTTTATATGGTGTCCGGCACACTAACTTTGGAGTTTACTTTTGGTAGTTATACGCTTCATCCAGATGAATCGATTTACTTTGAGGGGAAAGATCTGTTGCGCATGATCTGCGCTTCGGAGGATGAAGCCGCAGTTTGGATCTCGGTTATCACACCGGCAGTCTTCTAAGCAATCGAATTGGGTTAATCAAGACCTTGGAGGAAAGAGTGGCAACAATTGGAATTTCAACCGAACAGCACCTTAACATGTATCGGGACATGTGGCGTGTGCGAAAATTTGAACTTGCATTGGAACGTGAATTTAAGCGCGGTAAAGTTCCTGGGATGCTCCATACGGGATTGGGACAAGAAGCCACATTGGTGGCGGTGGCACATTCACTTCGGCGAGAGGATGGTATTTTTCCAGATCACCGCTGTCATGGGTTGTTATTCTTAAAAGGTACGCCTGGTGCGAAAATCATGGCAGAACTTTTTGGAAAAGCAACGGGGGTATGTAGTGGTAAAGGCGGGTCGCTGCATTCTGCAGATGTCACCGTAAATAACTTTGGTGATAACGCGGTTGAAGGTTCGTTTATGGTTACAGCTCTGGGTGTTGGGTTGGGCTGGAAGATGCAAGGTAAAGATTCCTTGGTGGCAGTAATGGTTGGCGATGGAACCGCTGGACGTGGTGAATGGCATGAAAGCCTGAATTTGGCAAGCGTTTGGAAATTACCCATCCTCTATTGTTGTGTTAACAATGGATATGCAATTTCGACCCCGGTTGCCTTCAGCCATGCTACTGGTGACTTGGTAGAGTTTGCTACTGCGTACAAAATCCCAGCTGTCCAGGTGGATGGCAATGATTTATTGGCAGCTTATCAAGCGACGCAAGAGGCGGTTGCTCATATTCGAGCTGGTAAGGGTCCGTATTTTATCGAGTACAAGACCTGGCGCTGGCAGGGGTTGTTTAGTGGCGAGTTTCGCCCAAAAGAAGAAGTCCAGTATTACATGGAAGAACATGAGCCTATCAGCATGGCAAAAGCCTATTTACTAAAAGAGGGGATTGTTGAAGAGCAGCAACTTGAAGCAATTGAGAAAGAAGTAGAAAACGAGATTGAGAGCTGGGTACAGTTTGCGATGGAAAGCCCGCAACCCGACCCAGCCAAAGCAACAGCGAACGTGTATGTTGGCTGGGAGGTGGAATCATGGCAGTAATGACAACCGTTCAAGCGCTTAATGATGCGCTGGGTTTGATGATGGCAGAGGATCATCGGGTATTCTGCCTGGGGGAAGATATTGGCAAGATGGGCGGCGATTTTGGGGTTACACGTGGCTTATATGATGAATTTGGCGGTGAGCGTGTTCGCGACACCCCGCTCTCCGAATCTGCAATTATTGGTACAGCGGTTGGAGCAGCAATGGTAGGAATGCGTCCTGTAGCGGAAATCATGTTTGCTGATTTTATCGGTACCTGTTATGACCAGATGGTCAATAATGCCGCTAAGGTGCATTATATGTTTGATGGGCAATTCCGGGCACCAATTGTTGTCCGTACAGCCTGCGGCGGTGGTTTTGGCGGCGGTCCGCATCATTCCCAACAGGTAGAAGGATGGTTTATGAATGTGCCGGGATTGGTAATTGTTGCTCCCAGCAATCCATATGATGCCAAAGGCTTATTGATTTCGAGTATTGAGGACGACAATCCAATTCTCTTTCTGGAACATAAGGCGTTATATCGTCTGAAAGGCGAAGTGCCGGAAGGAAAGTATCGCGTTCCTTTGCGTCAGGCAAAGGTGGTTCGCGAAGGAAATGATATTACCTTGGTGAGTTGCATGAAAACTTTGCACGATTGTCTTGCTGTTGCTGAAGAATTGGCATCCGAAGGGATTTCTGCTGAGGTGATTGATTTGCGCACAATACGCCCATGGGATCACGATACCGTTTTGCACAGTGTTCGCAAGACAGGCAGGGCGGTTGTTGTGAATGAAGCGCCTAAGATTGGCGGGCTGGCTGCCGATGTCAGTGCTGTAATCTCTGAAGAAGCTTTCTCTAGCTTGAAGGCGCCCGTAATGCGGGTATGTGGACTAGATACCCCCATACCGTTCTCGTTGCCTTTGGAGAAGTTGATTTTGCCGGACAAAGATAAGATAAAACAGGCTGTCCTAAAAGTTATCAAATTCTGAGAAGGAGTTCTGAGATGGCATCTGTTGAGGTCACATTACCCAAGTGGGGTCTGACAATGGAAGAAGCCACGCTGGTTGAGTGGAAGGTTAATGAAGGTGAAAGTGTCAAAGAAGGACAAGTTTTAGCGACAGTTGAAACAGATAAGGTCACCAACGAGCTGGAGTCGCCTGTCAGCGGGGTCGTCCGTGAGATTCGTGTTGCAGCAGGGACATCTGAGATCAAAGTTGGTGATGTTTTATGTGTAATTGAAGAAAGCTGATGATGAAAGCGAGTCCTTTAGATTTCAGCCAGCGGGTGGTGTTGGTAACCGGTGCTTCACAGGGGATCGGGCAGGCGATTGCGCTTACTTTTGCCAAACATGGTGCGACCGTGGTTGCCAATTACCACCGAAATGATGCAGGCGCGCAGGAGACCGAACGCTTGATCGATGCTGCCGGTGGCAAATGTGTATTGAAAAAGGCAGATGTCGGTGATCCGGAACAAGTGCGCCAGATGATCGAGCGTATTGAAAAGCAGGTTGGTGCGATTGATGTATTGGTAAATAATGCTGCTGCTTTCAGCCGCAGCCACTTTTTAGAAACATCTTTAGAAGAATTGGATTCGGTTTTCAATACAAATGTACGTGGTTTGTTTTACCTCAGCCAGTTGGTCGCTAAGCGGATGGTCACCCGAAGGTTGGGGTGCATCATCCACATCAGCTCAATACTCGCGCAACATGCAGTCCCCAACAGAACGGTATATTGTGCTTCTAAAGGCGCTGTAGAAAGTCTTACCCGTGCCATGGCACTTGATTTGGTGTCACATAACATTCGTGTCAATGCGGTGGCGCCGGGCTTGATTCGCACAGATGCCATGCTGGCTGGATTTACTAATCCAGTTTTACTGGATAAGGTGCAAAGTCATATCCCTGGCGGGCGATTCGGTGAACCGGAAGAAATCGCTAATGTTGTTCTGTTTTTGGCTTCTGATCTTGCCAGTTATATCACTGGTGAGGTTATTGGTGTCAGTCATGGGTTAGGCGCACGGGAAGCTGGCCCTGCCCCTCAAAGATAGGGTTGTCTTGTTTGCTGCTTTTTGCAAACACTTGGAACAGTATTTTATTCAGTAAAGGAGGAAGAAATGGAAAGAAAATCTTATAAACTATGGGTCTTGGTTGCAGCTCTGGTGATTATCTCAATGGTGCTTGCACAATGCGCACCAGCAGCAACCCCAGCGCCACAGCAGCCAACGGAAAAGAAATTCAAAGTTGGTTTGCTCCATCCAAGCCCGATTACCGATGCATGGAGCGGTATTGCGTATCAGGCGCTGAAGCGTATTGAGGCTGAGCTGGGTGCCGAAATCGCCAACGTGGAAATCAAATCCCCGGCTGAGCGTGAAAAGGGTTTTATTGACTTTGCCAGCCAGGGGTATGATCTGGTCATTGGTCATGATTTTGCCATGCAAGATGCGGCAGAGAAAGTGTCCAAAGATTTCCCAAATACGTTCTTCACCACGACTGGCGGAAGCAAATTCACCGATAATTATGCCCCAATTGACCTGATCCCGGGTTACAAACAGGCATTATATGCTGTGGGCGTCATGGCAGGGAACATCACAAAAACCAAGAAAGCAGTTGCTTTTACCATGGAATTGCCAGCTACAAAAATCCCTCTTGAAGGTTTTCAGGCCGGTTTTAACAGCATACCTGGAAATTCCTGCAGCATGGTAATCTTGAAAGACGGCAATGATGTGGGAGCGGCAAAAGAAGCAGCCTTACAGGCTATTGCAGATGGTGCAGATATTCTTATCGCCAATGCCAATATTGCCGGTACAGGTGTCTTACAGGCTGTGGCAGAGAATGAGGGCAAAGTCTGGGGTATCGGTACAATTGGTGATCAAACCAGTCTTGCACCGAAGGGTGTCCTGGTTAGCGCAACGCTCAATGTCTCTGAAGCTCTCTTCTCGATTGCTAAAGCAGTCAAAGAGGGGACAATGAAAGGTGGTCAGGTACGCGTCTTTACCGTAAACGACCCGGGTGTTTATGATTTCGTCTATAATCCGGAGACTGCTGATTTGGTTACCGATGAGATGAAAGCATTGTTACAGGATACTCTCAATAAGATTAAGTCTGGGGAGATCAAAGTAGAGTAGTAGTATTATAGAGACTGGTGCTCAACCTATTGTATGAGTTGGGCACCAGTCTTATTTTCGTGTGGTACTTTTAAGATGGTTTTTTAGCGGAGAAATATGCTAAAGATTCTTAAAATTGGTACAAGCTGGCAAAACCTCTGGCAAAGTGAAGAGTTCAGAAGCGATGTGCGTCATGAACTTTGGCGTAATATCGTTGTTCCGGTTTTGGCAATAATTTTTGCCCTTGGAGTAGGGGCGCTAATTCTTTCGGCAACCGGCTACAATGTGGTAAAAGCGTATGGGGCTTTATGGCAGGGGGTTTTTGGGAGCAAGGTGAATGTTGGTGAAGCCTTTTTACGCTCAACACCATTGATCCTAATCGGGACAGGTATTGCACTTGCTTTTCGCTGCGGGTTTTGGAATATTGGTGCAGAGGGACAGTTTTATGCAGGTGCTGCAGCAGGCACTTATGTCGCTTTGACTTTTGCTAACTTACCACCATGGGCCGGCATACCGATCGCTTTATTAGTTGGTTTTTTTACCGGGGCTATTTGGGGTGCCTTGGCTGGATTGCTAAAAGTAAAATTTTGTCTGAATGAAGTTGTCACAACCATCATGCTGAACTATATTGCAATTGGTCTGGTTGGCTATTTAGTAACTGGACCAATGCAAGAGGCAATGCGGGAAAATCCGCAGACAGATGAAATTGTTCGCAGTTTTGTAATCGGAAGAATTTTTCCCACTTCACGCGTTCATTATGGTTTTATTATAGCAGTTGTGGTGGCTATCATTGCAACGATCGTTCTGTTTCGAACTCCATTGGGATACAGTATGAGGGCGGTGGGCTATAATCCGGACGCCGCAAAACACGCCGGTATTAATGTTGCGTCTAGTATGGCGACAGCAGCTTTCTTAAGCGGCGGTACTGCTGGATTGGCTGGTGCAATAGAAGTTTTGGGGGTTACCGGGCGATTGTTTGAAAATCTTTCACCCGGTTATGGCTTTGAGGGTATTGCTGTTTCGCTTTTGGTCAACAATCATCCACTTGCAACGATCGTATCCGGCCTCTTATTTGGAGCACTGGGGGCAGGTTCACAGGTAATGCAGCTTAATGCAAAAGTCCCTGCAGTTCTCACATTTATTATTCAGGGTTTGATTATAGCATTCATAATCTCTTTCCGATATCTCGATAAAAACCCCAGTGGTAAATAAGGAGGTTCGGCTATGGAGTTGGTGGGATCACTGCTTCAAGCTGCACTGCGGATGGCAACACCGTTGATTTATGCTGCGATTGGAGAGACATATAACGAGCGCGCAGGATTGCTTAATCTTGGTATTGAAGGGCTCATGCTTATTGGAGCTCTGACAGCCTATACGATAGCCTTTTTCTATCAGTCCATCTTACTCGGAGTCTTAGGGGCGGCGGTTGTAGCGGGATTATTCGGTCTATTGTTTGCTTTTGCAACCGTTACACTGAAAGCCAATCAAGTGATCATTGGCACAGCACTGAATCTAATTGGCTTGGGGATGACCAGCTATGTGCATAGAATGTTATTCAACACACTTGCAGGTAGTGCAGGAAACGTTCAGGTGCTTCCAACGCTTCGGGTGCCTGTGTTGAAGGACATTCCGATTATTGGTCCAGCGCTCTTTGAACAAAACTTGCTTGTCTATCTTGCCTTGCTCTTAACTCCTATCGCTGGCTTTGTTCTTTACAAGACTTCTCTGGGATTAGCCTTGCGCGCAGTAGGGGAACACCCAAAAGCGACTGCAACGGCAGGATTATCTGTCACACGGTTACGCTATGGTGCAATGGTTTTTGCTGCAATGATGGCGGGAATTGGTGGCGCTTACCTTCCAGTCGCGCATGCAAATACCTTTGTAGAAAATATGGTGGCTGGACGAGGGTTTATTGCCCTGGCAATCGTGGTGTTTTCTCGCTGGAACCCAGTTAATGTGCTTTGGGCAAGCTTATTATTCGGCTTTACATTTGCTCTTCAATTTCGTTTGCAAATTGTTAACTTGCGGGTGGCTTATCAGTTTTTGCAAATTTTACCTTATGTAGTTACTTTGCTTGCCATGGTAGTCTTGCGTGGACAGACGGCACAGCCAAAGGCCTTAGCAGTTCCTTATACGGAGCAAGTATGACGCTTCTCAATAACGATCAAGTTGTGCCTCGTCTTGAGGTTAGAAATATTTGCAAAAGCTTCGGTTCACTGAAAGCCAACGACCACATTTCTTTTCGGGTTTTACCCGGTGAGGTGCATTGCCTTTTAGGGGAAAATGGAGCCGGCAAAACAACGGTAATGAATATTGTGTACGGACTTTATCGGGCAGATGAAGGGCAGATTTTCCTGGATGGTAGGCCGATTGTCATTCGTTCGCCTCACGAGGCAATAGCATTGGGGATTGGCATGGTTCATCAACATTTTATGCTTGTACCCACGCTTACCGTTGCCGAGAATATTATTTTGGGAACAAGGCCGCTGTTTTTTTCTCGGTCTTCGTTGCTTACAAATACTTGGGAAATTGAACAAGAAGTCAAATCTATCGCGGAGAGATATAGTCTTAAGATTAATCCCTCTGCTTTGGTGTCCTCGCTGAGTGTCGGGGAACAGCAACGCGTGGAAATTGTTAAGGCGCTATATCGTGGTGTTCGTTTGTTAATTTTAGATGAACCGACAGCTGTCCTAACACCTCAGGAAACTCTAGAGCTTTTCGATACATTGAGAATACTGGTGCGCGAGGGGTTATCGGTCATTTTTATTTCGCATAAGTTAAACGAGATCATGGCGATTGGCGATCGGGTGACTATTTTACGGGATGGCAAGGTGGTTGGGGAAAAGCTGGTCTGCCAGACCAATACTCAAGAGCTTGCTGAGCTGATGGTAGGGCGTGAGGTAAAACTAACTGTAGAAAAAAAGCCCGCTAGTCCAGGTGAAGAGGTGCTGGTGGTAAAGGACTTGAATATTGAAGATCATGGTGTTAAGACGTTGCGGGGGGTTAGTTTCTCGGTTAGGAGTGGTGAAATTGTGGGTATTGCTGGTGTGGATGGTAATGGACAAAGAGAGCTGGCTCTCGCGTTAGCTGGGATGATCAAGCCCAGTGCAGGCACAATTAAGTTGTGTGGGATGGATTTGATCGGCAAATCACCGGCTCAGATATTCCGGGCTGGCGTTTGCCATATTCCTGAAGATCGTCAAAAGATGGGCTTAGTGATGGATTTTTCAGTGGCTGAGAATTTTGTTCTGAAGAAATTTTCCTCTCGCCCTTTTGTTCGCCATGGTTTGCTACATCCTAAAGAAATTTTCTCTTATGCCTCACGTCTCACGAAAGAATTTGACGTTCGTACACCATCAGTTAAAAAGACTGTAGATAAGTTGTCCGGCGGGAATCAACAGAAAATAGTTCTCGGACGAGAGATTGATCAGAAACCAAAACTTTTGATTGCTATGCAACCCACTCGTGGACTTGATGTTGGTGCAACGGAATACATTCATCAACAATTACTTGCTCAGCGGGATCGAGGGGCAGCAATCTTGCTAATTTCCACCGAGCTTGAAGAAGTTATGGCATTGAGTGATCGAATTTTAGTCATGTATGAGGGACAAATTGTTGGAGAGACTCTGGCAGAGCGAAGTAATGTAGAACAAATTGGTTTGTGGATGGCTGGTGTCAGAGCGTAATCAGAAAAAATAACATAAAAAAACATTCTATCCCCTTCATCAGTTAGGGGATAGAATGTTTGATTGGGCTACGAGGTGCTTTACTGTGGAGGCAGGATAACAGTGTCAATGACGTGGATCACACCATTGGTAGTCAGAACATCAGTCGTAACGACACGGGCATTGTTGACATACACCTGACCGTTTCTGACACTGATCTGTACCTCTGCGCCGTTGATAGTTTTGGCAGAAGCGAGTTTGACGACGTCACCGGAGTAAACTGCCCCTTCGACAGCGTGATAGAGGAGGATGCTTTTGAGCTTCTCAGGTTCGGCGAGGAGGGCGTCAATGGTGGCTTTACCGAGCTTGTTGAAGGCGGCATCGGTTGGGGCGAAGATGGTGAAGGGTCCTTTGCCCTTGAGGGTATCCACCAAGCCGGCGGCCTGGACAGCGGCAACGAGGGTCTTGAACTGCGGATTGGCGACGGCGGTGTCAACGATGTCCTTATCAGGGGGCAGGATGACGGTATCAATGACGTGGATCACACCGTTGGTGGTGAGGATGTCGGTGGTGACGACGCGTGCGTTGTTGATAAAGACCCGATTGTTGCGCAGGGAGATGACGACCGGAGCGCCGTTGACGGTTTTAGCGGAGGAGAGTTTGACGACGTCACCGGAGTAAACTGCGCCTTCGACAGCGTGATAGAGGAGGATGCTTTTGAGCTTCTCAGGTTCGGCGAGGAGGGCGTCAATGGTGGCTTTACCGAGCTTGCTGAAGGCGGCGTCGGTTGGGGCGAAGATGGTGAAGGGTCCTTTGCCCTTGAGGGTATCCACCAAGCCGGCGGCCTGGACAGCGGCAACGAGGGTCTTGAACTGCGGATTGGCGACGGCGGTGTCAACGAT
>DYEC01000017.1 GCA_020725865.1 Anaerolinea sp. | reverse complement strand
GGCGCTGAAACCTGCGGATGTAGCGACCTACATGGCGGCGAGAGAAGCCGTAGAGGGCAGGTTTACCAAGGGCATGTGGTTCTATACGCTGAAGGAAGGAGCTGCGCTGTACGACATGCGCGACTTCAACGCATTGGACAAAGACACGCAGGACGTTGTGAAGAAGGTTGAAGAAGCGATCAAGTCTGGAGCAATTACTGTTCCAAAAACCAAGGATGAATTGAAGAACTTCACAGCAAAATTTGAGTAGTTCCAACAATGGGGGGTGCCAAGCCGCAGGATCCTGCGGCTTGGCACCAGCACACATGTAATTATAAACCGGCTTACAATAAGAATGTGCGGTTTCTTGCCAAATCGTTATATTTTGGTTTTTGGCATTGCGAGGGTCTTTCTAGGAACAGTTGGGAGAATACAGCGTGACAGATAATCATGTAATCCTTGAATTGAGGAATATCACAAAGCACTTTCCGGGGGTGATAGCGAATAACCACGTCTCGCTCTCGGTGGTGGAAGGGGAAATCCATGCTCTTGTTGGGGAGAATGGGGCAGGAAAATCAACATTGATGAAAATTGCTGCAGGAATTTACAAGGCTGATGCAGGAGAGATTATTGTTGATGGCAAATTGCAGAATTTTCATAGCCCTCAAGATGCGTTTCTTTGCGGCATTTCTGCTGTACATCAGGAGTTTATGTTGATTAATTCTCTTACGGTTTTGGAAAATATTGTATTGGGATTTGAGCCGCGTGACCGATTAGGCTTTCTCAATGTTCGAGAAGCCGAACTTAGAATTCGAGAGTTGAATAAAAAATATGGGTTGAATGTTCCACTAATGGCGGTTGTGGGCACATTACCTGTGGCAATTCAGCAACAAGTGGAAATCCTCAAAGCATTATATAAGAATGCACGCATCTTAATTCTGGATGAACCAACTGCTGTTCTTACTCCTCAAGAAATAGGGGATTTATTTAAAGCATTAAGATCGCTGAAAGCGATGGGCACTACGATTATATTTGTAACTCATAAGCTAAATGAAGTTTTGTCCATTGCAGATCGGGTTACAGTTATGCGCGGCGGCGTAGTGCAGGGTACTCTGCCAGTGGCTGAGGTATCCGAGGAAAAGCTGGCGCAAATGATGGTGGGGCGAGAAGTGATCTTTCGTATTCAGAAAGTGCAAAAAGATGTCGACCGTTCCTCGCCAATTCTTGATGTTCGACAAGTGAATTTAAGTAGCGATGCAGGATACCCAATTCTGAAAAATATTAACCTTACTGTTTTTAAGGGTGAAATTTTGGGAGTGGCTGGTGTGGCTGGCAACGGTCAAACAGAACTTGTAGAAGTGATCACCGGTTTTAGACACCCTGATACTGGAGAGATAAATATTCGTGGTGAAAGATTCGCATATATTTCACCGCGCAAGTTCCGAGAAGATAATTCATACGTTTGTCAGGACCGCCGCCAGGTAGGCAGCAGTCCGCAGCAAAGCATCTGGGAAAATGTATTAATAGGGTTGCAGGAGCAAAGACGATTTTCGACAAGAAGCGGAATATTAAAACGCAATGCAATATATGGATATACCCGTGATATCGTTAAACAGTTTGATGTGCGTACCCCATCCATCCATACACCTGCTGGCAGCCTGTCGGGGGGCAATTTACAACGATTGGTGCTGGGGCGAGAGCTAGCTAAAGACCCAATTCTACTGGTTGCAGAAGATCCAACAAGAGGTTTGGATGTAGGAGCCACAGAATATGTGCGCACCCAAATCCTGCAGTTTGCGGCGAAAGGAAAAAGTGTACTGCTCGTATCACAGGATTTAAATGAGCTCCTGATGTTGAGCGATAGAATCATTGTTTTGTTCAAGGGTGAAATTGTCGGAGAAATACCAGGAGATGAGGCTACCCCTGAACTGGTCGGACTCTATATGTTAGGGTTGAAGCGAGGTGAGAAAAACGAGGTCGCAGTATGAAACGGCAGTGGATTGATGAAACGCTTAAGTATCTTCTCATCCTGATCATTGCAGCTATCATTGGCGCTATCCTGATTCTGATCAAAGGGGAAGATCCACTGAAACTAGCGGGGGAAGTTTTTCGCTATGCTCTGGGAACGCGGGCGGGGATAGCCAGCACCCTCCGTTGGGCTTCACCTGTGATCCTGACGGGACTGGGCATTGCAATCGCCTTTCGAGTAGGGATTGGTAACATTGGCGTGGAAGGACAGCTTTATGTGGCAGCACTTGTTACCGCTATACTGGGGTATAGCTTGACTTCATTGGCTCCGCTAACGTTAAAGATCGTAGCTATCTCGGGTGGGATGATCGCGGCTGCATTATATGCGCTCATCCCTGCTTTTTTGTTAGTCAAGTGGCGTGTCAATGAAATTCTTTCAACAATGATGCTTAATTATGTTGCCACCTGGGGAACAGAATATGTTGTCCGGGCTTTTTTTATGGAATCAACAGCTGTCGTACCGCGCTTAATCGCAACGCGCGAAATATTACCCGAGGCAAGGCTGGGGCAATTAATGCCTCCTTATGATTTAAACACCTCATTGATTATCGGTGTGGTGCTATGTGTCCTCTTTTACTTAATGTACCGCTACACTCGTCTGGGATATATGCTGAATACACTGGGTGGAAATAAGCGCTTTGCACGGTATGGCGGGCTCAACATCACAGCTTTGACATTTTTAGTTTTTGCTCTGAGTGGAGCTGTTGGCGGTATAGGGGGATCCGCTGAGATTTTGGGAATTCACAGGAAATTTATCAATGGGTTTTCTGCGGGCATCGGTTGGGATGGATTATTGGTCTCTCTAATTGCCAAGAATAACCCGTTAGGCATCATCCCCGCGGGCTTGTTTTGGGGTTTACTAAAGAATAGCGGGTTTATTGTGGAGAGAATAAGTTCTGTGAATCGCTGGACAATTTACGTTTTACAAGCCGTGATTGTTTTGCTGGTTACCGCTGACCTCTATGTTAGACCCTATCTAAAGCGAAAAGCGACAGCCACAAAACAGAGAGAGGTATTATGATCGAGGTTCTATTCTCAAGTTCAACACTTGCATCAGCTTTGCGCTTAGCAACTCCTCTCATGCTGGCTGCAATTGGGGGAGCTTTCACCTACCATGCAAATGTGTTTAACATAGCCCTGGAAGGTTTTATGTTGATCTCTGCATTCTTTTCTGTGTGGGGCACGATCACTTTTGGGTCCCCATGGATAGGGTTATTAATTGGCGCAACGAGCGCAATGTTGGCATCATTGCTTTTTGGGTTCCTGGTACTAAAACTGAAGGCAGATAACATTGTGGTAGGATTGGCGCTCAATCTTGGTTCACTAGGTTTGACCACATGGTTGCTGGAGGCAATTTTTGGTGTGCGCGGTGTGGTTATGGTTGAAACGGGCGGGTTTCCCACGATAGATTTACCACTGATTTCTAAAATTCCCTATCTGGGAAATGTGATTAGCGGTCAAAACTTATTGGTCTATCTGACACTGGCAATCGCTATTTTCGGTGAATATTTTATTTACCGGAACATTTTTGGAATACGCCTGCGCGCTGTAGGGGAGTATCCCCAAGCGGCTGAAAGCGTTGGTATCAGTGTTAACAGCTATCGCCTGTACTCTATTCTCTTATCGGGACTTTTTGCCGGTTTTGCGGGAGCTTTTCTGACCCTGAGCGGCGCCTCAATGTTCTCGGAAAATATGACTGCTGGTAAGGGTTTCATCGCGTTGGCGGCTGTGTTTTTCTCGCAAGGTCGTCCTTCGCTGATTATCTTAGCCAGTATCCTGTTTGGTTACACAGAGGCGACATCGGTTGCCTTACAGCAATTTGGCGTGCCACCTCAATTGATGTTGACCATTCCTTATTTGATCACTGTAATAGCCCTCACCCTCATTTCAGCTTTCCCGCGGAGAGCAAAAAATGCACGCGGCACAGCGTCTGCTTGATCAATTTTATGCGGCGGTCAAAACTAAAGGAGACCTCCAGCCTTTCATTAGGCGTGTCCGCGATTTAGTGCTCCTTAGGGTGTCTGAGGACTATGTTTTTGTCATTGCCTGTGACTCAAACGCCTCAATTGGGCAAAAGGAACACGATTATCACAAACGCGATTACAAAGAAGTGGGACGCTGTGCTTCTAAAGTGCCTCTGATGGAAGTAATTGCGGCTGGTGCATATCCAATTGTTGTCATAGATAATTTGTGTGTTGAAATGGAACCGAGCGGCCGCGGTATCCTGGAGGGCATCCGTTTTGAAGTGGAAAGATTGGGTTTGGATGCTGATTTGGTAATCACCGGCAGTACGGAGAAAAACATGGTAACCACCCAAACCGGGTTGGGTGTAACTGTGATTGGGTTAGCCAGACATGATGAATTGAAGATTGGGGTAAGCCAACCGGGAGACCTAATAGTTTGCGTGGGATTTCCCAAGAGCGCTCCAACGAAGCCCTTTTTTGAGGGTGAACCAGATATCATGGACCCACCCTCCACACGCAAATTGCGCAAATGTGACTTCGTGCATGAGGTGATTCCAGTTGGTTCGGGTGGAGTGCGGTATGAGATGGGTGTTCTTGCAGAGGAATCGGGTTGCAGTTTTGTTGAGGTGGAAAGCATTGTAGATATGACTCACTCTGCTGGGCCGTCTACCTGTGTTCTGGCGACCATTCCAGAACAATTTCTGAGTGTGTTACGGGAACGAATGACGCACCCGGTTAATCCAGTTGGTTATCTGGTTGCCAAATAATTGTGGGGTTTTGTTGCTCTCTGGATTTGGAGACCGACCAAATTTGTTTATCGGTTTATGATTTGCGGAGTGAAATTCCATGAAGACAATTTATAATAGCCGAATTCCAAAATTACCAGAGATGATCGCTTCACTTCATGAGGGACAGTTAGCTGCCTCCAAAGTCACCACTACAAAATCCAAGCGTTCAATTCTCAAGGGTGGACTAGTTGTTGATCCGAAAAATAAAGTAGAGGGTCATAAAGATATTGCATTTCAGGGGCAGTGGATTATTGAAGTTGCCGATGAGATTATCCCCGAGAAAGGCGACGCTGTTTATCAGGTTGAGGGGCTGCAGGTTTGGCCCGGTCTGGTGGATATGCATTTGCATTTGGGAGACCTGTTTGAGGTTTCTACGCGTCCCATCTTTGAGGCTGTCGCCGATGGCGTGACTGTTGGATTATCCCCTGGTGCAGGAAATACTTTCATGGCGCCGGCGTTGCTTGGAGCGGAGGTTGACCGTGGTGTTCCAATGAATATTGGTGTGTATCTAGGCGCGTTGAATGTCTTGGGCAGTATGTTGAGTCTGGAAGAGTTGATTGCGCTTTTCAGGGGGACATTGGATGAGCATATCGCATTGACAAAAATGACACGCAATCGAATTACTTACTTAACCGCACCACTGATTGTCGGCATCAAAGATCACATGGGGCACTGGTTGAGCAGCGATGAGCATCTGGATCACACTTTTGAACTCACCTCTCAGGCTGGATTGGTCTTTATGAGCCATACTCAAGATCCCGCTCACGCTGAACGATTGGTTAGTTTATCTAAGAATCGCCCGCTTCATCTTGCCCACGCGACAGCGGCAGGTTGCGGAACTCACGATGATCCCGTTTCTGGAATAAAGCGAGTGATTGAACTATTGAAGATGCCTCATGTTTCTGGTGAATTTGTAACTTCAATGTTGAGAACGGGTGGCGGGAATCGGGAGGGTTTGATGATGCCGCCGGATGCCCGCGAGGTTGCTTTGGAAGCTTTGAGTGATGGCATTGTGGATATTCTCATATCAGATGGACAAGGGGATGCCACCATGAAAGGATTTGGTGATACCCGTGATAACGTCCCCTGCATTCTTGAACTGGCTGAATCTGGTGTGTTAACTCTTTCAGATGCTGTTGCTACGATGACAATTAACCCTGTTCACCTGTTGGAAAAGTGTACATATCAATCCTGGTGGAGCAAAGAATTGGGACATCTCGGCGAAGGGGCGCGGGCTAATATCGTGATTGTAGACCCTAGGGACAAGTCGGCTACTTACACCTTTGTAAATGGTGTTTTGGCAGGCTTTGAGAACCGGGTCGTTCGGCGGGCAAATGGTGCAGGTGGTTGGGTTTGTAAATTTGGACTGCTTGAGCGCCTTGGTGTTGGAGATTTATCAGCCTTTGTAGTGAACTGATATGAATAAAAAATATATTGCGGTTATTGGGTCAGGGGAAAATGTGCCAGCCGGGGTGTTGAAGGATGCTGAAGAGCTCGGTCGCCGGATTGCCCAGGCGGGTATGATATTGGTTTGTGGTGGGCGTAAGGGAGTGATGGAAGCCGCCTGCCGTGGTGCAAAATCGGCTGGTGGTTTAACAATTGGCATTTTGCCGGGTTTGTCACGTGGGGATGCCAATCCTTTTGTAGATATTGCTATTCCAACTGGCCTGGGCTATGCATTACGAAACTTTCTAACTATACGCTCTGCTGATGCAGTGATCATGCTTCATGGCGAGGTGGGGACTTTAAGTGAGGCTGTGCTGGCATATCAACATGCCAAACCCTTGATTGTGTTGGAGACGACCGGTGGATGGTCTGAGCGGTTACGAAGTGTGGCGCTGGAAGATGGAGCGTACCTCGATAGCCGTCATTTGATGCACATTCATTACGCCAAGAACCCAGAAGAAGCTGTGGCTTTGGCAATCCGGTTGATGGGCGCCTTTGCTGCGCCTGACAAGATATAGCCAGAAATTGTGCGCCGATAAGATATTTCGCGTGTAAAATAATATTACCCTTCCGCGTAGGCTACGGCGCGTAGCGGCGGAATCTATCGTAGCAAATTTTTGCCGCTCACGCAAACACCCCGTATGGGGTGAAAGCAGTCCCGCGTGAGCGGTTGCTGTAAGCTTTTTGAAGCAATCGTACGTTCAGTGATGCTAAAAAGTGTGGGAATTAAACATGGCGAAAATTTACCCGGAACGCATTCCTGAATATATAAAAAGCGATCCGAAGCGTTCTGCTGAGATTAAAGTATATCAGGCACTTTCTCAATTACCTGATTCTTATGTGATTTTTTATGGCGTAGGATGGCAGATTCGCACTACATATGGTGGTGCTCAAGACGGTGAGAGTGATTTCGTCATCGCTCATCCAGCTTTGGGTGTTATGATCCTCGAAGTAAAGGGAGGACAAATCCGATATGATGCCAAGCTGAAACAGTGGTTCAGTGTGGATCGCGCTGGTGTAGAGCACGCAATCAAAGACCCTGTTGAACAGGCACGCAACAGCAAGGGGACATTGCTTAGAAAGTTGCAAGAGCTACCCAACTGGGATAACCGCTTCCTGACGGTCGCTTATCAAGTGGTCTTTCCAGATGTGATTGTTGAAAACATAAATTTGCGGCCGGACCTTTCACGCGAATTGATTATAGACCACAGGGACTTGTCTGATATAGAAAGAAAAGTACAGTCAGGCTTCGAGTGGTTTTTTGGCAACGAGCGTAAACGCGGTGATCTTGGAATAGCCCGCTTGCATCAACTCGAGAACCTGCTAGCATCTTCGTTTACCTTGAAAACACCGCTCGGTGTTGCTCTGGAGGATGAAGATAAACGTCTGATTGAGTTGACGGAAGACCAGATGAAAGTGTTGCGCTACATTCAATGTCACCGCCGGGCTCGGATTGAAGGCTGTGCTGGTTCCGGTAAAACCATGCTGGCACTGGAAAAGGCTCGTCAGCTATCCAATCAGGGATTTGCTACTTTGCTGGTTTGTTTCAATGCACCGCTGGCTGAGTATCTTCGCTTGCGAGCGCCTGAAGGTGTTGACGTTTTTAACTTCCATGATTTGTGCAGGCAACTTGCCAAAGAAGCAGGTATTGGCTTTCGTTCATCGAATAATGAACAGGATTACTTCAACCGTGTCTTACCAGAAATGCTGTTGGATGCTATTGGAGAACGGGGACCTCAATATGATGCCATTATCGTTGACGAAGGTCAGGACTTTTTAGATGAATGGTGGGAGACGCTGTTTTTCCTTCTGAACGACCATGAGAACGGCATTTTCTACGCCTTTTATGATAATAACCAGAATCTTTATCGTCGTTCTTCTGGTTTGGAAAGGTTAATCCCCTCGCCTCCGTTGACTTTATGGGAAAACTGCCGGAACACGCGTTCTATCCATGACGTTGTCAAACAACTTCATGATCGCCCCGAGGCGCTGGATTGTCGCGCACCTTTGGGCAGAAAACCTGAAGTGTTTTTCTTTTCTGACCAGCATCAACAAGAACAATATATTCAGTCAGTCCTGCACCATTTGGTTATTGAAGAACAGGTTGAACCATCTCATATCATTCTTTTAACAACCAGAAATCCCGAGCGTACGTCTTTCTTCAGCAAGAGGCGGCTAGGAAATTTTGAACTTGTTCACCTAGGAGACAGCCATCGAGGAATGGTGATTAGAACTAGCAGTGTACATCGTTTCAAGGGGTTAGAAAGCAGAGTGGTCATCTTGACTGGGTTGGAAGATAATGATCCGGATTGGCTTTCTCCCATACTGTACGTAGCTTGTTCACGCGCACGGACCCACTTGATTATGATTGCTCATGAACGTTCCCGTCAACAAATTGAAGCATTGTTACAACGAGGTGCTGCATGAAATATTCCGATCTTATCCAGTTTGAACCAATTGAAAGTGTGGTCAAATTACGTCAGGCGGATGAAAGGCAGGAAGCCGAGCGTCTGGTTCGCACGTATGTAATCTCCGATCGTATGGTAGATGTCATCCTGCACCGGATTCTTCCCACTCTTTCGTTAGGAAAAAGCGAGGAAAGTGGCGGACTGTTTGTTGTAGGAAACTATGGTACGGGCAAATCGCACCTAATGTCGCTTATCTCGTCAGTAGCAGAGCATTCCGAGCTGATTCGTGCTGTTTCACACCCGGCGGCAGCTTCCGGGTTGCGCAACATTGCGGGCCGCTTTTGTGTGGTTCGTCAGGAATTTGGTAGCACTGTCATGTCACTGCGCGACGTGGTATTAGGGTACTTGCAGGAAGGGCTGCAGCGTCTTGGCGTGGATGTTCGGTTTCCGCCGATGGATCAAGCGCCAAATACCAAAGACCTTCTAACGAATGCTATGATTGCTTTTCACCAGAAATACCCCGCTCAAGGCTTGCTGGTGGTGATTGATGAGTTGCTGGAATACCTTCTGGGACGAAAAGAGCGCGATCTGATTATTGATCTTGCCTTCCTGCGCGAGGTGGGCGAAGCTTGTACGGTTTCCGACTTGCGCTTTATCGCTGGGATTCAGGAATCACTGTTTGATAACCCGCGCTTCCAGTTTGCTGCTGACTCGATTCGCCGCGTGCGCGACCGCTATCAACAGGTTCGGATTGTCCGCGAAGATGTGGCATTTGTTGTCTCGCGCCGTTTGCTGGCGAAAACTGACCTTCAGCGGCAACGCATCCGCGCCCATCTTGAGAAGTTTGCACCGCTATATGACTTGATGGCAGAGCGCATGGATGAATTTGTGGAGCTATTCCCCGTTCATCCAGCCTACTTGGAGATGTTCGAGCGTGTCACTGTCATCGAAAAACGTCAGGCGTTGAAAGCCATTAGCCAGGAAATGCGCCGTATTCTGAATGATGACGTGCCAGCCAATCAGCCCGGCTTGATCTCGTTCGATGCGTTCTGGCGTCTGATTCAGGAAGACCCATCTTATCGCAGCACGCCGGAGATCCGCGAAGTGATGGATAAGAGTCAGGTGCTGGAAGAACGCATCAAAAATGCTATGACTCCCATTTACCGTCCGGCAGCGTTGCGCATCATTCACGCTTTATCACTGCATCGTCTGACGACTGGCGACCTGCGCGCTCCAATTGGTTTGACACCTCAGGAATTGCGCGACCGTCTGTGCTTGCACTTACCCATCCCAGAGGCAGACGCTTCTTTTTTGCTAACCAGTGTGGAAAGCGTTTTACAGGATATCTCGCGCACTGTCAGCGGACAGTTTATTTCTCATAACCACGAAAATAACCAGTATTACCTTGATCTGGACAAAGATGTGGATTTTGACGCACTAATTGAACAGCGCGCTGCGGTTCTAGATGAAGATACTCTTGACCGCTATTACTTTGATGCGCTGGCGCGTATTTTGGAGCTGACTGAAAGTTCCTATCGCCCCGGCTTCCGTATCTGGCAACGCGAGATACCCTGGATCGGTCATGGAATCACGCGGGATGGTTACGTCTTCTTAGGCGCTCCGAATGAGCGTTCCACCACCCAGCCGGAGCGGGATTTTTACCTGCATTTCCTGAGCCTGTTTGGCGCCAATGGCAAGTCCGATGAACCGAAATCAGATGAGGTTTTCTTTATCCTCAAAGGGGCGGATGATGTCTTCCGAAACGCTTTACGCTTGTATGCCGGCGCCAGGGAGATGGCGGCGCTCTCTTCTGGAAGCACGAAATCACAATACGAACGGAAAGCCGAGCAGCATCTAAACACGCTCACACGCTGGCTGCGCGAAAACTTTGACCATGCCTATGAGGTTCGTCATGGTCATACCTGCCACACCGTAGCAGAGCACTGGGGCAAATATCGGTTGGGCAGGACAGAATCAAACCTGCGCGATCAGGTAATTCAACTTGCTTCGGCAATGCTCAGCGTACACTTTCAAACCAAATATCCGAATTATCCCGTCTTCCGTAATGTTCAGTTGACTTCGCTTTCCCTGCCGCAGGCTGCGCAGGCGGCTTTACGCGCGCTGGCAGGCGGCTCGATGAATCTTCAGGCACAGAGCTTGTTGGAAGGTTTGGGGTTGATTCGTCAGGAAGAAGGGCGTGTTCATTTCACTACCCTGGATTCGTGCTATGCCGCTGCCATTCTTAAAAAGCTGGATGAAGTGGGGAGCGGTCGGGTGCTGAACCGCAAAGAATTGATTGGCGACGATCCGCGCCGCGAGCGTGAATTGACTTTTGGGCTGGAACCGGAACTGCTGGTTGTGGTGCTGGCTGCTTTGCTGCGTCTGGGTGAAATCACTTTGTCATGGATGAGCCGCACCTTTACCTCAGACGATCTGGAAGAGGTAGCGCGCACGGATGTGCAGGACCTGACCCGATTTTCTTCGATTGCCCGACCCAAGCCATTGCCCGAACAGTCACTGAAAGCGTTGTTTGAAGCGCTGGATTTACCGGATGTGTGGATTACTGACCCCGCACAACATGAGCGCGCTGCGCAGGAAGTCAGTCAACTGGCGCAGAAAGAACTGCCGCGCCTGGCGATGGCGCTGGATAGCCTGCGCGAAGGGCTGCGTTATTGGGATGAACCCGTTTTACTGACAGAAGAAGTACAAGCATGGCGCAAATTGCTGGAAGATTATCGTGATCTGTTACAGATGCTGGAGCGGCTGAACAGCCCCGGACGTTTGCGCCAGTTTTCTTTGGGTGTGGGAGAAGTGCGCGCCAAGGCACGCGGACGCAAAACGCTGGAAGCGCTGAGCCGTTTGCGTGAATTGCTGCAGGCACTGCAGCCCCATTTAAATTATCTGGCTCGCGCTGCGCTGCGTCTGCCGCCGGGACATCCCTGGCATGAGCAAGCTTACCATTTGCGCCAACAGCACCTTGCCTTGCTACGTGATGCGCAGATGCGCTCGGATGCCGCCCTTTATTCGCGTATGAATGGAGGGTTGAGCAACCTGCGCGCGGCTTATGTGGAGGCTTATCTTGTGCTTCATCAGAAAGCCCGTCTGGACCACAGCGGTGACGAGCGCAAGAGAGCTATGACCAGAGATAACCGCTGGCGGCATTTGATGAGCTTGCAGGATGTTTTCATCCTGCCTGAAAGTGAATTCAAGCGTTTGCAAAGCAAGTTCAATGCTTTGCAAGCCTGTCCGGTTCTGACTACAGCCGACCTGAAGGATCACACTGAATGTCCGCATTGCAGTTTTGACCCGCGTGCGGAAACGGAAACGACTTCAGCGATCGAAAGGTTGGAATCACTTGGGGGAGAATTGGAACGGCTGCATCAAGCCTGGCTGGAACGGCTGCGCGCTGAACTGCAAAAGCCCGAAGTGCTGGAAGATATTGCCCTGCTCAAATCGCCCCAGCGAGAGCAGGTACAGGCATTTGTACAGAGCGGCGAACTGCCTGAGCATGTAACGCAGGGGTTTGTCGAAGCGGTCAACGACGTCCTGCGGGGGCTGGAAAAAGTGGTTTTGGATGGCGGCAGATTGCTGCTTGCCCTGACCAGCCCCGGAATGCCCTGCACGGTGAACGAATTCTATCAACGGCTGGAAAAGTTCCTGGAAGCTCAGCTAAAAGACAAGAACCGCGCCAAGGTGCGCATTCAGATTGACTGGTAAAAGAGAGAGGATCGTCATGCATCAACCGCACATTCTTCCTGAAGCACAACCCGAACGGAATGAAGACGAACGCCGGCGCTGGCTGGAAAAACTGCGCCTGCATCTGCAAGACCCTGAATTTCGCCGCATAGCCGGTTTTCCGAAAGCTAGCGATGAAGCGATTCTCGCTCTTTCTGATCCGCCTTACTATACCGCCTGCCCTAACCCGTTCATGGATGGGGTCATCAGCCAATGGCAGCAGGAACGCAGCGAATTGCGCAAACAGCTCGCTCTCGACGGTGATGAGACTGCCTATCATCGTCAGCCTTTTGCCGCGGACGTCTCTGAAGGCAAAAACGACCCAATTTACAATGCCCATTCCTATCATACGAAAGTGCCTCATAAAGCTATCATGCGTTACATCCTGCACTATACCGACCCGGGCGACATCGTCCTGGATGGTTTTTGCGGCACAGGGATGACCGGCGTAGCGGCGCAGTTATGCGGCGATAAACGAGCCGTGCAGGAACTGGGTTACCGCGTGGATGAGCAGGGTGTGATCCGGGAGGGCAATGAAGCCGTCTCACGCCTGGGGGCGCGCAAAGCGGTCCTGATAGACCTTTCGCCCGCGGCGACCTTCATCGCATATAACTATAACACCCCGGTAGATACACGCGCTTTTGAGCGCGAAGCCCGCCGCATTCTGCAGGAAGCGGAACGGGAATGCGGCTGGATGTATGAAACCTGGCATCCCCATTGCGATGCCGCCGACCGCGTGAAAGGAAAAATCAATTATACGGTCTGGTCGGATGTCTTCCTCTGTCCGGAGTGCGGCGGCGAGATGACGTTTTGGGATGTGGCGGTGGACCACGAGAACGGGAAGGTGAGCAAGGAATGGAACTGCCCGCACTGTCGCACTCGATTAAGCAAAAACCCGCCCAAAGGCGGCGATGTGAAACGGGTGGAACGCGCCTTTGAGACCAAATTTGACCGCGCCCTGGGGAAGAGCGTGCGTCAGGCAAAGCAGGTGCCGGTGCTGATCAATTACACGGTGAGCGGCGGGGGCGGGACGGCTGACAGCCATCCCCGTGCGGCAGGTTATCCTCGCGGACGGACCAAATCCAAAAGGTACGAGAAACGCCCGGATGCGTTTGATCTGGCACTGCTGCAAAAGATTGCGGACAATGACATCCCCTATTCTTTTCCGACGGTGCGTATGCCCGAAGGTGATGAAAGCCGCCGCAATGATGAAATCGGTCTTACCCATGTTCATCATTTCTACACCCGCCGCAATCTGTGGGCGCTGGCGGGGATGTGGAATAACGCTCCAAAATCATATAGTGCTCTATGGAAGGATGTATTTCAATCGCTTGTAGTAACATTGACATCAAAATTGACTCGCTTTAATATGAGGAATCGAGGCAACGGTCCTGTTTCTGGAACTTTATACATTGCATCAATGATTGCTGAGGAAAACCCTTTTATAAAATTTGCCCGAAAGTTAAAGGATTTTTTACAGATAGTAAATCATAAAACACAAATTTCATATGAAGGATCAGTTTTAAGTACCAATTCATCAAGCACCATTTTCCTCTCTGAGAATTCTCTTGATTACATTTTCGTTGACCCGCCCTTCGGCGCCAACCTGATGTATTCCGAGCTGAACTTCCTCTGGGAAGCCTGGCTGGGCGTGTTTACCAACAACGAACCGGAGGCGGTTATCAACAAAACCCAGCGCAAGGGCTTGGCGGAATATCAGGCGCTGATGGAAGCCTGCTTTGGCGAGTTTTACCGCGTCCTCAAACCCGGGCGCTGGATGACGGTGGAGTTCCACAACTCGCAGAACGCCGTCTGGAACGCCATTCAGGAAGCCCTGCTGCGCGCCGGCTTCATGGTCGCCGACGTGCGCACGCTGGATAAGAAGCAGGGCACATTCAAGCAGGTCACAACCACCAGTGCCGTCAAGCAAGACTTGATCATCTCGGCGTACAAACCTGCCGCCGAGTTCGAACGTCGGTTTCTGGCGCAGGGGGGCAGTGCGGATGCGGCGTGGGATTTCATCCGCCAGCATCTGGAGCAGTTGCCCATGCCTGCGCTCAAGGACGGCGTGGTGGAGTTCATCGAAGAGCGGGCATCCTACCTGCTCTATGACCGCATGGTTGCCTTTCATGTTCAGCGCGGGCTGGCGGTGCCGCTTTCGGCGGCTGAATTCTACGCCGGGCTGCGTGAGCGTTTTGCCGAACGGGATGGCATGTTTTTCACCTTTTTGCAGTCGGCGGAATATGACCGTCGTCGTCTGCAAGCCGAGCGCGTTGAGCAGCTTGCGCTGTTTGTGAGCGATGAAAAGAGCGCTGTCCAGTGGCTGCGCCGCGAACTGCAGCGGGAGCCGCAGACCTATCAAGAACTGCATCCCCGTTTTATCCGCGAGCTGCATCAGGCGGTTTATGAAGCCATGCCGGAGCTGAAGACGATTCTGGAAGAGAACTTTCTGCAGGATGAGCGTGGGCGCTGGTATCTGCCCGACCCGGGGCGCGAGAGCGACCTGCAGGCGCTGCGCGAAAAATCACTGCTGCGCGAGTTTGGGTTATATTTGAAGGGCAGAGGAAAGCTGAAAAGCTTTCGGCTGGAGGCAGTGCGGGCTGGTTTCAGCCGCGCCTGGAAAGACCGTCAATATGAGACCATTCTGGAAGTGGCAGCGCGCCTGCCGGAGCGAGCATTGGAAGATGATCCGCAACTGCTGATGTATGTGGATAATGCCCGCCTGCGCGCCGCCGCCCAGCCCAAACAGGAACGGTTGATTTAATACAATCAACAAAATGGGGACAGCCATATGTCGGATTTGCAAGATTGGGAAAATCGTTTGAGACCTCAACTTTATCAGGTTAAGCTACTGTCGGAAATTCCGCTCAGTCTGGAAGAACACGCCAGTCTCAGGCAATTGATCGGCGTGCTAGTTAGAACGTACGGTTTGACCAGAGCCACCCGTTATCTTTGCGAGCGTTACCCGGCGACTTTTATTGTTTATCTGGCTTTTGAGGCTGCATTGAATGATGAAAGCAGTTTCTGGAGAAAAGTCGCCGCTACCTGCGGCATGAACGATGTTGCTCCGTTTTTTCAACACCCACACCATTGGGGTGAACTCTTTCAGGAAATTGTTCAGAGAGTTCCTAATTTGAGAAGTTTTAACGGCATTGGCGGGTTAAGGTATGTTACCCCTATCCGGCTGCATGGTGGCATTCCGGTATACTCTTTACCAGATTTCTTTCGTTATATTTTGATGCCCTCGGTTGAGAAAGCTCCTTATGACGGCATGGGTGACGAGGAGGCACTCCAGGCTCTGCTTGGGCGCTCGGCTACCGAATATTTCGCAGACGATATCGTACGAAATTTCTTTCAGCATGCTGGTAACCCTGCTCTTACCTTCTTTTGCAAGTGCCGTCGTATGGCACGCCTGGTTAACGAAAACCGCTTATTACCCAACCCAAACGAACTTGGGCTCAGTGTGCACGTGGTTCAGGCATTTGAAGATTACATCCAGAATCCCCCTGAGCCTGCCCGGCGGCGGCGCTTGCCGCGCCTTGCCTTTGATCCCTATACGCCGGCATTTAATTTACTGTTGCCTTCTCAGCCTGTTCCACTGGAACAAGCCGGGTTTCTGCATCGCTGGGAGGTGTGTTTATTTCGAAATGGTGAGGAGGTCTGCCGCGATCAGAAGAGAGTGCGTATTCGACGCAGCGGACAGGAATACCAGACCGAAGAAATTGAATGGATGATTGAAGAGCCTGTAGAACAGATTCAGGTCGCCCTAGTCTATTGCGAAAACGGCGAAGAAGAAGAGGAAAAAATCGCCTTTCGCTGGACGTTACGCGTAGTACCGGCTGACAATGCGCCGCCGCTGCTGGCTTTCCATGCTGGCAACCGTCAATTACGCCGCCCAACGCCTGCCCTGCCTGCCCAAATGCTCTGGCTGTTGTACCCGGTGGATTGTGAATTGCAGATGGAAGGGCAGCCGCACAAAGTCGGAGCTCTGCATCCATTTGCCGAACCCTGGCATGTTTGGCAGGCACAGCTCTGGGACCTGAGCCGGGTCAGCCTGATCCGTGTGCTTAAGGATGGACGCGAGGTTTGTCCGCCGGTTCCGGTTACCGCGCCGCAAGAGCCGCAGCTGATCGGGCAGGAGATACATCCTCAAAGCTTGCCGTTGGAGGAAAAACAGCTTTATCACACAGCTCCGGCTCTAAAGTTGCCGCTGCGTCACCTCGAAGACGCAGAGAACCAGCTTGCAAGTTGGAAATTAAAGCTGGCGTCGCATTATGCGGCGCAACCGGCGGTGGATTGGGAAGAGACTGCCGACAACCTGCCATATCAGCTTTTGGAGCCTGAGAACGCCGCTTTGGTAGAGATTGACCGCTGGTTGCAAGAACCCTGTTTTGGCACTTACCATCTGGCAGTCAGCCATGCTGCTTATGGATCGTTTGAACTGCCCTTCCGTATCTGGTCAGAGATTAAGATTGAGGGTCTGAAGCCTTATTATCTGCCGGGGACGCAGGGCGCGGAGCCGGTGGTTTTTTCGCTCGAACTGCCAGAAACCGCAAATGTCACTTCGCTAGGGACTGATAGCCTTGAGGTCAACAATACCGATATGGTGTGGCAGGTTACAGTTCCCCCTGAACTGGATCAGGCTGATCTGCGGCTGGAACTTCCGGCTTCCCCTGAGCCGGTGCGTGTTCCCTTGCGTCTGGCGGTCCCGCGCCTGCGCTGGTCTCTGCGGCTGGAAACTGCCAGCCCGCTGGAATGGCAGCACCGACCCATTTCCGTCCCTCTGGCGCAGGTGCTGCAAAACCGCAGTCCCAGCCTATTGTTGGATTTACCTGTCAGTGGAGGTGAGTCACTGGTGGCAGAGCTGTGCTTGAAAATCCCGGAGCAATCGGAACCCTTGATGTCCTCCCCGCAAACCCGGCAATTTGATGCTAACCATCGCAGAGTGGAATTTGACTTAGGCGCCTTTTCGGATACTTTGCGCCATTATCATGATCAATCTGTGTTCACTTTTGTTCTGCAGTTATTGGGAACAGCAAACGAGACACTTGAACTTCCCGTTCTTCACCTGACCCAACAGTTGGATGTGCGCGCTTGCTATTTTGAGTCTCTACCAGGTGGCAGGTGGCGTGTTCACTGGCATGAACCGAATCCACTCCGCCATCGCTGCCTGCGATTGTGGTCGCTCTGGCAGCCCTGGGCGGACCCGGTGGAAATCAGCTTGCCCGATCATGCCACGCCGAGTGCAGATGTTTCTGGTAAGGGCTGGTGGATGGCAGACCTTCCAGAGGAAATTGCTCTTCCCCCTGCGCATTACAAAGCACAGTTTATCGCCATTGCGCCAGAAGACCGCGGCAAGCTGCCAGCTGAGCCGCCTGAGGGTGCTCTAAAGGTTGAGCTGATCAGCGAGCAAGAGCGATTAAGGCAAATTGCTGCTCAACTGGACACAAACCCGCGCAACGCCTTTGCGCTCCACTTTGAGCGTGCCTGTATTTACTACGAGATCGGCTACACAGAGTGTTATGCGCAAGATGTTCAATGGTGTATCAGCAACTGGCGCCAGTCCAGCCTGCTCCATTTATATGCACTGCAGCGCTGGCTCAAGCCGCGTGATCACAACAGTGCTAGCGCGGTTCTTCTCTACATGTACCGCCATGAGACTCTTCAGAAACTCAAAACTCTTCAGCGGGATTTCGTCGAAAAGTACCTGGCAAGTCTTCGCGAGGTAAAAGTTATTAACCCTGAGAGTGCTCATCTTCTGCTTGAGTTGTCCAATTCTCCCTTTGTTATTCGAAAAGCCTTGGAGGCGTTGGTTAAAGCTCGAGACGATCAGGCGGTTGAGTATCTATGGAATCAAGCAAAAGCAGGAAACCTGTCTGAGCGCGATGCGGCGCAGGTGCTTTCAGCCGAGCCAGAGTTTGCAATTGCCAGTCTGCTCAATTGTGAAGATACACCTTTGCGCCGACGCCTGATGCTAGAACTGAGTCGTTATTATCCAATCCCTGATCAAGTAGTACGGCTGGGCTATTGGATGCTTTGCACAGCAGGCTGGGGCAAGATCATCCAGATTGAGAATGCTAGCAGCGATGAGTATTTTCTGCTTGCTAACGAGAAACCGCGCCTCAAAGTTTCACTCTGGGACGGACATCCCAAACAGCGAATAGTGATCCTGGATTTGCAACGAAGCGAGCTCTTTATCGAGGGTATAAATGGCGCTTATTTGTGCGGTTGCGGGCGTTTTATTGCACCGCAGGGCAGGGAAAATCAGGATTTATGGAATGCTCACCGAATGACCTGTCACGTCTTGCTGACAACTGCCATACCTTTCCCCTACACATTCGAAAATCCGCCCATCTATTCGGCGGAAAGACCCACAGATGTTTTCGCTGCATGAGAATAAGGAGAAAAAGATGAGTTTGCACCCGATTGAAACAACCCGCGAAATTACTGAAACGTATATTCGCTATCTGAAGACAATTAAACCCTTTCAGGATGACCGTCTGCGGCAGGAATTCGACCGTGCTCTGAGGGCGGATGAGATGTTGGTTAAAGGTCCGTATATCGAAATCACACCGCCTTTTGAAAGCGGAAAAAGCATCCGTGAATTGGTCGCTGAGGGTGTCCTTTGCCCCCGATTTAAACACCTTTGTCATGAACAGGGAATTTCCTTCGACCGGGTTCTATATGTTCATCAGGAAAATGCCATTCGTAAGGTAAGAAATGGGCGCAATATTGTGGTCACCACGGGCACTGGCAGCGGCAAAACTGAAACATTCTTGATACCGATTCTGGATTACTTGCTGCGCGAAGAAGATGCAGGTTCGTTATCAAAGCCGGGGGTTCGGGCGTTGTTGCTTTACCCCATGAACGCGCTGGCAAATGATCAAATGGACCGTCTGCGAAGCATTCTGCAAAAATATCCCTCGATCACCTTCGGGCGTTACATCGGTGAAACAGAAGACACTTATGAAAAAGCTCTAGAACTTTACAGGCAAATTCACCAGTATTCAAGCGACCCATTCCCCGAACCCCTTGAAAATGAATTGATCAGCCGAGAGCAAATTCAAGATGCTCCGCCGCATATTCTGCTGACTAACTATGCCATGTTGGAATATTTGCTTTTGCGACCAGCGGACTCTCCCTTGTTCGATGACGTCACTGGTGATCACTGGCATTTTATTGTGCTGGATGAGGCTCATGCGTATGACGGCGCTCAGGCGACCGAAATCGCTATGTTACTGCGCCGTTTACAGGATCGCGTCACACGCGGGGGGCAAAAGCGTTTGCAGGCAATTGCCACCAGCGCCACATTGGGCGATGAAAGCAAACAGAGCCTGTTCCAAATTGCCGATTTTGCCAGTAAATTATTTAACTTACCGTTTGAGTGGGTCAGCGATGATCCTGTCAGGCAAGATGTAGTGCTGGGAAAACGTCAATCGGAAAGTATATTGGGTGAAACTTGGGGCCAGGGTGGCCCACAACTTTACGCAGAATTGAACAGAATGGCGGATGAGTGGCGGGAAAAACATACTCTGAGCTTGCCTTCCTCGGTACCGGATGGTCTGCCCGAATCTGTGTGGCGGTGTGCCTGCCAGCAGGAAAATCACGGGGCACCGCGTGTGCTTTTTGAGGTTTTGCGTGGCGATGAAAACCTGCATCGTCTGCGGTCAGAACTGCGCAATGGTCCCTTAAATCTAAAGAAAGTGACAGCGCGTATTTTTCCCAATCTGGGCACAGAAGAAGCGCAGGATTCACTAACAAACCTGGTTTCGGCAGCCATTCTGGCACGCGAATCGGATCAACAGGCGCCGCTTTTGCCGGCACGCTATCATGTGTTTGTCCGTGCTTTGGAAGGTGCCTTTGTCTGTCTAAACTCCAGGGACCCGGAACATCAAGAAAACGGAAAACCCTTGTTGTTTCTTACCCGGCAAAAATTTTGCCCGCATTGTGGCAGCCGGGTCTTTGAACTGGCGAATTGCACGCGTTGTGGTCAAGTTTATCTGATTGGCGATGAGGTTGCCGGGGAAACGTTGGAGCAAAATAGTCAAACTTGCTCGATTTCGCCAGAAATCAGGTATCTTATTCAAAATAGTGTTCTGTATCGAAATGAATTGGAAGCGCGTGATGTTACCTATTATGCTTTGGCTAGAGAGAGCGCTGAAGAGGCAGATGAGGATGCTCTAATCGAAGAGCAAGCAGAGATAGGTCAGCCAGACGAGGAACGTTTGCAACCTGTTGAGTTATGCCCGGTCTGTGGGGCGGTTTATGAACAGGATGTAGTACAAGCGCGATGCGGCTGTGGAGTTGAATTGGTCAGGTTATCGTGTGTTGTCAAGGATGAGACAAAATCACGCCTCACCTTGCAGCGCTGCGTTTCCTGTTCGGCTTATGGCAGACAGGGAATTGTGTATCGTTTCTTGACCGGTCAGGACGCTCCGGTCAGTGTATTGGCAGGAACATTGTACCAACATGTGCCGCCTGCCCGTGGGGAAGAGGTGGATAAGCCAGGCGAAGGTCGCAAAATGCTGGTTTTCACCGACAACCGGCAACAGGCGGCTTTCTTTGCCCCGTATTTGCAACGCGCTCAGGAACGCCAGTTGCGCCGCCGCTTAATGGTCCAGTCGCTGGAGGAGCTGAACGGTCTTGAAGAACCGTTGCGATTCCATGATTGGCTTGATTATCTGGTTGGTACCGCTGAGCAGCAGGATGTTTTTGGTGAGAACACCAGTCGTTTCGAAAAACGCACCACGGTAGCAACCTGGCTGATGCAAGAATTCAGCGGGCTGGATAAACGCTTGAGTCTGGAAGGGGTAGGGTTACTGTTTTTCCGCCCCTACCGCCCCAACAACTGGCAGCCGCCGCAGGTTTTTCTTACCCCGCCGTGGAAGTTGACCCCTGAGCAATCTTTTGATTTGATCAGCGTTTTGTTGAGTATGCTTCGCCGGCAAGGTGCGGTGACGTATTTATTGGAAAACGAGGGGATTGATCTGATTAACAAATATCCCGATGAATTTATGCCGCGTGCGCGCCCGTTTTACATACGAGAAAAAGGTAGTAGCTCAACTGCCCGTTTTGGCATTTATAGCTGGCTGCCCTCGATGCGAAGCAAAAACAGCCGTCTGGATTTTTTGGTACGAATACTGGATATCTTGGGTATTACAGGGGACGCGCGCGCCTTAGCGGAAGATGCACTTGGACAGCTATGGAAATATTTCACAGGCGTGAATAGCTGTGGCAGTGTTTGGTTTACCTCTTATAATCCCGGGAGAGGCGTTGGTATTGTTCACCGACTGTGTAGTGATATGTGGGAAGTCGTACCCACGTTGGGTGAGAATGGGATAAGGCACTGGTATATTTGTTCACAGTGCAGAAACCTTTCACCTGTAAACCTGTTTGGGGCATGCCCTACCTATGGGTGTGAAGGAAGATTAACACCGCTTGCAAGCCATCAGGATGCGATTACTGAAAATATGTACCGCTATCAATATCAACAAACCCGGCCTTTGCCCCTTAAAGCCGTTGAACATACTGCGCAATGGAAATCTCAGAAAGCGGCGGAAATTCAGAAACAGTTTATCAGCGGCGAAGTCAATGTGTTGAGCTGTTCAACCACTTTTGAACTAGGGGTGGATGTGGGAGATTTGAACGCTGTCATCCTGCGCAATGTGCCGCCCTCGACGGCGAATTATGTTCAGCGAGCTGGTCGTGCCGGGCGACGCACAGATAGTGTGGCGCTGGTCTTAACTTTTGCTCAGCGCCGCCCGCACGATCTGACGTTTTATAAAGAACCTGAACGGATGATCGCGGGTAAAATTCGCCCGCCCATTGTAACCCTCAAAAATGACAAAATCATCCGTCGCCACTTGCATTCGGTAGTTTTTTCTAGTTTTTTCCGCTGGGTAAAAGATACTTATGGGAGTGTATACCGGAATGCCGGTCAATTCTTTGATCCCTCTGAAGGAAGCCCCACCGGCACTGAACGCTTGAAAGCGTTTTTGTCAAGCAGACCATCTGATTTGGCACAAGAATTACGCCGAGTCATTCCTGCGGATGACGAGTTGAGGCAGAAATTTGGGCTGGAGGATTGGGGGTGGGTAGAACAATTAATCGGCGGTCAAGAGGCTGTTTTGGATAAGGCCAGTCAGATCATTTGTGGTGAGCTTCAAGAATTTCGCGCTCTTGAACAGGATGCCTCTAGGGAAAGAGATTACAAGCTGGCTGAGCAGTATAAGCAAATTCAGAATACTATTTCCGACCGGGAGCTTTTAGGTTATCTCGGTACGACAAACGTGTTGCCTAAATACGGCTTTCCAACCGATGTGGTGCAATTACAAACCGATCACCTAAATATTCCAGAAGCCCGTTATATAGAATTACAACGCGATTTGAAAATGGCAATCTCTGAATTTGCGCCGGGGGGACAGGTAGTTGCAGCAGGACGTATCTGGTACAGCCAAGCCATTCGCCGCCTGCCCAACCGTCAATGGGAGCCGTATGCATATGCAATTTGCGGAACTTGCAAACGCATGAATATTCGGGTTGGTGATCAGCCTATCCAGCGATGTGTGTGTGGACAAGCGCTAGCGGGGGTCAGGCAAAAAGGGATTTTCATTACCCCGGAGTTTGGTTTCATAGCTGGACCGGATACCGATAAACCCGGTGAGCAGCAACCAGAACATATCTACGCAAGTCGGGTGTACTTTTCCGTAAATCAAACAGCAGAAGACCAGAATGTCGGTTTGGACCTGGCGAGTCAATCGGAGCTGGATGCGAATTTTTATGGTCCCGAGCGTGTCTATAAAGCATACACACGTTATGCATGGTTAACAGTGGTGAACAATGGCTATGGAAGAGGTTTTAACATTTGCACTAATTGTGGTCATGCAAAAGTAATTCCGCTTTCCCAGACTCGAGGACGAGAACTCGGAAACCATAAAAATCCCCAAAGTGGACAGAGTTGCTTTGGTATGGCAAAACAGTATCATCTGGGACATCGTTTCATGACCGATGTTCTGGAATTGAGATTAAGTCTTGATATCAATAGCGAAAATGCCCAGTACTCGCTGCTATATGCACTACTGGGCGGAGCAAGCGATGCGCTCGATATACCGCGCGAGGACATTGACGGCACAATTTTCTACCGGGACAACAGGGTATCATTTCTTTTGTATGATACTACTCCTGGCGGATCAGGGCATGTCAAGTTAATTAATGACCATCTCTATCCTGTTTTTGAAGCAGCCTATGAACGAGTGGCAACCTGCCCGGATTGTGCCAGCGACACCAGTTGTTACAGTTGCCTGCGTGGCTACCGTAATCAGTTTGTTCATGATAAACTTGAGCGTCGTCTCGCTCAGGAAATTTTGGGGCGGGTATTAGACAAACCTTTATCTTGAGAATTTACAACGATGACTATCTTTGACCGTTTTATCCGTTATGAATGGGCAGAATATGCTTTGGAAACAACTCTTCAGAACCAAAGCTCGAAGAAGCTTAAAACCTGGCTTGAAGATCAAGGATTAGGTTCCGAATCCGCTAGGCGAACAAGCAACGTATTGTGCAATCTCTGGTTTGAATCAGAAGACCAAAGCGTTTCACTACGTCAGAAAGCGCTGAATTTGTGTAGTTCAATTGAAGAAAACGAACGAGTAGTGTTACATTGGGGGATGGCGCTTGTTCGTTTTCCGCTCTTCTGCCAGACCGCTGGGGTGATTGGTCGTATCGTAAGATTGCAGGGTGAATTCAAAAAAGCAGAGATAATTTATCGTATTTTGGAGAAGTATAGCAACCAAACGACAGTCAAGCGCGCTGTTGAGCGTGTGATTCAGACTATGCTAGACTGGAAAGTTGTTCATACAAAAGGCAATAATACATTTTTTCCATCACTTCCCAGACGGATTCAATCCCCTCAATTGGCCGAATGGTTCTTTCAAGCATTGTTACTGGCTAATCCGGAGAAATATTGGTTGGTTGAGGACATTTTGCGATCTAATGAGGGATTCCCATTTGAATTGAGCTCTCAGCGACAAGCGCTATATACTAGTTATGCTTTGTCTATACAGCGTGATTCGTTCGGCGAAGAGATTGTGGGCTTACGTGCCGAAGTTCTTTGAATTCTCGAAAATAAAGAACTGCTCCCCCGATATCCTTGGGGGAGCAGTCACGCTGGAAAGGCTCACTGTGCAGAAGAGATATCCGGAATAGACAGTTTCCCGTCAATGATTTGCTGCCGTTTTTCTTTGATGAGGTTCTGCACATCTTCAGGAATCTTGCTGGCGTTTTCATGATAGGGGGATAGATCAGCTCCGTGAGCCAGACCGATCTCATAGACTTTGCCGCTGAATTTACCAGCGACATAGTCGCCCACGACCTCAGCAATCCCTTTGCGGAAACCCCATTCTACACTGGTGAGGACAACATTCGGCGCAACGTTGAACTGATCCCTCACTGCTCCAATGGCGAGGACGTTCTTTTCCCCTGCTGCCTGCAGTACGCCGATGTTTTGTCCATCGCCGTTGCCAAAGATTACATCTGCTCCAGCCTCAATTTGAGAAAGGGCGGCTTCTTTTCCGGCTGCGACATCCAGGAAACTGCCCACCCAGTTCACCAGCAGTTTTGCTTCGGGATTTGCTTCTTTCAAGCCCATTTCAAACGCTGCGTAACTGCGATGTGTGCTTGGAATGTCAATGCCTCCAACCATTCCAACAATATTCGATTTTGTAATCTTCCCTGCCAGCAAGCCCGCCAGATATGAAGCTTCCTGTGCCATCGGGCGTATCACTGCCAAGTTTTCTCGCGTCTCGTCCCCATCTGTCCACAAGAAAGCGATTTTGGGATAATCCTTGGCGGTATTCATGACTGCTTCCTTGGCAATCGAGCTATGGGCGATGATCAGGTCATAGCCTTGTGATGCATAATCCCGCAGAGCTTTTTCGTAATCAGGGATGGGAATCTCTTCCGAATAAGCAATCTCTACGCCATGTTGCGCCTCAGCTTCTTTTAAACCTTCGTAGGCAGCCTGGTTCCAGCCATTGTCATCAATTTTCCCATCCAGCACTAAAGCTACCCGCACCTTTTTGGTTTCAGCCGCCGGGGTAGGGGTTGCGGGTGCACAGGCAGCCAGAATAATGCTCAAGAGGCAGAGCCCGCTCAACAGAAGAAATAGTTTGCTCTTTTTCATTCTTCACACTCCTTTTCTCTTAATCAAGAACCGTACTTAATTTTTTTCCTGATGAGATTACTGTAGTTTCCAAACATGATTCACTTTTACACCGGCTTGCTCTAAGATCTTATGTTTCCTCCTTTCTGCTTGTTCTAATATATCTTCTTCATTCATCGTTAGGACATGCCTGTTTTCCATAATAATCTTGCCATCAATAATCACTGTATCCACATCCTCGCCATTTGCAGCCCATACAATCGCTGAGGTCGGGTCGTGGATTGGGATCAAGTGAGGTTTGCGTGTATTGACAAGAATAATGTCGGCGTGTTTTCCTGTTTCAATTGAGCCAACTACATCTTCCGCTAAAATCCCTTTGGCTCCGTTGATCGTTGCCATTTCAATCGCTTCTGCGGCGGTAGGGTACAGAGGATCCCGGTATAGATTGCGCTGTAATAACAAGGCTGTGCGCATTTCGCGGAACATGTCCGCAGTATTATTTACCGGCATCCCGTCATTTCCCAAGCACACATTGACGCCCTTGTGTAACATTTGGGTGACTTTGGCTGTTCCCATTGCCAGCTTGGCATTACAAACAGGGCAATGGCAGATATTCGTTTGTGTAGCTGCCAGAATGTCAAGTTCGCGGTCTTCGAAGTATATACCGTGTACTAAGGTTACATTTTTACCCACCATTCCTACTTTTTGGGCGTATTCAGCGGGCAGCAAACCGAACCGCTCCAGTGTATAGTCCGCGTTGTTTTGCACCTCTGCCCAGTGTGCAGTAATCCCCACGCCATAGTGCTTTGCCAGATCGCTCACACGGCGAAACAGCTCTTCTGAAACTCCCCCAACGGAACGGGGCGAAAACCAAACCTGTAACCGTCCTTCGCCTTTACCGTGCCAGTTCTCAATCAAGTCGCAAGCCATGCGCAGTGACTCTTCTCCGTTTTCCCATAAGCCCGGGTGCAACGCGCTTTTGTCCAGTGCATATCCTGTTTGATCCATTACGTATTTGCTGATCACGCCGCGTATGCCAGAATCAATTACTGCTTGAGCAATTGCTCCAATTCCGTAACGAGGGTGCAGCCCTGTACCCAAGAAAGCGGTGGTGCCTGCTTTAATCATCTCGAGCAACCCGAGTTGAGTGCTGATATAAGCGTCTTCCTCATCGTAGCTGCCCTGGATCGGCCAAATGTAATATTTGAGTTTATCCATGACCTCTACATTGTCGTTGACGCCCCGCATAATCACTTGTGGTAAATGCATGTGGCAATTGATCAACCCTGGCATGACAATAAAATGAGTAGCGTCAAGCACGCGTCGAGCTGTATATTTTTGCATCAGTTCTCCCGATTTGCCAACCTCAAGGATCTTATTGCCCTCAATTGCAATTGCCCCATTTTCAAAAACGCGCCGTTGAGTATCAACCGTAATTATTTGCGCATTGCAAATCATTAAGTCAATCATTTAAGCTCCTGTTTTTGATCATCTATATCTGGCGAAAAAAATTACTCACTCTGTGTGCGAATGTAGGGTTTCGCCAGTGCTGCCGGCCCACCACCACCTCGCACGAAAAGGACAACGAATATCAAAGTAATTAAGAAAGGCAGCATGAGCAAGAATTGGTATGGCAGGGGAAAATTCATAGCTTGTAGACGATACTGCAATGCACTTGATGCCCCGAAAATTAGAGCACCTGCCAGCATACCCAAAGGGGACCATCTGCCAAAAGCGACGACCGCAATCGCCATCCAGCCTCGGCCAACGGCAAGGTCATCCGTATATAACCCGTAAAAGGCAATAGGAAGATATGCACCTCCCCATCCTGCCATCATCCCACCAAAAGTTGTTGCCAGAAAACGAATCCATTCCACTCGTAAGCCCGCCGCATCAGCTGCGCGTGGATTTTCCCCTACCGCGCTCAAATGCAGTCCCCAGCTTGTTTGCCTGAGAAAATATATAAAGAGTGGGATGAGAAGTAGAGTTCCATAAACAATGATGTTCTGGTTGAAGAGAGTTTCACCCAAAATGGGAATTTTGCTCAGTCCGGGAATTGGGATGGCTGGAAGGGTAGGAAGTTGCGGACGGACGGAACTGATACCAAAAATGCGGCGATTAAGAAAGCTACTGAGACCTTGGCATAAAATCCAGATTCCTAATCCAGTTACAATTTGATTGGCATGAAAACGGACACTAACAATGCCCATCAGGGCACCAATGATTCCTCCTGCTAAGCCGCCCCATAAGAAGCCCTGCCAGAGATCACCGCTTTGGTATGATACCCAAAAGCCAACAAAAGCCCCAAGCACCATAATCCCTTCAATTCCTAGATTCAAAATGCCAGAACGCTCTGCAATCATCTCGCCCAATGCTGTAATTAAGATGGGAGTTGCCATGCGAAGCGTTGCTGCTAAAAAGCCGGTCAGGAATACGACAGAGAAAATTTGATCCAGCATTTTATAAAGAACCCTTTCGGCGAAATATGCTGACCGCGACCAAAACGATTACCACACCCTCAATCACATAGATAACTGGAACGGGGACAGCAGCTGCGCGTTGCATTGCATCTGCCCCGTTCAATAGCGCAGCAAATAGTATGGAAGAGAAAATTACTCTAACTGGTTCCAAATTCCCTAACAAAGCCACTGCAATGGCAAGATACCCATAGCCTGGGGAGAAATCTTCAACCAGCCGATGTTGCACACCACTGACTTCCACAGCGCCTGCCAATCCTGCGAGTGCACTACTCAAAAGCACTGTCCAGATTATTACCCAGTTCACACGTATCCCGCCCACGCGTGCCGCCCGGCGGTTTTCCCCTGAAGCACGAATTTGATAACCCAGAACCGTCCGATAAATGAACCAGTGAATCAATAGCGCCAGACCTACCGCCAGTAAAACACCCAGGTGGAAACGGGTTCGTTCTACAACGATTGGCAGCCAGGCAGATTTAAGAAGTTGTGGTGAGATCGTTATTCCGCTTGCTTGATCGCGTAATGGTCCATGTAGCAGGTACGCCACAACTTGAATAACGACATAATTCAGCATCAGCGTAGTGATCATTTCGTTGACGCCAAGCCGCACCTTGAAAAGAGCAGGAAAAAAGCCCAGTAAGGCACCGCCAATCATGCCTGCCAACAGTGTCAGGGTGATATGTGCAAACGTGGGTAGTCCATGGAGATATAGCCCTACAATGGCTGCGCAAACTCCCCCGGCATAAATCTGTCCCTCAGCCCCAATGTTCCAGAACTGCGCCCGATACGCGAGCGAAATCCCTAATCCTGCCAATAACAAAGGACACGCCTTGATCATTGTTTCAGCAAAGCCGTTGACACTGCCAAAAGCTGCTCTTAATAGCGCACCATAAGCTGCTAAAGGACTGGCACCAATGGCGATAATAAAGAGAGCACCAATTAGAAAGGCTAGTAGGATAACCAGCAACGAAGAAAGCCAATCTGGCATTTGCTGCCAGTTTGACGTTCTTTTGTGAGTCCACAGCACAATTTTTTGCAACATATTTACCCTTATGCCTCTGATCCAGCCATCAACATTCCTATTCTTTCTATGGTTGCCTCTTCACGCAGCATCTCGCCCATAATCCGCCCGCGTTCCATTACCAAGATTCGATCGCTAAGGCTCATAATTTCATCCAATTTTGTGGAAACAAGCAGGATTGCCATACCTTCTTTTCTCTTTTGTAGCAAGAGGTTACGAATGTATTCTTCTGCTCCAATGTCAATACCACGAGTGGGATGAGCAGCAATCAGCAGTTGAGGATTGCGCGCCAGGGCACGCGCCACAATGAATTTTTGTTTGTTTCCCCCCGAAAGCACCGCCGCTTTAGCCATTTCGTCAGGTACGCGCACATCATGGCTTTGAATCAATGCTCTGGCGTGACGAACAATATTACGAAAATCAAGCACTCCGTTGCGTGAAAAAGGAGGGGTGTAATGCGTATCCAGTACTGCGTTTTCCAGCAGACTGAAGCTTGGGATTAGGGCATCTTCCAGGTTTTCTGGGATATATCCCACTCCAGCCTGGAGGATTTCACGCGGTGACGCGTTTGTCATTTCCCTCCCTTTGATAAAGAAACGTCCTTCATATGGTGCTCGCAAACCTGCAAGCACCTGTATTAATTCGCTCTGCCCATTTCCATCCACACCAGCAATACCCACAATTTCCCCTTGATGTACGCTGAAAGATACTGTTCGCACAGCCAGAGATCCGCGGTCACCTTTCACGGACAGCTTTTCAACGCTTAGCACCTCGTTGACTGAAACATCTGGCAGATCAAGTGTGGGGATATCAAATAGCACCTGTCGCCCTACCATCAAGGAAGCCAATTCCTCTTTTGTTGCATGCACACTTGGCAGCGTTGCCATGGCTTTGCCGTTCCTAAGTACAGTAATGCGGTCGGTGATCGCCAGTGCTTCTTCTAGGTTGTGGGTGATGAATACGACAGACAGTCCATTCTCCACTAACCTGCGCAGGGTATGAAAAAGATCTTCCGATTCTTGTGGGGTCAAAACGGATGTAGGTTCGTCCAATATCAAAATGCGGACATTACGATAGAGGGCTTTGATGATTTCCACTCGCTGGCGGTCGCCAACAGAAAGTTGCCAGATGTATGCATCTGGGTCGATAGAAAGACCATACAGGTGGGCAATCTCCAGAAGGCGCTGACGGGCATGACGGCGATCCAAAGCTGGACGATAGAAAGGCTGTAATCCAAGGATGACGTTATCAATCACTGTAAAGGTTGGCACCTGCATGAAGTGTTGATGAACCATTCCGATACCGCGCGCAATGGCATCATGGGGAGATTTGATATGTGAGTGCACTCCATTGATAAGTATCTCTCCTGAATCGGGTTGGTGTAAGCCATAAAGAATGTTCATTAACGTTGTCTTGCCAGCACCATTTTCACCAAGTAACCCATGAATTTCCCCTTTTTGCAGGGTGAAAAACACATTGTCGTTGGCGACAACAGAGCCAAAGCGCTTGGTGATACCCCTCATTACAATCACCGATGGTGATTTATCACTCATCATTATTCATCCACAACGTTAAAACGGTTAGGAAGGCGAATGCCAGCACGTCGAGCAATATCTGCTGCTCGCCATTTGGCTTCTTCAAGGACTTCCTGTTCGTTTACAGTCAGGATATGTTGTTTCCACATAATCCAATGCCCATCTACCATTACGCTTTCCACGTTATGGGAGCGCATTGAGGTAACCATGTTTGCAATTGGATCATGCATTGGCAACATGGTTGCTGTGTTGGGATTAATAACTATCAAATCTGCCTTTTTGCCTGCCTCCAGGGAGCCAATTTCATTCTCCCATAACAAAGCGCGCGCCCCATCACACGTGACCATTGCCAGGATTTGTTCGGCAGGCATTACTGTGGGATCAAGCAATCGTCCTTTGTGGATAAGGGAAGTGAGGTACATTTCGTCAATCAGTGTCATACGGTTATTTGACGGAGCACCGTCTGTACCAATTGTTACGCACACTCCAGCTTTGAGCATTTCTGGAATTTTTGCGAATCCTAACACGCGCATCGCAGCTGCCGGGTTGTGCGAGACCTTAACATCTTTCTCAGCAAACATCCCGATTTCTTCATCAGTTAACCAGACGGTGTGAACAGCTAACAGATTTTTGTCCAGCACACCAAGGCGGTGTAGGTGAGTCACTGTAGTTGCCCCGCGTGTAGCTTGTGCAAACTCTACTTCCTCTTTGACTTCGGCAACGTGCATGTGTACGCCCACGCCATGACGATCAGCTAGCGCTTTGGTGCGCACGATCAGCTCGTCTGTGTTATTGAAAATGGTGCGAAGTCCAAACCATACGCGAATTCTGCCTTTCGCTTTGCCATGCCACTGCTTGAGGTGTTCCTCCTGAATGGACAGTGCTTCGTCAGTGTCTTCATGCCAACGAGAGGGCAGTCCCTCACCACTATCCATAGTGGAGCGAGCAAGAATTCCGCGAATGCCCAGTTCCGTGACTGCTCGTCCCATGCCATCCACAAATTGCCCGCCTGGTTCTGCAAAACAGGTTACCCCACTGCGAATTTGCTCGATACCGCACAGCAGGGTGCTGATGTAGCTATCTTCTTCGGTCATATTACTTTCATAAGGCCATATCCGCTGGTGCAGCCAGGTCAGTAGATTAACGTCATCACCCAAACCGCGACCTAATTGCTGAGAAGTATGGACATGTGTATTGATCAAGCCTGGCAGGATCCATCTTCCGCGCAGGTCAATGCGCTCAACGTCTCCTGAGGCCTCTTCCAACAACTCTGTGCTGTTTCCAATCTTTTTAATCCTGTCTCCTGCAATCCAAACAGCACCCGAGTTATATTGTCGTCTTTGGGGATCCATTGTGACCACGCCGGCATTGAAAAGGAGTTTCTGATTATCCATATGCTCTCCGAAAAGTAAGGTTAGAAGTGCTTCGTCTCCATTTCCCTCATTGCGAGTGATGGATGGTTATCCCCATGCGCGCGCCACCCGTAAGCGTAAAACCTTGTCGTCGTAATAACTTTCACCGAACAAGAGGGGCTGGTTTTGAGGGTTGTAGAATACGTCATTAAATCTCAAGATTGCATCGCCAGGCTTTATTTTGAGATAAGAGATGAGCGATTCATCTGCCACAGTGGCACTAATATCCGAAATAGAGTAGGATATTTTCTGTTGGCAATATTTTTCAAATAAGACATGGATGGGCAATGTTGCATCAATGTTTTCTTCCACAAAAAAAGCAGCCGGTATAACATTGGTGGAGTAGATAACCGGCTGCGCATCGGCAAAGAATATGCGGACAAGAGCGATTACGGGGTTGTAAGGTGAAATTTCCAGAATTTTTGCTTCGTTAGCATTTGGGGGTCTTTTGGTGATTTGCAGCACTTGCACAGAGGGTTTGCGTCCGCTATCTGCAATCATGCATTGGAAATCCCAGGTACAATGTAACTGAGCGCTGATTTCCATAACACGTTCGTTGAGATAGGTGCCATCCCCTTGTCGTCGGGTAATGAGGCGCTCGTTTTCTAGAGCCCCTAAAGCAGCGCGTACTGTTGCACGACTAACGCCAAATTCTTGAGCGAGCTCACTTTCGGAAGGCAAACGCTTGCCATGAGTATAGGTGCCTTCGGCAATACGCTGGCGAAGGATTTCACTGACTTGTTTGACTATAGATTTCGGGCGATTAATAATAGTCATAAGTTGATAATCGTCAGACGTTTATACAATTTTATTATAGGGATATTTTTATTCCAGGTCAAGTAGGTTTCCTTTAGGGCAAACGCATTTCAACTAGATAAGACCTTAAGCAGGTAGTCAGTATTCCAAGCAACTTGCAAGCGTTTGGCTTGAATGCCGCCTTTGAGAGTTTCCTCCTGTTTGAGCAGATTCAAAGCCATATACCGAAAGATAGAAAAATTCTCGGGGCATGGTCTTTGCGAAGCATATTGACAACAATTCTTCTCTGGGTTTCTTACTCTCTGCAACCAAGCAGAAATAAACTATTACGCACGAAAATCAAGAGATAAGCATTTCTCTTCTGTGCTCTTCCACCCTGCCTGTTAATTCGCTGGCTTCAATTTTTTTAATCGGGTTACCAATTCCTATATACAGGGTCGAGATTCAGTTAGCAAGGCACTAGAACAGTTTTGGGCCGTTTTGTGCGATACAGACTCTGAACGCGCAAAACTTACGCTAAAGTTTCACGATACCTGTTCGAATAGCATAAATTGTTGCTTGAGTTCGATCATATAAGTGCAACTTCGAGAGAATGTTATTGATGTGGTTCTTGACTGTCTTCTCGCTAATGAGTAGGTGTGTAGCGATTTCTTTATTGCTCATCCCCTCCGCGATCAGTTTTAGCACCTCTATTTCCCTTGGTGTGAGTTGGTTCATTACACTGGACGGTGTCTTTTCGATTTCTGTAAACTGGCGCATGACCTTGAGTGCAATGGTCGGCCCCAGTAGGGATTCGCCGTTGGCTACAGCCCGAATGGCACGTAGCATTGTCTCTGGGTCAGCGTCCTTCAGAATGTAACCACGCCCACCTGCTTGAATGCCCCGAAATACATACTCGTCATTCTCATACATGGTAACAAAAACAATGCCCACATGCGGCATTTCACCATGCATGATACGAGTCGCTTCAATTCCATCCATGTCAGGCATTTGGATGTCCATCAATACCACATCGGGTATTTGTTCTCTGATAATTTGCAAGGCTTCGCGGCCAGTTGCAGCTTCACCCACGATCTGCATATCTTCTTCCGCTTCGAGCATTTTGCGGATTCCTCGACGAAAAAGGGTATGGTCATCAACAATCAAGACACTGATTTTCTCCATAGAATACCTTCCTAACCTGTTTCTTCCAGTGGAATCTGGACGCTGATCCGCGTTCCACAGCCTGGTGCACTTTGTAACCCCAGACACCCTCCGAGATTCTCAACCCGCTTTTGCATACTCCACAACCCTATATGATTTCCGGAAATCGGCACCTGCGGATTGAATCCCTGCCCGTCGTCTTGAATAATCAGTGAGATTCCGGCATGCGTCCGCTCTAGCGAAATAATGACCTTGTTCGCATGGGCATGCTTAGCGATATTTGCCAGTGCTTCCTGAATAATGCGGAATAGGGTAATTTCTATTGCAGGTGAAGGGCGTGCTAAATCTTCTGGACAGGTCAGTTGAACGGCAATCCCCTGATCTTTCTGAAAATGGGCAGTATATTCCTGAAGTGCTGGTATCAGTCCAATCTCGTCCAACGCAGTTGGGCGTAGATCGTAAATCAACCGGCGGATATCTTGAATGTTGGCCTGCACCTGTTGAGCCAGCTCTTCTACTTCACCCATTGCCGGGTGTTTCTCGCGATCCAACTGTTTACGCATTGTTTGCAGGCGGATATTCAAGCTGGCAAGCGATGGGGCTACTCCATCGTGTAACTCACGGGCAATCCTGTACCGTTCTTCTTCTTGAATTTCGGTGGTCTGGAGAAACTGCTGACGTAGGAGGTCAATATGTTCCTCGTACAAGCGGGCATTCTCAAGGGCAAGGGCGGCGCTGTGTGCTAACATAGTCAGCAGGTCTTTGTCTTCCTGACTAAATGGTTCGCCCGACTGTCGGCTTCCAAGAGTCAGAATCCCAACGAGTTTATCACCAAGGAAGAGTGGCACGGCAAGCTCTGCCCAAATCCGGCGCAGTTCGTTGGAAGCCGGGTTCTCTTCATCGGGATAAGGAGAGAACAAACTGCGTACTTTGGATAAGCGAAAGACTAATGCCCCTGACGACGGAAGTGTGACCGAAGGCTCTCGGTTTTCATCTGCCGGCTGGAAATCACCGTTTTGGGGTAACCAAAGGGTGGTGTCTCTTACCCCTAGTGTTTCGTTGATTGTTTTTTTTACCAGACGGATCACCTCAGAGCGCCGGCGTAACATGGTTAGTCCCCGACTGAAACGAGAGAGCGTCTGGTAGACTTCGTACTCGCGGCGGAAGAAAGCCTTGTCTACAAGTATCTGAATCCGCTGACGGATGGGTTGGAAGAAAAAGGCCAACATCAGGGCAGGAATCACCATAGCCAACAAAGATTGCCGGCCGGTGAAAAGGTGGAACAGAAATCCAATTAAGAGCGCCATCAGAACAAAGGCCGCAGTGAGCACGGTAGTCAGTAGTGAGTAGATCAAGCCTTTGCGCATGACCACGCGAATGTTGAGTAGCTGGTAGCGTAAGATAGCATATCCAATTGATAATGGGTATACAGCCGGAATCAACCCTGCGAGCTGCATATCAATTGGGCGAAGGTGAACTGCAGCGGGCGCCCACAGGAACAAGTGCCAGGCTGTTAAGCCTACAATCAGGCCTGCTAACATCACTATTGCTTGAGACTGCAGCAGGCGATCACTCTTTCTTGCTATAATCACGATCAGCGGGATACCTTTTATTACATATGAGCCCAGTCCAAAGACTACATAGTAAGGCCAGCCCATCAGGAAGGTTATAGCTCTCCATAGAAAGGGATGATCAAACAGGTTTGCTAGTACCTGAAGGGTCAACATCAACAGGATTACTCCCATCCCTAGAAACACGAATATTCTGATCACCGACCAGCGTTTTAAGAAACTGACACGCGTTCGGTCAGCAGGGAAGCTCCAAAAGAAAATCCAGCCTGCTACTGGGGCTGCTACAGCGTACGGTATCAATAGGTATCCCATCCACTTGTTTTGACTCAGAAAACACTCCCAGATAATCCCCCCACCAATTGACCAGATCAGAAGATAGGCCAGCAGGTAGCGGTTTATTGCGGCTGATGGGTTTTTCAGGTAGACGAAAATCCCGATGAGGAGGAATACCAGCGAGGAGACAAAATAGCCGGGTAAAAAGCGGAAGAGAATTTCCCTGGTGAATAGCATTGTCTGAACGGGGTAGTCCAATCGTTGTCCATCACGTTCGATGGTATAGATTAAGGTGCTCCCAATCCCTGCTTCTTTTACAAGACGGGGCATTTCTCTCCAATGTAGACCATTGACCGCCACAATAACATCCCACGGGCGAAGGCCGGCTTGCCAGCCAGTGAACTCCAGTGGCGTAAAACTGGAGAAAACGCGCATGGGGTTGTAAAAAAAGCCGGGGAAGGGATTGTTCACCTGAGCGGCAATAGAAATCCACGCCACACTCCAGATGGAAACCATGATGACAATTGTTAGGGTGATACCTCTGCCCGGGTGATTGGCAAAATCCTTGAGGAGACTCACGAAAGAAGCCCTGAGGGGAGAAGAGTTCATAAAGAACCTCCAGATTTCTGTTCATTTACAGTATAGCATTCCACAGAACGAATCGTATGGGTCAATAGTCCCACACCACCTTAGGACTTTTTCACTGTATTCTTTTCCAACATATGCTTCTTATGTGCCCGCACTGCCCGGTGTAATGTTTAGATAGAACAACTATCAATCGTTTTACGCCGTCCAGCCTACTGGCGGCAAGAAGAAAGGAAGGGCGCCATGATTTGGGAAGGATGGAATATTGGAGCGGTGACAGTGCGCAGGGTGCGTGTGAATGAAAACAGAGTGGTCTCATTTCATTTGCAAAGGCATGGCGGAGACCCACGCGGAACTATCCGCGCCATGATTGAGGAGGAAGTAGGGTCTGCCGAACATCCACAAGGTGCGATGGTCACAGGTCCACTTGCAACAAGTATTTTAGACTTGCCGTATTTGCCAGAACCGGTGAGTATTGAGAAAGCCCTACAAGAACTGCAAATTTCCCCCGATATCGTTCTCTCACTTGGGGGTGAGAGTTTCGTGGTTTATTGCATTCGCAACCAGAAAGTTCGCAACATGACTTCCAGCAACCGTTGTGCCGCGGGAAGTGGTGAATTTATTCTCCAACAGTTCGGACGCATGGGGTTGAGTCTGGAACAGGGACTTGATCTTGCACGCAACGGCAAGCATGTTCTTTTGGCTTCGCGCTGCTCGGTGCACATTAAGTCGGATGCCACCCACAAGTTAAATAAAGGGGAGTGTTCTCCAGCCGACATTGCTTACACCCTGTGCATTGACCTTGCAGCTAAAATCCACACACTGATCGAGTCTACTGCTTGGTCAAAAAACTATATTTTGGTGAGCGGTGGGATGGCGCAAAACGAGGTATTACTTATGGAATTGCGCAGGCTGCTCTCTGCCAGCAGGATTGAGACGCTACCAGAAAGCTCGTATTTGGAAGCACTAGGGGCAGCAGTAGCTGCGCGTGCTAATGGACGGCTCACCAAGCCCTTGAATGAGTTTCTGGTAACTGGTCAGCACCGTCAATTTGAAATTCTTCCACCTCTGTCAGATGGGATTGAGCAAGTGACCCGCATCGAAGCACAGCTGCCGCCGGCTCCATTTGATGGGATGAAAGTCCTGCTTGGCATAGATGCAGGGTCAACCACTACCAAAGCAACGCTGGTTGAGATGGAAAGTGGTAGGGCTGTGGCATCCTGTTATTTACGCACGCATGGAAACCCGGTCATGGCGGTTGGAAAGTGCCTTGATGAGATCAAGGAACAGGTGCATGGGCGCTCGCTAGAAATTGTTCAGGTGGCAGTTACCGGCTCTGGTCGCGAACTGGTTTCGGTTGCAATGGGTAACTGCTTAAGCTTTAATGAGATTCTCGCGCATGCGCGGGCAGCAAGCGAAGCGCATCCAGACGTAGACACGATTTTTGAAATTGGCGGACAGGATGCCAAGTTCATTTCCCTTTTAGAGGGTATTCCGGTAGACTATGCCATGAATGATGGCTGTTCGGCTGGGACAGGCAGCTTTTTGGAAGAAGCGGCCTCATCTGATTTGAAATTTCCGGTAGAACAAATTGGCCATTCTGCGCTTCAAGCGGATGCACCCCTAGCGTTTGGAGAACGCTGTGCAGCTTTTATTAACTCAGAGATTCGCACGGCACTTCAGAGCGGAGAAGACCCAAAGAACATCCTTGCCGGGTTGGTATACTCGATTGTAAAAAATTACCTTTCACGGGTCGTAGGTGCACGCCAAATAGGCAACACGGTCTTGCTTCAGGGTGGTGTTGCGCTTAATCTGGCAGTTGCACCCGCAATGGCTTTGCTGAGCGGACGAAAGATCATTGTTCCCAACCAGCCAGAGCTAATGGGCTGTTTGGGGGCAGCGTTGATGGCTCGTGATTTGATTGTGGAAGGGAAAATTGCCGAGTTACACCTCTTGCTTGATCAAGTAGAATGTCAGCCGATGGATATGAGAGGGACTTTCCGCTGTGGCTCGTGTACAAACCACTGTGAAATCCAGCGAATTATGATCGGCCAGAAGAGCTATCCTTTTGGTGGTCTGTGTTCACGCTGGGAGATGCAGCGCCGACCGAAAACTCTGCAATATTCGGAAGGTAAAAACCTGGTTGAACTACGCACAAAACTGATGTTTGAAAAATTTTCGGTTCCCAATCCTGAGCATCCGCGCGGAAGAGCAGGCCTTCCGCTTGCGCTTACAACATATGAGCTATTCCCCTTTTATAACAAGCTTCTAACTGAATTGGGCTACGAGGTTGTCCTTTCGTGTCCTGGCAAAGGGCGCAAAAACACGCATTCCGCCTTCTGTTACCCGGCAGAATTGTTGCATGCCGCAGTGGATGACTTGGTGCAACAAGGTGTAGATTGGGTTTTCCTGCCACAGGTGAGAGAATTTGCGATTGCCAGGCAGCATATGCACGCCTATTCTTGCCCGTTCAGTGAGGATAGTGGCGGGGTGATTCAGACTTTTTTCTCGAACCGGAAAGTGAAGATTTATGCCCCCGAGATTGGTTTTTCTACCCATCTCCTGAACACCAGCCGGCAAAAAATTGCCCATATGGCAGAATGTTTGGGTGTTTCGAAAGAAACGGCGGATCGCGCATTCCAATTGGCACTAGACTATCAGGCCGGTTTTGAACAGGCGTACCGAACTGAAGGACAGGCTATGCTCAATATGTTGCAGGGTCCAATTGTTATCCTGGTTGGCCGGCCATACATCGCCTACAATGGTGTGGTGAATCTGTCTGTACCGCGGAAGATCGCCAGCCGTGGTTTCCATGTCATCCCTGCCGATTTGCTTCCGCTTAATCCCCCGCCTGTTGAACGCAACGTTTGGCATTTTACACAGGTGGCCGCTTCTGCAATCCAATATGCGCGGGAACGGGAAGATGCTTACATCTGCTTCCTGTCCTGCTTTTCTTGCAACCCAGATGCAATATTCTACCACCATATGCGACAGGAACTGGAAGGCCAGCCGTTTTGCTACCTCGAAATCGATTCCCACACCGCCGATGCCGGGATTGATACTCGTATCGGGGCTTTCATGGATATCATCGAAGAACGCCGGCAGATGGCTGAGGATGCAACCAAAAATCTGCCAGACCGCCAGTTCCACGGCCGGATTGACTACTCGGGCAAGCATCCCAAAATTATTACCAAACAAGGCGAAACCCTTGGCTTTGATGACCCATGTGTCAAGCATGTGCTTTTGGCGGATACCCCGCTGATCACCTCAAGACTGTTTGCTTCGCTTTACAGTCGGATGGGCTGGCGTTGCGTCACTACTCCGTTTATGGACGAGCGCGTTCTCCAAGCGGCTCGCAAAGTCTGTTCCGGGCGCGAGTGCCTGCCATTTTTGGCGATGCTTGGTAAGATCGTACTCTACCTCGAAAACCGCCCTCCTGATGAAGTGACGCTCTTTCACTTCCTTGAACAAGAAGGGCCATGTCAGATCGGCAATTGGTTTGACGCTATAGAAGTCATATTTCGCCGATTAGGCGCGTCGAATGCCTTTACAGTCTGGCCCAGAATGGATAATAACTATTTAGGCGGTGGCGAAGCGGTAGCAATTTCTGCAGCTACGGCTGGCGTATTGGGAGACTTAATGTGCGAAGTCCGTTCTTCGCTCAGTTGTCTGGCGCAGAACCCTACTCAAGCGCTTTGTGAGCTGGACACACTTGAAGATAGATTGGTCAACGCCGCGGCACATGGCTTGCCTGCCCTGGAAATTGAACTCAGACGAGTGACTCGCGTATTGAAGCGGATTCCGCTCACAAGTACCCCGAAAGATCATCCAAAAGTGCTGCTGTTCAGCGGGATCAACCGCATCTTTGTGGATAAGCTCGTGCGATCATTTTTCGAGCAGCGGGGTATCTTGACGAAGACGGGGGATATCGGCGAATTCCTGTGCTTTTACGAAACAGAACCGATTGTGCGGCGCGGGTTCGCCCTGGGATACCTGACGCCAGCCCAGCATTTTGCACTTTGGACACTTCTTGTTGGTCTGTTGCATAACCCCACTAACCAACCACGTTTCCATGCAGTGCGAGCCAGACTGCATGTGAAGGCGATTGAGCTCCTTGACCGTCACTGGCGATGGCTGATGAAAGATTGCGGTCTGGTTTTCGCACCAGACATCAACTATGGTAAAGTGTTGCAGATTGGCCATCAGCGGGTTTCCATCAATGGCTGGACGGAGGCGCCGTGCACAGCCGGCCGTTATTTGGTTTCGCTTGAGGAGGGTGTATTCGATGGCTTTGTGAATATCGGAGCGTTCAACTGCTTACCAGCAAGCAATGCCACAGCCGTCACCCATGATGTAGCCGTCATCAGCGACAAGCCTTACGCAGTCATTGAAGCAGATGGTGCGAACATCACTGCCAGTCAGTTGCGGCAGTTAGAAGCGGTCGCTTCGCAATGTTGGGAGAAAAAAAGAAATGGGAATAACAAGCCGTGAACCACTACCTTGAACCTCAAAATGGACAGTTACCATAACGACGCGAATTTGGGATAAAGTGACGATCTCCAAAAGGGAGTAAACTTTTGTCAGCACGACATCAGTTGAAATCCAAGGAAATCCTCAATGGACAGTTTACTCGTTCTGTTCTGCGATGTCGATAATTTTTGCAAAGCATTTTTGCCTTATTGGAACCAACATCTACTGGCGAGCGGGCAGAAGCAGTGTCAGCGAACTCGTTCTCTGACGATGAGTGAGATCATGACTATGCTGATTGCTTTTCATCAATCCCACTATCGGGACTCCAAGGCCGATTATAGCCAGCAGGTGCTCAGGCACTGGCGGGCTGAGTTTCCCAAATTAGTCAGTTATCACCGCCTTGTGGAATATATCCCCTCTGAGCTTGTGCCTCTGCTCGTCTATCTAAGGACTCGCTGCTTGGGACGCTTGTGTTACACTTCATGGTGACCTTCCTCGGTATGGTTTTGTGTTTTAGTGGCTCAAAACATAACCGAAGAAGGTCATTTTTTGTCACCTAAATCCCACTTTAAGAAAGCCCTGACAAAAGTGTTTGTGACATACATGGTTGGTGAGTTTTCAAGCTCTACTTCAGGTAAATATTTTTTAGATAATAATGCCTTACAATAATGGTGTTTTCATGCCGATTATCAAGGAATTTATCCCACCAAATTTAAAACCCACCGCTTATGTTACAGTCACTATAAAGGGTGTTGAAAAACAAAGTCAACCACCATATATGGCGGTAAAACGGGCTATTTTTGTAGATATACCCCAAATATGATCCAGATTAATTTGGTTTGGCAACCTGTTCATCTGAGCCAATGTAGGTTCCTTACCAAGAGAGTAACATGTTGGATAAATGACAGACAACCAGAAAATCACAAGAATTGTGATTGAAAGAATTTTAGGGGTTGACGTACTATATGGATAGACCCCTTTTCCAGTTTTGTACTTTTCTAAGGAGGAAAAAATGTACAAAAAAAGCCTTTACCCACTCATGATTCTAGTTGTTTCACTGGTTGTGCTAATCACTGCCTGCCAGCCTGCTCCGACCGCACCGCCTGAAACAGCTGCTCCCCCAACTGCAGCTCCAGTTGAACTCACCAAAGTCACTTTGCGCTTGCCCTGGATAACCAACACCCAGTTTGCAGGTCCCTACGTCGCTTTAGACAAAGGTTACTTCAAGGAAGAAGGTCTTGATGTTGAAATTCGTCCGGGCGGGATTGACAAGAATAGCATTACTCTAGTTGCAGCAGGTGAGGATACCTTTGGTTTGCATGATACCGGATCTTTGCTGCTTGCCCGCGCACAGGGGATGCCATTGATCACGATTGCAACATTCTTCCAAAAGCACCCTGGAGGTGTATTTGGTCTGAAAGATTCCGGGATTCAAACTCTCAAAGACTTTGAAGGGAAGTTGATTGGTTTTCAAGAGGGCGGACCATGGATGCTTACCAAAGCCATGATGAAAGCCAATGGCGTGGATATTAACAGTGTCAAAACAGTTACCGTTCAATATGATATTACTCCTCTTCTGGAAGGTAAAATTGACCTGATGACCTGTTATGCAACCAACGAACCCTTGATTGCCCGGTGCATGGGCAAAGAGCCAGTTGTTTTCTTGCCTGCAGATTATGGTGTTCCGACTGCTTCTGAAGCCTTGTTTACTATTGAGGATTACCTCAAGAATAATCCGAAGGTTGCAAGAGGGATGGTACGAGCCATTCAGCGCGGCTGGGAATTTGCTATGGCGAACAAAGAAGAGGCAGTTGAGATCGTCATGAAGTATGGCACAGAGCTGGACAAAGCAGTTGAAATGGATCAGCTGGTTGCAGAAGAAGCTCACCTGATAACCCCAGAGGTTAAAGAGAGCGGCGTGATCGGATTGATGACCCCAGAAAAATGGGAAACCATTTACAAGGTTCTCAGAGAACAGGGTGCTTTGGAAACCGAAGTGGATTATACGAAAGCATTTACGACTGAATATTTGAAGTAAGTCTATAGCATGCATTCTAATCCTCCCCCAGTCAAAGGCTCATACAATTTTTCCCTAAAAGCTGGGGGAGGTTAGTATTAAATTCGATGGCCGGTACCTGAATGTTTTTTGGAAAACCGTATAGTAAATTTATAATAGGATATTCATATGACTATCGTAAACAAAGAAGAAAAAACGAAAGGCAAACTGCAATATCACCTGCGTGTAGCTCCGGGCGATGTGGGAAAATACGTGTTATTGCCAGGGGATCCGGATCGGGTTTTGCGGATTGCCAAATACCTGGACAATGTGCGCGAAATTGGCTTTCATCGAGAATTTCGCACCTGTACAGGCACATATAAAGGAATTCCTGTTAGCGCTACTTCGACGGGGATTGGCTGTCCATCGGCAGCAATTGCAGTTGAGGAGCTTGCCAATGTTGGTGCAACCCATTTTATCCGAGTAGGTAGTACCGGTGCGCTTCAAGAAGGCATGCATATTGGAGATTTGACCATTAGCACCGGAGCAATGCGTAATGAGGGGACATCGCGTTTCTATGTGGCTGATGGTTTCCCTGCTGTCCCAGATCACTTTTTGACCCATGCGCTCATTGAAGCTGCCTTGGAGCTCAGGAAAAGTTTGGGGTTTCAACTGCATGTGGGTTTAAGCGCCTCAGACGATGCTTTTTACGGTGAAACCCCAGAATTTATCCAGATGTTGCATAGAAACAAACTGATCAATGTTGAAATGGAAAGCTCGGCTATTTATACTGTGGCGCATCGTCGCGGGTTAAAAGCTGCTATGGTGTGTGCAGTTTCGGGCAATTTGATCACCGGAGAAGTGGTATACGAGGAGGTCAATCAAGGATTGATCCAGGGCTGGGAGCACGCGATCCAGGTTGCGCTGGAAGGTGTTGTGCGTTACGAAATGGCTGGATACGAACATATACTAGCGCGGGATTGAAGATGTTTTCCGCGCCGAATGTGATCCCAGAGGAAATTGCAGTTTTACCAAAGGTGAATCTGCACACTCACCTTGAGGGTTCAGTGCGTCCGGAAACTTTTTGGGAATTGTGTCGTGAGCAGAAGCTGCAATTGCCTTTTGAACGCTCCGATGTCGTCCGGGCTCTGCAAGTCACGGGCGAAGAGCGGAACTTGGTAGATTACCTGGAGAAAATTGCGCGTGTCTATCCGGCACTAAAAAATGCGCAAGCATTGCATCGAACCGCTTATGAAGCAGCGATAGATGCTGCCCATGATAGAGTCATATATCTGGAATTACGCGCTGGGCCAATGACACATGCATGTCCTGGACTGCCTGTGGAAAAAGTTATAGAAGCAATGCTTTTGGGATTGCGGCGGGCTGAAAGCGAAACGGGAATAGTTTGTCGTCTGATTGTTGCTGCGTTGAGAAACCACCCGGTGGCTGACAATCTTCACCTGGCGAAGGTCGCGGTTGAATTCGGGAACGAAGGCGTTGTAGGGTTTGATTTGGCAGGAGATGAGGCAAACTTCCCGGCACAGCTTCATGCAGAAGCCATTGAAATCGCTCGACGTGGCGGGTTGGGGATTACCATTCATGCTGGTGAAGCGGCAGGTCCCGAGAATGTCCGATATGCAGTCATGGAATTGGGGACAAAGCGCGTTGGACATGGCATTCGCAGTGTTGAGGATGCGGGTGTGATGGAATTACTCGCAGAAAAAAGTATTTTACTGGAGCTGTGCCCTACTAGCAATGTTCATACCAAGGCTGTGGGGGACATTCGTTCGCATCCTGTGCGCCGCTTTTTTGATTATGGTATCCGTATAGCTATCGGGGATGATGATCCGATTACTTCAAATACGCGCCTTTCACGCGAGTTGACCCTTTTACAAGAGCAATTTGGTTTCTCTATCCAAGAGCTCCAAAGAATTCAGAAAATGGCTTTGGAAGCGGCTTTTATTTCGGACAAGGCTTTGCGAGAACGCTTATACCAACAGATTTGTGCAATAGATAGTTCCAAAGAGTGATAAATGATGAATGTAGATGCAACAAACAACAATATTGTGTTGAGTAATGTAGGGATGATCTTTCCCGGTGAACAGCAGGTCGAAGCCCTCCGGGATGTCAGTTTTACCATTCGCGATAAGGAATTTGTTTCGCTTGTAGGACCTTCCGGATGTGGAAAATCAACGCTGCTGCGCCTGGTTTCTGGGTTAATTGCACCAACAACGGGGGAAATCAGTGTGCGCTCCAAAACGCCAGCTCAAGCCCAAGCAGATGTAGACTTTGGGTTTGTTTTTCAGGAGCCGGTGTTATTTCCCTGGCTTACAGCGTTGGAGAATGTCATACTTCCCATTCAAATATTGGGAAAACGCAGCCCGGTGAAAGATCAAGAAGTAATCGCTTATGCGCGCCAATTGCTGGCGGATGTAGAATTAAGCGGTTTTGAGAAACATTATCCTGAACAACTTTCCGGTGGGATGAAACAACGGGTTGCGATCGCACGCGCCCTAATTTACCATCCCCCTATTTTGTTAATGGATGAACCGTTTGGGGCGCTGGATGAGTTCACTCGCGACCGTTTGAATTTACTTCTCTTGCATGTGTGGGAAAAAATCCGGGCGACCATCATTTTTGTGACACACAGCATTACGGAAGCTCTGTTTCTTTCCGATCGCGTTGTGATGCTTTCCTCGCGTCCGGGACGGGTGATGTCCATTGTGGATGTCCCATTTGAACGCCCGCGAACCTTTGATGTTCGTTTTACTCAAGAGTTTACTGAGCTGACAGCTGAGTTGCGCCATATGTTGCAGCTCCGGGAGGTGGCGGATGATGGCCAACCATGACAATGTGAAGAAAAAATCCCCGATCATTCATACTTTGTCGGAATGGTTCCCTGCGATCCTGTTATTTCTGGGAACAATCGTTTTGTGGCAAATACTGGTTACAGTACTTAAAGTACCACGCTATGTCTTGCCATCCCCGCTGAATATTTTGGAGATTATCATCAAACGCGGCATTGATCTGGTGATACAGGTGGGGTGGACAATGTTAGAGGCAATTATGGGCTTCGCTCTTGGTGCAGGGGTAGCCTTTATTGCCGCCAGCATTTTTGTCCATGTGCGTTTGATTGAGCGCAGTATGCTCCCTTGGGCGATTGTACTTGAGACTGTACCTATTGTGGCCATTGCTCCATTGTTGACTATCTGGCTGGGGTTTGGTTTGGCGCCGAAAGTGGTGATAGCTGCCATCGTTTGTTTCTTCCCGGTGCTGGTCAATACGACGCGGGGCCTGCGTTCAGTTGCTCCGCAGGCATTGGAATTGATGCATCTTCTCTCAGCCTCGCGCTGGCAAGTTTATTTTCGAGTGCGTTTACCCTCAGCGACCCCATTCATATTTTCTGCGCTCAAAGTTGCCAGTAGTTTGAGTGTTATTGGTGCCATTGTAGCTGAATTTACCGGCGCAGATCGAGGGATTGGATATGTCGTTGTTTCTGCTAGTTATCGCCTGGATACAGCATTGCTCTTTGCTGGTATTACTTTTTCCTCTCTTGCAGGTGTAGTCTTTTACCAGATCATCTCGGGTCTGGAGCGTCTCATATTATACTGGCCAGGTGCTCGCTTGCCAGAATAGGTAAGAGAGGCACTATTTAGTGCCCCAAAAACGACGCTCGCCTCCGGTAAAAAGACGGTTTTGTTCACCAGCAAGAAATGATTTATACTCGGAATGATGAAGCAAATACCCGAGGCACCCTCTCAAATTAATTCTGAAGCTGAATTGAAACGCTGGCGGGCTTTTGAACGACTGCTTGATCTGCTGGCGTGTTGTGATCTAAATACCGAGATTATAAAGCAAGCGCTAATTGAAGTTGCTACTTTGGCAAATGCCCACGGTGCTTCTCTGTTGGGTTCTGATACTGGTGATTTGTTAGAGGTGTCTCTGCCTTTAGAAACAGTCCCAATCAATAATAAACAAGAATGGTGTACTACCATTTTGGCAGGGTGTGACCGACAACGAAAAGTGAGCCTTTGGCGTTGGGGAGAGCCATTCATTGAAGAGGAGCCCTATGTACGGGCGGCCATTAAAGTGTTTGCCAATGCCTTAGAGACCTCGGAGAAAATCAAAGAAGAACGTGCCGAGCGGGTTCTGGCTGAGTCGCTGAGAAAAGTGGCTCAGGTACTGAATGCCTCTCTGGACATGGAAGAGGTCTTATCCCACATTCTGGATCAGTTGAAGCTTCTCATCCCTTATGATAGTGCCAATGTGATGCTACTGGAAGACGGGGTATTACGAATGCATGCTGCCCGGGGATATCAGGAATTCTCCGGTCCGGTGGATATGACGGGGATTCGCTTTGTTCCTGAGAATACTGCGCTAATGATGGAAGTTCTTACGGGGGGGGCAGCCTGTGATACAGCAGGATACTACCTTATTGAGCGACTGGTTGTGGGTGCCTTGTGGTAAACACATCCGTTCATGGATGGGTGTTCCGTTGTGTGTAAAGGGGCGAGCGATTGGATTGTTCTCCATTGATAAATCGATTCCTGGATTCTTCACGCGCAAACATGGCGAAATGGCAATGGCTTTGGCAGCACACGCTGCTTTAGCATTGGATAATGCCCGGATGTTTGAACAGATACGTGAGGCGCAAGATCAACTGCGGGGGCTTTCAACCCGGATAATGGAAGCTCAGGAACAGGAACGGCGCTCTATTGCTGCCGAGCTACACGATCATTCCGGACAGGCGTTACTGGGGTTGCGAGCTGAGCTTCAAGTACTAAAGCGCAGCCTGGCTGATCATCATGAAATTCTTCCCAAAATCGAGGCATTGGATGAGATTATCATGGAAATAAGCCATGACTTACGGCAGTTAGCGCACAACTTACATCCGCCTCTATTAGCTGCCCTTGGATTGATCCCTGCCCTTGAACAACACGTGGAGGAATTCAGTCGTCGGTTTAATGTACCGGTGATGTTGGAGGTGGATAAAACCGATGACGACATTCGTTTACCGCAGGCCATTGAACTGGTCTGTTATCGGGTAGTGCAGGAAGCGCTGACCAATTTGGCTAAATATGCCCAGGCAAATACAGCCAGAATCTCATTAGTAATAACTCCCTGCCATGTGCGGTTATCGGTGATTGATGATGGGGTTGGGTTCTCTCGACATAGTCAAGGTCGCAAGCGTCAGAAGGGTTTTGGATTGGTGGGAATGCGTGAACGCGTGATGGCAGTGGGGGGTGAACTTCAAGTCTGGTCGCAAGCTGGTCGTGGTACCAGACTGGAAGTGGAAATCCCTTTACAGTCCTTGGAGCAGGCAAACCGAAATGAGCGGTAGTCCTTTACGTATTCTGCTTGCAGAGGATCACCATATTATGCGCAAGGGATTAGCTTCCTTGTTGAAAGTTGAATTAGCAGCTGATATTGTTGCTGAAGTCAGTGATGGGATTGCTGCGTTGGAAATCTTGAAACAGGTTACGCCGGACATCATCCTGATGGATATTTCCATGCCCCACATGAATGGATTGGAAGCTACCCGCCGCATCAAGCAGAAATATCCTGCGATACCGATATTGATTTTGTCCATGTATAACAATCCCAAACTGGTGGTACGTGCACTAAAAGCAGGTGCTTCAGGATATATTCTGAAAGAATCGATGGTGGAGGAGCTTACGCTGGCTCTCCGTGCAGTGATGGAAGGAAATATATTTGTCAGTTCTTTGGTACAGGGGATAGAAGTTCAGACCTATCTGGCAGGAGTTCGCCTACCGGAGGTGAATCCACTGCAGGCACTCACAACACGCGAATGGGAGATTTTACAACTTCTTGCAGAAGGAAAAACAACCGCGCAGATTGCTCAATTGCTGGTTATTAGTATAAACACCGTTTACACCCACCAAAAAAACATAAAATCCAAGCTTGGCTTACAGAGTCATGCTGAAATGGTGCGTTTTGCACTAGAGCATGGCATGATCACCCGAGACGAGGATTTAGACTCGCTTGGTAAGCCGTTAGGGTGATTTCAAAGATTTGTAATTACTGGACCTAAGCTAATTTTGTTGACTGCGATCCTGTTCGATTAGAACCTTGACACCCTCGACGGCAGTGCGTATAGCGCGGTCAATGTCCGGTAAAGCGGACCCCAGGCCGCTGGCGCCTTCAGGCGATTGTTTGACAGCAGGGCTGTCTGCCACAAGCATAACGCCGCTGGCGCGCTTCTTTAGAATGCTACAAATGATGAAAATAGCCGCGCATTCCATTTCAGAGCAGATAGCACCGCCCATTTTCCATGCCTGCCAGCGCTCCAGCAACCGCTGTCCTACCGGCATCCGTTGAGGCTGCATTTCACCATAGAATGAATCTTTGGAATGCGTAATACCCAGATGATAGCGTACTCCAGCTCTTTGGGCACCTTCTTTCAAAGCCATCACCACATCCAAATCCGCCACCGCAGGAAATTCCACCGGCATGTATTGAGGGGTTGTTCCTTCGTCTCGGATGGCAGCAGTGATGATGGCAACATCTCCTGGATATATATCAGGCTGGATGCCTCCCGCTGTTCCCACGCGGATGAAGGTATCAGCGCCCAAGGCCGCCAGTTCTTCCACTGCAATAGCGGTGGATGGACAGCCAATTCCCGTGGAAGTCACCGAGACTTTTTCCCCTAGCAATGTGCCGGTATACGTGCGGAATTCACGGTTTTCAGCCACCAGTCGGGGGCTGTCAAAATAACTGGCAATTTTATGACAGCGACCTGGGTCGCCTGGCAACAGCACATAGCGCCCGACGTCACCTTTTCTCAGCATCAGATGAAACATTGCATTGTCTTTGAACATTTTTATGTCTCCGTATTATGATAATGTTGATGTTAGATACGCTTATTTTATCGAGAATTGTGAGACGCGGGACGATTAATTCGCTAACACCTTTAGATAAAAACGGCTTGAGCTGCTCGCCGCCGCTTTCATCACCAAATATCTTTTTAGTGAGTAAGTGGCCCGGTTTTTGGCCTATATCGTAAACCGTTTGAATCAGACAACCAATTTCCTTGTCCTTTACCGTGATAATAAACTTTGGAGCAATACGCTCCATCCTGTTCGTTTAGTAAAATCGTTTTTCTCGTCTATCTCACATTTTCCCCCTTAAGTTTAAGAATGGAATTCCATAATCCTCTGGTGTTTTGAGTATCTAAATTGACTTCCGATTCAAATGTGCGTACATTTGATACTCCGGCAGGTCTTCCTTACGGAGACCAGCCTCGCTGCGGCCTTCGTCTTCACTCACACCGGTTTCTCCCATGATCATCGCCGCTCCAATTTCACCACCCTCGATCATGGCTTTCAGCCGCGCTTCACTAATGCCGTACTTGCGGTGACTTCGGGGAGGAGGAGAAGGGTCGGGAGGGCAGCCATCAGCTCGCCCCTGTCCAAAACACGACGCGCCCAGGTTCCTGGGCGCAAGGCGGACTTCGATCAGGGCGGTCCCTGCAGATTTAGTCGGGGCGGGCGGATTTGAACCGCCGACCTCACGGACCCGAACCGTAAAATCGGCGGTTATTCGTGTATCCGATTTACACTAAGTTCCAACACCTGACGGGGGAGGCAATAGCATGGTCGTGGTCTAAGTCATATTGAGCAATTGCCAGATATCTTTTGACCATATCCAGGGTTGAATGCCCTAAAATTTTTTGGAGAGAATAAATGTTGCCCCCATTCCTCAAAAATTGAATAGCAAATGTGTGTCTAAACCTGTGTGGGAAAACATGACTCACCTTACTTCTATTCCCCAACTCGGCAAGCACTTTTCTTAACTTACATCGCTCGATTGGTTTTCCACTCTTCAAAGCGAATAACGGTGCAGAATAAGAAGATTCTTGCCGATTGGCAAGATATTTATCAATCACCCCAATGGTCTCTTGGGATATAGGAATCAAACGCTCTTTTTTGCCTTTTCCAATCACTCTAATATGCCCAGTAACACGATTCAAATCTTTGATTTGCAAATTGCACAACTCCGTTGCTCTTATGCCTGTATCCAACAACGTGAGAATTATTGCGCGATCGCGTAGAGGATAATGGGATTGAGAAGCACCTTCCAACAAAGCATAAATTTCTATTTTTGATAGCGGAATAATAGTTTTCTTCTCTGCTATCGGGGCTTTGATCTGGCGAACCGGGTTCTCATTACAAATCTCTTGCTGAATAGCCCACTGCCACAGTGCCGATAAATCTGCATGATAATTTCGGAGTGTTTTTGCCGACACATTCGACTGTGAAGCCATGAATTGGATGATGTGCTGCTTATGGATCACCTCAATATCCATGTCACCAAAACAGGCAAGGAACTTTTTGAAGGTGACGCCATAATCACGGATAGTATGGGGGGAATACCGCATTGCCATCCGCTCTTCAAGAAATTCTTTGACGACATTACTGAATAACATGATGTCCTCCGTAATGAAGTGGTAATTTTGTAGGTGCTTAAATTCTGCCACTTCAAAAACGTCCCCAAAGAATGAAATTTTTGCTATACTATCCTACAAAGACAAATCAGCCCCGCCGGTCTCCGCGGCGAGGCTGAGAAGGCAACGCGGTGGTAGCGCGTTGCGGCAGAATGAGCATAGCAAACTTTTGCCGCCCGCGCAAGTAAACTGCAACTGCGCGGAATTTTTGTTGATTACATGTACCCTGTGGAGAGAAATAATGACAGAAGAAGCCATAACCCTGATTCCGCCCGGCAAACTGCGATGCGTTATAACGGGCAAACTTCGTCCCGATACGCCAGAAGAGAATGTCCGTCAACGAATAGCCCGCAGTCTTGTCGAAGATTACGGCTACAACCAAGCGGACATCGAAATCGAGTTTACGGTCAATCTAGGTCGCAGCAAAAAGCGAGTGGATATCGCAATCTTTCCGCCGCACGTTGATCATACACAAGAAAACATTAAGATCATTGTGGAGTGCAAACGGGAAGAAGTTCGCCCTACTGACCAAGATAACGGTGTCGAACAACTAAAATCCTATCTTTCCGCCTGTCCCAACGTTCGTTTTGGCATGTGGATCGGCTCAGAACTTCAGGTTTGGGAGCGGCTGACTTCGGCAACGGGCAACATCTATTTTGCCGAAGCCACCGATATCCCGCGCTTTGGCTACGAGTCCCCACCCCCCATCACATTCTCCGAGCTTGTCCCAGCCCACGAAGAACTAATTGCCATTTTCAAACGCAGCCACAACTACATCTACGGCAACCAGGGGCTACAAAAAGAACCCGCTTTTCAGGAATTGCTCAAATTGATTTTCTGCAAAGTATACGATGAAGACACCTCGACTGGGGAGATGCGATTCTTTATTACCAACGACGAGCGCCGTTCTGAAATCGGGCAAAGGCGGCTGAAACAGACGATTGACCAGTTGTTTGAAGACGTAAAGAACCGCTATCCGTATATCTTTGCCAGAGATGAGCAGATTCGCCTTGACAATCGGGTTTTGGCTTACGTTGTCGGCGAACTTCAACGCTACTCGCTCCTGCAAACGCAGGCGGACGTCAAAGGCGCAGCTTACGAACAACTTGTGGGGAGCAACCTGCGCGGCGACCGTGGCGAGTTTTTCACGCCGCGTAACGTCTGCGAGATGGCGGCGCGAATGGCGCTCGCGACCTACCCCCGCGACAAATGGCTGCGTCTCCGCATCCTGGATCCTGCGTGCGGCACGGGCGGCTTCCTTGTGTCGGTGATGAACATCTGGCGTGAGTACCTGGAAGATGTCCAGCGCGCGAAATGGAAAGACGAGAGCAAGGCGCTTGAAGAAACTGCCAGGTTGCTGCGAGAAACGGCCAATCAATACCTTGCGGGCATAGACTTTAACCCTGTGCTGGTGCGGGCGGCGCAGATGAACCTGGTGATGCACGGCGACGGTTCGACCAACGTTTATCACGCCAATTCGCTCCTGCCGCCTGGCGAGTGGACAGGCGATGTCGCCGAACACATCAAACTGGACAAATTTGACATTATTCTCACCAATCCGCCTTTTGGCTCCAAGATTCCGATTGACGATCCGCATATTCTGGCGCAGTTCGAGTTATCCACTTTTGAGATGGAGAATGGGGCACGCCGCGCCTCGATGCCGCCAGAGCAGTTGTTCATCGAGCGTTGTTTGCAACTGCTGAAACCCGGCGGACGGATGGCCATTGTGCTGCCCGATAGTATTCTCTCCAATCCGGGGCTGGCATTCATCCGCCGCTGGATTCTCAAGCGAGCACGGGTCATCGCCAGCGTGGACTTGCCGCAGGTCACCTTTGAGCCGTACACGGGCACGCAAACCAGCGTCTTGCTGCTGCAAAAGAAAACCCGCGAAGAAATGCTCATCGAGCAGGAAGCGGGCAAGCCCCGCGACTATGAAATCTTTATGACCACGCCCGAAGCCGTTGGGCACGACCGGCGCGGCGAGATTCACTATTTGCGGACGCCCGAAGGTGAACTGATTGAATACGAAGATACCGTCACGGTCACGCGGCGCAACCCCAGCGGAAAACTGGTCACCGAACGCCGCCAGCAAAAAGTGCGCGAAAAGTTTGACCAACTGCCCGAAGTGGTACGCTACTTTACCGAGTGGGTTTCCAAACCCGAACGAATGAGATGGCTCAATGGCTGAAACGATAACCCCTCCCGTCCTCACCCGCGAAGAACGCCGCCAGCGGTTCATCGAATCGGGCTGGTGGGTTTCGATTCCGTGTACGACCATCCCCGCGCACTGGTTGTATCAGGGGGAAAACAGGCTGGACGGCGGCTACTACACCGCCGAAGCCAACGCCGCATTTCGAGCGGTAAATGATTGCGGTTTTGCAATCAGAGAACTGGAGAAACTTACCGAACCACTCTGGTATCCGGGAAGATTCAAGCGCATCTACGCCAAAAATCCAGCAGATGGGACGCCTTTTCTAACGGCGTCTGAAATGCTTCAGTTCCGTCCTACAAGCACCGACTTCCTTGCCAACAATACGAGCGCCGTTGATATTTGCAGTGTCAAAAACGGGTGGATACTCGTAACTCGTTCCGGGACTGTTGGCAGATGTGTCATTGTGGGTAAGCGCCTCGCTAGATTTGCTATCACAGACGATGCCATCAGGGTTCAAGCCAAAGATGTGCCCGTAGGCTACTTATACGCCTATCTGTCCTCTTGGATGGGACAAGTCCTGATCTCAAAAGACCAATACGGCTCAGCCATCAAGCACCTTGAACCTCACCATCTGGCAAGCGTCCCTGTACCGCTGCCGCCCGCAGACATCCAGGCGGAAATCCACGCCGAAATTATGCGGGCGTATGCCCTGCGCGACGAAGCCAATGACCTGCTGGACGAAGCCGACAGGCTGTTGCATGAGAAATTGGGGCTGCTCGTTTTCGACGAAAGCCTTGTGCCATACCTGCCCGCGCCCGCCGCGCCGCGCCAGCCCGCCAATCGCCCTGAAATGCCGCATCCTAAAGCGTTTAGCGTTATGGCTTCTGAACTGGCAGAGCGTTTCGATGCTTCGTTTCACGTGCCGATTGCGAGAACGGCGGTCAAACTTCTGTACAAGGGGAACTATGCGCCCGTGCGACTGGGGGACATTACAGCCGATATAATTGTCGCTCCCCGCTTCAAGCGCATCTACGTACCCAAAGAATATGGCGTTCCTTTTCTGCAAGGCTCACACCTGCCGCAAATGCGACCCTATGACCTGAAATATCTCTCCCGCACCCAGCAGAAGAACTTGGAACAGTGGATTATTCGCAAAGGATGGGTTCTGATTACTTGCTCTGGCACAATTGGGCGGATAGGCTTGGTATCTTCATATATGGACAAATGGGCAGCGTCCCAACACTTGTTGCGCATTGTACCTGACCTCAGCAAAGGTCATCCGGGCTATCTTGCCGCCTTCCTAATGAGTCCTTACGGACAGCATCAATTGACGGCGAAAATCTATGGCGGTGTTGTGGACGAGTTAACTGAAGACGACACAAGAGCGGTTTGGATACCGAATCCGCCTATGGAAATTCAACAAGAAATTGGCGAGCGAGTCATCCAAGCCTTTGAGAAAAAGGACGAAGCGAGCGCGATAGAAGAAGCCACGATTCGCAAAGTTGAACGGCTTTTGACCAATAGACAAGACTAACCAATGCCAACCGGAGAAACCGGATGATGCTTGATGTAGACAAGTTACTGAACATTCAATACGTTCACTCGAATATTCCAGGAATCACCGAGGCCATTGCGCGGTATCTGCATGAAGCCTTTCAGGTTTGTTTAGAGTATCACAGGCATACCCCTGGCACATTACTCCTTCTTGATGGTAATCTTGCTCCATCTCAATCCTTGTCCCTTATCTGGAAACAATCCATACCCGAAAACGCTCCCCAAGCGCACGCCGATCTTCAGGATAGTACTGAAGATGGCGCGGTTGCTCTGGCTATTTTGCTCATTACTGATTACACCGAATATACTGTTGTCTCTCGTGCACCCAAGGGCGAGGGATTTGATTACTTCCTTCTTCCCAAAAATCAGCTTGCATCCTTTCAAAATTCGTTGAACTTTCTATCCTCAACTCACCACCTTGAAGTATCTGGTATACTGAAGGAAACCAAAAACAATTCACGTATTCAACGATTACAGGAAAAACGTCAACGTTTCCAGAAATATGGAACTAATGGAATAAACCTTGTCATCATTGTGGCTTTTGACACCCCTGTTGCTACGATGGAATCGTTAAAATGAGAGTTACGGATACTCCTCTAACTCTTCACCAACAGGCTTTGGAGTGGGCGGACAAAGCCTATATTGCCCGAAAAAAAGGGCAGTGGGAGGCTTCCGTTCAGTATGCCAAACAAGCCCTTGAATACGAGATCGAGGCCGCAAAAAAACTGCCTCCTGTTGCCGAGAGCGAACCTACCCGCAGTATTCTTTATCGCGCCGCCGCCAGTCTGGCCTATCAGGCAAGAGAATACAAACTGGCTTTGCGATTGATAGAAGAGGGACACATATCTTACGCTCCCGAAGAGGTTCGAGTCGACCTTGATAATCTGGCACAGGATGTGCGTTTGGCTCTTTACCTTCAGGAAATTGGTTTAACTCTCAGTAATGAGGAGACCTTGATCTATCTTCGTGGACAAGCCACTGGTTATGGAACAATTCTCTACAAAGAGTTCGTTCGCAGGTTGGAAGCCTTGACAAACCTTCTTCAGCGTACTTCTGAACGTTTGAACCATCGCGAATATCGTCGAAGCGGGCGCGCTGATCGACAGGTTTTCGAGCCTGTGATTGGGATAGCCGCCCCAGGAAGCTTTTCATTCAAACTACGGCTCGCCGTGCCTGAAACAATCCAGCTTTCCCTTTGGACAAATACAGAAAACATCCTCAGCGAAATTGCGAGCAACATAGAAATTGCAGTGTTACACGGTTCAGAAGAGCTAAAAGCACGCTTTCTTACTCAAACTATGAACGAGGAACAAGCAAATCTTTACCTTCGCAACTTTCTTGCTATAACCAAACAAATTGCTCCGGATGGCAAACATATCGCAGAATTTGGTATGGCAACCCCCAAACAACAAGTTCTGCTAACCCCCTCTGCAGGAAAGATTATTCAAGATGCTTTGCAATCGGTTTCACATGTTGATGAGTCTGTTAAGGGAAAACCAATTATTGTGATCGGCGAATTGGATCGGGCTGACAAACGTAAAAATAAAATCGAGATTACAGAAGAAGAAACCAAAAAAACTTATTCAGTGATAATTCAAGAGGGGTTAGAGGATGTTGTTCGATCCTACTTTGGAGAACGTGTAAGAGTCCAAGGGATACTCAAAGGAAATAGTGTTTACCTACAAGACATTGAGCCTGCCGAAGGCAAATAGAGCCAGAAACGCAAGAGAGGGCTTTTCTGCCCTCTCTTGCATTCCGTAGTTCACGGATGCTCTGTCGAAGCGCTTTTATCATAGCAGTTATCTCGGAAAAATTCAAGTTTTGCAACAAAAAAGAGCTGGGTAAGCCCTCTTTTTCGGCAAGTGGGTGCCCCACGGCGGGAAGCGAACTTGTATTTTTTCGCAACACTCTGCAGGATGAAGTAAGCCGGGCTTTTGTAAGCCCGGCTCTGCGTTACTCACCCGCTAAATCCGCCGTTCTACGATCAGCTTAACCGCCAGGATGTGCTTGCAGTCCTGCCCGCGTTTCTGGTAGTCGGG
>DYEC01000016.1 GCA_020725865.1 Anaerolinea sp. | reverse complement strand
GTCCGGGGGCGTGGTGTAGCGGTTAACATGCGGCCCTGTCAAGGCCGAGATCGCGGGTTCGAACCCCGTCGCTCCCGCCAAGGCAACTCTCTTAAAAGAGTTGCTTTTTCATTTTGCAGGCTACTATCTGCCTGCTAAAAAATTACAACCTACCTATTTTAGAATTTTTTTCGGGGGTTTTTTGGATTTCCTATGGAAATCATTCCATAGCACTAATATCCAGCGGCTATTTCTTTAGTCCAAACTCCCTTAGAAATTCAGTTTCCATATGAATTTTTACCGTCAAACAAAATGGAAAAGCAATCGTAAAATAACACCAAATAGATTGCAAAATTGCTACTGTTTTTATATAATCATGATACAGTTGTGAAGTTCTACTTAACTATTTCGTGTTGAGGAGTTATAAAAATGGCTACTAAACCCCGTTTTGCCCTTTACCTGCAAGATAAGCACGATATGCGCTACGAGCTGGAGATGGCGCGCTACGCAGAAGAACGAGGGTTCAGTGAAATTTGGCAGGCAGACACGCGCCTTGCCCGCGACTGCATCGTCATGATGAGCGCTTTTCTCGCTTACACCAAACGGATACGCTTGGGATCAGGCGTCTTGCCGATTTGGACGCGTAACCCCGCCGTCATCGCCGCTACGTGGAGCACGATGTGGGAGCTGGGCGGCAGACCGGAAGGTCGCAGCCGGGTGATGCTGGGACTCGGCGCGTGGTGGGAGCCAATTGCCAGCCGCGTCGGGGTCAAGCGCGAGAAACCGCTTAAAGCGATGCGCGAACATGTCGAAGCTATCCGCCAGCTCTTTACAATGGAAGAAGTGACATATCACGGCGAGTTTGTCCATCTTGATCGCGTCAGGCTGGATGTCGCCTTTGGAGATAAATCTCCGCGCGATATTCCGATTTACATCGGCGCAACAGGCGATAAAATGCTGGAACTGGCGGGCGAAATCTGCGACGGCGTCGTGCTGAATTACGTGGTTTCCGTGGATTACATTAAGAAAGCCGTTGAAATCGTGGAGCAGGGAGCGCGCAAGGCTGGGAAAACGCTGGACGACGTGGACCGTCCAGAACTGCTGGTTTGCAGTCTTTCCGATGAAGACCCCGAAGCAGCCATGGCAGAGGGCAAAAAACTGGTCGCCTACTATCTGGCGACAGAGCCGCATATCATGAAAGCCAGCGGCGTCAGCGAAGAACTGCTGGAGAAAGTGCAGTCTATCATGGGCTGGCCCGCTACAGAGGAAGACTACATCCGCGCCAGCAAAGTGATCCCAGATGATGTAGTCCGGCAATTGATGGCAGTCGGCACATCCGAAGAATGCCGCGCAAAGGTGCGCGAATACATTAACGTCGGGGTCACCTGCCCGATTTTGTTCCCGATGATGGATGACATCAAGGCGGTGATTGACGCGTTTGCGGATGGAGTGTGATGCAAGCCCAATGACAAAAACTTGGGACGTCGTAGTCATTGGTGGCGGGATGTTGGGATTATCCACATCCTACCACCTAGCGAAAATGGGTGCAAAAACACTTCTACTGCAAGCTGGACCGATCGGCAGTGGCACATCTGCCGCAAATGCCGGCAGAGCGCAGGTGAGCGAGGGGCATCTTGATCCGCTCAATATCCGCATTATCCGCGAAGGGCTGGCGCGTTTTGAAACCTTAGAAGAGGAACTGGGCACAACCTTTGAATGGCGTAGAAATGGCTATCTCTGCCTGATTAAAACCGAACAGCTCTGGCGGCAATGGGAAGAGCGCTCCAAAGTGCTGACCGAAGGCGGCATTCCAACACAGGTGATTGACCTGAAACAGTTGCAGGAGCTTGAACCCCATCTGAATCCTGCCGGACTTCTGGGAGCCGCTTATACCCTGGAGGGCTTGCTCAATCCATTTCGATTCTGCTGGGCGTATGCCACTGCGGCGCGTCGTTATGGCACAGAGTTTTTACCCTATACCCCAGCCACCAGCTTCAAATTAGATGGCAAGCGCATCCGTGCCGTATGTTCGAATAGTCACATCTTCCAAGCCGAGCGTTTTGCGGTGATGTGCGGCGCATGGACGCCTGTAGTTACCCGCATGGCAGGGGTCGAAACGCCAATCCGCCACACGCATGCTGAGGCGTTTATCCTTGAGCCGACGCGTCAGGTCATCCGCAACACCATTGGGCTGGCTGATTTTTACGAAATCATTCACGGCAAACCCAAGGCAGTCGCTATCGGCATCGGACCTCAATCCCACGACACCCTGCTGGTGACCGAGTCGGTCATCCAGACCGGCGAACTGCACACCCGCAACAGCGCCTGGGGCGTCAGCAACATCGCATTTGAACTGCTCAAAATCTATCCAGCGTTAGGCGGTGTCAGAGTGATACGCGCTTGGGGCGCGCCGACCTCCTTTACGCCAGACGAAGAGCCGCTCATCGGCTGGATTCCAGAACCGGAAAACCTCTTTGTTGCCTCCAGCATGGTTGAAACGATTACCGCGGTTCCATTAATCAGCGAATGGATGGGAAAAATGATACTGGAGTACGAACCTCCAGTATCATTGCAACGTTTTTCCCCATCTCGCTTTGCCTCAAAAATGTTACCAATGGAGAATGAATCAAGATGAATTACAGCTTCTATATGCCCACCAAAATCGTAATGAGCGAACAAGCCAGCACAGACCTTTTGAAAGAGATGGAACATTTCCCTCAAGGCAATGTCTTTGTCATCACCGACCAAGGATTGTTGAAAGCTGGCGTCCCCGATGACATCATCACTGCGCTTAAAGATGCCGGCAAGCAGATAAGCGTCTTCAGCGACGTACCCGGAAACCCGGATGTTTCTGCGCTCAATGAGGCTTTCGTGCAAGCCCGCCCAACTGACCCTGCACTCATTATTGCCATCGGGGGCGGCTCCGTCATTGATGTTGCCAAGGCAGTATCCATTATGCTGCTCCATCCAGACACGAGTTGGGAAGATATCCAGTGGGGACGCGCCAAAATCACAAAAGGTTCGCTGCCCGTCATTGCCATCCCCACCACTGCCGGCACCGGCAGCGAGGTCACCCATGTTACCGTGATTGGCGACTCAAAAGGTTTCAAAAAAGGTGTCGTTCATCCAGCGGTATTTTCACGGGTAGCCGTTCTGGATGGGAATCTCACCATTGATCTGCCGCCTCACCTCACAGCCGCTACAGGTATGGATGCGCTGGTGCACGGCATTGAAGCCTTTCTGGGAAAACGCTCTAATCCCACCACAGACCTTTTTGCTTTGGCAGCCATTAAGGATGTTGTCGAATGGCTACCAGAAGCAACCCACAACGGCAAAAATCTGAACGCTCGTCAGAAAATGATTCAAGCCGCTTGTTGGGCCGGGATTGCAATGGATCAGGCTGGATTAGGTTTGTGCCACGCGTTATGTGGACCTGTTTCTGCACATTATCACTTGCATCATGGATTAGGCAATGCAGTCCTATTACCCGCCACCCTAGCTTTCAACGTGCCAGCAATCCCTCCACAACGCTGGCAGTCCTTGCGAACTGCGCTTGGGCTCCAGGAATCCGCTAGTCCAGAAACTCTATTTGATTGGGCAAAAGAATTCATCGAAAACCTCCAATTGCCCACACATTTGGCAGAGCTGGGCGTCAAATCAGAAACTATCCCCACCATGGCAGAAGAAGCCATGAAAATGGCAATGATTGGTAATAACATTCGACAGGTTACCACAGAAGATTGCATCCAGGTGTTGGAAGGTGCCTTATGAAACTCATGATCGTTGACTTAGCCACGAAAACCATCTCAACCCAGACCGTTGAAGACCCATTAATCGGTGGGAGGCTTCTCACCAGCCGATTAACGCACCAACTCATAGATCCAAAAACCGATCCGCTGGGCGCAAGCAATGTATTGATCTTCGCCACCGGTCCATTGGCAGGCTACCGCGTTTCAACGGCTGGAAGACTATCCGTCGGCGGCAAAAGTCCTCTAACCAACGGCATCAAAGAATCAAATGCTGGCGGGATGGCAGGGGATAGTCTTGCTGTATTGGGATACAGAGCAATTGTATTCAAAAATGCCCTTCCCGAAGACCAGCCTTCTCTGTTCATTCTCGATGAACAGGGTGGGCGCTTTGCCAGTGCACAAAAGTATTGGGGAATGGGCAATGAGGCGCTGGCGCAACATCTGCACGAGGACTTTGGTAACAATTACGCAATCGTCAGCATCGGACCGGCTGGTGAACAACAACTGCGCGCTGCCGGGCTGGCTGTTACCGATGCCAATAATCAACCCTTCCGTATTGCTGCGCGCGGGGGTATGGGCGCAGTTATGGGAAGCAAACGTCTAAAGGCTGTTTTAATTCGAAGGCCAGAAAAGAATTTCCAAATTCCCATTTCGAAAGAAGCGCGGCAAGCAATCGCTGCCTTCAACAAACATGTGGCTGTCAGTCCACGGATTCAAGTTCTGCGCGAATACGGCACAGCTTCCACCGTGATGCTGGTGCAAAAGCTAGGCGGTATGGTCGTGCGTAACTTCTCTCGCGGAGAGTTTGAGTATGCCGAGAACATCAGCGGCGAGAAATTGACAGAACTGATCCGTTCGCGTGGCGGTGTGGGCACTCCTACGGAATTTTGTATGGCAGGATGCGTCATTCAATGCAGTAATGTCTTCCCAGACAACGAAGGAAAACTTTCAGCAGCGCCGGTTGAATTCGAAACAATCGGGTTATGTGGAGCAAACCTTGAATTCCGCACATTGGATGAGATTGCTCGCATCAACCGCCTGTGCAACGATTTAGGATTGGATACAATCGAGATCGGGGCCGCGCTTGGGGTAATGATGGAAGCAGCGGAATGTGAGGATGACCTTCCAGAACCTTACCGCAAAGACCAGTTACCCAGATTCGGGGATGCTGTCCGCGCGGCCGAATTGGTCGCCGAAATAGGCAACGGCACACCGCTTGGTAAATTGTTAGGTAATGGCGTCGTTGCAACAGGAAAGGCACTAGGTGTCAAGAGGATTCCTGCCGTAAAAGGACAGGCAATGAGTGCCTACGACCCGCGCGTTATCAAAGGAACAGGTGTTACTTACGTAACAAGTCCTCAGGGAGCCGATCATACTGCTGGACTAACTGTCTTTGCGCCAGTTGATCACAAAGATAAAACCAATGCAGTCGCCTTATCTAGAGGTGCGCAAATTCAACGGGCAGCTTATGATGCACTGGGTTTATGTGTCTTCAACCTTAGTGCTACTGCTCAGCGGCCAGACTTACTCATTCAAATGCTTAATCTGATATATAATAAGAAGTTACCCGAAAGTTGGCTTGGCGAGCTAGGGTTAGAGGTAATCAAAACCGAAATTACTTTCAACAGGAACGCAGGGTTATCCACCAAAGACGACAGAATTCCTGCCTACTTCAAGGAAGAACCCCTTCCGCCTACAAATTGCGTTTTTGATATTTCCGACGAGGAACTCGACCAAATTTGGAGTACATAAAATAAACTTTTCATTGAGGGTGTTGAAAAATCTGTGTACACCTACACGAAAAAAAATGAGAGTCTCACCCAATTTTATTGATTGGATTTCGCCTTTCAACAATCTTTTTTCATCAATCAGAAGGAGGAAAAACACATGCCCGTAGAATCCGATATTGGAAGGCGGCTACGCCAACGACGGCAGGAAATCGGTATAAGCTTAAGAAAACTTGCCCAGATGACAGACCTGACAGCATCCTTCCTGAGTCAGGTGGAACGCGGCAAGGCAAATTTGTCCCTCAATTCGCTTCACCGTATTGCACGTATGCTTGACGTATCTTTACTATATTTTCTTGAGGAGAGCAAAAGCGATGAAAACGAGATGCGCTCTCAAGAGAGAAATCACTCGCAAGCACTGGGATTAATGTACTCACCTGTGGTGAGAAGCGACAGTCGCTCTAAACTGGTGCTCCCACCCTCCGGTGTCGAATACGAATTACTTGTTCCAAGTCTAGGTCGAAAAATGGTTGCACTGTTTGGAAAATTATCACCCGGCAGTGAAAACATCGCCCGCCGCTTACCGTTACCCACTGAAGAGATAATTTATGTAACTTCCGGTTCGCTTCTGATTGGACTTGATAGTGGAGATTATATCCTCAATGCCAACGACACAATTTACTTTGAGGGTGAACAACTTCAAAAAATCGTTTGCGCATCCACCGATCAAGAAGCTACCTGGATCTCGATAATCACACCGGCAATTTTTTAACTGGCGTATCCAAAGAAAAATATATTATATTACATTATATTATTTATCGTCAAAAACAGTGCCTTCCCGCTTGAGTACCGTGGAGAGAGCACTGTTTGTAATGAGATATCAATTATTGGTTCAGCGTCATTCCTTTTTGAATGCCACTTATCCATCCCTACAGTTGTACACAACTTAAATTAATGGCTACACGAAAGGCTACTTCGTTTTCAAGCCAATTTTGCAACTGACCGGAGAACCTTTCTTGCGAAGTGCCTCGCCAAGGACAACTTTTTCAAGATCTGCCGGCAAATCTCGTATCCGCCTGCCAATTGCGTGTGCAATCGCATTTAGAACAGCCGGAGCTGCCGGCACCATTGCGGGTTCGGCGATATTCTTCGCACCATATGGTCCTTCAGAAAAATAAGTCTGCACAAATGTAGCTTTAATCTCCGGAACGTCCATCGACGTTGGGATGAGGTAGGTGTCAAAGTTCACACTTTGTAAATAGCCATCTGCATACAGCGCCTCTTCCAGCAAAGCATATCCTATTCCCTGAGCGACTCCTCCATACACCTGACCATAAGCACCTTCTGGAAAGATAACAGTGCCGGAATCGTGTGCTGCCCAGTAATTAAGAACCTGCGTCTTACCAATCCGTACGTCAACTTCTACCTCAGCCACATGGGCAGCAAAATGATAAGCAAAATAGGGCGTCCCTCGACCACCATGATGATCCCAATCAATTTTGGGCGCAACCCACTTCCCATATGTCGAAAGAACCAGTCCCATATCGCGGGCATGATCCACAACTGCATCCCAACGGACGACCTCCTCACTCGGGCCAACAAAATCTTCGCCAACCCGATAAAGCTGATCTACACTGCACTTCAGTAGATCCGAGGCCGCTAAATTGATCGTTTGGGCGAGATTCCGGGCAGCATTTCGAACAGCGTTGCCCCCCACCATAGTTGAGCGACTAGCAACCGTTGGCCCAGAATCAATCGCCGTATTGGTATCCGGGCGGAGCATTATTATCCGCTTCATGTTAACACCAAGTTCTTCAGCAGCAATAATTGTGTAGACTGTACGGGAGCCCGGACCGTAATCTGTCAAACCGGAGGTTAAGACAATTGTGTGGTCATTTTCGATTTCAATTGTGCTGGTAGCACTGTCAATCCCTTCCGCACCTAAAGAGGTACCATGAAACAACGCAGCTACTCCGATGCCCCGTCGAATATCTCCAGCCGCCTGGCGAGAATACTCAGTACGCTTCCTATCCCAATCACTCGCTTTACGTACGATCTGTAAACATTCTGTCAGCCCCACAGATTGCGTCAAAATCTGACCATGTGGCGTTTCATCCCCTAGCCTCAAGCAATTCTTGAGTCGAAAATCAATCGGATCCATGCCAAGCGCATCTGCCATTTCGTCGATCGCCTGTTCAATTGCAAAACACGCCTCCGTATTCCCAAATCCGCGGAAAGCGCCGGAAAAACCATTGTTCGAATAGACACTGGTGATTTCAACTTCGCAGGCATCATAGCGATAAGCTCCCATTGCATGAATACTTCCGCGCCAGGCAGTAAATGGCGTTTGGCTTGCATAAGCACCCGAGTCGAAAGTGTGTTTAGCCCTACAGGCACGCAAAACGCCATCATGAGACGCGCCTAATTGAATATGCATATGCGCAGCATCACGCTTATAACTGGCGATCATACTTTCTTCTCGCGAAAAAGTCATACGAACGGGTTTTCCAGTTTTCAGAGCCAGCGCAGCTACCTGAGCAGAAGTGTAATAATTCAGATCATCTTTTCCACCAAATGAGCCACCCACAGGGGGAATAATTGTGCGCACGCGGGCAGGGTCTAACCCCAAAACCATTTGCAGAATACCTTTATCGATAAAGGGACTCTGACAGGAAACATAGACAACTACCCCGCCTTCTGGTGTTGGAATAGCCAGGGCTCCTTCGGTTTCGATGTAGGCATGTTCCTGATGAGGCGTGGTGTATTTCAAATCTAGAACCACATCGCACTGTTTCAGAACCTCGTCCACGTTTCCTTTATAGACCGGGCTCATATCAAGAAAATTAGGATGCTTGCCATCAGCCCGGTCAGGACCAACCTGAGGAGCATTTGGGTCAAGTGCGTGATCAATATCAAATAATCCGGGCAACGGCTCTAAAACCAGATGAATAGCTTTTATTCCTTCGAGTGCCGCTTCTTCTGTTTCCGCGGCAACCGCAGCAATTGCCTCGCCTACATAACGGACTTTTTGATAAGCCAGCACATATTGATCCTTAACTGGAAATCCAAAATTGCCATGATCAACAAAATCATCACATGTGATCACTGCTTTTACGCCTGGGACCTGAAGCGCAGGAGAAACATCAAGTTCAACAATTCTAGCATGCGGAACTTCACTGCGCAACGCCCTGGCATACAGCATACCCGGTAAATAGTAATCTCCAACATATTTTGCCGTGCCCAAAACCTTTTCGAGCGCGTCTACTCGTTCGATTGATTTTCCAACAAATTGATATGTGCTCATCACAACACCAGCCTATACTTTTTGTTGTTCTTGCAGCCGAGACCGCTCTAGAGCAGTCGCCTCAATCGCGTCCACAATTTGCTGATAACCGGTACAACGGCAAAGATTTCCGGTCAATGCGTCCCGTATTTCCTCACGCGAAGGATGAAGCGTTCTAGCCAGTAAAGCCTCACCCGCTAATACCATGCCGGGAATACAAATTCCACACTGCACGGCTCCATACTTAATGAAGTTTTTCTGCAGATCGTTTGGTCCGCCATCAGGAGCGCGAATACCCTCGATAGTCACCACCTCCCTGCCTTCCACCTGGGGGGCTAAAACAAGACAACTATCTACCAGCAAGCCATCCAGGAGGACAGAGCAGGCACCACACTCTCCAACACCACATCCCTCTTTTGGTCCCGTCACGCCAAGATAATCACGCAACATCCTGAGCAAAGTAATTCCAGCGGGTACATCTATAGATACAGGTTGATGGTTAAGGGTAAAATTGATTTTCATTGTTCAACCTCGATGTGTTTTCGACTGCTATCGCCAGAAAATACAGCTCGGAGAGCCCTCTCGGTAATAGCCCGCAGAGCAACTTCTTTATATCTTGTTGACCACCGCCTCCCCGTAACGGCTATCATAGTCTGAGCAGTCCGCTCTCCTGCCTCAACAAACAAAGATTCTGCTGGCTTTTTACCCAGTAAAAAATTCTCAACATCATAGAAGCGAACTGTTTTTGGCGTCGCCGCGCCTGGACACAAACGCAGATAATTGATAAGCCCGTTTTCGTCCAGACCACCAATTACAGCAATACTCAAGCGAGAAATAGACTGGGCATTCCTTCTGCCTATCTTAATAAAGTGGTTTTTTGTATGAGACGGTGGAATATGAAAAGTGAAATGCGTAATCAATTCGCCCTCTTCTAGACACGTTTGATGGGGACCGGTCACAAACTCAGATACCAACATTTGCCGCTCCCCCTTGAATGACTTGAGATGAACAACAGCATCCAGGCATACTAAAGATGGCAAAGAATCCGCGCAGGCAGCTGCATTCGCGACATTCCCGCCAATCGTACCCGCATTTCGGATCTGAGGGCTGCCAACACTTCGACAGGCTTCAACGAAAAACGGAACGATTTGGCTCAATAGCGTATTTGCGATAATTTCGGAAAAGGTTACTGCTGCTCCTAGATGCACGATATTATCTTTTATTTCAATAACTTTCATCTCTGGAGTGCGACTGATGTCAACAAAGCGGTTATACGTGGGTGTTTCTAACCGAAGTTGTACCAGCAAATCTGTTCCCCCAGCCAAAGGTCTACTTTTCCAAGCAGGATCGCTTAAAAGTTGGACAGCATCATGAATCGAATTAGCTCGAATATATTCCAGTTTCGTCATGTTCTTACCTTTTGGAATAAGTTGTTTCTAATCGTATTGGGCAATTAACATAGAAGAATAGTTTTGATCATATCCTTGATCAACAAATTGCAGGCTTCGGATAGTAATAAGATTATAACACAACTAAACTGTCAAGTATAAAAACATCCTTTGTAAACCAATGCTTTACACTTTCAAGAGTTTAAGCTGAACGGTGGTCAGGTTGGATTTGTTACATCACCTTCTTGAACTGCACCGTCAGATTTTTGGAAAGCAGGCGGGTTTCCTTATAACGACTTTGTATAAAGAGGGGACCCTGCTACTTTTCACGAACACCGGCAGAAAAGCCTTTACAGTTCATTTTGAAACGTGTAAAATTATGCAAGATGCGCGGGTGTCGCCAAGAGGTAAGGCAGCAGCTTCCCAAGTTGCCATTCGTGG
>DYEC01000015.1 GCA_020725865.1 Anaerolinea sp. | reverse complement strand
CCTACTCCCAAATCCCTTACACCCTCACCGTCAACATCGTCGGTAACGGCACGGTCACCAAGAACCCCAACCAGGCCTCCTACCACTACGGCGATGTCGTCCAGTTGACCGCCACCCCGGCCGCCGGCTGGTCCTTCTCCGGCTGGAGTGGCGACCTCTCCGGCTCTGACAACCCCAAGAGCATCACCATCCAGGGCAACGCTTCCGTCACCGCCACTTTCTCTGAATCATTAATGCCGCCAACAGACATATCTCTTTCTAACTCTTCTGTGGCTGAAAATCAACCCATCGGCACTGAAGTTGGCACCTTCACCGTTATTGATCCGGATAGCACCACACATACCCTGACCTTCTGCGGCGGCGTAGATGACGCATCGTTCAGCATCACGGGTAACATCTTGAAGACGGCTGCGGTTTTCAACTACGAAAACAAAAATAGCTATCAGATCTGCGTCCGTGCCGATGACGGACAGGGCGGCACATTCGATAAGGACTTCACCATTTCGGTAACAGACGCACCGGGCATTGAACTGATCACCCCAGAAGACGGCGCTGTGCTACATTACAACATTCCAACCTTCGACTGGGAAGACTTCGCTGGCGCAAAGCAATATCAGATTCAAGTTTCACGCAACGCCAACTTTACCTCGCTGGTATTCAATGCGATTCCAACTGCCAGCCAGTACACACCCACCGTCAGCTTACCAGCGAATACCACACTGTACTGGCGCGTGCGTGCCAAGTTGACTAATACTTCCTTCAGTGCCTGGTCTGAAGTATGGATGCTAAAAACGGCCAATCCGCCTTCTACGCCAGTCTTGCTCGCCCCTGCCAACAATGCCCTGGTGACCAATTACCAGCCTACCCTGGATTGGAAGCAGTCCTCTGTCCCGCTGGGCACCGCCTTTGACCGCTATCAGGTGCAGGTGGACGACAACGCCGACTTCTCCAGCCCAGTCACAGATAAAGACATCGCCGGCCTCGCCAACCACTTCTACACGCTGGAGACCGCACTCTCACCCAACACCCGTTACTACTGGCGCGTGCGCGCCTGGAACACCAATGGCGATTACAGCGCCTGGTCAACTATCAGCTACCTCCGCGCCGCCATGCTCCCGCCTGTGCTGGTCACACCGGCTGATGGTGAGAATGTCCACACCCGCCGCCCAGTCCTTGATTGGGACGATGTGAATGGCGCCAGCGGGTATACCCTGCAGATCAGCCGCAATGCCACCTTCACCCGCTTGATCGGCACCTACATCATCAAAACCGCCACTTCCACTTTCACACCAACCGCTGACCTGCCCGCCGCAACAACCCTCTACTGGCGGGTGCGCGCCAATGGCGTCAACGGACCCAGCCTCTACTCTGAAGTGCGTTCTTTCACCACCGGCAATCCGCCCAGCATCCCAGCCCTGGTCGCCCTTGCCAACAATGCCCTGGTGACCAACTACCAGCCTACTCTGGATTGGAAGCAGTCTTCTGTCCCGCTAGGCACTGCCTTTGACCGCTATCAGGTGCAGGTGGACGACAACGCCGACTTCTCCAGCCCGGTCATAGATAAAGACATCGCCGGCCTCACCAACCACTTCTATGCTCTAGAGACCGCACTCTCACCCAACACCCGTTACCACTGGCGTGTGCGCGTCTGGAACACCAACGGCGACTACAGCGCCTGGTCAGCCGTCCGCTACCTCCGCGCCGCCATGCTCCCGCCTGTGCTGTCCACACCTGCTGATGGCGAGAATGTCCACACCCGCCGCCCAGTCCTTGATTGGGACGATGTGAATGGCGCCAGCGGTTACACTCTCCAGATCAGCCGCAACAGTACCTTTACCCGAATCATCGGCACCTACATCATCAAAACCGCCACTTCTACCTTCACCCCTGCCGCCGATTTGCCGGCCGCAACAACCCTCTACTGGCGGGTGCGCGCCAATGGCGTCAACGGACCCAGCCTCTACTCTGAAGTGCGTTCTTTCACCACCGGCAATCCGCCCAGCATTCCAACCCTGCTCACCCCCGCTAACAATGCCCTGGTGACCAACTACCAGCCCACCCTGGACTGGAAACAGTCTTCTGTCCCGCTGGGCACCGCCTTTGACCGCTATCAGGTGCAGGTGGACGACAACGCCAACTTCTCCAGCCCGGTCGTCGATAAAGACGTCGCCGGCCTCACCAACCACCTCTACGCACTGGAGACCGCACTCTCACCCAACACCCGCTACTACTGGCGTGTGCGCGCCTGGAACACCAACGGCGACTACAGCGCCTGGTCAGCCGTTCGCTACCTCCGCGCCGCCATGCTCCCGCCTGTATTGTCTGCACCTGTTGGTGGTGTGCTAGTAGACAGTCGTAGGCCCACTTTTGACTGGGAGGATGTTGTAGGGGCAAATGGCTATACAATTCAGGTTTCAACAACCAATACATTCTTCAGTCTTCTGGTCAATGCCAACGTTGCAGGTGGCGCCGCTTCGACATATAAACCGGCTGTCAATCTCCCAGCAAACAAGGTACTCTACTGGAGAGTACGCGCCAATGGTGTTAACGGTCCCAGTGCATGGAGTACGACTGAGACCTTTGTAACACCGCCATAAAAACAACTCAGAACCATGTGCATCGCCTCCCGAAGTCGGCTAGACTTCGGGAGGCTACATCATGATAGGATTACCTTCCTAGCCAGCATTCTTCGAACACTTCTCGCTGTACCTATCTTCTGGTATAATACATCCTGTTGACTGGTCCTGAGTGCGGCATAAGCTGTGCTCTTGGAGACTTGCTAAAATTCTTAAGGAGAAGCAACGTCATGATTAAGAAAGAGGAAAAAGAAAAAATTATTGAGGCTTATCGAACCCACGAAAACGATACTGGTTCGCCAGAGGTACAAATCGCTATTCTGACCCAGCGTGTGAAGCAATTGACGGAGCATTTGCGCGCTAACAAACACGATGAATCTTCTCGGCGCGGTTTGTTGCGTCTGGTAGGTCAGCGCCGACGGCTGCTGATGTACCTGCGTCGCAAAGATTATGGGCGCTATGTCGCCATTTCCGAAAAGCTAAACCTGCGCCAGAAGTAAAAATCAAGTTAGTCAGATATATCTCGGGTATTATGGTAAAGGCCATCTACCCGTCTGGAAGAAATATTATCATATAGTCACCCGCTGGTTGGGAATTGAAAAGAACCGGAGAGCATGTCACCGGCTGTTCTCAGTCCCTAACCAGGCGGGAAAACATATATAAGAGGGATCAAAAATGGAAAAACCTGAAAGTAAACAATATACCGCCATAGTTGGCGGGCGTCCTGTCGTCTTTGAAACCGGCAAGCTTGCCGGGCAGGCAGGCGGAGCTGTCACAGTGCGGCTGGGTGACACTTTAATCTTTGCAGCCGCGACGATGAGTTCTGAGGTCAGGGAAGGATTGGATTACTTCCCGTTATCGGTCGAGTATGAAGAACGGATGTACGCCGGCGGTAGAATCCCCGGCTCGTTCTTCCGGCGCGAAGGTAGACCTTCCACTGATGCCATCCTAATAGCGCGCCTGGTGGACCGCCCCTTACGTCCGCTTTTTTCTCAGGATATCCGCAACGAGGTACAGGTTATCCTTTACTCGTTTTCTGCAGACCTTGAGAATCCTCTCGACATCCTGGCAATCAATGCCGGATCTGCTGCGTTAATGATTTCGGATATCCCCTGGGGCGGACCGGTAGGTGCGGTACGCGTTGGGCGCATTAATGGCAAATTTATCATCAACCCCACCTTCGCCGAGATGGAACAATCTGACCTTGATCTGCGTCTGGCAGGCACGCGTGATGCCATCCTGATGGTCGAATGTGGCGCCAATGAAATTCCTGAAGATGTCATGGTAGAGGCTTTAAGCTTTGGTTTTCAAGCCATCCAGCCGCTAGTTGAAGTTCAGGAAAAAATGGCTGCCGAAATTGGCAAGCCAAAACGTGAAGTCCCGCTGTTTCCCATCAACACCGAAATGGTCGAAACTATTCATCAGAAAATCGCAGCCGAATTGGAAACCGCGCTTGACGCTCCACACACAAAACAGGAACTATACGAAAAAATTGACCAGCTTGAAGCGCAAATGGTTACCGAACTAGCTGGGGAAGATGCTGCACTCGTCCCTGTTGTAAAAACCGCCTTTAAAGAGGTAGAAAAACAAGTTGTTCGTAAACGCATCCTGGAAACCGGCTTACGCCCGGATGGACGAAGGTCTAATGAAATCCGTCCAATCTGGTGCGAAGTGGGCATCAGCCCGCGAGCCCATGGTTCCGGCTTATTCACACGCGGCGAAACCCAAGTGCTCACCCTGGCAACCCTTGGCAGTCCCAAAGAAGCACTGGAGCTGGATACGCTGACGCCTATCGAAACCAAACGTTATATTCACCATTACAACTTCCCGCCTTTCTCCACTGGCGAAGTCAAACCGCTGCGCGGCCAATCACGTCGTGAAGTTGGACATGGCGCGCTGGCAGAACGTGCCCTGGAGCCGGTGATACCACCCGAAAGCGAATTTCCGTACACCTTGCGGCTGGTCTCAGAAGTTCTCTCTTCAAATGGGTCAACCTCAATGGCATCCGTGTGCGGTTCCACGCTGGCTTTAATGGATACCGGTGTTCCCATCAAAGCCCCGGTGGCTGGGGTTGCAATGGGTCTCGTCAAAGAAGGCGACCGCTATGCCATCTTAACCGACATTCAGGGTATGGAAGATCACTTGGGCGATATGGACTTCAAAGTCGCCGGCACCGAAGCGGGCATCACTGCACTGCAAATGGATATCAAGATAAAAGGAATCAACGCCGAATTAATGGCTGAAGCCCTGGAACAGGCACGTCAGGCACGGCTCTTCATCCTTGGTAAAATCCTCGAAACCATCCCGGCACCTAACCCCGAGCTAAAACCTCATGTGCCCCGCATCACAATCGTCAAAATTCCCGTGGATAAAATTGGTGCAGTGATCGGTCCGGGTGGCAAAACAATCCGCGCTATTCAAGAAGAAACTGAAACGCGCATTGACATTGGTGAAGACGGCAGTGTGTATATTTCGGCAGTCAGCCAGCAAAGTGAGATGGCGGCACGGGAAAAAATCCTTGCTTTGACCGAAACCGCCCAAGTTGGACGCATCTATACTGGCAAAGTTGTGCGCGTTGAACCGTTTGGTGCGTTCGTCGAAATTTTGCCCAATGTGGATGGTATGGTGCACATCTCGCAGCTGGACACTGAACGAGTCAATCGTGTGGAGGATATTGTTCAGGTGGGCGATGAAGTCACCGTCATGGTGACCAGTATTGATGAAAATGGCAGGATTCGCCTGTCTCGTCAGGCGGTCCTGGAAGGCTGGACACCCGAAGAAGCCTCCGCACATGACCGTCAGGGAGCTAATGGCGGACGCGCCTCTTCAAGCAGACCCGGAAGCGGAAGACCATCTGGCAGTAAGCCATCTGGCGGCAATCGTGCAGGCGGTGGCAGTAAAGGCCCTGCCCCTCGCTCAGGTGGTGGCTATGACCCGCGCCGGGGCGGTGGAAAACGATAACAACTCTACAAACCAGAATTTGAAAGCGCCTCTTTTCAGGGGCGCTTTTTCTTCTGGATTGGGCAAGTTACTGCTTTGAGGTAGGGAGGAAAGGCATTGCAGGCCCCGGCATGTCTAAAAGCTGCGCCAGTGCAGCACGCATGGCAACCCGGTCATCCCACGGATATTCAGTAGTTCCAAAGCACATAGACTGCTCATGTCCTTTTCCACAAGCAATCACCACATCCCCTGTCCGCGCCAGACTGAGCGCGAAAGAAATCGCCTGACCACGATCCGGAATACGCCAAAAGTTCTGCCCCAAAACGCCGCCGTGTTTTGTTGCGGCGTCTGTCATATCATCCAGAATGGCATCTAACGACTCGGTGCGCGGGTCTTCCGCAGTCAAAACAGTCAAGTCAGCCAGCTCAATGGACACTTCGGCCATCATACGCCGCTTTTGTCGGTCGCGCAACCCTGCCGAACCAAAGACTGCGATTACCCGACCTTTTGTCATCTTGCGTGCTGTTCGCAGCGCCACCCTAAGAGCGTTCGGTGTATGGGCAAAATCCACAATGGCAGTAAAGTCTTGCCCCACATCAATCCGTTCCATACGTCCTGGCACAGAACGCAGGGCAGCAATTCCCCTGGCAGCCACTTTTGGTTTGATCCCCAAACCGATTACCGTAGCTGTCAGCGCCGCCAAACAATTTGACACGTTATAATCCCCAATCAAACGACAGCTTAACGGAATCCGAAAATCGGCACTGCAAGCAATAAAACGCACGCCTCTGGAATCCATACGGATTTCCTCCGCCCAGACATCTGCACCCGATGTAAGGCTGTAACTTGCCTGACGTACAGTAGTCACCTGGCGCAAATATTCATAAGACTGGTCGTCTTTATTCAGTACCGCCAAGCGCGGGTTACCGCAGCGTTTCGGGCGTGTTTCAGCCAGCATAGTAAACAAACGTGCCTTCGCAGCGCGGTATGCTTCATAGTCGCCATGATAATCCAGATGCTCATGTGTAATATTCGTAACAACCCCAATGTCATACTCACACCCGGTAACACGATGCTGCGCCAGACCATGCGATGTAGATTCCAGCACCACATGAGTCAGACCCGCTGAACGCATCCGCGCTAGATAGCGCTGCACATCCGGTGCTTCAGGGGTGGTTACATGAAAGCCAGTATCCAGAACTTCATCTCCAACCACTGCGTTGACAGTTGAAATCATCCCCACTTTCAAGCCTGCTGCCAACAATATCTCATAGATTAGATTGGCTGTGGTGGTCTTGCCATCTGTGCCTGTTACCCCAATTACCGTCATATGTCTGGCAGGGAAATCATAAAAAGCAGCCGAAAGGTGTCCCAATGCATAACGCGTATCTGAAACTTGGATATAGGGCACAGCAGTATCACTTAATACCATTGACCCAACTATTGCCGCAGCGCCTTTCTCAATCGCCATCGGGATATAGGAATGCCCGTCTGCATTCCCGCCAACCAGTGCGACAAACAGATTCCCGTTTTGAACCGTCCGCGAGTCAAAAGCAATCCCGGTAATCGGAATAGGCGGAAGACTCGATGGAGAAATTACCTGAACCGGAATATCCCGAAACAGCTCCGCCAGATTCTTACGCACAAAACCTGTCATATTTCTATTATAAAACAATCAAGCTTTGACAGACAGGCTAAAAGCCGTCTGCCAAAGCTCAATATAAGGCAAAAAATCTTACTGCAGGTTCTGCCGCAGCGCCTGTAGCTGACCGGCAACTGATCCATCAATCACCCGGTCACCCACACGCACCACCAGACCACCCAGGATTTTGGGGTCCACCCGAAATTGCACCACAGCTTCATCACCAAGTTTGGTCAACACCTCACGTTTCACCGTTTCCTGCTCATCAGGGGTTAACGGCAAGGCACTGACCACTTCTGCTGTATTCCCATTTAGCTCTGCTTCCTGAAGTACAAGCACCTTACCGCTCTTAACACCGGAAAAAAATTCATCAAGCAAAGCGCGCTGACGTCTCTCATCCTGTAATAACGATTCGCCAATGAGATGCTGCGCTGCAGCAATTGCAAGAGAAGCCACCTGACTGCGTAAATCTGCCAGCATTTGATTGCGTTCTTCTTCAAGTGCCTCCAAAGCAGCCTGACGCGCCTTGAACGCTTCAGCCTCAGCAGCGGCTTTCAGCTCGCGTTCCACAGCACTTGCTCTCTCGGTGGCTTCGCGCACAATTTGCGCCGCCTTTTGCTGAGCTTCTGCAATGATTTTGCTGGCCTCTACCTCGGCATTGGCACGCGCCTCCGCTGCCACACGGGCATCCTCAAGACCCTGGGCTACTATCTGGCGCCGCTTTTCCAACATCCGTAAAATTGGTTTGACAACCCAAGCATTGATCACGATAAACATGATCGCAAAATTGAACAGTTGCACTAACAAATAACCAAGATTAATACCCAGTCCTTCCAAGGGTGCTCTCCTTTTTCAATACATGCTAAAGCACAAATAGCATCAGGAATGCAATTACCAGGCAGTAAATGGCAATTGCTTCTGAAAACGCGATTCCAAGAATCATGTTGGTCAGCAGCGTGCCATACGTATCCGGGTTACGTGCCATACCTTCCAGCGCTCCCTGTACACTCAAACCAATTCCAACGCCAGCGCCCAGAGCGCCAATCATTGCCAGTCCTGCTCCAATAAACTTTGCTGCCTGGACAATATTCCCTTCCATATGCTAGTTATCCTCCATATCAGTGATTTCTACTCAATAGCTTTAATGAGAGTCACCTTCACCATGACCCTGCGTTGCCTGTGCCATAAACACCATCGTCAACATACCAAAAACAAATGCTTGAATTAAACCAATAAAAAACTCAAATAACAATACTGTTGACTGAAAAAAGACTGGAATAAGCGAACCAACCAACACCAGCAGCACCAAACCGGCAAACATATTTCCAAACAACCGGAAAGAGAACGAAAGGATTTTGGCAAATTCTGAAATCAACTCCAGCAACCCCACCGCCAGATCAATCGCACCAAAACCCGGTTTCGAAAACAAAGTGGTTACATTGAAAAATTTTGTGAAATAGCGCGCGCCCTGTGCTCGAACACCAATCACCTGCGTCATGAACACTGAAAACAAAGCTAGTGCCACAGTGAAATTCAAGTCCGTCGGTAAACCGCGCAAAAAGCCGATCAGGCCATATCCCCCGCCATGTTCAACTTCGCCTTTGATAAGCGTATAAACACCCGGAAATAATTCCTTAATCGGCGCTCCATGCTCGCTGGGATGCAACAAACCTATTGTTTCATAGCCGGGTATCAGTTTGGTCAGGTTTGCCACCAGAACCGTCAGCATGATGATAGAAAAATAGGGGAAAATCGTCTTTGCCCACTTTGTCCCGGCTGATGACTCGGTTAGATTGTAAAGCGTCTCAAAAAGGGCTTCTACGGCGCCAGAAATCCCTTGTGGCACCAAACTTCCGCTACGCACCGCTTTTTGAACTGCCAAAACAACCAAGATCAAAATAATGTCCACCACAACCATTGCCAGCATGGTATTGGTCAAATAGACATCACCCAGTACAGGCAAACTGAATAGTGGATGTTCTGTTAGTGGCTCAGCCGCCACCTGAATATGAGGCTGAACCGGAGGATATAGATTGGCGCCAATGATGCCCAGAATTATAAATAAAAGGACAAACCAACGATTTACTCCCCAGCGCCATTTATGAACTTTGGTTTCTTCCAATGTCTTCCTCCTCATGATGCTCATGATTGTTTTGTCCAGCCTGCGCTTTGATCCGCGCAACCGCCGACCGAACCACCGCAAGCATTACCAGTACAGATACGGGTATGCTAATAACGACCAGTAATAACGTAATTATCGGTCGAGTGCCAAAGTGGTTGTCCAGCCACAAACCGCCCAGCACTGCTCCGAGAACAATGGCAAGTGTGAGAAAACCAACCTGACCCGCAACAACCGCTAATGTAAGGTTAACAACCGATTGCTTTCTTTCAGGTTTTCCTTGCCTGGACATGGTGCGATTATATCAAAAAACTGAAAAATCAGCGTCAATAAATCGAGAGAGCCCAACCAGCCTTGCCAGCCCACTCAAACCATGGCGCAATCACTACACCTAACACCAACACACCCGTAACACAAACCAGCAATGCCACTCGCCATCCGGCCATTAACTGGAGCGGCTTCTGCTCATCCTCTGAACGAAGCAAGTAGGCGCTCTTCAAAACAATCAGATAATAGTATAGCGCCACAATTGAATTGATTACACCTATCAGCGCCAGCCACCATCGTCCGGCTTCTACTGCCGCTGCAAATACCAGCACCTTGCCAACAAAACCAGCAAAGGGCGGAATGCCACCCAACGAAAGCATGCTGATCAGCAAAATCAGCGCCACAGCCGGCGCCCGCCGGCTCAATCCGGCATAAGCAGACAGATCATCTGACCCAACGCGTTGACCCACCACAGAGACGACCCCAAAAGCTACCAGATTGGTCAGCAAATAAGCCATAAGATAATACACTGCGCCGCTCATCCCAAATGATGTACCGGCTGCCACACCCACCAGAATATACCCAGCCTGTGCAATCGAAGAATACGCCAGTAGACGTTTAATATTGGTTTGTGTAAGTGCCAGCAAATTACCAACGGTCATACTCACAATTGCCAATCCCGCTATCAAATCCATCCAGATTGGCGTTACTGCCCAAAAGCCCGTCAGTATAACTCGCATTAGCACAGCGAAACCAGCAGCCTTCGAGGCAGTGGAAAGATATCCGGCGACTGGCGTGGGCGCTCCCTCATATACATCAGGTGCCCAAAAGTGAAACGGCACTGCAGAGACCTTAAAACCAAACCCAACCAGCACCAACACCAGAGATATAACCAACAAAGACACCGGCACAGAATGGCGATCAATCTGTTCAGCCAGTTCGGCAATTTGTGTGGTCCCACTAAAACCGTATAACAGGCTTAAACCGTATAACATCACTGCAGAAGTCATCGCGCCAAATAAAAGGTACTTGATGCCTGCTTCCACCGATTTGTCATCTCGGAAGCGAAATCCAGCCAGTACATACAACGGAATAGAAGTGAGTTCAATCGCCAGATACAGCATAATCAAATCCGCTGCCGAAGCCATCAGGCTCATCCCCAGTGTACTGACCAACATCAAACCATAATACTCTCCATGTTTCTGGAGATCATCCTGCCCAAGAGAGAACAATGCGGTCAAGGCAGCCCCCAAAAGAAATACGATGCGAAATACAAAACCCGCTGCATCCAATCGCAACATCCCGCCCCAGATCAAAAGCGGTTCAGCTGGCGGGAGCGCAAAAACCAGACTCAACACTACCAGAAAGAGGCAACCTGCCGCAGTTATCCAACCCAAACGACGCACCCGCTCGTCGCGCCAAAGTAAGTCCAACCCCAGCACGACTACCATTAACACCACCAGACCAATTTCGGGAAAAACCGCCGAGAGCATGGTCGCAAAATCAGCCGTCATGATTTAGCCACCTCCCAACAATACAAGAATGCGATCCACGCCCGATTGCACTACCGTGGATAGCAAGGACGGGAACCATCCTAAAACCACCATCAGAAAACCAAGCAGCCCGATAGCAATTTTGTCCAGCATGCTAACATCCGGTACATGCTCACCAAAGTCCGGCAATTTGCCAAAAAAGACCCGCCGTAGAACCAGCAGAATATACCCTGCGGTTACTAGAATTCCAATGACCGCAATTACTGCCACTAATGGCAGTGCCCGCCAGGCACCCATAAAAACCGGGAACTCTGCAACAAAGCCGGAGAAACCCGGCATTCCCATCGAAACCAGACCAGCAATAACAAACCCAATCCCTGCCCAGGGCATTTTATTAAACAATCCACCCAGTCGGGAGATTTCCCGGATGTGTGTTCGATCATACACCATCCCGACGACAGCAAAAAACATCGCCGTCATGATGCCATGTGAAAACATCTGCATTCCCGCCCCCAGCAGACCTTGGGAAGAAAGCGTGGCAAAACCAATCAACACCAGTCCCATGTGAGAAACAGAAGAAAAACCAATTACATACTTAAAATCAGTCTGCGTCATTGCCAGAAATGCGCCATACACCACATTTACCGTAGCCAATACCAAAATCCAGACTGCCCAGTAGCGTGCTCCCTCTGGCAATAACATAATGCCGGCACGCAGGGCTGAAAACGCACCCACCTTCATCTCCACACCCGCCAACAACATCGAAACCGCCGTGGGCGCAGCCACATGACCATCGGGCGCCCAGCTGTAAAACGGAAAGATGCCGCCTAGAACAGCAAAACCCAGAAATACAAAAGGAAACCAGAATTGCTGAAACCAGAGCGGAAAACCAGCTTTTTCCAGCGCCAGCATGTCAAATGTGCGCAACCCGGAACCAAAGTAAATCGCTAGCGCACCAACCAATGCAATTACTGATCCAGCAAACAGATACAGGGTCAGTTTCATACCGCCATATTCGCGCGTCTTCGGATATCCCCAAAGGATGATCATCAGGTACTTGGGAAAAACCGCCAGTTCGAAAAAGAAGAATAATTGAAACAAATCCAGCGAGCAAAAAACACCCAGCACACTTGTACCCAGAAACATCAGGAAAGCAAAAAACTCACGTGGACGATCTTCAATTCGCCATGAGATCAACACCCCGCAAAAAACCACCACACTTCCCAGCAACACCAGCGGCAGGCTGAAACCGTCCACACCGACATAGTAGGAAATCCCCAGTTGCGGTACCCAGGGAACACGTTCAATAAACTGATAATCACCAACAGTTGCATCATAGCGGAAATACACCAGCAACGACATAAGCAAATCCAGACTGGCAGCAATTACCGCCACACCGCGAATCCAGTCGCGCCGCCCTGCTGGCAATGCCAGAATGACCAGCCCGGCAATCAATGGGGTAAAGATAAGCAGGCTTAGCCAGGGAAATTGCATTCCTCACCTCTTAGAACCACATACTTACGGCTCGATTAATCAGCCCAAGCAACCAGGCTGGCCAGATTCCAATCACCAGCAATAAGACCATCAAAGGTGTAATAACCACCAGCTCACGGGGATTGATTTCACTTAGTTTTCCTAACCAGCGCTCATTGAGAGGGCCATGCAGCGCCAAACGCAGTGACTTCAGGACATACGCACCAGTGAAAAACAACCCTATTGTGCTGAGCGCCGTTGCCAGCGGAAATACAGGCCAGGCACCCCGCACAACCAGCACTTCGGAGATAAAACCGCCCAAGCCGGGCAAACCCAGCGACGCCATCGCCGTGAAGACCAGAATACTCCCATAAACTGGCAAAACTGCATATAAACCACCAAAATCATTCAAATTGCGGCTGTGCGTGCGCTCATAAATCACCCCAACCAGGAAAAACATCCCCGCTGAGGACAGCCCATGTGTCACCATTTGCAACACAGCGCCATTGACCGCAATGATAGAGTCAATGGTGCCTGTAGCCCAGGCAGCAACTGCAACTCCCAAAACCACAAATCCCATATGGTTAATTGAAGAATATGCCACCAAGCGTTTGAAATCAGTCTGCCCAAAAGCACCCAGAGCGCCCAAAATAATCGCCAGTGTCGCAAAAGCAGCCAGCCAGCCGCCATATAAACGCGCCTCCGCCGGATATAATGGCAGCACCAGACGTAAAAAACCATAGGCACCCAGCTTAAGCAAAACGCCTGCCAGTATCATCGAGCCGGCAGTGGGCGCTTCTGTGTGTGCGTCCGGCAGCCAGGTGTGAAAAGGCCAGACCGGAACTTTGACCGCAAAAGCGATCACAAAAGCCCAAAAAGCGATCGCCTTAACTGTTGCCACCGGAAGCCCAATCAGCTCCCCCGAGCTGAAAGAAGGCCAGATAGAAATTAGTTCCGGAATGTCATAGGTGCCGGCAACCACTCCGATTAATTGAGAAGCGAGCAGCAATCCCAACGACCCGCCCATCGTGTACAAAATAAATTTCAAGGAAGCATAGTTACGGTTTGTACCGCCCCATTGGTTGATCAGAAAGTACATCGGTACCAAGCCCACTTCCCAGAAAACAAAGAACAAAAGCAGATCCAGCGCCAGAAAGACCCCCAACATACCCGTTTCCAAAAGCAGAAACAGAACCATATAAGCCTTTACGCGGTCAGTAATACTGAATGAAGCCAGAATCGCCAACGGCGTCAGAAAAGTTGTCAACAAAACCAGTGTCAGTGAAATGCCATCCACACCAAGATGATAAGCCGAATTGAGCGGCGGATACCATCGTAGATATTCCTCAAACTGAAAGCCACCCTGTTGAGGATCAAACCTTACCCAAAGTGCTACAGCCAGTCCAAACGGTATCAGGCTGGCAATCAAAGTCCCCCAGCGCAATAAAGATAACCGACCTGATGGCACGAAGAGCAACATCAGCGCCGTCAAAACCGGCACAAACAAAATAAAAGAAAGCAAATGCTCGCTGATGAGATTCATCTACGCACCTTATGCCAGAAGAAAATACAGTGTTCCGCCGAGTATGACCATCACTGCTATCGCCAAAATCATATATTGCTGCACCCTTCCGCTTTGGATCCATTTCAAGCTGATACCCAGCTTACGCGTCCCAAACGCTATCATATCGCCGGTGCCTGTAATGACAGGGATATCAAAATACCGGCTGAAAACACGCCCCAGCCAAAGCCCAAGCCGCCCAATGCCATCCACAATCCCGTCAATTACGTTATGATCTACCCACTGCACGGTGAAGACATCAGCCAGCCACACTGCCGGACGGATGAAAATCCACTTATATAACTCATCAACATAATATTTGTTTTTCAAAAGTGGATAAACCGGACCCAGAACATACTGCAATGGGTCAGCAGCCTTTGCCGGAACAGCTCGGTAAACCCACCAGCCCAACCCCAAACCAAGCGGCGCCACAATCAGCGATATAATCAGCGGGAGCGAGCTATGCCCAACAAGTCTCCCCTCACCATGTCCCGCCAGCATACTGCCAACGAAGTGCTCAAACCAGTTTGGCAACAATCCCCCTAAAATCGGAAAATCTTCTGGAATACCTGCCCAGCCTACAGCTACAGCAAAAACAGCCAATCCGACCAGCGGTAATGTCATCACTGGCTTTGATTCGTGTGCATGCTCTGCCGAACCTGTGCGTGGTTGTCCAAGAAAGGTCAGCGTTATCTGGCGGGCAGTGTAAAACGCAGTCAGCAAAGCTGAAAATGCCAGAATGACAAAGACAACTGTATAGCCGCCATCCAGCGCGCCAGATAGAATTTCGTCTTTTGACCAAAAGCCCGCAGTCACCAGTGGAAAACCAGAAAGCGCCAGACCACCAATTAGAAACGTCCAGAACGTAACCGGCATTTTCTTTCTTAACCCGCCCATGTTGAACATATCCTGCGGGTCAATATGCTCGCCAGTATGCAACACACCGTGTTCCATTCCATGAATGACCGATCCAGAACCTAAAAAGAGCAAAGCCTTGAAAAACGCGTGTGTCACTAGGTGAAATGCCGCCGCAACATATGCCCCAACCCCTAGAGCTGCCACCATGTAAGCCAGTTGAGAAATGGTCGAATATGCTAGCACACGCTTAATATCCCGCTGTGCCAGCGCAATGGATGCGGCAAACAAAGCAGAAAACGCGCCAATCGCTGCCATGACCATCAGAGTCGGTGTCAACGCGCTGCCCGGTGTCCAGCCAGCGGAAATAAGCGGAAAGAAACGCAACGCCAGATACACTCCCGCTGAGACCATCGTTGCTGCATGGATCATTGCTGAAACCGGGGTTGGACCTTCCATTGCATCCGGCAGCCAGACATGCAATGGAAATTGAGCGGACTTTCCCACCGTCCCAAAAAAGATGAGTAAGCCTACCAGCCCCGCCCAAGACAATCCCAAAACCGGTGATGTTGCCTCAGACAGTTGTTCCAGAACACCAGGATTGGAAAGAATCAGACGGTAATTAAGCGTACCAGTTAACCAGTATAATGCTACCAGTCCCAGCAACATAAACATATCGCCAACACGCGTGGTCAAAAAAGCCTTAACCGCTGCATCCCTTGCCGAAGGTTTTCCATACCAGAAACCAATCAGCAGATAAGAACACAACCCCATAATTTCCCACGCCATATAGAGCGTCAGGAGATTATCCGTCACCACCAGCGCATACATCCCAAAAGCGAATAAGGCAATAAAAGCAAAAAAACGGGCATACATCGGTTCAACAGAAGGAACACGTGTGACCTTACCATCTGCCCCGGTTACACTCGCCCCATGGGGTTGCAGCCCGGGACGGTCGTGTTCGCCAATCGGCTGTCCGTAATTATGATACCCAACACTATAGATGAAAATCATCAAAATCGTCCAAGCAACGAAAAACAAGGTTACGGCTGCCAGTGGATCAACCTGTACACCAATGCGAAACCAGCCCTGTCCTAAGGGCAACCAGTTAATTTGCGAAACAAACGGGTGATGGTTGAACGCCGGCGTAGTGACTGCCTGATAAAAGACCACCATACTCACAGCCCAGGAAATCACTGCTGAGCCTACCGCAAGCGAATGGCTGAGCGAGCGGTTTCTAAAAGCAAAAACAGCTATCAGAAAGAAAGCCAGAACTGGTGGAAGCGGAATTAACCATATCAGGGTTTCTATCGTCATCCTACCTCCGGAATCAACCCTTGAGCATAGTGAGCTCTTCAGCAATCACTGTATTGCGCCGGCGATAAGCAGAAATAATCAACGCCAGACCGACCGCTGCTTCAGCCGCTGCAGCCACAAAAACTATGGCAACAAACACCAGACCATTTAAACGGTCCGCATAAAGATAGCTCCAAAACGCAAGCAGATTGATATTCACCGCGTTCAACATCAACTCCACCCCCATCATAATGCCAATTGCATTGCGGCGCGCCAATACACCGTATAAACCCACACAAAATAAAAGGGCAGCGAAAATCAAATACCACGAAAGTGGAATCATTGCATGCCTCCTTTCCGCTCTAGCGCAATAAAAACAGCGCCAACCAGTGCCGCCAGCAATAATAGAGAAGCCACCTCAAATGGGATAACAAAGCCAGCAGGATCAACCAATGCCAGCCCAAGAGCTCCAATATCTTCCGGATGCCCAGCGACCGCCTGCCCAGTGGGATAAAGTCCATTCCAACTGGCCAGCGTCGCCACAAGACCTGTGAATAACATCAACGCCAGCAGGGCAGCCACCCACCACAAGCGATTAACTCTGGGGCGTTGCTCCTGTACAACACGACGGGTTAACATTACTGAAAAAATAATCAGGATGGCAATCGCGCCGATATAAACAAGCACCTGCACCACGGCAAAAAAGCTTGACCGAAGTAACGCGAACAGAACTGCCACCCCTGTCAAAGCCAGCACCAGCCACAACGCGGCATGCATCATTTTGCGGGCACTGACGGTCATTACCGCCGCTGCAAGCGTAACACCCGCAGTAACCAAGAAGATAAACTGTGTCCCACTCATGAGGATGTCCCTGATCCATTTTGCACAGAGGAGATTTGTGGTGGGCGCGCCACCGGGCGTACTACAGGCGCAACTACCGGGCGTGGACGACGGTTTTCGACGAGCTTCAGAATTTGATTGAGGATAAGCAGAACAAGCACATTCATCACCACCATTCCAACAATCCGAACAAATAGCGGGGATGAAGGAAGGAGCTTATCCAGCAAGGCAGTCAAAACCAGCATAGTCATCGAAAGTGGTGTCAGCAGTTTCCAGTTCAGGTTCATCATTTGATCAATACGGAAACGCGGAAGCGAGGCACGCAAAAGGATGACAATGAAATATACAACACTGGTTTTAATCATCAGATAAACAAACCCCAGCACGGGATACTGGATTGCACCCGGGCCGCGCCAGCCACCCAAAAACAATGTTGCAAATAGCAGCGCAATAGTAAAGGCATGAAGAAAATCTGCCACAAAGAAAAATCCAAACTTCAATCCAGAATACTCAATATTAAATCCCGAAACCAGCTCTGACTCAGCTTCTACAAGGTCGAACGGTGCACGCCCGACTTCGGCAATGCTGACAATGAAGAATATTAGAGCCGTCACAGGTGCCAGAAAAATAAACCAGACCGACTGTGCCTGCACAATATCATTCAACCCCATCGAACCGGCAAACATCACCGGCAACAACAGGGTCACAATTAATGGGACTTCATACGAAATTAACTGCGCCACCGCGCGAAAGGCCGCCAGAACAGCATACTTATTATTTGAGCCCCAACCAGCCAGAATAACCGCCATTTCCCCCAACTCGCCAACCGCAATGATATAGAGCACTGCCACATTCAAATTGACACCATACAGGGTCATTGTCAATGGAATCACTGCCCAGAGCATCAGCACTGCACCCACCGAAAGAACCGGCGCCAGATTATATAACAACCAATCTACTCCTACAGGAGTGATAAATTCTTTTGTGAAAATCTTGCCAATATCTGCTATTGTCTGGAAAATCCCCCAAGGCCCAACTCGATTAGGTCCTAAACGATCCTGGATACGCCCTACAACTTTGCGCTCGAGCCAGATCAGAAAAACAACAAGCAAAAGAGCTGCCGTACCTAAAGCAAATGCCCCCACAAAAAAAAGGACAACCTGCGCCCAGTCAGCTGGCAACCCCCACCCGATCAGCAGATTGCGTAACCATTCCAAAAGAAAACGGTAAGGGTCTACCCAGAAGCTCACGTAACCTCCAGGGGATTAAGCACTAAACCCATTCAAGTGCACCCTTGCGCCAGGCATACCACAATGCGAATAGTAAAATAAGAACAAAGATGATCGCTTCTACAACATAGAAGACTGTCTGTACTTGATAAGCAACTGCCCAAGGATACAGAAAAATTGCTTCCACGTCAAAAACAAGAAAAACCAGCGCATAAAGATAGTATTGAACCTTGAATTGTGTCAGACTTTCCCCGAAAGTTTCTACCCCACATTCATACGTTGAGTTTTTTACGGGATTCGGTTTCTTGGGCCCAAGGATACCTGCTACAATGAGGGCTACTGAGGGTAAAAACAAGGAAATGATCAAAAAAATGCCGATGTATAACCAATCAGCCAGCATAGACTCTCCTCAAAGAATGATCACCATCCCTGACAGTTTTTATAAAATCATTGTATCACAATTCACAAATTTTGCCGTCTGGGGTCTGATTCATCGCAAATCATCAACCGTACCCAGCCCATAGCCCGAAGATGAAATTCCACACATCTGTTCCGAGATTTTCCAAAGGCGCTGAGCAGCCTGCAGATCCCGCGCATACCGGCTGGGAATCTTCAGATAACCGTCGCGCCAGTATACATCCTTTGCCGTATCAAGAGACGGATCGCCGACTAAAAAAATCAGTCCCTTTGCAGCCACCTCTGGCGGCTTGCCCCCTCTGCGGCGGATATTCCAGACCAACCTCGAAATCAACGAGCTATCTTTAAGTCCAATGTCTGTATTAACCAGACCCGGATCGGCAGCAAATGCTCGGATAGCGCTCTGCTCGCCCAGCCGCCGGTTTAGTTCCACTGTAAAGAGAATATTTGCCAGCTTGGTCTGTTTATACGCCAGCAAACCATTATAGCGGCGGCGCAGTTGGATATCATCCCAACGCAGCCGTGTATTGTAATGTGAAGCAGAGCTGACAGTCACCACGCGCGCTGAGGGCGCTCTCCGTAAAAGTGGCATGAGCAAGTGGGTAAGCAAAAAGGGCGCCAAGTGGTTAACAGCCCATTGCAATTCAAAACCTTCTTCGGTCAGTGTCAACCAGTATGAAAACGTCCCTGCATTGTTGATCAGCCCATCCAGATGATCTACGCCAAACTCGGCTAAACGTTCTGTAATAGCGTCGGCTAAAGCGTGAACCTGATTTTGCAACCCCAGATCAGCAACACAGTATGCCAGTCGCGTTTCAGGATTGAGACGGCGCAAATGCTCTTCAACCTGCCGGCAACGCTCTGCTGAACGGCCTACACCAATCACTGAAGTTCCCTGACGAACGAGTGCATCTACAGTTGCCAGTCCTATCCCGGAGGTTGCACCCGTGACAACAATCACTTTGCCTGCTAATTTCTGTTCCATGCTATCACATCTCGATTTCTCGCCGTCGTCACGCCAACAAATGTCCCAAAAAACCTTAATTCAATCCTCTAAGTAGTTTTTAAGACCTAATTATTTGTTCGTCATCAATGAGGTAGCCAAACAAATACACCAATTATTTGAAGCTCGCTCATCCGGTAATCAGAGTAAACCTGCTCACTCTAAGCAGAACTGTCTTTTGCAAACTCCGATTTTGTGTTTTTGGCTTCCTTGTTCTTAAAGAACCTGCGCAGGAAATCTTCCAAAAAGGGAATACCGAAGACAAAACTTAATACCGATCCAACCGCCCCAATCCAACGCGCCAGCGGTGCTGCCATCCCCAATACCGTAACCGCCTTAATCTCAACCGGGCGCGCCAGTAAAGCGCGTTGATCCTGTGCTCCGCCGGCTTTGGGGATCAGGTTTAAGTACAACCACAACATTCCACGAAAATTTCCCGGATGATTCGGACTGAGACTCCAAACAAACTCAACAGGCACACCCGGCTGCATGGGCTGTTTTACCGAACCCTGCGGCTGAACCTCCATACCCGCCAAGTCCAGCCGTGCTTCAGCGATTATATTGTATGAATCATACAGGTTTGGGATTTCCACTGGTTCGCCGCTGGCGGCATGCCCTCCAGCCTCAGCAGTAGGTGTGACTTGTCCGCTTTCATCCATAACCAGCGATAGACGTAGAACATCCGAATCTCCAGCGCGAATTTTTTTGGGCAATTCCACAACCATCAGCCGCTGCTCCATTGCCAGTGCTGTAGGTGTAGGCAGAGGTGCGCGAGTTGCCTCTGGTGTTTTCGTAACTAGAACAACCGCCGTAGGTTCAACGGTAATAGTTTGCACCAATCCCGGCATACACCCCCAAAGTGCCAGCAAGCATACCAGCGCGCCGGTTGCAATAACTGGTCTCCAATCCCACCGCCGGATCACATTACCTCCCCAAACACACCGCCTGCCCTACGGCACAGGCACCAGCAGCGTTGGCATCGTTAATACCTGCCGCTGAACCTGAAAAGGCAGGCTTGCATAAAGCACTAACGCCAGCGAAAGTAGCAACAAAATCAGAAACAACCAGAAGCGCAGTGAACGTCTTTTCATAACCACAGTATTACTTCAGTTTTCCAGCCAGACAATTACCTGCCTCTCAAATCTCAGCAGAGAAAACTAACTCTTATAAATAAATTGTCTTATCTTTTATTATACTGATGTCAGTCCAGAAGTTCTGTGAATAACCAATCAGGGATTAAATCCTGTTAATTGGTACGATATAACACAAATGTTTCTGCTTCAACACCCTGGGGTTGAACACGCACCAGAAAATGAGCTACTCCAATGACAGTTCATCTGCTCCAATATCGAATAGCACATTTCCATCGCCATCCCCGTCCAGCGGCCGTACATTGCCTTCAAAGTCCACATCAGGAGCGCCAATAGCAGATCCAGCATCTACAGCCTGCGAACCGCGGCGAAGACCAAAATTTCCATGCGCGGGGTCCTCAAATTGTGGATCACCCAGTCTATAATCGTTGCCGTATACCTCGTCTTCATAACCACGATATCCGTCAATCATGTTGTGATCCACCAATACATTGTGCGTTGGAACATCAGCAGCGATGGCAATTTGGAAATTCAGGTTCTGGCTACACACATTATTGCGAATAACGACATTTCGCGCTTGAGCATTATCAACAAGGATACCTCCGCCCCAATCTCCCCCGTTTTCATAAAGAGTGTTATTTACAACAAAGATGGTATCCATTGGATGATTATCCGTGCAACAGCGCGAAATTTCTATGCCGTAAGTACGATTGTGATACGCAATATTGTTTTCAAGCCGGATGTGTGATAAAAAACCTCCTTGCTCTGATGCAATTGTAAATCCCGAACTCTCTCTTGAGTTGAATACAACGTTTTGAGAGACTTCAATGTCATGCGTTGCTTTGTCCCAAGCATCAATGTATATCCCTACAGCGCGCGGACGATTGACTACATTTCGATAGAGTAACCCATGAGACGATCCATCTTTGGCATCTATGCCCTCTTTTTGGCAATCTACCACAGTATTGTCCCGGACCTCAAAGCGAGTGGTGCCAGCTATGGTAATGCATTCTTGACCACCACCAACGCCTCCCGCTTCGATTGTATTACCAGCTACAATGATATTTTGGCTATCCCAAACACCAATGCCTGACGACATTGTATTGAAGGTTACACTGTTTTCAATAGTAATGTGATTTGAACCCTTAACCAAAATCGCTGTGTTATTAGCAAAGGGTCCAGAATTGATTAAGCGTAAACCCATGATACGAATATAGCTTTTATCCTCAATCTCAAAAAGACCAGCAAGGTCATCTGGCAAAATGATGCTGTCTCCATCAATCGTGGCGGTTTCACCCGGGTAGGCTGCATATGTAATTTCGTTACCTGGGTTTCCAGAATTTTTAGCAATGATTCGTTCGTGGTATATTCCCGAGCGAATATAAACGATACTACCTGCAGTGAGAGTATCGGCGGCTTTTTGGATCGTTTGCCAAGGCTGATCTATCGTTCCAAGGTTAGCATCATTACCCGTGGGAGCAACAAAGTATGCCCCCATTGGCGGTACAGGTATCAACGTGGGCATCATGTTTAAAACCACGGTTGGCATACTTGTCGGTGTAACAGCACCCGGACTTGCGGGCGGTGACAATGGCGTGACCACCGGCATCTCGGTAAACACAATAGTCATGGGAGTCTCAACAATCAGAGGCTTCACCGATCCCGGAATGCAGCCCATAATAAGAAGTAAAAGCAGGCATATCGGCGCTACTTCATTATTCATTCCCTGCCACCACCCCGGTCGCTTGCTCATTTCGATTCTCCAGGGTCACAACCGCTTGTCAACATACTTTCATAGATTGATTGAACCCACCAAAACAGATGCCTGTTTTCTCGTTTCCCAAGTGAAAAGCAAAGAACTCTTCTTTTTCAATCATAGCACTAATTTCACGCCAAAGAATCTATATCTTTTAGGGTAAAACAAATACACTCACCACTCATGCGTAACCAAACCATGATGGTAATCTGCCAGGTTTATAAAGCCCAGCCAAGAATCCTCACAAAATGCCGCAGTAAACTCTCTGGATACAAATCCCCCCAAGACGACCAACTTGTCCGCTAAAAACCCAACTTTTTATTCCAATCCCTTCGCTTCCTCCCAAAGTACGTCCATTTCCTCAAGGCTCATCTGGTGCAAATCGCGACCGCTCTGTCGGGCTTTCTCTTCAATGTACTTAAACCGCCTGTAAAATCGTTCATTCGTCCTACGCAACGCTGACTCGGCGTCCACCTTGTACCAACGCGCCAAGTTGACCACCGCAAATAACAAGTCACCCAGCTCATCCTCACGTTCGTTTCCATCACCGGCATGGAGCAATTCATCCAGCTCTTCGCGCACCTTTTCGACCACCGGAGCTATCTCGTGCCAGTCGAACCCAACACGCGCCGCACGTGCCTGATAAGCCTGCGCTTGTGCTAGTGCCGGCAACGCTTTTGATACACCTTCAAGTAAACCCTTGATCTCATTCTCGCCGTTCGCTCGTCGCTCCGCAGCCTTTAACGCTTCCCAGTTGCGCACTACTCGATCTGAGCTATCAAGCTTCAATTCTCCAAATACATGCGGATGACGGCGAACGATCTTGTGGTGAATCCCTGCCAGTACATCCGTCATCTTAAATTCTCCTAACTCAGAGGCAATCTGCGCATGCAAGACGATTTGAAGCATCAAATCCCCAAGCTCCTCACACAATGCTGCCGGATCATCAGCATCCAGTGCCGTCAGCACCTCATAAGATTCCTCCAACAAATTAGTGCGCAAAGTCTGATGGGTTTGTTCGCGATCCCAGGGGCAACCTTCCGGTGAACGCAGGTGAGCAATGAGTGCCTGAAATTCCTCAAACGAGGTTTCCTTCTCCATCGCCGGAAGGTACAATGTCGTAAGCAAACCTATTCGCGAGCTACGGTCAATTTCATATAGTGGTAAATCTTCCACAACTTGATGCTCCGTTCCCGCGGCATGCACCAGACGCACCAGATAGTTATCAGGATACACTTCGTTCAACGTCAGTTTGACATTCGCAGCAACCTCACGCGAATAAATCTGTGTAATCAGCACCGGAACTGATGGCGGAAATGTCGGATGATAAGCCGTACCAAGCTCCAGGGCATCCACCAGTGTCATTTGGGGGAAAGGATCCACTCCCAAAGCGGTAAAAGTTGGTTCGAGAAAACTCAATCCCTCAATCACCTGCACGGGGATACCCAATGCCTCTGCCCTGCGCACAATTTCCGGGCAGGTCGCTTCGGCAACAAATGGATGTCCAGGCACCGCATACGTTACCCCTGATGAGCTTTGGCCCAACTCCAGCACTTTCTCCACAATTTGTTGATATACTCTCTCAAAGGTCTCATTCTGCTCATAGAATTCGTCAAATGAAAGTACTTTCAAACCAGATGGGAGAGCTGAAACAAGCGGATGATGAATTGTCCGTAGATATACTTCGGTAATTTGGTTGAGCCACTCCCATGCCGAACGGGTGAGATGCTGCGGATTACCGGGTCCTAAACCCAGAATGGTTATCCCACTGGACTGATCATTTTGTTTCATATTTCAATACTCAAGATAAATTCAGGTTTCCCCTCTTCTCAAAACCAAGAAGAGGGGAAACCCGCCAGTATTCTTGCCAAGCAATGCCCCTGCCAGTTGCAAAAACCTTGAACGACAGGGAAACTGCCATGCAAAAATCAACGTTTGGTGTAGGTTGGAGCCTTGCGTGCGCGTTTGAGACCAGGTTTCTTCCGCTCTTTGATGCGCGGATCGCGGGTCAGGAAACCGCCTTTGCGCAGTGTGGCAACAAGTTCGGGGTTCATTTTAACCAGAGCGCGCGCCAGACCAAGCTGTACTGCATCGGTCTGACCGGTAACGCCGCCGCCATGTACCTTTACAGTGACATCATAAGCGCCCCGCTCATAACCGGCAGCCTGCAGAGGCGCCAGAATGGCTTCCACATCGCCTAGTCTGGTGAAAAAATCTTCCAACGGTTTCTCATTGACTGTAAAGTGCCCGCTTCCCATCATCACACGTACGCGAGCCGTGGCTTCCTTACGACGACCAACGCCCTCAAAATATTGAACAGACATTTTTTCTTAACTCCTTTAAAGCATGGGTTGCGGATTCTGTGCTACATGCGGGTGTTCATTCCCCGCATAGACTTTGAGGCGCTTAAGCAGCTTGCGGCCCATTCTGTTATGTGGCAACATACCCCAAACCGCAGCGCGGACGACGCGTTCCGGGTAGGTTTTCATCATGTCGCGCAACCGGGTTGAAGTAAGTCCGCCCGGATAACCAGAATGCCGATGATACCATTTAGTCTCCAGTCGTTTTGGACTGAAAGCAAGCTGGCTGGCGTTGATCACAATCACATAATCACCCATATCCACGCCAGGGGTATAAGTAGGCTTATGCTTACCCAACAACACACTGGCAATTCTGGTAGCCAACCGACCTAGATTTTGTTGGCTCGCGTCCACCAACATCCAGTTCGGTTCGGTTTTTCCTTTAATGACGTAGGTCTTTTCCACTGTCATCATCTCCACTGACAAAATTTCTTGTTTTCTGACTCTTGCCTGCTAACTTCCGGCATATACAACCTGTTTCAAAACCAGACCTTTTGCTGGCGCAAGGCCAGGGGGTAACGCTGTTGCCTGATGAATAGCCATTTCCAAATCTTTCAGGCTGATTTTGCCTTGTGCCACTGCCACCTGAACAAAGACCATTCGGCGAACCATATGATAGAGAAACGCATCGGCAGTAACTTCAAAACGAAGGCGTTCCTCTGCCTTTCGCCAGCCAGTCGCCATGATGGTACGCCGCGTGCTGCCTCCGGTACGGGGCGGGGTTCCAAAAGCAACAAAGTCATGTGTACCACCAAAAAGTTCAGCGGCAGCTTCCAGGATTGTCAGGTCAATCGCTGGCCAAACCCGCCAGGCATACCGCTCATAGAGCGGGTTGCGCTGAGGCTCGCAATAAATGTGATATTCATAACAGCGAGCAACAGCATCATAGCGCGGGTGAAAATTCGGGTTTGTTGGCAGAACATCTTTTACCGCAATATCTTCCGGCAGATGAGCATTCAGCGCATGACCTAGTTCTTCCGGCGTATGCTGCCAATCCAGATCAACCGCTACTACCTGCCCAGCCGCATGGACACCGCTATCCGTTCGCCCAGCCGCCAGCAGTGTTTTGCCCTGCCATCCAAGTTTCCGTAAGGCTGCCTCAACCTCTATCTGCACGGTACGCTGTCTTCCCTGGCGCTGAAAACCATAGAAGTGCGTCCCATCGTAGGCAAGAATCAACTGGTAACGTGCCATCCCAATCCGGCTTTTTCCGGATGGTTTATCCCTCAACCAGGGTCAACAGGACCATCTCAGCATTATCACCCTGCCGGGGTCCTAAACGAAAGATGCGCGTATAGCCTCCAGCGCGGTTAGCGTAACGTGGTCCAATTTCATCAAATAACTTCTTTACCGTATCCGGATCATTGCCAAGACGAGCCGCAGCCAACCGGCGGGCGCTGACTTTCTCAACCTCACTGGCTTTTTCGCTATTCCGTGCCAGTGTGATCAACCGTTCCGCCTCACCACGAATAAACAAGGCTTTGGCGCGAGTCGTTTTAATCTTCTCATGCGCGAACAGTTGCCGCACCATCGTCCGGCGCAATCCATTGCGTTGGCCTTTGCTTCGCCCAAGTTTCTTACCAGCAACTTGATGTCGCATCTCACTTACTCCCTAGTTTTCTCTTCTTGCAGATAGCCTTTTTCTATCATTTTCTGTCGCAACTCGTCCAGGCTCTTTTCGCCAAAGTTGCGTATGGACATTACCGCCTCATTACCCTTTTCGAGCAGTTCCAACACATCGCCAACAGTGGTAATGCCAGTACGTTTGAGTGAATTGAATACCCGGACAGAAAGGTCAAGATTTTCAATCGGCGTTTCAGCGGCTTCGCTGGTCAACCGACCTGCAACCTGCTCTCTTTCAGGACTGACAAACAGCGGCTCTTCTCCAATGCCGGAGATATAACGCAAATGCTCGATCAAAATTTTTGAAGCGGTTCCCAGAGCATTCTCCGGCGTTATTGTGCCATCTGTCCAAATTTCAAGCAGCAAGCGGTCATAATTGGTGCTTTGCCCAACGCGCGCAGCACCCACTGACCAATTCACCCGGCGCACAGGACTAAAGACAGCATCCACCGGCAATTCACCAATCGGCAAACGACCGCTGCGTTCGTTCGCCGGTGAATAACCACGCCCACGCTCAACCGTCATGTCAATTTCCAGGTTCAGCCGGCTGGCATCCACCGTGAACAGATAGAGATCCGGGTTAACGATCTCCACCTCGGCAGGCACTTGAATATCAGCCGCGGTTACAATGCCGCTGCCACGCACGTCAAGGTGAAGATGAGCTGTGTCCACATCATGCAATTTCATCCGCAATTGCTTGATCTGCAGCATGACTTGGATCACATCCTCACGCACCCCGGGAATATCACTGAACTCATGCAGCACATCCGAGATACGAATAGATGTAACCGCTGCACCCTCCAGAGAGGAGAGCAAGACTCGCCGCAGCGCATTACCCAGTGTGACACCATATCCCCGTTCGAGGGGGCTGATGACAAACTTACCATAGTTACGCGCTTCAGCTTCTCGTTCAACCTTTGGTGTAACCAAATTACTTAGCATTGTCACGGTTCACCTCTTTCCAGCGCACCCCATGTTCCCGCGCACTGGATAAATCAATACTAGCGCGAGTAGTACTCAACAATGAGCTGCTCACTCAGGTTTCCATCAATTTCGGCTCGTTCCGGCAAGCGCAACACACGCCCGCTCAAAGTGCTCAAATCGCGGTCGAGCCAGAGAGCACAATTGCGTTTCTCGGCGAAATCTGCCAGCTCCTTAAAGAAGGGACGAGACCGTGAGCCTTCGCGCACGGAAATTTTATCACCCGGGCGGAGAAGCATAGATGGAATGTCTGTCCGTCGGCCGTTAACCAAAAAATGGCCATGCGTAACCAGCTGGCGCGCCTGAGCGCGGTTTTCTGCCAACCCCATGCGGAAGACCACATTATCCAGCCGCAATTCCAGAGTCTGCAACAGGTTCAAACCAGTCAGACCGCGCTTGCGCAAAGCAACGGAAAAATAGCGGCGGAATTGCCGTTCCAGGATACCGTAGAGCCGGCGCGCTTTTTGCTTGGCGCGCAATTGCCGCGAATAATCTGACACTCGCTCACCACGCGATTGACTTGCGCGGCCATGCTCACCCGGTGCATAACTGCGCCGCTCAAAGGCGCATTTGGGCGTAAAACAGCGTTCGCCCTTCAAAAACAACTTTTCACCTTCACGCCGGCACAATTTACAAGCCGGACCAATATATCTTGCCATATTTCTCCCTCACTCCTACACGCGGCGTTTCTTCGGAGGCCGGCAACCGTTATGTGGAACCGGCGTCACATCTGCTATCGAACGCACCTTGATCCCCATGGACTGCACTGCGCGAATAGCCGCTTCGCGTCCGGGACCAGGTCCCTTAATGATTAGATCAACTTCCTGAACACCCATACCCTGGGCAGCTTTGATTGCCTGTTCGGCAGCCAGACGGGCAGCGAAAGGTGTGCTCTTGCGAGAACCCTTGAAACCCGCTGATCCAGAGCTCCCCCAGCATACAGTGTTGCCCTGTTGATCCGTCACCGTCACAATCGTATTATTGAAGGAAGCGAAAATGTGCACCTGTGCAGAGGACAGCGTGCGCTTTGTTTTGCGCGCAGAAGCTGCGCGACGCGTTGAACGTACATTTTGTGCCATATTCCCTCGTTTTCAGTCTCGTTTCTACCTCCAACCTCCTTGCCATCAGCCTCCGACCAGGCAGCCGCAGGGAGAGGAAGGTTCCCAAACTGGTCGAGCCGGGTGCATAGAAGGCTATTTCTTCGCTGCTCCTCGACGGCGTCCACGACCTGCCACAGTCTTGCGCGGGCCCTTCATCGTGCGGGCGTTCGTGCGTGTGCGCTGTCCGCGAACAGGCAAATTCCGGCGATGGCGCAACCCACGATAGCAGCCAATTTCAATCAATCGTTTAATGTTCATCTGCACCTCGCGGCGCAGGTCACCTTCGACCTTGTAATTCTTGGCAATATAATCTCTTAAGGCGCTTGCCTCAGCCTCACTCAGATCTTTCACCCGTGTATCAGGATTCACTTTAGTTGCATTCAAAATCTGACGCGAGCGCGAAAGTCCAATGCCATAAATGTAGGTCAAAGCTACTTCGACCCGTTTATTGCGCGGAAGATCAACACCTTCAATTCTCGCCATAGGTTCCTACCCCTGTCGCTGCTTGTGCTTAGGATTTTCACAGATGATGTATAAACGGCCGCCTCGCTTGACAATTTTGCATTTTGCACACCGTTTACGGATAGATGTAGATACTTTCATAATCTCTCCTTCTAAAAATACAGCGGCTTGATAGCCAAAACAAAGATTATATCGAATGATATAAAATATGTCCAGTCTCCACTTGCCAGGGATTCCGACCATCATCTAACAAAGTCAAAATCATCGGCCCATCCTCGGTGATCGCCACCGTGTGTTCAAAATGAGCAGTGTAGGATCCATCACGGGAAGCCACCGTCCACTGGTCGCTTAACACCTTGGTTTCCGGGGTCCCAATCAACACCATTGGCTCCAGGGCTATTGTCATTCCGCGTCGCAGAAGCATACCGCGTCCGGCGCTACCATAGTTCGGCACTTGCGGACCCTCATGCATTTGGCGCCCAACCCCATGGCCAGTGTACACCCGGGTTACATAGAAACCATTACCCTCGACAAACTTTTGGATCGCCGAAGATACATCGCCAACCCGTTTCCCAGCCATCATTTGAGCGATTCCAACAAACAACGCCTGCTCAGTAACATACAATAACTTTTTAACCTGCTCTGATACCTCACCAACCGGCGCAGTGAACGCCGAATCGGCCACAAAGCCCTCATAAACCGTCCCACAATCCACAGAGACAATGTCACCCTGTTGCAGTTTCCGCTTTGGATTTGGAATACCATGCACCAGCTCATCGTTAACACTGACGCAACTGCTGGCAGGATAAGGATATGGTCCAGGGTAATTCTTGAAAGGCGAATAAACGCCATATTTTTTCAAAACCTCTTCCACTGCCGCGTTAACGTCCGCCGTCGTGGCACCTGGGCGAATCACAGCATGTGCCGCAGCCAGCGCTTCAGCGTTGATCTTGCCGGCTTCTCGCATGATGGCAATTTCCTCGGGGCTCTTAATCGTGATCTGGCGATCCCAACTCATGAACGCACCTTTGCAATTGCTTTCAACAGTTGCTCTGACACGAGTTCAATTGGCTGGGTGCCATCCACCTCGACCAAAAGCCCGCGCTCGCGGTAATAGGCGATCAAAGGCGCAGTTTGTTCCATATACACGCGAATGCGGTTTTTAACTGTTTCAGGTTTATCATCCTCGCGCTGATACAATTCGGAACCATCAATATCACAGCGCCCCATCACCTTAGGTGGGTTATACTTCTCATGATAGACATGCCCTTCAGCGCGACATGACCAACGTCCGCCTAACCGCTCAATTAATACTTCAGGTGCAACAGCGATATACGGGACGAGATTGATCCGGCTTCCCCATGTTGCCAGCAAATCGTCCAATGCCTTTGCCTGCGCCGGTGTGCGGGGGAAACCATCCAGCAGAGCACCCTGTGTGCAATCTGGTTGGGATAGCCGCTCGCGCACCATTGCAATGGTAATATCATCTGGCACCAGTTCGCCGCGGTCCATATAGCTCTGTGCCAGCTTGCCCAGTTCAGTTTGCAGCTTCAGGTTCTCGCGAAACAGATCACCGGAAGAAACATGAACCAATTTCTCCCTTTCGGCAATCACTTTTGCCTGTGTACCTTTTCCGGCACCTGGAGGACCCAGCAGGACAATATACAACGCCATTGCCTCTTACCCCTTGAGCAGACTCTCTTCGTAACCGTGCAGCTTAAGCTCTGCCTCAATGATATTGAACGTATCCCGCACAACACCGACAACAATGAGCAATCCAGCCGAAGAGATTAGGAACAACCCTGCCTGTCGAGCGCCCACTGGCAAGATCATCCCCAATAAATAGGGAAGCACAGCAATAGCACCCAGAAAGACAGCCCCTGGCAGCGTGATGCGGCGCTGGACTTTTGTCAGATACTTTTGTGTGGGCGCACCGCGTACCACGCCGGGAATCTGCGCACCTTGTTTCTTCAGGTTTTCACCGTAATTCTGTTGTGTAAAAAGCACATCGGTGTAGAAGAAGGTAAACAGCACAACAGTCACAAAATATACTAACGAATACCACCCCGTGTTTGCTCCGAAAATTCGTGTAATTCCCAACGCCACATTCTTGACAAACTCCGATTGTGATTGAACAAAGTAGCTTGCCACGATAGTTGGGAAGGTAAGAAAGGATTGAGCAAAAATCAACGGGATCATACCTGCCATATTGACCATCAATGGCAGGTTGCTACGCACCGGCATGGACATGCGATTGCCAATGCGCCGCCCCGGAAAGAGAACAGGCACATTCCGACGCCCCTGTTGGACAAAGACGATAGCAAAGATCGCCAGACTCAAAATGACCAGGATCACTAACAACAGCCACCAACCATTGGTTCTATCACTGAGGATTGAACCCAAATGGCTGGGAATGCGCGCCACAATTCCCGAAAAGATAATCAACGAAAGACCCTGATTGGGAATGCCATACTCTGAAATCAATTGTCCCAGCCAGATACCGAACATTGTGCCTGCCACCATGCTTAACAGGGTCGCCAGGGTTGGCAATAAAGCCTCACCAGAGAAGCCGTAAGCAGTCAGGATGGATTGTCCAGGTACAAACGAGTTAAAGATATTGATCTGCCCGACTGCCGAAAGCAGAGCCATCGGGACAGTCAAAATCACCGTCCAGCGCTCCATAAACTTCTGCCCCTCGCGCGGATTGTCTTTCATTCTGCGTTCGAGTGCCGGGATAATTGGAACTAAAAGCTGCAAGATAATTTGCGCAGTGATATACGGATACACGCCCATTGCCAGGATTGAGAAATTGGACACCGTACCACCGGAGAGCAAATCCAGCAGGTTAAACAGGTTACCTGCCGCTCCACCCTGTTGCGCAAGCTGTTCCAGCACTGTCCGGTCAATACCCGGCACTGGAATATTCGCAGCCAGACGATACAAGATCAGAATCAGTAGCGTAATTAACAGCTTCTTTCGGATATCAATTGACTTCCACAGATAGCGCCAGGCTGAACGCTTCATGTGTGGTTCTCCTTTACCTGATTGGACAATCAGGAGATAATTTCGACGCTGCCACCTGCAGCTTCAATCTTGGCGCGTGCGCCCTTGCTCACGCGATGCACACGAACCTTGAGAGGTACATTAATTTCGCCATTACCCAAAATCACTATTGGATTGCTGTTCTTCTTCAGCATATTCTCACTGGCCAACAATTCCGGAGTTACTTCCGTCCCAGCATTAAAACGTTCCAGTTGCGACAGGTTGATTTCGTTGTATTCAACCTGATTGGGCGGGGTGAAACCTTCACCTCGCATGAAGGGTAACCGGCGATAGAAAGGCAGGTTGCCACCCTGTCGGTAAAGATGTCCACCTTCACCAGAGCGTGCACCTTGACCTTTTGTACCATGACCTGCCGTTTTTCCTTGCCCGGCAGCAATGCCACGTCCCACTCGTTTGCGCGCCTTTTTGGCGCCTTCGTTTGGAATAAGTTCATGCAATTTCATTGCTCTACCTGCTCAACTACAACCAGATGATTAACTTTCGCCAGCATACCCCGCAGGGTAGGGCTATCCACATGTTCAACCGTTTGGTTCAAATGGCGCAAGCCTAGCGCCCGCACAGTCGCTTTATGACGTTCCGAATAACCAATCGCACTTTTCACCAGTGTGATGCGCAACTTCTTTACAGGTTGACTCTTCTTAGGCATGCTGTTTCCTCCGCTCCCAGAATGGAATGAGATCCTGTGCGGATTTTCCGCGACGGGCAGCTTCTTCTTCGGCAGATTTCAACTGATCCAAGGCGAGGAATGTTGCCTTAACCACATTCAGTACATTCGCACTCCCCAGCGACTTGGTTAAGATATCCCGGATACCTGCCGCTTCCAACACTGCGCGCACGCCGCCTGCGGCGATCACACCCGTACCGGGTGAAGCTGGCTTGAGCAGCACACGTGCCCCGCCGACCTTGCCGATCACTTCATGTGGGATCGTTGTGCCGGTAATGACAACATCTTTCATTGCCTTGCGGGCATGCTCGCTGGCTTTGCGCATCGCATCCGGCACCGCATTCGCTTTGCCAACACCCAGTCCGACTTTACCGCGATTATCACCAACAACCACCGTTACACGAAACTGAAACCGGCGACCGCCTTTAACCACTTTCGCCACGCGCGCAATTTCAATCACGCGCTCATCGTACTGTTCATCTACCAAAGGTGTATATTCCATCAAGTCCATCGTCAAAGCCTCTTTTCTGTTTCTTCGCCTTAGAACTCCAGACCGGCTTCACGAGCGCCATCTGCCAGAGCTTTCACCCGACCAATATACTTGAAGCCACCACGGTCAAACACAACCGTGTGAATGCCTTTTTCCCTGGCACGTTCGGCAATTGTCTTGCCAACCAGACGAGCCTGTTCTGTTTTGTTCAGGCCTTTGACCTTATCACGTAGTTCATGATCAATGCTCGAGGCTGCCACCAGCGTATGTCCTGCCTGATCGTCAATCACCTGAGCATAGATTTCTGCGGTGCTTCTAAACACATTAAGACGGGGGCGTTCCGGCGATCCCTCAAGATGCTTGCGCACTCGCTGGTGTCTTCGCAACCTGGCTTCTTTTCGAGATAATTTTGCCATAGCTACTCCTACTTCTTGGCCTTTCCAGATTTACCAGCTTTGCGGCGAATCTTCTCGCCCAGATAATGAATCCCTTTACCCTTGTAGGGTTCAGGAGGACGGATTTTGCGGATATTTGCGCAAAGCTGACCTAGCTGCTCTTTATCAAAACCCATCACCTTCACTTGCCGTGTTTTAGTGTCCACATCAAATGTAATACCTGCTGGCGGTTCAACAACAACTGGATGAGAGTATCCAACATAAAGCACCAGGTTTTTACCATCCATTTCCGCACGATACCCGACCCCATCAATTTCCAGAATCGTGGTGAAGCCAGAGCTAACGCCTGTTACCATATTCTGAATTAAGGCTCGCGTCGTTCCATGCAACGCTCGCGCAGTGGGCTCATCTGAGCTGCGTTGAACAAGTAGCTGGTCCCCTTCCATCGAGATTGAAACCAGCGGGGAGAAGCTGCGTTTGAGTTCGCCCTTGGGGCCCCTCACCTGCACTTCACTTCCGTCAATATTGACCTGCACACCAGCCGGAATAGTGACTGGCAAACGTCCAATTCGAGACACGTTCTTACCTCCTTATTCCCGCAGGTCACCAGACCTTGCAAATGATCTCGCCACCCACACCCAATTGACGGGCGCGCTGGCCGGTCATGACACCCTTCGGGGTGGACAGGATAGCAACACCTATCCCGGACAGCACCCAGGGAATATTCTGCTTTTGAGTATAAACACGACGCCCAGGACGACTCACCCGTTCAATGCCCGTGATCACAGGACGACGTTGGCGTCGCTCACCCACATATTTAATCCGCACGCGCAGGGTTTTGTGAGAAGGCTTACTACCCTCTACCTCTTCATAATCCTCGATAAAGCCTTCTTCTTTCAAAATTCGAGCTATCTCGAGCTTTATTTTCGAGGCTGGCATCGCTACTACAGTCTGTCCAGCCATTACCGCATTGCGAATGCGAGTTAACATATCAGCTATCGGATCGTTCACGCTCATTGTTGTTCCCTCCGCCTGCCTACCAGGATGATTTTACAACGCCAGGGATTTGTCCCCTGAGTGCCAAATCACGAAAACAGATCCGACACAACCCAAACCGGCGCAGGTAACCGCGCGGGCGTCCGCAAACCCGACAGCGATTTCGCACCTGATTTGGATATTTTCGCCGCATTTCACGATACATCATGCACTTCTTTGCCATATTAACCCTTCCTGAAAGGCATGCCCAGCATTTCCAACAGCAAAGCTGCCTGGTCATCAGATGAAGCGCTGGTCACAACCGTGATCTCCATCCCGCGAATTTTGTCAATTTTGTCATACTCAATTTCGGGAAAAATCAGTTGCTCGCGCAAACCTAACGTATAACTACCACGTCCATCGAACGCATCGCGTGAAACCCCGCGAAAATCGCGTACACGCGGCAATGCAATGTTTAATAAGCGATCTAAAAATGCCCACATTCGCTCGCCACGCAACGTCACCTTGCATCCTATCGCGCGACCTTCGCGCAATTTAAAGTTGGCGATGCTCTTACGGGCTTTGGTGATAATCGGCTTTTGCCCGGTGATCATCATCAAATCATTGGTTGCCGCGTCCAACGCCTTCGGATTATCCAGCGCTTCACCTAAACCAATATTGATGACCACCTTCTCAATGCGCGGAACCTGCATCACATTGCCCAGGCCCAACGATTTCATCAAGGCTGGCGCTACTTCCTTCAAGTACTTTTCTTTTAACCTATTCATCGGCACACTCCACGCGGGTCATTTATTCATCAATCAGAGCAGCACATTCTTTGCAAACCCGCTGCACCTTGTTTCCATCTCGCGAAAGGCCAACCCGGGTGGGCTTATTGCACTTCGGGCAGACCAACATGACATTTGAAATATCAATTGAGGACTCGAAGCGAACTTTTCCGGGGTTCACAGTTCGACCCTGCGCCTGAACCTGGCGCTGATGTTTGGTGCGCAGATTGACACCCTGAACTACTACCCGATGTTCATCCGGCATCACTTTAATGACTTCACCTCGTTTGCCTTTATCCTCATCACGACCGGCGATAACTTCAACGGTATCACCTTTACGAATCTTCACTTTCATTTCCAGCTCCTGTCCCTATAATACTTCCGGTGCCAGGGAAACGATTTTCATAAAGCCCTTCTCACGTAGCTCACGTGCTACAGGGCCAAAAATACGGCTACCACGCGGGTTGACGCCTTCATTATCCAGAATCACCGCAGCATTGTCATCAAAGCGGATAGATGAACCATCTTCACGCCGCCATTCCTTTGCACAGCGCACAATCACCGCCTTGACAATGTCACTTTTTTTAACAGAACCCTGCGGAGCAGCGGATTTAACCGTGCAAATGACCACATCACCAACATGACCATAGCGGCGTTTAGACCCGCCCATGATATGAATCACCAGCAGTTCGCGTGCGCCTGTGTTGTCGGCTACCTTCAAACGTGTTTCCTGTTGAATCATGGCTTACTCTCCCGACTCAAGATCTTCCACAGATCGCTTGATGACTTTTTCAACAACCCAGCGTTTCTGAGCAGATAACGGGCGAGATTCAACAATTTGCACTTCGTCCCCAACCTGACAGGCATGTTCATCGTGGGCTTTAACACGTTTTGTAGCATGCACCACCTTCTGGTACAGGGGATGTCGAAATGTACGCTTAATCTCGACAACTACCGTTTTTGTCATCTTATTGCTTTTGACAACCCCAATTAGACGGCGTCGCTCGTTCATTTCACACCTTCCTGATTCAAGCCAAGTTCGCGCTCGCGCAGAATAGTCTCAAAGCGCGCAACTACACGACGAGCTTTGCTTAAACGGCTGGTATCGGTTAATTGCCCGGTGACAAACTGGAAACGCAGGTTCATTAACTCCTGGCGTGCATCTGCCAGTTTTGTTCGCAACTCTTCCGTAGACAAGAGTCTAATCTCTGCCGTTTTCATTCTTGCTCTCCTACTACAACGCCCTCGTGGCGCGCAACAACTTTAGTTTTGATGGACAATTTATAAGCTGCCTGTTCTAAAGCCTCCACAGAAACATGAGGCGGCAGTCCGCCAATTTCAAACATAATACGACCCGGACGAACCACGGCAACCCAGTACTCCACGCCACCTTTCCCTTTGCCCATACGGGTTTCAGGAGGCTTTTGTGTATAGGGCTTATCCGGAAATATGCGAATCCACAACTTGCCACGGCGGCGCATCACACGCACAAGAGCGCGGCGTGCAGCTTCAATCTGTCGCGCGGTTACCCAACCAGGTTCTAATGCTTGCAAGCCAAACTCGCCAAATGTCACCTCGGCGCCCCGTAATGCTTTACCTCGCATTCGGCCACGTTGTTGCTTGCGGTATTTAACTCGCTTTGGCATTAACATCATGACAACCTCTCATCCCAGCCAGGAAATATCCCCGGCTTTATGATTATTCACTGACATACACGCCTTCCGTGGCTTCAACTTTCTCTTCCACTTCCGGCAAAACCTCACCTTTGTATATCCAGACCTTGATGCCGATTTGCCCATAAGTGGTTAATGCTTCTGCACGGGCAAAATCAATATCCGCTCGCAAGGTTTGTAATGGGACGCGACCCTCGCGCAGCCAGACGCTGCGCGCCATTTCCGCACCACTTAACCGGCCAGCGACTTCAATCTTGCAACCCTGCGCACCCTGTCGCATGGCTTGCTGGATGGCGCGCTTCATTGCACGGCGATAGCTGACACGCCGCTCAATCTGACCGGCAATGTTCAACGCAACGAGATGGGCATCCAAATCCGGATACTTGATCTCCTTGATTTCCAGATCAATCTTTTTACCGGTCAATGCTTCCAAATCCTGACGAATCTTCTTGACCGTTTCGCCTTTGCGGCCGATCAAAATGCCCGGTTTGGCAGTATTGATAACAACCTTCACCTTACCCGGGAAGCGCTCCACTTCAACCAACGAGACACCCGCCTTACCTGCTTCCTGATGCACCAACTTGCGAATGGCTAAATCCTGGTGAAGCTGTTCGGTATACTCCATACCATCGGCATACCAACGCCCATCCCATGGGCGGTTAATCTTCAGACGAAATCCTATCGGATGAACTTTTCGACCCATATGCTCTCCTGGTGTCTTTCCTTTACTGTTGTTCTCGCAGCACAATCGTAATATGCGATGAACGTCTCAAAATCGGTTTGAACCGTCCACGTGCACCGAAGCGGCGCCACTTACGGGTTGGGGCTTCGTCTGCAGTAATCTTGTAAATATATAAATCATCCCGGCTGACACCAAAGTTTTCCTCAGCATTAGCCACCGCAGACAACAGCAACTTATGCACATGGCGAGCAGCTACCTTAGGTGTAAATTTCAGGATGTTCAAGGCTTCCACCGCCGGTTTTCCACGCACCAGATCAATCACCAGGCGAGCTTTTTGAGCCGAAACACCACAATAACTTAGTTTTGCACGAATATCGGTCGCCATAGCTTACCTCTTGCTTGATTTCTCTGCTACGTGCCCACGAAAATGTCGGGTAGGTGCAAACTCACCTAGCCGGTGCCCCACCATATTCTCGGTAATGTAAATCGGCACGTGACGGCGCCCATCATGAACTGCGATAGTGTGCCCGACAAATTGCGGGAAAATCGTGCTTGCCCGGCTCCAGGTACGAATGACCTTCTTTTCGCCTCGAGCATTCATAGCTTCGATCTTCTTGAGTAGCTTGGGCGATACAAACGGCCCCTTTTTCAAAGAACGTGACATAATTCGTCCCTCACTTACCAGAAATTTCCTGGACCAGACTACCGACCGCCGCCCTGATTGCGACGACGAACGATGTACTTATCCGTCTGTTTGTTGCGACGGGTTTTATAACCACGCGTTGGCTTGCCCCACGGAGTTTTCGGTCCGGGCATACCAACAGGTTGACGTCCTTCACCACCACCGTGCGGATGATCACGCGGCGACATTGCCGTACCACGCACGGTCGGGCGAATGCCCAGATGGCGCTTGCGTCCCGCCTTGCCCAGTTTGATATTGCTATGCTCCACATTGCCAACCTGTCCAATCGTTGCGTAACAAACCTGGCGCACTAACCGGACCTCACCAGAGGGCAAACGGATCTGGGCGTAGTCGCCTTCTTTCGCCAGCAACTGAGCTGATCCACCCGCAGCACGTACCAACTGACCACCGCCATTCGGCCGCAGTTCGATATTGTGGATAACCGTACCAACCGGAATGCTGGAAATCGGCAGGCTATTACCTGGGCGAATTTCTGCACCAGGCCCAGCCATTACGACATCACCCACTTTCAAACCAAGCGGAGCGATAATATAACGCTTTTCACCATCCGCATAGGTTAACAGTGCCAAGCGGGCTGTGCGATTGGGATCATATTCAATCGCTGTGACCCGCGCCGGGATATCACGTTTATCGCGCTTGAAATCAATGACACGCAAGAAACGGCGATTGCCCCCGCCACGATGACGGACTGTAACGCGGCCGTAAAAATTACGGCCAGCATGCTTTTTCAGCACGACAACCAACGAACGTTCCGGCTCGGTCTTTGTAATTTCCTCAAAAGAGTAACCGGTCATACCTCGCAGACCGGGTGTTACCGGTTTATATACTTTAACAGCCATCACTCTACCCCTTCAAAGAAAGGAATCCGATCGTCTGGCGCCAGGGTAACAATCGCCTTTTTAAAACCGCTCTTTCGGATGCCAATCCGGCGACTGCGGCCTCGGCGAGACAATTTTCTTGGTGTATTGATGATATTTACCCGCAGTACGGTTACTTTAAACAGGGTTTCTACCGCATCTTTTACGAGCGTTCGAGTGGCATCATCCGCCACTTCAAAGGCGTATTGATGCAGTTTGCTCAATTGATAATTCGATTTTTCAGTCACCAATGGACGGCGGAGTACATCATAAATTGTGCTCATCTTTTCCTCCAGCCTAACCCAGATGGGTGTTTATCGCTTCCAGCGCCGACAAAGGCATCACAACTTTGTCAAACACCATCAAATCGCGGATATTGAGATAATTGGCCAGCAACACTTTGGCATCCGGAATATTACTGGTCGACCGAATAACCATCTCGTAATTTTCCTTGGCCGGGATGAGAATAAGCGCACTGGCATTTCCAACCAGCGTATCCAAAGCCTGTGCCATCAAACGCGTTTTTGCCTCCGGCAGTCTTAACTCATCCACCACAACAATACCCGCTTCTGAAGCCTTTACCGAAAGCGCCGATCGCAACGCCATACGGCGCATTTTTAATGGCATCGCCTGAGTGTACTTGCGCGGGTGAGGTGTGTGCACCTTACCACCACCTTTCCACTGGGCCGCGCGAATGGAACCTTGCCGAGCGCGTCCGGTGCCTTTTTGGCGCCAGGGCTTTCTCCCGCCACCAGCTACTTCACCGCGTGTTCTGGTATCATGAGTACCCAGACGAGCATTTGCCATCTGACGAACATATGCCTGATGCATCAGATCTAGGTAAATTGGGGCTTCAAAGATGCTCGGTGGAAGCTCCACCGTGTTGACCTTCTGGCCCTCCATGTTATAAACATCCACTACCATAGTTGCTTCGCTCCCTTGATACACGAAAACAGTCTTGCACATAAAAAATGCGCTTACTGTTTCCGAGCCTCCTTAATCAATACTAAACCGCCGCGCGCGCCCGGAATAGCGCCCTTAACGCCTATCAAGTTGCGTTCAGGGTCAACGATAGCGACTTTCAGGTTCTGCGCAGTCACCCGATCATTGCCCATATGACCCGGACCGCGCGATCCTTTATAAACACGTCCTGGTGTCGTTCCAGAGCTACGGGAGCCAGGGGCGCGGTGACGATCAGACTGACCATGGGTCTTTGGTCCACCTTTGAAGTGGTAACGTTTCACACCTCCCTGAAAACCGCGGCCTTTACTGGTGCCCACCACATCCACTCGCTCACCCACATTGAAGACATCTACCTTAACGACGTCCCCTTCGGAAACTTCTGGATTCTTAACTCGAAACTCACGCAGAAAACGCAAGGGGGGCAGGTTGAGACTATTGCGTTTAAGATGACCCAGTTCACCACCCGTCAGGCGTTTGGGTTTGGTTTCCTCAAACCCCAGTTGGACTGCAGAGTAGCCATCCTTTTCGGGTAGGCGAACCTGAGTAACATAGCAAGGCCCAGCTTCGATAAGGGTGACCGGAATTGCCACACCATCTTCATCGAAAATCTGAGCCATGCCGATTTTCTTGCCAATCAGCCCTTTAAACATCTCGGTTTTCTCCTTCTATCACGTTTATTTTCAAGAGACTGTCAGCCTGGGCTTGGCTGCATCATCTCCGGCAGTATAGTCAGCAGCTTGCTGCGACACCCTATGTTTTGTTTCGTGCGCCTACAATACCGCTCTTGTACTGCTTTGAATTCAAAACCTTTTTATTATACCACAAATATTCTCAAAGTGCCAGAGATTGCCAGCATTTTTGCTGGCAATCTCAAATATCCTAAATTTTGATTTCAATATCCACGCCTGCAGGCAGGTTGAGTCGCATTAGCATGTCAATTGTCTTCGCATCTGGATCGAGGACATCAATAAGGCGATTGTGCGTGCGAATTTCAAAATGCTCGTGCGAATCTTTATCAACAAAAGTAGAACGTCGAACAGTAAACCGCTCAATTTTAGTGGGCAGAGGAACCGGCCCAACTACATGGGCACCACTGCGTTCTGCTGTTTCAACAATGCGCCTAGCAGATTGATCCAGAACTCGATGATCGTAAGCTTTAAGACGAATTCGTATTTTTTGTTTAGCCATACTCTTCTGCCTAATCATAAACTTGGGTGATCACACCAGCTCCAACCGTCAAGCCGCCTTCCCGAATGGCAAACTTCGAACCCTGCTCCAACGCCACCGGCACTATCAACTCTACTTCCATGTTGATGTTGTCCCCAGGCATTACCATTTCTACCCCTTCCGGCAGCTTGATCGTCCCCGTTACATCCATCGTCCGAATGTAAAACTGCGGCCGATACCCAGGAAAGAACGGCTTGTGCCGCCCGCCTTCTTCCTTCTTCAGCACGTACACCTGCGCCGAGAACCGCGTG
>DYEC01000014.1 GCA_020725865.1 Anaerolinea sp. | reverse complement strand
GATGTTCCACCAGCCGCTCGCCGGGCGGGCCGGGCTGACTGCGGCGGAGATGGACGGAGCGGTGAGGTCAACGTCAATGTCGCTCACACCGGCGGTGGCGCTGTTGCCGGCGTTGTCGTAAACCGTCTGGTTGTAGGATTGATCGGCACCTTCGCCAAAGGTATAGTCCTCCGGGCAGTTGCCTGCAAGACCAGAGGTATCATCACTGCAGGTGAAGCTCACGGTCGGTGCACCGGAGGCGATGTTCCACCAGCCGCCTGCCGGGCGGGCCGGGCTGACTGCGGCGGAGATGGACGGAGCGGTGAGGTCAACGTCAATGTCGCTCACACCGGCGGTGGCGCTGTTGCCGGCGTTGTCGTAAACCGTCTGGCTGTAGGATTGATCGGCGCCTTCGCCGAAGGTATAGGCCGCGGGGCATGCGCCTGCAAGACCGGAGAGCGCATCGCTGCAGGTGAAGCTCACGGTCGGCGCACCGGTGCTGATGTTGAACCAGCCGGTTGCCGCAGGAGATTTATCCAGTGCGGCGGAGATGGTTGGGGCGGTCTTGTCAATATTGATGCCGCTGATAGTGGCGGGGTCGCTGACATTGCCGGCTTTGTCGGTGCAGGTGCCAGAAGCAGATTGGCCGGCGCCTTCGCTGCTCAAAACCACAGCCGAAGTGCAGGAGGCAATTCCGGAATGTGCATCCGTGCCGCTGAAGGAAACGGTCACGTCGCTGTTGTTCCAGCCGTTGGCGTTAGCATCCGGTGAGCGGCTGGCTGTGATGGACGGTTTGGTGAGGTCAACGTCAATGTCGCTCACACCGGCGGTGGCGCTGTTGCCGGCGTTGTCGTAGATTGTCTGGCTGTAGGATTGATCGGCGCCTTCGCCGAAGGTATAGGCCGCGGGGCATGCGCCTGCAAGACCGGAGAGCGCATCACTGCAGGTGAAGCTCACGGTCGGAGCGCCGGAAGCGATGTTCCACCAGCCGCCTGCCGGGCGGGCCGGGCTGACCGCGGCGGAGATGGACGGTGCGGTGGCGTCACGCTTGATGGTAACAGAATCGCTGCTCGTGCCGCCAGTACTCTTGGCTTTGCAGGTGAGCGTAACACCTGCGGTGTCATAGTCAATATTGGTATCTACACAGCCTTCAGTTATTGTGAAGGCAGATTCTGGATCGGTCACAGTCCAGTCAACGAACACGTTGCTGGTGTACCAGCCGTTATTGCCGGGGGTGCCCGAGATGGTGTAGCTGATTACCGGCGGGGTGGTATCGGAGGGGGGGGCAGCGTTGACAACCAGCGTAAACTTGGCTGTTTCGTAGTTCCACTGGCTGCCATCCTTGCCGCCGGTCATGCTGAAATTACTGATTGTGTATGTACCGGGCACGCTGGATGAGAACGTCACATTTTTTGTGTTATTGCAGCCCACAAACTCGATTGGGTTGGGATATCCAGTCCAACTTACGGTGACGCCGACTGGCGGGGTGATCGTCAGGTAAGCCGGCTGATTTCCTGTGGCATTGCAGCCACTGGCATCTCCTCCGCCAGTTGTTCCAACAATGTAGAATCCAACCGTTACTGAACCACCAGCGGTGATCGTGGCTGTTTCCAAAGCCGGGTCAACTGTGGTGTCAAGATTGTTGACGATGTTATCCGCCAGCGCGGTGAGCGGGGCAGCGGCGAGAAACAGTGCTATCAGGATGGTGAACACTTTGAAGGTCTTATGTTTCATGATCCAAAACTCCTTTCTGTGTGTTTGGGTCAAAAATAGATCATTACGATTACGATTGAGAAAATTTTTACCAAGATCGCTGTTGAAACTGCCTTGAGGCTTGTTCTGCCGCCGGTAAAAAAACAAACCGGCGCAGACTGGTTGTGCCGGTTTCGCTACTGGCTCCCGAATGACCTCCCCGGTTTGGGCAACCGGTTAAGCGACCAGATTCAGTCATTCGATCATTGCCGCAGGAAATCAATTGTTTCCCAAGTGTTTTACGTTTTCTGAATTTCCCTCCTTGTCTGTTTTGCCTGAAACCCTCCTCAAATAATTTACCGCTGTAAAGAAATGGGCTGATTCAGGTGGAAAATGCCACTTCTTCTGTTTCTATTCTACAATAATCCCATACCCGAATCAAGCAACAGAGCCACCTGCGAATCTTGCAGTTTAACAACGTTTATAGCGAACGGTGCAAACCGATGGATAGCACAGATTTGAAATTTACACCGCAGAGGGCTTTCCACCAGCAGGGCTTTCATGTATAATCAAAATTATTGTAACAAGACAAATAATATCCGCTTTACACACAAGGTGACCTATGGTAAATGCTTTGATTGCGCTGATCACGGGGCTGACCACTGGCGGGCTGAGCTGTCTGGCGGTGCAGGGCGGGCTGCTTGCCAGTTCGCTGGCGGCGCAGTTAGAGCAGGATGTGCAGCAGCCGCGTCCGCCGCGCTCCCGGCAGGGAAATGCTGACAGACCGGTGCCGCCGGGGATGGCGGCGCCGATTTTGCTCTTTCTGGCTGCCAAACTGGCGGCTTATACGCTGTTGGGTTTTCTGCTGGGACTGGCAGGTTCTATGGTTCAACTGGGAACAATCGGGCGCGCGGTCTTACAGTTTGCTATTGGCGTCTTCATGATCGGCAACGCTTTACGGATGCTGAATGTGCATCCCATCTTCCGCTATTTTGCCTTTGAGCCGCCCAAAGTGCTGACGCGCTATCTGCGGCGCAGGGCGAAACGCGATACCGGCTGGCTGACCCCCTTACTGCTTGGCGCGCTGACGGTGCTGATCCCCTGCGGAGTGACGCAGTCCATGATGGCACTGGCGGTGGCAACCGGTGACCCGTTTGCCGGCGCGGCGATTTTGTTTGCCTTTACGCTGGGCGCCAGTCCGGTGTTTTTTGCTGTGGCATATTTCGCCACCCGGCTGGGCACACGGCTGGAGAGGTATTTCAACCGTCTGGTTGCGGTTACGGTGCTAGTGCTAGGGTTTGTGGCAATCGAGACCGGTTTGAACCTAATGGGCTCCCCGTATTCCATCAGCGCACTGGCACGCAATCTGACCGGCGCGCCAGTAGCGGCTGCCGAAGCCATGCCGGATGGCGCACAGGTCTTGAGTATTGATGTGAAAAACTACGGCTATATACCGGAGGTGCTGGTTGCCGCGGCTGACCGCCCCGTACGGCTGGAATTGAAGACGTGGAATACCCGTTCCTGCTCGCGTGCGTTTACTATCCCTGCGCTCAAGCTTGAAAAACTGCTGCCTGCCACCGGCACAGTGGTAGTCGAGATACCCCCTCAGCCTGCCGGCTCGGTGTTGCAATTCAGTTGTTCGATGGGGATGTACGGCGGGGTGATCCGGTTCAATTGAGGTAGCAAGCCATGACGCGGAAAATCCTGAAAGTCAACGAAATGAGCTGTCCGGCGTGTGTCATGCGGCTGGAATCCATTGAGGATGAACTGCCCGGTATTTATCGGATTGACGCCAGCTATCACCGTCAGGAAATGGTGGTGGAGTTTGATGAGTCGCTGGTTACCATGGCGCAAATCCTTCAGGCAGTGGAGCAGAAGGGCTATCATCCGCTGATAAAAGAAACCTGAGCCTGTTATTTTCGCAACAGAAATACAAATGGAAAAATGCCCGGCGTTAAAAGCGCCGGGTTACGGTGTTTCGGTGACGGTGGGGGTTTCAGTCTCTGTTGGTGTGGGCGATTCGGTTGGCGTAAGTGTTTCGGTGGGGGTTTCTGTCTCGGTTGGGGTGAGGGTCACCGTCGGGGTCTGAGTGACGCTGGGGGTGAGGGTGCGCGTTGGTGTGCGCGTGCGCGTCGGCGTGCGCGTGCGGGTGGGCGTGCGCGTGGGGCGGGTGGGCGTGCTGGTGCGGACGCGCGTCGCGGTGCGGGTTTGGGTCAGCGTGGCGGTCGGCGTCCGGCTAGGCGTGGGGGAGGTAGTTGCCTGAACGACATAGGTTGTGACCAGCACAGATGGCGGCGCCGGAGTGTTCAGGAAGGTTACAGCCGCTTCCAGCACCTGCGGCAGCCGTTCTGGACGGGGGAGTAGGACGGGCAAGCCGCCCGCCTCGGATAAATCCCAAGGCTCGACATCCTGCGCATCGAAGGTGAATAAGCCAACTCTGCCCGGCGCAGCCAGCTCCAGCGCCAACGGCACCAAATCAAGCAGTTCGGCAAGGCTCAGGTTGGTTTCCACCCGCTTCCTGTAAATATCGAACAAGTCCGGCAGGCGTACCAGATTGCCGCCCTGCGCCATGCGCTCAAAGATCAGCCGCGCTACCTGTAGGTGGCGCAGGCTGCGCGAATGTTCGTCGGTAAGAGTGCGGCTGCGCACGTAGCACAACGCCATTTCGCCGTCCAGATGCTGCCGACCGGCTTTCAAGCCTTCGCACAGGTCTGGTTCATCTTGTTCCAGCGTAATGGTCAGTCCGCCCAGATCATCGATAAACTGAGCAAAATCGTCCTTATGTGCTAATAGATATTTTTCGGGACGCAGTCCAAAGTTGTATGCCAACGCCAGCGAGAGCATCTCAAAGCCGCCCTGCGCGTAGGCAATATTCAGACGCTGCATGGTGAAACCCGGCAGATAAACAAACAGGTTAGGCGGAACGGAAAGCAGGCTGGCGCGCCGGTTTTGCGAATTGAACAGCAGAATCAGGATGGCGTCTGTCCGCCCGACATGCGGATAATCGCGGTCCACCCCCAGCAGGACATACACCTTTGTCCCCTGCGGAAGCGGCAGAGGACTGTAAGGTGTGGGAATTGGACGAGCCGGGGGCAGGCTGGGCGGCGGATAAGCCCCCCATACCGGCAGAATGCCCAGAGTGGCAGAGGGCGTCGCAGAGGGCGGCAGGGGAGTAGCTGATAGGCTGGCGGTAGCGGGTTGTTCTGGCGTTGGTGTCTGCGGTGCACTGAACCAGCAGGCAGACAACACCAACCAGAGGATTAGCGATAACGGAAATACTCTCCGGAACAGGGATTGTCTACGAAGATTAACCTTAGCCATATCCATTTTGATTATAGCCTACAACCTGCTCTGGGAATTTGCTCCCTTGAAGTCTTTCAGGTATCATTATGTTCAAGGAGGTAACCCATGTTCAAAATCACCTGGTATGGACATGCTACACTTGGACTTGAAAGCGGCGGCTATAGAATTCTGGTTGACCCCTTCTTCAGTGGCAATCCGCTTTCGCCGGTCCGGGCGGATCAGGTTCAGGCAGATTTTATTCTGGTGACGCACGGACATGGCGACCATGTGGGCGATACAGTGGCAATTGCCCGCCGATGTGGGGCGCTGGTGATCAGTAATTATGAGATTTGTAACTGGCTTGATAAAAAGGGCGTTAAAACCCATGCCCAGCATCTGGGCGGGGGATATCAGCACCCCTTTGGGTATCTCAAACTGACCTTTGCTCTGCATGGTTCGGCGTTGCCCGATGGCACCTATGGCGGCAATCCGGCGGGTTTCCTGCTGACCACACCGGATGGCTTAAAAGTATATCTTGCCGGGGATACAGGGCTGTTTGGCGATATGAAACTGATCGGCGAAGAGGGGCTGGACCTTGCCGTGTTGCCAATCGGCGATAACTACACCATGGGACCGGAGGATGCGCTGAGGGCGGTCAAACTCTTGCAGCCCAAGCATGTCATTCCGATCCATTTTGGCACCTTTGACTTGATCCGTCAGGATGCACAGCGCTGGGCGCAGCGTGTTCAGGCAGACAGCAGCGCCCGCGTTCACATTCTCAAAGCGGATGAGAGTTTTGAGCTGTCATAATCCCGGTTCGGCGGTCTTTTCAAAAACCGGCTCAGCAGTTCCCTGACGCCGCCACTGCACCAGCACAACTGCTACCAGTATCAACCCACAGCCGAGCACCTGCACAGCTGTCAGACCTTCACCAAGCGTCAGATAACCAAACAGTGCGGCAAAAACGGCTTCAGTGCCCATTAAGAGCGCTGCGTCACTGGGTGGTGCGAAGCGCTGGGCAATGACCTGCATGGTATATCCCAGCGCAACCGAAAAAATGCCTGTGTAAGCAATTGCCCACCAAACGGGAAGCAAGCCGCCAACGGTTTGCCGGTCGGCGACCAGTCCAACGCCGAGGTTTAGTGTTCCACAGACCAAATATTGCCCGATGGCAAACTGCATGGCATCCACATGGTGGACAATGCGGCTGATGAGGACAATGTGAAATGCCCACATAACTGCTCCAAGCAGTTCCAGCCCATCGCCGGGGGCAAGGTGCAACGTGCCGGGTGAGCTGAGCAGTTTGGCACCGCCGGCTGCCAGCGCCGCGCCTGCCCAGACCTGCCAATTCACTTTTTCGCCCAGTGTCAGCAACACCAGCGGCACAATGACAACATACAGAGTGGTGATAAAACCCGCATTGGCGGCGGTCGTCCAGCGCAATCCCGCCTGCTGCAGAGTGCTGGCAAGGAAGAGAAAACCGCCCGCCGCAGCCATCCAGAACCACTGTCTGCGTTCAGCTTTCCACGGCAAACGCCGGAAGATCAGCAACAGTATCAGCCCAGCCAACAGGAAACGGGCGCCGTTGAAAAGAAATGGGCCGACAAATTGTGCGGCTACGCGCTGGGCAGAAAAAGCACTGCCCCAGATTAGCGAAGTGAGAAGAAGCAGAAGATCAGCTTTGAGGCGCATAAGCCCCAAGCTTAACCGAAAAACTGGCGAAAGGGAAGGGAAAACTGGCTTAAGACGGGCGTTCGATTAACGTCCGCATCACGAAGCGGTCCACTGCCCCAAAGCGGTACTTATAGGCTTCATCACCGCGCATGAAATCGAACTCGTCAATTTGGTTTTCGCACGCCCATTGAAGTTGAAATGCCAGCAGTACCCAGCCGGGTGAGTATTCCCGAAAGCGCGGGTTGATGCCGGAATTATATACCCATAATTTGTTTAGGTAATGAAAACCAAGATGAGCAGCGGCTTTTTCTCCGCCGATGGTCAGAAAAGCCAGGTGCAAGCACTCTTTCTCAAAGGCGCAGTGTGCGATGATTTTAAAATGCTCCCGCATTGGTGGAGTGAGGAAAGCAGCCTTCTCCGGCTCAAAGCTCATTAAATCCATAAAGGCTTCGACTTCAGAATCGAGCCGGTTTGCATCCTTGACCAGATACCAGCTCACTGGCACAGGGGAAGCTTCTGCACGGCGCACTTTGCGGCGAATCTCATGGCGCTGTTTTTTATCAATCCCTGCCAGATAAGTTTCAAAATCACCGGGTAGCCGAATGTAGGGCGAGTGTTGAAGGGTTTGCTCTTCGTACCGCCAGCCTAATGAGTGCGAAGCCTCTTTCAGCGCCGGAAGAGCAGGGGAGGAATCGAGAATGTTATACAGGTCAAGCTGCTGCCAGCGGGGTAGTTCGGCAGAGTTTAGGAAACGAAGTAAGCCGTAACAGAACCCAGGCATATCCTCAGGCGCTGCCAGCAAATCGAGATAATCGGAAACCTCAATGGATCCCACCAGATAGAGTGCATCAACACCTTTATCTCTGCTGAAAAAAAGCGGCGCAGCGCCGACCAGCTTGCCCTCCTGCCGGGCGGTGATCAGCATCAGATCGCCTTCCTGCCATTCCCCGCCGCCCATCGTTTTCCACCAAGCGCGCAGGTACTCATAGCGCAGAAACGGCACATGCGATGCAGTTTGATCCAGCAGCGCATTCCATTCATCCTCTAAAGTATCAGAAAATGTTCTCAGTAGCGTAAAATCCATCAGCAAATTCCATACTCACAATTTGTCAGAGTGATAATTTTCTAGATTATACTGTCAATCTAGTCTCAAAATGTAACGCTGTATAATCAGGTCGAATTTTCTGCGCAGCAGGGGCAACTGGCCGGTTGAATATGCTATAATTTAATCAATGCCCCAGTAGCTCAAACGGATAGAGCGAGGCTCTCCTAAGGCCGAGGTTGAGAGTTCGAATCCCTCCTGGGGCATTGTCCTTGCCGGGGCTCTTTTGTTACATCGGCTTAGTTTCTCACCAAACCTTCAAAATACTCTAATCTTAAACTTATTGTATTTTGAATGAAAGTTGCTATAATAATAATTGATAAACGCTTGGGTGCCCCCCTCACCCCGGCGTTTATCGCATTTAAACCGACAACTTAACGAAAGAAATCTATCTTTCTGGTACAATTGGCGCAATGTTTGAACTGATCTTTCTTGGCACATCCGCTTCTGCTCCTTCACCCCGCCGAAGTCTTCCGGCTCAGGTAGTAAAACATGACGAACATCGTTTTTTGATTGATTGCGGTGAAGGCACCCAGCGCCAAATTTTGACCTCCGGTATCGGTTTTAAGCGTCTGAACCGCATCCTGATCACACACAGTCATCTGGATCACATTCTCGGGCTGGCGGGTTTGCTTTCGACACTCATGCGCTGGGAGACGATGGAAGAGCTGGAAATTTATGCCGGTCCCATTTCGCTGGAACGTATTCATGATTTGTTGTTTGGAGTTGTTCTGCGCGGCGCTAATCCGCCGATGCCCATTCACCTGCGACCGCTGAATGGCAGGGTCTTTTTTGAAGCCGAAGATTTCTCTGTTTCAGCCTTTCCGGTTTTTCACCGCGGGGCAGATTCTTATGGTTTTGTATTTCAGGAGAAAGGGCGGCGTCCCTTCCTTCCAGAAAAAGCGGAAGAACTGGGAATCCCGCCCGGTCCTTGGCGGCGCGAACTGGCAGCCGGTCAGCCGGTGACACTGCCTGATGGGCGAAGGGTTGAACCGCAATGGGTATTGGGGGAGTATCGTCCGGGTACAAAACTGGTGCATGTGGGTGATGCGGGCGAGGTGGAAAGTCTGGTAGAGGTTTGCCGCGATGCGGATGCGCTGGTCATTGAGGCAACCTATCTGGAACAGGAAGCCGAAATGGCGCGCCAGTTTTCGCATTTGACGGCGCGCCAGGCGGCTGAGCTGGCATTACGTTCTGGTGTGCGCCGGCTGTTCCTAACCCACATTTCTCGCCGCTATCGCGAGAAGGATGTGTTTGCTGAAGCGCAGGCAATCTTTGAAAACGTCACGGTGGCGCGCGATTTTGACGTGTTTGTGATCAAACGCGAGGAATGAACCGCTACGTGCGCGGTTTTCAGAAAGTGGGAAATCTTCATTTCACATTCGATTCCTGGAGGGTGTTTGAGCACTGACTACCATATGAGATGATAAGGATGGTGCATTTTTCGCACAGATGCGCTCCAGGTTTGACTTGTTCCCCCCCTTATTCTTGTCAGATTACAAAAGGCAATGTATATATAAAATAATAATGGAGTACAACTCTTGAAAGCGCGTTACCGTGTAGTTTTTTTGTGATGAATGGGGTGATCTTTGTGAGTTGACAATGAACTTACTCGTTCTTGAAGATAATCCACTGGATTTCCGCATGGTTCGGCAACTTATTGAACAGACAGGACTGGGTGAAATTCAAATCCTGCATTGTGAGCGCCTGTCCGAAGCCTTGAGAATTTCTGACCAATCTCCCCCGGATGTGATTTTAGCCGATCTCAATCTGCCGGACAGCAGTGGTTTGGATACAATTGAAAGACTGCGCAATCGTTTTCCACAGGTTGCTTTGATTGTGCTGAGTGGCCTCTCGGATGAAACTCTAGCTACACTGGCGGTGCAGGCTGGGGCACAGGACTACCTGGTAAAGGAACAGGTGAATCAAGAGTTGTTGCGAAGTGCTATCCGTTATGCTCTTGAGCGGAAGCGCATCGAAAATGAATTGCGGCGCAGGGTAGCGCTGGAGCGCCTGGTGGCAGATATTTCGACACGTTTCATCAGCCCTACCCTTGAAGAGCTGGATGACCAGATTAACCATGCGCTTCAGAACATTGGCGGTTTTTTTGGCGTGGAACGCGTGGTTTTGCTTTTGTTTTCAGCTGATGGTGTTCGAGTTGAGCGGGCGTATGAATGGCAGGAGAAGGGTTTGCCGGCATGGGGAAATTCCATGACAGGACGCTCGACGGAAAATGTATCCTGGCTGATGACGCGTCTCAGCCATAACGAACCGGTTTATGTGACGAATATAGGTGACTTGCCTGTTGAAGCTGATGCTGAGCGGCAGATGTGGCACAGAGCAGGTGTTCAATCTCTGGTGCTGGTTCCTGTGCGTTCAGGTAACGCTTTAATCGGCAATTTTGGCCTGGTAAGTTCTCGGGTGGGGCTGTCTGTTTCAGAAAACGATACCCGGTTTTTGCGTCTGATCGGCGAAGTATTTATTCATGCGGTTGAGGCGCGCCGCGCGGTCGAAGCGCAACGCGCCAGCGATTATGCGTATCGAACGCTGGTCGAACATTCCTTACAGGAGTTGCTAATTATTCAGGATGGACGTGTTGTATTTGCCAATCCGACGGTGAGCATAAATAGCGGCAACAGCCTGACAGAGTTGCTTGAGATGACCCCTGACGAGATTCTGGCTGGACAGCATCCTGAAGACCGTCCGCAAATCGCAGAGTTAATGAAAAACCTCCTGATCGGCAAGACGAGTTCGCAGCGCATAGAATACCGGAGGTTTAACAAGGATGGCAGCATAAGCTGGATGGATGCGTTGTATACACTCATCCAGTATCGTGGACGCCCTGCAATTCAGGTAGCGCAACTGGATATAACCGAGCGCAAGCTGGCGGAAGCCCGCCTGAAACACCGACTTGAGATGGAAAGTCTGGTAACCAGTATCTCCACGCGCTTTATTGATTTAGCGGTTGAAGAAGTGGATCATGAAATTAAACAGGCTTTGCGGATCATGGGTGAATTTGCAGATGTGGATCGCTGTTATGTGTATGTTTTGGGACAGGATGAGCCGCGTATTATCCACGAGTATTGCTGGCAGACTCCGGGTGTTTCCCAGAAATCGCTGGAGATGGCTGGCTTGTGGCTCACAAGTTTACCGTGGCTCTACGACCGATTGCAACATAAAGAGTTTGTTCATGTGTTCAGCCTGGAGGACTTACCTGCGGAAGCACGTGCTGAGAAAGCCTTTTGGGGCAGGCAGGACGTATGTTCGCTCTTATTGGTGCCGTTGATACGTGGCGGTCAACTGGCAGGATTTTTAGGGATGGATATGCTGCGTCATGAACGGCGCTGGGTAGAGGAGGACCTCACGCTGCTGAAACTGATGTCGGATGTGCTGTCCAATGCGCTTTCAGCCAAGTGGACTGAGGAAACGCTACGCAAGAGCGAATCACAGTATCGTTTGCTGGCTGATTCTATTCAAGATGTCATTGGTTTGCACAAGATGGATGGCACGATCCTTTTTCTCAGCCCCTCAGCAGAAAAAGTGCTTGGCTGGAAGCTGGCGGAGCATATTGGACGCAATTTGTTTGATGAAGTTGCAAAGGATAATGATCCACTTCTGGTGCAGGAAGCGCGGGATCGTCTCTCTAAGGGGCAGGATGCTGTTTTTGAGTGGCGCTATCAGGCAAATGGCAGCTTTGTCTGGGTGGAGACCCTCGCTCATCCAATTCTAGAGAAGGGAAAAGAGCCTGAGCAGTGGGTAAGTACGTCACGCGAAATCACTGAGCGCCGGCAAGCGCGCCTCGCATTGCAAAATGCACATGATCGCTTAAAGGCTTCCATGGATGGCTTGCAACAACGCTACCGGGATTCGGAAATGCTACTTGAGATGGGTGATCTTTTACAATCCTGCTTAACCGTGCAGGATGTTTATGATGTGGTTAAGGTCTTTTGCCAGCGTTTTTTCCCCGAGACAGACGGTGCACTTTACCTGCTCAGCCCTCAACTTGGAACGTTGGAATGTGTTGTGAGCTGGGGAGAAGCTGCCCCGACAGAAACAAACTTTCTGCGCGAGGAATGCTGGGCGATGCGTCGCGGTCGCCCACAGACCTATCACCAGACCGGAACTGCTCTGCCCTGTCGCCATGTCACGCGGCAGGCGGTGGATTATCTGTGTGCGCCGTTGATTTTGCAGGGGGAAGCCGCCGGTTTATTGCATCTGCGGTGCAACGGAACTCTGGATGAACGCTTTCAACAATTGGCGGCAATGATTGCTGAGCGTGTGGCGCTGGCAATGACCGGCATTATCCTGCGAGAAACGTTACGCACACAGTCCATCCGTGACCCGCTCACGGGCTTGTTCAACCGTCGCTATCTGATGGAGACAATGACTCGTGAGTTTAGCCGGGCGAGTCGCCGCCAGCACACCGTAGGCGTGGTCATGATAGATATTGATCACTTCAAACAGTTCAATGACACTTATGGTCACGATGCTGGTGATGCCCTGTTGCAGGCGCTTAGCAATTTCCTTCTGAAAAATATTCGGGGTGAGGATTTGCCATGTCGTTATGGTGGAGAGGAATTTATTCTCGTATTACCTGAGGCAACGCGGGAAGATACCATTCGACGTGCAGAGGAATTGCGCAGGGGTATTGCGGGCCTGAAGGTGGTTCACAAAGGGGTTACATTACAGGATGTCACGGTCTCAGTTGGGGTAGCGATTTACCCGGAACATGGAGAAACTGTAGAAGTCGTGCTAAAATCGGTTGATCTGGCGCTGTATCGTGCTAAGCAGGAGGGACGTAACCGTATCGCTTTACCCCCTTTAGCTCCAGTAATTAGTTGATGATATTCTGATCAATTTGGTTATAATTTAAGAAAGTTGACAGTGAGCAATCTGGAATGGAGTCAATGAGCATTCTGGCACGCTGGTTGGTAATTACCGGGTTGGGTTTGGTCGCTTTGGGTGGGCTTCTCTGGCTGGTAAGCCGTATTCCGGGCTTGGAGAACCTGCCGGGCACGATACGTATTGAGGGAAAAGGGTTCACCTGCATCTTCCCCTTGCTGGTTTCCATTGTTTTGAGTTTGCTATTGACTATTGCTTTGAATATCATTGGGCGGTTGTTGAACAAATAACGATTTTAGGGCTTTAAAATTTTTTTGCCTGTAAAGCCCCCGTTCTCCCCTAAAGTCGCAATGCTATAATAAAGTTATGCCGGATGAAATGATCGGACCTGAGGTTTCGCGCGGGGATAGAGCTGGTCGTTCTTCTGCGGTGGTTAATTTTCTTACAGGTCTGTTGGGACTGTTAACTGTCTTACTGGTTGTTCTGTTTTGTCTGGTGGCAGCTGGTTTGCTGTTTTTCGATGATACAAGCGGGTTGTTTCGGCAAGATACCCCTGTACCGGTGGATACCCTTACCCCCTTGCGCTATACTGATACAGCCACACTATTCCCAACGGAAACGCTGATACCCACACTTACTACAACACCAACACCTACTGAAATTGTGCCGTTTGAACCTGCTCCAACCGATATTGTCCCATTGTCTGAACAGGGACCTTGGTTGCTGATTGGCGCATCTGATGGGCTGTGGATTTTGGCACCGGATACATCCTGGATGGTACGTCTCAGCGAGACACCATTGCTGGCGCCGGAGGACTTGAGGCGCGCCGCGGCACCTGTTGGAGGACATGTTGCCTATATCACGGGTATAGAGCAGCCTGTTTTGACTATTGTTCATATTCCTGATGGAAAAACCAGATTGAAGTTGCCCTTGAGCGTTACTCGAGCAGCGATTTCCAGTGCAAACCGTCGTGCGCTCAGTGGCGATGCACTTGCCTGGTCACCGGATGGTCGTAGCCTGGCTTTCATTGGTTTGCAGGAAGGCTCAAGGGCCAGTCTGTATCTCTACTCGCTGGATACGGAAAGCGTGACCCGCCTGAGTGATGGTGAACGCTATGCCTTCCAACCGCACTGGTCACCGGACGGCGGGTTGATTCTTTATTCTGAATCGGAGCACATGGGAGAGGATGAAGCGCTGGCTGTGATGGCGGTCTTGCCTGGCAGTGGTGAACGCCGCATGTTGTATGAAGTATTTGATAGCCGCGCTGAGGTCATTGCAGGTTGGAGTCAGGCGAATCGCTTCCTGGTTTACAGCCGTAAGGCAGATTGTGAGCTGGCAGATTTGCGTTTGATTCGCACCGAAACCGGGGTGGCTGAGCTGTATAACATCGGGTGTGTGAACGCTGTTGCAATACAACCCGATCGTGGAACAATTCTGTATGTATCGGATGACAATAAAGATCAGCCAGGTGTTTTCCTGCTGCCTGCTGGTTTGGGAAACCCGCGCCCACTGCGCGGTGGGGCGGCGGATAATGTGCAGTGGAATCCCCTGGCAAACCTGTTTTTCGTCCATGACTCGAATGGTTGGGGACGCGCCTTCGCTCCGGACGGGACAATCGCTGATATACCCGCAGCGGTCAGGGGATTGTTGCCGGAGGTTTCAGCGGTCAGTGGTTTGTGGGCATGGGCAACCGAGGGAGATGAGCTTCCGGGATTATGGATCAGTGCTCCACAGACAGCGCCGCACAAAATTTTTGCTGCGCCAGCGTCATTGCCGCGCTGGGGACCAGATGGACAAACCCTGTTCTTCTTCTACCGAAATGATTTGTATGTAGCCTATGGTCCGCGCTTTGAACCAAATCTGCTGACCAGTTTCCCGCCCGGCGTAGTGCAGGCGGTATGGGTAGGAAAATAGTCTGTATAATGAAATTATATCTGGGCTGCGACGCGAGGTTTATGGAGTTGTGACATGGGCAAAAATAGGTTTGTGTTCCTTTTGGTGTTATTGTTGGGGATGGCTGGCTGCCTACCGCAGACCAGTATCGGCAGTCCGACCGTGGGGATAGCTGCTGTGCCTAAAACCGAGCCAAGCAGCACTCCGCTACCCACACCAACCGCCATATTGCAACCACAACTTATCCAGCCGGCCAATGTCAATCAGATGCAATCCTATCAGCAAATCACCCTAAACAGCCCTGGACGATTGAACTGGTCACAGGATGGTCAGAGTCTGGGGGTGGTAACGTTAGATGGGTTGTGGTTATTGAAAGCAGGTGATTTGTCCACGCAAGCACGTGTTGAGGTGCAGTCTCCGATTAGTATACTGGATTATTCTCCAACCGCGAATTTGATGGCTACTGCCGCCGATCAGCAAAATCTGGAGCTGCGGCAGATCACCACTGGGCAGGCGATCCACGTCTTATCACCACAGGGAGGGTTCATTGGTGTGTCTATCTCGCCGGATGGGCGGCTGTTGGTTACCAGTTCGGCGAGTGAGATGGTCGCCACCTTGTGGGATACTGTCAGTGGACAGTCCATTAAGACTCTAGGCGGTTTTGAAACCGGCGCTCCAGTCTATGGGGTTACATTTGGCGGAGCTGGCGACCGGTTAATCTGGACAGCGCGCGCAACAGTACAGGTGATGGAAATCACCAGCGGCGCTTTGAGTCCGGCATTTCAGCATGAAGACTTTGTCGGCGCGGTGTCACTAAGTCCTGATGGAAAGATACTGGCTACGACTGCGGCGGGCACGCAGTACGGTGGTTTTATGCCGTTTTTATATCTTTGGGATGTAGCCAGTGGCGAGCAATTGGGTTTGTTACCTGCCGGTGACTCTGTGCCGACTGTATTGGCTTTCTCACCAGATGGCAGCTTGCTAGCAGCGCAGGATGGCAAGAAGATCATGCTGTGGGATGTGACGGCGCGCCAACTGGCTGGGGGTTTGAGCGGTCATGAGGATATTATCACCTCGCTGGCATGGTCACCGGATGGAACAACGCTGGCTTCGGCATCTGTTGATGGATTGGTACGGTTGTGGCAGGTACGGTAGCTTGTTATGCCTTATGCCGGCGGGTTTTACTATGCCGTTTCTGAAGCCCCGAATACATTGAGATTACCGGTCATCTTGCTGCATGGCGCAGGCAGCGATCATTTGTGTTGGCCGCTTGAGATGCGGCGTTTGCCGGGCTATCGCGTCTTGGCGCTGGATTTGCCAGGGCATGGCCGCTCGCAGGGGATAACACTGCACTCTGTTGAAGAATACGCACTTCGGGTCATAGAGTATATGAGTATTGTAGGGGTATATCGGGCTGTTCTGGTGGGTCATTCATTGGGCGGGGCAATTGCATTGACCGCAGCGTTGCGCTTTTCTGAACGGGTGGCGGCAGCCGGTGTGATTTCAGGCGGCGCCCGTTTGCCGTTACCCAAGCCATTGTTGAGTTGTTTAAACGACCCAAAGCAAATACCGCAGGCATTGGCGTATCTTGAAGCCCATTTATTTGCCCAATCCGCCCGGCGCGAATTGATCGCAAAGGTAATGAATGGATTACGCCGGGTGAAACCGGAGGTATTGGTCAGTGATTGGCGGGCTGCTACTCACTTTGATCTGTGTGAGGAGCTGCACAATATTGATCAGCCGGTCTGGGTGGTAACTGGTACGGCGGACAGTATGACGCCGCCGGTGCTGGCTTATTATCTCCAGAAACATTTGTGCCATGCCACTGTGCAGATCATTCCTGGAGCCGGACATATGGTGTTACTGGAACGGCCCAGCGCCCTAGCAGAGAGCCTGCTGGCGTTTCTTGATGCTCTGCCATTCAGATTGGGTGGTTTTCGTTAAGGGATAGATATTTTATAAAAGTTCTATTTTTTCTTCTGTTTCTTTTCTTTTTTGGCTTCTTTCAGTTCGCGCGGTTTCCAGAGCTGTACTAACTCACCAACAACCGAGTCATTCAACTCGCTCCATTGTTTGATTGGCAATGCCAGATAAGCGATTGAGGCTGTTGGCAGTGATTCCACCCGGCGACAGAGAATTTGTAATAACCCCTCCAGCCCCGGATTGTGTCCGATGACCATTACACGCTCGATCTCGTCCGGCAGGTCTTGCAGACCTTTCAGGTAAGTTTCCGGTTCTGCCAAGTAGAAAGAATCAAGGTAAGTAACTTCTCCTCGAAAATTACTCTGTTCAACCACAGCTTCAGCCGTTAAGCGTGCGCGTTTGGCACTGGAACACAATATAACTTGTGGTACTAGTTCTGCTTTAAAGAGTAATTTCCCCATTTCCGGGGCGTCTTTGGATCCCCGCTTGTTCAAAGGACGCTCGTGGTCCGGTAATTTAGAATCTTTCCAGCTTGATTTGGCATGCCGCATGAGCAATAGCGTTTTCATATCGGCACCATCCTTGTGTTTGTTAGATGTATAACTTATGTTAAAAAGTATATCACTTTTTCATGTTTGCTGCTTCAAGCTGATTCACCAAATTCATTCGTTAACAGAATATTAATCATTTATTAATTTTATGCGCACTCTTGAAATCGAGCAACCCAGCGAGCTTTGCTTGCATTTTATTTCAAAGTTGTTATAGTGAAAATGTGAAAACGGAACGTACGCAACAACGGGTTTTTGTAGAGGAGGCTCTGACCACCCTTTTTCATCGCACGCCGGAACAGTGCCTTGGTTTTTTGAACCGGGACGGGAATATCTTTCTGCGCTTTTACTGGGATCGGGTGGGTGAAAATTTGAAGTTGCCAAAAACCATCCCGTATGGACTGGATTTTGAATTCCGTAAACCCGAACGTCGTGCTACAATAGCTCTCATTACATTACCTGAACCCCAAGTGGATCGAGAAGCTTTTTTTGTGGCACTGATATATCGTCCCTACCGTGTGACACCTTTTTTGTTGCTTTCTGATACTACGAAGATCATCGTGTTGGAACGCCATGATGAGCCCGAAGGTGAGCTAAGCACATTGCTGGTGGAATGGACGCGGCGAATGGAGCGTGAAGTTCTTGGAAAAGGTCCGGCGCCTGTGCTGAAAGACTTCTATCGTGCAGTGATTCATCTGGTGTATGGCGAGTAACCTCGATGTGTAGGCTCCAGATTTTTTTGTGTCTGTGTCGTGTACCTGAATGGCTGATCTTTCACCCCTGTTGAAACGCTTGATGGATCTGGAATCCGATGTGGCTTACCGCCGTGCGGCTGCGCCCGGCGAGGAAAGCTGGCGCTATATACCGGGCAGGGTAACGGTTTTGCTTTCTGCGCCTCACGCTGCGGCGCATTGTCGCAACGGTCGGCTGAAAGAAGAGGATGAATACACCGCCGCACTGGCGCGCTTTGTAGGAGAGCAAACTGGTGCTCACGTCCTATATGCTCGTCGCAGGCTTGACCATGACCCCAATTATGACCGTCACTCACCTTACAAGGAGCATTTGAGGGAAATCATCCGCAGCGCTGGCATTCGCTTTATTTTGGATTTGCATGGGGCTTCTGACCGACACGATTTTGGCATTGAGCTGGGTACAATGCGCGGACAGAGCTGCGAAGGCCAGCTTGAGCTTATTCTGGCAGCGCTTGCGGAGCAGGGCTTTACCCCTGATGGCAAAGGACTGGGGCGATTGGAGCTGAATGGACGCTTTACCGGCGGCGGTGGAGTGCGCCAGGAAACGATCACTCGCTACGTCTGGGAGACACTGAAAACACCAGCAGTGCAGATGGAGCTTAATTCGCGTTCGCGGGTTGTGTATCGTGCACCTCAAAAACCTGGCGGAACACCGTATTGTGGTGATGCGCAATGGATTGAACGCACAGCGTTGGCGATAACGGGTGTTGTCCGAGCGCTTGCCGGCTAGTAGCCAGCCAGGAAGTGTTGTTTCAACGCGTAAGTCATGTAATTTTTCCACAACGCAACAGTTTTATCATAGGGATAGTCATGTGTCGAAAAGGTCTGGAAGATAACGCGTCCGCCCATACACGTGGCAAGCGTGCCATGGTCAGATCGCGTATCCGGGTGAGTTCCTGCCAGCAGAATGGCATCTCCGCCGGCTCCAAGTGCCAGCAGGTCACCAGCATCACCTTCCCAGTAGATCGTGGGTGAATAGAGCGGTTCTACGACAACCGGGTTGGTAAATATTTCGTGTTGTGCATCAAGCCAGTAGAGTGAGTAATCCAATACATCGTAACCCGGCGCGCGCTCCCAATCACGATACAATTTCAAACCGCATTCACTCATTAAGGGGGAAATGCGCCCGTTGATAATATCATCCAGATACCAAATTTCTGTCACTAAAGCCGCGCCGCGTTGGACTTGATTGTAAATTACGTCCCAGAATTCACCCCGCACACCGCTGCGGGCTTCTGCTGCGACTACAATCAAATCCCACCGGGTGGGCGAATTGAGCTGGCTCATGAAATTCCCAACCGCATCGCCTACTTCTACCACTCGCCCGCCAGAGAACTTCATACCGGGCAATGCGCGGTGAACGCGCGGCTCCAGCGCCGGGTAACCGCGCACATCCTCAAAGATCAGCACGTTTGCGGAACGTATCTTCTCTTCTATATTTACTGTGGGCGGCTCGGTTGGCCGCTGTTCGGGAGGTGTGGTGGGCTGGGGAGCTTCTGTCGGCAGGGGAGTGTAGGTTGGATAAGGGGTGTAGGTAGGTGCTGCTTCCCCGGACGAGGTGGAGCCTTCTTGGGCGGTCCTTGTCCCCTCTTGGGCGGCAGCCAGGGTTGATTCAATCACTAGAGCGATGCGCGTTTCTTCAAAACCGGGGGCTTGTTCTGGATTGCTATTGAATGTGATTGATGGTGTTGCGCATGCCAGAGCCAGACCCAAACCTACAAACAACACAGCGAAGCGAAAAACGACAGATAATTTATGGGACATTTAAGCCTCCCCTTTGTGGTGGTTTTTCAGATTTGAGTAAGACACGTTCCCTTGATATGACAATGCTGTTCTTATTATATATTAGATATCAATCCGGGAAAAATTCCCGAATCACTTATGTACTAGCAGGCAAGTGCTCAGCGGGCATATCGCTTATAATTGGGCGCATGTCTAGAAAAGAGTTCTTTGCTGGCGCGCGTGCTGAACTGCCGCTCTTGCTGGGTGTGGCACCATTTGGGATGATTTATGGAGTCCTGGCACTCAAAGCGGGTTTACCAGTTTCTATGGCTCAGGCGATGTCCTTAGTGTTGTTTGCGGGTTCCGCACAGTTTATGGCGGTGCAGTTGCTTCAAAATGGTACGCCGCTGGTGGTAGTGGTGCTGACCGCTTTTGTAGTTAATTTGCGGCACTCATTATATAGTGCTTCGGTAGCACCATACGTGAGTCATTTACCGCGCGGTTGGAAAACCTTGCTTGCTTATCTGCTCACCGATGAGGCATACGCAGTGGCCATCAGTCATTATAGTGAAGAAACTCCTTTGGAGCATAAGCATTGGTACTATCTTGGCGCCGGATTTACTCTTTGGGCTTGCTGGCAGCTCAGCACAGCGATGGGCATCTTCCTTGGGGTGCAAGTGCCATCATCATGGTCATTGGATTTTGCTCTGGCATTAACGTTTATCGCGCTGGTGGTACCGGTGCTCGAAGATAAAGCAACTGCCTCGGCGGCGCTGTTAGCGGGTGCTGTATCGGTGTTTGCATTTGGGTTGCCCTATAAACTTGGTTTGTTGCTTGCGGCGCTGGTTGGTATTGGCGCCGGTATGTTGGGAGAGATGGTATGGCGGCGCTCTGGTTGACAATTCTAACCGCTGGGTTGTTGACGTTTTTAACACGGCTATCATTTATCGCCTTGTTTGGTCGCTGGCAACCTCCGGATTGGCTCAGGCAGGCTTTGCGGTTTGTGCCGCCAGCGGTGCTTTCGGCGATCATTTTTCCGGAAGTGCTGATGCGCGATGGTGCACTGGCTGTGCAAGCGGATAACTTTCGTTTGGTCGCGGCGCTGGTGGCGGCGCTGGTCGCATGGAGGACTCGCAACGTTTTTTTGACCATTGGTAGCGGGATGGCGGTTTTGTATCTGCTGCAATGGCTGCGATGAATAAGTGAGGGTTGGAATGAAGGGATGAAAATCACTGGTATCTTACAAAGTTTTGTTATATATTATTGTTATAAAGCTTAAGTCAGCAGCGAGCACAAATCCGAGTGATTCATTGCTGGCTGTGAAATTCCAATCAACTTGTGAAAAAGGAGAAAAGTTAATCATGAAGCGCCTGTATTCTGTTGTTCTTCTGCTGGTTCTTGTGTTGATCCTGGTAGCTTGTGCCCCGGCAAAGCCTGCCAATCATCTGGATGCAATCAAGCAGGCTGGTGTCATCAAAGTCGGTACATCGGCAGACTACCCGCCTTTTGAGTATGTTGAAAATGGTGAAAAAGTCGGTTTTGACATCGAACTGATGACCGAAATTGCCAAACGCATGGGCGTCAAGTTGGAGTGGGTGGATATGCCTTTTGACAGCCTGATTGCCGGTGTGCAACAGGGTAAGATTGATGCTTCGATTTCCGGTTTCAACTACAGCGAGGAACGTGATAAGGTCGTGGACTTCACGATCTCCTATTACACTCAAGAAGATGCCTTTACAGTGAGCGAAAGCTTCAGCGGTACGTTCAACGCGCCGGAGGACGCTGCCAACTACAAAGTGGGTGTGCAGACTGGAACTACCCAGGATGGCTGGTTGACCGATAATCTTGTTACTCCCGGCAAGATGCCCGAAGCCAACCTCTTCCGCTATGATCGGGTGGATCAGGTTGCGCTGGATTTGAAGTCTGGACGCATTGATGTGATGATGTCCGATTATGACCCAGCGCGGTATCTGGTGAAGTCTTTAGGCGGGTTAAAGGTTGTCTGGCATGGCGTCTTGACCAGCGGACCGTTTAACATCGTTGTTCCAGATGGCGATAAGGAACTTAAAGCGGAGATGGATAAGATCATCAAGCAGCTTCAGGACGAGGGCTTCATTGAGCAATTGATTGCGAAGTACATTGCCCAGTAAAGCGGAGAGGTAACTCGAGGACGGGAGAATGGCAGCTGCCATTCTCCCGCCGATTTTATGGGCGCTCATCATGCTGATTGAATTTATTCGTTATATTGCGGCTGGCACGGTGACCACATTAGCAGTCACGCTGGTGGCTTTGCCGCTGGGGCTGGTGATTGGGTTGGCTTTTGCACTGGCGCATGTGTACGGCGGCAAGGTTTTGACACAAGTTATGCGTCTGTATAGTACACTGATGCGCGGGATGCCACCGATTTTGCTCTTGTTCATTTTATATTTCATAATTTCTGGTTCCATCAACCTATCACCATTCTGGGCGGGTTCGATTGCGCTGGGCGTGGTGAGCAGTGCATATCAGCTGGAAATCCTGCGCGGAGCGATTTTGTCTGTGGGTGGCGATCAGATGATGGCAGCGCGCGCCATTGGCATGTCGCGCTTGAAAGCTATCCGTTATGTTATTCTGCCGCAGGCTTTGCGACTGGCAATACCGCCCTGGTCCAATGAGGCTTCCATTGTTCTCAAAGATTCTTCGCTGGTTTATGCGCTGGGGGTGGCAGAAATCCTACGTCGGGCACAGCAGTTGAGCGCTACAACTCAACAGCCTTTCATGGCTTTTGGCACTGCAGCGTTGATTTATTTCATTCTGGTTTTTACTGCCAATCGTTTACTGGATTATCTTGCCCGGCGTACCCAGATTCCTGCCAACCCGCTTGGCTAAACAATCCTTAATGAGGTGATCTGTGTCTCAACCTGTACTCGTTGCCCAAAACCTAACCAAGACTTATGGCAATAATGTGATTTTCAGGAATATTTCCCTTTCTGTAAATGAGCGGGACACGATCGTGATCGTCGGTCCAAGCGGAACGGGCAAAAGCACCCTGCTGCGCTGTCTTAATTTATTGACCAAAGCTGATAGTGGGAAAATCTGGCTGGATGGAGTAGAAATTACCGACCCAACATGTTGCAGCGAGGACGAATGCCGCCAGCGTATTGGGATGGTGTTTCAGAATTTTCTGCTATTCAACCATTTGACGGCGCTGGATAATGTGATGATCGGCTTGACCAAAGTCAAAAAAATGCCGAAGGAGCAGGCGCGACGCAAAGCGGTGGAGGAGCTGGAGAGGGTAGGGCTGGTAGATCGAGCAGGGCATTATCCAGGGCAGCTCTCTGGTGGCCAGCAGCAACGCGTAGCGATTGCCCGTGCGCTGGCGATGGAGCCACGTGTAATGTTGTTTGATGAACCCACATCTGCCCTTGACCCGGAGTTGATCGGTGAAGTGCTGGCGGTTATGAAGCAGCTGGCGCGTGAGGGGATGACCATGCTGGTTGTGACTCATGAGATGGGCTTTGCGCGCGAGGTGGCTAACCGCATGATCTTCATGGAAAAGGGTCAAATTTTGGAAGAGGGCACCCCTGACGATCTGTTTGAACGACCAAAATATGAACGCACGCGGCAATTCCTCTGGAAGATTGCTGAGCTGCATGGTCGCAAGGCACCGGAGGAAAACGGATAATGGCGGAGTGGTTCTACTTCTTTTACACTGCGCTGCCGGCATTTCTAAACGGTGCGCTGGTCACGCTGGAGCTGACGGCAGTGGGGGTTTTGGCTGGGTTTGTGCTGGGGCTGGCTTCGGCGTTGGGGCGGGTGTATGGCGGACGCTGGTTGCGCTGGCTGGCAATCGGATATATCGAGCTGTTTCGTGGCACACCGCTGTTGGTGCAATTATTTCTGGTTTATTATGGCTTACCTGGGCTGGGGTTGACGCTTGACCGAATGCCGTCCGCGTTTATCGCGCTGGCACTGAACAGCGGTGCTTACCAAGCAGAATATCTGCGTGGTTCTATTCTGGCAATTGGCGAAGGTCAGATGATGGCTGGACGGGCGATTGGTTTGAGCCGCTGGCAAACCATTCGCTATATTATCCTGCCGCAGGCGTTACGGCTGGCAATTCCCGCCTGGTCGAATGAGCCTGTTTCACTGCTTAAATCTACTGCAGTGGCGTTTTTGATTGCCGTTCCGGATTTGATGACCAGAGCTAAAGCACTGGCGGTTCAAACGTATGACCCGATTGGCGCATATATCGCGGTGGCGGTGATCTATCTGGCAATGGTGTATGTACTGGATGCTTTTTTGAAATTACTCGAGGAAAGGGCACGTATTCCCGGCTACAGCGTGGAAGGAAAAAAGGCTTGAATCCGGAAGTTTGATTCCTTAACATTCCTTTTCAGAGGTAAGGGATATGATAGTGGAATGGTTTATTGGTCTGAGTCATGTAACGCAGGCATTGATAGCCACGCTATTTACCTGGTTTGTAACTGCTCTTGGAGCGGCAATGGTCTTCTTCTTTAAAACCATTAACCGCCGAATTTTAGATACCATGCTGGGTTTTGCTGCAGGCGTGATGGTAGCGGCTAGTTTCTGGTCGCTGCTGGCGCCGGCGATTGAGATGGCATCTGAAGGTCCGTTGCCAGCCTGGATGCCGGCTGTTATTGGTTTTTTGCTTGGCGGTCTATTTTTATGGGGGATTGATAAGATTCTACCGCACTTGCATATTGGTTATCCAACTGAGGAAGCCGAAGGTATGAAAACAACCTGGCGGCGCAGTGTCCTGCTGGTACTGGCAATCACTCTACATAATTTTCCGGAAGGTTTGGCGGTGGGAGTGGCTTTTGGTGCACTGGCAGCTGGCATTCCTTCCGCTTCGCTGGCTGGCGCGGTGGCGTTAGCATTGGGCATAGGCATTCAGAACTTCCCGGAAGGGGCAGCGGTTTCAGTGCCGCTGCGCCGTGAAGGTCTTAGCCGCCTGAAAAGTTTCTGGTTAGGACAGCTTTCCGGGATGGTTGAGCCGGTTGCCGGTGTATTGGGGGCGGCGCTGGTGGTCTTAATGCGTCCAGTTTTGCCCTATGCGTTGGCATTTGCTGCGGGGGCAATGATTTATGTGGTGGTGGAGGAATTAATCCCGGAAGCTCAGACACAGAAAGATACCCATGCCGCCACTTTTGGCGCTATGCTGGGGTTTGCTATTATGATGCTGCTGGATGTGGCGCTGGGGTAAGTGCCCTATTCCACCGAAACTTCAATCTGGTCACTGCCGGCTCGCATTGCCTGTGTGCCCGAGCCAGTTGTGCTTTTCAGGATAAGGGTCTCTAAAGCTTTCAGATCACATGTGTTCAGGCTGGAGGAGATGTTGCCCTGTCCGTGCAGGACAATATCTATCAGCCCTACTGGGATGCGCAGATCACTCTTGATGACTCCGTTCAAAGCATCGCTGACGCGAATACGCAAATGGTGTCTGGAGAAGGTTTCACCGACCGGCATGAGACGCCCCCATGCGCTCTCACCCATTTTTTCTAGTTGATAACCAGCTTCCTCGGCGGTGATTTTGCCGTTTTCCAGTTGTTCAAGAATTGCCAGCCGCCGTTCCGCCGTTTCGAAGCGCGAGCGTCCCACCTGCCATTCCAGCGCAAGATAAGCGCCGGAAGCAATCAACCCGACAATGCCAGCCAAATACCATACCCAGTTTGGCTGGTAATTATCCATGATCAAACCTGCCAGAAAGGGACCGATAGCAAAGGGTATCAGCCAGCTAAAGCCGTATACCGCCATGTAGCGACCGCGCATGTCTTCTGGAGCAAGACGGGCAACAATTGCCTGACTGACCGGGCTGACCAGCATCTCACCGAGGGTAATAATCACCATTGCCAGCAGGAAAAAGCCATACCAGCTTACAAACCCATACATAGCAAAACCAAGGCCATACAGTATAGCGCCGGTTGCCATCACAACCAGTGGGCGGTATAGGGTAATACGCCGGGTGATTGAAAATTGGAACAGCACAACCATTGTAGCGTTGAGGCTCAAAATGTACGCAAAGTCCTTTTCGCTGACGCCGTGAACGTCCCGCAGAAAAACCGACAGGGTGGTGCTCATTTGCATGTACACCAGACCCAACAGAATGGAAGCCAGCAGGAACCAAAAAAAGGCAGTGTCACGCGCCACCTGAAGATAGCCCCGAAAGGTTTGCGCCATGCTTTCCTGTGCCATTTTGATTTGTGCAGCGGGACGGCTCTCTTTGAGCGCAAAAAAGAGAACGATTGCAGTGATAACGCTGGTAAAGGCATCGGCGACGAAGAGAAGGAGGTAGGATTTTGAGGCGAGGAAACCACCGATGATTGGACCGATGGCGACTGCCAGATTGGCAACCACCCGCCAGATGCCAAAACCCTGAGCACGTTGTTCGTCTGGAAGAATATCGGCAACCAGTGCCTGTTGGGCGGGCATGGCAACATCTGAAAGTGTGCCAACCAGCAGGGTTACAACTACAAACAATAACGGGGTACCAATTACACCCATTAGAACGCTGGTTGTGGCGCTCATCACCAGCCCAAATAAAATAATGGATTTGCGGCCCAAACGGTCAGTGAGTGCACCGCCAATGGTGCTGCCAATGAAGCTGGAAATGGCGAATATGGCAAACACCGCGCCGACTTCGGTCATACCAACGCCAAATTTGCGCGTGACGTAAAGGGTGAGGAACGGGAAAAGTGCCGCGCCACCCGTGCGGTCAATGAACGTGCCAAGCATCAGAATCCAGAACTGGCGCGGATATTCCTCGTACACAGCGCGTGCACGCTGGAACGGGTTTTGCCATTTCACTTTTAGGGGATTCGTTTTATTTTTCACACTGTTAGTAGATGATGCGGATGATCAGGAAAGAAAAACCACATTTCAAACTTCAGGATACCTGTGGTTTAACGAACTTAATCACCAGCCCCTATGCCAGGTTGACAGAGAAGTCAATGTTTCCTGTGTTTCTTCTTGCTTTTTATCCCTCGCTTTTGAGCAGTATTTGTCTGCTGGATTGGTTCGATGGTTTCTTCCGACTCCGGTAGCGGCTCGAGTAACTCTTTTAGAATCAGGTTACGGTCAGGTAATGGCAAATCAAGATAGGTTAAGGGGCGTTTGACCGGCATTGTATCTATATCGGGAACTAGCTCGCGGCACAGAATCTCCAGCGGACGCGAGGATGCTGTGTCAAAATCCAGATTAAGCGCCATGTTCATATCTTCCAAGATAGAAGGTGTTATTTGCACTGCGTTGTGAGCAGGATTTTTTTGCCTTTGTGTTTCCTTGATAATTTGCTTTAATTGCAAGCTGAGCTGATCAGGGTCGCCCTTTGCTTTCAATAACTCCAAACCACGCTGAGCAGCCCGGGTGCTAAGGTCGTTAAGCTGGGCATTTTGGCAAGAAAGAGCAAGCTCATTGTAAATCCAGATGTCATCGGGTTTTTGTTGCAACAGAGCGATAAATATCTCCAATCCGCGATCAACTTCTTTGCATTGTATGTGCCAGTCAGCTATATCCTGCAGAAAATTGAAGGCATTGTCTCCATCATTGTAGCGCAGGTTATGAACCAGTCCTCTCTTAAGGAATTGAAGCGCCTTTTGAGAGTCAAAAGATTTAGCAGCTTCTGAAAGATCAACAAAAATATCCTCATACCATAGCATTGGACTGGCGGTTGGTGAATTGGCAATAGTCTCCAAAAGAGCATATGCTATTGCAAACCACTCGGCGCTTTCTTTACGGCTGGCGGAATTGGCTTCTTCTACTATCTCCAGCGCAAGTTCTGCCATAGTAGCCATTTCAAAGTCGCTTGGCTTGGTTTTCACGAGCTCATTAGGCAACTGATTCAACAGCGACATTTTATAGAATCGCTTAATTGTGCAGTCGGCACGAAGTGTTTCTGCTACAATCAATGAGGCTTCTTCATAATCAAGCCCAACTCTTAAGGAAACCTGTTTGAAATCCTGCCCTGTGAGGAAAGCAATCTGTAACTCTTCGATCAGTCCCGGCGTCACACATTGATAGCGTGATTCAGCGTGAGCCCAAGGGGTTTCTTTAAGTATGGGGCCAAACACAAGCTACTCCAAACTATGGCAAGCCAACTGCAGCGCGGACTTCTTTCATGGTTTGTTCGGCAATGACGCTGGCGCGTTGTTTACCGTCTCTTAGCACATCCTGGACATAATCGGCGTTGGCAGCATATTCAGCACGGCGTTGTCGGAATGGTTCCAGATGTGCGTTCAGATTCCTTGCCATCAGTTTCTTACAGTCCACACACCCGATACCAGCACGGCGGCATTCGGTATCCACCATTTGCACTTCTTCCGTGCTGGAAAAGACTTTGTGAAATGAGAACACATTGCACACTTCCGGTCTGCCGGGATCGCTGCGACGCTGACGCTGCGGGTCGGTCACCATGGTCATCACACGCTGCAGGGTTTCTTCGGGAGTGGCAGCTAGTTCGATGTGATTGTTCAAACTTTTGCTCATTTTTTGCTGTCCATCTGTCCCGATCACTTTTGGCACTTCGGTGATTTTCATCTCAGGTTCGATCAATACGTTGGTTTTATAGCGATAGTTAAACGAGCGCACCGTCTCGCGGGTAAACTCCAGATGTGAAGCCTGATCCAATCCAACCGGCACTACATTTGCTTTGTAAAGCGTGATGTCTGCTGCCATCAACACCGGATAACCGACCAAACCATAGTTGACATTATGCGGTTGCATGCGGACTTTTTCCTTAAAAGTGGGCAGGTCGGTCAACTTTCCAAGCGGCGTGACCATTGAAAGAATGGTGTGCAGTTCGGTCACTTGGGGAACATGCGATTGAACGAATACAATGGTTTCCTCCGGGCGAATGCCGGCAGCCAGCCAATCGAGCGCCATTTCATAGGTGTTCTGGCGCAAATCCTCAGTAGTGTCCAGCGTGGTCAGTGCATGCAAGTCTACAATACAGTAAATGCATTCGTATTCATCCTGAAGCGCCACATAGTTTTTGATAGCACCGAGATAGTTTCCCAGATGTTGACGCCCGGTAGGCCGGGCGCCGGAAAAGACGCGGCCTTTTTTCATCTCACTTGTTCCTTCCCTGTAAGTAAGCTTTGATCAAACGTGCTCCTTCCCCTGCTTCCATGTGGCGGCCGGTGGCTAATTTTGAGTAGAGCAGTGTATCATTTACTGTCAGCTCAAACCTGCCGCCATCGGAAGGAATCAGGGTGATGGATTCAATTTCTGGTTCAAATTGTTTGAGCAATTCTGCTGCCAGACCGACAGCTCGATCGGTGTAGTGTCAGACTGCGCAGTATACCAGCGAGATATTCAATAACATAGGGCATACCCTCCAGCAATTGCCGGCAAATGCCGGTCAGCATTTGCGTTTTCTGGATTATATCAGCACTTACTTTTTTGGTAAAATGCGCCTATGGCAATACAAGTGTTTCCGCGGGGTATTCCACCGATAAAGCGTTTTTTTGATCTAATGCTGACAATTCCAGGGTTGATTTTGATTTCCCCACTATTATTGGTTGTGACGCTGATGATCTGGCTGGTGGAAGGACGCCCAATTTTTTTTACTCAACAGCGCCCCGGATATAAAGGGCGGCTGTTTACTCTATACAAATTTCGCACGATGCGCCAGGAAACTGGTGCTGATGGCAAGCCTCTACCCGATGCACAGCGTTTGACTAGGCTGGGGCGCTGGCTGCGAGCAACTAGTATAGATGAATTGCCAGAGTGCTTTAATGTACTACGCGGCGAGATGAGTTTAGTGGGTCCGCGTCCGCTACTAGTACAGTATTTGGATCGTTACACCCCAGAGCAAATGCGCCGCCATGATGTACTGCCCGGTATTACTGGCTGGGCGCAGGTCAACGGGCGCAACGCAATTAGCTGGGAGGATAAATTCCGTTTGGATGTCTGGTATGTGGATCACTGGTCGCTCTGGCTGGACATCAAGATCCTGGCATTGACATTCTGGAAGATCATCAAACGCGAGGGGATTAACCAACCCGGTCAAGTGACTGCCGCAGAGTTTATGGGGTCTGCAGGACAATCCTCAGATACGGGCTTATCAAGGCAGTAAGTAAGTTTGGGCGAGAAAAAGCGAGGAAAGACTTTTGCCGTCGCGTATTTGCCCGGTTCGCGCCATTTCATAAGCCTGTGCAATTGGAATTGTCTCAACGCCAATGAATTCATCTTTGTCGGGTGACAGGGGATTTTGACAGAGCTGGCGAGCTAGAAACACATGCATTAACTCGCTCGAATAGCCCGGCGCCATGTAAAACTCGCCCAGTCTAATCCATTCTCCGGCGGCGAAACCAGTCTCTTCGCGGATTTCACGGCGCGCACCTTCCAGCGGGTCTTCTCCCTCTTCCAAAACTCCGGCGGGTAATTCCAGTAAATAGCCGCTTGCGCCAAGGCGGTACTGGCGGACAAAGAGGATATTTCCACCAGCATCCAGTGGGACAATGGTGATGGCATTTTTATGGCTCACCAGATCATATAGCGCAGTGGTATTGTTAGGCAATTTTAGCTCCACCTGCTCCACATCAAAGGCACGGCCATGAAATACAGTCCGTCGTTGCAGTGGTTCGAAATCCATACGAGCTTTCCTTAAGTGAAAAATCTGGCCTGGAAAAATCTCCAGACCAGTGCATTTTAGCCGAAAAAGGTTGTTCCGCAGAGGGTGATCAAGGGATTTGCAACACCTGACCGACCTTAACATTGCCATCGCTCAGCCCATTAACGGCGATGATCGAGTCGGGATGCACATCGCCGTAGCGACAGGCAATGGTATAAATTGTGTCACCTGCCTGGACAGTGTACTTATCCGGATGAGGGCGCAATGCACGCGGGCCCCAGTTGCTTGACCACGTGCCGGTTTGCGGGATGACCAGCACAGTGCCAACAGCGGGTTTTGAGTTCATATTCAAGCCATTGGCGGCAAAAAAGCTGTTCAGGTCAAGGTTGTAACGGCGGGCAATGCAAATGGGCCATTCCCCGCGCTGGAGCGTATAAGTTGCTGGTCGAGTGATCACTGGAGTAGGAATGACAGCTTTTTCCTCCTCTGGCGCGGCAGTTGGCTGCGTTTTGGGTATCGGAGTAATGGCTACAGTAGGGACGCCGGTGAGCGCCAATGCGGTTTCAGTGGCTCTCTTCGCCTCTTCCAGTGCATTGGCTGGTACCGTGCCAACAGCAAAAGGTACTTCAGTTTGTTGGGCAGAGCCTGGGGCGACGGATGCCGTCCGCGTGCAGGCGGCAAGTATTAGTATCAGGATCGCAGCAACGACCGGGATCAGGATATAAAACCGTCTGTTCATTTGCGTAACTCCTTCCAATTGCTCGCCGCCTTTTCTGCTCAAAGGCGAGTCTTTTATCATAGTAGCACAAGCGTTCAAAGGCGTCAAGCGGACTTTGCTTTCAATTTCACGCCATTTTCCTGGGTTGCAAGAAGCGTTCCTGTTTTTGTGTTGGTTTTAGTCAATTGTGGTAGAAACCTCAGCACCTTTTGCGGTGGTTTTCAGGATGAACGTGCGTGTAGTAATTCCGGCCTGCTTAAATGCGCCCGATATGGCATCAGCAACCTCGTCGGTGTTGTCACTGCAGAAAGCAACCAATCCCGGACCTGCACCAGAGAGGGCAACCCCGCTTGCACCAGCTTGTTGTGCTGCTTGAAAAGCCTCTGTGGCACCAGGGATTAATTTCAGACGGTAGGGTTGGTGCAAACTATCTTGCATTGCTTTTTGTAATAGAGATAGGTCGCCGTTACGCAATGCTTCAACTACCAGAGCAGTGCGACCCAGATTGAAAACCACATCAGATAAAGGAACTTGTTTGGGAAGAGCGGCTCGTGCCACCCGCGTGGGCAGACGCACGTCCGGCAACACATATACTACTTCGAGCGGGGGAACTGGAACGCAGTAGGTATAAAAGGATTGTTGATCTTGAATAACCACGATTAATCCGCCAAACAATGCTGCCGCGGCGTTGTCTGCATGCCCCTCGATTTCCACTGCCAGGCGTAAAATCTCGCTGTTGTCAATATCTTTTTCCAGCAATGCTCTTGCACCCAGAAGCCCGGCAAGTACCGCCGAGGCGCTGGAGCCCAATCCTGAACTGAGCGGAATGCTGTTGTTACAAACCACGTGCAGTCCTGATGGTTTAGACACACCTTGATTGCGGAAAAATTGCAATACCGTGCGCACCAGCAAATTGCGCTCGTCTTTGATCAGTATATCCTGTCCCTCGCCGATGATCTCTATCCGAATGCCTTCTCCTTCGAGCGAAAGTGTGGTCTCGTTCCACAGGTCCAACGCCATCGCCAAACAATCAAACCCCGGTCCCAAGTTTGCTGTTGTGGCGGGGATGCGCACGGTAACTTGCTTTGGCATCAGGCTTCTCCTAAAATGAGCGCTTCTAGCGCGGTAAGGTTGACTGGGAGTACTTTAGGTATCGGCATGCGGCGGACAATGATTTCGGGGTCTTTTAAACCATGACCGGTGCAGATGGCGACAACACGTTTTCTTTTTAAGTCAATTTTTCTCGCCCGCAGTTCATGTGCTAGTCCGGCGATTCCGGCTGCAGAGGCAGGCTCTACCCAGACACCATTGGCAGCCAGCCAGCGCTGAGCATTCAAAATCTCATCATCTGTGACAGCAATAATTCGTCCTTGCGACTGTTCAGCAGCCTGCAATGCCTCTTCGCCACGCGCCGGTTTGCCAATGCGGATGGCGGTAGCAACGGTTTCTGGATTGCTTACCGGATGGCCTAGTACTAGCGGCGCAGCACCGGCAGCCTGAACGCCCAAAATATGTGGCAATCCGCTTTGTTTAAGTGAGTCGTATTGGCGGAATCCCATCCAATAAGAAGTGATGTTGCCGGCATTCCCAACTGGCAGACAAAGCCAGTCCGGCGCGGTGCCGAGCTCATCACAGATTTCAAAGGCGGCAGTTTTTTGTCCCTCCAGACGGTAAGGGTTGAGCGAATTGACTAAGGCGATGGGGTGGCGCTGGCTGATCTGCACCACCATACTTAAGGCATCATCGAACGAGCCTTCGATTTGAATCACTTGAGCACCGTAGGCAACCGCACCGGCAAGCTTTCCAGCTGCCACTTTGCCTTGTGGAATGATGACAATTGCCCGCAGACCGGCGCGCGCGGCGTAGGCAGCGGCGGAAGCGGCTGTGTTGCCAGTCGAAGCGCAGATGACTGCTTTGGCGCCGCGCCCAACCGCCTCGCTGATAGCGACGGTCATCCCACGATCTTTAAAAGAACCGGTCGGATTCATGCCTTCAAACTTGACGAAAAGCTCAAACCCGCCGCCTAGTTCTTCCGCTAGACGCGGCATGGGAATCAGCGGAGTGTTACCTTCGAGTAAAGTGATTGGTTTCGTGTGAGAGGGAATGTTTAATAACGAACCATAGCGGGAGAGAACGCCGTTGTATGCCACATACCACCTGGTTGATTAAGGAAATACGGGGAGAAGTCTTCCCTTTGGCTTGATTATACCATTCGTTTTCTTATTCTTGTCTCCAAACATTGACAAAGGCTTTTTTATTTGATAATATAAGATTAAGCATATATAAGATAAATAATATATAGGATTATTCGGATATGTCCCTTGAACACGCGATCCTCGGTTTTTTGAATTATCATCCATACACGGGGTATGACCTAAAGAAAATCTTTGACCATTCCGTGCAACACTTCTGGGCGGCAGATCAAAGCCAAATTTATCGAACACTGGCGCGATTAAAGGAAAACGGGTGGACAGAGGTGGAAAAGGTGCCGCAGGAAGACCATCCGGACCGCAAGGTTTACCACATCACCGAGTCCGGTAAAGCAGAGTTGCGTCGCTGGCTGCTTGCCCCGCCGCCAATGGAACCGCCGCGCAGTGCACCCTTAATACAAGTTTTCTTTAGCGGACAACTCTCCAACGAGGAAGTGCTGGCAAAGTTTGAGAGTTTTGTTGCCATTATGCAGCACATCCTTGCTCAATATGAGGCTATCCCAGCCCAAATTGCAGAGTATCAGCGTGACGTTCCCTCACCGCGCGAGCATTTTTTCTGGTTATTGACGCTTGAAAACGGCATTGCCAACATGCGCGCAAACCTTGCTTGGGCGCAGAGCGTGATAGAGCGGATCAAAAATGGACAGGTACCTGAGAAATAGAAAGGATATTTATCATGATGAGACAACTCCCCACCCGTCAGCGCATTCGTAAGGTGCTGGTTATTGTTTCTTTCTTATCTTTTCCGGTGACTATGAATTTTTTGTCACCTTATATTGTTATTAACGCTGCCCAGCAAGGCATTGTGAATGGCACTCTGGTAATGTTTGGATTGATGTTTGTCTCGGCATTGTTTCTGGGACGAGCGTGGTGCGGTTGGGTTGGTCCCGGCGGTGGAATGCAAGAAATTGTTGAGCCGGTCAACAACCGAGCGGTGAACAGGCGCCAGCTAGACTGGATTAAGTGGGCGGTCTGGATTCCATGGATTTCAATCATCGTCTGGCTGGCAGTACGCGCTGGTGGTTACTCTAGCATCCATCTGCTTCATTTGACCGAGACTGGTATCTCAGTGGATGAGCCAGTGAAATATATTATATACTACATAGTAATTGGCTTGTTTACTGGTCTGGCAGTGTTGGTTGGGCGTCGAGCGGGGTGTCATTCGATCTGCTGGATGGCACCGTTCATGATGATTGGACGCTGGATTCGCAACCGCTTTGGCTGGGCTTCTTTACGCTTGGTGGCGGATGTCGCAGCGTGCAGTGATTGCAAGAAATGCACCAGTAACTGCCCGATGAGTTTGGATGTCAACGCCATGGTGCAGACGCAGAAAATGGAACATGCCGAGTGTATTCTGTGCGGCGTCTGTGTGGACAATTGTCCCCGAAATGCCATTCTCTATTCGTTCAGTGCTGACAGATAAAGTTTACCTGAAAGGAAAACATGATGAATAATAGATCTGCAATTATCATCGGAGCCGGGTTTGCCGGGCTTTCGGCGGGTATTTATGCACAGATGAACGGCTATGATACCCAAATCTTCGAGATGCATGACCTGCCGGGGGGCTTATGTACTGCTTGGAAACGCCATGGGTTTACGATTGACGGCTGTGTTCACTGGCTGGTGGGCTCTTCGCCGCAAAGCGGCATGTACCGCTACTGGCAGGAAGTTGGCGTTGCACAAGGACGACAATTTGTTAATCTGGACGAATACCTTCGCTTTGAGGGTAAGGATGGGCGTATATTGATCCTATACGCGGATATTGACCGGCTCGAAAGACACTTGCTGGATTTGTCGCCCCAGGATACCGGTGTAATTAAAGAATTTATTCGAGGCATTCGTCTGTGTGCGAAGTTCGATTTTCCATCGGAATACGACCCCCTACCTGTGCGTATCAAAAAAATAACCAACTTCTTTTGGGTAATGGCAACCCAGGGACGCACATTGCAACGTTGGATGCAAACTACCATTGACGCTTTTGCGACGCGTTTCAAAGACCCGTTGATTTGTCAGGGGCTGCTGGAAATGTGGATACCCGAGTTCTCGATATTTTTTATGTTGGCAACGCTGGCATATTTGCATAACCGCAACGCGGGATATCCGATTGGGGGGTCTTTGCCCATGTCTCTGGCAATGGAAAAACGTTATCTTGCGCTTGGTGGTGTTATTCATTATCGCAGCAGGGTGGAAAAGATTCTAGTGGAAAGTAACCGTGCAGTTGGTGTGCGCCTGACGGATGGCAGCGAGCATTTTGCTGAGCGGGTTATTTCGGCAGCGGATGGGCATGCCACAATTTTCGAGTTACTGGATGGAAAATACGCTGATGCCAAGACTCGCGAACCTTACGAGAAATGGAAAACTTTCCAACCCTTGATTTACATTGGGCTGGGTGTGAGGCGCACATTTGAAAATGAGCCCAGGACGGTGTCCGGCATTAGCTTTCCGCTGTGCCAACCTGTTGAAATTGGAGATGCGGTGCGCGATAGACTAACCGTACATCTCTACAATCATGATGATACACTGGCGCCAGCTGGAAAAACCAGCCTGGTGGTAATGATGCCCAGCGATTATGACTATTGGAAGGCGTTGAGCAAGGATCGTGTAGCATATACGGAAAAGAAGGAACAGATTGCTCGCACAGTTGTTACTCTTTTGGAACAACGGTTTCCCGGCATCTCACAACAGGTGGAGATGGTGGATGTGGCAACACCGTTAACTTTTGAGCACTATACCGGCAACTGGAAAGGCAGCTTCGAGGGCTGGCTGATCACTCCGCAAAATGCCGGGGTGATGATGAGCCCCATGCCGCAAACGTTGCCCGGCTTGCAGAACTTCTTTATGTGCGGTCAATGGGTTGAACCGGGCGGAGGTTTGCCTACTGGGGTGATGTCTGCCCGACGGCTGGTGCGGGCGCTCTGCAAGGAGGATGGTAAAAAGTTTCAGACCCGTATTGAGGTTTAAAGACGCTGTTCAGGCTTCTTCGGCAAGAATTTCATATTCCCAGCTAATTTCTGCCACGCCTCGCACGGTGGCGGAGACAGAGCAGTATTTCTCTTCAGAAAGATGAATCGCTTGTTCGACTGCCTTTTCGGTCAGCCCTTCGCCTTTGAGGATATACTTGAGATGGATTTTGCGAAATGTCCAGGGCGGATCGGTATCTTGTTCGCCATTAACTTGAATTTCCAGACCGCTCAGCGGTGTGCGTTTCTTTGAAAGAATCTCAACCACATCTACTGCCGTACAGGCTGCCAGTGCCACTAGCAGAAGCTCAGACGGTTTCATGCCAACCCCGTCATCTGGTGTGGAAAGGACGACTGAATGATTTGTGGAGTCAATGCCGACGAATTTTTTCTCCCCAATCCAACGTACGGTTGCTGTTCCCATATTCTCCTCTTATGGATTAAGTGTAAGGTTTCAGATAGCTTTGTTCAAAATTTCCATCAGATTTTTGATCAATTGCTCACGTTCTTCCCGTCCGATGTTTTCCTGAGCATTTAGCAAACAATCCGAAGCATAGGCTTGCAGGAAAAACAGGTTGGCACTTTGCAGGGCAGAGCGGACAGCAGTGAGCTGCTGAAGGATTTCCTGGCAATCGCGTTCTTCGCTGAGCATAGTTTCAATGCCGCGCATCTGACCTTCGATTCGCCTCAAACGACTAATTAATTGTTGTTTGGCTTGCGGATTTTGTAGTTTCATTCCGCTCTCTTTTCTGGTTATTAGAATTGGCTGACACGCAGCCATGGATAGATTTACCCTCAGGTAAAGCGACCATGTGAACTGCAGTTGTTGGTGAGAGTTGTGCCGGTGGTAGAGCTACCGGCAGAGGCAAATAAAGAGAGCCGTTTTTGTGTGTTATTGCTGTGACAATCGGGGCATTCCGGTTTATGATCGGCTTCAGCAAAAGAAACCATTTTTTCAAATTGTTTGCCACAGGCAATACATTGATATTCATACAGCGGCATATCTATTTCCTCCGAAACACAAATACTATACTAGGGTATAGTATAATGGAAAATACCGACAATTGTCAATGCCAACAGGCTTACTCTTTGATATTACAAGCGTAACGCATAAGGATCGTGATTCACCACCGAATTATGAGAAAATATAGTATTGACGTGGAATTACCGATTGCTAGTTCACAATTTACTGAATTTTGGGAACCATTTTGCAAGTTTTCCCGTCTATAGCTTGTTCGATATCAAAACAATTAGGAGTGTTATATGGTGCGCAAATCTTTTGTTCTTTTGACCGGTCTTTTGGTGCTCGTGTTGCTGGCAGCCTGCGCGCCGCAGGCAGTTGCCCCAAAAGATCAACCCGTTCGCCAGATGTCCGCCTCCGGTCAGGGTGAAGTATATCTGATCCCGGATATCGCCTACGTCAATATCGGCGTGCATAGTCAGGCAGTAAATGTCGCAGACGCACTACGGCAGAACAATGCCCAATCGCAAGCGGTTGCCAAGGCGCTAAAGGAAATGGGCGTGGACGAGAAAGATATTCAAACCAGTGCGTTCAATGTCTTTCCACAACAGATGTACGGTCCAAATGGCGAAATGACCGGCACCGAGTATGTTGTGGATAATATAGTCTTTGTCACCGTGCGCGACCTCTCAAAATTGGGTGAGCTTTTGGATGCAGTGGTGCGTTCTGGCGCCAATACCATCAACAGCGTTAGTTTTGATGTGACCGATAAATCAGCGGCGGTTTCGCAGGCACGCAAACAGGCGATTGACAAAGCTAAGGCGACAGCGCAGGAAATCGCCGATGCCGCCGGGATTGAATTGGGCAACATCATCAGCCTGTATACGTATGTTCAGGAGCCAATGCCCACCTATTTTGAAGGCAAGGGCGGAGCGATGATGCCCGCGACGGCTGATGTGCCGGTAGCAGCCGGGCAACTGATTGTGCGGGTGAATGCCGATATTACCTATGAAATCAAGTAACTGATTGCCCGCAAAGTGTTGACATAACCTCCCGCGTAGTTTCGATGCGGGAGGTGTTTTTTAACATGAATCCCGGGGGAACCTTCCAAATGTGAAATTTTTAGGAGACTCAGTATTGAATGGCGCTGATCATATCCAGTTTGCGCAGGCGGTGTGTAGCAATGATATGTCGTACGGTTCCGGTCAGCCCACGCATGACCAAGCTCTCGGTGCGGGCGCCATCGGCAAAGTAGTCTACGCCTTTGAGCAGCTCGCCGCTGGTCACACCTGTAGCGGCGAAGAAGACGTCCTCTGAAGCGACCAGATCGTCCATTGTTAAGACCCTGTCAAAATCATAACCTTTTTCACGACCGGCGCGGTAATCCTGCTCGTGACGAGCATACAATTTACCCTGAATCTCTCCGCCCATGCTGCGTAAAGCACAAGCTGCCAGTACTCCCTCTGGCGTTCCACCAATACCTAAGAGGACATCCACACCTGATTCCGGAATGCAGGTCATCATGGCGCCAGCCACGTCGCCATCTGGGATCAGGCGGATGCGGGCGCCGCAGCGGCGCACTTCAGCAATTAACTCCTGATGGCGCGGGCGGTCAAGGATAACTACCATTAAGTCTTTGACCTGTTCGCCTTTGGCGCGGGCAATATTTATCAGATTTTCTTCAACCGGAGCATTGATGTCAATCACCCCTTTGGCTTGCGGACCGACAGCAATTTTATGCATGTAAACGATGGGTCCGGGATTGAACATGGTGCCGCGCGGTGCCAAGGCGACAGTAGAAATGGATCCAGGTAAGCCATATGCCAGCGGGCGCGTTCCATCAATCGGGTCGATGGCAATATCTACGTCTGGTGGCTCACCTGTGCCGAGTTTCTCACCATTGTACAACATTGGTGCCTCATCTTTTTCTCCTTCGCCGATGACGACAACACCATTCATTTGTATTGTGTTTAATACCAGCCGCATGGCGTTGACCGCTGCCCGATCGGCGGCAACTTTATCGCCGCGCCCCATGAAACGCCCAGCTGCCAGCGCAGCGGCTTCAGTCACTCGCACCAGTTCCAACGCCAGGTTTCGAGTGGGACGATTTTCAACTGTCATCGCTGCCTCCAATTTCACCTTATGAAAGCCATAGAACCAGATAGTACCCGATGGCTGCTGCCCAAATCCAGGAATCAATGCGATCCATCATGCCGCCGTGGCCGGGAAGGATGTTACTGGAGTCTTTGCGTCCAAACTGGCGTTTGATCACGCTTTCACCCAGATCGCCAATTGGTGAGACAGTGGAGATAACGAGACCAATGATCAAGGCTTTTGTGAAAGTAATTTCCGGCGCGCGCAGTTGCCACAGCGCAGCCAGCAGAAGTGCGCCCAATGTGCCGAACAAAATCCCCCCAGCATATCCTTCCCAAGTCTTGCTGGGGCTGGTGCGCGGGGAGAGTGGTTTTTTGCCCAAGCGGCGACCAAACACATATCCACCCGTGTCAGCCAGCCAGACGGTAGGCAACACCAGCAACAACCACCACAACCCATTGGGCAAATTGCGCAGGGAGATGAGATAACTGCCCAGCCAGCCCAGGTACAAAATTCCGCCCAGTGTAACGCCAAAATCCGTTGCAGCATGATGGCGTCCATTTTCATAGCGCAGGATATGCAAAGTCATGGTCAGCATGATCAGCACGACCAGAATGAGGTCGCTATGCTCAAATCCCCATACGGCGCGGCCAAAGGCGATGGCGGTGACGCCGCCTATAACGGCGACTCTTGAGACAAAGTAGCCACCTTCATAAAACATACGCCAATATTCCCAGGCAGCAATTCCCAATGCCAGGATGACTAGCATGGAAAATGGAATTCCCCCAATTGCAGCAAGAAAGGCAAAAAGCGGGATAAGCGGAATGATAACCAGCAGCCGTTTAACCAGCATCTGCGCGATCCCCCGGTGCGCAGGGACTTGGGGTAACCAATCCAAAACGGCGCTCACGCTGGCTGTAATCTACCAGAGCCTTATAGAGTTCATCTTTGCCAAAATCTGGCCAAAGAGTCGGGGTGACATACCATTCGGCGTATGCAGATTGCCAGATGAGGAAGTTGCTGATGCGCATTTCTCCAGAAGTACGGATGATCAAGTCAGGGTCTGGTACACCATGCGTAAAGAGATACTGGCTGACTAACTCAGCAGTGACTTGTTCTGGTTGAATACCGTCCTCAATCATATCACGTATGGCGCAAACGATTTCATCACGCCCGCCATAGTTAAACGCCACACAAAGCACCAGCCGCTGATTATTTCGGGTCAACTCAATGGCATCCAGCACTTTTTGGCGCAGGTCGGGTCTGAGTTGTTCCAACCTGCCGATATGACGTAATTGGACACCTTCTTTATGCAATTCTCCCAGCTCACGGTCAATGACATCTTCCAAAATCATCATCAGCCCGCTCACCTCTTCCTGAGGGCGTCCCCAGTTTTCGGTAGAAAAAGCGTAGATTGTCAGATATTTAATTCCAAACTCAACGCTGGCGGTGATAATTCGGCGCAGATTTTCTGTTCCGGCGCGATGACCAGCAAGGCGGGGCAGCCCACGAGCTCTCGCCCAGCGCCCATTCCCATCCATTATAATGGCAACATGCGTGGGAATTTTTTCCAGAGGCGGATAGGTTTTGGTTTCAGACATGTGGTTTACTGGAGTTATACCTCCATAATTTCTTTTTGTTTACGTTCGCCAATTTGATCAATTTGCTTAATCATTTGATCGGTTAATTTTTGCAATTCTTCTTCGCCGTCTTTCAGTTCATCTTCAGAGATTAGTTTCTCGTGCTCAAATTCTTTCAAGTCGCGCATCAAATCACGTCGCACATTGCGTACAGCAACCCGGGCGTCTTCCAGTCGGTTATGAACCACCTTTGCCAGTTCCCGGCGGCGTTCCTCAGTAAGAGGCGGCAGATTCAGACGGATGACCTTTCCATCATTGTTAGGTGTCAACCCCAAATCGGAAGCCAGGATAGCTTTCTCAATGTTCTTCATTGTGGAATGGTCAAAAGGGCGAATCAACAGTGTGCGCGGCTCCGGGACGCTGATGGTTGCCAGTTGCATTAAGGGGGTTGGTACACCATAATATTCCACCTGTAAACGTTCCACCAGCGCCGGTGAGGCGCGCCCGGTGCGAATGCCGGATAGGTCATTTTCCAGGTTTTGGATTGCACCCTTCATACGGAGTTCAGCTTCTTTTAGTGTATCTTTGATCACACGAACCTCCTTTGTGGACACAAAGTTGTCCTGATGGTCTGGCGGGCGTTAGCAATGGGACTGGTCGTCCCAGGTTGAGGACATAGCCGTAATGATGTTCAGCGTCTTAAGCATACCTCAAATTTGCAAAATTTGCCACTTGACTTCTTGTGGATTCTTGGTAAAATAAAAATAGAAAATATGTTCTATATACAGGAAAATAATATGCTCAAATCACTGATTCCCCAAACCCTCCCAGATTGGTTGCGATTTTTCAAAGATGAGACCACTCCCAATCCAAAGCCCCCATCATCAGACTGGTCATTTTCATCACCTGGCGATTTGGAAATTGTCTCATTGGAAGAATTCTTAAAACAATTCGATGACATTCCACATGGAACGGCGCTACTTGGTGTTTGCGAAGATGGACTACCGGTATTGGTAGATTTGAACGATCAGAATACTTCGCCGGTTGCTATACTTGGTGATGGGGGGTGTGGCAAGACCAGCCTGATGCAAGGTTTTCTAGAATCCGCATTGCACTGGTCACCCTCCTCGACAATCCAATTTCTGATCATTGCCGAGGAGCACGAGCCATTTGAGCGATATTGCGAAGAGTATGCATCCAATTGTCTGGGGTTATTTAATCCTGACGACCCGCAGGTAGAAGAAGCGTTGCTGGTTTTGACAGAAAGGATTGAAGAAACCGGGTTTTCTTCCCAGGCGATTACGCTTGTATTTGTGGATGATTTAGCCGTCGTCCGTACAACAAGCTGCTATGTACGCAATCGTTTAGAGCAAATCATGCATCAGGGTATGAAAGCTCGCATCTGGTTGCTTGCTACATTATCAACTGCCAATGCGCTGGAGATGGGGCGATGGCTGCGTTACTTTCGTACTCGTGTGTTAGGGATTATGCCGCCGCAGGCTGCCATCCGCTTGGGGTTGCATCCTGGGCTGAATGTCCAAAGTCTGCCGCCGAGTCGCCAGTTTGCTGTTTTTTCTCAACAGCAGTGGTTGAAGTTTTGGACATTGACCCTGAAATAATACAGGAGGTATTTATTATGCACGTCGGTATGCTCTGGTTTGATAACGATCCCAAAACTGATCTTTCGACCAAGATTCATCAGGCAGCCGTTTACTACCAAAAGAAATACGGTTGCATGCCTGATCTTTGTTTTGTTCATCCCAGTATGTTGAAAGCTGCTCCATTAAGTCCTCCTCGCGGAATTGAAATCCGTCCCAACCGGGTGGTTTTGCCGCATCATCTTTGGCTGGGGATTCGGGAGGCTGGTACAACGCCGACAGTGTAAAAGGGCAAGGTTTTTTGGTGAAAAGCCAAAAGATGCCTCAGGTAGATGAGGCATCTTCTTTTCCTTGAGAGGGGATAATTTCTGCTTCTTCTTCGCCAGTCAGGATGCGTGCGGTATGGCGAATAACGTTGACGATACGCTCGAACATTCGCTCGGAATATTCTTCGGCAAAATGTTGGGCAGCTTCATCCGGGCTGATATCTGCCTTGTATTCTTCACGGAGATACCAGAGATGTTCAATAATCCAGAGATATAAATCCCCTTCAGTACGGTTGGGAAAATGCTCCAGAATATTCTGCTCTCGAATTACCCGAACCAGCGGAAGATAAACTTCGTCATACCAGCTTGTCACGGCTTCTTCCCATTCAATCGGCCGCTGATATTTTTCTCCCATAAACCAGCGGTGGGTCTCGATATGTTCGAGCAGACGGCTGTATCCCGGAACTGTCAGCTCAATTTGTGCTTCGGGGCGCAGGTTCACGAGACCAGTGTTGAGCAGAAATTCCGCCTGTTCTTTTTTGCGAATCAGGTCGTCATGGTCAAAATCTGAATCGAGTTGTACAGGGGTTTGAATTTCGGTCACGTAAGCATCAATGAATACCTGCCCGCGCTGACGCGCCACAGAAACGCGGTGATTGCCATCTTTTACAAAGTAGACTTCGCCTACTTTGTAAACCTCAATGGGTGGCAGAACAATGTCCTGTAAATGAGCCTTGTCCACACTGACCCAGCGCCCTTTGGTATGTGTCTGTCGTGGCAGGAAAGCACGATCAAAATCCTGATAGCGCCCGACACTGCCGACGATCTTATCCAGCGGAATCTGTCGCAGTCCGATTTCATGTTGCCCAAGCAGTGGCAGATATTTCCGCACTTCGTCAAACGGTAACAATTCGTTGCTGTTCTGGGTCAGCCAGCTAAGCACGCTACGCCAGAAGCCCTTCCGCAATGCCGCCTGATAATCTGCACTTGCGATGCGGTCTAACAAACCGGAGTGATCCCAATCAGCAGTCATGGGTTGGTTTCCTTGAAAGGGCGAAGGCCGGGTGGGTCAAATTGGATTTGACGATATCCATAGGTGTTGATCACCTGACAACGTCCAACCATTGTTTGGGTGATGGTATCATGACGATAGATATGAATATGACCGTGCAAGTGATACGCTGGCTGAAATACCTGGATCAACCAGCGAAATGCTTTAATGCCCTGATGAGGACGATCCTCCAAATCATGGATTTTCCAGGGCGGGGCATGGGTAACGAAAATATCCAGGTAACGACCATGGCGTATTTTGTTATAGAATAATCCCGGCACAAGTGAAAAGACTAGGGACCACATTTGACCCTGTGAATACTGGTACGGCCCATAATTATATTGCAGACTACCTTCAATGCCAGCCATCAGCAGTCCGCTGCGGTCCCGGACACAACGGCGATGCAGGTCTAACCCGCCCCAAGGGTGTGTGCGCGAGCCATGTTCACCATATTCCATCTTTGCAGCATGATTACCACGCACATAGTATAACGGCACATTTAGCATGCTAACTATGTATTCCAGATAATAGTAAGGCAAATCCCCGCAGCTGATTACCAGGTCAACGTTCTTAAAGCGTTCCCTGATTTGGGTGGAATAGATGATTCCAACCTCAATATCACTGATAGTCAGAATGTTCATGTGGTTGAACAGCGAGAGATCGGGAAGATTGTCCAAGTGCAACAACTATTGCCACCGCGTACGTTTTGGAGTGGCTTATACTGACTGACCAAATGATCAGCCCAAGTTCATCAGCGAGTTGGCGCGCTGCGCCGTATAGATAAAGTTCTGGTTCGCCATTTGGTCCGCGGCGGATTTCAATATCCTGCCAGCGCACACGCCCAATACCGCTACCCAACGCTTTTGATACAGCTTCCTTGGCAGCGAAACGTCCCGCTAGGCTGGCGTCCGAGTTGCCGGCAATCTCCAGTTCTAATGGGGTATAGACGCGTCTCAAAAAGCGCTGGCGAATACCAGGATTTACCTTCGCCAGGCGATCAATTTCAATGATATCCACACCACTACGCAGGATATTCATTCCTTAAAAGATACCACATCTCTGACAGGTATGACTATTGAATGGTCAATTGGCAGTGTTCAGCGTACCGGCAATGGCAATAACCAGTCTTTCGGGGTCAAGATAACGCCGGGCAACTTCAAGGATCATTTCTGAGGTAACCTCGGCAACCATTTTGGGATAGCGGCGGAGGTAATCTAATCCAAGTCCAAAACGTTCCAGGTTGAGTAGGGCGCCGGCAACGCCGGCATTCGATTCCAGCGAGAGTGGTAAGCGACCGATGAAGCTTGACTGACTGTCTTCCAGTTCTTCCTGGCTGACAGGTTCCGTGATAAAGCGGCGAATTTCTTTAGTAATTAACTCAATGGCGCGCTCAAGATTGGTCTGATTAACTCCTGCAGATACTTCCCATGAGCCACCGACGATCCAGGCATTCAGGCTGGTACTGGCGTAATATGCCAATCCTTCTTGTTCGCGTACAACGTTGCCAATGCGTCCCATCATGCCGAACTGACCGAGGATATTGTTCCCTAGCGAAGCAGGCAGGTAGTCTTCTGAGTTGCGACAAGGACCCAAACTTCCCATAACCAGGTCACACTGACTTTTGCCGGGGATATGCACGTGATTGCGCAGCATCTTTTCTGGCGGGTGGATAGCAGGAAGTTCGGGCAACGCCGCCTGATTAGGGTTTTGCCAATTTCCAAGTTTCTCCTGTACCTGTGTGACAGCTACTTGTGGCTCAATGCCACCAACGATGACAATTACCATATTGCGTGGTCCGTAATGTTTCTGGTGAAATGAAAGCAGGTCTTCACGCGTAATTGACTGGATGGTTTCAGGATACCCTTCCTCTGAACGCCCATAGGGATGGTCGGGAAAGAGGATTCTATCGAAGGTCAGGGATGCCATATCCGCAGTGTCCTGGGCACGAATGGCAAGCGCCGCGAGGTGTTGGGCACGCAGGCGTTCCACGTATTCTGGCGGGAAAACTGGCTCTGTCAGACATTCCGCCAGCAACTCCAACAATAGAGGCAAGTCTTCCACCAACGCACGTCCGCCAAAGCTGGTGTTATGAACGCTGGCGCCAAAACCCAGACTGGCGCCAACAGATTCCAGCGCGTCGAAAATCTGCTGAAAGCTGCGTTTTTGGGTACCGCGCATCAGTGCCGACGCGGTGAAATGTGCCAGGCCGGCTTTTTCGTCGCTATCGTACATACTGCCGCTGGTAAGATAGCCGTTCAACACCACCGATGGACTGTCATAATTCGCGCGTGCCAGAACGGTAATACCATTGGGCAGTACCACACGAGTGGTGTCTTCCGGACCAGGGAGAGATTTGAGGTGAGCAAAGTCGGTGAGCTTCATTGGCGGTCTCCTAAGGGGGTTGTCGGACGATAGATGCCGACGACACGCCGAAATGGTTGCAGATACGTTTGGGCAATTCGCTGAATATCGGTTTGAGTGACTTTTTCCAGTTCCTGAACATAATGCACGAACCAGTCGTAGCTGGCAAAGATTTCAGCATATCCGAGCCAGAAAGCCTGGTTGGTGATGTTCTCACTGCCGTATGCAAATAGAGCGCGTGCCTGTTTGATAGCGCGCTGGATTTCTGCTTCTGGCACAGTCTCCTGTTGCAGTCGTTGAATTTCACGGTCAAGAACCGAAAGGGCTGCCTCTGCGGTCTGGCGCGGGTGGATAGTGATGGTGATGGGATATAAAAAGGGGTCAACAGTGGCTTGCAACCCGCCATAGACGCTGACTGCCAGCTCGGTTTCCACCAGGGCGCGGTACAGACGACTGGTTTTGTTGGAAACACCCCCGCCGCCGAACATATTGAGACTGGCAGGACCGCTAAGGATGCTATCCAAAACGGTGAAAGCAAAAAAGTCGATGTCGCTGGCTGCCGGCGCACGATACGCCACGCGCAGGTAAGTGGTCTCTCCTGGTCCGCTGATTTCAACGTTCCGTTCCTCTGATAGCGGCGGCTCGCTCTCAATGTGCACTTCGGGAAGCGAGGATGGCTTCAGGTTGCCATAGATTTCACGCAGTTGTGCCAGCATCTCTTTGGTTTGAAAATCTCCTGCGACGGTAACAATGGCATTGTTGGGGGCATAATATGTTCGATAATGCTGATATAAATCATCACGCTGTATACGATAAAGGTCTTCTTTCAGCCCAACCACCTCATAGCGGTATGGGTGTCTGTCGAAAGCAGCCATCTGTATTGCTTCATCAAGACGGAAGAGCGGCTCATTTTCACTCCCTTCACGCTCAGAAATAATGACGGTGCGCTCTGATTCCACTTCTTGCGGGTCGAATAAACTGTTCACCATGCGGTCTGCTTCAAGATGCATTGCCAGGACAATTTTATCTGCGGGCATGGTTTCAAAATAGGCTGTCCAGTCCAGATATGTGAAGGCATTCCACATTCCACCATCACGCGAAATGGCACGATCCAGGAATCCGGCAGGGTATTGTGGCGTCCCCTTAAATTGCATGTGTTCTACCCAATGAGAAAGGCCGGTTTTGCCAGGCTTCTCATAGCGGGATCCAATGCGATACCAGATCCAATGGCTGATTAAGGGCGCAGTATGAATTTCTTTCAAGTGAATTACCAACCCATTTTCGAGTTCTACTTTAATTACATTTGACATATTACCTCTATTTGCTGATCATACTATTTCAGAAGGAGTAGCGCTTTCATTCACTTGAAAAGATGGATTTGCAGAATACGCCCGGCGAGGTGCCACAGAACACTTCTGCCCAAGAGCCGGGGATTCTATCTATCATCTGATAATAGGGAGCGATAGTTTCCTGAAGCCCGATGAACGGCTCATGCAGTTCGGTCTGATTCAACGGAATGTCTACCGGCACCTCGAGGCTGACCGGAATTAGCTGGTCCACAGGCACAACCAGACTGAGATGAATCGGTAACTGGGTGCCGGCGGGCAGAACGATGTCGGTGGGTGCGCTGAAGATACTTAATCCCCCCGTTGCCAAGCTGACTTTGGCGCCGCGGATGGTTGTATCACTGATCAGCACCACGGTTGTATCGGTTTCCAAAGGCAGGTCAAACCGGGCAGGCACAGTTGCACTGACTGGTATCGTCGTCTTGATACTGGCGCGATCCATCAACGCAAAGTTATGATACAGTTTACCAATCAGCTCGTCACGAAAGGTTTTTTTCAGGGCAAACAATTGACTGCCCAACAGAATCACGACAATAACCAGAATGAGATTTACTGTCAATGAAATCAAACTGGCAAAAGTCCAAAAGGTTGGTCCGACCAGTTTAAGGATTTTTGGTGGTCTTATGGTTTTTGTTTCTGTCGCTGTATACTCATGATTTAAGTGGTGCATCTCAGGCTCCTAGTACAACAGGTGCGATATGATGAATATAGCACAGAGTACAAAAATTGAAAAATCGAACTGGTTATAATTTATGAAGGGATTCCGCCGTCCTGCACAGCGGAAGAATTTGGTATTGGAATGCGGGTATTACAGGCGTTCGGTGCGGGAGGATCCGCGCGGATCAGAGAGAGGAGAGTATCGGGTTTTGCAGGACGGCTCATGGAACGACAACGATAATGACTACGCGCGAGCTGCCATTTGCCACTGGGTTGAGGTTTCCATTATTGTTGACAAACTTGGCCTTCTGTGTGCGCTTGGTACATCCCTGTTGGGGGCTTGGAGTGATATAGAGGTGCTGGTTTCTGGAATATTGGAATACTGATGGTGGGTAAGGGGATCGCGATCTTTTCCGTTTGTTGCGGTAAAATTATGCCCGGAGGTGCTGATGAATAGACCGTTCATATATCGCATTGCTGACGAGATCTTCACCCGCTTCCCAGGCTACGTGCGCGGGGTGGTGCTGGCGTTTGGCGTCCAGAACCGCCCGTCGCCGCCAGAGCTGGTTTCCATGCTACGCGAGGCGGAGATGCAGGTGCGTAGACAGCTTGACCCCGATAAAATCGCAGAACATCCGCGCATTGCTGCCTGGCGCGAGGCGTACCGTTCCTTCGGTGCTAAGCCGAGCGAATTTCGTCCCTCGATGGAGGCGCTGGCGCGCCGTGTGGTGAAGGAGCAGGAGCTTCCCTCCATTAACGCGCTAGTAGATATTGGCAATGTTCTTTCTTTGCGTCATCTGGTGCCGACCGGCGGTCATGCCATTGATGTGCTGACACAGGACATCAGCTTGCGGTTTGCTAGCGGGCAGGAGACCTTTATACCATTTGGCAGTGAGGAATTGGAGCATCCTCTGCCCGGCGAAGTCATCTTTGCCGAAGGCGATACGGTCTTGACCCGCCGCTGGACATGGCGGCAGGCGAACCATACTCTGACTCTGCTGACCACCACCGCCATTGAATACAATGTGGATGGTCTGCCGCCGATACCTCCGACGGAGGTGAAGCAAATCTGTCAGGAAACCGGTGAGTTGATCCAGCGTTTTTGCGGCGGTCGGGTGCGCTATGAAATACTGAGCCGAGATCATCCTGTGCTGGAGCTGGCAGAATGATGTGGAGATTCCGAGATGGCTACACTGAACCGGTAAGAACGGGTATAATCCAATCAGCCGAACAGAAATGTATCAAACGAATCCATATGGTTGTCAACGGTCATTTGGAAGTGTTTGATTGACAAAACTTAAGCCTAAAAACTTTAAGAAAAGGACGGACGAATATGAAAAAACATAATTTCAACCCTGGTCCTGCAATCCTCCCTGAATATGCGATAAATGAAACTATTGCCGCGATGAAGGATTTTGCCGGTACCGGCCTTTCGATTTTGGAAGTGTCGCATCGCAGTAAAGAATTTGAAGCTGTTGTCAATGAAACTGTTGCGCTTTTCAAGGAAGTGATGAACATCCCTGAAGGCTACGCGGTCATTTTGGTCGGCGGCGGTGCCAGCACCCAGTTTTTCCACGTCCCCTACAATCTGCTGGAGAAGAAAGCCGCCTATCTGGTGACCGGTGAATGGGCAACCCGCGCCTATAAAGAAGCCAAACTGTTTGGTGAAGTGGAAGTGGTGGCTTCTTCAGAGGATAAGAAGTTCACCTACATTCCCAAGGATTACACCATCCCTGCCGATGCGGATTACTTCCACATCACTACCAATAACACCATCTTTGGCACCGAAATTCTGCACGATATTGACTCGCCTGTTCCGCTGGTAGCGGATATGTCCTCGGATATTTGCAGCCGTCCGGTGGATGTATCCAAATATGGGTTGATTTACGCGGGCGCGCAGAAAAATATCGGCGCGGCAGGGCTGACGGTCGTCATTGTCAAGGAAAGTTTGCTGGGTAAGGTCTCCCGCCCGTTGCCGACGATGGTGGATTACCGCACGCACATTAAAAACAATTCACTGTTCAATACGCCGCCCGTGCTCAATGTGTTTGTCACTATGATGACATTGCGGTGGATTAAAGAAATTGGTGGTCTGACAGAAATCGAAAAGCGCAACAAAGCCAAGGCTGAGCTGATTTACAATGAAATTGACCGCAACAAGTGCTTTGTCGGAACGGTAGTTAAAGAAGATCGTTCGCGCATGAATGCCTGCTTCGTCATGGCACCGGGCTATGAACAGTACGAAGAGGAATTCGCCAAATTTGCCGCCAGTAGGGGCATGGTTGGCATCAAAGGACACCGTTCGGTGGGCGGTTTCCGCGCTTCGATGTACAATGCACTGCCGCTTGAAAGCGTCCAGGCGCTTGTGGATTGCATGCAGGAATTTGAAGCTAGCCATTAGTCTTTAGCTTCATAAAAAACACTCGTGCGGGTGGGGCGAAAGCCGTCACCCGCATGTTTGCTTAAAAAACGAAGAGAAACTGCAAGTCGTTGACGTTGGTCTGGGTGGGTCCGGTTTTAAGCAGGTCGTCGAGCGGCTCGAAGAAGTGATAGGCATCATTGCGCTTGAGATAATCCTGCGGGTCCAGTCCCAAAGCGCGGGCGCGTGCTAAGGTAGCATCACTGGCAACTGCGCCGGCGGCATCAGTGGGTCCGTCACCGCCATCGGTTGCCAGGCTAATCAACAGGGATTGCGGCACATCCGCCAAACCTTCGACCGCGCCCAAAACCAGTTCCTGATTGCGCCCGCCTTTTCCCCTGCCGCGCACGGTAACAGTGGTCTCGCCGCCGGCAATCAGACAAGCCGGACGGGGTAATGGTTCGGCGCTAGTGCAGACCTGTCGAGCGATTGCTGCCAGCAGTGCGCCAGCCTGACGCGCTTCCCCCTGCAGAAAGGTAGTCAACAGCAAAGTGTGGAAACCGAGCGATCGCGCACGTTCGGCAGCAGCCTTTGCCACCTTAATGTTACTGGCGACCAGCACATTTTGAACGCTTTGGAAGAGTGGATCGCCCGGCTTAAGCGTTTCGGCGGCTTTGCCCTGCAAGCCGCGCTTGAGATATGCGCAGATTCCTGGCGGAATTTCATCCAACAGAGAGAACGATTCCAGCGCCTGCCAGGCATCCTGAAACGTACTGGCATCCGGAACGGTTGGGCCGGAAGCAATGACATCCAGCGGGTCACCGACAACATCCGAGAGAATGAGTGTGCAGAGACGAGCGGGTGCGGTCCGCCGTGCCAACCCCCCGCCTTTGACCTGATCCAGATGTTTGCGCAGGGTGTTGATTTGCTTGATGGTTGCGCCGCAGTGCAGCAGGCGGGTGGTTAATTGTTGCAGGTCGCTCAGCGAAACTTCATCTACCGGCGCGGTCATCAGGGCGGAGCCGCCGCCGGAAATCAGGCAGAAGACCAGATCCTCTGTGGAAGCATTGTCTAGAAGACCCAGCATCTGGCGTGTAGCTTCTACCCCGCGCGCATCGGGTAAAGGGTGTCCCGCTTCAAGAATACGCACTCGCCGCAGTGCAGACTCTGGAGGGAGGTGTCCCTCTTTGGTGATGACTAGCCCGCCGCTGAGAGAATCCCCCAGCACATCTTCGAGCGCCAGCGCCATTGGATAGGCAGCTTTCCCTGCGCCTACCACGTGTATTTGCCGGAAGTCTTTGAGGGAATAAACTTGTTCTCCAACCCTCAGTTGGTCGCCTGTGCGGTGCAGCGCGCTCTGAACTGCCTGATAAGGGTCAGCAGCTTGCAACGCTGCAGTCAGCACCGAGCGCACGAGCGCGCCTTGCGGGAGACGCTCCAGAGTGAAACTGGTCAGATGGAGGGCATCCATCGCTCATAAGCCGGCATTCGTTTTACGGTGCAGGCCGTACGCCCGTGCCAATGGGAGGACAGCCATGACTCCCGTATTGGGTTCATTCAAGTCGCCCACAACCGACTGAGTAGCATGGACAACCGCATCTACCATTTTGTCGTCTTCGACAATGGTGAAGAGTGTGCGGTTCATTTGTTCTGCATGGCGAATGATGTCTTGCAGACTGGGCATCAGCGGCAGATTTTCACGCAAGGCTGACTTTCTCTGGCGTAATTTTGCCAGCCCTGTGCTGGGTAGGATGGTGATGCCGTTGACGCCGCATTCTTCCCACGCCTGAAGCACATCTTCCAGGCATTTCGTGTCATCCAGGACAAATAGAATGAGATACATAAAATAATTCTCCTCCTAAAGAGGATTCAAGTTTCCGCAATCGCTACCGGTTTCGCCGCCGGTTGTTTGAAGGCGATTCGTAGCAGGGGCGGCGTCACCAGAGTGGTGACTAGCACCATTGCAATCACCGCTGAAAAGGTCACACTGTTCAATAGCCCTGCATCCAGTCCCACTTTGGCAACGATCAGACCAACCTCGCCGCGTGAAACCATACCAATGCCAAGCTGGATAGACTCGCGCCAGGAAAAACGTGCCAGGCGGGCACCCAAGCCCGCGCCCAACAGCTTGCCAAGGATGGCGATCACCGAAACAGCCAGACTGAGCCAGAGGGCACTGATCTCCAGTGTGTGCAGATCAATACTCAAACCTATCGTTACAAAGAAAATGGGCACGAAAAAGCTGTATGCTATAGCTTGCAGACCGTCTTCAAACTGAACTTTTTCAGGCGTGCGGGCAAACATCAGACCAGCTAGGAAGGTGCCGGTAATGGCTGCCATTTCTCCAATTAACTCAGCTGCCAGTCCATAAATCATCATGATCACTAGTGCCAGTGTAATCAGACCATAACTGATGGAAAGCTCATTAACTTTTCGCGTCAGATAGGGTAGAACCCATAGCCCAAAAGCAGCAGAAAGCAGTAAAAACAGCAGCATGCGTCCGAATACGATCAAGATACTGACCAAACCACCGGCGGTGCTGGTGAGAAGCGCCAGAAAGGCAGAAAGCAGGAGAATAACAAAAATATCATCGAACACCGCCGCGCCCAGCAAACCCAGCCCAACCCGGCTGCGCAACACTTTGAGTTCCATCAGTGTTTGCGCTGAGATGCTGACGCTGGTTGCCCCCAAGGACAAGCCTAGAAAAAAGGCTTGCTGACCATTCAAGCCAAAAAGGACGCCAACCAGCCACCCCAGTCCCACCGGTGCAACCACTCCAAAAAGCCCGGACAATACCGAGACGCGCAGGTTGCGCACAAGGTCGGAAAAATGCAATTCCAACCCTGCAAGGAACATCAAAATCAAGACGCCTAATTCGCCGAGTTCGATGACGACTTCGTTTAGGTGGGTATCGGTGATTATATAGAGATGGGTAAGATCAAGTAACGAAGGACCCAGTAATAACCCAACCAGCAATTCCCCCAACACTGAGGGCTGACCCAGCCGGGTGCTCAGATAACCTGCTGCCTTCGCTGTCAACAGGATTATTGAAAGAACTAACGCCAGTTGCAGAAATGGGCTCATGATGATTCGTCGTTCTCCTGAGTAATTGTCCTGATTGTACCATAAGGTTTTTTGCGCAAACCGCGAGAGATGCGTAAAGGTTGACAAAATTAAAGTTTCCGGTAAAATACGGTTGGTTGAATCAATTGCCGAAGTGGCGGAATTGGCAGACGCGCTACGTTCAGGGCGTAGTGAGCTTACG
>DYEC01000013.1 GCA_020725865.1 Anaerolinea sp. | reverse complement strand
GTCTTCAAAACCGGTGGCGGGTCGCGTTGCGGGCCGCGGTGGGTTCGACTCCCATCCATTCCCGCCTAAATTTATGGCAGCTTGTTTTGTTATAGACAAAGAATTATTTATTTGTGTTTGGACAATGCAAGAAAAAATCATGTTGAGGTGTTCTCATGGAAGTGGGTTTTCCCTATCCAAGTGAAGTGTTAGAAGCTGTGGTGCGGCGAATTTTTCGTATTGAAGATGTGACCTTTGGCGAACCACCAAAACAACCTTATCTGGTACGTTATCGCGGTCAGTTACTTGTGGAAGATAGCGCAGCCGCTTATGACCAGCTGGTTCAGGCTTTGCGTCCTTATCGAATAACTCCCTTATTCCGCTGGGATGAAGGTCGCCATGCCATATTCTTGGTACCGGGCGTTCCACAACCAAAACCGGGCAATGCAATGGTTAATCTAGTGTTATTTGTCCTTACACTGCTCAGTGTGTTGCTGACTGGGGCTTTATACGGGATGGAACAGGAACTCCCCGGCGATCCGTTACAGGCGGCACTGGTGCTTATTCAACGTGGCTGGCCTTTTGCTGTCAGTCTGATCGCTATTTTGGGCGCACATGAATTTGGACACTATCTGGTTGGGCGCTATCATGGTGTTCACGTGACATTACCGTACTTTATTCCACTTCCATTTAGCCCGTTTGGGACGATGGGTGCTTTTATCAATATGAAAGAACAGCCCAAAAACCGCCGCGTATTACTGGATATTGGGCTGGCTGGCCCGCTTTCTGGTCTGATAGTGGCCATTCCAGTGCTATACCTTGGTTTGAAGTTATCCTCGCTCAATCCATTGCCAGCTGTACCATCGCAGGATTTGCTTCTATCTATGGAAGGTAATTCCATTCTTTATTTGCTGATGAAGTTTCTGGTTTTTGGGCAGCTTTTACCGGCACCAATAAGTTACGGTACGGGCGGACCTTTGGCGTATTGGATTCGGTATTATCTCACTGGTCAGCCATTCCCATTTGGAGGTTTGGATGTGTTGCTGGGACCGGTTGCCTGGGCGGGTTGGGCTGGTATTCTGGTTACCGGCCTGAACTTGATTCCGGCAGGACAACTGGACGGCGGACACATGCTGTACGTCCTGTTTGGTCGAAAAACAGCGCGCCGTATTCTCCCGTTTATACTTGCCCTGCTGGTAGGATTGGGTTTCTTCTGGTCCGGCTGGTGGCTTTGGGCGGCTTTAATTTTCCTGCTTGGACGCACGTATGCAGAACCCTTGGATCAGATTACGCCTTTAGATAGCAAACGGAAAATATTGGCTGTATTGGCACTTATCTTGTTCTTGCTGACCTTTACACCGGTGCCATTGATTCTTGTTCAGTAGCACTGGATCGGTTTCCAGTTACTCTTTGTTCATCGTGTGAATAGTTTTGCCGTCCAGGGTGAGATAACTACCCATAGCATGAACTGTCAGGCAGGAATGCACCGGGATAATGAAAATTAAATCTCCCACTTGAATTTGTTCCATATCGGTTGAAGACAAACGAACTATACCGTGTTCCTGTGAGAGACTGCGTACAAAAGCGCCTGGTAGTGGTCTGCCCCAGCGGTTTTCCTCTGGGAGTGCAACAAGCCCGTAAATTATCTGTTCCCCATTATTGATGTAATCTTTTGATAAGTGGATTGCTCCGCCGTGAATAACGATCTCATTTCTCTCGGGGTGTTTAGCAACCACCGGGCAGGCGAGCGCAACTGCAATATCTTCGGGTTGGCAAACGCCATAGTGAAGCTGCATCGCGTCATAAAAAACGAAGTTGCCAGGCCGAATTTCATCTACTTCTCCCAGATTTTCAGCCAGTGTGCAACCTGGCGTGTCGCCGACAGATACCTCTAGCAAACAATATCTTTTGAGCTCTCTGCGCAATCGGTTCATTCGTTCGACTGCTTCATGATACCGCTTGACAATTTCTTCGGGGTTGGGGGTATAGGTGTGACCTGCATGAGTAAGGATCCCTCGCAGATTGAGGTGAGCAAAATACCGTGTTTCTTTAACTAAGGTAGCAACTTCAGAAAATTGTCTCCAGTTTATCCCGGTACGCCCGGCTCCGGTGTCTATTTTTATCCAGATATCCACTGGGGATTTCAAATATTGACCAAGTGCCCGAGCTGTCTCTGGCGACTCAATGAGTAATTCAAGGTGGATTTGTCTAGCGAGTTCCTGAACGGTGTTCATCTGGCGGATGTTTGCCGGAAAAGCCACAGTGATGTCCTGCCAGCCGTGTTGGGCAAAATATTTTGCCATATCCAGTGAGGATACTGTAATTGCCCGAATACCCTCCTTTCGAAACCACTCTCCAATTTCAGCAGATTGATGAGTTTTGAAGTGTGGTCGAAAACGGATTCTCTGCGTCTTGGCTTTTTCGCACATACGGTGGATGTTGCGTCGGGCAGTATCACAATCAAGTAACAAAGTGGGTTTTTCAATGGAATGCCAGATAGACATGATCAGCAACCTCTTAGAATCATAAGCAATATATTTCCAGGATTCTTATTGAGAAATTTTATCATGGGTTATTGCAAATTATGAACATTAGTTCTATAATAATATCATGGATACTTTTGAGAAATTAAGTTCTTTACGGCTGGAGGCGGCCTTTGAAGATGCTGAGATTACTGCCATGCCGGAAGAAGTGCCGGCAGAGCCGAATACCTTGGTACGTTGTCCGATAGGCAGTGTCGGCGGCGAAGATCATCCATGCGACCCGGTTTATCCAATCTATATGGCGACCTTACCGGGGGGAAAGCGTATTCCTGTGCTCAAGACTCTGCTGACTTCTGCTTGTGAGCGCAATTGTTACTATTGCTTTGCGCGTGCTGGCCGCGATACGCCGCGTCAAACTTTTCATCCGGAGGAACTGGCACAAGCCTTTTTTTGCATGTATCGAAAAGGAGCTGTGCAGGGAATTTTACTGAGTTCTGGAATTGCCGGGGGCGGTACACGAACTCAAGACCGGTTGTTGGCAGTTGCCGAAATCCTGCGCAACAAAATGGAATATCGCGGGTATTTGCACTTGAAGCTTATGCCGGGTGTTGAACGTGCACAGGTTGAGCGCGCAATGCAGCTTGCAGATCGCGTTTCAATTAATCTTGAAGCTCCAACCACTCAGCATCTATCCCGGCTCGCGCCAATGAAACAATTGGCTGAAGAATTGGTGAGACCTCTTCAGTGGATAGAGGAAATTCGTCGTAATCAACCGCCATGGTACGGTTGGGGAGGTCGCTGGCCCTCCAGCACAACCCAGTTTGTGGTCGGCGCGGCAGGGGAAAGTGATTTGGATTTACTGCACACCTCAGAATATCTGCATCGTCGGTTAAGACTAAGCCGGGTGTATTTTTCCGGCTTTGCTCCGGTGCCGGGTACACCTCTGGAAAATCATCCGCCAGTTGACCCGCGGCGCCGCGTACGATTGTATCAGGCAGATTTTCTTTTACGAGATTATGGATTTTCGTTTTCAGATTTTATCTTTTTACCGGATGGTACATTGCCATTAGAGAGCGACCCAAAATTACTTTGGGCGCAAACTCATCTGGCTGAGGCACCTTTGGAAATCAACCGGGCGACCTTCGAAGAATTGTTGCGAGTGCCGGGAATTGGTCCGAAATCGGTAAAAGCTATTCTGTCTGCACGCCGATGCGGGCGATTGCGTTCTCTTGGAGACCTGAAGGTTTTAGGGGTTCAGATTAAACGCGCTGCACCTTTTATTTTACTGGATGGCAGGCAACCAGTTTTTCAATTGAAATTTTGGTAGAGACATAGAGGCATATTCAGCATCCTCAACGTTTGTGGCAGGCAACGCAGAGGAAATTGGAGGAATTCACGGCTAATGTAGCAGATAACATTTTGCACACAGAGGCTTCGGGCTTGTTTTTAGAGTAAAATATACAATAATGGTAATAATAATCTTAATACTGACAACTTCTATAATCGAATGAAATTGACAAGGGTAGATAGGAAGCCAGAATGAATAAAAAAGTAAATATAAGAAATCCTCTTGGTAACTTTTCACTGCCTTTGCTTATACTTTTGCTTGGGATGTTTCTGTCAGCTTGTACATCTTCATCGGAATTTCTTGCAACTGACCAACCCACTTCTTTGCCCATTGAGGATGTTTTACCGATTGAGACACCTGCACATACAGCAGTTCCTGCCCCCACCCAACCTTTGAGTGAAACCGTAGATGTCTTGCCTCAATCGGTGACTACGTTTCCTGATGTAAGTCAATATACCTGGGTCACGGTACTATCCGGATTGAATAGACCGCTTGATTTAGCCAGTGTTAAGGATGGTTCTGGCAGAGTATACATTCTCGAGCAGAATGGACGGCTCATCGAAGCCACACCAGGTACACAGACTATTTCGGTGTTGTTGGATATTCAGGATAAAGTTTCGCGGCAAGGAAATGAGCAGGGTTTATTGGGAATTGCTTTCTCCCCTAATTTTTCACAGGATCGTCGTTTTTATCTGAATTACACAGATTTGGAGGGAGATACTGTTATTTCGCGTTTCCGTTTTGTGCAAGGTTTTTCACAAGTTGATCCTGTCAGTGAACAGGTCTTACTAACGATAAAGCAGCCTTATGCCAACCATAATGGCGGAGGAATAGCTTTTGGCCCAGATGGTTACTTGTATATTGGGATGGGTGATGGTGGGAGTGCGGGCGATCCCGAAAACTACGCCCAATCGCTGGACACTTTGCTGGGTAAGATGCTTCGTATAGATGTCAGTGGAGATATATACGTCATTCCAAAGGATAACCCATTCGCCGATGGTAGTGGCAAGCCTGAAATATGGGCTTATGGGTTGCGTAATCCATGGCGGTTTTCCTTTGATTCTGTTACAGGCGATCTGTTTATCGGTGATGTAGGACAAAACCGGATTGAAGAGATTGACTTTTTGCCCTTTGGGTCTCCCAGTGGTGCCAATTTTGGCTGGAAATATTTTGAAGGGAGCCAGCCCTATCAGGGACAACCACCTTCAAATATGACTTTGGTCAATCCTGTTTGGGAATACACCCATGCCGATGGTTGCTCTGTCACGGGTGGTGTGGTTTACCGGGGAACGGCGCTCCCAGAATTTAATGGGATCTATCTTTTTGGAGACTATTGTAATGGCATGGTTTGGGGGTTATTACGCGATTCTTCCGGGACTTGGCAGGCGCGTACACTCTTCCAAATTAATGCGAGGATCAGTTCATTCGGTACGGATGAGAAAGGCGAGGTGTATGTGTTGGATCACAGCGGCGGGAAAGTTCTGAAACTGGTTCGAAATTAGTCCGAATTGCTCTTCGAGAGCATGAAAGTTAACAAAACAATAACCTCTTGTTTGTTGCTCATTAACTCTGGAGCTATATAATTAGGGTCACTGATTGGTTGTTGGAGCGTTTTTGCATGGATAAACCGCGCGTTTTGTTTCTATGTACTGCTAATTCCTGTCGTAGTCAAATGGCAGAGGCTTTTCTTCGTCAATATGGGGGTGATAGATTTGAAGTGTACAGTGCTGGATTGGACCCTAAACCTATTCATCCGCTGACGATTCAGGTGATGGAAGAAACTGGTTATGACATGTCCTCGCACCGAGCAAAGACTCTGGGTGAGTTTTTGGGGAAAATGCACTTTTCCTATTTGATCACGGTATGTTCGAAGGCGGAAGAACGCTGTCCAGTTTTTCCTGGAATGGGGCAAAGGCTGCATTGGCCGTTTGAAGACCCTGCGGCGTTTGCGGGTACGCCTGAAGAAACAATTGCCAAATTCCGCGAGGTGCGCGATCAGATTGCTACTCAGGTGCGTAGCTGGGTTGAAAAGATGAATAATGATCAAAAATAATGGGGGTATAAAGCGGGATATTTTCATGAACCTGCTCTACCATGAGCAGGTTTTTTTATGATATTTATCACGATAAGTATATGCAAGCTGTGCTTGTTGAATTGCTTTGTATGCCTTATAATATATTCGTTATGACGAATATATTAGCCGATGCAAATCTAGAAGGGCGTGTTGCTAATTTGTTCCATCTTCTTGGCCAACCGGGGCGCTTGATGATTCTGCTCGTCATTGGCGAGTTTGAAGCCTGTGTTTGTCACTTGGAGGCGGTATTGGGTTTTCGGCAGGCTTATATCTCACAGCAATTGATGGTATTACGCGAGGCGGGTCTGGTAGAGACACGCAGGGATGGGCGAAATATTTTTTACCGTTTGAGCGACCCACGTTTGTTGGAAGTGATAAGACAAACAGCATTGTTGTGCGGTGCGGAAGGTTTCTTGAATCGCTTTGAGAAACCCGTTTTTGTGTCACACTGTCCTTGTCCTCATTGTGCGGAAGCGGCCGGGGTTGATCCGGATACTGTTAAAAAAATTGTGTGTTGATCATGGGGCATTATTGGCGTGAAATTCGTAGTGATTTTGATGAAAACCGGCGGGTGCAAACGGGGTGGATTGCACAAGTAGATGAAAAGGGGCGGTTAGTTGTCCCAGAAGAGGTGGCTGCGCGGTTTGGCTGGAAGCCCGGCGCGTTGGTGGAATTGCATGAGGATGGAAATGAGCTTCGCCTGACAAGGCCGGTTACTTCTTTGGCTCGTATCTATGTTGAATTAACCAATGCCTGTAATCTTGATTGCACGATATGCATTCGCAATGCGTGGAATGAACCTACTGGTTGGATGAGCGAGCAAACCTTTCAGCATGTAATAAGTAGCTTACGGATGATTTCACCCCGTCCAACGCTCTTTTTGGGTGGATTTGGTGAGCCACTTGCGCATCCTAGATTGAAGGATTGGATACGACAGGCAAAAGATTCGGGTGCGATGATCGAGTTAATCACCAATGGCACGTTGCTTGATGAAGCGATGATCATTCAACTTGTGGAGAGTGGTTTAGACGTCCTGTGGGTTTCAATTGACGGAGCGACACCAAGAAGTTACCAAGATGTGCGTTTGAGTTCTGAATTGGATCAAATTAAGGCAAATCTCAAGCGGTTTCAGGAATTGCGTTTGCGTCATGCGTGGACGAAGCCCAAATTGGGCATTGCTTTTGTTGCTATGAAGCGCAATATTCAGGATTTACCAGCGGTCATCCAATTGGGTCTCCATGCGGGAGCTGATCGTTTTTCAGTTAGTAATGTATTGCCATATACACATCAAATGCAAGATGAAATTCTGTATGCGCGCTCATTGTATTCCTTTTATGCACAGTCACCTGAACGTGGTGTGGTGATCCATTTGCCCCGTATGGATACCACTCCCCAAACAGCCGATGCTTTGGAAAGTGTTTTAAGGGGTGAATACTTGATTGATTTTTATGGCAGTGGTGTCACCCGGCGGGTAAACCGCTGTCCGTTTGTGGAAAGGGGGAGCCTTGCAATTCGTTGGGACGGTAAGGTCAGTCCATGTTTATCGCTGCTTCATTCCCATGTCAGTTACTTGGGTGAGCGCCAACGGAATTCCCAAGCTTACTTCATTGGCGATATTTCGGAGAGTGAGCTTCTAAACATATGGAACGATCCTGCTTTTGTAGCATTGCGAAGGCGATTAAGAAGTTTTGACTTCTCTCCCTGTTGTTATTGCAATAGCTGCGAGCACGCGGATCAGAATCTAGAAGATTGTTTTGGCAATATTGCACCAACTTGTGGTGGATGTTTATGGGCACAGGGATTTATTCAGTGTCCTTAAGTTCTTAAATCTTTTCTCAACAAGGAGTGACAAAATGACAGTACAAAAGTCTGTAACCGTAACCAAACGCTTATCTTTCCTTGACCGTTTCTTAACCCTGTGGATTTTTCTGGCAATGGCGGTGGGTGTCGGCTTAGGATATTTTGTGCCGGGTGTTGAGGGCTTCATCAGCCAGTTCCAATCTGGTACGACGAATATTCCAATTGCGATTGGTTTGATCTTGATGATGTATCCCCCGCTGGCTAAAGTGCATTATGATGAACTGGGGGATGTGTTCCGTAATTGGCGTGTCCTTGGACTTTCTCTTATACAGAACTGGGTGATTGGACCGATTCTAATGTTTGCTTTGGCAATCGTCTTTTTACGCCAGTATCCTGCTTATATGGAAGGGTTGATATTAATTGGTTTGGCACGCTGTATTGCTATGGTAATCGTTTGGAATGAATTAGCGAAAGGGGATACGGAATATGCTGCAGGGCTGGTAGCTTTCAACAGTATCTTTCAAGTGCTATTTTACAGCGTGTATGCTTATGTATTTATCACAGTCCTACCTACCTGGTTTGGTTTGCCGAAGGGGAGTGAGGTGGAAGTGAGTATCGCAGAGCTTGCCAAGACGGTATTCATTTACCTTGGCATCCCATTCTTAGCTGGCTTTTTCACCCGTCTAATTTTGGTCAGAATGAAAGGAAAGCAGTGGTATTACAGTAAGTTTGTTCCCAAAATTAGCCCGATCACACTTATTGCTCTCCTTTTCACCATCCTGGTCATGTTTAGCCTGAAGGGCAACCTCATTGTAACAATCCCTATGGATGTTGTTCGTGTCGCGATACCGTTGTTGTTCTATTTTGTCATCATGTTCCTGATCAGCTTTTATATGAGTCATGCAGTGGGTGCAAATTATGCTCAAACTGCTACACTATCCTTCACTGCCGCTAGTAACAATTTTGAACTGGCTATTGCTGTGGCAGTTGCTGTTTTTGGCTTGAAATCCGGACAAGCCTTTGCTGCAGTAATCGGCCCATTGGTTGAAGTGCCTGTTATGATTGGGTTAGTCAATGTTGCTTTTGCTCTGCGTAAAAAGTTGTTTGAGAAAAAAGCCGTTGCCACAGAGGCAGTTGCAAGCAATTGATGACTAAGGCTACCATCCCCGCCGTGTCTTTTTGAGGCGGGGATGGCTCTTTTTCCCCATTTTGTGGTTATCACGATCTCTAAAGTGGGTTTATGCAAGAATTTCTTTGTCCAGGTTAGCGCTTTTCGGCCTGAACAAGCAGACTATATATCCTGACATCACCCAGTTGAATAAATTCCCGGCTGTTCTGTACAGTTATTTCAGTGAATCCGGCTTGCTTAATCAAATCAAGATATTCTTGTTCAGGAAGTGCACCTGAGATGCACTCTGCCCAGCCATAGGGATCATTTTGAATGTCCAGGGGCAGGGATGTGCTGGCTACTATGTCGCTAATTTCGAGACGTCCACCGGGTCGCAAGACCCGATAAGCTTCTTCAAATGCCAGTCCTTTGTCCTCACTGAGATTGATAACACAGTTCGAAAGCACCACATCCACCGAATGATCTGCTATGGGCAATTTTTCTGCAGTACCCTTGCGAAACTCAACATTCGCATAGCCGTGTTTTTTCGCTATCTGGCGGGCTTTCTTCAACATAGCCGTGGTCATATCCACTCCAATCACCCTACCGGCCGCCCCAACCTTTTGTGCTGCAAGAAAAACATCAATTCCACCGCCGCTGCCTATATCCAGCACGATTTCTCCCGGCTGCAGATTTGCCAGAGCAACAGGGTTGCCGCAGCCCAGTGAAATCTCCACTGCTTCAGCGGGTGCTTCATTGAGTGCCTGATGTTCATATCCTGTACCGTTTTGCTCAGCCATCTCAATCGAAGCTGAATGACGGCAGCAATCCGTGATGGTTGCGCAACATGCAGAGGTGTCAGCCTCCGCGGGTTGTGAGCAACAGGCTGAACCTTTGACTGCGATGTCTCCGTATAGTTTTTGCACGATTTCCTGTATCCCGTCCATTCGCCGAGTCCCTACAGCTACAAATATGCCGATGCTTGCTGTATGTCCTTGTCCATCGGTAACCAGTGTTTTACTCGATTTTTCGCAACATACCTGGCCGGTTGAATCCACAATTCGATTGACCAGTCCAGCTTCTCTAAACCATTCTTTGATTTGTTTACGTTCAAAACCGGGCCACTCATCTGCCATTTCGTTGAGCATCCATTCGTAATCGTGTTTGTCTATATCTGTGATAATGAGGCGTCCACCAGGCCGAAGGATACGTGTCATTTCACGGATAGCAGCCAGCGGATCAGGACAATGATGCAGGTACATGTTCGCAAATACGGCGTCCATACTTTCATCGGGCAGCGGGAGCGATAAGCCGTCCGCCTCGTGATAGACAACATGTCCAAATTGGGCTAAATTTTTGCGCGCAATATTTAACATGGCAGGTGAACTATCAATGACGTGAACCTGACGGACTAATGGAGCAACACCGGCGGATATAAACCCCGTTCCCGCTCCAATATCTGCTACAACCATTTCCGTCCGGAGATACGCTTTCTGCAAGGCAGTTGTGCGAACTTCCTCTGTGAAATACCTTGAACGCATGACATCCCAATGATTGGCTACGGTTGCAAAATATGCTTTAGGAGCTTTGGTCATCATTTGTCTTTTTACCATCCTTCAAAAAATATATCGTAGAAATACGATAGAGCAAACAAAATAAAAAAAGCCCTGCTTCATCAAATCGCAATCACGCTGCTGACTACCTGCAACAGCCTGGCAACCACTTACTGATTTGCTCTTTCAGCCACAGAATGCCTTCGGGGTTCAAGCAATAACAAGTAGCCGGACCTTCAATTTCGCCAATGATCAAACCTGCTTCGCGCAATACTTTCAGGTGCTGACTGGTAGTGGATTGTGCCAGACTGGTAAGTTCCACGATTTCACCGGTAATGCATGTCTGTTTTTCCGCCAGAATTTGCATGATTTGAAAGCGCACCGGGTTTCCTAACGCTTTTAACATTCTTGCCAGGCGTACTTCATCGGCCGAGAGTCGGGGGGAGGAGTGGTAAGCGTTTTTACGCATGATTACCTTTTTCTTATATCGTTATTTTACGATATAAAAAAGGAAATGTCCAGAGAAATAGGGGGCTGAATTTATCATGATTTCGGCAGTTTAAAAATTTTCGCGGGAATTAACGGAGCATAATGATCAGTGTTGCCAGAAGACTCAAGACAATACCCAGAACAATCGCTGTGAACCATGTACGTTGCTCGGGCTTGTTTTCCACTAAAGACAGATTGGGGACTTCGCCTCCCACATGATACACTGGACCTGCGAACCATGCAAAAGCAAACCCTCCAATCAGACCGCCAAGGTGTCCCCAGTTGTCAATTCCGGGTGAAAGTCCGATGAATAGATTGACCAGAACAATAAACAAGGTGTTGAGAAGCATGGAGAGTGAGCGTTGCTGGCCAAAAAGGAAGCGATTCTTGAGGATAAATATCCCCTGTGCAGCAATTAAGCCAAATAATGCTGTAGAAGCACCAACAGAGAGACTTGGGCTCATCAGGAAAGACATTACATTACCTGCGTATCCAGCTATCAGATAGAGTAGCAGGAAGCGGAGATGCCCATAATAATTTTCCAGTCCCCTGCCAATGACCAGCAGAGCATACATGTTGAAACCAATGTGGAGCAAAGAACCGTGCAGCAACATTGGGGTGAATAATCGCCAGAACTGACCAGCCTGTATGGCTTCATTCCATTTTGCTCCCAGATACAAAGGGAGGTCACTCCCTAACACCATTTCACTCAATATCTGAAAGAGATATACCAAAACGCTCAATGCCAACACCCCATAGACCACCACCGGTTTTCCACTGGATGGCAGATGCACGGAGATGTAGGCTGTCTGTTGACTATTTGGATAGGAAGAGGAAGGGGAAGGTGTAGACAAGGGGGAGGGGAGTTTGTCGGTCATCCGGTGATCTTTCTATGGGGGATACGATGGTGTTCTGCAGTGATAATCGCCAAAATCGTATCCACAGCTTCTTCCAGACGATTTTCGGCATTGACCACTACATAATCAAATTCATCAATGCGTCTCATTTCTTCACGAGCTGTTTCAAGGCGCACACGCAGACTTTCTTGGGTTTCCGTTTTTCTATTTTGAAGACGATGATACCAGACCTCATAACTTTCAGGGATCAGGAAAATGAGTATTGCACCCGGATAAAGCTTACGTATGCTGGATGCTCCTTGGACATCTAACCGGACAACGGTATCTTTGCCGCTGGCAATGGCATTGACGATCTCAAATTTTGGAATACCCTTGTACTCGTTATAGACATTGGCATACTCAATCATTTCCCCTCTGGCAATCATTTGTTCAAATTGTTCCTTACTGACAAAGTGATAATCTACGCCGTTGACCTCATCAGGGCGCGGTGGTCGGCTGGCACAGGTCACCACAAAATACAATGACGTATTTCGTTTTTTCAGCGAGCGCAAGACCGAATCTTTTCCCACACCTGATGGGCCCGAAATCACGATTAATAATGGCTGTGGATGCAATACGTCAAATGAAACAAGATCAGCAATCATCGGCATTTAATCTTATGAGAATCTATGATGGACTGATTATAATTGAGAATTGTTCAAATGTCCGTATAAGGAGGTATCAAGTATGCCTACATATGAATATCGTTGCTTGGTCTGCAATCGGCGTTTTGATATTTTTATGACTTATTCCGAATACGGAACCAAACCCGTTTCTTGTACCCACTGCGGAAGCACAAATGTACAACGATTAATCAGCCGGGTGCGCTTTGCTCGCTCGGAAGAGGGCTTACTGGAAGACCTTGATAGTCCGGATGCGCTTGCCGGACTGGAAGAGAACCCGCGCGAATTGGGTCGCGTGATGCGCAAGTTAAGTAAAGAGGCAGGGGAAGATTTAGGCCCAGAGTTTGACGAAGTGATCGGCCGTCTGGAAGCTGGACAAAGCCCGGAAGAAATCGAGAGAGAGATACCGGAGTTGGGTGGTTCTGGACTTGACGATAATGACCTTCTGGATGAGTAAGACTCCTTTACTTGATTGCTTCCTGAAGTTGTTCAAAGGATGTCATCCAGGACATACGGTTTAGAAATTCAGCCAGTGAAGAACTTCTTGCGCGTAGAGCTCGCACGGCTGGACCAACCGGATCCTCGCCCGCCGCACCACCTGGTTCATCTGCATAAGCCCCATGAAAAGCAAAATATGCCTGGTTTAAGCGCCGAATCAGATATCCGTTTGCCAGAAAAACTTGCCGGCGCATTTCCATGTACGATTCTGCTTCCTCTATTTTCCCGTCTTGAAGTAATTTATCCACTGTGACCCTGGTCTCGTGCATTTCTTTGCGGAAGTCGAATACGGGTGCGGCGGGTTGGGATTGCGGTGATGAGTTTCCTGCCGGGTTGGTTAAGAGCGGTTCTTCTGGCAGAAATTCCGGGTAATATTGTTCCAGCACTGCGCGACCGATTTCTTTGCCCGCTAGTGAAGCAGTAGTTTCGTTCATAGTTCGTAGTTCAGGTGAAGTTTCATAACTTAATCCGAGCGGGCGCAGAGTTAGAAAGTTATGAACCCATTCATGGGCAATGGTTTCGGTCAGAAAAGGCAGGTCGCTGGTGCTCATGATCATTGTAGGATAAATCCCGATTCCGCCAATGCGCACAACCAGCGCTGAGACGTTCAGGTTGCTTTCGACACGTTTTTCCAGCGTAACCATTTCTTCCAGAGACAGCCCATGTTCTAATGAAATATTGGCATCTTGTCGAATGACTTCGCGAGGAGAAACGATCAGTGCATAGGGCAGTGGTGTGACATGGTACAGAACAGGCGGAATTGGTTGGCCAATAAGTGTCAGGTTTAACTTGGAAAGGACAAAACTGGTTTGTTGCTGCAAGATAGTCTCGCACAGCGGCGCCAAAACGGATTGATATTCTTGAGCTTTTTCCAGCCATTCCCTGTAGGGCTTGGAGTCTTGCTCCGGCGTGCTGATGTTGGGATCAGCATAGATGGCTTCAATTTGAGCATTCAGCTGAGCGGACTGGTAAACTAGGGACAAACAGGTTTGAACAACCGCAATTTGCTTTTCCTCAGTCAGAAAGCGCGGCAAGTCGAGGGAAGTCTGAAGCGACTTCGCGAGCACGGCTTCGGTCATCCAGGAGAAGAAATCAAATTCAACCGGGCGTGTAAAAACCCGCACCTGCTCACCAGGATCCGCAAGCGGCTGGTTACTGTATGACAGCAACAGCATTACAAGCAGCAAAACACTGGAATTCCGGAGAATTGTCTTGAGGATTTGAAACATGGGTGACACCAGGCGGATTATACTTCGTAAATCCTGATATTGCATCTAAAAGGCTAACTCAATTTGATGGAGACCCGAATCACTTGAAAAGATTCGTAATTGTTACACAAAAACATTCAAAAAAATCGTAGATGGTGCTATATTAAACAAACGTTTGCTTGGGTAAATCCGGCAATACACTTTGATAAGGCAGGTTTGATTATGAAAAAACGTCGCACATGGCTCATCCTGGCTGGAATCGTGTTTGTTGCAGTTGTGGTCTTTGTTGTTGTCAGCCAACAGCAAAGCAGCCGTAACATTCCTGCCAATTTCCAAACAGTGGAGATTCGTCGCGGTGATTTGACTGCTATTGTAGGAGCTACAGGTACAGTACGTGCTAATCAGACGACGGTGTTGAGCTGGCAGACCAGCGGGCAGATCGAGCAAATCAATGCAAGGGCTGGAGATAATGTGAGCGCTGGTTTTATTTTGGCGACCTTGGCGGAAAGTTCACTGCCTCAATCGGTAATTCTAGCGCGGGCAGACTTGGTAAGTGCGCAAAAGACACTGGATGATTTGCTCAATTCAGATGTAGCGCGTGCAAAAGCTTATCAGACGCTGGTACAGGCTCAGAAAGAACTGGATGATGCTCTTACCAATCGCGAACGCAAGCAGTATGCGCGCAGTGATCAGGAAACGCTGGATATTGCCCGCGCAAATTTTATTATTGCAGAGGATGAAGTCACAAAAAAAGAACGTTTTTATGATCAATTCAGCCATTTACCGGAAGATAATCCCATGCGCGCTGAAGCCTACAGCCAGCTTGCGAAGGCAAAACAGGACCGTAATGCTGCTTTGCGAAACCTGAACTGGCTGCTTGGGCGTCCTGATCCGCAAGAAGTTGCCGAAGCAGATGCTCGGGTGGAACTGGCGCGTGCAAATTTGGCAGATGCAGAACGGGAATGGAACCGACTAAAAGATGGACCACCGGCAGAGGATATTGAGGCCGCCCGGGCGCGAGTAGCGGCAATCCAAGCTACTCTGAAACAAGCTTGGCTGGAATCGCCGATCAGTGGAACGGTTACAGAAGCGCGCTCGAAAGTAGGCGATCAGGTTTCCCCAGGGACAGTGTCATTCAGGATTGACGACCTCTCCCGCTTATTAGTTGATGTTCAGGTACCTGAAGTGGATATAAACCGTATTCAAGCAGGGCTGCCGGCAACTCTGACTTTTGATGCCATTCAGGGAAAACAGTACACGGGAAAAGTTGTTGAGGTAGCCAGAGTTGGAGAAGTGGTTCAGGGCGTGGTCAATTTTACTGTCACAGTAGAATTATTGGATGCGGATGAAAATGTGAAGCCTGGAATGACCTCGGCGGTAAATATCATTGTCAGTCAGTTGAAGGATGTGTTGTTGGTTCCTAACCGCGCTGTGCGTTTGGTAGAAGGCAAGCAAACAGTGTTTGTCCTGCGTAATGGGAAACAGGAGGCAGTGGAAGTAACTATTGGAGCTTCTTCTGACACTTACAGCGAGATTCTGACCGGCGATTTGCATGAGGGCGACCTGGCAATTCTCAATCCAGTGATTCAACAAGCTCAACAAGGTCCGCCTTTCGCGAGGTAAGTATGTCTGATGTTGTGATTGAAACCCATAACCTGTGCAAGGTTTATAAAATGGGGATCGTTGAAGTGAATGCTTTGTGCGGCGTTTCCATTACCGTGGAACGCGGCGAGATTGTCTCGATTATGGGGCCTTCTGGCTCAGGAAAATCAACCTTAATGAACCTCCTGGGTTGTCTGGACCGTCCAACCAGCGGTGAATATTATCTAGATGGTGAACTGGTTTCAAATCTGAATGATGATCAACTGGCAGAGATTCGCAATCGAAAAGTGGGTTTTGTATTTCAGAGCTTCAATCTGTTGCCGCGTATGACTGCTCTGGCGAATGTTGAGTTGCCCTTACGCTATGCCGGTTATCGAAATGGCAGGACGGAGCGAGCTCGCGCTGCCCTGGAGGCGGTTGGGCTGGCAGATCGTATTCATCATCGTCCTACAGAACTTTCCGGGGGACAGCAACAACGGGTGGCAATTGCCCGGGCTCTGGTAAATGATCCGGCGATTCTAATGGCGGATGAACCAACTGGTAACTTGGACTCCAAGTCAGGTAAAGAGATTATGGAGCTGATTCTGAAGCTAAATCAGGAGCGGGGAACCACAGTAATTATTGTGACACATGACCCAAATATTGCTGCGCAAACTCAACGCGTGATTCGCCTGCGGGATGGTGCGCTGGTGGAGGATGGGGTATGAACATTGGGCAGGCTGTGTTGGAAGCCCTGGAAAGTTTGAGTGGTAATAAGCTGCGCTCTGGCTTAACCATTCTGGGTATTGTAATTGGCGTGGCTGCTGTGATCGCAATGCTCGCAGTGGGCACAGGCGCTCAACAATCCATTACCGGCGCGATCAGTGGCATTGGTAGCAATTTGCTGTTTGTCTTTCAGGGAAATTTCCAAGAGGATGTGCGAAACCCTAAACCATTGACAGAAGCGGATGCTTATGCGTTGAACGATCAGTTCTTAGCACCTTCAGTAGCTGCTGTGGCGCCAACTGTCAGTGACCAGCTAAAAATCACCTACGGTAGCGAGCAGAAAACGGCTGAAGTTAGCGGTATCACGCCCGAGTATCTAACCATTCGCAACTACACACTGTTGGAAGGCGAGCCGATCAATGAAAATCATGTTTTGGAGAGAGCTTCTGTTGCTTTATTGGGAACAGAGATAGCCGATGCCTTGTTTCAACGCCGCGATGGATTAATTGGTGAAACTGTTCGCATTGAAGGCCAACCCTTCCGTGTGATTGGCGTGCTGGCATCCAAAGGCGGTGGTGCTTTTGGCAGCCAGGATAATGTGGTGCTGGTGCCTTTTACAACTGCAAAAAACCGTTTGATTCATCGCAACCGGGATCGTATTGATATTATCTTTATTCAGGCGATCGATTCAAAATCTGTTAATCAGGCAGCGGAAGAGGTGACTCAGATTTTGCGTTCACGCCACCGCATTGTTTTGGGTGCAAATGATTTTACCGTATTCACCCAGCAGGATTTTGTCCAAACTGCTCAAACCATCACGGGGGTGCTGACTATTTTCCTTGGTGGGGTGGCTGGTATTTCGCTACTGGTTGGTGGTATTGGGATTATGAACATCATGCTGGTTTCCGTGACCGAGCGCACGCGCGAGATTGGCTTACGAAAAGCCATCGGTGCGCGTAAACGTGATATCCTAATCCAATTTTTGACCGAATCATCTTTACTGAGCTTTTTTGGCGGGCTGATTGGGATTGGATTTGGGTGGGTTATCGCTTTTGTAGTAGGGCAAATTGCTCAGGCTAATCAGACACCCATTGCACCAAAAGTTGGGATTGATGCCATTCTTTTGGCCACTCTGTTTTCAACGGCAGTGGGGCTGTTTTTTGGGATTTACCCCGCAAACCGGGCAGCTAACCTGGAGCCGGTGGAAGCACTACGTTATGAATAAAGGTGGGCGGCTAAGGCAATATTTTTCTGGAAGGGAAAATAACGGGCGCGGTTAAACCGATGCTCCCTTGAAGTTCGTCCGAACCCGCTTTATAATGTCTCGCATGGATGAGAGAATGCAAGAGCAAATAGGTTCTGACTCCTCAGAACTCTTAAAACAAAGTGTCCCGACGGGTGTGGTGGCTTTTTCCTCTTCAGTGGTGTGGCAGTTTCTGGTTGAGACGTTTCAAACCATTCTGTTGGCACTTGTGTTGTATTTCATGATTGATGCTGTAGTAGCGCGGGTTCGGGTTGAAAATGTGAGTATGAAGCCGACTTTACTGCCAGATGAGCGTCTTTTAGTAAACAAGCTGGCTTATCGTTTTGGTGAGGTTAAACGAGGGGATATCATTGTTTTTCATTTTCCGGCAAATCCCTCTGAGGAGTATATCAAAAGGGTGATTGGTTTACCCGGTGATTGGGTGCAGATACGAGAGAATAAAGTTTATGTAAACGGTAAGGAGTTAAGTGAAGATTATATTGCTGCGCCGGTAATGTATGATGGTGAGTGGGTGGTACCACCGGATTCGCTTTTTGTGCTGGGAGATAACCGTAATCAATCTTCGGATTCTCATAGTTGGGGTTTTGTGCCAATAAAAAATGTAATTGGTAAGGCGCTGGTTGTTTACTGGCCGCTGGACAAAGTGAAGTTTCTCACTCATCCCAATATCGTCTTTGCTGCTACTGATTGAAACCGATTGGGTAGCTATATTTATTTGTTTTACAGATGATTTACGAGTACAATAGAGTTATGGCAAATCAAATGAAGCGAAACGATTACACGATACCGTGTAGTGAATGCCAGAGCGGGCAAATGCGCCCCAGCACTGCTACTTATTTTACATGGCTGGGGGATGCTTTGATTACAGTTCCAGATTTTCCTTGTTGGGTTTGTGATATTTGTGGTCGGCGCGAGTATGATCCCAAAGCGCTGAGCGCACTTAACCTACTTTTGAGCCCAAATGCTGGTTCTCCGACTCCACGTTACCCACGAACTTCCAAGAAGGGAACTTCAACGACACACAAGGCTGGGCGCCCAACACCACCCGAATAAAGACATACCAGCTACTCATTATTCTTTTGGTGCCATAATCCCGCTTCATGCGGGCTTGTGATGTTATGGCTGCCAGGCAGGATCCATATCGCGACCAGGGTGGTTGGTAAGATTGGATTGTAGTAAACCGGTGGCAGTCATCACGTAAATTTCTTCGTTATTGTCTCGCAGTGAAGTGAAAGCTATCCATTGTGAATCCGGTGACCAGGTAGGATAAAAGTTGTCTTCGATTTCACTAGTCAGCAGGCTTGTTTTGGCACCACCTGACTTAAATTCTACCGTGTAAATTTGCTTGCGCACTTTATCCAGTCGGGTATAGGCAATATGAGTTCCATCCGGCGACCAGGCAGGATCATCCACCTCTCCCAAGCGTCCAAAGTAGGTGCTGCGATCAAATTGTTGTGGCGTGGGGAAGGGGGTAGGATAAACGTTACCCATCCAGCTGTGCATGAAAAGATAACGATGGTCGCGCGCATGAATAACGTTCAAGATCCAATCGGATTTTGGAGACCAGGCCGGGTTGTATTCTTCAAAATCCAGGCTAAGTCGTGTAATATTGGAACCGTTGGCGTCCATGATATATAACATGCGTATATCAACGAATTTACCCCGGTTGGTGAAGGCAATATATTTGCCATCTGGCGACCAGGCAGGATCCGTATCATCTCCTTTTTGTTTGGTGAGATTAACCGGTTGGCTGCCTTCTTTTGTTAGATCCAGCAAAAAAATATCAAGGCCAGTACCTGAAGCAGGTGCTACAAATAGTAATTTGCGTCCATCTGGCGACCAGGCAGGCTGACGCTTATCACCCTCGTCAAAAGTAATTTGCTCCAAATTGCTGGCAACTGCTTTACCAGTGTTGTCTAAACCGACATGCATGGTCCAAACCTGCAGAGTTTTACCATCAGACCGGTCACTGACGAAAGCAATGACTTTATCTCCTGCAATTGGCTTAGGAGCTTCTGTTGGCGTGACTTGAGGTTGTGGGGTCTCAGTAGGTGGTGCGATAGTTTCTGTTGGCTGTGGAGTTTGTGTGGGGCGAGGAGGTTCTGTAGGTTGCTCAGTGGGTGTCGGAGGCTGTATCACCAGATTTGCGGGAGTATTTGTTGCAGAGAGAAAAGCCAAGCTGTTATTGCTGTTAAGGAAATAGATACCAGCCACGGCAATCGCCACGACAACCATTCCTGCCAGCGCTATTCCAATGCCTATCCAAATCCAGGAACGTCTTTTTGCAGGCGCTTGTAGCGGGGTGGAAGGGATAGCAGTGTATGCTGGGGGAGTTGAGGGGATCGGCGCATAAGCAGGTGGCGTGGATGGAGCAGGGGCATAGTCGGGTGTATTGCCAAAAGGCTGGATGTAGGGTCCTGTGGGAGCGTAAGCTGGTGATGGTGCTGCCTGAGTATCCATTTGACCGATTGGGGGTTGCGGCGGTCCAACTCGCGTTACAGTGGGACTAAAAGTTGGACTACGTAGAGCTTCCATGAACTCTGCTACGTTTACAAAACGGTCCTCCGGTCGAACTGACATTGCCCGATAGATTGCTGCCTCGATATGTGCCGGGACTGAGGGATTGAAGGTGCGAATGGGGATCAGAGTATCCTGATTCAGCAATCGCTGGACACTGTCTGCAGGGCGCTGATTGGTTAGGAGAGTGTAAAGTGTGGCTGCCATGGCGTATTGATCTGAAAAAGGTCCAGTCCGCCCGTGACCATACTGTTCAGGGGGAGCAAAACCGGGGGTATATCCCATCGCGCCGGTTGCGGTGGCTTGTGAAGTATCGGCTGCTTTGGCGATACCAAAATCCACTAAAACAATTTCGCCGGTGGGCATTAACTTTAAATTACCGGGTTTAATATCGCGATGGATTACTGGCGGTTTCTGGTTATGAAGATAGGTTAATGCGGAGGATAGTTGTTCTGCCCATTTCAGCACCCGGTCAATTGGTTGAATGCCTTCTTCCTTGAGTATCGCTCCAAGGTCATCGCCGGGAATGTAATCCATGACCAGGAACTGCATATCACCCATCAGAAAATAGTCAATCACGCGCGGCAGATTCGGGTGGCGCAAGCTGGCGAGTAGCCGCGCCTCGCGGATAAATTGCGTGCTGCTTTCTTTGCTGGGGTTGCGGTTGGTCTTGACAGCTACCTGAGTTTCCAGAGAGAGGTCATGTGCCAGATAAACTGCTCCCATGCCGCCCTGACCTAAAAGGCGGATAATGCGGTAACGGTTATTTAACAGGGTATCGGGGGAAAGATCCATGGACAACTCCAGCAATTTAGGGATTGATTTTATTATAGTACGAATTATCAAATACAGGATTGGTGAGATAATTTACTGGAAGAACCAGAATCTATATCGCAGGATAATCACATGGTAGAATGAATTTATGGATTTGTTTTCTCATTCCATGCAAGAGCGCATGAAGCAAGAGGCACCATTGGCGGCGCGGATGCGCCCACGCACGCTGGACGAATTTGTTGGTCAGGATCACATTATTGGCCCTGGTAAGCTTTTGCGGCGGGCGATTGAAACGGACCGTCTTTTTTCATCTATCATCTTTTATGGCCCTCCCGGGACAGGTAAAACCACCTTGGCGCAGATCATTGCGAACCTGACCAAGGCGCATTTTGAAACGATATCAGCTGTTCTTGCAGGTGTATCTGATCTGCGTAAAATCATTACCGAGGCCATCGAACGGCGCAAATATCATCATCAACGGACAATCCTGTTTATTGATGAGGTTCATCGCTGGAATAAATCGCAGCAAGATGCATTGCTTCCGCATGTTGAAAGTGGGGTTATAACACTTATTGGAGCCACGACAGAAAACCCGTACTTTGAGGTCATTCGAGCACTGGTTTCTCGTTCGCGTATTTTTGAGCTTAAACCATTAGATGAAAATTGTCTAAACCTCATCCTGGAGCGCGCACTGGCAGATCCTGAGCGCGGTTACGGGCAAAAAAGCATCTGCTTAGATGAAGATGTGCGTCAATTCTTAATTGAGCGAAGCGGCGGAGATGCCCGTAATCTCTTAAATGCACTGGAGCTGGCAGTTGAAAGCACACAACCAGATGAGAAAGGTGAAATTCGGATTACCTTACCGGTTGCAGAAGAGGCGATTCAGCGCCGGGCTTTGCAGTACGATAAGCAGGGGGACGCACATTACGATACGATTTCGGCGTTTATCAAATCGGTACGAGGTTCTGATCCAGATGCTGCTTTGTACTGGCTGGCGAAAATGATTGCTGCGGGCGAAGACCCAAGGTTTATCTTACGCCGGTTAATCATTTTAGCAAGCGAGGATATCGGATTGGCTGATCCGCAAGGGTTGTTGGTGGCTACGGCTGCCGCGTATGCCTTTGATTACATCGGTCTTCCAGAAGGTCTATATCCAATCGCTGAGGCAACATTATATCTGGCGACTGCGCCAAAGTCAAACTCGGTGGGGGCTTATTTCAGGGCTCAACAGCACATAGAAGAACAAGGGGTTGGTCCCGTCCCATTACACCTGATGGATTCCAGCCGGGATGCACGCGGTTTTGGCCATGGCAAAGGCTATCAATATCCGCATCTGTTTCCGGGACATTTTGTGCCTCAGGACTATCTGCCTGCCGGATTGGAAGATCTCAGGTTCTATGAACCGTCCGATCAGGGATATGAAGCGCAAATCATGGAACGTTTGGCGCGCTGGCGTACGGCTCGGGAAAGCTGGCGTAAGCAGGCTTCACAATCACAGAAGGAGGAAAATCATGGCGATCATCCTGCTGATCCGTCACGGGGAAAATGATTTTACCGGGAAACGTCTAGTTGGACGTCAACCGGGGATCGGTTTGAATGAAAAGGGTCGTCAACAGGCGGTAGCGCTGGCTGAGTGGCTGTTGGATGCCCCGATTAAAGCAATTTATAGTAGCCCGCTAGAGAGAGCTGTTCAAACTGCACAGCCCCTTGCCCATTTGAAAAATCTCGATGTGAAGATTAATCCAGCCCTCATTGAGGTGGATTATGGAGAATGTCAGGGGAAGACTTTCAAACAGCTTCATCGGACGAAACTCTGGAAAGCCATCCATGCTAATCCTGCTGGTGCTGTATTTCCGGGCGGTGAGGCTCTTGCCGGCGTCCAGGAACGCGTCGTCCGAGAATTGCAAGCCCTGGCGGCAACCTTTGAGCCTGTGGATGTGATTGCTTGCTTTTCCCATGCAGATGTGATTCGCTTGGCGGTGGCATATTTTCTTCGTATGCCGCTTGGTGAGTTTCAGCGTTTGTCCATTTCCACCGGATCGATCACCGTTTTATATTTGAATAGTGACAAAGCGCGCGTCACACATATTAATCTGGTAGGCAGGTTGGAATGGCCCAACCAACCATCTCAAAGTAGCAGGTAACGGGTTTTTATCAGCGAAGTGCAGGGTTAATGTGGCGGTTTTATCTATTCCCGCCGCGCGTTGTGGATAAATGATTGTGGGTAAGGGAGAGGTATATCGCTCACGCGATCCAACCAATCACGGTGTTCGCTGCTTAAGGACCAGCCCGTAGCACCTAGATTATCCTCAAGATGCTGCATAGTGCGAACCCCGATAATCGGCGCCGTCACCCCTGGACGGTCTTTCACCCAGTTCAATGCTACCTGTGCAACGCTTTTACCGGTTTCTGCAGTGATAGCAAATAATGCGTCAATGATGTTCCAGGTTCTTTCGGTATTGTAAACTTCCCATCGCTCCGACCAGTTATGTTTGCTTGCTTCTTCCACGCGCGAGTTCTGCGGTGGGCGCGTCATGCCTCGTTTGTAACGTCCGCTCAGCCATCCACCGCGCAGGGGTGACCAGGGAATAATTCCCAGCCCTTCGTTCTGACAGACTGGCATAATTTCAATTTCGATATCGCGATCCAACAGGTTGTAAAGCGGTTGCAGGCAACAAAATGGTTCCCAGCCGTTGTGGCGGCTCAAGTCAACGGCTCTTTGTAACTGCCAGGCAGTGTAGTTGCTTGCGCCGATGTAACGAACTTTGCCACTTTTTACCAATGTGTTCAATGTATCCAGTGTTTCTTCCAGCGGGGTGAGCTGATCCCAGCAATGCACCTGATAGAGATCAATATAATCTGTTTGGAGGCGCCGCAAGCTATTCTCTATGGCTGAGAGGATATGTTTTCGACTCAATCCAACGTCGTTTGGACTCTGTCCCATCGGGAAGCGGACTTTTGTGGCAATTACCAATGCATCACGGCGTTGATGTTTCATCCAGCGTCCGATAATTTCTTCTGAAACACCTTCATTATAGACATCTGCTGTGTCAATGAAATTGCCCCCTGCTTCTACAAACCGTTCAAGCAAGTGAACACTGGTAGCTTCATCTGCGCCACGCCCGAATTCCATTGTTCCAAGGCACAACTCACTAACTTTCATTCCTGTTCGTCCCAGCAAACGGTAATTCATGTTTTCCTCCAAAATAATCAAGGGTTTTCAGATTTCAGCTACGCTATTCTTCTACCCAGCTCGCTATATACTCGGGTTGACCAGTCCAAACTGGAAGCTCAGGGGGATTGATTTGCCAGTGTCCCGTCAGCCCAAGTTCCTGTGCGGTTACTGCAAAATGGCACATGGCTATTCCCATATCAATGCGTTGCAAATCACCGTGAACTACCAGGGAAGCCAATCCCTTACCATAACCCGGTGTGCGTTGCAAATAGAAGTGCCAGCCGGTGTCGGTCCGTAGCACACGCCAGGGTTGTTTGTTCGAGGCAGAGGGTGCAAGACGTACCATCTCAAGTGGTATGGCATACCTTCCGGCCGTTTCTCTTGAAATCGGCTGGGTAAAAGAGCCATCAAAAAACAGGTACTCCCACTTATGTCGGCTTCTGGCATTTGCAAGCTGGCGCACCCAGTCTGCCGGCGGGTAATGCTCTTCTGAAATGTAACCAACTGCGATGACCGCCGGCAGAAGTTCCTCATCCGCTAATTCTATTCGTTTGGCAAAGCTGCTATGAGTGAAACTGCCGCCCAGCCAGCATGTGCCCAGTCCAAGATCTGTCATGTGTAACACTGCCAGCTCCATCAAATATCCAAAATCTTCCATGTCTTTTACAGATTTGCGCACCGCCCCGGCGATAAAAGCCGGCGGGTTCTTGATGAACCCATATGTTCCTAGGCCGCGCAAATTATGATGGCCTTGCTCACTGGATGCCAGCAATTTCATGCGGATATGGCTATTAAATGGCGTAGCAGAGAGCGAAGAAATTATATCTGTGATACGTTGTTGTTTTTGGGCATCAAGGCTTCTTCTCTGATAGACCCGGCAGGAAAATCGTTTTTGAATCAATTCGGTAGCAGGTTGAGAGAAACGGCTGGACAACATAAAAACTAGGCACTCTTTCCTGTGAAAAGTATTTTCAACATACTGATGCATCCTTCTCAAGAATCAACCGTGTTCGTTCAATACGGGCTGATGTTGCATCCAGTCCCAGCGCAGAAAGTACCTCATCTGCCCGTCCTGTTGCCCCCGGACGCGCGGATAGACGCAATCTCAGCCTGTGGATTGGTTGATTGGCTTCTTCGATGATTGAGATATTTAGTATGAGAGGCCGTAGGTCGTATTGTTTCTCGCGCCGGATTCTGATGATTGACTCAACAGAAACCAATTCGGCAACTCGTCTTTCCAATTCGTGAGGGGGTAGAGCCTCAAATAAGGTGATTTCGTATTCAGCAGCAATCACCAGTCTGTCCGGCGGCGGTTCATTCAGAGGAATTTCATTGATTTGGTGAATCCGTATGCCATCAGGTAAAGTTTTTTGGAGTGTGTTCAGAATTTCTATAGCCGATAATGAATCACAGTTCAGCCAGATATCAATGATTTCGTCGCGGCTGGTCACGCCAAGAGGCAAAGGGCAGGCTTGATTCAAACGCGGTTGAGGGTGAAAACCTTGACTGTATGTCAGTGGTAAACGAGCTCGCCGCAGCGCTCGCTCCCAGATTTTTTGCATGTCAAGATGACTGGTATAGCGCAGTGGGTCAAGTTTGGCATACTGAATACGAATGCGTTTCATAAAAGTATTTTTCGCAATATTATTCTACCGTAAGGCTGGCCACTTCTGGGCATTTCCAGTAATTTCCTGGGTTCTGACGACGAAGCTGATTGAATTCCGGGAGAATGCCGCAGGCATAGCATTGACTGCGGCAGTCTTCTCGCAACAAGCCCTGCTGACTGTTTTGGTATTCTTGCAGTAGATACGATTTGCGCACCCCGGTGCTGATATGATCCCATGGAAACACTTCGTTCAAAGCGCGCGGGCGATGGGTATAAAAATCCGGATTGAGATTGCAGAATTGAAAGGCTTCCTGCCAGGCGGCAAAGTTAAACTGATCGTGCCAAGCGTCGAATTTTGCTCCTCTTTTCCATGCCTCGAAAATTACTTTGCCCATCCTGCGGTCTCCGCGTGACAGCCAGGCTTCCATCAGGGTTTCCTGCGGGTCTGTCCAGTTTAGTTTGAGATTGGGCCCGCTAAGCTCTCGTTTCAGCAGGCGTTGCTTGCTCTCGATGATCTCCGGGGTGTCGCAGGCAGCCCATTGAAAGGGTGTATGGGCTTTGGGTACAAATGTACTGATGCCGACATGAAGCGTAGCACGGCGCCCAATGCTTTTGCGCCCCTGAGCCAGTACCGTTTTGCACACATCTGCAATTGCCCTGACATCCTCAAGAGTTTCAGAAGGATGCCCAATCATGAAATAAAGCTTGATTGTCGTCCAGCCGCGCCGGTAAATTGCATTTGTGGTTTCGAGAAGTTGCTCGGTCGAAATGGGTTTGTTGATGATATTGCGCATCCGGTCGGTGGCTGCTTCAGGTGCTAGCGTAAATCCGCCAGATTTTGAATCCCGTAATTTTTCCAGGATATCGAGCGAGACCGTTTCAATGCGCAAAGAGGGCAAGGAGATACTCAGGTTAGGGTAATCTGCCAATTCGTTACTGATACGATTTACCAACTCAAGAATATGACTGTAATCGGAGGATGAGAGAGAGAGCAAAGCCACTTCCTCATAACCGGTATATTCCAACGCATTACGGATGGCGGCGATGATTTGCTCGGGTGGTCGTTCTCGAACAGGGCGGGTGACAATGCCGGCATGACAAAACCTGCAGCCGCGTGTACACCCGCGCATGATTTCAATGGCGACACGGTCGTGAACAACGTCAATATTCGGCACAAGAAACCGCCAAGTGGGTTCGGGGAGCTTGCCCATAATCCTTTTGCGCACTGGCAGTGGAGCAGTGTCGTTAAGCTTTCTAATGTGGGCAATAGTTCCATTCTCATGATAGTCCGGCTCATACAAGCTGGGAACATAAACACCGCTCACATGTGATAGCGCTATGAGCAAATCAATGCGAGCCCCGCCGTTGCTTTTCCAGGATTGATAGGCATTCACAACTTCATGGATAACCTCTTCGCCCTCACCAATGACAAAGGCATCAATAAAGACAGCCATTGGCTCCGGGTTATAGGTGGCATGTCCTCCTGCAATAATAAGAGGATGGGCTTCATCCCGCTCGGATGAGAAAAGTGGAATTTGGGCAAGGTCAAGCAGGTTTAATGTGTTTGTGTATAAATTCTCATAGGGCAGACTAAACCCGACGATGTCAAAATCGGCAAGAGCGTGTTTGCTTTCCAGCGAATAAAGCGGGATGCCGTGTTGACGCATCATGGTTTCCATATCCAGCCATGGTGCATACGCCCGTTCAGCCAGCACATCCGGACGGCGATTCAACTCGTCATATAAGATTGCCAGCCCCAGATTGGGTAATCCCAGATCATAAATATCCGGGAAAACCAGAGCCACCCGTGTTTTGACGCTCTCCCAGGTTTTGATAATCTGGTTGTATTCGCCGCCAACATATCGCCCGGGTTTTTGCACTTTTAATAGCACGCGCTCAAGGCGTGTTTGTATCTCATTTGCAGATAACACCAATAAACTCCTAAAATCCAGCTTTCGATTTGTGAACCAGATAAATTTTACCCGAATAATGCTCAACGCGAAAATTCATCACAGAACTCCTTTGTACATTCCTCCATCTACGGCTAACATCACACCGGTGAGGTAGGATGCGGCAGGGGAAACAAGAAAAACGGCGGCTCTGGCAAATTCTTCTGGTTTTGCCATTCGACCGAAGACACTTTCTCTGGATTGTTTTTCAATCTCTTCTTCAATGCTCGTGCCGTTCGCTTTTGCCCGCGCAGACATTAACTCAATCACACGTTCAGTCTCTGTCCATGAGGGCAGGATGGAGTTAAAGCGAATCCCCTGATTGCCCAATTCCAGAGCCAGCGTCTTCGTCAGGCCGACTGTTGCCGCGCGGATACTGTTTGAAAGTACCAGGTTGGGAACGGGCTGTTTGACAGAAATAGATGTAATAGTCAGGACACTAGCGGCTGAAGAATTCTTCAGGTGTGGCAGTGCAGCCCGAATCAGCCGAACCTGACTCATGAAAGATAGATCAATAGCTTTATACCAGCTTTCATCGTCAAAGCTTTCGAACGCTCCGGGTGGCGGTCCGCCAGCATTGGCAACCAGGATATCCAGTTTGTTGTATCTGGTGACAATATTCTCAATCAATATAGGCGGAACCTCTGGCTGAGTGACGTCTCCGTCAACTGCAATAACCTCATGTCCGGTTTTTTGTTGGATCATCCTTGCCGCTTCTTTTAACTTTTGTGGGTTACGGCTGTTGATGGCCACCTGTGCGCCTTCCTCAGCCAGCAATTGTGCAATGGCAAATCCCAATCCCCGGCTGGCGCCGGTAACTAAAGCGACCCTATGTTTTAATCCTAAATCCATACTTTGTTCTCCTTGTTATACTAGCTCGATGTGATGTTCCAGAATTGGCAAATCGGGCCAGAGAGTTTCAAAAAAAGGAACCACTTTTTCCAGTGAACGCCGCGTTTGTGTGGCATCGTTGCTAACCCAAGCACATGCCAGGACGGCTTCCTGCCAACGATCTTGGTGATCAACTTCAGAAACAGAAACGTTAAACTCTCGATGCAAACGTGCCAGGATGGATTTAATGCGGCCTCGTTTTTCTTTCAGCGAAGTGCACCCGGGCAGAAAAACATGGAGGATCAATATGCCGATGGATAAGCTGTGGCTCATCAATTGCCTCTCAACATCATTTTGTTTCAAAGGTTATTGGGGAGTCTTGCATAAACGGGCTGCGGCGTGTACAATGCCGGATAAGAATTTTTTGTATTATCGTCTTTATCATATCGGATGGTTGAATGAACATCGAAATAGAATATCAGTCTGCGTTGAATTATCTATATAGCTTTGTTGATTATAGCCTGACTCGGGCTTTTCGTTATTCCCCTGAGAAGTTTGATTTGGGGCGAATGGCTAATTTATTGGAAAAACTGGGAAACCCGGAAAGAAAATACCCTGTTATTCACCTTGCGGGCACAAAGGGCAAGGGCTCTACGGCTGCAATGATTGCCAGTGTCTTACGCGCTTCAGGATACAAGACGGGTTTTTATACTTCGCCCCATCTGCAGGATTTCACCGAGCGCATTCAGGTCAATGGTCAAACAATTTCCCATGCCAGTATTGTTCGGCTGGTGGAGCGTATCAAACCTTACGCAGAACAAATTCAGCAGATCACCACGTTTGAGTTAACAACTGCTTTGGCATTTGATTATTTCGCTGAGCAACAGGTTGATGTGGCGGTAGTGGAAGTCGGTCTGGGAGGCCGTCTGGATGCGACTAATCTGGTTGATCCTCTTGTATCCGTTATCACCTCCATCTCGTATGACCACATGGCGGTTTTGGGAAACACTCTGAGCAAGATTGCTTTTGAAAAGGGCGGGATTATTAAGCCTGGAAAGCCGGTAGTGTTGGCGCCCCAGAAAGAAGAAGCGCTTAGGGTTTTGATGCAAATTGCTGAAGAGAGAAAAGCACCGGTTATTAGGGTAGGTGAGGACTATCGTTATGCGCCTCTCGTTCACACATTAGAAGGACAATCGGTGTGGATTTGGAAGGCAGATGAACAACCAAAGATGGACCTTTACATCGAGGGCGAAAACACATTTGGCTGGCAGCCTGTTGAGATTTTTGTACCTATGTTGGGTTTGCATCAGGTAGAAAATGCTGCTACAGCCTATGCAGCCTTATGTGTGGCTATTGAGCAAGGTCTGCATATCAGTAAGGAAGCGGTTTATGAGGGATTCAGACGAGTATTCTGGCCCGGGCGTTTCGAGGTTTTACGCCGTGACCCGCCGCTTATTGTGGATTCAGCGCACAATCGCGATTCTGCGCTTAAGCTCCGTATCGCCATTGATGACTATCTGAGTGAATGGCCGGTATTGCTTGTGTTTGGAGCTTCAGAGGATAAAGATGTCGCGGGAATGTTTACCGAGCTGTTACCTCGTGTAGAGCGTTTGATCGTTACCGAATCGTTTCACCCACGTGCTATAAAGGCGGAAAAATTGGTAGAATTAGCACACCGTTTCGGCCGGTCTGCGCAAAAGGTGCTCCCGATTGAAGGCGCTCTAGAAAAAGCGCTTGAACTGGCAGGCTCTCAAACTGCGATTGTCGTGGCGGGAAGTCTGTTTGTCGCCGCAGCAGCTCGTGAGACCTGGCAAAGAATGGGGCAACCTTTGCGTGTTTTTGAGGCTGCAGAACCGTGAATTGGGTTGGTGGTTGTTTTTTTTATTATTTAGTAAGGATGTTTAATGAAATCGGATGATTGGTTCCAAACAGCAGATAGCTCAGAAGATTATGCTTCTGCCTTGTACCAGCGCACAGAAGAATTATATCGAGTTCCAGATAGTACCCCAGATGATGAAGGTTTGATTGAGGGGCCGGTGCTTATCTTGCGGGATATTGTCGTTTTTCCGCATATGATTGCACCCATTTTTATCGTTCCCGGCTCTAATCTACTGGCAATACAGGATGCTCAGTATAATTTTCAAACGGTTATTGCTTTAGTCCAAAGCGATCCTGAAGTTGATGAACCGCGCCCAGGGGATTTTCTGCCCATTGGCGTGGAGATGGCAGTAGGGCGGTTATTGAGTATGCCGGATGGAAATAGCTCGGCACTTGTCCAGGGCCGCCGGCGAGTTGAGGTGGTGGAATTTACTCAGCTCGAGCCTTACTACCGTGTTCGTGCTCGACCAATTTATGAGCCCGTTGAAGTGGATCGTACTATAGATGCCCTGATGCGCACCACTCGTGACCTGTTTGATCGTTGTGTTCAACTTGATCGCAGCCTGCCGGAAGAGGCTCACCTGTTTTCTTTGAACATCAACGAACCTGGTTGGCTGGCTGATATGGTGGCAACAGCAATTTCGTTTCCCTTTAGAGATAGGCAAAGTTTATTGATGTTGCCCGATCCAACAGAAAGATTGAAACGGGTAAATCGTTTACTGGCACAAGAGCTGGACGTCCTTGAGTTGGAAGATGAGATCCAGAATAAGGTTCAGAGTGAAGTGGATCGCAGCCAGCGCGAATTTTATCTTCGCGAACAGATGAAAGCTATCCAAACCGAATTAGGCGAAGGGGATATCTGGATTCGGGAGATAAACGATCTGCGGCAGAAAATAGAACAGGCAAAGCTTCCAGAAGAAGCTATGGCACAGGCGATAAAAGAAATAGAACGGCTTTCACAAATGCCGCCAATGTCGCCAGAAGTGGCGATTATTCGCAGTTATCTGGATTGGATACTGGAACTCCCCTGGACGCAAGCGACTGAGGATAACCTGGATGTTCGTCACGCAGCAAAAATCCTAGATCAATATCATTATGGTCTTGGAAAAGCAAAGGATCGAATTCTCGAATATATTGCAGTGCGCAGCCTGAAACCCAAAAAGCTCAAGCAACCCATTTTGTGTTTTGTTGGACCACCTGGAACCGGTAAAACTTCACTGGGACGATCCATTGCTGAAGCATTGGGACGAAAATTTGTGCGTGTTTCATTGGGCGGGGTGCGCGACGAGGCAGAAATTCGCGGTCACCGGCGTACGTATATTGGTGCCCTGCCGGGGCGCATCATCCAGACCATGCGACGTGCTAAAACGATTAATCCGTTGTTCATGCTCGATGAGATAGATAAACTGGGGTCAGATTTCCGGGGCGATCCTTCTTCGGCTTTATTGGAGGTGCTCGATCCGGAGCAAAATTTTGCTTTTTCGGATCATTATTTGGAACTGGCATATGATCTTTCACAGGTTATGTTTATCACCACAGCGAATACACTTGGAACCATTCCGCCCGCTTTGCTTGATCGAATGGAAGTATTGGAATTCCCTGGTTATATCGAGGAAGAAAAGCTTGAAATTGCTCGGCGTTTCTTAATACCTAGACAGATGGAAGAAAGCGGACTGGCGGATGAAGAAATCACTTTTCTAGATCAGGCTGTCCGTAAGATTATCCGGGAATACACTTATGAAGCCGGTGTCCGCAACCTGGAACGAGAAATCGGGCGGATTTGCCGCAAGATTGCCCGGTTGAAGTCTGAAAATCGTCCACGCCCTGTTCGAATTGGACAACATGCCGTTGAGAAGTTCCTTGGTCCGGCTCAATATTTTCAGACCGAAGCAGAGCGGCAAGATGAAGTAGGAGTTGCAACTGCGATCGCCTGGACGGAAAATGGTGGTGAAATCATGCCTGTTGAGGTGTTGATTCTTGAGGGAAAGGGCAACCTGCAGATTACTGGACAGGTTGGTGATGTGATGCAGGAATCGGCCCAAGCGGCTTTGTCTTATGTAAAATCACGCTCTCACTCATTAAACATTGATAATGGTATCTATGAGCGCACCGATATTCATATCCATATTCCAGAAGGAGCAATTCCAAAGGACGGTCCAAGCGCGGGTATCACCATTGCCACCGCCTTGATTTCAGCTCTTACTGGCAGACCGGTTCGAAAAGAAGTTGGAATGACTGGTGAGATAACCTTGCGGGGAAGGGTGTTACCGATTGGGGGGGTTCGGGAAAAGGTGCTCGCGGCTCATCGTGCAGGCCTCAAGACGGTTATTTTGCCCGAGCGAAATTTGAAAGACTTGATAGATGTTCCGAAGAAAGTTCGTGATGATTTGGCAATTGTGGCTGTAAGTCATATGGATCAGATCATTGACGTTGCGTTACACCCACATGCAGCCGAAGGAAAACCCGTACGCCAGAAGCGATCAGCATCTCAAAAGACTACAGAAGCGAAAGGAGATGAAAGGACAGTACCGGGTGACCAGGCTAATTAACTTGGTGGCCTCCAGATCTGTTTACTGCTTCGCAATTAGATTTTTCTTTCGGTTTGCAGGGCGCGTATGCCGTTCCGCACCTGTCCCAGGATACGATCCAGCTCCATTTCCAGTTTTGTTAATGTTTCAAGCACGTATTCGTCGGCTTCACGCTTTGTGACTTCGGTTTCTGCACGTGCTTGAGCAATAATTTGCTCGGCGCGCGCTTGAGCTGCCTGCACAATTGACTCACGATCAACAATTTGCTCACTTTTTTCACGCGCCAAAGCCAATGTGCGCTCTGCTTCTTCTTTTGCCTGTGCGAGGATTCTGTCGCGCTGCGCCAACAGCTGCTGGGCTTTTTTGATCTCATCTGGAATGGAAACGCGCATTTGATCAATGATATCTAGCATGCGGTCTTCATCCACCACCACGCTATGGGTAAAAGGAATCGACCGGCTCTCATTGAATAATTCCTCCAAACGATCCACAAGATGCAAAATATCCATGCCATCCTCCGCCCAACCGTGTTTCTTAATCGTTGCAATTACTTTACCAGTTTTTACGATTTTTGTATTAATCTCGCAGATACGTCATGGGGACGATTTGCTGACAGTCTCCTAATTCTGAGAAACGTTCTTTCAAAGCCTGGTTAACTGCTGGAGGCACCATGCTGCTGACATCCCCGCCCAGAGATGCAATTTCCCTCACTGTGGATGAGGATATAAATGTATGATCACTGCTGCTGATCAAGGCGATGATTTCAATACTTGGGTCCAACCGATTATTTGCAAGCGCCATACGAAATTCATGTTCAAAATCGGAAAATACCCTCAGCCCACGCACAATTACCTGCGCATTAATTTCTCGACAATATTGAATAGTTAATCCGGAATATCCTTGAACGACTATCTTAGGTTCATTCTGAAATGCCTGGCGTACCAAAGCTAGGCGCTGTTCGGGTGAGAAGAGGAGATTCTTCAGCGGCCGATCATATACGGCAACAACTACTTCGTCAAATAAACGTGCAGCCCGATGGGCAATATCAATATGGCCATAGTGGATGGGGTCAAACGTGCCAGGGAATAACGCGCGTACCATAATTTAGCTTATATCTCCTTTGCCCGATTCAAAAAGGCGCATTACCATTTTCTTCAGCTCTTGATGACTCGGGTCATTTAGTAAAGGATCTTTCTCAAAAACAAGTTGGGCTTGTTTACGAGCTTTCTCAATTAAATGCAAATCGGTCAGACTTGCCATTCTTAAGTCAGAAAATCCAGATTGCTGAGTACCAAGGAATTGTCCAGGGCCACGTTGCTCTAGGTCTCGTTCAGCAAGTACAAAACCGTCATTTGTTTCTGTCATTACAGCAAGGCGTTCATTTTCCAGGGCGTTTTCTGTCTCCGGAATCAGCAAGCAGTATGCTTTGGCTGAGCCTCGCCCAACTCGGCCACGAAATTGGTGAAGTTGAGCAAGCCCAAAGCGATTTGCCCCTTCGACCAACATGACCGTTGCATTGGGGATATCTACTCCAACTTCAACAACCGATGTTGAGACCAGTATATCAAATTCTTTGTTTCGGAAGCGGTGCATAATCTGATCTTTTTCATCTCCGCGCATGCGTCCGTGCAAGAGAGCTAGCTTTAACTCCGGAAAGACCTCCTTCTGTAAGCGTTCGTGTTCTTCAACTGCAGCTTTCACTTCCTCACGCTCACCTTGTTCAATGAGTGGATAGATGATAAACGCCTGATAGCCCTCTTGCACCTGTTTTCGTATCAATTGATAGGCTCTTTCGCGCTCCACAGGGTGAAGCACATGTGTCTCAACTGGCTGGCGACCAACGGGCATTTCATCCATCACAGAAAGGTCCAGATCGCCATATACAGTCAAAGCCAGCGAACGCGGAATCGGTGTTGCAGTCATAACAAGCAGATGAGGGTTCTTTCCTTTTGACCGTAAGATGGCGCGTTGTTCAACACCAAACCGGTGTTGTTCATCAACAATGATCAGTTGCAGATGTTTAAACTCTACTGGGTCTTCGAGCAAGGCATGGGTGCCAACCACAAGCTTTATCTCTCCGCTTTTTAAACCAGTGCGGATTTTTTGTTTTTCGGATTCCGAAATGTCCCCGACCAATAAGGCAACCTGATCTTGCTGCAATGGCACCTCTGCGTCATGCTGATTGGTCAGCAGGTGTAACAGGGTAAGATAATGTTGTTCAGCCAAAATACTGGTGGGTGCCATCAGCGCAGCCTGAAAACCTTGTTGGGCGACGGCGGCAACGGCTATCGCCGCAACAACTGTTTTCCCCGAACCAACATCACCCTGAAGCAGACGGTTCATCGGTTTTCCGGATTGCAGGTCATGGCGGATGTCCTGCAAGGCTTTTTGTTGGGCATTTGTCAACGCAAACGGCAGGCGTTCAATTTGCTGTCTCAGCCAGTTTTCCGGCATCGGAATAACCGGCGCGGTGGCAGTTTGCCAGAGGCGCTTTTGACTCAGTACACCCAGTTGGAGTAAAAATATTTCATCGAAAGCAAGACGATAGCGTGCGGCTTTCAAAGATTCCTGATTATCCGGAAAGTGAATCTGGTATAAGGCAGTTGGCAAATCCATGAGTTCAGCAGACTGCCTCAATTCAGCTGGCAGGAAATCAGGAGTTTTGGGTGCCCAGTATTTAACCACCTGATGCATGATACGGCGAAGCCAGCGCTGGGTGATTTGACCGGATAAGGGATAAACCGGTACAATGCGATTGGTATGCAAGTGTTCCTGTTCCAATGTTTCACAATCCGGGTTGTTCATGGTTAACCGCCCCAGATACATATCCACTTTCCCGGAAAACACAACCTGTTGTCCTGGTTTCAGGCGATTGGCCATCCATGGTTGATTGAACCAGGTCAAACGCAAGTACCCCGTGCCATCACTGACGACTGCTTCAGTAATTTGAGCTTTTCCACCGCGAATCTGCCGATTTTCGACATTTTGAATTGTTGCTAAAACCGAAAGCTCTTCACCGTAGGTAATGCGGTTTATCGGTTTTAGTTGACTATAGTCGTCATAGCGACGAGGGAAGTAATAAAGCATGTCACCCAATGTGTGCATGCCTAAAGTAGCCAGAGTTTGGGCATGACGGGGCCCCACTCCAGGAATAATCGTTAATGGCGCATTGAGACCCAGACTTGAGGATTCTGTTCCGAATCGTGTTGTTGCACCACGTGTCGCGCGAGAGGTTGATTCAATCACCTTACTGGCGTTTGCCGGGGACCCACTTGCGCGATTTGCGTTTTCTTCGATAATATGAGACGGTTTTTTGTCAGGTTGTTGGCTTATTGTATTTTGCCCGTCTAGCAGTGTAATCGTAGCGGGGGCATTTTCAATGAGTGTCAGCAGCTTATTGATAACCCCAGCCCTGGATGTGGTATCCATTTGTTGATATTTACTGATATGCTCAACAACTGCCTGGATCAGTTCGGGGTCAACGCTTTGGTCGTTGGCTTCACTGGTCCAGATGGGCAGGATCTTTTCCAGACCACCTACCACTGCTCGATTGTCAAAATTTCGCTCTGCTTCTAGTTTTAAGAACTTTTGAAGTTTTTCGATTGCGGAAAGCATAAGGTTATTTTACCGCAAAGTTTATCATGCTGTGTACTTTCCAACGAGCATAGAACATGTGCGTTTGAATAGGAGAGGGGTATATTTTCAGTTGTGGTTTATTGAGGGTTTCTTATGTATAAAAATAACCCTGTTTGTTTTTGTCTCCATTTTCAAGTACGAACAATGCTGTACATGTTGGTCCGAACAGGGTTGCCAGTGGCAGGTTGATAGTATGAGTGGAGAAAGTTGTTGATGGGAAAGTTTTCTGGGTGTGTTCTTTCAGGAGATTTGCATCTGGCGCGGGTGTTTTTATTGGCTGCAACAGGGCAACATGTTGCAAATCTTCAAACTCATCCAAAAATTCTAGAAAGAATTCGGTAATTTGTCTGTGGGAGCGCAATTTTTCGACTGGCGTTAATAAACCTTCTTCCAGAGTGAAGATTGGTAAAAGACCAAGCATTTCGCCCACCAGAGCCTGAGTATGATCAACGAAGCCGTTATAGTGCAAGTAAGATAAGCCAGGGATGCATAAAACCGCGTACGCCGGCGGAATAAGACTTCTTACTCGTTGCTCTGCTTCAATCAGCGTAGCTCCCTCGGCAATGGATTGGGCTGCCGTTTGCACCATCAATCCGAGACTGGCAGAAGTGGTTTGGGAATCGACGATCTGAATATCACATCCATTGTGAAGCGATTTTCCTGCCAGTTCTGCATTTTGGCAACAGTTGTTCAACTTGGAAGATAAAAAAATCCCTAGTATTTGCCGATATGAATTTCCCAGCTCAATAAACAGCTGACGAAATTCATCAATAGTTGGCGCGACCAGCTTGGGGCATAACTCTTCATTAGCAACAGGGGGGAGATTTTGCACCTTCCATTGCTCGGGGTTTTGTTTTTGTCCTAAATAAGACTTGAGAGATGCGATTTTGACCAGATTGCGCCCTGGGAAATTGGGATACGGAAATTGAGCCGAATTGTCGGTGATAATGCAAATTGATTCCATGGCGTGAAGTTTTGATTATTCAATCGCAATGATAAATTGATAGTGAGGCTGACCGCCTTCGTGCAGTTCAATCTCATGATTAGGATACTTTTCGCGTATTTGATCCACTATCGCATTGATTTCTGCCTTAGAAACATTTTCACCATAAAACAGGGTTATGCGCTCTCTTTCGGCGGTATTTGCCTTTTCCAACAAGCACAGGCACGCAGATGCCAGATTATCGGCGGCACAGACCAGATTCCCATTGTGAAGAGCAATGACTTCTCCTTCATGAACTTCTACACCATTGATTTGTACTGACCTTGTTGCAATGGTGATTTCTCCAGTCTCAACCTCCTTTAAAGCCTCATTCATTTCCGAAACTACCCAGTCAAAATCACCATCTGGATTCAGACGTAAAATGGCGCTCAGCCCCTGAGGGACACTGGTGCTTGGAACAACAGCGACTTTTTTCACGGTCATCGTGACGGCTGCCTGTGCTGCTAAGACGATGTTTTTGTTGTTGGGCAAAATAACCACCCGGTCTGTAGGCAGGTTTTCAAAGGCATTTAGGATTTCTTGTGTACTCGGATTCATTGTTTGTCCACCCTCAACAATTGCCGATACGCCAAGGCTTGCGAAGATGCGCGAAATACCATGTCCTGGTGAAACTGCCACGACAGCAATTTGCCCAGGTTCGACTGGGGCGAGCTGTAATTTGCTTTCTTTTTTCTCTTCTTGCTTTTGCATTTGAGCAATGAGATTCTCAATGCTGACTTTGGTGATAGTACCAAGGGACATTGTGTAATCAATTGGGGAATATCGCTTTTCTGTGGGAACATGAATATGCATGCGATAAATCCCTTCCCCCTCGCCGACTTGAATGGAAGTGCCCATCAGCGACAAATCTTGGTAGAATTTTTCCAGGTCCAGGGGGCCGTTTGGCTGGAAATCAATGACCACTTCAAAATCCTGTCCCGGTTCGATAGACTCCATAGTCTCTGAAAGCTGCATTGTAGAAAGAGGCTGGACAACCGTCACAGGTGTTTCTAGCGGCAGGTGGTTCAGATAGCGTAACATACCTTCCATGAGAAAGAATAATCCTTTACCACCGGCATCCACAACCCCAGCCTGTTTGAGAACAGGCAGTAATTCTGGTGTATGACGCACGGATTCGTCTGCGCCAAGTACGGCATTTTCAAGAATTCTTTTCAATTCTGTTACATGATTGGCAAGACTTTCTTCAGCGACACGAGCAATATCTTTGGCTACGGTAAGTATTGTACCCTCAACTGGGCGGACAACTCCTTTGTAAGCTGTGTTTCGTGCTTCCACTAAAGCCTTGACGAAAAGTTCCGCGTCCATAGTTTCATAATTGTCAAGCGCCCGAGCGAAACCACGCCACAGTTGAGAGAGGATCACCCCTGAGTTTCCTCGCGCACCCATAAGAGCTCCCTGGGCAATTGCATGAGCCATTTTTCCAATGTTACGCTCACCCGAATTGGCAATTTCCTGATAAGCTGCCTGCATGGTTAGCAACATGTTGGTGCCCGTATCCCCATCCGGTACAGGAAATACATTCAAGGAATTGACAGTTTGCTGGTTGGTCTTTAACCAAACCAAACCAGCTTCAACTAGCTCCTTTAGTTTTTGTCCGTCAATGAAATCGGGTTTAGATATTTCCTTGTCGTCATTGTGGGCTTGATAGTGCGATTCTATGTTCATAAAACCTCTATACGCTGATTAATACTTGACTAATCCGGATTGCTGACACGCAGCCCACGGACATGAATGTTCACCTCACTAACAGGAATGCCAGTCGCTTTTTCAATTTGGTAACGAACGGCATCTGAAACGCTTGCGGCGACAGACTTGATGCGGGTGCCATATTCCATGACCACATAAAGGTCTATCTTAATTTTTTGACCATCATAATGTACGTCGATGCCCAGTGTTGGGTCTTTGACAAGTGCCTGGGCTATCCCAATCGCCAGATTTTTGGCAGTGAGGCCAACCAAGCCATAGGTGTCTAATGCTGCCTGATAGGCAATGGTTGCAATGGCTCGCTGGGAAATATAGATGTTACCTAAAGGGTTGTTCGTTTCGCTCATAGTAAACGCCTTTTTTGTTTAACCTGAATTCTTGTCTTTAGATGCGAATTATGGTAAACTTCGAACTTGTTGATTGCAACAGTAAAGAGTACGTTTTTTGAAAGGACACCAGAATATGGCAAAGTGCGAGATTTGCGGAAAAACTACAACGTTTGGTCATAATCGAAGTTTTTCAATGCGTGCCACAAATCGTGCTTTTCGTCCCAACTTACAACGAGTAACCGTATTACATCGGGGCCGAAAGGTGCGTAAGCTTTTGTGTACCAAGTGTATTCGAACGATGGTAAAGAGCGCCTGATAACACGGACTTATTTTATCAGACAAAAGTCACGGTTGTGCCGTGATTTTTGTTTTTAATGAATTGCTTGGCGTAATGCCTTGATGCCTTCAGCGATTCCCTTGGGATGGCTGAATATTGAGGAGCCCGCAACGATAACGCGCGCGCCAGCATTAACCACCAGCGATATTGTTTCGGCATTTATACCGCCATCTACTTCTATGAGAGCGTGCGAGTGGTAATGGTCAAGGAATTCTTTTATCTCGACAATCTTGGGGGTTACTTCGGTGATATACTTTTGAGCTGCAAATCCCGGATTAACTGTCATGACCAAAACATAATCAATCTGTCGGATAAGGGGGGTGATGCTAATCGCGGGTGTACCTGGGTTAAGCACAACGCCCGGTTTGCACCCCAATGCACGTATTTGTTGTAAAGTCCGGTGGATATTGGGGTTGCCCTCAACGTGAATGCTAATCAGGTCTGCTCCCGCATTTGCAAATGACTCAATATGGCGTTCTGGCTGTTCAATCATCAGGTGAACATCCAGGGGTAGAGTGGTTAACCGCCGGCAGGCTTCCACTATAATAGGCCCCATTGTGATGTTGGGGACGAAATGACCGTCCATGACATCAATGTGTATCCAGTCTGAACCGGCGTTTTCCGCGCTTTGTATTTGTTCACGCAGGCAGGTGAAATCGGCTGAGAGAATGGATGCTGCCAGATAGATTTCGTTCATGTTTTATCGGTTGAGTGAAAAATATATATATAGCCAAAACGGAATCAGCCCACCAACCATCGTAACGGCAATCAAACCCAAGAGAACCGTTACCCAGTCAATATCCAGCGTTGTATGAGGCTGTTCTATGGATGGGGGCGACATCGGTGGACCGTCCCGGGGAAGGCGGCGGGAGGACACCGTAGATGGAGAGCTGGTGACTGGCAGGACTGGTGATGAAGAGGACGGGCGGTTTGCTGGAGAGGCGATGGTTGCTCCGGGAATGGTAGCAGTTGAGGCTGGGGGAATAGTGGCTTCCAATTGATGGCTTATTCCGTTTAGTATCCGACCGAATTGGTCGGCTGTGCGATATCGTAAAGAGGGTTCTTTTGAAAGTACCTTAAGAATGATTTGTTCCAGTGCGGGTGGTATGTGAGGATTCAATTGGCTCGGAGGAATCGGGGCCGCCTCGCGATGCATTCGGGCAAGCTCGATTGGATCAGTTGAATTGAAGGGTAGTGAGCCCGTCAACATTTCATAAAGGATTACACCCAGCGAATATACATCGGAAGCAGGCGAAGGCGCCAGTCCAGAAGCCTGCTCAGGAGAAAAGTACTGTGGCGAGCCCCATATGACTTCATGCTGCTCATCGGGGCGAATGGTGGACAGGGCACGTGCAATGCCAAAATCGGTTACTTTAACGCGCTGGTCTGGGGTAACAAGGATGTTTTGTGGTTTGATGTCACAATGAATTAAGCCCGCTCTATGCGCATAGCCGGTTCCCGCGCAGGCTTGACTGATTAACAAAATGGCTTCCTCTATAGAAAATTGTCCCTTTTGACGCATTATCGTTTTTAATTCAGTCCCCGGGACATATTCCATCACGATATAAAGCTGGTTTTTATCCAGGCCAAAGTCATGTACGGTAACAATATTAGGATGCGATAGGTTGGCAGCGGCTTTCGCTTCCTGTTTGAAGTGCTCCCGGAAGCTTGGGTCAGAAGAAAGATCTTGGCGAAGCACTTTGATAGCGACTGGTCTTTCCAGCATCAAATCACGCCCATGATAAACAATCGCCATCCCGCCTACTCCAATTTGACGCAGGAGACGATAGCGGTTACCTAAAATGGTCGTCATGCCCCGCTCGTTATTCATAAGGAAAATTATAACATACAAGAAATTTATCTTTTGCGGGCATGGTTATGGACATAATAAAGTCGCTTCGGTTTCATGTCAGGTTTTTATGGCGGAAAATTGTTGACGCATTTTGTAAAGACTGCTATTATTTGCGCAGTATGCAAGAACAAAATCGCTCAAAGAGATTTCTTGCTTTGATTCAGAAAGAGCTTCGCTGGCTCAAACCCGGTTTGGGCGTTAAGCGCTGGTTACTCTTAATGTTAGCAGGTACCACATTGATAGGGATTGGATTTGCCATATTGGTGTTAGATGTTTATCGAACCGCTCCCGATACCTGGTGGCTTCCCCTGCTATCCGCTTTATCCCTGCGTTTTTTAGATCGCACACTGCGGGCTGTTATTTTTGGCGGGCTGGGTATTGTGTTAATACTGGCTGGCACATGGGGGTTGAATCGAGCACTGCTCAGACCATTTCTTCGTCCTGGCAAGCATATCCTTGAGACAGTTTCCGCTTACCGCAAGCGAGAGCGTGGACCTAAGGTTGTGGCGATTGGTGGAGGTACAGGACTTTCGACCTTGCTGCGCGGGCTCAAACATCACACAGCTAACTTAACTGCGATTGTGACGGTTGCAGACGATGGTGGTTCATCGGGAGAGCTTAGGAGGAATATTGGAATTCTTCCGCCCGGTGATATTCGTAACTGTTTGACAGCGCTTTCCAATGATGAGGCGTTGCTCGCGCAGATTTTTCAATACCGTTTTCTTTCTAGCGCAGGGTTGAATGGGCACACATTGGGGAATCTGTTTATTACTGCACTAACAGATATAACGGGTAGCTTCGAGGAAGCTGTTGCCGAATCAGGAAGAGTGCTGGCGGTGCAAGGGCGGGTTTTACCTTCAACCTTGCACGATGTTCAACTGGTAGCAGAAATACTGATGCCTGATGAAAAGACGGAAAAACGGGTAAGGGGAGAAAGCCAGATTAGCAAAGCCGGAGGTAAAGTACAACGCATATGGCTGGATCCACATACGCCATTGGCATTTCCACCAGCCATTCAGGCTATTCTTTCTGCAGATTTGATTTTGGTTGGACCTGGTAGTTTATTCACCAGCATTCTTCCCAATTTGTTAGTGCCTGATCTTGCGAACGCGCTGAGAGCAAGCCGAGCACTTAAGTTCTATATTTGCAACGTTGCAACTCAACCGGGTGAAACGGATGGATTTACAAGTGATGACCATGTGCAAACAATCGAGAATCATTTGGGGGAGCGATTGTTTGATGTAATCGTGTGCAATAATAACTATGAGTTGCCCTTGCCTGAAAACCTGAATTGGGTAAAGGCTCAACCCGGATTAGAAGGGAATTATCCAGTTTATTTTGCTGATTTGATTGATAACGAGAACCCTTGGCGGCATGACTCGAATAAGCTGGCACAGGTAGTCATGGATCTTTACTATGAACGAACTGGACCCCTGAGTGGTAAGGACGAGTTTTCCTAAAGACCTGTAAACCATGTCTAGACATGGTAAAATTTTAAACAAACTTTCAACGGAGGTATCAAGATGGTAACGCGTGTAGGTATCAATGGTTTTGGCCGCATTGGCCGATTGGTATTAAAGGCCATGCTGGCACATCATAAAGAATTGGAAGTGGTCGCAGTCAATGATTTGTTTGATGCACGGCAAAATGCGCATTTATTTAAATATGACTCGACCTACGGGATCTATCCCGGAAGCGTTGAAGTGATAGATAATAACCTGGTGATTGATGGCAAAACGATTCGTGTGTTTGCCGAGAAAGACCCTGCTGCTTTGCCCTGGAGGGACTTGGGGGTAGATATCGTTATTGAAGCAACGGGTGTGTTCACCGATGCTGTTGGCGACCCTGCAAAAGGCAAGCCTGGCGCAAACGTTCACATTGAAAAAGGTGGAGCAAAGAAAGTCATCATTTCTGCGCCGGCGAAAAATGAGGATATCACCATTGTCATGGGTGTCAATGACGACAAGTATGATCCTGCCAAGCATCATGTCGTTTCTAACGCTTCCTGCACTACTAACTGCCTGGCGCCAGCCGCTAAAGTCCTGCATGATCGGTTTAGGATTGTCCATGGTTTGATGACCACGATCCATGCTTATACCAATGATCAGGTGATTCTCGATCAGGGGCATAAGAAGGAAATGCGCCGCTCTCGCTCGGCTGGGTTAAACATAATTCCGACTACGACCGGAGCAGCAAAAGCGCTGGCACTGGTCATCCCCGAATTAAAGGGCAGGTTTGATGGGTTTGCGTTGCGTGTCCCAACCCCAACAGTTTCGATCGTAGATTTTGTTTGCAATGTTGAAAAAGCGACAACAAAAGACGAAGTCAATGCTGCTTTTGTGGAGGCTGCGAACGGTGCATTGAAAGGCATTCTGGGTATCACGATGGGTCAGTATAACGAGCCGCTTGTCTCGATGGACTTCAAGGGTGATGAGCGCTCTTCAATTGTAGATGGTGCCCAGACAATGGTCATGGGCGGCAATTTGGTGAAGGTGGTTGCCTGGTATGATAACGAGTGGGGATACTCGTGCCGTACGGGTGATTTAGCAGCTTTGATGGCGAAGTATCTCTGATCAACTTCATTGGTTTTCGCCATGCGTAGCCTTTAAACTGGTTACGCATGGCGATTCCATACACTGGGAGGATGCGATGTTTAACAAGAAAACAATTCGAGATATTGATGTACGCAACAAACGGGTGTTAGTTCGGGTGGATTTTAATGTGCCAATCAAAGAAGGTAAAGTTGGAGATGATACTCGCGTGCGGGCGGCTTTGCCGACTATTCAATATTTGCTGGATCAAGGGGCTGCAGTGATTCTTTGTTCCCATCTTGGCAGGCCAAAAGATGGACCAGATCCAAAGTATTCGCTAAAACCTGTCGCAGATCATCTTGCTGGGTTGTTAGGCAAAAGCGTAGCATTTGCAGAAGATTGCATCGGACCAAAGGCTGAAGAAGCAGCTAAAGCGCTAAAATCGGGTGAGGTGTTAGTTCTGGAAAACACCCGTTTTCATCCGGAAGAAGAGAAAAACGATCCACAGATGGCAAAACAGCTTGCTGCGTTGGCAGAAGTCTATGTCAACGACGCCTTTGGTTCGGCGCATCGGGCACATGCTTCTACTGAGGGGGTTGCCAGATTTTTGCCTGGTGTAGCTGGTTTCCTTATGGAAAAGGAAATCCAATATCTGGGGGCCGCTATTGCAGACCCAAAACGACCTTTTGTGGCGATCCTTGGCGGCGCGAAAATTAGCGATAAGATAGGTGTGATTCGCAACTTGCTGACCAAAGCGGATGTCATTTTGATTGGCGGCGGGATGGCAAATACCTTCTTCAAAGCGCAGGGTTATCCGATGGGGGATTCGCTGGTGGAAAATGATGCGCTGGAACTGGCACAGCAGTTATTGCAAAGCGGCGGAAATAAACTGCGTTTACCGGTGGATGTAGTAATTGCTGACAGGTTTGAGGAAGGCGCCAATTACAGGGTTATAAGCACTGGGGCGGTGCCAGACGGCTGGCGTGTGTTGGATATTGGACCGGAAACAGTTGAAGCTTATGGCAGGATCATTCATGGCGCCGGCACGGTTGTCTGGAATGGCCCGATGGGTGTGTTTGAATTTCCAACATTTGCGAAAGGCACCTATGGCGTAGCAGCAGCAGTAGCAGAAAGCAACGCGATCAGCGTTATTGGAGGTGGCGAGTCAGTAGCTGCTATTCAACAGTCTGGCCTGGCAGATAAAATTACCCATATCTCTACCGGTGGGGGTGCTTCTCTGGAAATGCTTGAAGGACTGGTATTGCCGGGTCTAGCTGCATTGCAGGATAAATAATGGATTAGTATGGATTAGTTTTGGAGACTTCCGAAGCATCTGGTTTTGGCTTCGGAAGTCTTTTTTAAGGGTGTTCAAATTATTCATCTTTAGCCGCATCGGATCACATTGTGAATCTCATTGCTGTTTATGATTGCCCCTTTTTAGCCTCGTAAAAAAGCTTGCATCACCGGGCAGAGTATGCTAAAATATAAACACACAGCAGTTGTGGTCATAATAGAACGCAACGAAAAGTGGGTGCTCCCCACTTTTCTGCGTATAAAAGGATTGGTTTTTATTCTTGGAGAACGACAGGCATGAAGAATGAATTTGCCCTGGCATTCAATGAAGTACTTGAGGAAAAACAACTACCAAAGGAAGTCATCCTTAAAGCCTTAGAATCGGCGATGGTATCTGCCTACCGTCGTGCAGTCAACGCCTCTAACGCCCAAACCATTGAAGCAAAAATAGACCCCGACACAGGACGGGTGCAGATTCTCGCTGAGAAGGAAGTTGTTGAAGAGGTGCAAGACCCGCGCACTGAGGTCTCTTTGGAAGAGGCGCGGCGCTATGATCCGAATGCAGAGATTGGCGGTATGGTGGTTGTGGATAGCACTCCAAGCGACTTTGGACGTGTTGCGGCACAAACCGCGCGGCAGGTTATTCAACAACGCATTCGGGATGCTGAACGTCAAGCGCAACTGAATTATTATCAAAGACAGGTTGGCGAAATCGTCAGTGGAGTAGTACAAGCAGTCAACGCTCAGGGACTGACCATTGGGTTGGAGATGCGGGCTGAAGGTACAATGATGCGCAAAGATATGATCCCTGGGGAGCGCTTTCGCATTCACGATCGTGTACGCGCCCTGGTGGCTGAAGTAAAAGATAGCCCGCGCGGACCTCAGATTATGCTCTCACGCACGCATCGGGATTTTCTTAGGCGGCTATTGGAGAACGAGGTGCCAGAGATTTATCATGGGATTGTTGAGATCCGTTCAATTGCCCGTGAGCCTGGTGAGCGTGCCAAGGTGGCTGTCTCAGCAACGCAGTCTGGTATTGACCCCGTGGGTGCCTGTGTGGGCATTCGCGGCGTTCGTATTCAGGCGATTGTTCGAGAATTGCACGATGAGAAAATTGATGTGATTGAATGGAATCCGGATGCAGCGGTGTTCATTGCAAAGGCAATCAGTCCGGCGCGCGTTATCGGCGTGTATCTGGATGAAGATCCTGTTAATGGAAAAACAGCCACGGTGGTTGTTCCTGAAGATCAGCTCAGCCTGGCAATTGGTCGAGACGGTCAAAACGCTCGTCTGGCAGCCAAACTGACCAATTGGCGTATTGACATTAAGAGCGTCAGTGAGGCGGCTGCAGATGCCATTAAGCGCCTTCAGGGTGACCCTGAACTGGCTGAGAAGTTGAAAATTGAGGCTGAATTAATCGAACAGGTAGGCGGTTTGCTGGCGAAAAAAGCGGAAGGGCGCCCCTTGACCCCGGAAGAATATGATCAAATGGGACGCTTTGTCGACCGGATTGAACGCCGCACGGCTGCTCAACGCCAACCAGAAAAGAAGTCCATTGAGGAAGACAAATTGTCGGCTCTGCGTGCCACAATCCCTGCCGAATTGTTTGAGCGCAATATTCTCGACAGTGGTTTGGCAGAACATGTTGCTTTCTTGTTGCAGGGTGCCGGGTACCATTCGGTGGGAGATTTAATTTTACAGTTGAAAGTTGATCCAGACCGCGTTTTTCGTGTACAAGGGATTGGTCCCCGCGCTATGGCGGAAATCAATAGCTTGATGAATAACATTCTGGCACCCGCGGCTGAAGAAACTTCGGAACAAGAGCCGGTCGTAGAAGAGGGCATTTCTGAGCAGGTGGCCCCTGTTGAAATGCAGGAAGCCATTCGGGAGATTGTTCAACCAGAAGCGGCCGCACCGCAGGAGCCAGCAGTAGAAGAAAAGCTGGAGGAAGTTGAGGCCGTTGTTGAAGAAGAAGAACCATCCTTGGAGCAAATATTCAGCTTACGTCCTGAGATTTTGCAACCTGTTGATGTGGATGAAGAAGAAGACGAATTTGGTGAGCGGCGTAAGGGCAAAGATAAGAAAAAGAAACGCCGTCATGTGGAAGTAGAGTACGATCCCGATCGCGATATGACGATTGTGCGCAAGAAGCATAAACGTGGCGATGAAGATTGGGATTGGTAAAAGTGTGAGAGTGATTGGAGCGTGGCAAAGAAACCGGGAAAACGACCGAAACACATTCCATTGCGAACTTGTGTGGGGTGCCGGTTAGTGTTACCGAAGCGGAATCTTATTCGCATTGTTCGCACTGGTGATGGTGTGAAAATAGACCCCACAGGTAAGCTTTCTGGGCGTGGTGCGTATTTGCACGACCAACGCTCCTGCTGGGAACAAGGGTTGAAAGGCTCACTGGCTCACGCATTAAAAACGGAGTTAACTGAACAAGAGCAGGCTTTTCTGCGTGGCTACATGGAGGGGCTTCCTCCTGATGATAACGAGAATTTTTGACAAATCTTAATCTTTAACTTTTGGCAATCTGAGAGTTTGAGGAAACTTGAATGATAGAATGATTATCCGCCTAATCTGACATGCTCGGTTGAGCGCAGCGTATGCAAACCCGGCTACCTGCAATCAACATCCCCCAACATGTCGGAGGGTAACCGCGGAGCGCACAGATAGGAGGTGCAAGATGGGCGATAATGGGCAGAGAAAAATTGAGCTGCCAGCAGTTATTACGGTGCGTGACCTGGCGCAGCGTTTGGAAAGTAGCCCGATCCAGGTCATACGGATCTTGATGTCAAATGGCGTTATGGCAAGCATCAACCAACAGGTTGATTTTGAAACTGCCGCAGTTGTTGCTTCTGAACTCGGCTTTGAGGCGAATATGGAAATTGCTGAAGCCGAAGAAGAAAAAGAAAGCGGTGAAGTGCCACTTTGGAAGCGATTAATTGCCAGTGAGGACCCAAAACATCTGACCAGCCGGCCACCGGTTGTTACAATTTTAGGGCATGTGGATCATGGTAAAACCACCTTGCTGGATGCCATTCGGCATACCAGCGTGGCAGCCGGTGAAGCGGGAGGAATCACACAGCACATTGGCGCGTATCAAGTAGAACACAAAGGCAGATTGATTACATTCCTGGATACTCCAGGCCATGCTGCATTTACTGCCATGCGGGCACGCGGTGCGCAAGGCGCAGATATTGTTGTCCTGGTTGTTGCTGCCAATGATGGGGTAATGCCGCAAACTCGCGAAGCCATTGCCCATGCAAGAGCCGCACGTGTTCCAATTGTAGTTGCTTTAAATAAAATTGATCGTCCAGATGCTAACCCGGACTTTGTCAAACGCCAACTTGCTGACCTTGGGCTGGTTCCAGATGAATGGGATGGAAATACGATCGTTGTTCCAGTTTCTGCAAAGCAAAAAATGGGACTGGATGACTTGCTTGAGGCAATTTTACTCGTTGCCGATAGTCTCAAGATTGAAGCCAATCCCAAGGGCAAGGTGTTCGGCACAGTCGTTGAAGCTCAGGTTGACCGATCGAAAGGTGTCATTGCCACATTGCTGGTACAGAATGGCACGTTATCCATGGGTGATGTTGTTCTGGCAGGTACTGCCTATGGTCGAATACGGGCAATGTTTGATTATAGGGGGCGCAAAGTGCAACGCGCGTTACCTTCCACACCAGTGCAAATCATGGGCTTAAATGATTGCCCCCAGGCAGGAGACCTGTTCCAGGTATACAATAGTGAAAAAGAAGCCCGGCAGGTGGTGGAAGAATTGAAGCAGAAACAGCAACAACGGCAACTCCAGGCACCCAAAGCAACATTAGAGGAACTCTTCCAGCGCTTCAAAGCCGGCGAGACGCGCGAGCTTTGTCTGATTATTAAGGCAGATGTGCAGGGTTCACTGGAGCCTATTATTACTTCTTTACGGGAATTAGATCAAAGCGAGATCAAGATTAACGTTTTACATGCTGAGGCTGGGAATATCAGTGAAGATGATGTAATGCTGGCGGCGGCTTCGCGCGGGATTGTGGTTGGCTTCAATGTACAGGCAGATGGTGCTGCTCGACGCCGTGCAGAAGCAGAAGGGGTCTCTATCCGCATCTATGATGTGATCTATCGCCTGACTGAGGATATTGAAAAAGCCCTCAAGGGCATGTTAGCGCCGGAATTCGTTGAGGTAATTATTGGAAAGGCAGAAATCCTGGCGACTTTCACGGTTTCCAAGGGTTTAGTGGCTGGCTGTAAGGTACTTCAGGGTGAAATCCGCCGCAACGCCCGCGTTCGCGTCTTGCGCGGGGAAGAAAAAATTTATGATGGTGAACTGGCATCATTGCGTCATGAAAAAGAGGATGTTCGTGAGATCCGCTCCGGATTTGAATGCGGTATGGCATTCAAAGGCTTCAGTGATTTCAAGATTGGTGATATTGTCGAGTGTTATGTAATGGAACGCTTTGGCGGATAAACATACCAAAACGTTTCTGAACAGGATTTACAAATGCCCTCAAAATTGCGTCTACAAAGAATTGCCGACCGCATCCAACGTGACCTTTCGGAAATGCTGATACGAGAAATCAGCGACCCCCGTCTTGCAGGAATTTCTATTACAGACGTAGAGGTTGACCGCGAGCTATCCTTTGCGGATATTTATGTCTCTGCTGTTGAAGGCTCCTCGCGTTCGGCAGAGGTAATTCAGGCACTGACCCATGCGAGCGGTTTTATCCGGCATGCGTTGGCAGAACGTATTGAACTGCGTGTTTTTCCTCGTCTCCGCTTTCATTGGGATCCGACCCCTGAACGGGCTGATCATATTGAACGCCTGCTTGCTTCTTTGCGGCAGGAAAATGAGGGAAAGGAGACACCGGGTCATAGTGAATCCTAACCAGTTACATCAAAATATCAGCCAAGTACTTCAGAACGCAGAAAGCATGTTACTGGTTTCGCATGTTCGCGCCGATGGGGATGCGATAGGTAGTCTTTTAGGTATGGGGCTGACGCTTCAATCGGTTGGTAAAAAAGTGCAAATGGTCTTACCCGAAGGAGTACCGCTTGCTTTTCGCCACCTGGAAGGTAGCCAGCAAATTATACGCCGGGCAGAGCAAGACTATGATATCAGTATTGTGTTAGACTGTTCGGACCTTCAGCGTATTGGTGATGTACTTGAAGATAGGATGCCAGACCTTAATATTGATCACCATGTCACAAACCTGAATTTTGCCCGTTTAAATCTTGTGGATGTGCAAGCTGTTGCCACTTCAGCTATTCTGGCTGAGCATTTACCAACCTGGGGGTTGGCGATTACGCAGCCCGCAGCATGTGCTTTACTTTTTGGTCTGGTGAGTGATACTTTGGGGTTTCGCACCTCTAACACAAATGCAAAAGCGTTACGCCTCTCTGCAGACCTTATAGATCTAGGTGCAAACTTGGCCGAGCTGTATCATCTGGCATTAATACAGCGTTCTTATGAAGCTGCCCGTTTATGGGGAATAGGGTTGAGCCGTTTGCAAAAGCAGGGCGGGTTGGTATGGACAAGGCTTACTCTGCAAGACAAGCAGGAAGCGGACTACCCCGGCAATGACGATGCAGACTTGATTAATATGCTATCTGGTATTACAGAAAGTGATGTGTGCGTCATATTTGTAGAACAGACTGGCGGACGGGTTAAAGTGAGCTGGCGTGCCAGGGCAGGTCTCGATGTTTCTCAGATTGCAGTGCAGTTTGGCGGGGGAGGACACCCGGCTGCTTCTGGTGCCACTATTGTCGGAACAATGGAAGAGGTTCAGGATCGGGTTTTATCTGCCACTCAATCTATTATAGAAAATGGGGTACAATTAGTAAACGAACGTATCAAGGAGACATCATAAATTCATAGACCAAACGAAATGGTACGGGGAGACCTAAAATGAATAACAGCAGCTTTGATCTCAAAAATGCGATCTCTGGTGTCCTGGTAGTGGACAAACCGGTTGGTTTGACCTCTCACGACGTTGTACAAATCATCCGAAAAGGGACAAACATTCGTCGCGCTGGGCACACTGGTACGTTAGACCCCCGCGCTTCTGGAGTACTGGTTATTTTGATTGGACCGGCTGTTCGGTTGAGCGAATATGTATCGGCCTCCGACAAGCGCTATCAGGCAATTATCCGGTTGGGCGAAACCACAGACACATATGATGCAGATGGCCGTGTCACAACTGTCTCACCAGTAGACATTACCGAAGAACAATTTGAACGGGTACTCAAGACCTTTATCGGTGAAATTGAACAGGTGCCACCGCCATATTCTGCAATCAAGGTACAGGGGCGTAAAGCGTATGAGCTGGCGCGTGAGGGTGAAGAGCTCGATCTGCAGCCGCGCAAAATACAGGTGTACAGTCTTGAATTGCTAGAATGGGCGCCACCTGAAGCAGTGATTGATGTATACTGTTCCTCTGGTACCTATGTACGTTCGCTGGCGCATGATTTGGGGGAAAAACTGGGTTGTGGTGCTCATTTGATTGGCTTGCGGCGTACAAAAAGCGGGCGTTTCACGCTGCGCGACGCAGTGCCTCTGCGAAAACTACGCGAGAGTTTTGAGAATGGTACCTGGTATCAATATCTAATTCCGGCAGCAGAGGCGCTTTCCGACTGGCCAGCAGTTGAGTTGACGCACGAACAGGTTGAAGCGGTACGCCATGGACATCGCGTTCCAGGAGAACCGGGTATTGGTACCATGGCACGTGGTATCAGCGAACAAGGAGAACTGGTTGCCTTGATGGAATTCGATTCACAAACGAATGAATGGCAACCGAAAAAGGTATTTTTCTCCTGAGCGTTGCTCATGCAACATTTTACCTCTCTGGAAGAGCTGCACCTGAACGAAACGTGGGGCACAATTGGTGCGTTTGATGGTGTGCACCGAGGTCATCAAGCCCTAATTCAACGGCTAGTCAGCTCTGCCCACAATGAGCAAAAACCGGCTGTTGTTGTGACCTTTTACCCACATCCTGTCGTAGTTTTGCGCAAAATTGCAACACCTTTTTATCTTACCTCAAGCGAGGAGCGAGCTGCGTTGTTGGGCGAGTTGGGTGTGGATTATGTCGTGACGCTTCCTTTTTCTTTTGAGCTTTCTATATTGAGAGCCCATCAATTTATGCAGATGCTTGTAGAGCATCTAGGTTTACGTAAATTGTTTACTGGACATGATTTTGCTCTGGGACATAATCGAGAAGGCAATGTTGAGCGATTACGAAATATTGGGGAAGAACTCGGTTATGAAATTGAAGTGGTTCCCCCCCTTGATTTTGGCGGGGAAGTTGTGTCTTCCAGTAGGATTCGCACTTTGATTAGCAAAGGTGAAGTTCAACAAGCAGCACGTTTGTTGGGTCGTCTATATTCCCTATCAGGGCAAGTGGTACATGGTGATGGACGCGGTCACGGGTTGGGAGTCCCGACCTCTAATCTGGAAATTCAGCCCCAGCGAATTCTTCCAGCCAATGGTGTTTATGCCTGCTGGGCAATTGTTAATGACCAGCGCATTCCAGCTGTTACCAACGTTGGCTTGCGACCGACTTTTGAAGATCAACCTCTGCAGCCTCGTGTGGAGACACACTTGTTGGATTTTCAGGGGCAGCTTTATGGGCAAATGATCAAATTGCAATTCATCAGCCGAATTCGACCGGAAAAACGTTTTTCCGCTGTTGATGAACTGCTTGACCAGATACGCAAAGATATTCAAATTGCCCGTGAGGTACTTGCCAATGCCGAATAAATGTCGGATTTACTTGCTTGATCCTAAAACGCTTGAACCGGAGACTATTGCTGTTACATTTGCAAAAACCTCTCGCTCGCCGCTCAGTTTTCGCGAGATCGCTGATGAACTGACGGCCGAGAAAAGTGCGGAATTCCACGAAAAATGGGTGGTGGGATATGGGCATGCTTCTGTTGCGGAACACGCTGTCTTGCATATTGCGATTGAAAATGTTTCGCGCGTAGCGGTTGAAACCATTGAGTCTAATCGTCTGGCATCTTATACGGAGAAGTCTACCCGCTACCAGACATGGGGAAAAGACGATTTTGCTGTTCCACCTGAACTGGTCCATCACCCGCTGGAATCTCGCTATCTTGAGACCTGCTCGCACTTATTTTCGGCTTATCAGCAGGCTTTACCGGCGCTTAAAGCTGTGGCAGAGCGGGAAAACCCGCGATTACCTGATGAAAGTGCTCAAAGCTGGGACCGCCGGTTGCGCACCATTTATGTGGATGTCGCTCGCTATTTTTTACCGGCTGCGGCGCTGGCAAATGTCGGTATGACGATCAATGCTCGTGCGTTGGAACATGCTATTACCAAGATGCTTTCTAGTCCCCTAAGAGAAGTGCAGGAAATTGGTAAAAACATAAAACAAGTTGCATGTGCTGAAGTGCCAACCCTGATCAAATATGCCGAATCCGATCCATATCTGTCCGATATACGTCAAGCATTGACAGGAACAGGAGAGGTTATCTCTGCAATATCGGGCGATCCAAAGGATTGGTGCACACTGATCGCATATGACCCTCAGGGAGAAAATCGGGTTCTGGCGTCGGCGCTTTATCGTTTTTCTCAATTGGATTATGAGCGCTGTTTGGCTTTTGTCCGTAGCCTTTCTACAATAGAAAGAGAAAAGCTGGCGAAACGGGTGATTGGGAATCCTGGCAATCATGGCATCCCGGTGCGTGAATTGGAACATACTGGTTATACCTTCGATTTGACACTCGATCAGGGTGCTTATTTTGAGCTGAAACGCCATCGTATGATGACCCAAACGCCCCAATTGCTCACAGCAAACTTAGGTTATGCCATGCCGCGCATGATCGTTGCTGCGGGGTTGGAAAACGTTTTTCGCGAGGCGATGGCAACAGTCCAAGAAACTTATGAAAAGATTGCTGCTTTCAATCCTGAAGTTGCTGCTTATGTTGTTCCCAATGCTTTCAATCGCCGTGTAATGTTGACACTTAACATGCGGTCTGCACATCACGTTATTCGTTTGCGCACGGCGCCTAATGCACATTTTGCCATGCGGCGTGTAGCCAGCCGTATCTTAGAATACATTCAGGGCGTTCACCCTTTGCTGTCTGGTTTGTTGTTTCCTGAGCGGCAAGAAGACTGGCGGCAGATTGAACAATGTTATTTTGCCCAAACTGGGTGAGGAAAGATAGGTTTTTTGAATGGGTATCTTAAGATCAGTTACTTATCTCTTTTGGAATACGCAGGAACGGCGTTTGCGCGCGGCGTGGCGCATTCTGGTGCAGTTGTTTATTTTTCTTGCATTAAGTAGCATACCCGGCGTGTTATTTGCGTCTGTTGCCGTTTTGATGTCGGGTAATTTTCAAGTGTTACTTGAGCCCACAGGTTCTTTCTATGCATGGCTGCAGGTTGCAAGTGCAATAGCCTCGCTTTTGGCTATTCTGATCAGTTTGCTGATTGCCGGAAAACTACTGGACCGCCGTCCGTTTGCAGATTTTGGTTTTCATTTTCGCCCAGGCTGGTGGGGTGATCTGGGTTTTGGACTTCTGCTGGGTGCATTTCTTATGCTTATGATTTTTGGCGTGGAATATCTTGCCGGATGGGTAATGATTGTTGAAACGTTTCAGAGCAATGTGAAAAGTGTGCCCTTCTCGACTGGTCTGGTGATGTCAGTTATCCTTTTCTTGTGTGTGGGAATTTATGAGGAAGCTTTTTCGCGCGGTTATCATTTGCGGAATATTGCCGAGGGATTGGCTTTTCCTGCTCTGGGAGCAAAGAGGGCGTTGGTTTTGGGATGGGTGCTGTCTTCTACGATTTTTGGCGCATTACACCTTGGAAATCCGGGTGCCAGTATAATCAGTACCATCAACATTTCTATAGCTGGGCTTTTGCTTGGGTTAGGTTTTATCTTGACTGGCGAATTGGCTATCCCGATTGGTTTACACATTACGTGGAACTTTTTCCAAGGGAATGTTTTCGGATTCCCGGTGAGCGGTACCACACCTTTTGTGTCTCTCATAGGCATTCAACAAGGTGGTCCAGAGTTGCTAACCGGGGGAGTATTTGGACCGGAAGCAGGATTGATCGGCCTGCTGGCAATGTTGCTTGGTGGATTGCTAATCGTTTTATGGGTGCGCAGACGTTATGGGAGAGCTTCAATTCAGGAGCGTCTTGCGTTGTATTTTCCTGTCAATAGGCGTGAAGAATTAGTGGCGTCGTCTGAATCCTCTTTTGGTGAACAAGGTTAGCCTTTTCTTTTCTCAACCGGCATTTTTCGGAAGCTTTGCAACCGATTAATCATGGCAGACATTCGGTTGTAATGTGAGCCTTTCCAATAAACTTTACCGCATGATTGGCATATTTTGAATTCCACAAACGTTTGCGCTGTATTGACGGGTAGGCGGTCGAGTATATCCTCTTTTCTCGCCTTATCCAGCAAGTTATTACAGCTCAGGCAACGCGTGAATGGTTGCAAGTCGTTGTGCAGGTCGAATCGCTCGATTACAGAGACCAGTTGCAGGAATGGCTCATCGTGCCGAATAAAAAACCCGTGTGTGACCTGATTGCGCTTTAGCAACCCACGGTCGCGAGTCAGTAATATTCGGTTCTCGCTCTGAGAGAGCGAAGCAAGCTCATTGTCAGAGTAATCGTTTCGGTATAGCGTATCGAAGCCTGTCATGCGAAGATATGCTGCTAATCGCCCAAGATGTGTATCAGCAACGAACCGTGGACGGCGCAGTGGGCGCTTCCAGAGGCGTGTTACTGGCGCAATGTTCAGGCTTTCAAACACTGGGTACACACTGATCCGATCACCATCCTGGACACGATATGTGAAGTCGACTGCCTCACCATTTACCAAGATCAGGTCAATTTCAGTATGTGGAACGCCCAGTGACTCAATCAGGTGTTTGACTGTTGTGTTTATCTGAATAGGTACTACCGACGTGGTTTGACGCTGTGGTGCAGGCAAAAAGTCGTTTAGTTCAGCGTAAAAACGAATGAAAGCATTGGGCATAATATTTGAACCTCGACGATGATACGAGAAAATGGAGGGACCGTGTCTCAAGATTTTACAGAAGCATTCTTTCCGATTAGTGTGTATCTGGATTGCATATAGTATTATACAGCTTTGTATAATGTTTTGGCTTAAAGTTCTGATAGACAAGATTGCTAAATGGTAAAATTTATGTATAATGTATGTGTAATGTTGAAATGTGGATTGGTGGACAAATGATTGGAGACCATAATGAGCATAGCAGATCTTCCGGATGAGCCAAAATTTACAATCAAAGCTGTATGTGCAAGAACTGGTATTCGTCCAGTTACTTTGCGGGCGTGGGAACGGCGTTACGAAATTCTGACACCATATCGCTCAGATAATCGCTATCGTTTGTATTCAGAACGTGATGTAGCACTATTGAGATGGATAAAAAGTCGTGTAGATGACGGGATTTCGATTAGCAGTGCAGCCAATGAGCTACGCAGTATGGTGCGGAATGGTTTGTTGCCAGAAGCCGTGCCAGCGGCTCCCACTATTACAAAGATCAGTGATATTCCTCCCAAACATTACGCCAGTCAACTGTATCAAGCGCTGATCGAACATAACGAAGGGCGTGCCGGCGAAATCTTGCATGAGGCTCAATCTGCATTTGATTTGCAAACAATTCTAACGCAAGTTATTACACCTGCACTGGTTGAAATTGGTTTAGCCTGGTATCACGGTAAAATTCATATAACAACAGAGCATTTCGCCAGTTCATATTTACGTGGACGTTTGCTTGCACTATTACAAGCATATTCTGCACGTCGTAATGCACCTCGCATTTTGATTGGTTGTGCCCCTGACGAGCAGCACGAGCTGGGAAGTCTAATGTTTGCGATTCTTTTACGCAGTCATGGATATCGAGTCGAATTTCTCGGTCCAGATATTCCTTTGGAGGATTTACTGGATTATGCCAGTTATGAGCGCCCTGATATGATTATCTTGGCTGCGACGATGGTTGAATCGGCACAAGAAATTAATAATTTCAACCATAAATTGAAACAGATTCACCCAACGCCTCTATTTGGGTATGGCGGAGCAGCTTTTCAGTCCAAACCTGAACTTCGCCAGCAAATTTCGGGAATATATCTTGGAGATTCGCTGGAACAAGGGGTAATAACCGTTTCTGAAGTGTTAAAATCTAATAATAAGGAAAATACGAAGAAACTAAAAACGGCTTCGTCCAGAAGCTAATTTTGACTATAGCATTTCAGGCGAGGCATATTGAATGATTAAACCTCAATATGTCTCTTTGTTTTTAAACGAATATGGTTATACAAACTGTCGACAAACTCTCCGCGACTGGTTATGATAGTAACTAATAGAGGTCAGAAATGGATGATTTTTCAAATTGGGACGATCATATACCAGTCTATAATATCAAAGCGATCTCACGGTTGACTGGACTCCCATCCGTGACATTAAGAGCGTGGGAAAGACGTTATGGATTGCCAAGCCCGCACCGTGGTCATCAGGGTTACCGTTTGTATTCCGAATATGACTTGCGTACATTGCAATGGCTTAAGATACAACTTGATAATGGCTTGAGTATTGGAAGAGCCGTTGAATATTTGAGTGAACTTAGGAATAATGGGCGGGATCCAGCGAAAGATGGTACCCCAACAACAGCACCTGCTCCTATTTCTCATTCTGATTTGGTCAAGCGACTTTACTATCACCTAACTCGTTTTGATGAAACGGGGGCTTCAGATGTTTTAAGGCGTTCTTTTGCCCTTTTTTCTTTTGACCAAGTGCTTACTGAGATCGTTCAACCGGTCATGGTTGAGATTGGTGATGCATGGCATCGGGGCGAAATACCTATTGCAGTCGAGCATTTTGCCACTCAATTTTGCACCCAGCACCTAATGAATATAATTGCTATATCAGCTCCAGCTATACATCCGGGAATAATTGTGGCAGCTTGTGCGCCGGGTGAAATGCACCAGTTGGGGTTGCTGATGATTGTTGCGTTGCTGCGCTGGCGCGGGTGGAATGTGAAGTACCTTGGCCCAGACCTGAGCTTGAGTGGGCTAGAGAGTGTGATGTTGCAGTTGAAACCGCGTCTTTTACTTTTTTCAGCAACCCGCCTTGAGTCGGCAAAAGCTTTAGAGCAGTTGCCAGAAGTGTTGTCCGGGCTTTCTGCCCCTCACCCAAAGATTTTGTTGGGTGGACAGGCTTTTCGCGAGTTTCGGATTTCTAATTTGGCAGATGCGATTTACCTTGATGTTTCACCGCTCAGTGTGATAAGTGTTATTGAGAATCTTATGTCTCATCCGACAGGTTATTAAGGGCTAGTGCATGGTGGTCTTTGAGTTTTCCTTTATCACCCCGGTGCCCCTCAAGGTTATAACTGATTTTCACCTAGATTCTCAAGCATTGAGGAAACTTACACCACCGCCTGTCCTTTTGCAATTTAATTATGTCGAGCCATTAGCAGAGGGCTCGAAGGTTGAATTCACCATATGGTTTGGCCTAATTCCATTGCGTTGGGTAGCAGTTCATCAGAATGTCAATAATAATGGATTTACAGATATTCAGGAGAAAGGCCCATTTAAGTTTTGGAAGCATACCCATCACTTTGAGTTGTTGGATTCAGAGCATACGCTGGTGAGTGATAGAATTGAATATGAGCATCAGAAAGGTTTGTCCGGTTTGCTGACTCGCATGTTTTTCAACTCCTTCAGTTTCTCTATCATGTTTTTATATCGAAAGTGGGTTATTTGCCATCTTAAGAATTGAGATATTTATTATGCTTTTCAGGAGAAATGCAGATTGTACAGTGGAGGGAACATGAAGAAAAAAATCGTCGTAATTGGCAGTGGTTTTGGGGGGCTTGGGGCAGCCTGTCGTCTAGCGGCGCGCGGTCACGATGTGGAAATTTTTGAGAAACGTGATAAGCCAGGTGGCCGAGGTTATGTGTATGAAATCAATGGGTTTAAGTTTGATGGCGGTCCAACAGTCATAACCGCACCGTTCATGTTTGATGATATTTTTAATGCGGCAGGAAAACGTCGTGAAGATTACATTGAGTTTGTACCAGTCAATCCTTTTTATCGTATTTACGATCATGAAAAACGTTCCTTTGACTATAATAACGATCCAGAGTTCATTTATGAACAAATTCGACAGCGCAACCCGGTAGATGTAGAGGGATATAAACGTTTTATTGAAACAACCCGCCCCATTTTTCAAAAAGGTTTTGTTGAACTAGCTAGCAAGCCATTTCTACATGTGACAGACATGCTAAAAATTGCACCAGACTTGATTCGGTTGCAATCCTATAAAAGTGTTTATCGCTATGTATCCCAATTTGTTAAGGATGATTTTCTGCGTCGTGTGTTTTCATTTCACCCGCTTCTTGTTGGTGGAAACCCGTTTGATACAACCAGTATTTATGCCATGATTCATTATCTTGAACGTGAATGGGGCGTCTGGTTTGCAATGGGCGGCACGGGTGCTTTAGTAAACGCGCTAGTTAGGCTGTTCGAGGAATTAGGCGGTAAGATTCATCTTAATGCCGAGGTGGTTGAGATTCTGGCTGAGGGCAGGCGCGTGCATGGTGTCCGCCTTGCTGATGGCAGCCTACATCGAGCAGATGCAGTTGTCTCAAACAGCGAGGTTGCCAATACTTATATGCAATTAATCCCGTCAAAATATCGTCGTCGCAACAGTGATATGCGCTACCGACATACAAAATATAGTATGTCGTTGTTTGTGATTTACTTTGGTACCCGGAAGCGTTATCTGGACTCAGGATTAGCACATCATAATATCATCTTGAGTGAGCGTTACAAAGAGCTATTGGATGATATTTTTAACCGAAAAATTTTATCCGAAGATTTTTCGCTATATCTGCATATGCCGACGATTACAGATCCATCTCTGGCGCCCGAAGGGTGTGAGGCATTTTATGTGCTTTCCCCGGTGCCTCATCTAGGTTCTGGCATTGACTGGACACAAACAGCTCGTCCTTACCGGGACCGTATTATCAAGTTTCTGGAAGATAATTACCTTCCCGAGTTGAGTGCCAATATTATTGCTGAGCACTATATTGACCCCTTACATTTTCAGACTACATTGAGCAGTTACATGGGAGCGGCATTCTCTGTCCAGCCTATACTGACTCAATCAGCCTGGTTTCGGCCTCACAATCGCTCGGAGGATTTCGATAATCTCTATCTGGTTGGAGCCGGCACGCATCCTGGGGCAGGCCTTCCAGGGGTGTTGTCGTCTTCTATAATTGTTGAAAATTTAATTGAGGCATCTGGGTAGACAAGCGCCCCACGGGGGGGCCACGAAGAGGTTTTTCTATGATTGCCGCATTAGATTGGAAGAATACTCAAATTCAAAGCGAAAAGGTGATCCGAGAAAGTTCCAAGACTTTCTTTTTTGCTACGCGGCTGTTACCAGAAAAAAAACGTATTGCCATCATCGCTTTATATGCATTTTGTCGAACAACTGACGACTTGATAGACCATAACGAGGCAAGTCTAAATGATTTGGAAGCCTGGAGAGCCAAGGTGAATCTTAAATTAGAAGATCAGAGTGATCCAGTCCTCCTGTTATGGTCTCAAGTACGCGAGGACTTTGGTGTGAATCGCCGCTATGAGCAGGAGTTGATTGATGGTGTGGCAATGGACTTGAGCAAGCGAGGATATCAAACCTGGGAAGAACTTCAACAATATTGTTACCGAGTGGCTTCTACAGTTGGGTTGCTGTCTATTCCAATTATTGGTCTAGCGCCGGGTGCAACCTTTGAACAGGCTGCACCTTACGCCATTCAACTAGGTATCGCCTTGCAATTGACAAATATCTTAAGAGACATAGGCGAGGACGCACACCGTGGAAGAGTGTACATCCCTGAAGAGGATTTAGTAAAATTTGGCTTAACTCGTCAGGATATTCTGCACTGCACATTTGACGAGCGTTTTGTGGGATTGATGAAATTTGAAATTGCCAGGGCTAAAGCCTTATACCAGAAGGCTTTCCCGGGAATTGCTTATTTGGACAGGTCTGTTCGTGTGGCTGTTGGCACTGCTGCTCTGCTTTATAAGGCGATTCTGGATAAAATTGAAGCCATTGAGTACCGTGTTTTTGATCAAAGGGCACACACGACTGCGTGGCAAAAGATCAAACTTTTACCGGGCATCCTGTATAGGGTTACAACCCTGTCATCAAACAGCTCTGAAAAGTAAAACAAATAGATAGAATAATTCTTGGAACAATTGGTGGACAATTAATTGGTCAGGCTTCTTGGGGAGATACTTGCCTGGTGTATTGTTTATACTCTCTATTTGAGATACAATGCAAATAATCGGATTATTGGTCTTCTGCGGAGAGGTGTCAAGTGAACAAGGGATTTGCTTTACTAGCTTTGATGATGTTTGTGTTGCAAGGCTGCGGAATTGTGGGTAAGCCCCAAGTGGGTTCAGAAGTAAACTTTGATACATCCTCAGTTTCGGTAAAACCTCCGGAAAGTTCAGGCAATATCGTTCAGGCTCTGCCAGAGTTCATTGCTACTCCTGTTCAGGCGCGGGAGAATTTACCCGCCCAGATGAATACCCCTGTTATTCCCACAATGAATCCGCTTACGGGTTTGCCAGCAGTAAATCCAGACAACTTAAAGCTTCCACCGGCGTTGGTTTCGATCACCAACTGGCCAGTAACTGCCAGACCGCAAGCGGGATTGTCCTTTGCTCCCTTTGTGTTTGAACTGTATATTGGTGAAGGGATGAGCCGTTTTCTGGCATTATTTTATGGAGATTTTCCCTCTGGTGCAAATTCGTTGGGCAGTCAGCCTTCAGGAAATTCCATGGTAACTTCCGATGATGCTCAAATTGGGCCGATTCGTTCGGGACGTTTACCATATGAGCATTTGCGCAAAGCTTACAATGGTTTTCTGGTGATGGCTTCGGCGTATGCTGGAGTGGCTCAAAATCTTGGCGAATATACCAATTACTTTGGATCAGATGCGGACAATATTAACAGCGCTATGATTAGTGTTACCCGCCTCGAGGATATTGCGCGCGCTTCAAAATTTCGCGTACAGCCTTCAGATATTAGTGTCATGCGTTTTGATACAACGCCGCCTGAAGGTGGAAAAGCGGCGCCTCGCTTCTGGTTCATGTACAATGCTTATGATCAAATTATCTGGCGCTATGATCATGCCAGCGGTGCCTATCATCGTTATCAAGATCAAGCAGATGGTAAAACGTTCGTTCAGGCAACAGACCGTCTGACGGGTGAACCATTGACCTTTGAGAATGTGGTTGTGTTGTTCGCCAATCACCGCGCTTGCACTGAGTATGCTTTTGATGTTGATTTGATGTATATTGACCGGGGGAAAGCGTTATTGTTCAGAGATGGTCAGATGTATGAAATTTTCTGGACAACAAAGAATGAAGATTATGAGAAGACTACTGGCAAGGTTCGCCCCATTCGGTTTATAGATGCAATGGGACAGCCGTTTCCCTTCAAACCTGGTCAAACCTGGGTGCACTTGGTTCCTTTGGCTACACCCTATTGGGAAACTGCAGATACCGAAGTCTTGTTTGATTTGTTGAATAAACCGCAAACGGGTTCAGGCAACTGGGCAATGCGTTATTATGCCTCTTCCATGATCGAAGATCAAAGCGTATGTGAGGCGATTCGCAGGCAATGAAATTTAGTGCTGGACAGGTAAGAAAAAGTACATCGGGCGGCTTGCATGCCGCCCGTGTTTATGTTTTGCGGCTGGCATTTTTTGTGCTGTGGAGTGGGTTCGTCTTTATTGTTGGTTGTTCGAAACCAACTTCATCCACCTTAACAATGACGCCGTTGGCTATCTCGGCAACGAGCATTTCTTACCTGCCGAGGTTGACTTATACAGCTACATTGCCGTCCCAAACAATAATAACATCTATTCCCACAAGCACTACCGCGCCTGAGTCTGTTGGACCGGATATCTTTCCATCTGATGTGAATCCATTGACTGGTTTAAAAGTTGAGAATCCTACATTACTGGAATTGCCACCGGCGCTGGTTTCTATTTCTAATTCGCCACGCACGGCTCGCCCTCAGAGTGGTTTATCCTACGCCTCGTTTGTTTTTGAGCTTTATATTGGGGAAGGAGCGTCGCGCTTTCTGGCAGTGTTCTACGGTGACTATCCGCCCGTTGCAATGCAAACGCCTGATGGAGAAGAATATCCCGTTGAAATTGGACCGATTCGCTCGGGTCGGTTGCCCTATGAAAGTCTTCGTTTGCTTTATAAAGGCTTTCTTGTTTTTGCTTCTGCATCCAACCGGGTGCTACCTTACCTGGATGAATACTATCTTGTTTTTGGTGATACTGATGCAGATAATGTCAATACAGCGCACATAGCTATTTCTGATTTGATCCGTCTGGCACAGAATTGGAAACCCAGTTTAGGGCAACCACATCTGTACGGTTTGCGGTTTGATGCGCAGCCGCCGCCGGGTGGGGAAAAGGGCAATGGATTGTGGATACCCTTTCATTACACTGATCAGGTTTTCTGGCGGTATGATCCGCAGTTACGGGCGTATTTGCGATCGCAAGATGAAGAAGATGGGAGCACTATTGTGCCGCATGTTGATCGCTTGACTGGCCGGACACTGGCGTTCGAAAATGTTGTGGTGATGTTTGCCAATTACACGTTTTTTGATGCCACTTTGTTTAACATCGACTTGATGTATATTACTCGAAGTCCTGCATTACTATTTCGGGATGGCAGGATGTATGAGATATACTGGACAACTGGAAATACCGAATATGAAAGAAAAACTGGGCGTCTGAGACCTATACGCTTTGTGGATAAAGAAGGAACCCCTATTCCCCTGCATCCTGGACAGACCTGGGTTGAAATTATCCCGCTATACACAACATATCGCGAGGTTATTGATACTACTGATTATAAAAAGCTGTTGAGTCAGGCACAGCCCGGTTCTGGAATCTGGGCAGTGTATTTTTATCCACCGGTTACCCAGACAGAAGCGGCTCGTTAGATTTTGGTAGCATTTCGATTGATCAGTGCCTGAAGACGTTGATATTCGCTGGAAGCTGCCCATTCTCTTAGTTTCTCGATGCGGTTCCCAATTAATGGGTGTGTTGCAGTGCTTTCTATCAACATGCCTTCGAGTGTGTCGTCCTGTTGCTCCAGAATTTCGAGAGCTTCTTTCATCTCTTCTGGCGTATCAATACGGGCATCAACCAGCTTGACCAGAGCGGAGATGGCTTTATCCAGTCTACCACACGCCAGCAAGCCGGCGCGATCTGCTGAGTATTCGCAAGCACGATTCCAGAGACGAAATGCCAGTGCGAAAAGGATAGCAGCACCAAAAGAGGGCGGGACCCCCGCCATACCTCCAAGAAGGGTGTTCAGCCAGGTATGTCCTAAAGCAGCATGCCCCATTTCATGCCCAATAATAAAGCGTAATTCATCGGCGTCCATGACCTGAAAAAGTGAACTGTACAATACAATAACTTTAGGGCTTTCCAGTCCGAAGGTGTAGGCATTCAAAATCCGACTCGGGACAACAAATAGCTGAGTCGGACCAGGTTGTAACTTGCGCGCACATTCCTGTGCCAGCTTTGCCAGAGAAGGCAGTGATTCGCTGGTCACGTGTTTTGCTTGGGCAATCAACGCTCGATGGTGGGACTGGCTGGTGGCATAAGACAATATCAGTATTACCAGAAAAAACAGGGGCAAGACGCATAGAGTTGTACCGGCTGCCAGCAAAAGCACAACCAGGATTAGAAAAACTGTTCCAAAGAGGATGACCTGTTCACTTGGATAACGATAGTTATTCATGTTTATAGCCGGCTCTTGATTACTCACTATTTACCCTCTTTTTTGTCTTGTGCTATCAGTACAAGAATTTTCTTCGTCTTACTAGAGTTTAGCACGAGGCTAGGGATTTTCAAAGTGTATTAGTTTGTTTAGAGATGGTAGAATACGAAGAAAGTGATCGTCTTTCCATTCATCTGAGCGATGGAATAGTTTTATGGAGCGGTGATGGCTTTAGGTTTTCTTGCGACGCTGTTCGTTGGCAGCAGTCAATTAGAGCTACCGGTTTATCTGCCGGATGCTACTTATGGTGTTGTCCGTTCGGTGGATGCAGATGACTTGCGAGGCTGTCAGGTTCAGGCAGTCGTTATGAATACTTTTCATTTGATGCAACGACCAGGTTCTTCTGTGATACAGGCTTTGGGTGGATTGCATCGGATGAGTGGCTGGGAAGGACCGATCGTCACAGATTCTGGTGGTTTTCAGGCATATTCTCTGATACATCAAAACCCAAAGTATGGGACGATCAGCGATGAGGGTCTGGTATTTCAGCCGGAGGGTGCAAGCCGAAAATATCAGCTCACACCAGAAAAATGCATCCAGCTCCAATTGAGTTACGGTTCTGATATTGTTATCTGCCTGGATGATTGTACCCATGTAGATGCCTCCTACGAAGAGCAGCGTGAATCGGTCCGACGGACGGTTGCTTGGGCAAAACGGTGTAAATTAGAATTTACCAAACTGGTGGCACAGAAGCGACTACAGGAAGATAAACGGCCTAAATTGTTTGCGGTTATTCAGGGTGGAGGGGTGCGCGAATTGCGTCGCCAGTGTGCTGAGCAGCTACTTGAGATCGGCTTTGATGGGTTTGGTTATGGCGGCTGGCCATTGGATGGAAAGGGAAATTTGTTGACAGATATGCTGGGATATACCAGAGAGTTGGTGCCAGCACAATACCCCTTACATGCACTTGGCGTGGGACATCCACAAAATGTAGTTGCCTGCTATGAACTGGGGTATGGATTATTTGACAGCGCTATGCCGACGCGCGATGCGCGCCACGGGCGTTTATATGCTTTTACTACACCAGCAAGCGCTCCGGATGGCGGTTTGAAAGGGAGGTGGTTTAAGTTCATTTACATTGATGATGAACGCTACATGCGCTCAGATGCACCAGTTTCCCCAGGTTGCGATTGTCTTTGTTGCCAGCGTTATTCACTGGGCTATCTACGGCATTTATTTAAGTTAAATGACAGTCTGTACCCTCGTCTGGCTACAATCCATAATTTGCGCTTTATGACACAATTAACCACCCGGTTACGGATGCGCGTCTTATGAATACCGCAGATTTACTGGAGCAGATCGTTCGTGAAGTGCAAAAGGGGGCTGCTTATCAGGATGTGCATCCGGGTTTGATCCGGCGTGTAGCAGCTCAAATGCTACAGAGGAAACGAAATTTCAGGGAAGTGGTCAAGGCGACACGCAATAAAATTTACCAGGTGGGCGGGGCATATTTCGAGCAAGATTTCCCTTATGAACGCTGGAAGGCAGAGTTGGCTACAATTGATCCACGAGATAAATCTCGCTTATCTGCTTATTGTCGAAATATCCTGCAACAACATGCTTCCACGCGTGAACGGTTACCGATCTTGGAAACCTTTTATGAAACGCTTTTTGAACCGTTAGCACCAGTGTATTCTGTGCTTGACCTAGCATGTGGGTTGAATCCTCTGGCTTTGCCATGGATGCCGCTTGCACCGGAAGCGACTTATCTCGCCTGCGATATATACAGGGATATGGTATCTTTTCTTAATGGGTTTCTGAATCATCTAAAGCAAAACGGGAATGTGGAGTGGTGGGATTTACTGGAAGGCAGTCCACCATATCAGGTACAGGTTGCGCTCTTGCTAAAAGTGATCCCTTGTTTAGAGCAATTGGATAAAAATATTGTCTTATTGCTGTTGCAGAGCATTCAGGCAGAACATATAGTGGTGTCTTTTCCGGCGCACAGTCTGGGCGGGCGTCGAAAGGGAATGCCGGAGAATTATGAAACCCATTTTCGCAATCTTATTTCTCAATTGCCCTGGCAAGTCAAGCGTTATGAGTTTCCCAGCGAACTGGTTTTTGTGCTGAACCGGTGAAATGATGAAGGCTCAGGAAGATGTTGACCGCTTCGTTCATGAATTGCTAAACTCGCGCAAATACTGTGAGCTTGGGTTACCGGAAGTGACCGTGCGCGACTTAATTCAGCAAGAAATTCCCAAATATCGTACTGCTAAAGAAGCATTTAAGGCAGTGCGTCAGAAATTACACAATATTGTTGCCCCATATTTGGGAGATGTGGACTATCAGCGGGCAAGTGAGGATTTGTTGAATGCTTTCGCCAGCGGTGACCCACAACAGGTTAGAGCGGTCTGCGAAGCGTTGCTACGTTCTCATGCCTCGACACGCGAGCGACTTACGGATTTAAGGGCTTTTTATGAACAGCTCTTTACTATTACGGGGCAGCCGGATTCTATTCTTGATCTTGCCTGTGGAATGAACCCGTTTGCTTTTTCCTGGATGATGCTTCCGACAACGGTACGTTATTACGCCTATGATATTCACCATCCACGCGTGGCGTTGATTAACCAGTATTTCAGCTTAATTGGATTGCAGCCGCTGGCTGAAGTACGCGATGTTCTGGTTGATCCACCAAAGGTTGAGGCAGAGGTGGCATTTTTCTTTAAGGAGGCACATCGTTTTGAACAGCGGCGGCGTGGATGTAACCGTGATTTCTGGCGTGCTTTGCGGGTAAAGTGGTTGTTGGTTTCACTCCCAGTCAAGGACCTCACTGGACATCACAGTATAGTAGAACGTCAGCGAGCACTGATGAAACGTAGTCTGGCAGGGTTGTCCTGGGTAGTGACTGAATTGATGTTTGATAGTGAAGTAGTTTTTTGTATTCAAAAAAGCTGATGGGCCGTAAGCGTAGTTCTATTCTGGGGCAATTCTCACCTGCCGACGCGTATCAAACTGCGTTGGAGCGTTTTCGTAATTTGTTATCCCCTCAGAGTTTTGCGAATTTATTATCTGATCTTGAGTCTCTGCTGTATCCTGCCATACGCCTTAATCCACTCAAAGCAACCACTCAGGATTTGCTTCAGTGGGCAGAGCGGTATAGCTGGCAATTAGATCCTGTTCCTTTTTGCCCGTTGGGTTGGTGGGTTAAAGAGGCAAATGTATCAGTTAGCCAGACGGTGGAGCACCGCTTTGGGTATTACTATATCCAGGAAGCGGCCTCCATGTTGCCGGCTGAATTGTTTACCTTCAAACATCTAGATCACCCGCTGATACTAGATATGGCGGCTTCGCCCGGAGGGAAAACCACTCACTTGATCAGCCGTTCTGAAGATCGGGGTTTGGTGATTGCCAATGATTCCAGCGCTGCGCGTCTGACTGCCCTGAGATTGGTTTTGCAAAACTGGGGGGCGGTAAATGTCGCGGTGACAAATTTTCCCGGTGAGCGATTCGGTAGTTGGTTTCCTGAAACATTTGACGCAGTTTTACTGGATGCTCCTTGCAGTATGCAGGGGTTACGCAGCAGCGAATCACACCCCATGCGTCCGATTAGCGAACGCGAGCAGAATATGCTGGCGCAACGACAAGCTCGTATGCTGGAAAGTGCCCTGCGAGCAGTCAAAGTGGGTGGACAGGTGGTGTATGCAACCTGTACATTGACGCCGGAAGAGAATGAAGGTGTACTGGATCGAATCCTCAGGCAATATGGAAGTGCTGTTCAGGTTGAAGATGCCAATCGTTTGTTGCCTGTACCTGCGCCGGGTCTTGTTAATGAAGAGTGTAAACAGTATGATCCACAAGTAGAACGAGCAGTCCGTCTCTGGCCGCACCTTTATCATACTGCAGGATTCTTTGCGGCACACTTGACTAAGCTATCACCAATGAACAGCGGTAAGAGAGTGGTTTTTGAATCAGCTTTTTCATTGCAGCGCGTCGGATTTTTACCATTGGAGAAGCGAGAGATAATTTCGCTAATAAGCAATTTTGAGAATGACTACGGCTTTGATTTGGGTTCTTTGTTGGTTGAATATGATCTGTCGCTTTGGCGTCGGAGGGAGACGATTTATGCTTTTCCAAATCGGTATTTTAGTAAGTTCAGTAGCATGCCTGTCCACACATTGGGGATGGCGTTGGGTGAAAAGACCCCTCAAGGATTCATTCCTGCCCATGAGTGGGTAACGCGTTTTTACCAAAGTTTTCTTCGTGGGCACTATCCGTTACCGGATGAATATCGGCCTGCCTGGCTGCGCGGCGAGGATTTGCGGGATTTCCATCCGGGAGAATACCCATCTGGCAGGGTCGTTTTAGTGCAAGATGCGCATAGCCAATTCATTGGATTGGGTAAAATCACCTCGCAACGTTTAAAGAACCTTCTACCCAGACGAGTGGTGATCTAGGTACAATCTCCATGTATCGAAGTCGTTATTGCCGTATTGTTTGGTTTTTTGGACGGGTACTTATTGCTCTTATCTGGTGGGAAATTATCTTACCCAAACTGGGGTTAACGTCCCTTGTCCGTCAGAGTCGTCATGAGCGATTGCGCAAGATTGCCACCCGTTTTCGTTCCTTGGCGATTGAAATGGGTGGCGTGATGATTAAAGTAGGGCAGTTTCTTTCAGCCAGATTGGACGTGCTACCGCGTGTCATCACAGATGAACTGGCGGGATTGCAGGATGAAGTTCGTCCAGAAGCTTTTTCCGAGATAAGGCGGGTCGTTGAAGCGGAATTCGGGATGCCTTTGGAAGAAAAATATATTTATTTTGAAGAGAACCCCATCGCTTCGGCTTCAATTGGTCAAGTGCACCGTGCCCGACTACGAAAGATACAAGAAGGGACGGATATCACAATGGAATTGTCGCCTGTAGTGGTCAAGGTACAGCGCCCTGATATTGAACGTATTGTCTTTATAGATTTATCTGCCTTGCGGGTGGTGGCAGAATGGGTCTACCGTTATCCGCCTGTGAAAAAACGGGCAGACGTCCGGATGCTAATGGATGAGTTCAGCCGTACGCTGTATGAGGAATTGGACTATCTGTCTGAAGGGAAAAATGCTGAGACGTTTGCGGAAAATTTTCGTAATGACTCGGAAGTAGTTGTTCCAGAGGTCATCTGGAGTCATACAACACGACGAGTGTTGACACTCAAGGATGTACAGGCGATCAAGATCACAGACTATGATGCAATTGAAGCTGCCGGTATCCAACGTTCAAATGTGGCGCAACGATTATTCAATACATATCTGAAACAAATCTTTGAGGATAGCTTTTTTCATGCTGATCCACATCCAGGCAATTTGTTTGTTTTGCCCATTTCGAAAGATGAAGATACTGGAGAGGTGACCTGGAAGCTAGTCTTTGTAGACTTTGGCATGGTTGGACATATTTCGCCACAATCGCTGGCAGGTATGCAAGAGTTACTGATTGCAGTTGGTACACGTGATTCGTCCCGGATGATTAAGGCATATCAAATGTTGGGAGTATTGCTTCCTGGAGCCGACCTGGAGTTGCTGGAACGAGCGAATATGGAAGTATTTGAACAATTTTGGGGAAAAAGCACATCTGAATTAGTGGAATTGGGGCACGAGGAGGCGATGGCATTTTTACGCAAGTTTGAGGATTTGCTTTACGAAATGCCTTTCCAGTTACCAGAGAATTTCGTCTTATTGGGACGTTGTTTAGGGATTCTTTCGGGTATGTGCACCGGATTGGACAAAGAGTTCAATGTATGGACGTCAATTGTTCCTTATGCCGAGCGGTTAATGCGTGATGAGCGTAGCACTCGTCTCCGGAATTTACTGGATGAAGCGTTTGGGATATTGCGAACAACGATTTCATTACCCGTTCGCGCGGATGCAATCATAAAACGCATGGAACAGGGCCGGCTTGAGGTGCGTTCCAGCGAGTTGAGTCAGCAAATTGTTCGTTTGGAGCGTACGTTGCGAAAATTGGTTGGGGCGATAGTATTTATGGCACTGTTGTTGGGAGGGGTACAACTCTATCTGGGTGGGGAAGCAATTTTGGCAGGTGCGTTGGGTCTGGTAGCGGGCTTTGCTTTCTTGTGGTTACTGTTGGCTCGTTAATTGGGAGAGCCAGGACCGACCGAAGTCCTGGCTCTCCAACAAGGAGGAGATGAAAGTAGTGTGATCAGTCGCAACTTCATCTTATCATAAGCAGAAATCTTCTGCTTGATGATCACCCGACGTTTTATTAATGACTTTCCTTCTTTTTGTTGTTTTGTTAGAGAAGCGGGGAAATGCCTTTGATCCGTCTTGAGATTGAAGCAGTTAAATGTGCTCCAAAGAGAACAATCCAGCCTGTAAGGTAAATGAAGAACATTAAGGCAACAATTGTACCAAGCGAACCATAGACGATTTCGTAACGGTCAAATCCGCTGCTGAGATACAGGCTGAACAGCAGAGTAAATAACCGAGATAGGACTGTTGTAAAAAGCGCGCCTATAAAAGAAGCTCGACGACTCACATTGGTGTTTGGAACCCACCAGTATAAGAGATAAAAAACCAGGAAATTCAACAATATCGGAAAAGTGAGCGAAAAAATTTGCCAGACTTTTGTTTGATGTCCGGTTCTAAGGATGGGAATATCTATATGAGGGATGAGCCTGAAAACCGTGTTAAAAAATAGAAGTAGAAAAATAATCACGACCAGTCCCCCAATCATTGCCAAAGCAACAATGCGGTTGGTAAAAAAATTTCGTGTTTGGGCTTCGGGAAAGGCGCGGTTAATATTGGCTGCCATTGTGTTAAAAACACCCGAAGCAGACCAGACCAGGCTGATCAAAGCCACCAATCCAAATGTGCCCCGCAATGCAAGCACTTGTTGAATGTTTTGCAAAATTAGTTCTCGGGAACCCGGAATCGAGGTAACAACCCACTCTAATAGAACCTGTTGAACATTCACTTTTTGAAGCAGAAAACTTCCAGCCACAATTAGGACCAATAACAATGGAAACAACGAAAATAGCGAATAAAAAGCAATGCTGGCGGCTCCCTCTGTAGCATGTGATTGGTGAAATGTAAACCAAGTTTCTCGCATAATTGAAGCTATCATGCCAAGTTTATCAATCAGCCAAGTGATTGCATGATTGATAGCACTGCGGATTTGAGTGGGAGATGGAATACGTACGATCCGTACGCGCACCAATTGCCTCATAAATAAACCGTTACCCTGATCATCGAACTGGCAAAGTCTGGAGTTTCGGTTGTTATATTATAATTCACTAACAACTTTTTCTCCGAGCAAATTAAGATGGCGAATGGTTTTATGCAGAGTGGTTCAGAAGTCGCTTTTAAAAAGGTGAGGGAATTGTCATTAGTGTTGATTTTGGGCATGTTTGCATTAGTGGTGATCCGCCGTGCCTGGATTTGTGATGATGCATATATTACCTTCCGTACGGTAGACAATTTTATTAACGGTTATCGCTTGACGTGGAATATCACCGAGCGGGTGCAGGCTTATACCCATCCCTTATGGATGTTCTTGCTTAGCCTGTTTTACTCTTTTACCCGGGAGATTTACTTTACCAGTCTTGGGCTGTCCATTGTGGTTTCTTTGCTTACCCTCTATCTGATGGCGCGTTACCTGGCAGTTTCCTGGGTTTCAGCAATTTTCGGGATTTTTGTGCTGATGCTCTCAAAGGCTTTTGTTGATTTTTCTACCTCGGGTCTTGAAAATCCCCTTAGCCATTTGCTCGTTGTAATCTTTTGCATAATTTATTTTTACCCTGGAATTGAGAATCACCGCCGCGTGGGTTGGCTGTCTTTGGTTGCCTCTTTAGGAATGGTTAACCGCCTGGATTTGGGGTTGATTTTCTTTATACCCTTAATTACAACTTTTTTTCACCGCCCGAACAAAAAGGCGTTTTGGGTAATGGTGGCAGGGCAGACGCCGTTGATTGCCTGGGAAGTCTTTTCTATTTTTTACTATGGTTTTCCATTTCCTAATACTGCCTACGCTAAATTGAATACAGGCATCTCGCATTTGGAGATGGCGCGTCAGGGTTTGCTCTATCTGTTGAATGCAGTTCAATTTGACATGATAACCCCGCTGGTGATCGTGATTGGAATATTTGCAGGTTTCATTCTGGCGAATCGCAAAATTGTGCCTCTTGTGGTTGGTATTTTGTTGTACCTCCTGTATATCGTTCAAGTTGGTGGCGATTTTATGAGCGGTCGTTTTCTGACTGTTCCGTTATTATGCGCGGTCATTCTTATTGTTCGACATGATTTGAGTGTTTTGCCGTCCACTATTGGAGTAATGTTGTTTGTAATGGTTTTGGTGCTGGGTTTGAATGTTGTCAATCCTACTGTACGCATAAATGATTTAGGTCCGATCGACTCCGGCCCAATTCATCTATGGAATAACGGCATTCTGGATGAGCGACTTTTGTATTATGGGGGGGCCGGGCTGTTGAATACTCAACGAGATATTGAGATGCCCACATTTTACTGGGGGATGTACGGCGCTCAGGCGAAGAATAGCGGGCGCAAAGTGGCGGATAATTATGGAATTGGTTTTTTTGGCTTTTATGCTGGCCCGCAGGTTTATGTTCTGGATAAGCTTGCTTTAGCAGATCCGCTATTGGCGCGTTTGCCCGCGATGCGCAAGGTGAATTGGCGCGTTGGCCATTATGAGCGGATAATGCCGGAGGGATATTTGCAAACGCTACATTTGGGTCGGAATGTGATCGCCGATCCCAATCTTGCGCTATACTATGACAAACTCTCACTGATTGTTAAGGGTAGCCTTTTTGATCCGCGTCGCCTGGTTGAGATCTGGAAGATGAATACCGGACAATACGATTATCTGATTAATAAAGATTTCTATCGTTATCCCGGAATGAAGCACGTTGATTTGGATACTCTTTCTGGACAATTGGAAAATGGAACACCCTGTACAGCGAGTGGGGTGATTCAGCTTCAAGATAGTGGTGTTGAGGTGCAGTTACCAAACATTTTCCATGCATCTCATATAAGTATTAGTCTGGACCATAATGATCGCTATCAATTGCAATATCTTTCGGGCGAACGGGAAATCGCAACGCAGAATATTTCAACCGCATATCTTCCTGACCCAGGCGGTTTGATGCGGCGAGAGCTGACCGTTCCTGCACGTGCGGCTTCTTTAGGATACGACCGTTTACGAATTTTCCCACTATCGGGTGAGGCGGAATATTGTCTGGGAGAAATACGGCTTGCAAATCCGTGAATTTGTGATGAGGTGAGCTGGAAGGAGGAGAAAAATGTTATCCTTTCCCGTGATGAACATCCTGCATATTGTGGTCGGTTTTGCTCTTTGCATGTTTGGAAGCATGATGATTCGCTCGTCACCTCGTCTGAGCGGGTTTTTGCTGGGGGGGTGGGTTGCAGCTTATATTGCTTATTCCACTCAGAATTTTTCGGGTATCTGGGTGCTCATTGGCCCGTTGGGTTTCTTTGTTCTAGGTGGGATTATTGGGATGTTGCTGGCGGCCCCATTATATATGGTGATTGTAGTTTTAAGTGGGACGCTTTTAGGGGCAATGATCGGTTTTGTGATAGGTTTTGTAGTTAGTCATTCTGGAGATTCATACCGATTGCTTGAGGGTGTTTTTTCAATTGGCTCGATTACCAGTGTCCAGTCTATTATCATGGTTATCACTGCAGTTGTCTTTGGTCTTCTTTCCGCTGCCTATCAGGAATTCATGACAATGCTTTCAACCTCCTATGTAGGGGCAGCACTTTTGGGCTGGGGACTTGTAACGTGGTTTGGAGCTTCGACTCCGTTGTTACGCAATGTCGTATTCCTGTTTTTTGCTTGGGCAGTGGTAGGTATTTTGGGGACTGTGTATCAATACAAGAATCGGGACTGAGAATCCTTAAAAAGGTCCTAAGTGTATTCTTGTGCCCAGCCATAGAAAGAAAAGGGTGATGGGGAGGATCGCCAGCCAGAGCTTGAGGGTCCAGCTCATCCAGCGGGAATAGCTGACATTTGCCAGTCCTAATACAATCAGCAGCACAGGATTGGTAGGGTAGGCTAAGTTTGAGAAGCCATCCCCGAAGCAATAGGCCGTGACCGTGATCTGGCGTGTGATGCCTATCAGATCAGTGAGAGGCAACAGGATAGGCATCATCAACACCGCTTTTGCACCCGCTGAGCCTATAAAGAACTCGATCAGGAGAGCAAGCGCGTAGATAGTCAGCACCCCACTGAACGTGCTGGCATCCGATAACCATTGGGAAGCTGAATGGAGAATGGTATCCATAACCTCTCCGCTGGTAACGATGTGCTTAATGCTGGCTGCCATCATAATCAATGGGATACCTGGGGCAATGCCACTGATTCCTTCCCATACTGCGCGCCAGACAGTTATTTGCCCTGCACCGGAAATCAAACCAGCTCCTAAACCACCAATGAGAAACAGTAAACCAACTAGCGGTAAGCTGACATCTGAAAGAACAGGAAACAGGGGACCAAGCATCAGAGTCAAAATAATCAAGACCAGAAATCCAGTAAAGAAGAAGATAGCTTTACCTATTTTGATGTTTTCCTTGGAAATCTGGTCCAATGATAGGGTTTTGTATCGCTCGTGTCCTGCCTTATGTTTATCAAATACCAGTGATACTTCGGGGTTACGATCAATTGAACGAGCGTAACGGTATAGAAAGATTGCCAATAAAAAGTAAATGGCGATAAAAATTGGGATACGAAACAGAATACCCGAAAAGAGTGGTAGTCCAGCTAGTCTTTGTGCCACCCCAATTGTGAAGGGATTGGTGATTGCGGCGGAGAAACCCAAATTGGTCGCTAAGATGCTCATACCCATTCCGACCAAAGCATCCCAGCCGAGATAATATGCTAGAGCAATCATCATTGGAACAAGGGGGACAATTTCCTCAAATAAACCAAACAATGCGCCAAGCAGCATGAAAAAGAAGCTCATAATAAATAAGAGCAGATATTTCCTCCCGCCAAAGGTTTTAACCAACCGGACAATGGCAGCTCCCAAAATGCCACTTTTATCTAATACGGCAAACGAAGCGCCAACCATAAGGATGAAAACAATGATAGTGTCAATGATAATGGCATCATCACCTGCCAGCACTTCAAATGGAGCCGTGAACCAACGCCAGAAGGGGTAATTGGGTTTTTGAACGAATTGGAAAGACACTGGATCAATCAGTTGGCGTCCGTTTTGCTCAACACGCATGTACCTGCCTGAAGGCAGTACCAGCGTCAGGATACCGGCAATAATCATTAATGCGAGAAGGATGAAGAAGGATTGAGAGAAAGCCTTACGACTGATCTGCACGCCTGCTTTGGATTGCATGGTTAGCTCCATTTGGTGATGGTTTCTGGAATCAAGTTTACATTCATATCTGCAAACAGGCAATAAGCTCGAATAGGACAGAGGTTTTTGAAAAAAGCAAACCACTTTTTATGGCGGTACCCCCCGGTTTTTTTGTGTGTAGATATATGCCAAATATGACTTTTTCAAAACCTCAAAGGACACTTTTTCCCACCTCTGTTCTTTTTGGTGTATCATAGAACTTTTGGAGGAAATTTTAAGAATGAGTGATCAGACGTTTTTTATTCCAGAAAGTGCTATGGCGATTATGGCACATCCTGACGATATTGAATTTACCTGTGTTGGGACTATTGCTCGCTGGGTAAAAGCTGGAACTCGTGTATGTTATGTGCTATGTACGAGTGGTGATGCTGGTATTGCTGAGCCTGGAATGACCCGAGAGCGCGCGAGAAATATTCGTGAGGCTGAAGCGCTAGCGGCAGCCGAAATTGCTGGCGTCAGAGACGTCGTTTTTTTACGCGAACCTGATGGGATGCTGGAGGCAACCCTTGCCTTGCGCAAAAAACTGGTGCGAGAGATTCGTCGTTTTCGACCGGAGGTGATCCTGTGTGGTGACCCAACTGTAGTATGGGGCGGAGATAATTATATTAATCATCCGGATCACCGTGCTGCAGCCCTTGCAGCTATAGATGCGACTTTTCCGGCAGCCGGGCAGCCTAATGTGTTCGAAGAGTTAGAGCAGGAAGGATTAAAGGCTCATAAAGTTCGCAAGGTTTATGTTGTGGGGCGATCACAGAATCAATATTTTGTGGACATTGCCGAAACCATTGATGTTAAGGTAGCAGCGTTGCGCGCGCACAAAAGCCAGATGGGTGACTGGGATCCGGAGGTGGAAATTAAGAAGTGGGCTATGGAGCTGGCGAAAGGTAAAGAAATGGAATATGCCGAGAGTTTTCGCGTAGTCACACTGGTGGATGATGAAAGTTGGGCAAAGCTAAAACTTATGGAACGATAAAAATTACGGCGACGCCGATAATTGATATCAAAGTACCTGCTACAGCGCGGCTACTGAGATTTTCTTTGTACCCCCATTTGGCGACAGGGAGCAATATGACGGGCGTAAGTGCCATCAGGGTTGAGGCAACACCTACAAATGTTGCCTGAATGGATACTAGAGAAAGCCAAACTCCGATGACCGGTCCGATAATGCTTCCACCCGCGACAAATTTCAGTGCTTGGCGATTCTGGTAAATTTGTTGTAGGACTTTACGAAACTGACCAGAAAAAAGGGTTACCAACCATAACACAGTCATGGCTGTAATCATTCGGATGACCACTGAGGAGAGTGCTGGATAATTTCCCGCCATTCCCCGTTTCGCCAGCACCAGTCCAATTGCCTGCCCTGTAGCGCCTCCAATTCCTGCCAGAATACCTAGCAGGAAACCTCGACGATCTTTCGGCTTGCTGTTACCGTTAGATTGTTCCAAAACCACCAACGCAATACCTGTAACTGTGATGCTGATCCCCAAAATCTTAACGATACTCAAAACTTCTCCCAGAAAAATCCAGGCGATCAAGGTGCTGATTACGGGGACTCCCGCCATAATCAGCGTAGCGATTCTTGTTCCAATTAGCACAAATGATTGAAATAGAAATGCATCACCCAAAATTAGTCCGATGATACCCGATAAGCCCAACCAGAACCAGCGTTCTGCCCCAGCTTCAAGAGGTAATAGTGAACCTTTAAGAAGAAAATGCGTTGTAGATAAAAATAGAACAGCAAAAAGCAAACGAACGCGGTTAGTATTCAACGCGCCCAGGACACGACTAGAAGTTGTAAAAAATAAAGAGCTGCCTGCCCAGCAAAAGGCGGTTAGCAGCGCGGCAAATTCACCCATTTTTCCGAATTGTGCTCCTGTGTCAGTCTCTGGTAAATCTGAGGAATTATACCTTATCCCGCGGAGGGCATAGATTTGTGGTTTTGAGGCTTTAATTTGTGACCTGTGTCAATACTGCCCGAACCACATATCGCCAACGATAACTTCCCGATTCCTCGTCGAACCCCTGACAGGTGATCAGCGTCAACCAGGAATATTCTTCATGCTTCATTACACTGGTATCCTCGGGCGCAATGCGTCTCGATTCCCGTACTTCATAAGTGTAGATTCGTCCCCAAGCGTAGATATTGATCTGGTCTCCCCACCGTAAACGCTGGAGATTGGCAAAAGGACCTGGGTTGCCGTCTGGCAGATAGGCATGTGCAGCGATAACCGTATTCCCGGGAAAAGTAGGAAATGCTGTGTCTATCAGGTAACCAGCTTGTTGTCCCAGCCATGCCACGTCCCAGCCCGTGTCGCTGACTGGTACGCCAACCAGCGGTACCCGAACACCCAGCGCTGGAATGGCAAGCTGCATGTCCGATACAAGAGTGTACATGTCTTCACGGGGCGGCGGAGCCAGTCGGGTGATTTTTCCTGGGGCAAAGCCAGTAGCAGGCAGCGCCGGCGAGTCAGCTTCCATCTTCCATAACTCATTACCATATTCATCACTGACGGTAAAGAATAATGTGCGTCCCAAGGCAAACAAGCGATTGGGTTCTGAGCTGGTAGATGGAAGGTTGAAGTCTGTAACGCGAACTACGCTGTTTTCATCGTAAGGCGGAGAAGTACGCCAGATCTGGCGTCCATTCGAATCAACGGCTGTAAAATATAATGATGTACCAATGGGTGTTAGCTCACGCGGGGCAGAGCTTGCTGAACCATGATTGATGTCCTTTGCCAGAAAAGCACTGGTGTAGGGTGGAACACTACCCCAAAGCTCAATGCCGTGTAAGCCGTCATTGGCAGTGAAGAACAGCGTGGAACCTACGGGAGTTTTATCGGCGGGGAAGGAACTGTTGGGGAAAGGACCAGTAAAGCCCTCGTAGATATCCATCACGCCGCTAATCTGTGTGCTGGTGTATGGCGGAACAATCTTGCGTAACTCAAACCCACTCAGGCTAAGCGTGCCAGTGAAAAATACGGTTTCACCTATTGCTGCCAGATCGGTAGCGAGGGTAGGATACATTGTCTTAATTTCGTTTGCCCGTTCAGTGCTATATTGATCATAAGGTGGGTTTGTGCGCCAGATTTCTCGCTTTCCAGCCTCATCATAAGCGGTGAAAAATAGAGTTGTACCGACGCGCAGGAGTTCATCAGGGTCGGCTGAACCACCAAGAAAAATGTCCTTTACTCGCACGGTTGAAGTGAAATCATAGGGCGGTTCGCTTTTCCAGAGTTCACGGCCAGAGCTGTCATCAGCGCTGAAAAACAAAATCCAGCCAATTGAAGTTAAGTGGCGCGGCGAGGAACTACCTGGTCCAGGCCAGATGTCAGCAACCTGTACGGCGGTATTGTAAGGCGGAAAAGTTTTCCAAAGTTCAGCTCCATTCCCACCATCTGCCTGGAAAAATAATGTATTGCCGATTTTGAGAAACTCTGTTGGTGATGCATCATTGGCGCCAGGGTTTATGTCGGCTACCTGATAAGCACGTTCATAAGGTGGTTCGCATTTCCAAAGCTCTTGGCCGCTGATGCCGTTATCGGCACGGAAGAATAGTACATCGTCGATAACGGATAATTCTTCTGGAAAGGAACTATCACTACCAGGCCGAATATCTGCTACCAGTTTGGTATGTGCCGCATCATAAGGCGAGGATGTTTTCCATAACTCATACCCGTGTGTGCCATCATTGGCGCGGAAGAACAGGGTATCGCCAATTGCGGCAAAATCACCCGGGTAAGATCCTCCCGAACCGGGTAAGATATCTGCCACGCGGGTGGCTGTTACACGGATGTCTTCAGGGCGGCTCGTGAGATTTTTAATCGCAGGAAATGGCCGGAAAAACAAAAGGAATAATGGAGACAAAAGAAGAACCGCGGCAGCGAAGGGCGGCATTTGGAGAGAAGAAGCAACAATACCTTTTCGTTTGTGCATTCTACGATGATCCCGCAAAAAATTGATTTTGTAATAAGAAATTTTTCCTCACTGTTGCCATCCCATGCGGGATAGCATATTAATCATAGCACAGAAATAATTGTTAAGCAGTCTTTTCGATTAGATGACAAATCCACAATTGCTCTGTAATACAGAGCTTTATTTGTCTTTGCCGCTGGATCAGCAGTGTACCCAGTTTGATGAGTTGAGTTGCTAACCGGCACAGCCATTGCAAGTACAAGCGTACATGGTCAGAAATAGGGCTGATTGCTTCCGGTATTGATGTCAAAGATTGACTTCGTGCATCATGTTCTCATATTTTTCCTGATGGATGATCCGGCATACCTGCTAGTCAAACATAAGAAATCTCCTTTACTGTGAATCAGTCGGCTTTATCATGATACAATCAAATTGGATGTATTATAAGAATCAATTTTTAAAATCTCTATATAGTCCACTTAAGTGTTCATATATGTTGCATAATTGAAGTGGTATTTTTGATAATGATAATCTTGTGATAAATTGAGCATACAAGCTAATAAAAGACTTGGAGTGAGTCTGATGCGCATCCCTCTTGACCGAGACAGTTCCATTCCGTTATACAAGCAAATAGAAGACTTTTTGAAAGAAAATATATTATCGGGTATATTGCCGCCGGATACTCGCTTACCGTCTTCTCGCCAACTGGCACATGATTTGGGTGTTAACCGAATAACGGTTGAGACTGCCTATGATGAATTGGAAGCTGATGGGTTAGTGTATAGCCGGCGCGGGAGTGGTACATATGTCTCTCCATCGTTGACATTGCCGGATAAACCATCGGTGGGGGCAAGCATGCCAGCTGAATGGCCGGTCTGGCAATATGAACTTCTTCCCAGGCGTGATATTTCTGATCAGCCCGTATTTGAATCCGGCATATATATAGCTGAGCGAAAGGATTTGGTATCTTTAGCTGGTGGGCTTCCAGACAGCAGATTGTTTCCGGTGGAGGATTTTCGCAAGGTTTTTCGATCCATCTTAAGGCGAGATGGCATTCGAGCTTTTGAATATGGTGATGGGGCAGGTTATCTGCCATTGCGTCATACAATTGCCCAAATCTTGAGCAGTCAGGGTATCCCGGCACGTCCCGAGAATTTGTTGATTACTTCGGGTTCGCAACAGGGTATTGCATTGGTAACGCAGGTTTTGACGCGCCCGGGCGACGTGGTAATTGTCGAAGACCCAACTTATGCCAGTGCACTGGATTTCTTTCGCACCTATGGTCTTAAGGTGATTGGTATACCGGTGGACAGCCGCGGGATGGCGGTTGAACAGTTAGAAGAAATTATGCGTGCTTATCACCCGCGCATGATTTATACAATACCCAATTTTCAAAATCCAACCGGTGTTTGCATGAGCGGGCAGCGACGGCGTTTATTGGTAGTGCTATCTGCTCGTTATAACATCCCGATATTGGAAGATGACTTTGTCGGCGATTTGCGTTATGATGGGCGAGCTCAACCTGCCTTGAAGGCATTAGATGCCGATGGAAATGTTTTGTTAATCGGAACATTTTCCAAGATGCTGATGCCGGGTTTGAGGGTGGGTTACGTGCTGGCCCAAGGCCCCGTTTTTCAGCAACTAATGTTTTTCAAGAAAATCAGTGATCTTGCTACCTCTACATTAACACAAAGGGCATTGGAAGCCTATATAACGGTTGGACGTTATCAGGCACATCTTCGCCGTGCCTGTCACGCATATCGCCGCCGCCGGGATGCATTAGCAGAAGCCCTGCGTACTTATTTGCCGGAAGTCCGGTTTGAATTGCCGCAAGGAGGAATCTTTCTCTGGGCGCAACTGCCAGGGGGAATTTTTTCTGAGGATTTGTATCCACTTGCGTGGCAAGAGGGGGTGACGTTCGCCGTTGGGTCAGCATTCTCAATGAATAAGGAAAAGTCGCCTTTTATGCGGTTGACTTTTTCTCAAGCTACGCCTGCTGAAATTGATCTGGGTATCCGCCGGCTGGCGAAAGCAGTTGCCAGATTACAGGGGATGAATAAAAAGAGCTGAAAACTTCTCTAGCAGTTTTCAGCTCAAAAGAATGAACGCGAGCATTTAGTTACTGCTATCTATCTCCTCAAGCCGGTATGGATCAACATCCGGGACGCCAGGCTTGATGTAGCGGCGAATGGGCAAGTAAAGGATCGCGCCCAATGCCATAAATGCCAGTGCCCAGCCAATGGATTTAAAACCTTCTTCTACATACTGGCTATAAATTGCCAGTGAGATGATGATAACCGGGCCTAATGTGATCAGTACAAGACCGGGGATACCACCGGGAACCTTCTGGCGAGGCCGACCTGGATCGGTGAAACGCAATTTCCATAAAGCGGCAAATTCAGCAAGTATCACAAGAGTTTGCAGGAAAACATCTGCGACAACCAGAAAAGAAAATGCCTGCCACGAGAAGATGGTAAAAATTATCCCAACAACGACAATAGCCACCCAAGGAGTACCGTATCGGTTGTGAACTTTTACCAAAAAACTGGGGAACATTCCGTCTTCCGCAAGTGCAAAAGGTACGCGGCTGCCCCCCAGGCTGTTACCCACGAAAAGCCCCACCATGCTCAGTACTGCGGCAATGGTTACCAATGTACCTAATAAGCGTGCCAGTCCTTCACTACCTAAGGCTTGTCCCACTACGTGAGCAATTTGTGGAAATTCCCATCCGGTGCCTGCAATGGGATCAACCCCCCAATTTTCCAGTTGTGATTTCACAGCCAATACTTCAGGATGCGACAAATCATCTAGGGTAACCTGCTCCACCGGCATATTTTTAGCTTGGGCGGCTTCCTCAATAGCGACCTGGAGCGTTTCTTCATCTATAAATTCAGCAGCAATGCCGAGCTTCTCATTACTGGTTTCAATGCCCCAAAGTTGCCAGCGTCCCTCTGCCCCGGCGCCGCCGAACAATCCGGCAGTGACCGGTAATGCATAAGTGGCAATTGCAGCAATGAGTGTCAGTGCCATCGCGCGCGGGTAGGTTTTCTTAGGGTTGACAATCTCATCACCAGCAACTGCAGGTAATTCCCATCCCATGTAGTTCCACATGACAACGAATAGCCCAGTACTGAAAGCCCCCAAAAGTGTTTTTCCTTCTGGTAAAAATGGCAAATTCGCCGTAACACCGCTGTGTATCCATTGAACAAAACCGGCAACTGAAAGGAAAATCAGAGGGGTAATCATAAAAACCCCCAGCCAGTTGGTGAATAATCCGGAAAGCCTGGCGCCGCGAATTTGCAATAGACTGATTGCCCAAATAATAATCGCGGAAACCAACCAGCGCAGGAAGTCGCCTGAAACATATGTCCCAAATATGGTGGCACCACTATCCAGCGGAGGTATAAAGTAAGCCAGATAAAACGCGGCGAAGACCGGGTAAATGGCAACGTCTAGCCATGAGACTACCCAGTTATTCCAACCAGCCATGAACCCTGCAAAAGGCCCAAAAGCGCGCTTAACCCAGTGATAATATCCGCCTTCGGCTGGCATCATGCTATTAAGTTCCTGTACCATCAGCATATTAGGGATACTAAAAATTATTGGTGTGATGGCTATCAATAAAAGTGCCAGGCCTGGACCCGAATATCCGATTAATGGCTCGATGCCAAATGCCCCGCCGCAAACAGTGAAGTAAATTAATCCAAACAGTGGCAGCAAGGTAAGCTCCCGCTTGAGCTTTTTAGTTTCCTTTTGAATCTCAATCCCTTTTTCTGCAATCGCCATGTCTTTCTTTCCTCCAAAAGCAAAATGATTGGCTGTCCAGACCTCAACGAATACGAGCGGGAGTTACCACATATTAGGTTAGGAGCAATATATATAATTTGCTCAGCTGATTTTTTACCCGTGGTAATGAGGTTCAAAGAATAAGCAAGAATCGCTATTCTGTCAATATCAAGACGTAAAAATCTTCACGCAAGAATCTTCAAAAGCACCAGGAAGCATATTGATTATCCCTCATAGAAACTACCGGATAAAGAAACGCGAGATGAGGATTACCGCAAAAAGGTAATGGCACTTGGCTATTTCTCTTGAGATACATGGTAAAATAATATTCGTAATTACGAATATATTATGACTTTGAAGAAAGAACAATGAGGAGGCGCGTATATATGTTGAGCATCAAAATCCTTGGCAGTGGATGTACAAATTGCAAACGATTGGAAGCGCTCACTAAAGAAGTGGCAGAGACCATAGGAATTGAGGCAGAATTTATCAAAGTAACAGGATTAGATGAGATTATGAAATATCCTATCCTGGCAACTCCAGGTTTGGTTATCAATGAAAAATTAGTATCTGATGGAAGAATACCGTCTAGAGCGGAAGTTGAGGCTTGGCTGAAAGAAGCTGCGTCATAACTACAACTCATGAAGGGCGTTTACAAGCCCTTTCTTTTTGAAACATTGTATTCATTAGCACGAATATTTCTTTTCTTGAGGCATGATAATGCAATCCATTATTGGTTACCTTACAACCTTGTTATGGGCTGGATGGAGCAGTCTTCTTGATTATCTGGCTGCGCATGTTTTATTGTGTCTGGTTCCGGCGTTCATTATTGCCGGGTTTATGAGTTCGATGATTCCGAAGAAATCAATCACTCGTTTTTTGGGCCCAAAAGCCTCAAGGTGGGTCAGCTATCCGGCGTCAGCACTAAGCGGATTTATCTTGGCAGTTTGCTCTTGCACGATTCTGCCATTATTTACTGGCATCTGGAAACGTGGGGCTGGTTTGGGTCCTGCGATCACATTCCTCTTTGTGGGACCTGCAATCAATATACTTGCCTTGACATACACGGGAGCGGCAATTGGATTTGATATTGCCGCGGCTCGCTTGATCCTTTCAATTGCTTTTGGAATTGTGATTGGGCTGACGATGGCATGGATTTTTCGCCAAGAGGAGACCGACCGCGCAAATGAAATGGCTGCCATTGGCACCTTTGATCAGCGAGCCAATGTCAAACCAGCTATATGGGCATTGTTTGGCTTGTTGATTGCTGTTTTGATTGTTGGAACCTTGCAAGTTGAACTGTTAACCAATGTATATGCCAGTGTCAGATTGCCATTTATGCTTTCTGAAGGTTTTGCGAATATATTGCAGTCTATTAATTTGACTTTGCAGGGAGCTTTGTTGATCGTTATGTTACTGGTGATTGGTTGGGCTGCGTGGAAGGGGTTTGAGCGCGTTTTTGAGGGTTTTAACATCTGGACGTATGTTGCAGTTGCTATCGTTGGGTTTACGATCTTAATTGCTGCACCCAAAGAGCAGGTTGGCTCAATTATTATTGGTTTGAACGGACGTTTTATTGGTGAATTGATCTTATTGATTACTATTGCGATCGTCGCAGGGCGTTATTTTAGTAAGGACGAATTGAGTGGCTGGATTTGGGAGACCTGGAAGTTCGTTAAACAGATTTTTCCCTTATTGATTGTGGGTGTATTTGCAGCGGGTGTTGTTAAGCAAATTATTCCTGAAGTTTGGGTACGCACGGTAGCTGGCCAGAACACAATTGGGGCAAATCTGGTAGGTGTTTTGTTCGGTGTGTTTATGTATTTTCCCACACTGGTGGAAGTGCCTGTGGCAAAGATGTTCGTCGATCTTGGTATGGCACGTGGACCGTTGCTAGCTTATTTACTTGCTGATCCGGAACTATCTTTACAGTCTATTCTGGTGCTAAATAAAGTGATGGGGCGCAAGAAGACGGTAATTTACGTCTCATGGGTTGCTGTGTTGAGCACGATTGCTGGCTATATCTTTGGGATCGTTATGAGTGTAATGTAATTCGTTTGTAAAAGGAAAAACGCAGAACAGATTTAAGATTTATGTTGTGTTATGGGCTGATTGGCCTCAATTTGGACGGCTTAAGCCCGAGTGAAATTGTTCTGGGTATCCTAGCGGGAATTATAGTCCTCCGACAGAAAAAAGGCACTAATGAAGCAGTTATCAAATCGAGATGAATGGAATAAGTTGTATCTGATCTAAGATTTGTCCATTTTAACTTCATGACCGTTTTTGGGCATTTTCTGTTAGTGTTTTCACAATCGTTGTTTTTAGCCATTTCAACCGGGACTGTGCCTGTTGTGAATTGTTGGACAAGGTCTAAAGTATCAAATATTTTTTGTTCTGGTGCATAATAATAGATATTTTACCCACTAGGACGGTCTTGCAATACTCTCGCCTTGCGTAACACTGCAAGTTGATGGGAAATGTGAGCCAGATGTAAACCGGGTTGTCCATCTGTGTAGTAAATGGAACGCTTCCTATTGCGTAGGATTTCGAGAGGTGCAGGGTGAGCGTAAGCAAAGGGTAGGAGTATATTGATTGAATTGCTATAATTTTAATGAGCTGCCCTTCGTGGTGGAATGGTATGGAAAAATGAAAGCCGCTTTGTTGGCAGAGAAAATTGACGCGGAGGTACGGTTGATTCGGATTGATGATCGGGGAGCGGCTATTCGAGAAAAATTTCTGGGATCACCATCTTTCAGGGTGAATGGACGAGATTTATGGCATGAAGATCGCTCTGCGTATGATTTGAGTTGTCGGGTTTATTCGACAGAGCAAGGGTTACGCGGGTAACCGACAATTGAAATGTTAGGAGGAAAAATTCGCCAATTTCAAAAAGGCGCATAACCGATTATGAAAGAAACAGATACAATCTCTTGGTGGCAAGAAGGTGTTATCTATCAAATATATCCGCGGTCGTTTATGGATAGTAATGGTGATGGCATTGGTGACCTGAACGGTATCTTAACGAAACTGGATTATCTGGTTGATCTGGGTGTGGATGCAATCTGGCTGTCACCAATTTATCCTTCTCCCGATGTAGATTTTGGTTATGATGTCAGCGATTACTTATCCATTGATCCAAAATTTGGCAACCTTCAGGACTTTGATCAATTGATCAGTGAGGCGCACAGCCGCGGAATTCACGTTATCCTCGATCTCGTGTTGAATCATACCTCTGATCGTCATCCTTGGTTTAAGGAGGCACTCAGTTCTCGAGACAACCCATATCATGACTGGTATATCTGGAAAGATGCGTCTCCTGATCACCGTCCACCTAATAACTGGCAATCCATTTTTGGCGGCAGTGCTTGGGAGTATGTTCCTAAGCTTGGCCAATATTACTATCACATGTTTTATAAAGAACAGCCAGACGTAAACTGGCGTAATCCGCAGGTCAGACGAGCAATGTTGGATGTAATCCGTTTCTGGCTGGAACGAGGTGTGGATGGTTTCCGTCTGGATGTTTTCAACGTGTATTTCAAACACGCCGATTTTCCCGATAATCCACCGGCGCTAGGTTTACGTGGATTTGATCGTCAGAAGCATATGTACGACATCAATCAGCCGGAACTATTGCCATTACTGGCTGAAATTCGGCAAATAGTTGACCAGTATCCCCAACGATATTTAGTTGGTGAAACTTTCCTAAGCACGGCAGAACATGCTGCAAAATACTGCTCTACAAAACTATTACATGCTGCATTCAATTTTGAGTTTTTACATTGCCCATGGAATCCTGCGCGCTTCTTGAACTCTATTCAGCGCTGGGAAACGGCTTTACAGCGGGAAAATGGCTGGCCGAATTACGTTCTTAATAACCATGATACACCTCGCTCTGCTACTCGCTACGTAAAGGGTGAAAAAGATGAGCGCTTAAAGGTGCTAGCAACACTGCTTCTGACTTTACGCGGTACGCCCTTCATTTACTATGGTGAAGAAATTGGAATGCGCAATATATCTCTGAAGCGTTCAGAAATTTTAGACCCGGTTGGAAAGCGATTTTGGCCCTTTTTCAAGGGGCGGGATATCTGTCGTTCTCCGATGCAATGGGATGGTTCTCTCTATGCTGGTTTCAGTGAAAAGACGCCCTGGTTGCCGGTTCATCCCAATCATGTCTGGCGCAATGTAGAGGCTCAACGGGCTGATCCAGATTCTCTGTTCAATTTTTACCGCGCTTTGATCCGGTTACGCCGCGAATTACCTGCTTTGCGCAGAGGACTTTTTCAGCCTCTCACTTTCGATCCTGTTAGTTTATTGGCATATCTACGAGTACTTCCGGGACAGACTCTGCTGATAGCCTTGAACTTCAGTCGAAAACCGAGGCGCTTGATGCTGGGTAGAGAACTCACCAAAAAGCCCTGGAAACTTGTTCTCACTAGCCATAAACAGCAACATCCATTAGTTGGAAAGGATTATCTATCCTTACAGGGCTATGAAGCAGTAATTTTGCTGCAGGATTGACATAGCCAACATGCAAGCCAGCAGAGCCTTGACGATGCCTTACTCGCTGATCTCTAAACTACCGAGCGGCGTGTAATGGAAGGCTACCCCGATTTCATCGCCAGCCTGCCTAAGTGATGTAACAACGTTCTCGAGAAGGGGAATACCTTCTCGAGCGTATCGCTCAGCAGTTTCAAACTCCTTTTCTCCCGCTATGTAAATCCGTTTCTGTCCAAAGGCTTTGGGTGACTCTTTTAGCTCGCGAATCAGCTCATCCATATCTTGTTTGAATTCTGCAATTGGACGAAAGCAGTCTATTTGGATGGCGGCAAAGAAATGTCCAACGTTGGCGGGTCCTTGAGCTTCATGTGGATTGCCGACTTTGGAGGCAAAAGCAGCTCCTGCAAGTACACCACAGAAGATATCCACAAGCATTGCCAGCCCATATCCTTTGTATCCGCGCATTAAATCACTTCCACCCAGCGGCATCAAAGCGCCCCCTTGTAACACTGCTGTTGGATTTGTGGTTATCTGACCGGTGTGATCAATTCCCCAGCCTTCGGGGATGGGTTTGCCAGCCTTTTCAAAAACAGTGATGCGTCCAATTGGTACGATGCTAGTTGCCATGTCCAAGACGAAAGGCCGTTCTTTGCCTGCCGGGGCTGCCACAGCGATTGGATTCGTACCCAGCAGGGCGCGGCGTCCGTAGGTTGGAGCAACAAGAGGCTGTGAATTCGTATAGCTGATACCGATCATATCATGAGGCAAAGCCATCATGGCGTAGTAACCAGCAATGCCATAATGGTTACTGTTGCGAACTGTAACCATTGCTACACCGGCTTGTTTGGCTTTTTCAATGCAACGCTGCATGGCGTGATAGGATACGACTTGTCCAACGCCATTACCGCCGTCCAATGCCAGCGTAGTGGCTGTTTCGTGAATTACTTGAATTGGGGAACGAGGGTTAATCAACTTCTGGCGTAACCGGCTTCCGTAGTAGGTGTTCAAGCGAATGATGCCATGTGAATCAATACCACGCAAGTCAGCAGAAAGCAGAACATCGGCGGCAATTTCGGCGTCTTCAGGTGGCACTTCCAGCCGGGTAAAAAACCGTACCATGAAATCTTTCAGATCTTCAGCATGAAAAAGTAGCTTCTTCATCTGTTACCCCTTTCAGCCAATCCTTTTGCTTTCCAAACGCAATCAATGGTCAAAATATGACGATGGGATTTATTTTTATGAAGGCGGGAAAGGCATTAGATTTGGCGCAATTGCCATTACTGTATACAATACCACCATCCCAATTGTGTTGTTGACTGCATGGATGATAATGGGCAGCCACAGCGACTGGCTTTTTTCGTAAGCAATCGCGTTGACAATGCCGACGACGGTACTTGCCGCAACAACAGCGGCTGAGTCAATATGTCCCAGCCCAAACAAAAGTGAACTGATGAGTATAGCGGGAACTGTGGATAGCCGAGTGCGGAGTGCGGTATACCAGAGACCCCGGAAATAAACTTCTTCGGCAAATGGAATCAAAATACCCCCGGCAATAACTGCCATCAAAGCATTGAGCCATGAAAAGCCACCTGCCATGATAATCTGTGAACGATACAACAGGCTTTCATACCCCGAACCAGTTAATTTGAGCGCTAATACTGCCAGGATTCCCCGCAGTGGTAAAAGCAAAATGAACAATCCGAAGCCAAGAACAAAGTACCACGGTGTAAAAACCAGCGGCTTAAAGCCAATCTTTGACCAAGTTACTCGTTTTCGTTGAATACCCAGAAAATAAAAAACTCCACTGAAGATTAGAATATTGATCAAATAATGGGCGGCAGTATTGGCAGGCGTTCCAATTTGTGAAATCCGGGATATGCCCAGACTAGCCAGAGCGAACAACCCAACACCAACGGTCAGATATAAAACAAAATCCCAAATTGTTGAGGAAACGGGTTCTTCAATACTTGTTTCTAAGATATCTGACATGTTTTGCCTTTGCTTTTAAATATCCAGATTTCGCACATCTCTTGCGTGAGTTTGGATAAAACGGGTGCGAGGTGGTACAGCGCTACCCATTAGCATATCGAAGGTGCGATCTGCCGCTGCTGCGTCTTCAACTGTGACAAGCAGCAACGTGCGGTTTTCTGGATTCATAGTGGTTTCCCAAAGCTGCTGCGGGTTCATTTCTCCCAAACCTTTGTAACGCTGGATAGAAGCTTTATCTGCGCTGGCGCCCATTTCTTTTAGGATTTTATCCTTTTCCACATCGCTATATGCGTAACGCACTTGATTCTTATAGGCGATTCGATATAGAGGGGGTTGAGCTATAAAAAGATGTCCTTCTTCTATCAATGAGGGCATATAGCGAAAGAAGAATGTCAACAATAGAGTACGAATGTGGCTACCATCCACATCGGCATCGGTCATGATAATAATACGACCATAACGCAAGTTGCTTAAGTCAAAGGTTTCTCCGATGCCAGTACCAATGGCTGATATAAGCGCTTTTACTTCGTTGTTGGACAGAATCTTATCCAAACGGGCACGTTCAGTGTTAAGGATTTTGCCGCGTAATGGGAGAATTGCCTGAAAATGGCGATCGCGGCCTTGTTTGGCTGAACCGCCGGCACTGTCACCCTCAACAATATAGAGTTCGGTTTTGGATGGATCGCGCTCGGAACAGTCTGCTAGCTTGCCGGGCAGGGTGAGACTTTCAAGAGCAGATTTGCGGATAACTAGGTCGCGCGCCTGCCGGGCTGCAACCCTGGCACGAGCCGATGTCAAACATTTCTGGATGATCGCCTTGGCTGCAGAAGGGTTTTCTTCCAGAAAGGTGTTGAATGCTTCACCAACGACTTGTTGAACATACGTCTGAACTTCCGGGTTCATCAGTTTGACTTTCGTCTGGGATTCAAACTGTGGGTCGGGGTGTTTAACGCTGATGATAGCAGTCAATCCCTCACGGGTGTCATCGCCAGTGAAGTTGGGGTCGGCGTCACGCAAGAAATTGTTACGGCGGGCGTAGTCGTTAATAACGCGTGTAATTGCAGCCCGTAAACCGGTCAGATGAGTACCGCCATCTATAGTATTGATGGTGTTCGCGAAGGAGTAAACCGACTCGGCGTAAGCGTCTGTGTATTGGATGGCAGCTTCAATGCCGATATTTTCAATTTCTTTTTCGACATAAACAACCGGATGCAGCACCTCCCGATTGCGGTTCAGATAACGAACAAATGAATGTATCCCACCCTCAAAATAGAATGTCATCTCGCGGTTGGAACGCTCATCAATCAGGCAGATCTCTGTCTTACGGGTCACAAAAGCCATTTCTCGGAAACGCTGTGCCAGTGTTTCAAAACGATAGTCTATATCGTCTTTGAATATCTCGCGGTCAAAAAGAAAGGTTGTGATGCTGCCTGTTTCGCGAGGATCACATTTTCCAATCACTTTAACCGGCTCAACAGGAACACCACGCTCATATCGCTGAAACCAGACCATACCTTCGCGCTTAACTCGAACTTCACACCATTCCGATAGGGCATTGACTGCCGAAACGCCAACGCCATGCAATCCGCCTGATACCTTATAACTCCCACTGCCGAACTTACCCCCGGCATGCAGGGTGGTCATCACAACTTCCAGAGCGGATTTCTTCTTAACGGGATGAATGTCAGTGGGAATGCCGCGCCCATTATCTTCCACCGTTACGCTGCTGTCCGGATGTATGGTAACCATAATACGATCACAAGCCCCGGCGAGCGCTTCATCAATAGAGTTATCTACCACTTCATAAACCAGATGATGAAGAGCTTTCAGATCTGTGCCGCCAACATACATACCGGGACGGCGGCGAACTGCCTCCAATCCTTCTAGAACCTGGATATCACCGGCTGTATAAGATCCTGAATTGCCTGCTTGTGGTGTCACAAAGTCCTCCGAATTTTAGGCCGTGCTGAAAACTAGACACGGATGCCCCGCGTAGTGAGCTGGCTGAGGTTTTCATCCAGCCAGCGCAGACCTTTGTCATAAAGTATAAAGCTGCTGGCTATTAGGCCTGTAGTGATAAAAGCATGACCGGAAATACCAACCAGGGTCATCCAGGAAGTTTCCGGGGGAGTGAGCCATAAATAATCCAATCCCAGCCAGAGCAACAGACTGATCAACACAAATAAGTTAATTGTTGGCAGCAGAAAGCGAACCAATCGCACGCTTGCCAGCAGGGATGAGACAACACCATACTGTCGAATAAAAATGCCGTGCGGAGAGAATAGCAGTGGCATCAGCAACCACAAGAAGACGAAAAGCATTGCAATCATAGCAATTTGCCCAAGGAATGGGTTGATGAGGAAAGTGATGCCTGTGAGCAGACTGGTTGGAATGGAAATCATTACTGCAAAGATTGTCAGCAAAATGGACAAGATGACTGCACGGGTGAATTGGTCACCTATCCACCCAGCAGAAAACCGGCGCTGGTTATTACTACAACAGCGTGCTATTTCGCTGAAATAGATGCTGCCGATTAGCAGCCCGGTAAGAATCATTCCCAGCCACAAAAGCAGAAAACCTGATGGAGTTGTGATGTCATAGATGGGGACTTCGCCAAGTGGAGACTGCACTGGTCGCATGGATGACATCAGGCTGGGAATTCCAATCGGGAACGTACAAATGACACTGGCAAGATTAAAACGATCAATTAGATATTGCCAGGTCTGAGTAAGTGAATTATTAAATAATTCGGCAGTATTTGTTGGTGGGTACAACTTAAGCATTTCAGCGAAGTCAGTAAAAAACGGTTTCACCAGTTTTGTCAGGCGGAAATGAGGCCCGAACCATAAAAATATGTCTAGTAATATTGGAAACAGCAATAAGTAAGCATTATTTGCGACCGTATTGAAACCGGTCGCAAAGCAATTGATCAAACGGGGGGGATGACTGGTTGCTTTTTCCTGGCTCATGTTCATGCAAAAAATTATTTTACCATATCATGGCATGACTTGGCAGACAAAGGCGAGATGAGTACAATCAGGGTATGGTGTTTCAGGAAGAGCGTCGTTTTTTACCGGATATGGACCGCTTAAGTATCTTGACTTCGGTTATTCTGCTAGCTTATGCCGTGATGCCCTTTGTAACTCTGACTACCCCTGATATTGTTATCCGTATTATTAAAGCAGAATTTATTTTCAGGCTCAATTTTTCAACTATCATTTCGATCCTGACATCCGCGTTGGCAGCTGCCGGAATGAACTGGCTTTTAGGAGACCACCCGCATTTTTCGCGCAAAAGCGGCTGGCAGCACTGGATCTTGCCTGCCCTGACCGCTTGGGTGATCGGTGTTCCGTTGAGAACGCTTTCTATTGGTTTGCAGTGGTGGGTAGTGTTCGCTTTTGGCGGATTGTTGCTGGTATTGGTGTTTCTTGCAGAGTATATCGTGGTTGACTTATCAGATGTTAGACACACGGTGGCTTCCCTTGGACTGACTGCGGTTTCTTTCGCTTTATTTCTGGTGATCAGTATTGCAGTGCGAGCGGCGGATTGGCGCGTATATTTATTAGCACCAGTGTTGTCAATTCCCGCGTTTCTGGTTTCTTTAAGGTCTTTATATTTGCGTCTGGAAGGGCACTGGTGTGTGGCATGGTCTGCTGGCATTGCATTATTTATTGGTCAGTTGGGGATTGCTTTACATTACTGGCCCATCATGCCACTGACTTTTGGTTTATTGATACTTGGACCTGCATACGCTCTGACCAACTTAGCGGCAGCTATTGAAGAGGAACGCCCCTGGCATACATTGTGGATTGAGCCAACTGTCATGCTCTTATTGATCTGGGGACTTGCAGTATTTTTTTTGTGGGGGGGGCGGTAGCAATGAAGCAGTTGTTCCTGGCAACACACCTTCGCAAACAGATGATGCAACACATTTTATCTTGTTTACCTGAGGAAGGTTGCGGGATAATTGGAGGACGGGAAAATCGCGCTGAGATCGTTTTGCCGGTTACCAACCAGTTGCATAGTACGACGAAATTTTTGATGGACCCACAGGAACAACTGGATGGTTTCCTGAAGCTGGAAACACTAAATTTGGAGTTATTGGCTTTTTATCATTCTCATCCTTCGGGTCCCGAGGTTCCGTCGCAAAGCGATATTGCCGAGTTTTATTATCCCGGTGTGATCTCGATCATATGGTCACCTGTTGAAACTGGCTGGCAGGTACGTGGTTTTGAGATTGTTGGTAACGGTTGTCAAGAGGTCGAACTGGTGTGGCAGGATGACCTGTAACCCAGAGGCAAGAGTGGTGTTATCAGTTATACCTATATCTGGAGGTTTTTAAGTGTTATTGAGTTCTTTGGCGATCTTATTATTGTGCTATTTGGTTGGTTCAATACCCTTCGGACTGATTGTGGTCAAGGTTGCAACAGGGCGAGATGTCCGTCAGATTGAAAGTGGGCGTACCGGTGGGACAAATGCTATGCGGGCGGCTGGCTTGTTGGCAGGAATTGTTACTGCGGTTTTGGATATTTCAAAAGGGTTAGTGGCAGGCTTGGCTCCACTTTGGCTGATGCCGGGATACACCTGGCTTCAGGTGTTTGGTGCATTATTAGCGGTGTTGGGACATAATTATTCTATCTTTCTGGTGGAAAAAGACTCACAAAACGGAAAATTACGCTTGCGTGGTGGCGCAGGTGGGGCGCCGGCCTTTGGAGGGGCGCTGGCGCTCTGGCCCTCAAGCTGGATAATTATTTTGCCGTTGGCAGTTATGGTTTTTCTCTTTGTGGGCTACGCTTCGCTAACCACCATAAGTGTTACTGTGTCTACTACGGTTGTATTTTTATGGCGCGCATGGCTCGGGTTGTCACCCTGGAGTTATGTGGTTTATGGAGTTCTGGCGACGGTTATCGTAGTTTGGGCATTGCGCCCAAATCTCGAAAGGTTGAAGCATGGCACGGAGCGCTTGGTAGGTTTGCGAGCATATCTTAAGAAAAAGGTGACTCATTTGAGTCATTCTGATAAACAAGGGCAACAATCGTTGTAGGACTATTCTGTTTTATTCTCTGCCAGGCTAATCTCTTCCTCGTTTATAAATTGCCGGTATAATGCCCGTAAATTACGACGGTGCAGGTCTTCTGCTAGCCCAGCAAGAAAAACTCGACTTTTTCCACAAGATTCAACGTCCACTGTGGCTAGTACATCTAAAGGATTGCGGCGTTTTAGTGCATTTCGCACAACTTTGCGAATTGTGGATAGGTAATTGAGATTTTCCTTCACTGCATCATCAATCTCACCACGCAGGATAATATCGCCATGTCCCTGTATGATGTTCTCCAGTCCCATTTTCCCAATACGCTTAATGGTTGCAATTAATTCTTCCAGTTCTCCATCTACAACGTAGGGTAGTGGCAGGAAAGCATCTCCCGCAAAAAGGACGCGGTCTTCCTCGACCAATACAGATATTCCATCCTGGCTATGTCCAGGTGTTGGAAAGAGGATCAGGTTCTTCTTGCCAACGCGGAGAGACATTTCACCTTTGTCAAAGGTGATGTGGGGAAAAACCAGTTTGACTTGCTTGAAGATTGGATTCTGGCGACGTGCAGCATCTAGTGCGGCTTGACCGCGATCAGCCATCATTTGCCGGCACAGAGTGTGGCTAATGACGGTGGCGCCAGGGAAGAAACAATTTCCCCATGTGTGGTCGGCATGATAATGGGTATTAATCACATAGCGAACAGGAACCAACAGTTCCTCTTCTATAAAGGAACGCATTGCCAGTGTTTCTTCTGGTAGTGCTAATGTGTCAATTACCACAGCCCATTGGGTACCGGTAATGACGCCGGCTGTAACTTGTGCGTAAACATCACTCTGAAACCAGTAAACATTCTCAGAGACGCGCTCGCGTTGCATTCACACCTTCTCCATTATTCGGGGATATATCCACACGATATGTAGAATAGCATAAAAGGAGCGAAATGTCAAAAAATGGGAGTGATGAGGGTGTTGAAAAATGAAACCCAACCAACATATGTGGTAAAACAGCTCATTTTTCGTGTAGATATACACTTAAATATGAGTTTTTCAACACTCTTGTAACCGTTTCAAAACTGGTAAAACAGGTTGTAAAGGGATTTGCGGAAAGATAGTGCAGTCATTTGAAATATCCGAGCAAGAAATGCACGGGGAAGAATTTCCAAGTTCAACCGGAGGGCCAAAGGGTTGTGAGATAGTCAGTATAGGAAGTATGTGCACATTGCTATACTTGCCTGAGATACCAACGAAGCTTCCGGTATGACTTGAAGCATTATTCATTTGTGTTGTGGACGGCGCCCGCCCCAATTCGCCGGTTTACCAATTTTGGAACAGTCGCGTCTTTAAGTGGTATGGCGATTGATAAGGTAAATTCCGCTCAGTGAGATGAGCCCTCCCAGATATTGGACTGGGGCAAGCGTTTCACCGGTAAGAGGAATGGCTAGGAGAGCTGCCAGTACAGGGGATGCCAGCATCGTCGGTGCAACGACTGCTGCTGAGATGTGCCCTAAGGCATAACCTACCGAAAAGTATCCAATCACCTGTGATAGTAAAGCAGCGCCGAGAAATGCTAGATAGGTTTTCAGGGGATAGCCCGCCAGTGGATGACCTGAGAGGAAGACAATAATCAGTAGCGTTACAGCACTGCCAAGTGCGACAACCCACACGTAAGGCAACGTTTGAAAATATTCCCGCCCACGCTGGGTGATTAAAAAGTAACCGGCATAGAACAGGCTGGAAAAGATTGCCAGTAAATCGCCCATGCCAAGCTGAGGTGCCGTGAGCATATCATTACCGAAAATGGCAAAAATACCACAAAGCGTCAACACCAGACCAATCCAAAATCGCTGTTTGAGTTGTTGTTTCCACAGAAAATGAGCAAACAAAGCTACCCATAACGGGGCAATATAATTCATAAGGGTAGCGTTGGCAATTCGCGTATACCCGATGGCTGTGCTCCACGTGTAATGGTCTAGGCCGGTAAATATCCCCCCTAGTAGGGGCAACCAGAGATAATGCCAGTTCAATGCGCTGTTCCGATGTTTTCTGACATAATTCCAGAAGAACGGCAACATAATCATAGAAGCTATAAACATGCGGTAAAATGACGTGACCACGCCCGGTGCGTTTGCCAAGCGGACAAAAATGCCGGACATACTGAGCGCAAGAATTCCTGTTACCAGTGCAAGGTAAGGCTTCAATGATTTTTTCACTTTAGTACTGATTATCCAAATCCAGAAGGTTTAGTAATGGGATGCCACGAATATATCTTTGCAGGTTTTCCGCAAACAAATCAGCTGCGCGTAGCCGGTAATACGGACTAATGCCAGCGATATGTGGTGAGATAATCACGTTGGGAAGATGCCAAAATGGGCTAGAAGGCGGCAATGGTTCTTCTGCAAAGACATCTAATGCAGCACCAGCCAGCCGGTGTTCCTGAAGCGCGTCCAGCAGGGCACTTTGATCAATCACACCGCCTCGTCCTATGTCAATTAAGTAGGCTCCACTTTTTATAGCTTTCAGCACATCTGCATTAATCATGTTACGGGTTTGTCTGGTCAATGGAACACTGACTATAACAAAATCACACAACTTTAGCATGGATTTTAGTGCTTGAATAGGGTACAAGCGGTGAAAGAAATCCCCGTGCGGGTCCCCAAGACCGGGGATAGTATAGCCTGTGTCTTGAGGATGCTTCACATCTCGTTTGGCTGCCAGAATGGTTACACCAAAAGGCAATAACAGGCGGGCAATCTCTCGTCCAATACTGCCATATCCAACGATGCCAACAGTGCTGCCACGTAGCTCCTTCGGCATGAAGCGGTCCCAGCGATCACTTGGCCACTCTGCTCTAGCTTGATGAATGAAAACATCCGGTAGACGATGTCCCAAAGCCAGCATCATCATTAAGACATATTCAGCGATTTGTGGTACAGCGGCGCCACTCAGGGTAGTAATTTGTAGACCGGGTTTCTGTAATAGGGGTGCATCTAAGGCGAAATCAACACCGGAATAGTGGAATTGAAGCCAGCGTAAATTTGGCACCTGATCCGGTTCGGGAAGAACAGTATCGGTGTAAAGTATTTCCGTTTTTGCCCAGAGGTCATCAGGAATATCTTCCGGGCGTCTGGCAGATTGAATTGTAAATTGCAAACGGGGTGAGATTTGTTGCAATTCCTTCAGGATTGATTCGGCAAATTCAATGGTGGTGAGAATTTCAATTGGTTCGTTTGTGGTCACAGATAAATCCCTGTTGGGTCTAGCTCTTCGCGCAAGATGCGTAATTCTTCTTCGCTTGGCGGTTCGGTAATTTGCATGTCAGGGGCAACCTTTAGTTCCCATCCGGTATTTATCCGTACTTGTTCAAGGGTGGCGGTAGGATGCAATGCGGTTAGTATCAGCTCGCCGTTTTCATCTGGTTGCAATATGCCAAGATCGGTGACCACAGCTTGTGGTCCCTTTCCTCGTACACCGGTTGCTAACCGCTGAGAACGGCCAGTCAAAAAGCCAGCAGAGGTAGTGAAATCTACTTTCTCGGGAAAGCGCCTTTTCTGATGTGGGGTGATAATGTAACAGCGGTTTGCCCAGGCGGCAATTTCCATTGAGCCACCTGAACCGGGCAGGCGAACTTTGGGGTGCTGGTAGTCGCCAATCACAGTGGCGTTAATATTACCAAAACGGTCAATTTGAGCTCCACCCAGAAAACCGACATCTACATTGCCGCGCTGGAGATAAAGTGTAAATACCTCATACATGCTACAGACCAGGGTGGAGCCACTAACTAAGGTCGGGTCACCAATCGAAAGCGGTAAGCGAGATGGCCGCGCACCCACCACCCCAGCCTCGTAAATCATCAGTAAATTGGGTGCGTGGGTACGGCGTGCCAAATTGCAAGCAAGATTGGGCAAACCAACGCCGACAAACACTGTATCTCCATCCTGCAACAAACGGGCAGCGTTCACAGTCATGAGTTCAGAAGATGAGTAATTCATATTTTAGTATTCTCCATAGTTCACAGGAACGCTCCAGCGAGGTTTAACGCTTAATCGTTGATGTGTTTCTTTGCCCAGCTTTTGCCAGTATTCCTGACGGTCTTTGACGCCATAGACCCATTCTTCCAAATATTGCTGAATCCCTTGACGCGTCTCGCTGATTTTATCCCAGTTCAAGTAAAAGAGATTGTCACGATCATAATAACCTTGTGTATAGGAAGGATGAGCGCAGTAGGGAACGTGGCATACGGCATCCACAATAAACGCTGGGATAATCGTTCGATTAGGGTCAGACCGGATGACTTCCTCCTCAACAATTTCCTCAGCTGTAACAATGACATGTTTTGATGCAAAAGCAGCTTCTTTCTGCTCCCCAATGATGCCCCAAATCTGAGCATTCCCTTCGGCATCGCAGCGTTGAACATGCACGATTGCTACATCCGGTAAAAGTGGAGGTAAAACAATTACCTCAATATTCGTATATGGGTCCCTGACACGGCGATAGTTGGGGTTGGCAGACTCAAGATCAGTGGCTGCGGTTTGGTTCATTGGAATAAAAGGGAGACCACTGGCGCCTGCCTGAAGGCGTGAAATCATCCCAAAATGTGAGTATTCTTCCCATTCCAGACGGCCTGTTTCTACCTCTTCTCGTAAAATTCGCAGGGAACCCACGCCGGGATTTCCCATATAAGAGAAGATGATTTTGCGTGCGCAGCCGGCGGCTACCATTTGCTCATAAATGATATCGGGGGTGGCGCGTGCCAGAATCAAATTCTTACGTCCTTGCCGAATAATTTCATGACCTGCCGCAAAGGGAATCAAGTGAGTAAAACCAGCAGCATAAACGAGGTCACCGTCGTGAACAAATTGGGAAATAGCTTCTGAGAGCGTACAGAGTTTGGTCATTTTTTCTCTTTCTTACGAAAAATTCTGCGAAGTACTCGGAACCGCTCGCTGCGAGGGCGCTCTGAAATTGCATAGCGCCTGCGGATGAAGATGCCCACAGCAATTAACAAGGCACCTCCAATCAGCAATCTGACGTCGATGATTTTTGCTGTGTCGGCAATAACAAACAGCAAAATTAGAACTAGCCCGAGTAGGATGAAAAATGAACCGGTGCGATAACCCAATTCCATTGTTGTAAGGATGTAATCCAAAAGAGGTTGACCGGCTCTTTGGAAAGAGCCAGTCAACTGAAGGAGGATCAAGCTTTTCGTACGTGAGTATGAATCTGCTCACGCATGTATAGTTGAAGATAATACAGTCCGCCGGCGTTCTTACCGCTGGCACCAGAACCTTTCCATCCACCAAAGGGCTGGAAGCCAGGCCATGCTCCAGTTGTGGCTCCCTGAGGACGGTTGACGTAGTTAACACCCGCCTCAATATTGTCGAAGAACCAGTCGGCCTCTTCGGGCGCGCCATAGAAACCCGCTGTCAGACCATAATCCACATCATTGGCGTATCGCATGGCTTCGTCGAGGTCGCTGACTTTGGTGACGGTGGTGATGGGGACGAACATCTCATGCTTCCACAGCCTATGGGTCAGCGGAAGGTCAGCTACCAATGTGGGCGCGCAAAAGTAACCTTTAGCATATTCACCTTCGGTTAATATCTTGCCGCCAGTCAGGAACCGTCCGCCGGCTTGGCTGATTTCTTCACAAAAGTTTTGAAAGTCCCGGTATGAACTGCGGTTGACCACCGGCCCGAGATAGACATTACGATCAGTCGGATCGCCTATGGTTAATTTGTTGGTCAGCTCGACAAGTTTTTCGATCAGCGGCTCATAGACCGGCTCCTCAATATATACTCGTGAACAGGCTGAGCACTTCTGCCCCTGTAAACCAAACGCTGATCGGACAATTCCGATTGCAGCGGTGTCCAAGTCGGCGTGGCGTGACACAATCGCCGGATTCTTGCCGCCTAGTTCGAGAATGGTTGGACGTACCCAACGCCCTTGAGCAAAATCGCGGAAGATTTTCATGCCAACATCGTAAGAGCCAGTGAAAGTAACGCCGGCAATGGCGGGGTCATCAATCAGTGCCTGTCCTACTGTACTACCTGGTCCAGTCACATAATTGAAAACGCCATCCGGAAGTCCTGCTTCACGCAGACACTCTGCAATCAGGCGGGTTGTCCATGGAGTATCTGTGGCTGGTTTCATAATCACGGTATTACCAGTGACCAATGCTGCGGCTGTTGGCCCACCGGTCAAGGCACAGGGAAAGTTGAATGGGCTAATCACAAGCCAGACGCCATAAGGGCGAAGCACGGAAACGTTTGTGGAGATATAACCCACGAATGGGTCGCGTCCCATTTCATGAATGAACCCGTTGTTTGCTTCCATTTGAGAGCAGGCATAGCGGAATAAGTCCGCTGTCTCCGCAACATCCCCTAATGCTTCCATACGATTTTTACCGACCTCAAGGGCAATTACTGCCCCCATCTCGAAGATACGCCGATCCATGATCTCAGCTGCTTTACGGATGAGGGCAACCCGGTCCTGCCAATTCATCCGGCTCCAAACAGGGAAGGCCTTTTTAGCGGCTTCAACAGCATCGCGCGCATCGGTGATACCACCTTTTTGGAAAATACCGAGCACCATATCGGTATTGGCGGGGTTGCGGTCCTCAAACTTTTCTTCGGTGAAACGCTCTTTGCCATTGATGATCATGCCATGTTCTTTACCAAGATTTTCCCTAACATTTCTAAGGGCTTCTGAAAAGCGGATATGGAGTTCTTCTGGGGGGTTAAACATGGTGCCATAGGTAAGTTTGAACGTCTCGGTCATACAAGTGATCTCCTGTTTCCCTGAATATAGTTTTTGAGTGATATACCTGAACCTTTCAGGTATATATAAGTATATTGCAGGAGAGAATGGAAGTCAAAGAGTGCTTCATAGTGAGTTCGAGTGTATGAACTTTGCATTTGCCTGGTTTGAATGATATTGTGTTGATCGATTCGATTTGTGCTAAAATAACATTACATAATTCAATTTTTTGAGTTTGAGAGGAGGAAGGAAAATGGCAGAAGAAAAAAAGAAGGGTATATTTGATCGAGCGGTTGATGCATTGACAAGCCGCGATGAAAAAGAAGCGGCCGAAAAAGCTCGCCAGGCAGCACTTGCTGCTGAACAGGAAGCTCAGGCTGCCCAACAACGTGCTCGGGAGGCTGAAGCTAAAATTGCTGAGGCAGAGGCAAAAGCCAAAAAACTGGAAGAAGAATTAAGACAAAAAGAAGCCCGAGAAAAGTCTGAACAGGTTTTGCAGGAGATGCGAGAGCATGAGGCTCGGTTGGCAGCTGCTCGAGCGGCTGCTGCGGCCGCTGCCGCGCCCAAATTCATTGCAGAATATGAAGTCAAAGGCTGGGATGAAACACTTAGTCATGTTGCGCTGAAGTATTATGGAAATGCTACTCGTCCTTACTGGATGCTGATCTATGAAGCCAATAAGGAAGTCATTGGAGACAACCCCAATATTATCAAGCCGGGTATGGTGTTGAAAATCCCAGAGCTGCCAGAAGAAATGAAGAAGAAATAGAACAGGGGTTGTAGCAAGAGATGACAGATAACGTAGATCTTGTGAAAGTATTCCAGGCGGTTGCGAAAAACCTGGCACAGAACCGGGATGTGCTCAATCAGGCTGATAGTTACAACCACGACCATGGGGATAATATTGTCCAGGTCTTTGAAATGGTCACCAAAGCTGTCAAAACTAAGAAAGGAGCCGATGTTTCTGAACAACTTGCCTATGCCAGCGATTATTTGAGCAAGAGAGCCAAGTCTGGATCCGGGCAGGCTTACGCGCAAGGACTGGCTCAGGCGGCTAATCAGTTCAAGGGTCAGCAACTCACCTCTAATAATGCCATGATGTTAATCAGCGCGCTATTGGGCGGTGGACAAAGTCAAGCGCAGACACCTGCCAGTGCAGAATCACCCGTTGCTGATTTGTTGGGCACGTTCTTGGGTGGGGGACAAGCCCAAGCGCAGGCGCCTGCCGGTGCAGAATCGCCCATTGCTGATTTACTGGGCGCGTTATTAGGCAGTGAGAATCAGCCTCAAAACCAGCCACCACAGCAGGCTCCAGATACGTCTCAGTTATTGAGCATGGGATTGAACATCGGAATGAACTTTTTGCAAGCCAAACAACAGGGTCGCTCAAATATGGAAGCGTTGGTGCAGGCTATTGTAGCTGGTAGCCAAATGGGGCAAACGCCCCATCGCGCACAATCTGCCACCATTATTGCCAACACCTTAATGAGTCTTCTGGTTGGTGGGACAAAGTAACCATCCCATTACTTCCAGCTGAAAGTATTGATAGACGGTCCGCTGCACTCATGATTAAGCGGGCTGTCTATTTTTCTTGTTGTCCAAGTTTCTGTTTGTGGTATAAATCATAATCAAGAGCCTTTCGGGTAATTTGAATTTATCGTTGATTTGTTTTTATTCTGGAAATTTTTATGCAACAAAGAAAAAAACCAAAAAGGAGATTTTGTTGGATTGGTGAATCGCGAATACCGTTATTTTGATCTGGTGATGGCGTTATTCGTCACTGTATTAATCATCAGTAATATTGCTTCCTCGGCAAAAATTGTTGATTGGGGGGTATCGCTATTCGGGGTACCGCTTTCATTTGACGCAGGGACGCTGCTATTTCCGGTGAGTTATATTTTTGGGGATGTGCTAACCGAAGTTTACGGTTTTCGGCGTTCACGCCGCGTGATTTGGACGGGCTTTGCCTGTCTGGCATTAAGTGCTCTGGTGCTTGGAATTGTCCGCTTTCTGCCTGGTGAGTCAAGCTGGGAAAGTTATGCAGGGCAGACAGCTTATGAAGCTATACTGGGCGGGATGAGTACAGGAGGTATTGTCCTGGCAAGTTTGGTGGCTTATTTCGCAGGAGAGTTCAGCAACTCGGTTGTACTGGCAAAAATGAAGGTTGCTACGCGTGGGCGCTGGCTTTGGATGCGCACGATTGGCAGCACACTGGTCGGAGAGGGCGTAGATACTGCCGTCTTTATCTTCGTTGCGACCCTGGCGGGAGTATTTCCCTGGGAACTGTTTGCCAGCCTGACGCTAACCAATTACATATTCAAAGTTTCAGTTGAAGCCGTTATGACACCATTTACCTATCAGATAGTTGCAATTCTGAAACGTTCCGAGCGGGAGGACTACTACGATACTTATACCCGTTTTAGCTTATGGTAAGCCTTTCGCAGTCAAAGAACATTTTGAAAATAAAATCAGGGCAGCGTGCTGAAATCTGCCCTGATTTTTTATGAGTTACTTTTTGGGTTTAGTATTCCGGCATCGGAGGAGGTGCCGGTTTCTCTTTTTCGGGAATATCAGTCATTAGCGCTTCAGTGGTCAGAATCATTGCTGCGATAGAAGCAGCATTCTCCAACGCACCGCGTGTGACCTTTGCCGGGTCAATGACACCGCCTTTGACCATATCAATATACTCATCGCGCAAGACATCATACCCAATCTTATTGTTGTTTTCTTTCTTCTGAGCCTGGCGGATATTTTCTACGATGACAGACCCATCTTTGCCGGCATTTTCAGCAATCTTGCGGGTAGGAACTTCGAGAGCCTTGCGTACGATATTCACACCAATTTGTTCATCGTCATACTGCATCTTGAGGTTATCCAATGCAGCCATGGCATTGAGCAGAGCAACACCACCACCCGGCACGATACCTTCCTCAACTGCGGCACGAGTAGCAGAGAGGGCATCCTCGACGCGATGTTTCTTTTCCTTAAGTTCAGGTTCGGTAGCTGCACCAACCTTGATAACCGCCACACCACCCGAAAGTTTGGCAAGGCGTTCTTGCAATTTTTCGCGATCATAGTCGCTGGTGGTTTTTTCAATCTCCACCCGGATTTGTTCAATACGGGCTTTGATGTCAGCCTCTTTGCCTTTGCCGCCGACGATGGTTGTGTTATCTTTGTCAGCGATCACTTTCTCCGCTTCACCGAGGTCAGCCACTGTAGCGGTCTCCAGCTTGCGCCCGGTTTCCTCCGAGATCAAGAAAGCACCGGTAAGGATGGCGATATCTTGCAGCATGGCTTTGCGGCGATCACCAAAACCCGGGGCTTTGACGGCCAGCACATTCATAATGCCGCGCAGTTTGTTGACCACGAGGGTAGCCAAGGCTTCACCATCAACATCTTCGGCAATAATTACCAGGTTTCGGCGGCCCGATTGCACAGCTTTTTCAAGCAAGGGCAGGATGTCGGCCACAGCTGAGATCTTCTTGTCATACACTAGAATAGAAGGTTTTTCGATCTCAGAAACCATCTTGTCGGTGTTGGTGATAAAGTAGGGTGAGATATAACCACGATCAAATTGCATACCCTCAACATAATCTTTCTCGAAGCCCAGTCCTTTGCCCTCTTCTACCGTGATAACGCCGTCTTTGCCAACTTTGTCCATTACTTCGGCGATCAAATCGCCAATTTCGCGGTCCTGGGCAGAAATGGCAGCCACATTAGCAATGTCTTCTTTGGTAGTTACATCAATTTTTTGGTCTTTGATGGCGTCGGATACGGCTTTGGCGGCTGCTTCAATACCGCGCTTGAGCAGCATGGGATTGGCGCCAGCAGCCAGAGTCTTCAAACCTTCTGTGACCATCGCATGAGCCAAAACGGTAGAGGTGGTTGTGCCATCACCAGCGATGTCATTGGTTTTGGTCGCAGCTTCTTTGAGGAGCTGAGCGCCCATATTCTCGAAGGGATCCTGCAATTCGATCTCTTTGGCTACAGTCACACCGTCGTGCGTGATGGTCGGGGAGCCAAATTTGCGGTCCAGGGCAACATTACGGCCCTTGGGTCCCAGAGTGGTAGCTACAGCAGTAGCAAGAATATCAATGCCGTTTTTCAGCTTACGGCGAGCTTCTTCGGCAAAAACGAGTTGTTTCGCAGCCATTCTAGACACTCCTTATAATAAATGATAGGGATTATTCAACAATGATCGCCAGCAGGTCGCTTTCGCGCAGGATCAAGAGTTTTTTGTTATCAATCTTGATCTCTGTGCCGGCATATTTGGCAAACAACACGGTGTCACCAACAGAAACATCCATCGGGATACGCTTTCCTGCTTCGTCCCGATCGCCGGGTCCAGCGGCAATGACCTTGCCTTTCATCGGCTTTTCTTTTGCAGTATCGGGAAGAACGATGCCTGTCGCGGTGATCTCTTCCTGTTCAATGGGTTCTACCACGAGGCGATTCCCAAGGGGTTTGAGATTAATTGCCATGCTTATACCTCCTCATTCGAGTTTGTGGACTTGAAATGTTTTAGCACTCTTTATGTTTGAGTGCTAAACTGCGTTTATAATAACCGTATTTATTTAGGAAGTCAAGAGCGGCGGGAAAATTCTTATAAATTTCTGATATTCATCAACGATAACCAAATGAAGCACATATCTGCTCGCTGGCTTCAACAATTTGCATGATGGTCGGATCATTTGAAAAACCGGTACGCACTTCTTTTAGTACTTTGACAGCTTCTTCACATTTATTGTCGGTAGGGCGATGCATTCCTGCCAGGACTGAGCCATATGTGAAATAATATACCACCGTCGAGCCCGTAAGGGGTAAGCCTTTAATCTCAATCTCCGGGTCTTGAGCTGGGTCACAGCGGCGCACAGCACAACTTTCTTCGGCGGTACAACCGCGAACAGCACATTTAAGGGCGGGAATGGCGCTTTCATAGTTGCGCGCCTTGAAATAAACGACCCCTAACGATCCGTAAGTATCTGGGTTTGCAGGATCATAGGTCAGTGCTTTGCGCACGTTAAGTGATGCGGCAAAAAATTCTCCCATTTGAGAATAAGTTTTTCCAATTGCCAGATACGGAATTGGATCCTTAATACCCAACTGTTCGTTGATTTGAGCAGCTTGAGAAAAGTATTCCAGGGCGATATCATACTGTTTGAGTTGTCGGTAATTTACACCGGTAGAAATATATAAAAACGTAAGGTTGGGGGTGATTTGAATGGCTTTCTTATATTCGTTGATGGCTCCGCCATAATCCCCCAAGGTTTCCAGCACAAGGGCGTATATCCTATGTACGTCCATTAGCGAATCGTCTCGTTCAACTGCCTGCCGAATGTATTGTTCTGCCTGCAAGTATTTTGTCTGATCCAGGAGGATCTCAGCGTAATAAGCCAAGGCAAGCGCGTTGAGGTTGTCTAATTGTAAAGCGCGTACGACTTCTTGTTCTGCTTCTAGCAGGTATTGAGTTGCTTTTTCTCCTGCCAGATTTGGATTGGCATTCCAATCCAGCACGAAAGCGCGTATCGCGTGAGCAGTGCTGTCCTCAGGGGCTATTGCTACTGCCTGATCAGCGGATAACAGCGCTTCTTGTAGACGAGCACTTTTCTGAGCATCTGTAGTAAGTGAAGCGGATGAGTAGGTCTGGATGCGGGCCAGCTCCGAAAAAATCTGCGCGTTGTTTGGTTCCATTCGTGTTGCTTGTTGATAGGCAACAATTGCCTCCGGCAGATTGCCGGCAACGAAGTGAGTTTCGCCTTCCAGAACATAAGATTCTGCTGAACGGGTAGGGACAGGAGTGGGCGCAAACGGTGAATGAACCTGTCCATTTTCCACCGCTCGTAACAAGAACAAGCTGAGGATGAGTAGTCCTAACAGGATCAGGACTCGATTGGGATTGGTCTGAGTGTGCTTTTGTCGAAAGGTGGGTTTCTTGCCAGTCAAAATCATGATTATCAGACTATGGTTAAGGGTTTGGCGTTCCCTGTTGCACTGGCGTGGAGTTTCCGGATTCGGAAGTTAACTGACCAGTTGGGACTGGGGTTGGGGCACCGGATGAACTGCCTGGTGTTTGGGCAATCTCTTTACAGATATTGATGATTTCCTGAGCATTATACACAGCTGTCTCATCATTTGGCACACCTTCCATAAGTGTGCGCGAGATTTCCAGGGCTTCGCCGCATTCTCCTTGACGGGCAAGTGCCAGCCCATATGTATAATAGTACTCGGCAACGCGTCCATAATCCAACGGCAGTCCCTTAACCAGTGTGCCATCTTCTGTTGCGCCGCCTCGAACGGCCAGGCGTAAGGCTCTGACTGCACTCGGGTATTCGCGGTTACGATACAACATCTGTCCGAGATTCCCCCACAAAAAAGGATCATCGGGACTGATTTTCAATGCCTGTTGGGCAAACTGAATTGCCTTTGCATATTCACCAACGGTTGCATAGGTGCGGGAAATATAGGTTAACGAGAGGGGATCGGTCGGATTGAGAGCATTTGCGCGGTTAAATTCTTCAACTGCTTTATCGTATTGTTGTAAAGCCCGGTAATTACGACCCAATGCTAAATGCAGGTCAGCTATATTCGGATTGCGGGCAATAGCAGCTTCAAATTCACGAACAGCTTCCTCGTAGTTAGCAGTGTGTTCTAAAACCACCCCGCGGGCACGATGGGTTTCCATTTGACCAGGGGCAAGTTCTTCGGCTTTGCGTGAATTTTCGATCGCTTTTTGCAGTGAGTTTAGGTCACCTTGACCGGCTTGGATCTTAAGAATAGTTACTTCGGCAAGGTAACTATAAGCAGCCGCATTATTGGGATCGAGCTCCAGGGCTCTTCGCAACGCTCCTTCAGCTTCTAAGAAATCGCCAGTGAAGCCCAGCGCCCAGCCGCGCAGGGCATGAGCTGTGGAATTGTTGGGATTTAACAACAAGGCGTTAGCTGCGTTGGTTGCGGCTTCCTCATAGTTGCCTGCATAGATTTGCAGTCTAGCCATAGCAATATAATTAATCGGGTTTTTGGGATCAACTTCTGCCGCTTTTTTATATGCCTGTATCGCTTGGTTAATTTTGCCCTGTGTTTCAAGAGTTTGTGCTTCGCTGACGAACGATTCGGGTGATCGCGTTGGGGTGGAAGTGGGAATAAACAAGGGAGGTGTTTTCGGTACTACTATTTCGTTAAAGTAAAGAGCAATTCCCACCAGCACAACCAACACCAGAATACGCCAGGGGTTGGAGCGTTTTCGCCGCCTTGTATAGTTCAGCTTGCTTCCCTTTAAGTACATAAATTCATCTTACCATCCATTGAAATTAACCGTCAAGGTGGTAGTGTAATTGGCAGTTTACAAGTTATCTGTTTGATAGTATTCTAACGCGTGGGGGGAATATTATTTTTTACCCCTGGTGGCTTAAGGCAAAGGGGTAAAAGTCTCCCAAGAGAAATTAATCCTATAAGCTTTTATCCTTTTACAGCTCCCTCAACCATTCCGCGCATGAAGTATTCACGCGTGACGAGAAATAGAACGATTGCCGGCACCATGATGACCACACAGGCTGCGGCAAGCAGTTCATCCTGGTTCCCTTCCAGAACATGTTGAAAGTCGAATAATCCGACTGTAGCCATTTTCATGTCAGTCTTTGAGATTAACACGAGTGGTGTGAAAAAATTGTTCCAGCTATACACGAAATTGATCAGAAAGGTGGCAATCAGTCCCGGTGTTGTTAAGGGCAGTACAATCTGCCAGAAAGTCTGCACCGGGGTCGCGCCATCAATGGCTGCAGCTTCCTCAAGAGCGCGGGGAATGCTTTCAAAAAAGCCTTTCATGATCCAAATCGCCAAAGGGATCCCGTAGGCACCAAAAACAGCGATCATGAGCGTGTAAGTGTTGAGTAGTTTGAGGTCACTGGCGATACGGTAGATTGGAATGATACTTACCAACCCCGGTAACATCATCATTCCTAAGACAAAGGCATTCATGATCTTTTTCCCCTTAAATTCGAGACGTGCAAAAGCATAGGCTGCAAGTGTAGCTAACATGGTGGAAACAAGTGCACCTCCTCCGGCGTTAATTACACTGTTCAAAATATAGCGTGGAAACTTTCCGTACACGAAGAGCCGGTTGTAATTTTCCAATGTCCAGATATCAGGGATGATGCTGAAGAATCCGTACCCCGGGCGGTGCAAAGAAACCAATATTGCGTAAATCACTGGAAACAGCATAATCGCGCAGAAGCTGATTAAGAAAGCGTTCAGAAAAGCATTAATGGCTTGTTTTCGTCTTATCATGGTGGGGCCTCCGTTTTTATGACGCTAGAGCACTTTCTTGTTGCATCGAACGCAGATAGAAAGCCGCAAGAATAATATTGATGATCAGCAATACGACAGATAAAGCCGCAGCATAACCGAAATTGAAAAATTCCATTGCCTCGCGATACATGTGAACCCCTAAGATTTCGGTAGCACGACCGGGACCGCCCTCTGTTATTGCCAGGACCATCCCAACGCCATTGATTGCCTGAATTGTAATAAAGACAATGGTTACAATTGTTGTTGGTCTGACTAGGGGCCAGGTAATACGCCAGAAGGTACTCCATCCACCAGATCCGTCTATTGATGCGGCCTCATAGATTTCTCTTGGTACTGTTTGCAAACCTGCTAGAAGTAACAGCATGGCAAAGCTGATTGATCGCCATGTGGTTGCAGTGATAACAATTGCCATTGCTCCCCAGTTTGTAGTAATAATTGCCTTACCACCCAATATCGGGCCGATTAGATTTTGTAAGATCCCATAGTCCTGATAAAACATCCAACGCCATACTACACCAGAGGTGATCTCAGAGAGTACCCATGGAAGAAAGATGATCGTCATGTATATTCCAGTCAGCCTTAAGCCTCGGTTGAGCATAAGCGCTAAGATGTACGCAATGGCTACAGTGAGAAATACGTAGAAGACTGTAAAAATAATAGTAAGTTGAAGGCTCTGTCTGAAATCGGAGCTTCTGAGGATGACTTCGTAATTACGCAATCCGACAAATTCGGTAATACCTTGTTTACTGCGCGTCATCGAAAGATAAAAGCTATACAACGTAGGGTAGAGGCTCACCAGCATCAGGAATAGGATTGCTGGAAGGGTAAGCAGATAAGGATAAAAAGAGTTTTTGTTTTTCATCACACTACCCCGAATGCTTAACCATAATCAGGATTTTCAGAAGTTAAGGTATGCAGGCATCAACTTGCCTGCATACCTATCAAGAAATGATTGGGTTACCAGTATTTGGTCAGAATTTCGTCCTGGGCTTGTTTGAGTTTCTCCATTACATCCAGCGAAGGATTCAATACCAATTCCTGGGTAACGGCTGCCAGAGCATCCATGGTTTCGTTATAGTACGGGCTAACGTCGGACTTATGTCCATGTTTCGTGAGATTATCGCGGCTATCAGCGTAGAACTGGCTTTCAAAAATTGGATTCTGCAAAGCTGAAGCAGTGGCAGGAATACCATAATTTGCCTTTGCCCAAGGAGCTAACACGGCTGGGTTGTAGAAGAAGTTGATAAAGGCGATAGCATTATCCACATTTTTAGCGCCGCTGGTAACCGCCCAGGTTTCAGTGTTCATGAAAACATAACCCTGATTACCTTTCATACCGGGAGGCACACCAATCTTTACTTTACCAGACTCGAAACGCTCTTTGAGTCCAGTGATATAAATATAGGACCAAGTGCCACCTCGCACTGCGGCGGCGCTCCGATCTACAAATGGGGCTTCTGTTGCTGACCAGTCGCCGGTGAATGCCACTTCAGGGACGCATTTGTTCTGCAATAGAGTGCGCCACCAGTTAATGGCTTCTACTGTAGCTTCGTTTGCAAATACAGGTTTCCCTTCTTCATCGAAAATTTGTCCACCCGCCGACCATACCAGAGGGGCAAGGCCTTGCTGCACTGCTGCAGAGTGTCGCCCTGCAAAGAAAGTAGCAAGAAACTTTCCCTCCTTTTTAAGGCGCTCACATTCCGCCATCCAGTCATTGGCTTGAGCTGGTAGCCCGTTGGGCAGCATTTCGACGTCGTAGTACCAGTTGCCACCGCCGACAAAGGTGCCAACGGCATAGCGCTTGCCTTTTTCTTCGTTGAGCATTTTTTCAAATTCGTTCAAGTCATTGTAGAAGAAAGTTGACTCGATCTGGCTCTTGATATCCATCAGTGCGCCTGCATTAACCAGACCCTGCACGTATTCATAAGCAATCATGATCAGATCGGGCATATCGCCGCCAGATTGAGCAGCCAGAGCTACCTTCTTCGCCATCTGATCCCAAGCAACCTGTTCATAATTGACCTTGATACCAGTGGTTGCTTGGAAGGAGTCAATTGCCTGTTTTAGCATCACAGGGCGGCTATCTTCGGTATTGGTGAGGTCGTAGAACCCCCAGATATTTAGCTCACCTGCTTCAGTAGGCTTCTCAACCACAACGGTCTTTTCAACCTCTTTCTCCACAACCACAGTTTCCACAACCTTTTCGGGAGTGGGGACAGCGGCCGGCGCGCAGGCAGTCAATACCATCATGGCGACGGTCAACATTGCGAAAATCACAAAAAATACTTTCTTCATGATATTCCTCCTCAAAGCTCAAAAGTTTTCATCTCAAATGGAAATAGGATAGATTTTATTTTGTGGTTTTTACTTTTTGGAATACTGGGCTTCACCTCCTATCCGAAAAAAGTCAATCTCATTGGTGGAATAACTCCAGGACCGCGCTGCCTGATACATTGCTTCAAGATTCTTAAGAGGTGTATACGGTGGAAGATTATTCCCTTCACGCAAGATGAACTTGCCACCTTTACATATTCCCGAATTCAAGATGCGTAAGGTCTCCTTACAGGTTTCTTCTTCTGTACCGTTTCTGAGTAGCATAACGTTTGGCCCGCCCCAGATTGTGACCTCCTCTCCTAGTTCTTGGCGTAGGGTGGAAAAGTCTATTGGAAAGCCTGTATCAAACCCGTAGGCTCCGATTTCATCACGTAGCAACTTAAAGTGGCGTTGGGCATTGCCACATAGGTGGATCTTGACTCGTTCGGCGGTAGTCACGCTTGCTTTCAAGTGTTTATAAAGTGGAAGAACAAACTCTTTTAAAAGTTTGGTCGAGATCAATTGAATTGAATCGTCAGCAAAGAACAGGGATGGTGCAAGTTCGCCTAAACCAAACAGACGCTGATGAGCACGAATACGGGCTATAGTAGCCTCTGTGATAAACTTGAGCAATTGGTGTACATAATCAGGGTCATCATAAAAATCAGTGAATAATGCATTTCCGCGTAGCGAATGTGCTACGGTCAGAATTCCGCAAGTATAGATGCCAAACGGTTCCAATCGTATTGGGCGACCACTGAAGGTTGGCTGTGACTTAATTAGCACCTGCATCTGTTCATACATTTCATGCGCCCTGCGATACCAGCCACCGTAAAGAGGGTCGGGTAGACCCTGATCAAACAAAGCATATTTGCGGTTGCCTTCCAGAATGGGGCGGGTATCTGGTACCTGACCCGGTAAAAAGACCACAGGTGCGCCAAAATAAGCGGCTTCATCAAAATTTTGCAGGTCTACTTTGACGGAGAATTCATCTGGTAATCCTATTGAGTCATCGCAATAGGGTGCGATGTTTTCGGCTCGCCACAGTGCGGCTTGGAGCTGGAACTCAAACATTGTCCGCGCATCCGTCGAATACTTTTCAAAGCTAATCGCTTCATTGGGATTCAAGTCATCATTGAAGATAAAGAACTGTGTATTGGTACCAAGAAAGACTGGCGGTCTGATCGGATTGCCGGCATGGAATGCTTGCCATACGGCTGCTGCTTCGGCGTTATGCTCTTTGACATAGGCGGATGCAACTTCCATAGCTGACCATTAATGCTTTTCGGCAGGAGTTTTTGGGGGAGTACTATTCCGAATGATCAGTTCCGGTTGCATATACACACTGCCATGTTCAAGAGGTTTTCCAGCTTTATATGCTTGAATTTTTCTGTGTAACTCGCGCATTGCCAGTTTTCCCGTCTCGATGTGTTTGCGCCGAACTGTGGTTAACGGTGGTGTGTAGTAAGCGGTTTCAGGGAAGTCGTCAAACCCTGCAATTGCAAGGTCTTCAGGAATATGAATACCAAGCCGAAAAGCTGCGGATAAGACACCAAGAGCCATCTGGTCACTACTGACGAAAAGAGCATCCATCTCTGGATAATCTTTTAATAACTTCTTCAGGCAAGGCTCGCCGCATTCTGCTTTCCAATTTCCAACAGCAACCTGATTTTCTTGAGGGGAGATCCCTTTTTCCAGTAAGGCGTCACGCCAGCCGGCCAGACGCTGATTTGCTTCCCACCCATCCGAAGGTCCGGTGATGATACCAATTTGACGATACCCTTGTTCGAGCAGATGTCGAGTTACAAGATATGCCCCATGCCGATCATCTGGGCTTACAACCGACGTGCCAGGCACGGGACGCGCATTCATAAACACGATCGGAAAATTTGCTAGAAACTCAGCCTGTCCTGGCTTGCGCCACCAAGCATAATTGTTACCGTATTCTGGCACTACCCAAATAATCCCGCTGACTTGATGCGCAAGCAGCATTCGGACTGGTTCTTCGAGATTCTCGGGGATTGGATCATCCAAAATGGTCAGTATCAGCGAATAGCCGTATTCAACAGCCTGTCTTTCGATACCAGTCAGGAAAAGATGCGGGCCAATGTACTCCAAACTGCTGACCATAACGCCAACATTCATCGAACTCTGCTTAACCAGATTGCGCGCAACCAAATTGGGTTGATAACCAAGCTCGTGAATCAATTTTTGAATTCGCTGTCGGGTTTCAATTGAGACATTTGGTGAATTATTGATCACGCGCGAAACCGTCTGGGCTGAAACGCCTGCCCGGCTTGCAATATCCTTAATCGTGCATCGGTAACTTTTTCTCATATTGAGATGCCTTCTTTGTGAAGCGTCTCCAGGGCTATTTCAGCTTCTTGGAGGGTCAGGTTGCGATAGCGACCGTTATCGTCTTTTTCCCAAAGTGATAGCACAAATCCTTGGCCACCCAGTTCACGGACGATTTTCTGTGCTCCAGCGGGAGTAACATATACCTGGCAAAGTTTTTGTTTTTGGCGAATTTCATCGAGTAACTCTAGCCAATCTTCTGCAGGTGGAGCGCCATCGCCGGGTATCCATTGGATGCCTTTTAGTTGTTCGATTTCCAGCAGGCTTTTCAAATGTACCAGTTGTCCTTTGCCATCTAAGTGGTAAAAGGGAAAGTGCATTTCCTGACAGCATGTAACTAAGTCTGGTAACACAAACTTTTGGAACATACGTGGCGAGATCATGTAACTGAAGTCGCATTGTAGCATGTAGCCACTATTGGGCATCCAGAGCGGTGCCCAGCTTGAAAAACCAAGTGTAGCGCTACTGTTGTGAATTTGGTTGAGTTGCTTAAAGACTTCAAGCCAGGTCCGAGTAATCTCGCTGCAGAGTCGTGAGACCTCCTCTGGGGTATCAACAACGTCAAGAAGCAGCTTATCCGTACCGCGCAAACTTGCCAGAATGTCTAGAATTCCACCAAGGTCTGGGTACCCAATTACGATCGAATTACCCCAACGTTGTACTGCCGCTTCAAAAACCGTGAGGGTGTACCGATACCATGGCGCATTTGGGTCAAGGGAGAGGGTGATTGTTCGAAGTTCCTTGTTATGCAGTGAGGGTGCGAACCAAGTTACACCGTTGACACAATTAACTTGGCTGCCAAGAAATGCAGCCAAAATGCCTGGGCCGAAATTTAGCCACCATCGCGGATATGCGTCGCCAAGCCAGTGGACAGATTGGATAACCGGTTCAATCTGGTCAAGGATTTTCTTCGCTGATGTGTTTAAGCCAAATTGAACAAGGTTAGGATAAAGATGTTCATAGGTCAAACCACTATGAGCATCAAATGCCTCAATAACTATGAGGGGGCGGTCAAGTTTGCCTTGCCACCACAATGCCCAATCATTTTGCAATTTGTGCCAATGGTCGCTTGAAAACTGGAGAAGAGTGGTCATATAAAATTGATATTGGAATCAGGGAATACAAATGATGTTAACGTTAACATACCCTTTTGTATAATACAAGATTATTCTGGGTTTGTCAACTGGTAATTTTGTCTTTCGTGATGTGAATTTACTGAAAATCGGCTGTAAAAATGTCTTTTGATGGCTCTATTATATTGTTCGGGGGAGAGAAAAAGGTGGTTGACACCTGAAAACGCTTATGTTATTATGTAAACGTTCACATTTTTGGGAAGAATGATCCATGAACTTGCGGGAACGTTTTGGTCGTGTGATGCGCTATGAATCTGCTGACCGCATTCCACTGTTTGATTTCGGCTATTGGAATGAAACGCTAGAGCGTTGGCGTTCAGAAGGTTTGCCTGCAAACTTTACTAGTAAGAACGTCCATCTTTTTTGGGGGTTTGATTTTTGCTTGAGTGATGCGACGTATGCAACGGGTGTTAATGCCGGATTAGTTCCGCCGTTTGATGAGATTATTCTGGAAGATCGCGGTGAAGAAGAGGTTGTGCAGCAAGCTGATGGAGTTCGAGTATTACGGAAAAAGTTTCACGACACCATTCCGGCACATCTTGGACATTTGTTAGTAGATCGTGGGTCCTGGGAAAAATATTACAAACCTCGTTTGAGTCCGGATCACCCCGATAGAATGCCACCTGACCTCTCGGAAAGAGTCATGCGTTGGGCACAGCCAGGTTACAGCGAACTGGTAGTACCCTGGGTTGGTGGATTGTATGGCTGGATTCGCGATTGGATGGGGGTTGAAGCGGTTTCGCTGATTATCTATGACGATCCGGCTTTCTTTGAAGAAATGGTGGAAACGATTGCCGATTGTATTCTAGCAACCTTAGGGCGGTTGCTGGAAGCGGGTGCAAACGTGGATGCCTGCGCTTTCTGGGAAGACATGTGTTACAATGCGGGACCGTTGATCAGCCCGCGGCATTTTAAGAAATTTCTCTCTCCTCACTACCGCCGTATCACGGATCTGCTGGATCATTATGGAGTGGGGATTCGGTGGGTAGATAGCGATGGTAATATTGAAAAGCTGATTCCGTTGTGGTTGGATTGTGGAATTAATTGCGTAATGCCCGTTGAGGTTGGTACTTGGGATGGTGATCCGTTACGTTACCGCCGACAGTTTGGAAGAGAATTGCGCATGATGGGCGGTTTCAGCAAACGAATTTTGGCTTCGACTCCTAAAGAGATAGAAAAGGAAGTTTACCGCTTGCTTCCTTTAGTGGAAGAAGGCGGTTTTATCGGCTTTTGTGATCATTTAGTGCCGCCGGATGTGCCACTCCAGAATTATCTTTACTTTACCAAGCTTGTCCGCGCAGTGTGGGGGCACGGGGCAAATCTCTCTCCACGGGTTGCAGACGAAATATTCTCTCATGGAAGGACATGAACAATGCGCGATTCGTATGAAACTCCGCAGTTTCTAGAAGAAACAGCCGTTGTCAAGTTGGCTCAGGATATTTTATCCTTTGAGTTTTCGGGAAAAACGGCGGTTATGAAACTCCAAATGATGAAATTTCGACCGCGTCTGTATCCTTCTTATGGGACTTTTTATGAGAATGTACATTTACCCGTAGAAAAAGCCAGGATCGGAACAATTCGGCTGGATTTTTGTACGCCAGAAATCATTCGCATTCGGTTTTCTGACGGTGAAACAGTACCAGATTGTGATTTGCCGGGGTTAAGAAATACACCTATGGTGGTTAATGAATTTCCTGAGCCAGTCTCGATTGAGGTTGTGGAGACGGAAGAGGATATTACTCTAAAAACCTCCAGTCTGGTAGTTGTTTTGTATCGCAAGCCGTGGCAAATGAAGGTATATCAAGCGGGTGATGTTTCAGAAGGTAAGGAAGTGTTTTGTACACGCAGTCTGGGGATGCCGATTGTCAAACCAAAGCGAGTGGTGAACTTCGATCCAACTTGGAATTTTTATCATCGTTATGCCTATCCCTTGGGAATTGCACGGCGAGATGAGGAACGTGTTCAGGTTTTTAATTCGTTTGATCTGCGGCATGACGAACATATATACGGTTTGGGCGAACGTTACCTTGCTCTCGATAAACGTGGGCAAAAAATCCATCTCTGGCCGGAAGAGGTGTACAACAATACCAGCAGCGGCGCCTATAAAAATATTCCCTTTTTCATGAGCACGCGCGGTTACGGGATGTTTATCAATACTTCTTTTCCGGTGACCGTGCGGATTGGCGATCTCACTGCGGCGGCTTTGTCTTTAATCGTGGACTATGCTCCTATGCTGGACACTTACTTAATATACGGGCCGACACTCAAACAAATTCTGAAACGTTACACGCAGATTACAGGCGATCCCCAAATGCCGCCGAAGTGGTCTTTTGGACATTGGATGGGGCGAATTACATATACTTCTCAAGAGGAAGTTGAACGGACTGCCAGAGAATTGCGCGCGCATCGCATTCCTACTGACGTCATGCATATTGATACAGGGTGGTTTAAGACGATTAATAACTGTGATTTGGAGTTCGATCCAGTTCGTTTTCCTGATCCAGCGGGAATGACGGCACGTTTGAAGGAAATGGGTTTTCATCTGTCATTATGGCAAACGTGTAATATTCCCGTTAATAACTCGCTGTATGCAGAACTTAAGGAGAGGCAAGGGCTAGTCATGCGCGAGCAGGGCGTTCCCTATAACCGTCCCGGTTACGAGGATGACTGTGGAATGCCAGATTTAACTAATCCCGAAGTCGTAGCTTTCCTTCAGGAAAAATACCGCAAACTTTTCCGTCAAGGAGTTTCTGCTATCAAAGTAGACTTTGGAGAAGGTGCACCTCCAGATGGGGTATATCACCGCTTCCCCAGTCGGGCAATGCGGTGTTTGTATCCATTGCTTTACAACAAGTTGGTTTTTGAGGTGAGTGAAGAGTTCTTTGGGAAAGGCAATGCCCTGATCTGGGCGCGTTCTGCCTGGGCGGGCAGTCAGCGCTATCCGTTGCACTGGTCGGGTGATGGTAGTGCAACCTGGCGCGATTTGCCGTGTACCCTGCGTTCTGGTTTGAGTCTTGGGTTAAGCGGTTTTGTATTCTGGAGTCATGACATTGGTGGTTTTATTGGCAATCCAACCCCAGAATTATATAGTCGCTGGGTACAGTTAGCAGCTTTTACTTCTCATGCACGCGCACATGGTGAACCGCCGCGCGAACCATGGTACTACGGTGAGCGCGCTGAGGCCATTTATCGTCGGTATATGGAGCTTCGTTATCGCTTAATTCCATATATATACTCTCAAGCAGTGGAGTGTGTGCGCCAGAGCCTACCAATGTTACGCGCATTGGTCTTAGAGTTTCAGGATGATCCAACAGTTGCGACAATTGAGGATGAGTATCTTTTTGGTGACTCATTTCTTGTTGCGCCAATCATGACACCGTCAAATGAACGTATGGTGTATCTACCAGAGGGGCAATGGATAGATTATTGGAGCAAACGAGTTGTTCCGGGCAATAGGTGGCTCAAGGTTAAAGCGCCTTTGGAAAAGTTACCCCTATGGGTGCGGGCGGGAAGCATTATTCCTATGGGACCTGTACAACAATTCGTGGATGAGAAACCACTAGATCCGTTGAGTGTTGAGTTGTATTTTCCGACTGGTGAAAAGCATTTTGTGATTTACGATTCGAGAAATCCTGAGATTCATGTACAGTATCGTCAGCACGATAGTAATTTGGGGGTTGAAATCAGCCCGACTGTCGGACAGGTAGAGCTATTCGTGTATGGCTTAAGCGTCGGTAGTGCTACTATAAATAAAAATTCGGCTAGAATTACTCCAATTGATGGTGGCAGCTTGATTTGTTTTGATGGTCGGTCAGGAAGCCAAATAGAACTTGTTATTAGCTAGATGAGGAGATGGGAAAATGGAGGATCTCTATCAACCAAAGCCAGAACATCGTTTCACATTTGGATTATGGACGGTAGGCAGTGTAGGACGCGATCCGTTTGGCGCGCCGGTACGTCAGGCATTACAGCCTTGGGAGCTGGTATATCTATTAGCAGAAGCAGGTGCATATGGCGTGAACTTTCATGATGACGACTTAATCCCATTTGGTGCCAGCGCGTCCGAGCGGGAAGCGATCTTGAAGCGCTTCAAGCAAGCTCTCAAGGACACAGGACTTGTCGTCCCAATGGCAACGACGAACTTGTTCGGTCATCCCATTTTCAAAGATGGGGCATTTACATCGAATGACCCACGAGTGCGAGCTTTTGCATTGCAGAAGACCATGCGAGCCATGGATTTGGGAGCTGAACTGGGCGCCAAAGTGTATGTGTTCTGGGGTGGTCGTGAAGGCGTGGATACGGATGCGGCGAAAAACCCGGTGGACGCCATCAAGCGGTTTCGTGAGGCGATCAATTTTCTGTGCGAATATAACATTGACCAGGGATATGGGTTTAAGTTTGCGCTGGAAGCAAAGCCGAACGAACCGCGCGGGGATATTTATTTTCCAACCACAGGGGCGTATCTGGCATTCATCAATACGCTGGATCATCCTGAAATGGTGGGTGTGAATCCGGAAGTCGCTCACGAGCATATGGCTGGCTTAAACTTTTTGCATGCTGTTGCTCAAGCTTGGGAAGCCGGCAAGCTGTTCCATATTGACTTGAACGACCAGAACTATGTGCGTTTTGACCAGGACTGGCGTTTTGGTGCACAGAATCTTAAGCAGGCGTTTTTCCTGGTCAAGTTTTTGGAAGATGTGGGTTATGAAGGCAGCCGACATTTTGATGCACATGCCTATCGCACTGAGGATTATGAAGGCGTCAAGGATTTTGCACGCGGCTGCATGCGGACTTATTTGGTCCTGAAAGAAAAGGCATGCCGCTGGAATGCTGATCCGGAGATACAGGGACTGTTGCAGGAAGTCAATGCGGACGATGGCAGTATGTTGCCGTATACAGGAAAATACTCCCGGAAAAAGGCTGAGCAACTCAAATCACTTGAGTTTGATGTGGATAAAATTGCCAGCCGGGGATTACAATACGAGAAACTGGATCAGTTGGCCAATGAAATCCTTTTAGGAATTCGCTAAAATGCGTGGCAAATACCTTCTGGGCATTGACGTTTCGACCACTGCGGTTAAAGCATTGCTGGTGGATACACGCGGTCAGGTTCCGGCATCCGCCTCTATCGAGCAGGACTTTCAAGTTCCCAAACCGTTATGGGCGGAACAAGACCCCCATCTCTGGTGGAGAAATACTGTCTTAGGCGTTCGTCGGGTTTTACAAGATCATGGTGTTCAAGGCGGGGATATCGCTGCGGTTGGCTTGACCGGACAGATGCACGGTTTAGTGCTTTTGGACGAACGCGGAAATGTGCTGCGCCCGGCGATTTTATGGAACGACCAGCGTACAGGGGAAGAATGTGAGGAAATCACAAAGCTGGTAGGGTTTCAGAACCTTTTGGCGATTACAGGAAACAAAGCGCTCACTGGCTTTACTGCGCCGAAGATTTTGTGGGTGCGCAGGCATGAACCGCAGGTCTATGCTCGCATTGCGCATATTTTACTGCCTAAAGATTATGTTCGTTATCGTCTAACGGGCGAGTTTGCAGTAGATAAAGCGGATGGTGCCGGGATGCTCCTTTTTGACCTGAAGCGGCGTGACTGGTCGGATGAAGTCTTGGATAAATTGCAGATTCCAAGGATGTGGCTGCCAAAGACCTTTGAGGGAACCGAAATCACAGGGACAATCACGCAACAGGTTGCTGAGGAAACCGGTTTGAGATCTGGGACGCCGGTTGTTGGCGGGGGAGGAGATCAGGCAGCTCAAGCGGTAGGTGTGGGCGCAGTAGAACCTGGCATTGTTGCGCTGACCTTAGGCACATCCGGAGTTGTGTTTGCCAGTACTTCTGAACCGGTAATTGAGGCACAGGGACGGTTACACGCTTTTTGTCATGCAATTCCGCAAACATGGCACCTGATGGGTGTAATGCTTTCGGCGGCTGGGTCGTTGAAGTGGTATCGGGATACGTTTGCATCCAATTGGGGATACGACGATTTGCTGGAGCCGGCGCGGCAAATTGCTGCAGGAAGTGAAGGATTGTTGTTTCTACCGTATCTGACCGGCGAGCGCACCCCGCATCCGGACCCTCTGGCACGCGCCGCATTTGTCGGGATAACAATTCGCCATACCCAGGCACATATGACCCGCGCTGTTCTGGAGGGGGTAGCATTTGGGTTGCGAGATAGTATGGAATTGATGCGCCAGGCGGGTTTAGCGGAGATTCGACAGGTTCGTGTGTCCGGCGGCGGAGCACGCAGTGCGCTGTGGCGTCAGATACTGGCAGATGTGATGGATACTGAGATGGTTACTGTTAACACGGTGGAGGGTGCTGCCTATGGGGCGGCACTTTTGGCAGGTGTGGGTATTGGTTGTTGGGACTCGGTACAATCCTGCTGTCAGACTGTTGTTCACCCAGTGGAACGAGTTACACCGCAGTTGGACCAAGTGAGAGTTTATCAGCGATTGTATGAGGAATACAGAACTTTATATCCAGCATTGAGTCCCACATTTAACCGTCTCTCTTCGTATTGAACTTCTAATTCGCGGCAATTATGGAGCAGAGTGGAGACACCACTGACAAAAATTTCGAGACTGATGTAGAATGCAGGTATGGAATTCGATGTCTTCACTCTTTTTCCGGATATGTTCACCTCGTATCTGCAAGCCAGTATCTTGCAGCGTGCCATAACTCGCGGGCTGGTTACGGTACGTTTGCATGACATACGCGCTTGGGCGCCGGGAAGACATCATGTGACCGACGAGCCCCCTTACGGAGGGGGAGGGGGCATGGTGATGAAGGCGGAGCCAATTTTCAATGCTGTTGAGGCAATTTTGGGAAGCCCACCGCAACACCCGGTAATCTTATTGACACCGCAGGGAAGGCTATTCACCCAAAAAGTTGCCCAGGAATTATTGTCTTTTCCACGCATTGGGTTATTGTGTGGTCATTATGAGGGTGTTGACGAGCGCGTGCGTGAGCATCTGGTCAGCGATGAGATTTCGATTGGGGATTTTGTATTAACCGGCGGGGAGCTTCCAGCCCTGGTAATTATTGATGCAGTTTCCCGTCTGATACCAGGAGTTTTGGGGGATCCGAATGGTGCAATAGACGACTCCTATGCAACAGGTTTGCTCGAATACCCTCACTACACCCGCCCTGTGGAGTTTCGCGGCTGGCGTGTTCCAGATGTTTTGCTTTCGGGGCATCATGCTGAAATCGCCCGCTGGCGCCGAGAACAAGCGCTCAGGCGCACCTGGCTGCGTCGTCCTGATCTGCTCAAAGCGGCTGATTTGAGCGAAGCAGACCGAAAATATTTACAACATCTTGAAGAAGAGAGCAGCAAAGGTGACAAGTTAGAGAGAACCTGAAACTTGATCCAACAAGCCATCTTGCATCCCGTTTTGAAACAGGTTATACTTGTGTCGTATGGGAGGGTAAAAATAAAATCAGCATGATAAGCCCTCCAAAATTTCAAATCCCATATTTGAGGAGAAGGAGAACGATATGAAAAAGTTGTATCTGCTTCTGTCTGTTCTGGTTTTAGCCTCGATGTTGTTGGCTGCCTGTGCTCCTGCAGCTACACCGCCGCCAGAACCCACTAAGGCCCCCGAGCCAACCAAGGCGCCAGAGCCCACCAAGGCCCCCGAGCCGACCAAGGCGCCAGAACCCACCAAAGCCCCCGAGCAGCCTAAGGTAAAAGCTTGTCAGGTAACAGACGTGGGCGGTATTGATGATAAATCCTTCAATGCAACCGCCTGGAAGGGTGTTGAAGATGCGATGAAGAAATATCCAAATGTTGAAGGGAAATACCTTGAATCCCAGCAACAGGCGGATTATGAAGTCAACATCAATGCCTTCCTGGAAGACAAATGCGACTTGATCATCACCGTCGGTTTTCTGTTGGCAGATGCCACCAAGGCGGCCGCTGAAGCCAACCCTGATCAGAAATTTGCTACGATTGACGTGGATTATCTGGTTTATGATAACCTGCGTGGTAGTGGCTTTGCCATTGATCAGGCGACCTTCCTGAATGGCTATCTGGCGGCTGGTATGACCAAAACCGGCAAGGTGGGCACCTATGTAGGTATTGCCTTCCCTGCCACCACGAGGTTCATGGATGGCTTTGCACTGGGTGTGGCTGAATACAATAAAGTGCACGGCACAAACGTCAAAGTTTTGGGCTGGGATGTTGAGAAGCGTCAGGGTTTGGAAGTTGGCAACTTTGAAAGCACCGACGACGGCCGCAAGATGGGTGAAACCCTGATGGACGAAGGTGCAGACATCATCATGCCCGTGGCTGGTCCGGTTGGTCTGGGTACGCTGGCAGTGATGGAAGAGCGCAAGAGCGGTTTACTCATTGGCGTTGACAATGACTGGTCGCTCGCCAATCCTGATAAGGCCGATTATATTCTGAGCAACGCTATGAAGAACATGGATCTGTTTGTTACAGAAACTATCGGCATGATTGTAGAAGGCAAATGGCAGTCCGGTAACTGGATTGGAACGCTGGAGAACGGTGGTGTTGGTTTGAAGTACGGCTCTGCTTGGGAAGGCAAAGTCCCAGAGGAACTGAAGAAGGAAATTGAAGCTTTGATTCCGAAGATCATTTCTGGCGAAATCAAGACTGTCCCTGAGGGCGTGTACTAAGCCAAAAGCCGAAACACTCAGAGCCAGGCATATCTTGCCTGGCTCTAATTTTTTGAGATAGTTCGTCGAGTTTCATGGTAAAATAAAAATCACTGCAAGGCAGCTTATCAAAAAATCGAGGTGCTCATGGCTCCTATCCTGGAACTGCGCGGCATCACTAAACAATTTCCCGGTGTTTTAGCAAATGATCATATTGATCTGACATTAAATCAGGGTGAAGTGTTGGCTTTGTTGGGCGAGAACGGCGCAGGAAAGACCACCCTGATGAATATTCTGTATGGCTTGTATAAACCTGATGAGGGGGAAATCTTTGTCAGAGGCAAGAAAATTGATATCCATTCTCCCAGTGACGCGATTGCTCAGGGCATTGGTATGGTTCACCAGCATTTTATGCTGGTGCCGGTGTTTACTGTAACGGATAACGTTATGCTGGGAGATGAATATGTGCGGGGCGGGGGCTTTTTGGATCGCCGTAGAGCGGCAGCTCGTATTCGGGAAATATCTCGACAGTATAATTTGCAGGTTGACCCAGATGCTTATATAAAGGATTTGCCAGTAGGATTGCAGCAACGGGTTGAGATTATCAAATTGTTATTCCGTGAAGCCGAAATCCTGATTCTGGATGAGCCAACTGCAGTATTGACCCCACAGGAAGTGGATGAGTTATTCGGCATCATGAAGTCTTTGGTGGAGCATGGCAAATCCATCATCTTTATCACCCATAAACTGCGTGAGGTGATGGACTTTTCAGATCGCATCACGGTTATTCGAGCCGGCAAAGTGGTTGGAACAACCACCCCACAAGAGGCTGACCAGAATAAACTGGCCGCTATGATGGTTGGTCGCCAAATTGAGCTTCAAATTGAAAAGAAGCCTGCCGAGCCTGGTGAGGTGGTTTTGCAGGTTCGCAATTTAAAAGTTCTTGATAGCCGGAACCTGATAGCAGTAAATGATGTGTCATTTGATGTAAGAGCAGGGGAGATTCTGGGAATTGCTGGAGTGCAGGGGAATGGTCAGACTGAGCTTGTGCGAGCGGTGACAGGGTTGCTTCATCCGATCAGTGGAGAAATCCGCTTTTTGGGAAAGAAAGTTACTCATGCCACCCCAAAGGAATTTTTCGAGCTTGGCGCTGCGCATATTCCTGAGGACAGACAAAAAGATGGTCTGGTGTTAACTTATCCTGTTAAGGATAATTTGGTGCTGAATACGTATTATCACCCGCCTTTTGCACGTGGTGTCATGTTGCATCAGCCGAGCATTTATACAAACGCTGAGGAACTGGTGCGAAAGTTTGATATTCGTACTCCGAGTGTTATGACAATGCTCAGTTCTCTTTCAGGTGGTAATCAACAAAAGGTGATCGTTGCGCGCGAATTTTCGCGCCCGATCAAGTTACTTGTTGCTTCGCAGCCCACGCGCGGATTGGATGTCGGTTCGATCGAGTACATACACCATCGCTTGGTTGAAAAGCGTGATGAAGGCTGTGCTGTGCTGTTGGTTTCAACCGAGTTGGACGAAATTATGGAGCTTTCAGACCGTATTGCGGTCATGTATCGTGGACGAATTATTGTTACTGTGGATGCTAAAGAAGTCACTAAAGAGCAAATAGGTTTGTATATGGCGGGTGTCGTGCCTGCATAGAGTATTATTCTCAAAATCTCTGAGCTAAATGGATAAAAAGCCGATGAAAATAGAGAAGGCAAAAGCGCAAACTCCTCAAAAACCTCTGGCTGTGTTTTTGGACGAGATAACGAGAAGCCCAATGATGGTAAACATTTTAGCTATCATAACCGGGCTTTTCCTGGGCGGTGTAATTGCTGCATTGACAACTGAGAATGTGTATGCCGCTTTGAAGAGTTCGTTGGGTGAAAGTCTGAAACTTGCCTTACAGGCAGCATGGAACACCTATAAAGCTTTGTTTTTAGGAGCTTTTGGTGACCCACAAAGAATTGTGTCAGCTTTGCAGAGCGGTGATCTGAACGCGATCAACCGCGCTTTGAGCCCATTTGCTGAGAGCTTGGTTCAGGCTACCCCGTACATTTTTGCTGGTCTGGCAGTGGCATTGGGCTTTCGGGTTGGGTTGTTCAATATCGGCGCTGAAGGGCAAATTTTCGTCGGGGCGCTGGCAGCAGTTTGGGCAGGGGTTTTTATCAAAGGATTACCCCCCATTATTCACGCTCCTCTTGCGCTGCTGATTGGCGGATTGGGGGGGGCGATCTGGGGTTTAATTCCCGGCTGGCTGAAAGCGAAAACAGGCGCACATGAAGTGATCAACACCATCATGATGAACTATATTGCCTTTCGCCTCAGCGAATATTTGTTAACAGGGGTTTTGCGCGATCCTGCCAAAACAACGCCCATTAGTGCTCCTATTGAAAGAAGCGCTTGGATTCCACGCTTGTTCCCGGACCCAAATCGTTTTCATGCAGGTTTCTTTATTGCTCTGTTTATGGCATTACTGGTGTATATTCTGTTGTTCAAAACTACTTGGGGTTTTGAATTGCGGACAGTGGGTGCCAATCCCAGTGCCGCAAGATATGCGGGGATGAATATTGTGCGCAGCATGGTGATTACTATGGCGCTGTCGGGAGGGCTGGCTGGTTTAGCCGGTGCCAATGAGGTGTTGGGTGTCAACCGCAATTTGGGGGTGGCATTTTCCTCGGGTTATGGTTTTGACAGCATTGCCCTGGCACTTTTGGGTAACAGTCATCCATTAGGTGTTGTGCTGGCTTCATTACTGTTTGGATTTTTGCGGAATGGCGCAATCCAAATGCAGCTAACCGCAGGAATCCCGATAGACATTATTTCAATTATTCAGGCTATGATATTGGCTTTTATTGCTGCTCCAGCGATTATCCGCACAATTTATCGCCTGAAGCCGCCAAAGGAACCTGAGATCCGCTTACAAACAAGCAGTGCTGGAGGTTCATCATGACGACACAGACAATGACCAAATCAGCAACGGGCTATATCTCTCCCACCCGGGAGCGGGTAATGGGCGTTCTCTTTTTGATCATTGCCGCGGCGATCTGGGTGTTTTTCATTCGTAATACTACTCCTGGAGTAGAGACAACCTTTGGGATGACGCCAGGTGGTTCTCAGGTACAGACACCAGACTGGGTCTTTGAAACCTATACTGCCTTGAATATCTTGCTATTCTTAAGCATTGCGCTGGCTGTATATCAATTGGTCAGGGGATTTAAACGCTATACGAATATTGTTCTGGGGGTAATTTCTGGGTTCTTTATTTTCGCGTTTCTGGCATGGGGTGCTTCTGGATTATCGTTGAACCTATCCGGATTATTGCGAGTGATGGTCATTCGCTCGGTACCGCTCACGCTGGGGGCTTTTTCCGGTATTCTGTGTGAACGCTCGGGGGTGTTCAACATCGCAATCGAAGGTATGATGTTGACAGCCGCGTTTTGTGCTGCGTTATTCGGCAGTCTGGTTAACATTTGGTTCGGATTGTTAACGGCTATGATTAGCGGACTAGTCCTTGGCGGGGTGTTGGCAGTTTTAGCGATCAAGTACAAGGTTAATCAGATCATTGCTGGAACAGTGATCAATATTTTTGCAACTGGTCTTACCTCTTTTCTCTCTGCAAAGTTTTTGCAGAAGTATCAATATTTGAATAATCCTGGCCGTTTTCCAACCTGGGATGTGCCCGGTCTTTCTCAAATTCCTTTTATTGGCCCAATTTTCTTCAGCCACAATTTGTTTGTGTATGCGATGTATATTTTGCTCATCGTTCTGACGGTTGCGTTGTTCTACACTCGTTGGGGCTTGCGGTTGAGATCGGTAGGGGAGCATCCGAAAGCCGCTGATACATTGGGGATTCAGGTGAATCGAACCCGCTATATGGCGGTTTTACTGGGCGGTACGATGGCGGGTTTTGCAGGTGCGTATTTTATTCTGGGTTCTGTGGGGCGTTTTGATGAAGTGCTGACTGCCGGACGAGGTTTTATTGCACTGGCAGCGATGATTTTTGGTAACTGGAATCCGTTTGGCGCGTTTGGGGCAGGTTTGTTGTTTGGCTTCGCGGACTCGCTTGCCGGCAAACTGACAATCCTGCGGGTGCCGATCCATAACAAGTTCTTGGAGATGGCGCCATATATTGTGACCATGATTGTACTGGCAGGGATCATCGGACGCGGGCAGCCTCCTGCGGCAGGCGGTCAGCCGTACGAAAAAGAATGAGCAAACTTGAAGCCCCTCCAATAGAAGCAGAGGGGCTTTTTTATGGTGGCTGTTTTACGCTTGAATGGGGTAGCGGCCAAATTCTTCAACTGCATCCACCATGGCAAGAATGTTTTCGGGCGGCACATCATTCATAATTGTATGCACTGAAGAAACCATATACCCGCCGCCGGGTGCCATAATTTCAATAACTCGGCGTACTTCTTGGCGAACTTGTTCCGGGTTGCCATGTGGCAGAATATGGTGGGTATCTACCGCTCCACAGAAAGTCAGTTTATCCCCAAAGCATTTTTTTAATTCTGGCAAATTTGACATCTTACCTGCTGAAGTCTGAATAGGGTTGAGAATGTCCACACCGATCTCAATAAAATCATCAATCAGGTTAAACACATCACCATCCGTGTGGAAAAAGACTTTGGCTTTTGTTTTACTTTTGATGAAGGCGATGAAATCGGCGTGAATCGGCTTGAGGATTTCGCGGTACATTTTAGGTGAAATCAGCAGGCTTTCCTGTGTGCCTAAATCGTCGCCAATCTTAATAATATCAATCAAATCACCTGCTTCGTCCAGAAAATGTCCCATCAATTGTTTGCACAGACTGGCGATTTTTTCCAGTAGGGCTTTGGCGAAGTCACGGTTGGTTGCCAGATTGACCAGGAATTTGTCCATGCCTTGCATGGCAAAGGCACGCTCAAGCGGGAAAAGCAGCCAAGGTGTGCCGATAATTGCATAGCGGTTTTCGTCTCGAAGTTTGCGAGCTTGTTCGCGAACATGAGCGACGCGAGTAGGGTCATCCATGTTGGGCCAAGGATAGGTTTCAATTTCTTCAATGGTTGTAGCATCAGCCATTGGATGAACCCCAGGAAACCACACCTCTGGTTCAATTTCTTTTTGCCCGCTGCCCCAGTCATCAATAAAGGGGCTATGTGGAGGGCGGCTACGGTTTCGTTCATAGACTGTCTCGGGAAAGCGGTCTAGCACACCGCGAGCGTCGCTGTGCAATCGTTCCAGTACAGGCTCATCGATCAATGCAGTTCCCAGCTCAGGCCAGTCGTAGATATATCGTTCCTCAGCTTCAAAACCAAGCAATTGTTTGAGACGACGATAGGCAGGCATTTTGATACCGGTGGTATTGCTGGTACCCAGAATAATCGGTACACGATCAGGTTCCTCATGGTTAATTGCGGCGAGCACTCGTTCGCGAGGGGTAAGGGACATAGACTTTTTTACCTTTCTGGCTATTGAGTTGATAACAATATTATAGCTTTTCTTAAGCTTATGTAAGATATTTGTTCTGTATTTAGAAGCTTTGTTATAATCAAGCCGATGTTTTCTGGGAGATAGAAAAATGGCAACAATTGAGGTAGAAGGGATCACAAAGAGCTTTAATTCCCGCCGGGTTGTAGATGAGGTATCCTTTTCTGTTGAGGCTGGGGAGATATTTGGGTTACTAGGACCTAATGGCGCTGGAAAAACGACGACCATCCGTATCATTCTGGATATTTTCAAACCGGACTCGGGGCGCGTGGCAGTATTGGGTGGTGCAATGGATACCAGCAAACTGGATAGAATTGGATATTTACCTGAAGAGCGCGGTTTGTATCAGGAAACACGTTTAGAAGAGACGCTGGTTTATCTAGCGACACTAAAAGGGCTTTCTAAAGCGGAAGCGCAGCGGCGTGTAGCTGAATTTCTAGAAAAGTTTGAGCTTGCTGAGCATAAAAAGAAGAAAGTTAGAGAATTGAGCAAAGGAATGCAGCAGAAGGCACAGTTAATTGCTGCATTGGTCCACAAACCAGATCTGGTCATTGTGGATGAACCTTTCAGTGCTCTTGACCCAATCAACACACAGATGGTCAAGGAGTTGTTGCGGGAGGAAAAACAACGAGGCACAACTGTAGTGATGTGCAGTCACCAGATGCATCAAGTGCAAGAGCTTTGTGACCGAGTTCTTTTGATACACCAAGGTCGAGTAATGTTATATGGGCAGGTTGATGAGACGCGGCGTCGGTTTGCCGGGCGAGAAGTGCTGATCAGCCCTTCTAAGGATTTACCACCGATGATGCCGGGTGTTGAAGCAGTCACGATGGTGAATGGTGGAGCACATTTGACGCTCAATTCAGGGGTATCACCTCAGCAGCTATTACGTTGGTTGGTGGAGCAGAAAATTACTGTTGAACATTTTGAAACCGTAATGCCGTCTCTGGATGAGATTTTTATTCGGGTGGTTCAAAACTCAGGGATGTCGGAATGAGGAAATTCTGGTTGGTGTTTGCCCATGAATACTGGCGGCAGGTTAACCAGAAGCGGTTTTTGCTGGCTTTGCTGAGCCTGCCTGCACTTGGTTTATTACTTGTGATCGTAGCTGGAATGAGCTTATTATTTATGGAGGATTACAGACCAATTGGGTATGTGGACTATTCGGGTCTGTTATCAAATCCTGTGGATATTAATCCCGAAGATATGACATTGGTGAGACATGTTCAAGTGATAAGGTTTACTGATGAAGATAAAGCGCGTCAGGCGTTGGAAGTTGATAGAATTCAGCTCTATTTTGTATTGGATAAGGATTATCTGGCAAACGGCAGAATTCGTCTGATGGCGAAGATCCCCCCATCAGAGGTCGCAATCAGTCGTTTCAGTAAGTTTTTGCAAGCCAACCTGGTATCGCAATATTCTGATCTGGTAAAAAAGCGATTGTTATCACAAATGCGTCTCGAAATCAGCACGCCTGATCAAAGCCTTCGAACAAGTGATAGGCAATGGATACAGTTTGTGTTTCCTTTTCTAAGTGGAGCGATGTTGATAATTGCAATCAGTACCAGTGGCGGGTATCTGCTTCAAGCTTTAACGGACGAAAAAGAAAACCGAACAATTGAAATTATGGTGACTTCTGTTTCGCCCACGGAGTTGATGATGGGAAAAATTCTCGGTAATGTGTGTGTCGGACTGACACAGTTGTTAGTTTGGATGACATATCCGCTTTGGGCTGGAGTGACTGCATTATTTCTTATCCCATCGCTAAAGGCAAGTAACTTTATCGGATTGTCTTTCTGGTTATCACTTATTTTAATGTTATTGATATTTATTCTAGTGTCAGCAATTCTGGCAATGATTGGCACTGTAATGGTAGATCATCATAGTGCGCAGCTTGTTTCCAGCTTGCTCTTGCTAGTGATAATGTCGCCTTTGTATGCACTTAATGTGATTGTGACAAATCCTAATTGGTGGCTTGCGGTTGGATTGAGCCTGTTCCCTCTGACAGCTCCAATATTGTTGCCTTTACGTGTTGCGTTCACGACTGTTCCCCTTTGGCAAATTGTACTTTCGCTTGGGTTTTCAGTTTTGGCCACTATCGGTGCTTTGTTGGTGGCAGGGCGCGTTTTTCGCCTGGGAATGCTGCGCTATGGAAAGCCCTTGAAGCTATGTGAGCTCTTTAAAGCGAGGGTGACATGAGTCATCGAACCTGGCTTGTTCTAAAGCACGAATTTCTTTATATTATCCTTAAGCCCTCGTATATCGTTACGTTGATCCTTGTTCCTCTGATACCTTTTTTTCTATACTTTCTTATGACGCTTGCTTCGCCGGAAGAGAATTCCGGTGCGCTAGAGGGACAAGTCGCAAAGTTGATACTGGAACCTGGTAAACAGGAAAGTATAGAACAGGAAAGTATAGAAATCGACGGTTTGGTGGATGAAAGCGGATTATTGGGTGTCATTCCATCATATTTTCAAAGCAGTGTGCGTCTTTACCCTAATCGAGAAGAAGCATTCCTTGCGCTTGAACGTAATGAGATTAAGACGTTGTATGTGATTTCCGCTGATTACATTGAAAGCGGCAAAGTATCGGTTTTTCGGAAGGATTTTAATCCCATATCGGGTGTACTGGATTCAATCTGGCTAAAGTATCATATTTCCTACAACCTCTTAAGCAAGGATGAATCACTGGCTCAACGGTTTACTTATCCATTGAGAAATTTAGAAATTTGTTATATAAATCACAAGTCTTATAGCGATAGGAATGATGTTTTTAGCTTTTTATTGCCTTATGTGCTGGCATTGTTTTTTTTCACTTCTTTATATGGTTCGGCCAGCTTGATGCTGGGTGGTCTCGAGAAAGAAAGGCAAAACAAGGTGATTGAGGTTTTAATCACGTCCATCACGTCCGAACAACTCATCGTTGGCAAGATTATTGGTTTGGGGCTGGTTGGTTTATTGCAAATTGCGGTCTGGCTGGGGATCATCTCTGCCCTTAATTGGCTAAATGGCGGCCTTTTTCGTTTCTTTGCCGAAGTTCGTTTTCCTATTTCTCTTGTAGTATGGAGTGGGTTATTATTTATTCCAGGGTATGCTATCTATGCCGGTTTGATGGCAGGAATAGGAGCACTAATCCACAATGTAAAGGCTGCAACTCAGGTAGCGGTGCTGATAATGATTCCACTGGTATTACCAATTGGTTTTCTGCTCTTCATGTTAAAGAATCCGGATGGAGTTTTATCAACGGTATTGAGCTTGTTTCCGCTGACATCTCCGGTGGCAATGGTAATGCGAATGACAATGACAGAGGTGCCAATCTGGCAGTCTTTGCTGGCACTGGGGCTGCTATGGGGTACAGCAATTTTGGTTATGCGTTTAGTAGCCGGTTTGTTTCGAGCTCAATATTTACTTTCCAATCAACCGTTTCGCTGGAGGCTGTTGATAAGTGCTTTGCAGGGGCGGGCTTAAAAGAGCACCATTCGCCTGGAGGAACTAATGAAAAAGCTTTTGCTGGTATTTTTAATGTTATCAATGGGGCTTTTGGGTTGTGTCCCTGCAACATTGACGCCACTAACGGCAATGACAATTACTGCGTTGCCTCAGGATGCCATGGCAACCGCGGTTGCGCAAACGGTATCTGCACTTGAAGCTACGCGGGTTGCTTCGCTTTCCGCTGTGCCTTTTATAGCAACGCCCACTATTGAAGCACCACCAACACTGACACCGCGTCCAACGATTCAGGTTGTGCAGCCCCAGGACACACCTCTCACCGGGTTTTGTGATAGCCTGTCCTTTTTGGGCGATGTGACGATACCGGATGATGTCATGATCCCGCCAGGAACTGTGTTTAAGAAAATCTGGGCGATTAAAAATAGCGGACAGTGCACCTGGAATAGCAGTTATTCTCTGGTCTGGGTAGGTGGTGATCAATTAGGCGCGCCGGTAGAGGTGCCCCTGCTTAAGGAAGGACAGGTAGTTTACCCAGGTGAAATGGCGCTGGCAACGGTTGAGTTTGTTGCACCTCAGCCAGTGGCTGGTGAACCGGGTCGCTCTTTCATCAGCTATTGGAAATTACGCAATACCAGCGGCGGCGTGTTTGGTTGGGGGACAAGTGCTGACCGGTCATTTTATGTCAAAATACGTTCGGGAAACACCTTTAGCTTTGTGGATAACCCCTGTAGTGCGGTATGGAGTAACAATAGTGGACTTTTGTATTGTCCGACCAAGTCGAAAGACCCCGCTGGTTATTTTTTACAAGAAAAAAGTCCGAAGGTGGAAAGCGGTATCGTAGCTGGTTATTCGTTGGTAATGGTTCCCCCACAGCAACAGGATGGCGAAATCCGTGCCCGTTTTTCACCGATAATGGTTCCTTCTGGGAGTTACCTGCGCAGTGCAATCAGTTGTGCTTTTGGGGATGCCCGCTGTAACTTTAACGCGAAAATTCTCTTCAGCGTGGATGGCGGCGAGGAAAAAGTGCTGGCAGAATGGAATAAGTACTATGATGGCTTTGTGGAGGGGATAGGAATTGATCTTAAGCAATATGCCGGCAAACAGGTTGGTTTCACGTTTCTGGTAAATACGAATGGCGGCCCAGAGGGCGACGTAGTGGTCTGGCAGGAGCCAAGGATTGGTCCATAAAAGCTGCGCGTAGTCGAAAATTATAAAAACGAAATACATATGACAATTTTTGCGGTATAATTAAAGAGAATGCCCTCGTAGCTCAATAGGATAGAGCGCCTGACTTCGAATCAGTAGGCTGTGGGTTCGAGTCCCGCCGGGGGCGCTGAGAAATAGCTTGCGGTTGCCAGAAAAGTGCGTGTGTGGCTTGTTTCGCGCTTTGAGGCTATTTGTGTTTAAACTTCCAGATTTTCTTACGATCCAAGAAGCCGCCCGCAAGTACGGGCTGGACGAAACCTGTCAATCCCTGCAGGGTGCGGGAAGCCGGGCTGACCTCGGCCGTCAAAGCGAAAGCCCTGCGCTTTCTGGCGGAGACACCGCGTGAACGCAGAGCGGCTTTATGTGCCTTCGATGCCCGGGTGCTGGAAAAGCTGGAGCGCAGAGGGCTGATCGAGTGTCGAGACGGACACCTGCACATTGCGGCGGATCGTGAGTAGATTGACCGATTGATCCGTGAAGTAATTACAGCACACCCGGAGGATTACGTTTCACCGGCAGGCTGGCAGGAAACGGCGGTTCGTGCGCTCGAAGGGCTGCTGCAAAATCCTGCCCAGCAGGAGATGTTGAGTTTGGCATTTACGGGGGAGAGGTATGCACAAACCGTTGTTGCGGTATCTGCTGCGGACGCACAGACGAACGGTCAGCAAGCGGCAGACCGGCGGAATTTGGGGTTTTGAGCTTGTATTGGGACTCGATAATGGGAATTTTTTAGTGTCAACCATGCCTTTCTGTTTCTTGTCCACAACGTTGTTTTTTTCCTGCTATTTGTTCCCCTCTTACCATAAGATGAAACGGACAGGGACTGTCGCTTTCAGGCGACGGAGGACATCACTTTGCGAGGATGCTCTATTACTCTGATTTATGTTTTTAATTATGACCAGCCTCTGCGCGACGAATGTCATGTATTTTATATGACATATATCATTATGACAAATAAACATTTGCATGCTATTATCAAATTTGAGAATGAGAAAATGTTATGAGCAATTTCTCATAATTTACACGGGTTTTTCTCATGAATATTCTTATCCAAAATATTTCCTTTCTCATCAGAAATTCTGAAACTATTGAAACTGACTGTGATCTTCTTATTGAGGGCAACAAAATTACACAAATTGGTACTACTCTCACGCCGCGATCCGATACAAAGGTTATCAATGCCCGCGGTTGTGCCGTCATGCCGGGTCTAATCAATACACATACTCATCTCTACCAGAATTTTGTAAAAGGCGTATCAAAAGACCTGACATTAGTTCCATGGTGCAATGACTTGCTGTTTCCCACAGTGGCTGCCATTCTAGAAGCCTCGAAAACTGGGAATAATCGTCCTGCCTACCTCTGGACAGCAATGGCTGGTATAGAGATGATTCGAGGCGGAACAACTTGTTGCGTCAATATGGATATAACAGACGGTTCTTCACTCACTGCATGGCAGGACCTTGGCCTACGAGGAGTGGCTGCATATACCCTTACAAACACTTGGGTACCGGTGGAGCTTCGCAATGAAGAATTAAAAAGTCGTCAGAAGGTAGTTGAGTTCATCCAGGAGTGGCATGATCCTACTGGATTATTACAGGTATGCCTTGCTCCTTCAACCCCTTTTTTATGCGATGATGGAATGCTCTCATGGGTGCGCGATCTTGCAGAAGATATGAAGCTTAATATTCAAATTCATATTGCTGAAACTTCTGGCGAAGTTGAAGATTCCCTATTGGAGCATGGTATGACCCCCGTTGAACGCCTGCATCGTTTGGGCTTATTGAGCCCACGCTTGAGTGCTGTTCATTGTGTGCACGTTAGTAATACCGATATCAAAATATTGGCTGATACTGGTGTTAGAGTGGTACATTGCCCCAAAAGTAACATGAAACTAGCGGATGGCATTATGCCAGCTAAAGCCATGGTCGAAGCTGGAATTCCTATAAGTATCGCCACTGATGGTTGTGGTTCGAATGATCTGCTGGATATGTGGGAAGAAATGCGATGTGGGGCTTTTCTGGCACGTGTCTCTACTGCTGACCCAGCAGCACTCAGTGCTCAAGATGTTTTCCGAATGGCCACCATTGAACCAGCGAAAATTTGCCGTGTTGACGCTGGACAAATTGACCCTGGCCGATTAGCCGATTTAATTGTAGTGGACCTCGGTGGAGTTCATTTACGCCCTTTACACCCAGATTGCCTTTTAAATACCCTCATTTTTTGTGGAAAATCCAGTGATGTACGCGACACAATCATCAATGGCGAGTTGGTCATGCATAACCGCCATATCACCCGGGTCAACGAAAAAGCAATCATTGAAGAGGCTGAATTGGTGGAATCGCGTCTATACAAGCAGCGCTCTTTATTTAGATATTAGCTAGCCAAAACAACATTGAAAGGGAATTTTTGCGATGAGTGGTTCACTTGTTCAGTATTTTCCCGGTCAAACTTTTTTTCATCGTCTGGATCCACGTGCCAAGCTTGTTTTCTTGATTTTTGTGAGTGTGGCGATATTTGCTATCCAGAACTTATATTTGTCATTCTTTATATTGGTAGTTATGGTATTTCTGTGGTGGCGAGCCAATTTACCAATTTCGATTGTTTGGGGCTTTTTGAAAGCACTTTTGCCTGTTTTTATCTTTTTATTTATTGTCCAGGCAATTTTATACCCAGGAGAAACCATTCTAATATATCCTCTCATCCCTCGTTTTGTACCGCTGATCGGCGGGATAGGTAGAATCACCCTCCAGGGTATCTTGTTCGCCGTTTTACTCATGTTCCGACTGTTGGCAATGGTTATACTCCTTCCACTAGTTAGTATGACCACCCCAGTACATCTTCTTGCCTTAGGACTGGTACGTATTGGTTTGCCATACCGTTTTGCTTATACCACTACAGCAGCTCTCAACATGGTACCGATTTTACAGGGAGAAATCGGTGTTATTGTAGATGCTCAAAAGTTGCGCGCCATGCGAACCTTTGAAAAAGGTAAATTTTGGGAAAAGCTGCGTTCTTACCCCGCGCTCGTCACACCGTTAGTAATTGGTGCCATGCGGCGTGCCCAGTCCATGGCAGTAGCTATGGATTCGCGTGCCTTTGGGGCCATGAAAACACGTACATATATTGAGGATATCAATCTAAAGTGGTTTGATTGGGTTTTCATAGCGGTAACGACAATCCTTTCGATTGGAGTGATTGTCCTGGCTGCAATGCTATAAAGACATAGAGAGTAGATAAGGAAAATGACTACACCGGCCATCCAACTAATTGATGTCTCCTATCGATATCCACGTAGTAAAAACACTGTTATTCGTGGGATTAACCTGACTGTTGAACCAGGTGAATTCCTGGCTATTATGGGCGAAAATGGAGCGGGTAAAAGCACCCTGTGTCGAATTCTCAATGGAATCATTCCTCACTCAATTGGTGGGCAACTCAAGGGAAAAGTGAAGATCGCTGGGCTTAATACGCGGGAAGCCAATATTGCTCAGTTATCCACAAAAGTGGGTATCGTCCTTGACGATCCCGAAACACAGCTTTTTACCACATCTGTGCGTAGTGAAGTGGCTTTTGGTCCGGAAAATCTGAATGTTGATCCTGAGGAAATATATCAGCGTATTCAATGGTCATTGGACGTAGTGCGCCTAACTGGTTACGAAGACCGCATGCCGTCAGCTCTATCTGGTGGACAAAAACAACGACTGGCAATTGCTGCAGCACTTGCAATGAAACCAGAGATTCTAATCCTTGATGAAGCCACTTCACAAGTTGATCCTTTAGGTGTTGTTGAAGTACTCTCTGTAGTTAAAGAGTTGAACGAAAAATATGGTATGACCATCGTAATGACTACCGACCAGAGCGAAGAAATAGCCAAGCTAGCCGACCGTGTTATAGTACTGGACAAAGGCCGATTAATTGCTGAAGGTACACCTCGCCAAGTTTTTGCTGATGCCGAACTTTTCAGTCATCATATGATACGTGCTCCTCAAGTGTCTCAACTTGGCGTCCAATTAAAAGAAGCTGGTTATCCCTTGCCGGTCTTCCCAATAACCATTGAAGAGGCAGCCCGGGGTATTGTTGAGATCTTAAGCGACAAATCCTCACACAACAGTCTTGGCGATAACATTGTTGTCACTCCACTCTCATCTTTTCGACCAAATGAACCCCCAATCATTCAAGTTGACAATTTAAACTATATATATCAGCCGCACAACGTCCATGCCGTAATGAACGTGAGTTTTTCTGTACCGAGGGGTGAATTCATGGCTATCATCGGCCAAAACGGTTCAGGTAAAACCACGGTCTTAAAAAACCTTCTTGGATTATTACGACCAACCTCAGGTCGTGTGACTGTAGCGGGGTTAAACACATCCCGAGCGGCTGTTGCTGACATGGCTCGTCATGTTGGGTTTGTTCTTCAAAATCCTGACCAACAGCTTTTTGCGGAAACAGTTGAAGAAGAAATTGCTTTTGGGCCAAGAAACCTCGGTTTGAGCGAAAATGAGGTTCGTGAGCGTGTTGAAGAAGTGCTCTCTATTGTAGATTTGCAAGAGTTGCGCAACGAATTTCCACCAGCGTTGTCGAAAGGTGAACGGGCTAAAGTGGTTATTGCAAGTGCCTTAGCACTTGACCCACAAATCATTGTTCTGGATGAACCCACTACCGGACAAGATTATAAAGGCTGTCACCAGATCATGCAGATTGCTCGTGCACTTAACCAAACAGGCCATACTGTTGTCTTTGTGACCCATCATATGGCATTGGTTGCAGAATATGCCCGCCGTGTTATCGTCATGAGGGGCGGGCAAATCTTACTCGATGGGAGCACGGAAGAAATCTTTTCCCAAATAGAGATTGTTAGGCAAGCGCACATTATTCCACCCCAAATTACCGAGTTGGGACAGTACTTACCAGAAAGTCTTGGGTTGCCGCGCACCCCGCTTTCAGTGGACCAGATGGCACGGGCAATTATTACTCGATTGAATGGGAAGATTAACTCTTAACCAGGACAACAATATACTCTTTGGAGGTTAATGGGCATGGATAATTTATTAAATCAATTGCAGGCCATCTGTGGTGAGGGACGAGTAACAAGCGAACTGGTTGATCGACTATGTTATCGCCGGGATTGCGGACCCGGACTGGGTGGTACTCCAGCATATGTGGTTAGGCCTCAGAATGTTAACCAACTGGTTGAAATCGTCAAACTAGCGAACCAGGTTAAGCGACCTCTTTTCTTGTGGGGACGGGCAACTACTTTTGTTGATTCTGGAGTCCCAGAAAGCTCTATTGTTATTGCGCTTGATCTGCTCAATCAATTTGAAATCGACCTCGAAAACCAGATAGTTACTGCTGAGTGTGGTGTGATTTGGCACGCGTTAGATAGTGAGCTAAAAAAACTTGGCTGGGAATTAACGGCCCCTGGTGGTGGCGGGCTTTTCTCTTCGTCAGTTGGTGGAACGATCGCATATAATGCTGTTCCGCACGCCATGACTGAGTATGGGATCACTGGCGAACACGTCGTTTCTCTGGAAGTTGTTTTACCCGATGGCACACTCATCCGAACTGGCTCTGCTGCTAATAATGCGGCCGGTAATTTACCCATTGAGCGCGGTGCTAATGGTCCTGACTTGGCAGGGCTTTTCATTGGATCATGTGGGACACTGGGAATCATCACTCGCGCTACTTTGCGGATAAGACGTATTCCAGAATCTGAACAGTTCTTGTTTTACGCATTTGACAGGTTAGGTGAAATTGTAGATGCTGTTTCAGCCATTCAAAGCCAACAAGCAGCTACATTTCTTGTCGGTTTATTCGGAGGACCCAAACCAGCTAATATCAGTGGCAATTATTTCTTACATATTATTATTCGTGACAATACGCTTAATGCAAGCAGACGTTATCAAACCTGTAAAGCTATATGCGAGAGTTTCAAGGGTCGCGCCCAAGACGCTAACGCCACCCAGCGTTATTGGTCGGGCCACATGTACTCGTGGTTAAGAAATGCGCCTCCCGAAGTCTACTATGGTAGTCGTCCTTATTATTGCCCTGAGGTAGCTGGTTTTATTCCTACTCAGTCGCTAAAGGATGCTATTCCTTTACTTGAACAATACATTCGTGAACACCAATCGGAATGGCAACAACACGGCATTCTATTAAAAGGATTAGATGTATATTTCTCCCGTAATGCCGCATTTTTATGGGTAGATACGCTTTACCCAGAAAGTAATCCAGTATCGCACCGTTATGGCTTTAAGATTCGCGAGGATATTTCTGAATTACTTTTCAATCGCTGGATGTCACCCGGCGGCATCGTGGCAGGAATTGCTCCATATATCATGAATAAACTTGGCTCAACTTATCGTTTAATGCAGTCTTTAAAAGACGCTTTAGACCCCAACCACATCTTGAATCCCGGCGTGTTAATGTTAGGCGGAAAGACAAAGCAAAATCCTGTTCTGGAGCAAGTTAGCGGGCGCGGAGAAGGATTGAATGAGATTTCCGAATCGCTATACCAATGTCTTCGCTGTGGATTCTGTCTGGATGTGAGTTGGGTTGGTAATTATCATAAATGTCCTTCTTACCTACATGGTACATTTGAAACCTATAGCGCTCGCGGCAGAATTACAGTGGCTCGCGCCATACTTGAAGGTGAGATTGACTACGACGAAAAAGTAGCTGATCGTATTTATAGTTGCACACTATGCGGAGCATGCAGTGAAGATTGTCTAAAAAATGTGAGGGTGAATGGTATATATCTTGCTTTGCGCCAAGACATGGCTTCTCGCGGATTGATCCCAAAAGGGTTAAGGACGGCGGCTGAGGCAACCTATAGAAATCACAATCCTTATGATAAACCAGACGCTATCCGCTTTCAGTGGTTGGGAGACCAAACCCATTTTGACAGAAAGAGCCGCACAGCATTCTTCGCGGGTTGCACACCTTCGTATGTGCGTCGCTCGATGGCCCGTGAAGCAATTGAACTACTTAACAAACTTGAACTCGATTATACAATCGCTTCCAAAGAATGGTGTTGCGGACATCCATTGATGGTTACTGGCAAGCAAAACGAAGCGGCTGAGCTGTTACACCATAACATTGAGAATTACAAACAGTTGGGGGTAGAACGTATTGTATTCTCCTGCCCAGCTTGCTATGAGTCATTTAAATGCGATGCCCCTAAGCTACTTGGAGAACCATTACCCTTTGAGACACTACACCTTGTTGAGCTTTTAGCCGAGAAGATAAATAGTGGACAGGTTGAATTCAATGTGTTGTCTGCAGGTAGTGTTGTTACTTATCATGATCCTTGCGTATTAGGCCGCCACCTGCAAATTTATGACGCACCACGCACAATAATCAACGCCATTCCTGGTATGCGTTTAGTAGAAATGCCCAGAAACCACGGAGACGCCTTCTGTTGCGGTTCAGGCGCTTTCGTTCGTTTAGACTATCCAAAATTAGCTGAAAGTGCCGGCCTTGAGCGCTGGTCTGAGGCCCAGAACACAGGCGCGGGAATTTTGTTAACCGCCTGTCCCGCTTGTCTGACTCAGTTTATGCAATTACGAGGTCAAACAGACCCTCACCGGAAAGAAATGACGATCCTAGAGGTAATGGATATTACTAATTTAGCAAATCGCCTTATACGAGTAAAACAACGCCCTTATATTATGTAAGGCACAACCTGGGGCAATGCTATTCATAAACAAGGAGAATAAACTATGAAAAACAAGAAACGTGTTACCACTCATCCAGCCATCATTGCCGTCTGGGCTGCTCTCATCGCTGTTGCAACCTTGTTACCGGCTTTCCCAATCATTGGCACGGGTGCCACGTTAAACATTGGTGCCTCTCTGGTGCCAATTGCTGGCATCCTTTTCGGGCCTTGGGCAGGTGCAATCGCGGCTGGAATAGGTTCCTTCATTGGCCAATTAATCGCCCCTCATACAGTGTTGTTTGGTCCTTTGCAATTTCTCATCTCTGTGTTTGGAGCAGCAGCAGCCGGCTTGGCTATGCAACGTAAATGGCACTGGCCTCTCCTTCTTATCCTTGTTTTAGGGGTGGTCTGGTACCTATTCCCACTAGGTCGTCAGGCATGGGCAACACCCTTGCTGTATCTGGTCGGCATTATAGCCATAACGATAGGTTGGGTCTGGGGCAAAGATTGGCTAACCTCAAGCAATCGTGCCAAAATGTTTGCTGGTTTCTTTTGTGCCTCAGCAGCCGGTATTGTCGTCACCCAGGCCATTGGCAACTTATGGGCACTGGTGATGTTTGCTTTACCTCCAGCAATCTGGTTTTCAGTTTTAGCCATAGCGCCAATTGAACGCATTCTCTTCAGTCTGGCAGCTGCGGTCGTTGGTACACCCCTTTTGATCGGTTTGCCAAAAATTTCGATCCCGGTTGGACCCATGATTTATGAAGAGGAAGAAGAATTCGAAGATGAGGAGGATTGAAACAGATAAAGAAAACTTGGGATAGTGTTCATGTAGTCATATTAGGGGCAGCGGCTATAGATATTACTGTACTTGTCAGCCGTCTACCACAGCCAGATGAGATTGTGCTGGCAAAGAGCTGTCAGCGTTATCCAGGTGGAAGTGGTGGTAATGTTGCTGTGGGACTGGCACGTCTAGGGCATCGCGTTGCATTCGCCGGCAAGGTTGGTGCAGACGAAGAGGGAAGCTTTTTGCTAAAGTCATTCGTGGAAGAAGGTGTAAATACAGATGCAGTGATCATAGATCCCCATAGGCGTACAGCCAGCTGTTTCATTGCCATTGACGAAAAAGGCAATCGGGTTATCTTTGCCTTAGGCGGTGTTGCACCTCTTGAAAAGGCGTCAGAATTGAATGTGATGATGTTGCAAAACTGTCATCTCTTATATATTGGTGATACCTATATTGACGTCGCTCTAGCAGCTGCTGCCCTGGCTCGTCAGGGTGGTGTTCCAGTTATTTTCTCCCCAGGCGGCCTATTGGTTTCATTGGGCATTTCCGCGCTGAAGCCCTTGTTATCCATTGTCGACGTGTTGATACTCAGCCAAAGAGAAGCCGAAATGCTCATACCAGACATTCCATTAACTCAGAGATTGTCAAATTTGAAACAGCATGGACCGCAGATCATTATTGAAACTCGGGGGAGTGAGGGAGTGGCTTTAATGGTAAAGGGTCAATACTCTAAAGTACCTGCTTGGCGTCCGGAGCGTATCTGTGATACAACCGGGGCTGGGGATGCTTTTAGCGCTGGTCTTATGCACGGTTACCTGACGGGATACTCTTGGTATGAAGCAGCGAAAATAGGTTGCGCTACCGCCGCGATTAAGATCGCACATTTCGGCGCCCGTAATGGCTTGCCGAACTCATCGGAATTGCAAGAATTTATTACCCATCATTCATCTTATCAACAATAAGGCTGGTTTATTATGATAAAAGGTTTTGCAGCTGGTGAACCAGGGAAGGTAAGGTTAGTAGAGTTTCCTGAACCTACGATGGGCCCGGGCGATATCATCATCACTCCAACTGCTTGTGGCATCTGCGCAACAGATGTGAAACAGGTTAGAAAAGGATCAAGTGATAATCGTTACGCTTTAGGCCACGAAGTGGTTGGCAGAATTAATAACGCTCCTTCTAGCAGTACCTGGAAGATTGGCCAGAGAGTAGTGGCTGTTCCTTATCTACCTTGCGGTGCTTGCTATTATTGCCACCGCAATCAACTCACCCTATGTACCAGTCTTTTTAAGGTCACATTGCATCCTGGTGGTCTAGCCGAAAAGATACACGTTCCCCAAATGCTTGCTGAACGTGGTCTGGTTCCCGTTCCGAATGATCTGCCAAATGAAATTGCTGCCTTAGCTGAGCCATTGGGTTGTGCTGTCAAAGGTATAGAGGACATTGGCATAATGCCAGGTGATTCCACTTTAGTCATAGGCGACGGGCCAATGGGGTTGTTAAGTGCAGCCGCAGCGCGAGCTTACGGCGCTTACCCGGTGATCGTAGCCGGTATGCTTTCACATCGCCTTACTATCGCTCAAGAGCATTACACAGACCGGGTAGTTGACGTTACTCAGGAAGATCTTTCAACAGTTATTAGAGAATACACTGATGGACGCGGTGCTGACGCGGTCATTGTGGCTGTTTCGAGCGGTGAAGTTCTGGCAACCGCCATTGATTTGGTAAGGCCAGGTGGAAGTGTAAATGCTTTCGCTGGTGTTTCAAAAGGTATTAGTATAAATCTTGATGTTCACGACCTGCATTATAAACAGTATGTACTAACTGGTTCTTTTGGAGTAACACCGCCGTATATAAGAAAAGCTCTGCATTTGCTTCATTCTGGACAAGTTAATGGCAGGCCTCTGATAACGGCTTGTTTTCCGTTTGAAGCGACAAGTGAAGCTATTGCTTACTCGATGAATCAAACCGGGTTAAAAGCCGTCGTCCTCTTTTGATTTTCGTAAAATTTTTAAGGCGATTGAGATACTTTCAAGAAAAAAGGTGATGTCATGAAAGAATTTAGGCTTCGTCGTATCTTTGCTGCCGACCAACGTACTGTGATTGTTGCTCTTGATCATGCGGGTTTCATGGGCCCTTTGCCTGGCTTGGATAAGCCGGGAAAATTACTTACCATGTTGTCTGAATGCGGTGCGGATGCGGTACTCACGACGATTGGTATTGCTCGCGCCTTTAGTAAGAACTTTGGCCGTTTAGGATTGATTTTACGTGTTGATGGAGGCTCCACTGTCCGCAGTCCCCGAAATGGAACCATTGAGCAATTGTTTTCAGTTAAGGATGCGGTTCGCTTAGGGGCGGATGCTGTTGTATGCATGGGTATGATTGGTTTTCCAGAAGAACCTTCGTCATTAAAAAACTTGGCCAGCCTCTCTGCTGAAGCAGCTGAATGGAATATGCCAGTGATGGCTGAAATGTTAGTGAAAACCGAAGACCAACAACCAGGGGTAGAAGATGTTCATTTTGCCATACGAATTGGTTTGGAGCTCGGAGCAGATATCATCAAAACACATTATGTTGGTCCAATAGAGAAATACCAGGCAGCACTTCAAGAATGCTACCGACCGATCGTTGTCTTGGGTGGTTTAAGAGGTGAAGAGGACGAACTGCTCGTATCGGTCTATGAAGCGCTTCAGGCTGGGGCAGCAGGAGTTGCCATTGGACGCAACATCTGGCAACACCCCAACCCGGGTTCAATCTGCCGGGCATTAGCAGCATTGGTTCATGGTGGAGCAAATGTTGCTCAAGCAATAAAGGAGCTCGAAACTTGAGTTATCTTATTGGGTTGGATATTGGCACTTCGGCTGTCAAATGCGGTTTGTTTGATGTGCAAGGCAAACTGCTGGCCAGTGCTCGTTCTCCACAGTGTTGCTATTCACCTCACCCTGGCTGGGCTGAACAAGATCCACTTGATTGGTGGAGAGGAAGCTTGAAAACCCTTCAACAAGTATTGAGTGGGATTAAACCAGAAAAAGTAATAGCAGTGGGATTAAGTGGCCAATGCCCCAGTCATGTTCTTCTAAACGCGCGTCAGGAACCCTTAGGCCGAGCAATTATCTGGCGAGACCAACGGGCATTAGAAGAATCAAGATGGATCAAATCTCACATATCTAAAAAGGAAATGCTAAGGTGGACGGGCGTTTCTCAATTAGACGATCCAGGAATGACCCCGGCTCGCCTGCTTTGGTTGAAGGGACAACTTTTAGAAGAATGGCACAAAACTTGGGTAGTTGTCCAACCAAAGGACTTTATCGGCTTGCGTCTGACTGGCGAACTTGCAACCGACCCACACACAGCTTTTTGCCTAATCAATCCTGAAACTATTGCTTACTCGAAAGAACTTTTGGATAAGTTAGGTATTTCATTATCCCTTTTACCTCCCCTGCGATTGCCAACTGATGTTCTTGGAAAAATCTCACCCTCAGCTGCTTCAATAACCGGCCTTCGATCCGGTACACCTGTTATAGTAGGAACAATCGATGCATATTGTGATAGTTTGGCAGGTGGCGCTGCCTGGCCAGGTCGGGCCGTGGATATTGCTGGCACTTCTGAAATTGTCTCCCTTGGTGTTGAACAAGAAACGGAAGGAAAAGGGGTATTCCTGGTAACGATTGATAAACAGAGCCGGTTTCTCTGCGGACCTTCACAAGCTGGCGGTGGCACATTACACTGGCTGGCGCAATATTTATTCCCTGACTTACCAGTAGAACAGGCCATTGCAGAATTGGAAAAAGAAGCCAAGACTGCGGAAGCCGGTTGTAACGGGCTAATCTTTTTGCCTTATTTAAGCGGTGAGCGCGCCCCAATTTGGGACAAGAAAGCCCGTGGGATTTTTTGGGGGGTTACCATCACCCATGATCGTCGTCATTTGGCACGTGCCGTTTATGAGGGTGTAGCATTCGTTGTGCGTCATATTTTGGAAACATGTGAAGCAAGTGTTGGACATAAGGCTGATCAGGTAGTTGTATGTGGTGGTGCTTCTGCCAGTCAATTCTGGAACCTCATAAAGGCAAATGTGTTAGGGCGTCCCATTATTCCGACGCAAATTGTTGAAACCGGTTCTCTTGGATCAGCTATCTTAGCTGCAACTGGTATTGGCTTATATCCCACTCTGCGCGCAGCTTGCCAGGAAATGGTTCGTCTCGGTAAAGAAATTCACCCCAATTCAGCGGCTGTTGATATTTGTCAAACAAATTATGAGCGATATCGAAAGCTCTATCCAGCTTTACGATCAGTTTTACACATAGGTTCAACAAAACATATTGTAGAAAAGGACAGACATGCGCAATCCTGAAGAGCTTCTGTTGGCCGTTCAAGTTGCCCGACTCTACTACGAACTCAATCTAAACCAGGAGTTAATTGCCAAGCGGTTAAACATCACTCGACAAAAAGTCTCGCGTTTGTTAAACCAAGCTCGTCGCCAAGGCATCGTGCGCATTTCAATCCATGATCCAACAGTTACTGATAACCAACTATCCCAAACTCTTAAGGAGAAGTTTGGTTTGCACCATGTGGTTTTGGTGCCTAGTGAAGGGTTAAGTGCAGAAAAGTTGCGTTCCACAATCGGCATGGCTGCTGCTCGTTATCTTTCAGAGACGCTAACAGACAACATAAAAGTAGGCGTTGGTTGGGGTAGAACCCTCTTCGAAGTGGTTAATGCGCTTCCACACAATCCCAGAACCTCCATTCATGTTATTCCTCTTATCGGTGGGATTGGTGATATGTCGCCATTTTTTCAGGTTAACGAGATTGCCCGTCGTTTTGCCGAAGCATTTGAAGGTACGTATCGTCTTATTCATGTTCCAGCATTTACACAAGATGTTCAAACCTGGAATACATTAATGCGTATGCAAGAAGTAAAAAATGTTGCGACTCTTTGGGGTCAAGTGAACATAGCTATCGTTGGGATTGGCCATCTGGAATTACACCAAAAGTCGTCTTTATTTTTTGCAGACTACATTTCGTCTGTCGCTTTACGGCAGCTCAAGTCCAAAGGAGCAATTGGCGACGTTTGCGGCCGGTTTTTTAATATTCAAGGGGAGGCAGTGACCATTGGCGCTGGTGTGATTGGGATAGATTTGCACCAATTGCGAGCCATAGAAGAAGTAATTGGAGTTGCTGGTGGACAAGAAAAAGTAAAAGCATTGCTTGGCGCTTTGAGGGGCGGTTACTTAAAAACGCTAATCACAGACACCGATACTGCCCAGGCCGTGCTCGCTTCAGACAATAGCACAAGGAGGTGATCGCCAATAAATTTATCACAAACTTCAAGTAAGACCAAACCGTTGTATCGTTTCAATTTTCAGTTATGGAGGGATGCCAATATGAAACAAAAATTACTTTTCGCTGTTACGCTATTCGTTATCCTTGGATTTCTAATAGGCTGCGCACCTAAGAGCGAGAGCCCAGTCCTTCTTAAGGTGGAGGGGAAGGTCAAAGGGGGAAGCTACACTCTGGACGAGGCCACCTTTGAGAAAAACTCGGTTGAGCGCACCATTGATGATCCCTGGATGGGAGATGGACTAAAATACAAGGGGATGTTGCTCTCCAAATTCATTGAAGTGGTTGGCGCTGAGGCCGACGCGTCCACGATTAGTTTAATTGCGACAGATGGTAAAGGCATTGATATCCCTATTGAAGATGCCAAGCAATGGGAGATCATGCTTGTCCATTGGGCAGACGGAAAAGTCCTGGACGAAAAAACTGGAGGACCGGTAAAAATCGCCTTTCCCAAGGAGGCTCGAGAAAAATATAAAGATGAGCAATGGATGTGGTGGTTAACCACAGCTAAGATTAAGTAGAAAAATCAAAGGAAAGGTGGGAGGTAAATCCTCAATGATTTTGATTGCCTCCCACCCCCCTCGACTTCCAAAAGAAAAGAGTGTTTCAATGTCATGGATGATTGATGTTGCCCATGTCACCTACACATATCCTAATACCGAGCGCCCAGCGCTGGAAAGTATAAGCTTTCAGGTTCCACCAGGACAATTTGTAGCCCTCCTTGGGCCTACAAGTGCTGGAAAATCCACCCTTTGTTATTGTTTGAACGGCGTTGTTCCACGCTTGTTTGGCGGCGAGATGAAGGGAAAAGTGGTGGTCGCCGGATTAGATACCTACGAGCATGAGATACCCGTCTTAGCCCAGCATGTTGGGCTGGTCTTACAAAATGCCCGCAGTCAGCTCTTTAACGTCACTGTATTGAGCGAGGTGGCCTTCGGTTGTGAAAACCTGGGAATGCCGCCAGAAGAAATTCGTCAGCGGGTTACAGAAGCCCTTGCTCTAACGGAACTCCATGGGTTAGAAGATCGCCAGCCATCAACACTTTCTGGCGGACAACAACAACGTGTTGCAATTGCCTGTGTGTTGGCAATGAGGCCGGATTTGCTAGTTCTCGACGAACCCACATCGGAACTGGATCCACTGGGTTCAGAGCAAGTAATGAAGATCGTCGCTCGTCTCAATCGTGAATTGGGCAAGACGATATTGTTAGTTACACATGACACGGACTTTGTCGCAAGATTTGCGGATCGGGTACTTGTTCTATATCAAGGGCATCTGGTTGAAGATAACACGCCAAGAAACGTTTTTACAAATCAAACATTACTGCAACAATACAGAATTAGACCCCCACAGGTTTGCGAAATTACCTTCGAATTACTTAGTCGTGGGACCCCAGTAACACAAATGCCCATCACAATAGACGAAGCGGTGGAAGTTTTCAAAAGATTGGAGAAAGATGGCCAATAAAGAACTGATTGTTGTACAAGACGTTTGCTATACATATCCGAATGGGGTTGAAGCTCTGCGTGGTGTCAACCTTGTCATTAATAAAGGTGATTTCTGTGCAATTGTTGGACAGAACGGGAGCGGAAAAACTACTTTGGCAAAGCATTTCAATGGTTTGCTAAAGCCTACTCAAGGGAATGTCTGGGTAGAAGGATACAATACAACCCAGTGTCGGGTATCCGAAATGTCCAGATTAGTTGGATACGTTTTTCAAAACCCCGACGATATGCTCTTCTGTAGCACTGTTGAAGAAGAAATAGCCTTTGGATTACGTATGCTGCGTTTTACAAAAGAGGAAATCAATCATCGGGTCGAAAATGTTCTAGAGTTGTTAAAATTACAAGGGCTCCGAACTCAACATCCTTTTGCACTCAGCCTAGGTGATCGTCAACGAGTTGCTGTTGCTTGTGTGCTTTCTCTAGCGCCAGAAATATTTGTTTTTGATGAACCAACAACAGGTCAGGATCATCTGGGAGCATTAAGCATCATGTCCGTTATTCAAGAGCTACATACCAAGGGTTGCACTATTGTGATCATTACTCATGATATGCGACTAGTAGCCGAATATGCTTCACGGGTGATCGTTATGAATCGGGGTCAATCTATCATAGATGCTCCGCCAGCTGTGGCTTTCAAGAACTATAACTTTCTGGAAGAATTATCCCTACGCCCACCGCAAGTTACACAGCTGGCAACTTTACTTGGTCATGACGAACATGCAATTTTAAACACAAAAGATTTCTGTAATTGGCTATCCAGCAGAATCAAGCCCAATGTTCAAAATCAAACCTCGGAGGCGTGAGAATGGCAACATCTGCTTTCATTCCCGCCAATACCTTTCTACATCGACTTGACGCACGTAGCAAGTTAATCGCCTTGTTGACAATATTGGCAATCGCAATGATTCTCGACCATCCCGTGTATATTCTGGGATTGCTTGGCATTGTGCTATTTAGTTGGCTTGCTGCACGCTTGCCTTTAAATTTCCTGGGCAACATTTTTAAATACTTTAGTGGTATTGCACTACTCATCTTCTGCATTCAGCTCTTTTTTTACCCTGGCGAAATTTACCTGCTTCATCTTTCAAGACCAATACCTTTAATTGGGTTTAGTGGTTATATTTCTCTCGAAGGTGTCCTATATGGTCTGGCATTGATCCTGCGGCTCATTGTCATTCTGACAATCGCTCCCTTGCTGGTCATGACAACGCCTCTTTCTGAACTCATGTTAGCATTGGTAAAATTTAAAATTCCATATCGTTTTGCCTTCATCCTCACAACCGCCATGAGTTTATTGCCTTCAATCCAGAACCGGGCCGAGCTGATTCAACAGGCGCAGCTATGCAGAGGTGTTGCGGACTTCGAACAAGGCAACCTTATCCTCCGTTTACGTGCATCAGCGAGTTTACTAATTCCTTTGATTTTAGGCGCATTTCGCGATTCGCAAACTTTAGAAGTGGCAATAAGTTCCCGAGCATTTGGTGCTCCAGTTCAACGTACATACCTGCTTGAAACCCATCTCCGCCCAGTGGATTATAGTTTGATCATGGCTTCAGGCTTACTCCTATTGTTTTCTCTTTGGATTCGCTGGGGATAAACAAATTGCTTTTCAGAAAGGATTGAAGAAATGAAAGACGAGCGATCAACCACTCAAAACACAATAGACCAGCCAAGTCGGCGTTGGGATGTAAAGGGTCGCATTTTGGGCATTCCGATTTCTCTGGTGGTCATCTGGGCAGCCTTGTTCGTAACTGCTAGCGCTATTCCGGCGTTACCCGTGCCTGGCATGGGAGGTGTTATTACCATCAACGCTATCATGACCGCAATATCGGGGGTGGTATTGGGGCCTGCTGCTGCTGTTGCAAACATGGCTGGTGGAATCATTTCCATGTTGCTGTTTCCATTCGGTGCTTTTTTAGGTCCATTAAGCTTTCTCACCGTGACTGTTGGTGGTTTGGTCTCTGGGTTGCTCCTGGCAAATCGGTGGAAACTCGCCGGGGTAGTCGAACTGCTGGTTGTTGCAACCTGGTTTGTAAATCCGGATTCATGGCAAACTCTGATGTGGATTGTTCCCTTGCCCTATACTGCAGTAACATTGCTGGTTATCTTTTTCCCGCCCCTCCGACATTGGGCAAGAAAACAGATCTTGTCTTTAGACCGGGTGAGAATCTGGCCGGCAATGTTCCTATATGTTACTGTAGCCCACTCTGCCGAATTTCTTACAACAAACGCGATGGTGAATTGGATGTATGACTTGAGTTGGCAGTATTGGGTACCAACCTGGCTCTATTGGGTAAGTGTGGATACAGTTATTATTGTAATCTCAACTATTATTGGTGTTGGGGTGCTGACAGGACTCCACCGCGCACGACTGCCCCACGCTACCGAGATTTACAGATAAGCCAATGATGAGGTTAAATTTCTCCAAAGCCTATGGTTGTCTTGCGGGTCTTGCATTGGGGGATGCATTAGGAATGCCGACTGAGTTTTTGACAACCGAACAGATTTCCGGGTTTTATGGACAAGTTCGCAGTTTGGTCAAGGCCCCTTTTTTTCATCCTCATGCAATCTTGGAACCAGGAGCAATCACTGATGACACAGGCCAATCATTGGCTGTAGCCCACGCTTATAACGATAGCGGTTGGTTATCCGCTGATTCAGTAGCCAGAGAGCTATTGGCATGGTCGGGGGCATTATGCGAAGACCACCTCGCAATAATAATTGGATCAACCACACGACAAGCCCTGACCCGAATAAGAGAAGGAACGAACCCTCGTGAGGCTGGTGTTTGTAGCAACACTAATGGCGCTGCTATGCGTGTTGCTGCTATTGCAATAGTCAATATTAATACCCCTAATCTTCTATTGCACGATGTAGAAGAATCTTGCCTGCCAACTCATTGTGGAAGTCCTGCAATTGCCGGGGCAACTGCAGTAGCTTTTGCAATTTCAGAAGCTCTGCGCCCCAACTCTTCTCTATCCTCCATTTTAGACGCTGCAAGTCAAGGTGCTCAACAGAGCAAGAATTTAGGGAAATGGATGTGGAGTACAAACCTTGAAAAACGTATTGAGTTGGCAAAAAAGCTAATCCATCAAGCTACAGATGAGGTGAGTGCTTTACGAGCTCTATATAACTATGTTGGAGTAGATATGTTGGTTTGTGAATCAATTGCGACGGCATTGGGTATTGTGTATCTAGCAGCTGGTGATCCGATGCGAGCCATATACATGGCTGTCAATCTCGGGGGAGATACTGATACCATTGCAGCAATAGCGGGCGCTATATGCGGCGCATGGTCTGGTATTGAGAGAATTGACCAGGAATTGTTAAGACAGATTCAACAGATCAATGGGTTTGATTTGGAAGCAGAAACTGAGAAACTGGTAGAAATTTCAAACACAAAAAGTAAGGGGAGTTGGTGAAATTGGAACCACTCTATAACATTGGTTTTTCCTTGCATCCATTATGGATGTCTGGTATCAGTGTACGGCAAGTTCTTGACCCATATGTTCGCATGTCCATTCTGTAGTTTGCATTGTGATGACCTTGAAATAAGCCTGGAGGAACAAAATCTCACCAGTCTGTTTCCAATATGCCCCAAGGGAATAAATGGTTTTTCAAACGCGCTTTCTTCGTTAGCGTCTAACAAAAAGGACAAATCGTCGGAGAATTGGAAAGAAGACTGGACCAGGACGATTCAGCTTATTAAAACAGCTCATCACCCCCTGGTAATCATAGGGGGTGGAATTTCCTACACTGCTCAGCGATTGGCAGCTGCTTTAGCACGCCAAATAAATGCCTGGGCTGATTCGCCCGCGTCATTGGGGGGTTGCGCTTTACCCTGGACTGCGGTTGAGGTGGGTTTAACAACTTGTACTTTAGGTGAACTGAGAGCAAACGCCGAGATTCTTATATTGCTTGACATCCATTTGGAGGAGGATTATCCACGTTTTACTAATCGCATCTGGCGACCTGGAACTCAACAACCCGAATTACTGGAAATAAATAGCCATGAGTTATTCCAAATTACTGATCAAGACCCCAATGAACCGCTTATCAAGACCCTAGTTCATCTCCGTCTCTGTTTCAGCAACTTTTTTACAGAGCCCGTCATTGAATTGTGTCATACCATAGGAAAGATGCTTGATGTTTCTCGAGGAGCAATTGTTTTCAGCTCACGCTTGGTGTCTGGGGGACGAATGTTGACCATCGAGTTATTCGGATTGTTACATAAAATATCTGTGGCTCATCGTTGCAATTGGCAAGCTCTTTATCTTCCAGGTGGCAGTAACTGGCCTGGTGCCAGTCAGGCACTGAGCGCTGAAAGTGGTTACCCATGTGCTGTTCACTTCTCGCCACGTCAAGTTAAATTTTCCCCGATAATGTATTCAGCAACAAACTTGATTGAACAAAACGCCCCTGATCTGGTAATCGGGGTTGGAGATATTGGTTGGCTCTCCACCAAAGCTTTAAATCGTTTGAGGGAAACACCAACAATTGTCATCAATAGTGTCCCACTGATGGAGAATGTTGGCATCTGGTTACCAATAGCATTGCCTGGAGTTGACGATAAAGGGATTTTCTTGCGGGCAGATAATGTGCCTGTTCATCTCTCTCCCTTGATTGCCAGCCAAAATCCCTCAGCTGAATACATTCTACAAAACATTATGGAGGAATTTAAGTGACCATTGTTTTGAAAGGTGGGCAAGTTTATGACCCAGCAAATGGGCTAAAAGGAAAGGTGTGCGATTTGTGGATTGAAGGTGACAGAATTGTTGCACCTCCCCAAAACCCGGTAAATCTAACCGTAATTGATGCCAGAGGGTGGATAATTGCACCGGGTGCAATCGAGATTCATGCTCATCTTGGTGGCCAACCATTAACGATGGCGCGTCATTTTTGCTTGAGTGAGGAGCGAGAGGCAAGCGGGTGGATCCCACCAACAGCAGAAATTGCCACTGCATACCTGAGAATGGGTTACACAACGCTAATGGATGCTGCCATGCCGTCACTAACTTCTTGGCTAACGCATGTTGACTTGCAAGAGATGGTTGGTGTTGACCGAGGAGCCTACGTTCTGTCGGGAGATCATGCGTTGGTTCTTGAAGTGGCTTCTCATGGTGACCAAAAGACGCTCAGAGAGATATTAGCCTGGCTACTAGTAACTTGTGGGGCTTATGCAATAAAACTAACCAATCCTGGGGTCGCTACCCTGTGGCGGAAACGAATAGCACTATCCTCTTTAAACGATGAAATATATCCCGCTCTTACACAACGTAAGTTGATAAAATCCGTAGCTTCAGCCATTGTTAATTTGGGTTTGCCACACCCCCTCCATTTGCATGTTGGAAATTTAGGCCAGCCGGGAAGTTGGAGAAATTTTCTCCAAACCATCGAATCCCTTGAACGATTACCTGCTCACCTTTGCCACATTCAGTTTTACCTATATGATGAAAAGGAGAGCGGTTTATTATCTTCGGCTGTAGGCTGTGTTCTGGATCAATTGGTTTCACACACGGAATTAACTTTTGATGTTGGTCAGGTTACTTTTGGACCAACAGTTAACCTGTCAGCAGATGTGCAGTTAATCGAGTGGCTACACAACCTAACTAATAAGGCATGGTCTTATCAGCTGTGGGAAGGTGAAGGTGCCATGGCAGCCTTACCCACCCAATATTTTCCAGATGATCCGGTCAGTGCGATTCAATGGGCAACTGGTTTAGAGTTACTCCTTCGTTTTCCGGATCCTTTGCGGTTATTCTTGACCGTTGACTATCCTAATGGTGGTTCATTCACCGCTTACCCACAGATCCTTGCTTGGTTAATGCAACGCGATGCGCGCCGCGAAATGTTGAAAAAGGTTCATACGGCTGCTATGTCTTATTGCGATTTGTATGCAATAGAGAGAGAATACACGCTCGATGAAATTATCACTATGACAAGCTGGGGACCAGCGCGCGCGTTAGGCCTTTTGGACCGCGGCCATTTAGGAATTGGTGCTTTGGCGGATTTGCGCTGTTACAAACCACAGATTGATCTGGTAAAAATGTTCTCCGACCCAGTTCTAGTAGTTAAAAATGGGCAAGTGACGGTTCGAGAAGGAAAAATTGAAAACAATTTACCACATGGAAAAATATTGCTTGTTCGTCCACCAATAGACGAATGTGTACAGGAGCAAACCACACAGTCTTTCTTTAGGAATATCACTATTCCAAAAGTACAATATGGGCTATCCATGTGTGGCAAAGAATTGGCTAATATTGAGGTAGTTTCATGCAGATAAACAATGTAACCATTGTGAATACTTTTGCAGAGGCTTTCGATATGTGGGCTGCGCGATTAATCATTACAGCAAACACCAGGAAATGGGCAGAAATTGCAGCCTCGACAGCTGCCGGATTGGCTGTTTCGGTTATTGGTTGTAATTGTGAAGCAGGACTGGAATGTCCAATACCATCGCATGATACGCCTGATGGGCGACCTGGATGGGCTGTATTACTATTCGCGCGCTCGAAAGAAGAGCTGGAAACAGAGTTGTTTAAACGTATTAGCCAAGGTGTATTACCGTCACCAACTTCTGCCTGCTACAATGGGTTAAACTCTCCTGAAAAATTTCTGGTGGGGAGAAAAGTTCGTTATTTTGGTGATGGATACCAATCAAGTAAAAGAATCAATGGTGCACGGTATTGGCGCATCCCTGTAGCAGACGGCGAGTTTATTGTTGAAGAAGCTTTCGGAGTAACTCAAGGGATCGGCGGCGGCAATTTGATCATATTTGCAAGAAACCAAAGAGCAGCTATTCAAGCTGCCCAGGCAGCTATTAAGGCTATTTCACAAATTAACGGTGTTATCACGCCATTTCCTGGGGGCATCTGTCGCTCTCCGAGCAAAATCGGTTCACGCTATAAAGGTCTTATTGCTTCAACAAATGACGCTTATTGTCCAACCATCAGAGGACAAACTGCAACCATGCTTCCTCTCGAGACCAATGCCGTTTATGAAATTGTAATCGATGGTTTGGACAGAACGGCAATTGAGGCTGCCATGCGTGCAGGGATCCTAGCTGCCTCTCGCCCTGGTGTAATTCAGATAACTGCGGGTAATTACGGTGGTCGGTTAGGCTCTCACCAGTTTTATTTACATCAAATTTTGAAAGAATCGTAAGTTATGCGCCTCACCCTTGAACTTTTTTTTACTGGACGCGAATTAGATGCGAGTTTTATCATTCCAAATCGTTTATGTTCCATGGAATTACCCGAACTCCAACGCTTGCAGGTGGTATGTGATGATGAAATTTATCAACTTGGGGAAATATCTCACATAAAAATTCAAGATTGCCAACAACAAGAAGTAATCTTGTGTGGTAATACCAATAATTTACAAGGTGTGGGTTCTGGTATGGATTGTGGGAGAATCCTCGTTGAGGGAGACGTTGGAAACCGGGCTGGCGCTCATATGAAGTGTGGCGAATTGATCATATTGGGAAATGCCGGCCATTGTTTGGGTATCGTTATGCAGGGTGGTTTGATTAGCATATTGGGTAACGCGGGTGATAGAGTTGGAGGCGACCAACTTGGCAGCCAACACGGGATGAATGATGGGATTATTTTAATTCGCGGAAGTGCAGGAGATGAAGCAGGACGTAAGATGCGTCGCGGCCTGATTGTGATTGGAGAAAATACTGGAACTTATGCAGGGGCTGATATGATAGCTGGATCAATTTTTGTCTTTGGCTGCTTAGGAGACTATGCTGGCATCCGGATGCGACGTGGTAGCCTCGTCGCTGAAAAAAGCAAGCCGCTATTACCTGGATTCCGTTTCTCGGGTTTCTCCGATTTCCTTTGGTTACGTCTGTACTTAAAAAAATTACAGCATATAAACTTTCCCGTCCCTGAACACTGGTTTGGGAAGAGTTTTCAACGCTTTGTTGGGCAGAGTAACATATTTGCAAAAGGAGAAATATTAATCTATGATGCTTAACAAACGGGCGAAGAAACTTGTTGACGATATAGTGAATAATGACGAATCATTGGGTTGTAAAGTTTTATCCATGCCTTGCGGTACTCTAATAATTGATGCAGGTATAGAAGCCCCAGGTGGATATGACATTGGTTTACGGATGGCGGAAGTGTGCACTGGCGGACTGGCTTCGGTCAGATTGACACTCAACGCTATCGTTGGAATATCTTGGCCACACGTTGAGTTATATTGTGACCGACCAGCTTGGGGCTGCTTTGCCAGCCAGGCAGCTCACTATCGTATCAACATGCCAAACTTTCGCGCACTTGGATCAGGTCCCGCTTGCCTTCTTCTTAAAAAAGAAGATCCAATACTTAATTTGTATGCAGAGGATTCTGAAACAGCCGTATTAGTATTAGAAGCGGATGGCATACCTGACGATGCCACATGTCAAATCCTCGCTAAAAATATTGGTGTTTTGCCAATCAACTTATGTATTTTGATTGCACAAACATCTAGTTTGGCATCTTGTGTACAAATTGCTGCTCGGTCTATTGAAACTGCATTACATAAGTTGAACAGATTAGGTTTTGACCTACGTCATGTCCATAGCGGGGTAGGAAAATGTCCGGTGGTTATCCCAACTGGCAATAATTATCGTTCTTTATGCAAGACAAATGATGCGATGGCCTTTGGTAGTCAAGTATGGCTTTCTATATTAGATGTCTCGGACCAAGAACTAAGTGAATTGGTTGAAAAAATCCCTGCTTCTTCCAGTCCAAATTATGGAATACCCTTTTCTAAGCAGTTCGAAAAAGCTGGGGATTTTTATCATATCGATCCCGATATTTTTGCTCCAGCTGAGGTCACATTAGCAAATTTTTCTACAGGTACCATCTTTCATGCTGGAGAAATTGATTCAGTACGTCTTAGTTCTACCCTATTAGAGAGTGAAAGATGAATACTCCAGAAATCGGCATTATTGGCAGCCATGAAGATTGGACAAACCAACAAATAACAATCGCTCTAGAAAAACGTGGTGTCAAACCCCACTTTTTCAATGCATCCCGTTTTAGTGTTTACTTAAAAGAGAAATGTGCAGTTTGGAGTAAAGAGATTAACCTCTCAGAACTTGATTTACTATTAGTGCGTCACATACCAAGTGGTTCACTAGAACAGATTATTTATCGTATGGATGTACTTCATCAGCTTGAGGATAGTGGGACGTGCATTATCAATAAGCCTAAAACTATAGAAAAAATGGTCGACAAATATTACACCTCTTTTCTGCTTGCAAATGCTGGCTTGCCGACGCCAGAAACTATCCTAACTGAGAATACAGAGGAAGCATTGAAAGCCTTTGAATTATTAGGAGGCGATGTCATTCTTAAACCCTTATTTGGAAGTCGCGGCAGGGGAATGGTTCGTTTAAGTAACGAAGACATGGCCTTGCGCGCTTTTCAGGCACTTGAATTAGGCGGTTATTTGTACTATCTCCAGCGTTTTATTCCTCATTACAACCGTGATTATCGTCTGTTGATTATTGGAAATTGTCTAATTGGGGCTATGGAACGACATTCTAGTAACTGGAAGTGTAACCTAGCTCAGGGTGGCAAGGCATATCCATGTTCACCATCTGCCGAAATGATCGACTTAAGTTTACAGGCATCCAATGTGTTGGAAGCAGATTATTGCGGGGTGGACTTGTTACAAGGAGAGGACGGAACGCTTTATGTCGTGGAAGTCAATAGTATGCCAAGCTGGGTTGGTTTACAAGCTGTTTGTGACAAGGATATAGCAGCGGCTTTCGTAGAATATATATTAGAACAACTCTAAGGTACTCTTTCACTTTGAAAGTATTTGTGGTTGGAATTACAACCCGTGATATAGCCACCTCAGCCGCAGCAGCTGGTTATTCTGTTATCAGCCTGGATTTTTTTGCTGATCGAGATCAACCAGAAGGGGCAAAAGCTTATTCGTTGCAGAGGGATTTTGGAGTTGAATTAAGCCTCTCCAATTTAGCACGCGCAGGTATGGAGCTGGTAAAGGAAGCAGATGCTGTCGTTTACGGTGCAGGAGTGGAGTGCGAACCCGCTCTTTGGGAGTTAGCAAAAGGGAAACAATTGCTGGGAAATTCTCCAGAAACTATCACTGACGTGCGTGACTTACGGCAAGTTTCTAAAGCTCTAATTAACTCTGGTGTTTGTATTGCGCCAACAATATTTCCAGAGGTTTTACCAAGAGCAAAAAAACATGGTAAATGGCTGCGAAAAAACTTAAAAAGTAGTGGGGGGATGGGGGTGCACTTTTGGGATGGAGTAACACCTTTATCAAACGACGAAATTCTACAGCGTTTCATACCTGGAAAACTAGCCTCGGCAACTTTTCTGTCAAATAAACAGCAAGCATGTTTGATTGGTTTAAGTTATCAATACAGTGGCCTGTCAGAATTGGGCGCCGAACCATTTTGGTGGTGTGGCAATGCCGCTCCATTATTTGACCCAGCTATTGAAAAAGCAATAAAAAATGCTGCGAACACTCTCACAAAAACCTTTGGGCTTTCCGGGTTGAACAGTGCAGATTTCGTGATCTTTAAAAACCGACTTTACCTGATCGAAATCAACCCTCGTTATAGCGGATCAACTGAACTGTATGAACGCATATATGGCATAAACGCTTTTGAGCTTCATGTACAAGCTTGTAATGGCAATTTACCACCGTTTGAGTCATGGAAGTTTCAAGGTCTTTATTGGGGTAAAGGAATCTTATATGCTCAAAAAGGCTTGGTCACTCCCGATACTTCAAACTGGACTGCGATAGGAATTCGCGATGTACCACGTTCTGGTGAGTATATTCCACAAGGCGCCCCCATATGCTCTGTGCTTGCATCATCTAAAACTCTCCTACTAGCCTGGCAAGCAGTATTAAGAAAAGCTTGCCTGATTCAAACAGTAGTATCCAAAAACATCAATCTCCCACGAGCAATGAAGTCTGCTTAAAACTGATGAAATCTGTTCGCTGGGGGAAGGGGATTTCCCCTTCCCCCAGCCCCCCTTCCCCGCCAGTATCCCAGAAACCAGAACCTCAGTACTCACGGCGAGAGCGCACACAGAAAACCAAAGACGCGGTTGGAATTGGATGGCTCGTTCCAGAGGCGAAGGGCGGCGCGCACGTTGTCGTCGTAGCTCCACGAGCCGCCGCGCGCGACGCGATACACCCCGGATTCCGGTCCCCGGGGATCCTCGCGCGGCGAGTTGTCATAATAATTTCCACCATACCAGTCCGCCACCCACTCCCACACGTTCCCTACCATGTCCAAAACCCCATACGGGCTCGCCCCCGCCGGGTAGCTCCCCACTGGCGCCGTATCTATATACCCATCACAGTTCGGACCTCCCGGTACAACATAACTATCATCCTGCTGCTCATCATCAAAGTTCCCCTTCCGACAGTCAAATTCATCCCCCCACGGATACCGCCGTTCATCCGTCCCGCGCGCCGCTTTCTCCCACTCCGCTTCACTCGGTAACCTCCCCCCAGCCCATTCACAATACCGCCGCGCTTGTTCCCAATTCACATATATCACCGGATAATCCGCATACTGCTCGTCCCCGTAATAACTCCCGCGAGTATAAGAGCCGTTCTGCGACGGCGGACTGCATTTCCCCGCTGCCACACAGCGCTCGTACTGCCCGTTCGTCACTTCATACCGGTCTATCCAGTACCCCTCCAGATACACTTCGTGCCGCGGGTGCTCATCACCATCCCCTTCCCCCTCTTCACTCCCCATCCAGAACACACCCGCCGGCACGTACACCATCTCCATCCCGTCCGCCTCCCGCACCCGCACCTCCCCTGCACGCGGCGTCGGCCGCACCCGCTCGGTCGCCGTCTGTGCTAGGTGCACTTCCGCCGTACCCGTCTGCGCTAATGCCAGTGCATGACCCGTCGCTGTCCCCTGCACCTGCACCCACTTCACCTCCGCCGTACCCGTCTCCGCTGCGGCTCCCCGGCCGGCTTGAATACCCGCCATCACTTGCCACACTGCCAGCAGCAGCACCGCTCCCGCTCCCGCCAGCACCGCCCATAACCGCCCCCTGCCGCCCAGCTTCGCCTCCGCAGGCTTCTCCCCAGTCCGCCATTCGTCCCGCGTTTCCTCTTCCCCAACCCCCGCCACCATCCCCGGCTCCCCCAGCTTCGCTTCCACTGCCGCTGCCTCCGGCTTCGCTTCCGCCGCTTCACCTGCACTCACCAGCAGCTTCTCCAGCCCCGCCGCAAATTCCCCCATGTTCGCATAGCGGTCCTCCGCTCGCTTCGCCAGCGCTTTGTACAACACTTTCTCCACCGCTTCCGGCAAATCCGCCACGTATCCCCGCGGGCGCGGCAGAGGGTCGTTCAGGTGCTTCAGCACTACCGCCATCGGCGTGTCCGCCGTGTAGGGCTTGTGCCCGGTCACCAGTTCGTACAGCACCACCCCAAGCGAATACACATCCGCACGCCCGTCCACTCTCTTGCTCTCCAAAGCCTGCTCCGGCGCCATGTACTCCGGCGTCCCTACCCCAACCCCAGTCGCCGTCAGCGTCTGCCCTTCTTCAATGTCCAGTATCTTCGCAATGCCAAAGTCTGCCAGCATCGGCTCGCCGGAAAGCGTGACCAGTACGTTCGAGGGCTTCACATCGCGGTGCAGGATGCCCTGTTCATGCGCAAACTGCAGCGCCCGCGCAATCGGCAAGAGCAGCCGCACCGCTTCCCGCCACGCCATCGGCTTCTTCAGCCGCTGTTTCAGCGTCCCGCCCGGCAGATATTCCAGCACCAGATACGGCGCACCCTGATGTTCCCCATAATCATACACTTTTACGATGTTCGGATGCGAGAGCTTTGCCAGTGCCTTTGCTTCCCGCTCGAAGCGCTTCAGCACCCGCTCCAGCACCGCCGGCGCAAACTGATCGGTACGCAGCACTTTCACCGCCACTTCGCGCTCCAGGCGAGTATCGTAGCCGCGGTACACCACCGCCATGCCCCCCTGCCCGAGCTGTTCAATGATGTGATACCTGCCCAACGATTGACCAACCAGATTCACCGTCATAGCTTTCCCATCCTTCTTTCGCTCAGAGGTTCATCTGCAATAAGTTTACAACAAATTTGGGCAGTTGAGCTACAGAAAATTTGACTTTTTGAGTGAAAGAATATGCTTTTAACAGCTTTACACCCGCGCACCACGTTCAGCCGCATGGCCGGCTCGTTCTGCCCGCTTCCGCCCGATTCCTGCTTTCGTTCTCCCCCGCGTATAGCGCGGAGCGGGGAGCTGCCCGGTCAGTCTCATCTCGCCGAACCCTGCCAGCGGCAGATCGCCAAAGGATTTCCAGTCACCGATGACCACTGCCGTGTCCGCCGGGATGTCCACGAAAACCATGCTTACTGCCTCGCGCACCCAATGCAGAGCTAATACGCAAAACACCAGCCGCACGTTTTGTTTGCGAATATAAGCTGCTGCTTGCCGAAAGCGGCGGCAGGTTTTCGCGCGTATCTGCTCCCGCGATAGGTGTCCGGTTTCTACCTCCAGCCAGAATAAGGTTTCGTATCCGTTCAGTCTGCCCCAGGCAAGCGCGTCGGGGTACAGACTACGGGTGAGCGCCAGCTCGCTCCATCCCGCCCACACGTCTGCGTGCCGCCATGCCTGGCGCAGCCATGCCAGCCACAGGCGCGCCGGGCGCTGATGTTCGCTGCCGGTCTGCAAACGGTTCTCCCGCCGCGCCGTGAACGGCATCTGCGGTGGTACGCCCCAGCTGCGCAAAGCCAGGCTGACGCCCTTGCGGGTGGAGCTCCAGCGCGGGTAATCGCTGCTCGCCACAGGCTCGATCAGCTTCTGCTGATACAGTGTGCGGAGTACGGCGCGCACTGGATTGCGTTCCATGCCCGCCAGCGATGCAATCTCGGCGGTGTAGCCGTCCGCCAGGCGTGCCAGCACGCGCAGGACGGCGGTTTCCTGGGGTGTCAATCCGATGTCTCTGCTGAAGTCCGCCGGCGGCGGGGGCGGCGAAGGAACAACATCCGTCCAGGGCGGGAACGAAAAGTCGGTCACCTTTGGCGGACAGTCTGCCGGAGTTACAGCATACGGCAGCGGGATTCCGTACAACGTTTGTCTGACCACGTTCCCGTACCAGTTGCCAGGCGCCGCACTGATGCGTATCCATAACGAGGCACTGCGGCGCAGTTTGTACACGATCGGTACCATCCGCCGCAGCAGGCGGGCGTAGTCCGCCGGCGGCAGACCCGCGTCCGCCGGCATGGTGAACACGAACGTGTCCGTCCAGCCTCCCAGCATCGGCAGGCTGCACCAGTCATCGAACACCGCTGTACCTACGCGAACGCTCATGGCTTTGGCGGTTCTCCGGTTTGCAGCGCGTACCAGTCGCAGTAGCCTTCCTGCCCCGGCAGCACCACTGCATTGGGGTCCACCGGCATCCATCGCTGACTGGTCTCGCTCCAGCGGCGCACCTCAAAGTGGACGTGATAGCCGGTTGAGTTGCCTGTAGAGCCGCATAAACCTATCGGCTCGCCCGCTTCGATGACATCGCCTTCCTGGACGAACATCTCGCTGTTGTGTGCCAGAAAAATCTGGTAGTTTTCGTTTTCGATGATGACCAGATTGCCGTAGCCGACCTCGCTCCACCCCGCGAAGACCACTTTGCCGCCCATCGGGGTATAAACCGGCACGGGGCGGAAGTAGCAGCCGTAGTCTATCCCGGGACATTCACTACTTCCTGCCCCTCGACAGTAGCGCAATCAGCAGGTCTTTTCCGTCCTGATCTTTGAAGGCATACATGATCAGGGCGATCTTTGCTGCCTCGATAACGACTGCAAGACCCACAAGCGCTGCGCCGAGAAGCAGAACCGGTACAAAAAGCACGCTGGCGATCAAGGTCATCACCTCCTTTCGTTCCCCTTCTCTAACAGAGAGCGCGTCTCGCTGGCAGAGAAGAGGAACGAAAGACCACAACCTGCCCCAAGTGGAGCGTTTATGCGGGCGATGTCCTGGGCCGTTCGCTTGTTAACGTCCCATCTCATCGGCGGGTAGCCTGTTGAGACGAATCGGCTTGCGGGAGTTGCACCCTGCGTCCGGTTTTGACCATGAGCCGTATAAAACGAAAACCCGCACGGACAACAGTCCGGCGGGTAGCCTGCCTGTCTTGCACATTCGGACAACCGGGATAGGTCGCCCTCGATCTGCTTTTATTTTATCCAAATTCCCGTTTTGCGCAAGCGGGCTTACAGCTGAAGTCTACCCACTTTAAGGGGGGAGCGTAACGCAAGACCTCCAACGGGTTTTGAATTGTTATCACACGAATCCAAACCGAAGGAGGCCTGCGATGAGAGGATATCTTGAAATCGAGCAAATTGTCAAGCGCTGGGGGATACACATGCGAGTGACCCGTCTGCGTAATCTGATCTTGTTGGTCTATGGCATTCTACACAGCCAGAGCGGCAGCTTATCAGCCATCGTACGGCACTAGTCATTCGGAGCGCAGCGGCACACCCACCGGCTGAAGCGCTTGCACCGCTTTCTCAAAAATCCGGGGGTACAAGTCGAGCGCTGCTTCCAGGTATTGGCAGCTGTGATCTGGCCCTATCGTCCCGGTGGAGGGCGCACACCGTTGTACCCGGTGGTTCTGGACTGGACCAAAGTGCATGACTTACATGTGCTGTTTGCGGCAGTACCCCGCAAGAAACGCACCCTGCCGCTGGCTTATGGGGTCTATCACCCCCTGCGGCTGCGCAAAAGTCAAAACCAGCTCGAGCGGGGCATGCTCACGCTGGTGGCCGGCTTGCTGCCCCAAAGCGCTCGCCTGGTTGTGCTGGCGGATGCCGGCTTCGGGCAAACCGAGCTGATCCGCTGGCTGCAGGAGCATAACATCGACTATGTCATTCGCCTGCGAGCCGAGACCCTGGTGCATTATCGGGGAAGAAGCCTGCCCTTGGGCAGCCTGGACACCCTCGAAGGCGCTCCTATCCTTTTATCCCAAGTGGATTACCG
>DYEC01000012.1 GCA_020725865.1 Anaerolinea sp. | reverse complement strand
TCGAACCCGCGATCTCGGCCTTGACAGGGCCGCATGTTAACCGCTACACCACGCCCCCGGACAGGTTGAAGTGTATCATAAAACGCTGGCTTCGTCAAGTTGTGTGGCGGCTTTTTTGTCTGCGGTCTGGTTTTCGCGTTTATCCGCTTTCGATTTTGGGTTGGGGGCGGTGGCGGGGATAAGACCCCAAAACCCGCATGAAGGTTGAAAACTCTTCCAGATTGGCTAAGGCGCGCTGGGTGACCGGGTCTTCTATCGAGCCGACGAAATCAATGTAAAAAAAGTATTCCCAGGGTTTTCCAATCAGCGGGCGGGATTCGATTTTGGTCAAATCAATATTGCGCAGTGCAAAAACGCTCATCGCTCGATAAAGCTCGCCCGGCCGGTTGTTCAGAGAAAACACGATGGATGTTTTGGCGTCATCACTTGGCGAAACAGGCTCACGGGCGATAACCTGAAAGCGGGTGAAATTTGCCGGGTTGTCCTCAATCCCTTTTGCTAGAATCGCCATCTCGTAAATCTGCGCTGCCCGTTGAGAGGCGATGGCGGCAATTTCCGCGCTTCCTGTATCTTTGACCATTTTCACACTGCCGGCGGTATCGTAAACCGGCTCGGTGGCGATGCCCTGCAGCGAAGCCAGAAATTGCTGGCACTGCGCCAATGCCTGCGGATGGCTGATTACCTTCTTAATACGTTCCAGCGATGTACCGGGAACGCCAATCAGGCAATGCGAGATGCGCAGATACTGCTCGCCGACGACCGATAACGGAAACTGCAAAAGAAGGTCATAGTTGCGATGAATGCTCCCAGTCAGTGAGTTCTCGATGGGGATCATTCCGTAGTCGCAGTTCCCTTCCTGCACGCTTTGAAAAACCGCATCAAAGCTCTCGCAGGGAACAGGCTCAACAGTCTCGCCAAAGTGTTCGATCACCGCTTCTTCTGAATATGCACCATGTTCTCCTTGAAAGGCAACTCTTGTGATTTTCTCGGACATCGTTTTGGTACTCAATTTTACGAAACCTCACTCAGGAATTTTGTGGCTCACTGCATTATAATACCACTACATTTTATATCGGTTTTATGCAATTTGAACGGTGAGTGTGAGATTCAAAAATGAGCGACATGCGCTTTCAATATTATTCGGGCAACTGGTCCTTGGTGAATACCGAAAATCTGATTGCCGAGACGCCCGTTTCGCTTACCGTGAACGGTGAAATCTGGCTGATTTTTTCGTGCAGTCCGTATGATTTAGACGCTTTAGGGGTTGGCTTCCTGTACAATGAAGGGGTCATTGAATCGGCTGACCAAATTGCATCCGTGCGCGTTTGTGCGGACTTAACCAATATTGACGTTTGGTTGAATCACGCCGCGGAAAAGCCGGAAAAATGGCTGCGCACTTCCGGTTGTACTGGCGGGATTGCCAATGCGGAGCCGGCGAGGCATGTCCGTCCTCTGGCGCGTTTTGAACGGTTCGATCCGCAACGGTTATTGGAAAACATGGATCAGCTTTATCAGGTGGAGGGGGTCTATCAGCAAACCAGAGGGTTGCATTGTTCTGCCTTGAGTGACGGCGTCGCCATCCAACTTTATGCGGTAGATATTGGTCGTCATAATACGCTGGATAAACTGGCTGGATTGATGCTTTTCAGCTCCGTTCAGATTGAGCGGCGGGTGGTTTTGACCACCGGACGCATCAGTTCGGAAATGGTGCAGAAGTCCGTCCGAATGGGCGCTCAGGTGGTCATGTCGCGGACCTCACCGACAACTTTGGCAGTGCAGATGGCTGAAACGCTCAATGTGACCCTGATTGGATATGCCAGACATCAGCGGTTTGTTGTCTACTCCCATCCGCAACGGGTTGCAGGGTTTGCTGTAGTCAGAGAAACTTTAACCGATCAGGAATTTTAGCCACTCGAATAAGGCAGCTCCGCCAAATACCAGGATCGTTCTGTTGATGAACTTACCAAGCCAGCACCACAAGAAAAACTGAACCATATTCATGCGTGCCGCACCTGCCACCAAGCCGGCGGTGTCGAATAACGGATTTGGTATTGCCGCCAGTACCATAATCGTTACACCGCCAAATTTAGTGATCCACTTTTTCACTCTGTCATACCACTGTTGATTTTCGACGACGATGCTCCCTCCAAGCCCCGCCATATAAGCGGTGAGTTCGCCAACCGCAGCCGCGTTGCTGGAGATGATCGCCAGCAAAGGAGAATGAAGCAAAGGGATCATCGCCGCAGTGACCAGCGAGCCGGGGATGGGTAATAAAACCGAAGCATTGGCAATAAACTCAATCAACCAAATGCCAATATATCCATATCGGCGCAGGCCGATGATCTGCTCGCGCATTGAATATGCGTAAACAGTCAGCCCTACAATCACAATCACGGATAGAATGCCGACAATGCGGAGACGAGTGCTTTGCTTATTATTCATGGTGTTTATCAAGCCTATACGTTTCGATATATCCGTAGCCTTTTGAGATTGTACCGTAAAAAAACGGTTTTAATGTTTCGCTTGTAAAAAACTCATTGAGCAAAATAAAAATCGGGCGTTGGTTGCCCGATTTTTGTCTTCTTGTCAGGCAATGGGGTAGTTTATGTTCAGGTGAGCCAGCGTTTCAGGGGTAGGAGCACCTTCGTTTGACCATCCCATGCACATATAGTACTTTTGTATCCAATATTTCAATTCCTCTGGTGTCAATCCTCTGCCGGCAATCGGCCCGCTTGAAAGCTTATAGAAAGCTCGCGCCGATAAGGTATCATCCTTATCCGTAAATCCTTCTCGAATCAGGAACAATCGAGCCATGTTAATGATTCTCGAACCAATTTCATAAATTTCTGTCGGTGTCATATCCCAGCCGCAAGCTCCGCCAAGCGCATCTGCCACGTGCTTGAACTGATAAGGATAAAAATGACAGATTACTGCGCTGTCGAGAAAGTTTTTGAATGCAGTTTCGTAGACAAACCCTTCAATTTTATGATCATTGATTCCCCAAAGCGGCAGTGGAGTTTGCACTCCCATTTCCTCCAGACGTAAGCAAACTTCCGAACCGGGAAAATTCGCGAAATTGTCAATCAGATTATGTTGATGGTCTGCCCCGGTTGCTGATAACGCATATCCCATAGCGCATAAATTTTTGTAGCGGGGATCGTGCAATGGCAGCTCTTGACCGCGCGCAACCGCCAGTATAGATTGGGCTTTTTCACCGAGTTTTTGTGCCATGCGTGCGCTGCCTTCTGCCATCTCATTGCCAATTCCTTCCCGTTTGGCTATTCGATGAATGCTCTCAATCAATGATTCGGCATTGCCAAAAGACGGCAGAAAATCGTAACCGCTCAGCAATCCTTCTGCCGCGCATTCCATGGTGAAAGCAATGGTAGCGCCGGTTGAAATCGTATCCAATCCATAGGCAGAACAGAGCTCATGTGCTTTTGCTACCGCAATTGCATCATTAATACCGCATAGCGGACCCATCGCACCAATTGTTTCGTATTCTGGTCCGCCGTATCGAGGATCAATATGTAAATCCTTGTCGTGATACTCCACAACGAGCTTGCAGCGCACCGGGCATTGATTGCAGGTATCGCGGTCTTTAAGTAAATACTGGAAAAACGAGCGCGCATCAAGATTTTCTATACCTTCCAGCGCGTTATCCAGATAATTGCGTATCGCTGTACCGCCCGAGTCATGGTTAAACTTGACTGATCCCGAAGTACCATAGGTAACTGCCCAGCTCATAAGAGTTTTATAATTACTGTTGATCCATCGCTGGACGGTTTGCATCAACGCTTTATCCGCCAGCCCGACTTTATTTGAGCCGCGCACGATAACAGCTTTCAAGTTTTTGCTTCCCATCACAGCGCCCAAACCGGAGCGCCCTGCAGCGCGATTCTTATCATGGATAACGGCTGCGTACCGCACCAGATTTTCACCGGCAGGCCCTATAATTGCAGAGCGAATCTTTGGTTCGTCCAGTTCGTCGGCAATCATTTGGTGAGTATCCCCCACCGTTTTTCCCCATAGATGGCTGGCATCTTTGATTTCGACAGTTCCATCTTTAATCCATAAGTACACAGGGACATCACTGCGTCCCTGAATAATAATTGCGTCAAAACCTGTTCGTTTTAACTCTGATCCAAACCACCCACCCGCTTCTGCACTGGCGAGTGCCCCGGTGAGCGGCGATTTGGCGCCCACTGCGTGGCGACCCGTTCCGGGCAACACTGTTCCGCTTAATACACCGGGCGCAAATATCAGCAAGTTTTGTGCGTCCAGTGCATCTATTCTAGAGGGTAACTCTGTAAGCAAATAATGGAGAATGAATCCGCGTCCTCCAATTAACTTTCGGTAAAATGCTTCCTCGGGTTCTTCTACCCAGATTCTGCCGTTGTTCAGATTTACCCTCAATATTTTCCCGGTATAGGATAGTTCCTTTGTAAGTGTTTCGGGACGGTTATTGATGGAAAAGGTTTTTCCGATAATGGTCATGGGATTTACCCTCCTCCAATTTGGGGGATGAGCTGAACGTTGTCACCCGGTTGTAAGATATACTCGGTTAAATCTACCGTTTTGCCGTTAACGATGGCTGCAACGGGCTGACGCAATCGAATGTTTATGTATTGTAATGTCTGCAGGATGTTTTGTCCGGCGTCAACAATCACTGTTTGGCTGGTATTCGTGCCCAGCAAAGATTTCTCCATCCAGATGCTGACGGCTTTTTCCATAGTCTCGTTCTGAGAAAGGTAGGGTGTTTGCCCGTTTTCAGGTATCTCGAGCAAACACCCCTTTAAGATACAGGATTAAATCCGCCCACCCATTGTCAATGCCATGAGCGCTTTTTGCACGTGTAGGCGGTTTTCTGCTTCGTCATAGATGACGGAGTGTGGTCCATCAATAACAGCGTCGGTTGCCTCATAACCTCGGTCAATAGGCATGCAGTGCATGTAAATTGAATGCTTGCGAGTTAACGCCATTCTCCGCTCATCGGCAATCCAATCTTTGTGCTGATCACACATGGCTTGGACTTCCTTGGGTTCTTCGGTGACCATAATGGGACCCCAGCTCTTGGGGTACACAATATCAGCGTCTTTGAAAGCTTCATCCATATCGTCAATAACCTCGAATTTTGTGCCGTTTTCTTCTGCGTGTTTGCGAGCGGCTTCGAGGCATTTGGGCATCATTTCAAAACCTTTTGGATGTGCCAGAGTAACATCCATGCCAAAACGAGTCATCAGCATAATCAATGCTTGTGGAACTGAGAGCGGACGGACGTATTTGGGGGCATAGGTCCAGGAAATCACAAATTTCAGACCGCGCAGGTTGGTGCCGAACTTTTCACGGATAGTCATCAGGTCAGCCATAGCCTGACAGGGGTGATCTACATCGTCTTGCATGGAAATTACCGGAATGTCAATCCATTTTGCCAAGTCATATTGATAGGCTTGACCAATATTTGTCCGGCAATCGCGAACGGCGATGCCATGTCCGTAACGTTCCAGTACCATACCGGTATCTTTGGCGCTTTCGCCATGTCCCACTTGAGTGGCGCTTGGCGTGAGATAGATGGCGTGTCCGCCTAATTGGGTGATGCCCGATTCAAACGAATTTCGTGTGCGAGTCGACTCTTCGAAGAACAACATAAAGAGTGTTTTTGCGCGGAGGATATGATCATGGGGCTCGCCAAAGGCAAAACGGCGCTTGAGCTCACCAGCAGCCTCAAGCATTGCCTCTAATTCATGAACTGACCAATCTTCAGTGGTAATAAAGTCTTTATTAAATAACGTGGTTTGCATTTTTTCTCTCCTTATGAAAAAAATTTTTTTAGTTGTGAATGTCATGTATTTTGCATAGTATACAAAATTGGAAACAGCGCGTAAAACATTGCCGCCTTGCGGACTTTTTCAAGATTCACTTGATCCTGTGGCGTATGGATGTATTGAGCTTCCTGTGGTCCAAAGCCAATTGTGGGTATGCCGGCTGTTCCGGCGGAATAGGCGCCATCTGTGCTAAACTTCCAGACAATCACGTCGGCTGGCTTTCCCCACAGCATTTGGCAGGTTTTCTGGCTTGATTTGAATAAAGGTGAGTCTTGGGATAATTCCCAGCCCGGATAGAAGCTCGGTCCATCAAGGCGTTGACCAGTGTGGGTTAATACAGGTTGGTCGGGAATATACGCTTGTGCGCCTAAAGGTTCGACAACGCGGCGAATACCCTCCAATACCGATTCGGCAGTTTCACCGGGAACGATACGACGATCAAGCGTTACTTCGCACCAGCTTGGAACAGAGTTTGGCGTATTTGGTCCAGTAATCAGGGACACAACCTGATGTCCTGTGCCAAAGACAGGATGCTTGGGCAGAGAAGGAATCATGGCATCTAATCCTTGAAGAACCGGGACCATTTTCATAATAGCGTTCTCACCTAGTTCTGGCTGACTGGCATGGGCAGCTTTGCCAGTTGTTCTGACACGCACCTCGCAGCGTCCGCGTTGTCCGATACTTAATGCCAAATCAGTTGCTTCGGCTATTAAGACCACATCCGGCTTTAGTCCATCTTTTTCCACCAAAGAACGTAGGGCAAAGCCTTCTGCATCCTCTTCCAGAGTTGCACCCATGACGATCAAAGAGAAATCACCGCTTAATTTGAGTGCCTTGAGAATAGCAGCGCCATAAACAATGGATGCCACACCTCCTTTACAATCCGACGCACCTAGTCCCCACATGGCTCCATTTTGTATGACAGGCTCTAACGGTAGGTGAGGCCATTCACTTTCATCGGCAACTTCGTTTGTATCCAGGTGAGCGTCATATAAGATGAGCTGTTTCCCCGAACCAATTCTTCCTAAAGCGTTGCCGGCACTATCCATCCATACTTCTTCGCACCCGATTGCGGTTAGCTCCTTAAGGGTGCGTTCAACAGCTTCTCGTTCCTGTCCGGTGTAACTTTGGATGCGGATAAGATCAGCTAGAAAGTTTATCATCTGAGAATTTAGGCTGTCTGCAACTTTGGCAATTTCCTTTGCCAGTGAAGCAATATCGTTGCTCATTGGAATACATTATCCTTTTCTCGCGGAATTTAGATACTGACTGAGATCTACTTCAGGGTATTGAATGCGTTCACCATAATCCCTGCGTTCGGGTTTATATGTGGCGTCAATGCCAATTTTGGTTTGCACGCCGCGCATATCTGCGGTTGGATCCATCTCATGTCCCTGAGCGCCTGGCACCAAAAAGATATCGCGCGACCAGTCAACGCGGTTCGATAATGCCCATAGGATGTCCGCTGGATCATACATGTTCACATCTGAATCAATGACAATTACTTTCGCGATGTTGACATGCGCTGTGAAAGCCGCCATAGCGACGTTCTTGGGTTCGCCGGGATTGCTTTTATTAATCTGCACGATTGCAGTGAATCCATTGCTGTAAGGAGGAATGTGTAATCCGACAACATTCTTACTAACATGGCGGACAAATCTGAGCAGTAAAGGTTCACGCGGCAAAACATTGCCAATATAAATATGCTCAGACCAGCCGGGAATGATCGTTTGATAGATGGGATTATCACGATAGCAAATGGCAGTTACTTCAAAGATCGGGCTTTCCCAAAGCTCACCATAATATCCATGAAATTCTGCAAGCGGACCTTCTTTTTGACGTTTGTGTGGCGGTAAGTATCCTTCTATCACAATCTCAGCTTCGACGGGAATATCTAAATCAACGGTAACACCTTTGGTCACCTTGACGGGTTCACCGCGAATGGCGCCAGCGATCAGCAATTCATCATCATCATAACGAGCGCCCGCGGCGATACTGATTGCCGGATCCAAACCAATGATGATTGCAACCTGTAAGGGTTCATTTTTTTCTTGTTGCACCTTGTAAAACTGCATAACATGCCGCCATTCGTTGACATTGAAACCAAAGGTGCTTTTTCCCAGCACCTGCATACGGTTATAGGAAAGATTGCCGCGCCCAGAAATTGGATCACGTGTCACGGTAACCCCGCCCGTGATAAAGGGACCGCCATCTAGTTTGCCGTGGGTTGGAATGGGAAGGCGATAGAGATCGATGTCATTTCCCTTGATAATGTTTTGTTTCCAAGGTGGTTGTTCATCTGTGAATTGCGGGCGAATACCATTGGCAGGTTCTAACGCCCAGCCCATTCGTTCCGTAACTTCAGCAGTGGCACAGTTAAGAGCAATTGCGGCTGAAGTCTGATTTGCCACGGCGTTTGTGAAAATGGGCCAGGAAAACGTTTCTTTTGTGCCAACAGGATGTTCAAATAACACTGCTCCGCCGCCTTGACGGACAAGTGTTGCCGCCACATTTGCCAGTTCATGCACGATAGAAACTGGCTTGCTGATTCTGGTCAATTGTCCAGTTTCGTTCAACTTATCAAGGAAAGTGCGCAGATTGTAAATCTTGGTGGTCATCTTTTTTCCCTCTTCAGGAAATCCCTGCTCTTTCAAGCAATTTTTTAGCGGCATGATTGCACTCTTGGATTAAGGCTTTTTCGTCCAATGCGCATATCTGATGGTTTTCCAGAACAATCTTGCCATCCACAATCACTGTATGTACATCCGAGCTGCGACTACACAAAATAAGCGCAGAGACGATGTCGTGAACAGGCACAGTATGGCTGGAGTCTAGCTCAACCAAAACCAAATCAGCAGGTTGATTCTCACGGATTGATTTTCCGGCAAAACCCATTTCAAGCACTTTCTGCGGCGAAAGCACCATTGGGTCCAGTGCCTTGACGCGTCCAAGGCACAAAGCCATTTTCATGGTTTCAAACATGTCTTGTGTATCATTGCTGGCTGAACCATCTGTTCCTAAGAGCACTTGAATGTCCTGCTGTAGGAATTGAACCACCGGCGCAATGCCCGAACCTAGAACTGCATTACTCACTGGACAATGGATTACCAGGGATTTTCGTTCGCGTAGTAAACTAATTTCTTGTTCATCTACCCAAACGCCATGGACGATTTGACAATCCGTCCCAAGCACACCGAGTGCATCTAACCAAGCGATGGGTCTTAATCCGGTCTCGTTGAGCGTCATCTGAACTTCATCTCTTGTTTCAGCAACATGGATGTGTGTAAAGCTATTGTAGTGTTGTGCCAGTGCGTGAGTACGTTGTAGCGTTTCGGCGGTTGCACGCCAAGGAGTTAGCGGACCGTTTGCTATCCTAATGAGAGGACTGACGTTATGGCAAGTAGAGAATAATTCTTCTAGTTCGTCCAGGATAGCTCGCTGACCTTCTGCTCCTGAACCGCGATCTGACCATGCACGCGCAATTGTGCAACGTATTCCAATTTTTTGTGCTGCTTGACAAACAACCTGGGTGTGTTCTAAGGTGTGCGTGATCTTATGATGATTGACAACGTGGGTGACGCCGGAATGCAAATTTTCGACTAATCCGAGCGTAGCAGCTAGAGCCACTTCGCTTGACCCCATTGCAGCCTGCAGGGGCCAAATCAGCTCTTTAAGCCATGAAAGCAGCGGACGTCCATTTGCCAGTCCGCGCATAAAGGTCTGACATAAGTGCGTATGAGCGTTAGTGAGACCAGGAATGACAGCCATTCCCGAAGCATTGATCACTCTCTTCGCCAGGGATACGATTTCTTGGGGTGCCTCTCCATTTTTAATCTGTCGGATACAGCCCGAATCAATAACCACGTAGCCTGGGGATAACCATCCTGTTTCAGTGAAAACATGACCGTTTTGAATCAAGAGGTCAAATGATTGCGCCATCGTTGAGCTCTTGGATTAATTCAAGATGCCTTTTCCCATAATTGCAAGGCTGCTTGTTGACTTTTTTGCCTTAGTTCACTCATATCAACGTTTAACACATTGCCGTCTTGGACAAGGATTTGCCCATTGACTATTGTTGCCTGGACATCGTTGTGATTGCAATACAACAGGGTCTGCTCATACAGGTTGTGTTCCTCGATTGGCGTTGGTAAATTCGCTTTGATTAATTGACAATCTGCTTTCCAGCCAATTTCCAGTCTTCCGACTTTCTCTAGTCCTATAACTTTTGCACCGCCTTCAGTCGCTAGATACCAAACTTGATTAGCTGGCATTACACGCGGATCACGATGAGAAGCTTTGTGGATTAGGAAGGCACCGCGCATGACTTCAAAGAAATCAATAATATAGCCGTCAGTTCCTAAACCTGCAGTTACCCCTGCTTCAACTAATTCTGGAAGTGGCGCAATTCCGCCGCCTACTTCACAGTTGGACAGCGGCATGTGGGACATCTTTATCCCCATTTCTGCCATGACGGCAATTTCAGAGGCATCAATCTGAACACATTGGGACGCTAGCATACCCGGCCCGGCTACCCCTAGGCTCTTGTAATAATGAATTGGACGCATACCAAAGTGTTTACGGGCGTATTCTGGTTCATACGTGCCTTCGGAACAGTGCATATGTGTGAGCACTCGACGTTCGTTCGCTATCTCAAAAGCTTGGAGGATGAACTCTTTCGAACAAGTAAACGTAGTGTGAAAACACATTAAGCCACTTACAATGCCGGGGGTGCTTTGACAATAATCAATAAAATCTGCGTTTTCTTTTAGGCCGAGCTGTCCATTTTCTTTGCTGACCCGTTCGGTTGCTTCAAAGGATAAAATACCCCGCAGCCCGCGCTTTTTAACAACTTCTGCCTGTGCGAAGAGACATCCAGGAAGAGCAAAAGGCGCCTCAGTGCAATCATAGAAAGAAGTGATGCCCGATTTGAGCATTTTGGCACATTGAAGATCAGTGGCGGCGCAAATCATTTCTTGTGTCAGTTGATTCTCTACCAAGGGCCACCAAAAATCTTCAAGAAAGGGCCAAAATCCTGAAGGAGCTTTGGCTAAAGGAATGCCGTGTGCCAATACACCGTAAAGATGGGTATGGGCATCCACGAAACCCGGTGCCAAAATATGTTCGTTGGCATTCCAGACTGTATCATTGGGATAACGCTGGCGTAGCTCTTGATTCGGGGCAATGTCCGCGATTAGGTCATCCAGTATGCGAATTCCCCAACCTGCCTTTGGGGGTTCTAATGGAGTGGTAATTATCCAGTCAGGTAAGATGATTGTTCCCGCTTCAGCCATGTTTTTTCTCCTTATCCTCAGCCAATAAATCGTGGGATAAACTTTCCATTAAACCCTGTAGCGACCCACTGACCTTGATCCACCAGTAGTTCACCTCGCAGAAAAGTAGCAACAGGATACCCATGCAATTCGAAACCTTCGTAGGGAGTATAGTCCACATTTTCGTGTAATAGATCTTTTGTAATGGTGACCTTACGGTTAGGATCAAAAATAACAATGTCCGCATCAGCACCAATGGCAAGAACACCTTTTCGCGGTGCGAGGCCGAATATGCGCGCTGGCAGTGTGCAGCAACAGTCAATCCACTGTTCTAGAGTCAGATAGCCCCTTCTAACGCCATATGTGTACATAAGAGCCAATCGGGATTCAATGCCGGGCACACCCCCAGGAACGTTTGTGAAGCAATTCAGTCCTTTATCTTTTTGCCCATGAAGGTTAAAAGCACAATGATCTGTGCCAATGGTTTGTAAGGTACCGTTTTGTAGCATTCGCCAAAGTGACAAGTTATCTTTTGGTTCACGCAATGGAGGAGCACAAATGTGCCCTGCGGCATATAGCGGGTCTTTGTCTTGGTAACGACCCTGATCTAAAAGTAAATATTGAGGGCAAGTCTCTCCGAAAACAGCCTGTCCGTGATAACGGGCTTTCTCCACCGCGCTTGCCCCGGTAGCAGTAGAGATATGGACAATATACAAAGGAACACTAGTGAAGCGAGCCAGTAAAATAACACGCCGAATTGCTTCTACTTCTGCAATAGCAGGCCTGCTTAAGGGGTAAAACCCAGGTTCTAGCTGTCCACTGGATTTGAGCTGTAACGTGCTGTGTTTAATGATCGCATCATTTTCGGCATGAACCAAAACCAACCCGCCAGCCTGTGCAATCGCATTGAACGCCGCCAGCAACCCTTCATCTGGCAAGGCGAACCCCTCGTAAGTTGTATAATGCTTAAAGGACGGAATACCAGTGCGAATAACCGTTTGAATTTCAGCAAGAGTTTGCGGGTCGGTGCGGCTGATGGTCATGTGAAGGCTAAAGTCAATGACACACTTTGCCTCAGCTTGAGCACGGCGCTTATGAAAAGCCTCAAGTAGTGTTTCGCCTTTTTCTGGTTCAATGAAATCTATCACAGTGGTTGTGCCACCAAATGCTGCTGCTCGTGTTCCGGTAAACCAATCATCACTAGTAATTGTAGTGGGCGTCGGCATCTCAAGATGGACGTGGGGATCAATACCTCCGGGGATGACAAGCATATTTTGGGCAGAAAAAGTTTTTCGTCCTGAAAGCCCCCTTGCAATGGCAGCAATTTTGCCATCCAGGATCCCGATATCTGATGGCATGATTTGGTTGCCAATTACGAGAGTTCCATTCTGAATAACGAGATCAAAATCCATTTGCAACCTCGTTTTGGGGTAAATAGCGAAACGTATCTTTAAAAATTATACTACAATTAAGTAAAGTGAAACTTTACAGCCTCGATAAGCTCCACCAAATTTAGATTGATTCAGATTGGAGTTTCGCTCTTTCATCGGTGGATATGTTTTATTTTTTGAGAGTTGTACATAAGTCGGTTTTTGTTATTGTAGCTATAATATTAAAAGAGCTGGTACATTTGGGAGGCACTTATGAGTAAACTGGTTATCAAGGGTGGAACATGCGTTACCGCCGAGGCTAGATTGCGGCAGGATGTTTTAGTAGAGAATGGTGTGATCGTTGCACTTGATCAGGATATCCAAATTGTTGACGCCGAAATTATTGATGCGAATGGATTATTTGTTTTGCCGGGGGGAGTGGATGTGCATGTTCATTTGCCTTGGCCCAAAGGACAATATATTTCCTTAGATGATATTAATCAGGGTACGAAGGCAGCAGCATTTGGTGGAGTGACAACTATTATTGACTTTGTAATACCCGATGAGCAAGAACCCCTGGCAGCTGCATTGGAAAGGAAGCTGAATGAGGCACAGAACAACGCGTGGGTAGATTATAGTTTTCATCTCAATATTAGAGGGGCAGTTGATAAAAAGATTGCCGAAATCCCAGAGATGGTTACTTTGGGGTTTCCGAGTTTTAAGGTGTTTATGGCGTATGAGGGTTTTCGAATAGAGGATGTTGAGCTTCTTAACATCATGCAAGCAATACAGACAGCAGGCGGAATGTTGGATGTACATGCTGAAAACGGTCTGATTGCCGATCGTATCACTGCGCAACTGATCGAGAAAGGGAGAACTGCACCAACTTATTATGCCATGGCGCGTCCCGAAATTTGTGAGACTGAAGCGATTCAAAGGGTTTTAGCATATGCACAAGTTTATGGAACACGTACCCATATTCATCATGTTAGCACCGCCGCCGGCGCAGAATTGATTGGCCGCTCTCGCCAAAAAGGCATGCCAGTGACGGGTGAGACTTGTCCGCATTATTTGCTCTTAAATGCGGATAGTCATGGGGGAGATCAGCAAATGGCTGCGTTTATGATTTGTGCACCCTCAATAAAAGGATCGGAAAATCAAGAAGCATTATGGCATTCATTAGCAGATGACAGTCTGTCCATATTGGCAACCGATCACTGTCCTTACTCTAAACAGCAAAAACTTGAGAATCTGGGCAACTTCTCCACTATCCCTGGAGGGATTGGGGGAGTTGAATTACGTTTGCCTTTAATATTTAGCGAGGGCGTTAGAAAAGGAAGACTATCTTTTGAGCGTTTTGTGAATCTATGGGCTACCGCACCAGCAAAAACTTTTGGTTTGTACCCTCGAAAGGGACAAATTGCAATTGGTAGCGATGCTGATCTGGTTCTTTTTGATTCCGCTCAGAATTGGACAATACGCGCTGAAAGCTTGCATATGAATACAGATTGTCTTCCATATGAAGGCTGGCAGATTATAGGGAAACCAGTCATGACAATTTTGCGTGGTAAGGTATTGGTAGGTCAGAATCAACTGGTATGTGACAAACCCGATGGTCAGCTTATAAGACGGTTTCTTGGCGCTCAATAAGTGCTTCGGGGCTTGATTCTAGAAATTTAGGGTTGACTTTTATTTTGATTATGGTATTATGGTTGTTAGACGACTAACATCAAGTCGTAAAAAGTCTCTATTATTTTTCTAGAGGAGGTTTGCTAAAATGAAAACTACAGGTTTTAAGGGGCGAGATTTTCTGGCTGAGACAGACTATACGCGTGAAGAAATCGAAACCATTCTGGAAGTGGCGCAGGAACTAAAACGCCAGCGCGCTATGGGAATTCCTCATGATGACCTTTTAAGAAGTAAAACGCTATTCATGATCTTCTACAATCAATCACTGCGGACGCGCAATTCTTTTGAAGCTGGAATGACTCAATTGGGAGGACATGCCCACTATCTGGATCCATCGAAGATTTATACTCCAGCTTTGGAAGGTCGAGAGGTGGCTTATTCAACAGAACGCGTCTCGGACGTCGCACGGGTGCTGGACCGGATGGGGGACGCAATTGCTATTCGTTGTTACGGAGATCCAGTAGACTGGGAATATGGTGGTGCTCACAACCTGCTATTGGAGTTTGCGCGTTGGGCTGATATTCCGGTGCTGAACATGGAAGATGACATTTACCATCCGTTTCAGGGTCTTGCCGATTTGCTGACCGTTAAGGAAAAATTCGGTGGGTTTAAGGGAATTAAGTTTACCATGTCATGGGCTTACTCACCGAGTGTTCACAAACCACGCGCTGTGCCGCAATCAGCGATTTTGTATGCAACGATGCTTGGTTGTGATGTTACACTTGCTCATCCAAAGGGCATGGAGCTTGATCCGGCGATCCTTGCTCAATGCGAAGCTTATGCCAAAGAAGCGAATAGTTCTTTTCGTATAACCAATAGCTTCGAAGAAGGAGTGCGAGGTGCGCATGTTGTATATGCCAAAGCCTGGTGTCCAGTGATCATGTTTAAAGAGCCGGTCGGAAAGGATGATCCGAAAGGTGCTCAAGAGGTTTTTGACCAGTATAAAGACTGGAAGACAACCAGAGAGATCATGGAAATGGCTGACAAGAATGCCATTTACTTACATTGTTTACCAGCAGACCGAGGATATGAGGTGACCAACGAGGTTCTTGACAAGACCTCTGGTCCTGGTTGGGTCTCAGCGGCTTTTGATGAGGCTGAAAATCGGCTTCATGTTCAAAAGGCTGTAATGAGTCTGGTTATGTAAAAAATTATAACCTTTGCGAAGGTCGAGACAATGCTGGATACTCGTCCACTGTACGTACGTGTAGAGGAAGCGCTTGCCTCGATTCTTCAAAAGTATCAGGTTGGTGAACGAATACCCTCAGAGACTGAACTTTCCAGACGTTTGGGAGTCTCGCGCGTCACCATTCGGGAAGCCCTGCGGACTTTTGAGGAGCGCGGGTTGATCGTTCGCAAGCATGGGGTGGGGACATTTATTGCCCCATCCCATGCGATTTTTGAAACCGGGCTGGAGGTTCTGGAGAGTCTGGATGAATTTCTTTCCAGAATGGGAAAACAATGTGGCTTTGCAAATTTATCCATCAGAGAAGAAACACCGGATATTGCAACCGAGCAAAAGTTACAACTTCCGAGTGGTGAAAAGGTGATAGTTATCTCCCGTACAAGAACGGCAGATGAAAATATAATCGCATATATGTATGATGTGATTCCTGCGTCTATTGCAAGATTAGAAGATGTACAAATGAAATTTACCGGTTCGGTATTGGATTATTTCCAGGAGCATTCCAGGGTAATTCCTTCGTTTGCTTTGACCCATCTTTTATCTGAAAATGCCGGCAAAGAACTGGCTAGTTTATTGAAGGTTCCAAAGGGAACAGCTTTGTTAGTGCTGGAAGAAACTCTTTACGACGATTATGGACGACCGATAAACTTTTCCAGGAATTATTACAATACTCAACTCTTTCGTTTCTCCATTGTGCGGCGTCGCAACCTTTCGACCAGTTAATAAGATGCGACGCCAACCCCCTCTTTTTGAGTTTGTTTGATAAAGGACTACATAATGAAAAACGGATACGCGGGAAAGATCCTTTGGGTAGATTTGTCCAGCAAGGAGATACATATTGAGCCCAGTGATCGCTATCAAGAGTGGATTGGTGGAAGAGGGCTTGCAATCCATCTCCTAGCGCAACTTCCTGAACTAAAATCAGAAAAGCCAGAAGAACAGCCAATCGTCGTTGCTGCTGGGCTTGCGGTTGGCACCGGGGTTCCTTTGGCTACTCGTACTTCTGTGTCAGCACGCAATTTGATTTCAGGTGGTATCAGCTACTCAAATGTGGGTGGAGATTTTGGCACTGTAATGAAAAGTGCGGGGTTTGATGCCGTTGTGATACGCGGTTACAGTGAATATCCGGTGTATTTATTACTCGTTGATGACCGGGCTGTAATTGAATCAGCCGATGAACTATGGGGATTACAGATTTCTAATATCAAAGATATATTGGATGAAAAATACGGAACCGGTAAGGTTAGCTTTATTGGGATTGGGCAGGGGGGTGAGAATCTCGTGCCTGTTTCATGTTTAATCGTTGACCGTGCTCACGCAGCAGGCTGGGGTGGAAGCGGTTGGATTTTTGGTGCGAAGCGTTTGAAAGCGATTGTTGCAGTTGGGACAAAACCCGTTGATGTTGCACACCCAAAACAACTTGACAGAAAAATTAGGGAACTAGTATGGCGTCTGAATAGCTCAGAGGCTATGGCAGGGCTGATTAGGGGTGGAACACATGGAATGGCTGCGGCTGGTGGCTATTCCGGACTTGTACCCACCGCTGTAAAGAATATTCAGGATGAATATTTATCCCCGGAAGAATCGGCTTCTTTGCGAGAGAGCCTCTTCAAGAAATGGGAAGTGAGGCGTGCAGGATGCAGAGGATGCCATATTCAGTGTCTGCATGTATACTCGTTAGATACAAATGAATTCGGCCGCGTAGAAATCGAAGGAATGCATGCCAATTCTGTGCGCGGTTTTGGATCAAATTTAGGGGTAAATGATCCAACAGAAGTCTTAATCATGCATAAATTATGTAATGAATTTGGTTTAGATGTTGATGGTGTATCATCAGCCTTAGCTTTTGCGCTTGAATGCGCAGAACATGGTGTAATTGGCACTCAACAACCTGACGGCATTCTCTTAAAGTGGGGAGACGGTCCCTCGCTCATAAAATTGGTTGATCAAATTGGAAAGCGGCAAGGGTTAGGTGCAATTCTAGGGAATGGGGTTTTTCGTGCATCGCAGAAACTCGGACCCGCAACACAACAATTTGCACTAATGACAAAAAAGGTTGGCATTAACGAACAGGGATTGCGCAGCCATCGCGCATGGGCACTGGGGGTTATGACATCTTCGCGGGGTGGCGGTCATTTGGGCGGTTCACCTCAAACTGAGAACAGAAGAATTTCCCCAGAGGTTGGCGAGCAACTTTTTGATAATCCATATGCTGGCGAACCCCAATCATATAAAGGGAAAGGAAAGTTGGTGGCTTGGACGGAGGGTTTGAAGGCGATTGTTGATAGCATGGGGTTGTGTTATTTTGCTTATGGCTGGTACGATATTGGCAGCGCAAATTTAGAAGAATTGTCTGCATTATATAACTTGATAACGGGATGTGAAATTGGTGCATCAGAGCTCCATAGAATGGGATTAAAGTTTCATACTTTAGAGCGCTATTTGACCTGTTTGTTGGGTGGGTTTACCCGAAAGGATGATACGTTACCTGCACGCTTTTTTGATATACCGGTGTCCAGGGGACCCTATCAAGGTGCTCGGCTTGACAGGGAGGAGGTGGAGCAAGCGCTGGATGAGTATTATGAGGCATTAGGTTGGAATTGCTCAACTGGTTGCCCGGATGAGCGAGCGATGCAAATGTATGGATTGGATGATTATATTCGGTCGGCGCCCAAGTAAAAGTTGCTATAAGTAATTACAAATGTCACTTGTTTATAGAGGTTGTATCATATAAACTAATATCGAATGAGGGGTTGTTCCCGAGTTTTTAGTTTAACTATTTTTGAGGAGGAAAAGATGTCAAGGAGTAAAAGTTTGATGTTTTTGTTTTCACTGCTGGTGCTGTTTTCGATAGTGCTTGGTGCCTGCCAGCCGCAAGTTGTTGAAAAGACCGTTGAAGTTGTAAAGACTGTCGAAGTAGAAAAGGCAGTGGAAAAGACGGTTGTAGTTGAAGTGGAGAAAGAAAACCCCGCTGCGAATTATAAATTGGCGGTTATTCTACCCGGTGTGATCACGGACGCCGATTACAATACACTGGGCTACGTGGCAGCCACGACCGTACAAACCGAGCTGGGTGTTGAGATGGCTTATTCAGAAGCTGTTCCAGTACCTGACGCAGAACGTGTGATGCGCGAGTATCTGGATCAGGGCTTCAATATTATCTTTACCCATGGCAACCAGTTCAATAAAGCGAGCCTTGCCCTTGCAGAGCAATTTCCAGATGTGACCTTTGTGGTTGAAAACGATGGCAAGATTGATAATGCGCCAGCTAATGTCTGGGTGATTGATCGCAATTTCCACTATGGCTATTATGTCATTGGCTATATTGCGGCAAGGGCTTCTAAGACAGGCAAGATTGGCTATATTGGCGGATTGACGTTGCCTTTCTCGTATCAGGAGGTCCATGCAATTGAGCAGGCATTGAAGGACAATAATCTTACCGTAGATTTGAAACCAGTGTGGACGGGTGACTTCAATGATCCTACTAAGGGACGCCAGGTGGCTGATGAAATGATCGCCGATGGACGCGATGTGATCATGGGGTCCATGAATCTGGGCATGTTTGGGTTGTTTGAGGCTGCCAAAGCCGCCAGCAGTGAAACCAAGAAGATATTGGTAACCGCAAAATACACCGATAAGACGAATTTTGCCAAAGACAACTATATCACCTCCAGCTTGTATGATTTTGCTTCTCCCTTGAAGGAAGTCGTATCCAGGGTTATAGCTGGAGAGAAGGGCGGTTATGTGCCGATTGAGTTCGGCAAAGGAACCAATATCCAACAGCCGCTCAAGAACGTGCCGCCCGAATTGGATGTGGAAGTAACCAAACTGGTTGAAGATATTAAATCCGGCAAAATAGTTGTGAACCGGGATTCAACCGAGATTAAATAATATAATTTGTTGGGAAGGGGCAGTCACGAAAGTGGCTGTCCCTTGTTTTTCTTATTACTTCTTTGATTTCGAGGATATTGTGATCGTCCTGATGAAACCAGAAATTGCTCTTTTATCCAGGGAGGGTGACTAATGACATCTGGACATGAGGTCATTCTCCAAATGCAGGAGATTTGTAAGCGGTTTGATACGCTGCAGGCGCTTGATCATGTCAATTTTGAGTTGCGCGCTAGGGAAATTCATGGTCTTTTAGGGGGTAACGGAGCGGGCAAGACGACCTTGATGAACGTATTGTATGGACTTTATCGGGAAGATTCCGGCGAGATTTTTTTGAAGGGTAAAAAGATCGCCGTTAACTCTCCAAAAGATGCGATTCGTTACGGTATTGGAATGGTACACCAGCATTTTTTGCAAATTGGAAGTTTTCCCGTTGTGCAAAATATTGTTTTGGGTACGTCGGTCAAGAATCGCTTCACATTGAATCTTGATTATGAGGCTGGAAAAATCAAAGAGCTATGTCAGCGGTTTTCAATTGAGGTTGACCCGTTTGCAAATGTCAATGAATTGCCCATGGGGACACGGCAGAAGGTGGAGATTCTGAAAGCGCTCTATCGTGGTGTGGATATTTTGATTCTGGATGAGCCAACTACCAATTTAACCCCCCAAGAAGTAGATGCCCTATTTCAAACGCTCAAAGTAATGGTCAACGAAGGATTGAGTATTGTATTTATTACACATAAACTTCGCGAGGTGATGAGCGTTTGTGACCGTATTACGCTTCTGCGCAATGGTCAGAATGTTACAACGATAGATCGGCGCGCTGCTACTGAAGAGGAGCTTGTTCGCGGCATGGTGGGCGAGACGATGGACGTCAGTAAAAGTGTCATCTTTTCAAAAGGTGCAAGCGAACAAATCAATCGCTCTTTGAGCGAGCGCGTTGTTTTGGAAATGGAGAAAGTACATTGTGTTTCCGAACAGGGTATAGAATTGTTGAAAAACATTACCTTAAGGGTGCATGAAGGGGAAATTTTCGGAATCGCTGGAGTAGCAGGCAATGGGCAGCTTGAGCTTGCTGAGGTCATCGTTGGGATACGCCCAATCAGTGCTGGCGAGATCAAGGTCTATGGAAAGTCGTCGTCGCAGATGATCTCCTCAGACCTTCTCCGAGAAGGCATTACTTATATTCCGGAAGACCGTCTTGAGGATGGTTACCTGCCCAAAGCAACAGTTGCTCACAATTTGATACTTGGAGCGCATCGCCAAGAGCCTTACAGTAAGAAGGGCTTTATTAACTGGCGAAAAGTCTATGAAGTATCAAAAGAGCTGATTAAGGAATACAACATTAAGACATCTGGGCCTGCAGATACTGCCGCCAATCTATCTGGCGGTAACATACAACGTGTGATGATTGCTCGCGCTTTTGCTCATGCGGGTGATAGTCTACTGGTTGCACATAACCCAACGCGCGGGCTGGATATCCCCTCCATGGATTTTGTATACCATAAGTTGCTTGAGAGGAAGCGTCAGGGGTATTCCACCTTGCTCCTGTCGGAAGATTTAGACGAGTTATTGTTATTGTGTGACCGTCTTGGGGTTATGTATCGTGGAGAGCTGGTTGGAATTCTCAACCGGGATCAGTTTGAAAAGTATGAGATAGGACGCATGATGAGTGGTGTTAAACGAAACCTTTGATGTTCTGGTGGTATCGTGAAATTATGAAAAAAATACTTTCCAACACGTTTGCTTCTTATTTTCTAGCCGTTGTACTGGCGTTCATTGCTTCAGGAGTTTTTATCGCGGCTATGGGTTATAACCCGCTGAAGGCTTACCAGACCATTTTGTTTACGTCTTTTCGAACAGTAAACGGTTTTACCCAAACGCTCTTGAAATTTATTCCGTTGACTTTATTGGCATTTTCCTTCACGGTACCTTACAAGACTGGTAAATTCAATATCGGTGGTGAAGGTCAATTCTTAATGGGTGCGATTGGGGCAACTGCTGTTGGCATCTTAGGCGCCAACTTGCCCACATATATTCTCTTACCGCTGGTGTTATTGGGGGGGATCGTGATGGGCGGTTTATGGGGACTTATTCCCGGTTGGCTGCTCTATCAGTTTAAGATCAGTGAGATTCTGACTACAGTACTTTTGAACTTTGTCAGTTTTGCTCTGGTTAATTATATTGCTACTGCGGTTTGGGGAGATCCAACGGCGGGTCACCCGACTACATTACCAATTGGTGATGGTGGGCATTTGCCCATGTTGGTTGGCAATCCCCCACTGCATTCTGGTATTATTATCCTGTTGTTGGTTGCTGTGGGGATTTATTATTTTACAGATCGAAGCACATTAGGTTATGATATTGTCGCCACTGGTGCAAATCCAAGAGCAGCTTCGGTTTATGGCATCAATACACGAGTGATGTTTGTGCTGGGACTACTTATAGCCGGTGCACTGGCAGGATTGGGCGGAGCGATTGAAGTAGCTGGTATTCAACATCACTTAATTGAAGGAATGCACTCTAATTTCAAAATTCTTGGGATCATTATTGGATTGATCTCCGGGGGGAGCAGTCTGGCGGTGCCTTTTGTGGCGTTTTTCATCTCTATTCTTGAAGTTGGCGCCAGTGCGATGCAGCGCACGCTTATGATCCCGATTGAAGTGGTTTACATCGTTGAGGCTCTTGTGCTGTTGTTTGTCCTCTTGTCTGATGTGGTGAGGAGGAGATAATCGTTATGGATATTTCACAAGGTTTTATCACCTTTCTAAGATCTTTACTGTTAACGATGGTTCCGTTTGTTTTAGCAGCACAAGGGACAATGCTTGCTGGACGTACGGGTGTATTTATTGTAGCCCAAGAAGGAATTATGCTTACCAGTGCGTCGGTGGGTTTCATTGTGTCTTATAAAACCGGAAGTCTTTTTTATGGTATGTTGGCTGCTTTATTGGTAGGGGGGATATATGGGGTCCTGATTGCATACATGACAACTACGCTGAAGATGAATCAGTTTGTGATTGGATTGTCATTTTATTTTGTTGGGGTGGGACTATCTACCCTGATCCCAAAACTGGTTATTGGGGTAACGTTAACACCTCCGCTCATTCCGACATTGCAAGATGTTCCTATTCCCGCCTTACGACAAATTCCAATAATTGGTGATATCTTCTTCAATCATAACATCCTAGTTTATCTCTCTATACTGATTTCGATGCTTTTGTACTATTTCTTGTATAAAACCAGCTGGGGATTGGAAATGCGCTCTGTGGGCGAAAATCCCAAAGCTGCAGATAGTCTGGGGATTAATGTAAGTCTTCAGCGCTATATTGCGGTGATTATCGGATGCATGTTGATTGGGTTGGCAGGGGTTTATCTTCCTATGGTATACACGGGCACATTTACCGAGCAGATGACACGCGGACGCGGCTGGCTATCTAGCGCGCTAGCATTCTTTGGTGGATGGCGTCCTCTGCCCATTTTTCTCGGTTCACTGTTTTTTGCTGGAATCGAAGTACTTTCTTACCGTGTCCAGGTTCAGAGTGTAGGGATACCATACCAGTTTCTGTTAATGTTGCCTTATGTAGCAACTATTCTGGTAATGATGTTAACCTTCAAGCGGTCTACGACACCAGCTTTCCTAGGAAAGAATTATGATCGTGAGAAACGCACCTTATGATTAATTGAAATGGATTTGGAAGGAATTGCTCCAGCTAACAAATTAGTGGGCTGGAGCAATTCTTTTGACACAAAATTTTTGCTTTTGAATTTTTTAGTAATTTCCAAAGAACGATTTCTTCAATAGATCATAATTGATTTCACCGGTAATAAAGCTATGTCCAGATGTGATATTGTTGAACTGTATTCGTGCTGTTGAATGGACTCGCAAATCAATTTTATGAAAGTCACAGTCATTTTCTTCAAAAATTTGACGGAACGGTTTACCATACTCCGAACAGGCTTTTGTTGGTAGTTTTTCCAAAACCTGTTCAATCTCCTCATCCTTCGCTTCTACGTAGATGACAACGTGACCACCATATAGTAGGCTGTCGTTGATTCTTCCCATTGCCTCTAATTCATCGTTAGCTAAAGGCGGCAGTGGCGCACTCGCAATTGCGTAGCGTGTTTTCTTAATGTCAAATCCTTCCTCTTGTAGCCGGTGCATAAGATTATCCAATGGTCTGGCGGTTACCTGAATCGCACAGACCAAGCTGTTTGAGGGAGCAACCAGAATAAACAGATTTTCAGGATTAATTTGACATGCCCTTGCAAAAGACAAAGCAATATCATCAGTGATTGGGTAACTGGTTTGCAGTGGAGCTACCGCGTAAGGACTATCGTCATGGTAATTCACATAAGTAACGCTGAAATCTGGGGGATGTAACAATGCTTTGGCGGGCCCGGTCAGGATAGGTTGATGTTCTGACCCAGGAATTGGCTCGGCATGTTTTTGACAAACCCAACCGGCGATTAAGGGGTTGGCTGAGTTAACGATCACGGAAGGAAGCATGTAACCATCCAGGTTGAAGGTACCAAAGGTTACCTCTCCCATTCCTCCCATTGTAATTTCTGCGAAGTACTTCCCAGCCAGCCAACTTCCTGGAACCTTCTGTCCCATGTCAATCACGGTTGTCCCGTTGCTGAGCTTTGATATCGAAACCCCCAGTCTTTCAGCATTATCCAGGATGGTTCCAACGATTTTTAGTGCTTCTCTGTTTACACTGATCATAGTCTTGGTTTTCTCCCATAATTTGCTTCAGTTCTCTTTGCTAAAGAGTAAAATTACAGTGGGACAAGATAATTCTAGCTTTAAGCATGACCAATGTCAATTGCCACTTTACAAAAATTAAAATATAATCAACATAGTTATTTATTTGTTTCCCTGGCAATCGTTTAAGAAACTGGAGATGCCCATGGCAAATACAGCTTTTGTTAACCTAACCACTGGTGAAGTTATTGTTAGGACCACCAATAGGGAAGACCTGTTGCTATTTATTGGGGGGCGCGGTTATGGCAGCAAATTATTGTATGAACTCGCTGGTCCTGATGTTGATCCTTTATCCCCTGAAAACGTTTTGATCTTTTCTGCGGGTGCTTTTTGTGGTACCACTTGGCCAACTTCCTCACGAGGTCACATTACATTCAAGTCTCCTGTTACAGGTGCGTATGGACACGCTAATTCGGGCGGTTATTTTGGCGCCGAACTGGCTCGAGCCGGTTACGATGCTCTGGTAATTACCGGCAAGGCTTCCAGCCCTGTTTATGTTTTCGTAACCGATTCCAAAATAGAAATACGACCCGCGAACGATCTTTGGGGAAAAGAGATCACCCCAACCAGCGAAACACTAGAAAAACTTGGACGTGTTGCTTGTATAGGTCCCGCGGGAGAAAACCGTGTCTTAATAGCAGGGGTGATTAATGATCGTAGCCGCGCTACCGCCAGAGGTGGCGGTGGTGCAGTGATGGGTAGTAAATTGCTCAAGGCTGTGGTTGTCAAAGCCCAAGCTAGCCGTCACGATTTACCAGAAGCGTTCAAGGCAAAAGCTAAAGAAATGATGGGACGATTGTCTTCAGACCCAAGGCTGGAAGACTTGAGACGATATGGAACCTCGATTCTAGTAGATATTCAAAATATGTCTGGAGCAATGCCGTCCAGAAATCATCAGCGGGTACAGGTTCCTTTTGTTCAGAAGATTAGCGCCAAGACGCTAGATCAGTATGTGCCCCGCCATAAAGGCTGTTATGCTTGTCCAGTACATTGTGGACGAGAAAGCGTCGTGCCAGATGGAGAATATGCCTGCGGTACTGGAGGTCCCGAATATGAAAGCATTTCAGCCCTAGGACCGATGCCATGGGTTTCAAATATGGAAGCGATCATTTACTCTAATCTCAGATGTAATGAACTTGGATTGGATACTATCTCGACTGGTGTTACGATCGCTTTTGCTCTCGAATGTGCTGAACATGGTCTTCTCAAGGATCCTGAACTCTCTTTGGAATGGGGAGATGAGAAATCGGTTCTGGGGTTAATCGAAAAAATTGCACGTCGTGAAGGGATTGGGGATATTCTTGCTGATGGAACAAAAAAGGCAGCAGAGCGAATTGGTTTTGGTGCTGAACGTTTTGCCATGCAAGTCAAGGGGCTCGAGCTTCCACGCCAGGACCCACGCGTTGCGAAGAGTTTTGGATTAGCCCATGCTACAGGCAATCGTGGGGCTGATCATTTGTATGCTCTGCCGACTATGGATGCGGCGGGAATTTGGGACGCAGCCCGACGCTATTTTCCTGCAGAAATTTTAGACGAGTTAATGGATACTAACAACGAGAAATACAAACCAGATATTGTGGTGCACAGCGAGCATTTTTGTGCTGTTGTTGATGCTTTGGGAATCTGTAAACTTGTTTCTGCAGAAAACTATGCTACAACGCCAGAGGACTTGGCAGAAGGATTAAGCGCTTTGTGGGGAAGAGACGTTACTGTTCAGGAGCTTTTGACTATTGGCGAACGTATTGTTAATCTCGAACGTATGTATAATGTGCGACATGGTTTTAATAGGAAGGATGATTGTCTTCCTGAGCGCTTTTTGACTGAGCCAGTAGACGTGTGGGAATATAAAATTGATCCAGAAACAGGCATGGGCATTCCTTCTGAAAAACCTATTCGAAATGGTGTGGTAATTCAAAATCTTGAACGTATGTTGGATCGCTATTACGAATTGAGAGGTTGGTCAAAGGAAGGTATTCCAACGCAGCAAACATTGCGCCGGCTTGACCTGCGTTTGTCAGTGTATGAAGGTTAAAGTTAGATATTACAACTTGGTTGCCGATTACTTGGGACGCAAAACAGAAGAGCGTTTTTTAGAGGATGGCGCAACCTGCTATTCATTGGTTCGAGTGCTCTCTGAGGAGAACGAAAGTTTCCGCCGACTAGCTTTCACTGATGAAGGCAAAATCAGCCATCGGTTGCGTATTTTTCGGAATGGTCAAATGATAGTAGATGCGAATATCCGTCTGGCGGATCAAGACGAGATTCAGATGTTTCCTGCGGTATCTGGTGGGTGTTATTCCTAGATGTTAGGAGACACAGGACTTTATGAAGATTACACCTTTAGCAAGGAAAATTGCTTCTGAAGCGGGTATTGACCTGACTGAAGTCCGGGGATCGGGGGTGCGAGGCCGTATTCTTAAGGAAGATATTTATCGCGCTGTTTCTACGAAGAGGACGCTAGAGCAGGACAAACCAGCGATAGATACGCTCGCCTTAGTAAGTGGTACGGCAAATGCCACCGAATTTTTGAGCGTTTTGGACGCATTTCAGCCGTTGTGGTCTAGCCGTTTCAACCAAATGCTCAAGAAGAGGGATTTGCTGGCATACATTGTGGCGTGTGCTTTGCTAGACTCAGATGATCTATTGAAATTGAAACGGAATGCACATACAGACAGGTTTGTTCCTCTAAACCTGGCAGTGTTTGATGAAACTCAAAACAATTATCAGGTTTATGCTATTTCAAAAACGGAAAGCATATCATTGTCTGATATGAAACGCCTTAGAAAGCAGGAACCCGGAATGACTTTTGATGCAAGCATAGTTGGGAATTCTTTTCTTATGACGGACTTAACCGAGTCGCGCGTAGATTGGTTTGTGCCGCAGTTTGATAACCCATTCATTTTTTCAATTGGTTTTGCTGGAATTTCCCCACGCCCGTTTGGCTGCAACGCTAAAGTTTGTCTTTTGGATACATTGCCAGTCATCCTGCGTTTTGATTCAAAAACAGTCGATTATTTGTCAGCAGCAAAGTTCTTAACACGGGTAATTGAATTGCTTGAACAGCCTTTTCGATTACTAAATATTGAAAAATTAAGTCTGTAACTTTTTATTAGACAAATGTCAAGTTTGACTAAAACTTTTGTCAAATACCACTTGACAAACTCAGTGTGTTATTGTAAGCTTTTCAGTGACTATCCTTTACAAAAACTTCTTCCCAAGAATACTCAAACAAAAACATTTCATCCTTGCTTGGTGCAGATATGAGCAAATATTCCCAAGATTTTCTTTGTGAAGTATATCGACGGATGTATCTTATTCGGGAGTTTGAGCTTCGCTCTATTGAGGAGCGTAGGCGCGGTTTGATCCCAGGTTTTATTCATTCCTGTGTAGGACAGGAGGCAACCGCGGTTGGAGCCTGTCTAGCGTTAAATCAGGAAGATGTGATTACTAGCACTCATCGCGGACATGGGCATCTGCTTGCAAAAGGAGGGGAACCAAAGTTCATGATGGCAGAACTGGCGGCTCGTTCCTCAGGCTACTGCCGGGGACGCGGTGGTTCACTTCACATAGCCGATTTTGATTTGGGTATTCTGGGCGCTAATGGAATTGTTGGCGGTGGGATACCTGCTGCAGTGGGGGCTGCACTGGCTTTTTCAATGCGAAAAGAAAAACGCGTTGCGCTTTCGTTTTTTGGCGATGGTGCGACGAATCAAGGGTCCTTTCATGAAGCGGCGAACTTAGCAGGGTTATGGAAATTGCCGGTAGTTTTCTTTTGTGAAAATAATTTATATGGCGAAGGAACACCGCAAAGCAAGCAAGCCCCGATTTGCGACCTGGCAAATCGAAGTGCTTCCTACTGTTTCCCTGGGGTGATTGTGGATGGCAACGATCCAATTGCTGTCTATGAGGTTACCAGAGAAGCTGTTGAGCGGGCGCGTCGAGGCGAGGGACCAACTTTCATTGAAGGTAAAACCTATCGCTTCCGTGGGCACTATGAGGGCGATCCGCAAGTATATCGCCTTCCTGGCGAAATGGAAGAATGGCTAAAAAAGGATCCTATACTCACATTCCGTAAACGTTTACTGGATGAAGGGGAAACCGAGGAAGCCATAAGAGAAATTGAGCAACAGGTTCAACAAAAATTGGATGAAGCGGTGGCTTTTGCGACTTCGTCACCGGTCCCCCAGTTAGAAGATGCCCTTTCTGGCGTTTACGCTGATACCCATGATGGAAAGGTGTTTTAATATGCGCGAGATTAGTTACTCCGAAGCAATACGGGAAGCGATGTGCGAGGAAATGCGCCGCGATCCGACGGTGTTCCTGATGGGTGAAGACGTTGGGGTTTTTGGAGGTGTCTGGGGGGTTTCTCATGACATGCTGGCAGAGTTTGGAGAAGAGAGAGTGCGCGATACCCCAATTAGTGAGATTGCAATCATTGGGGCTGGTCTTGGTGCGGCAATGATGGGAATGCGCCCGATTGCTGAGATCATGTTTGGCGATTTTTTGATGTGCGCAGGTGATCAGATTGTTAATCAGGTAGCAAAGGCTCGGTTTATGAGCGGAGGTAAGGCGCAAGTTCCGTTGACTATTCGCGTAACTACCGGTGCTCCGGGATCTGCGGCAGCACAACATTCTCAAAGTCCTGAGTCTTGGTTTATGAATATCCCTGGTCTGAAGATTGTTGTACCTGCTACACCGGCAGATGCAAAGGGGCTTCTAAAAACCGCTATTCGCGGCGAAGACCCCGTGATTTTTCTTGAGCATAAAATGCTCTATGGTGAAGTTGGTCCAGTACCCGAAGATGAAAACTTTGTTGTTCCCTTTGGGCAAGCAAATATCATACGCGAGGGAAAGGACGTAACCATTGTTGGTGTGAGCATTATGGTCAAAAAAGCGTTACAGGCGGCTGATGTGCTGGCTAAGGAAGGTATTGAAGCGGAAGTTATTGACGTGCGAACGTTGGTACCCTTAGACAGGGAGACACTGATTCGATCTGTGGCGAAAACAAACCATGTGATTATTGCCCATGAGGCACACAAGCGTGCAGGTCCTGGTGCGGAGATTGCTGCCATGTTAGCAGAAGATGCGGTTGAATATCTAGACGGTCCGATTGTCCGTGTTGCCGCCAAGAATGTGCCCTTACCATACAGCCCGGTGCTGGAAAATTACGTGCTTCCGAATGTGAACGACATTGTTGAAGCAGCCAAGTCATTCTGGCCCGGCAAAGCATAAGGAGAAAATACATGGAATTTACTGGCTACCTCGATTTTTGGTTCACGGATCGTCCGCTGGTTGAGCGCGTTGAGCTTTTTGCGGACTTAGGAATCAAACGATTAGATGTATGGTGCTGGCGTAGTGTTCCAATGGCGGACCTTGCGGCTGAGTGTAAGCGACATGGCTGCATATTGAATTCTACATTTGATGAGCAGATGGGTTCACTAGCCGATCCGGGAGATAACGAATTGACACTCCGCACATGGCAGGAAAGCCTTGAGATGGCAGAACAGCATGGTGTTGAGCACCTATTTATTTTTTCCAATCAAGTTGATATTGTTAATGGTCGGGAATGGACTCGTCGTTTATCTCGTAATGTTACACTTGCAGAACAATATGCCAATTTATTACAGCAAACTGAGCGAATCCTCAAACTGGTGGAGCAAACCAAAGTTGAAGTGTGGGTGGAAGCGCTTAATGAATTTCATATTCAAGGGGGAGTGTTAGTTCATGACCACGATTTGGCGGCTGATTGGGTGCGGCGATTTAATCATCCGCAGCTCCGCTTGGCGTTTGATTGCTATCATCAACAGAGAACTGCCGGTAACCTGATGTATGGGCTCGAAGCTTATTATGGTTTGTATCCCACTTTTCACATTGGGGACGTGCCAACTCGGCAGGAGCCGGGTACTGGAGAAATCAACTTTCCCAATCTAGTCAAGAAACTCAAGGAGCTTGGATTTGATGGCTTGATTGGGATGGAGTTTCGTCCATCAGATCGTGAAGAGCTGGCTTTTGAGCGTGTCAAGAAGCTGTTTGGGGTGGAACAATAATGGCGGAAAATAAGAGTGGTTATACGGTTGTGATGCCAAAGCTCGGTTTGATTATGACCGAGGCACTGTTGGTTGAATGGCGACGTCAGGATGGCGAATGGATTGATAAAGGAGAGGTTCTATTTACTCTTGAGAGCGATAAATCTACTCTTGAAATCGAGTCTCCCGCTAGCGGTTATGTCCGTATTCTTGTAACGGCAGGCAAAGTTGTGCCCGTCCAAACTCCTATTGCGATTATTGAATCAACGCTAGAACAAACAACTTCTCTGCCTTCGGTTTCCGAGGTCGCTCAGCAAAGCGTGTCGCTAGTGTCTGAGCAGGTTGCTGTTGAACGCCATGTGGTTGCTAAGGATAGTTTTCCTTCCTTTTTAGCCGCCTCTCCACGTGCTCGTTTTCTTGCTCGAAAAGCTGGTATCTCATTGATAGGTATAGCTGGTAGCGGCCCACGTGGGATGATCGTAGCCAATGACTTTTCAAATGTGAAACAACAATGGCGATCATTGCGCGAGACAGAAAGTAAGCCGTATGCTTCTCTTAGTGGTTTACGAGCGATCATTGCGGAAAGATTAACGGTCGGCTGGCGCGAAAGACCGCAAGCAACTTTATCGGTTGAATTGGATGCGAGCAATCTGGTTAGCGCCCGTCAACAAATTGAACTAGAAACGGGCAGAAAAGTTTCTTACAATGCTTTTTTGATGCTTGCGGTTGCACGGACATTTGTGGAGCAACCTCATGTAAATATCCGCTTAACTGAAAAGGGTTTAGTTCAGCTACAAGAAATAAATATAGGTTTGGCTGTCGATACTCCGCGTGGTTTGATGGTACCGGTAATTAAAAACGTGGATAAGAAAGAGTTGCTTGAGATTGATCAGGAAATTCAGCAAGTTGCTCGAAGAGCTTTAGAGGGTAAAAGCCTGCCAGACGAGCTTACCAATGGCTCCTTCACAATTACCAATCTGGGTGCGTATGGAGTTGATTCCTTTGCTCCTATTATTAACCCACCTGAAATTGGTATCCTGGCAGTTGGACGAATAGCGCAGCGTCCGTTTGTCTTCAATGGACAGCTTGCTGTGCGAGAAACTATGATCTTGAGCTTTGCTTTTGATCATCGTCTCTTGGATGGTGCTCCGGCAGCACGATTTTTACAGCGTGTGGTTCAGCTCATTGAGCGACCGATATTATTGTACTCACATCGTTTCATTTGAAGATATAGATTTCGCATAGGCACATATGGTCATAAAGGATTCTGTTATCTTAATCACTGGAGCAGCAGCTCGAGTTGGACGCAAAATAGCGCTTCATCTTGCCTCGCAAGGTGCGCATATTGCGTTTAGTTATTACCTAGAGAGCGAACCCTGGCAGCAGACCTTAACTGATGTCAGAAACTGTGGTGTTATGGGGATTGCTGTGCAGACTGAAATTCGTTGTGCTGAACAAGTTCAACATCTTGTTGCTTCGACAATTGAGGCATTCGGGCGGATTGATGTGTTGATAAATAATGCCTCCGTTTGGTTGAAATCACCGTTTTTAGACATTAGCGAGGCTGAATGGGACTTGGCGATGGATGTAAATTTGAAAGGGGCTTTTTTGGCATCCAAAGCAGTTGCCCCTTTCATGCTACAACAGCAACGTGGTGTGATTATCAATATAACTGATCTTTCGGCTTTTCAGGTCTGGCCTGAGTATGCTCACCATTCAGCAAGCAAAGCTGGTTTGGTGGCATTGACCAAAAGCATGGCTGTTGAGCTGGCGCCGCATGTGCGGGTTAATGCCATTGCTCCGGGAACTGTGTTGTTGCCGGACAATGCTCCCCCAGAAAAACGGCGGTGGGCTGAGGAAAAATCTTTGTTGAAGCGGATTGGAGATCCCATTGATGTAGCCAAGATGGTGGAATTCTTAATCCAAAATGATTTCACCACAGGCGCGGTGTATTTTGTAGATGGTGGTCGTTCCCTTGTATAGCTTTCTTCAAGGAGAGAGATGGAGATAAGAGGAAAAACTGCGCTGGTTACAGGGGGTGCTCAAAGAGTTGGAAAAGCGATGACTTTAGCATTGGCAAAAGCGGGTGCCAACGTGGTGATTAATTATCATTCCTCTGGTTCCCAGGCGTTAGAAACTGCTACTGAAGCTCAAGCACTTGGGGTGCAGGCAATGGCGGTGCAGGCGGATGTCTCTGATCTGGAACAGGTCAGAGACATGGCTAATCGGGTTTTTCAGACATTTGGGACTATTGACATTCTGGTAAATAATGCGTCTGTATTCAAACAAACGCCTTTTCCAGCAGAAGATTTCAGCGACTGGCATCAAGTGACAGGAATCCTGATCAATGGTGCATATTATTGCTCCAGTCTTTTCGCTCCAGGTATGTTAGCGCGCGGGCAGGGAGTTATTGTGAACATTGTGGATTTGTCTGCATGGGAGCCATGGCCTAATTTCTCAGCCCATAGTGTTGGTAAGGCAGCACTGCTTGCCATGACGCGCCAATTGGCTTTAGAGCTTGCACCAAAGGTACGGGTAAATGCAATTGCTCCAGGCCCTGTCCTGCCTCCCAAAGAATACACTCCAGAACGGATTGCGCGTACAGCCAAGAAAACACTTTTAGAGCGTTGGGGATCGCCAGAAGATATTGCCAAAACACTATTGTTCTTGATAGACGCCGATTACATTACAGGTCAGACCATTATTGTGGATGGTGGCGAGATTTACGGGCACAGAAAACGCGAAGCGGCTTAAGGAGACAATGGAAAAGGAAGTTGTTGATTTGCTTCTTGTCCATGCTCTGATCGTCACGCAAGATGAACAGAGGCGGATAATCCCGAATGGAGCGATTGCGATTCGGGACGGCAAAATCATAGCGGTCGATTCCACTTCTCAATTAGTGCCCGCTTATCAAGCTTCTGAAGTGATTGACCTCACCGATCAGGTTGTGTTTCCAGGATTAATTGATACGCACACACATTTGTTCCAAGTTGCCACAAAAGGTTTGGGCGAAGATATGTCCGTTCAAGACTGGGTAGAAGCTGTAACGGCGCCCACTGCTATTCATATAACGCCTGAAGAAATGTACTTGTTTTGCTTAATTGGTTGCCTGGAACATATCCATTGTGGGGTTACAACGCTGGTGGATATGAGTTACATGGCTCATACCTTTGAATTGCACGAGGAAAATATTCGAGCGATTCACGACAGCGGTTTGCGTGGCCGTTATACAACCATCATATCCGATTTTGGCGAGGAATATGGTGTTTTACCGCAACTCATCAGACCAATAGACTGGTTTTTGGATGTCTATTCGAGGCTTCGGGCTCGTTATCCTGATAGCGATCGGATGGGGATATGGATGGCAATTGGTGCACCATGGACGATATCCGATGACGGATTGTTAAGGGCAATGGAATACGCCAACCGTACTGGTACGCGCTTGGTTATGCATATTAACGAGAATGAAGTAGATAACCTGCTGAGTCAGCAAAGACATGGCAAGAATGTTATTCCGTTTCTGAACGAGGTGGGCTTTTTACGCTCGGATTTGTTAGCAGTTCACTGCGTAGTTACTGATGATAAAGATATTGAATTATTGGTAAAAAATGATGTCAAAATTTCGTATAATCCGGTTAGCAATATGTATTTGGGCTCGGGTATTGCGCCTATTATCAAAATGCAGCGGGCAGGGTTAACGATTGGCCTTGGCGTGGATGGAGCAGGTTCGAACAATTCCCAGGATATGATCGAAACAATGAAAGTGGCGGCCTTGCTACAGAAGGTGAACGACAGAGATGCCTCTGTCGTGAATGCACAGCAGGTTTTGGATTGGGCAACGCGCGATGGCGCAAAGGCACTTGGGCTGGAAAAGGAGATTGGATCACTAGAGGTAGGTAAACGAGCAGACTTATTTGCGGTTGCTATCAACACTCCAAAAATTGTGCCAATTCACGATCCGGTTGCCAGTCTTGTATATTCTTGCGGTGAAGAAAATGTCGTGCTAACCATTGCAGATGGAAAAATTCTGATGAAGGATGGGATTATTCAGTCTTTTGATGAGAAAAAGTTAATTGGTGATTGTCAGCAGGCAGCCCTTGGGCTGGCAAACCGTTGCGGATCGAATAGGCGGTTAGGACGCAAGTGGGTTTCGGCGAGGAATGTATGAGGCGATTTGATGGTAAGGTCGTCGCTGTGACTGGTGCAGCGCGTGGTATTGGGCAGGCGATTGCACTTCGCTTTGCGCAGGAGGGGGGGTGCGTAGGTGTGTTTGATGTGGCGGCAACTGATGAGACCGAGGCCCTGTGCAAAAATGCTGGTGCTGAGGTTTTTGCTCAAAATATGGATGTTGCTTCGTTATCAGAGATTGAGAAAGGGATTCAGTCGCTATTATTAAAATGGGGTCGGATTGATGTTTGGGTCAATAATGCTGGTGTATTTGATAACACTGCAACAGTCGAATTGAGCGAAGACCGCTGGGAACATGTTGTTAAAATTAATTATACTTCGATGTTTTTATGTACAAAAACAGTCGCCCCAATGATGATTGCTCAAGGGTCTGGGCGTATTATCAATATATCATCAATGGCGGCAAAAGTGGCTTTTGAGAAGGAAGCGGCATATTGCTCAACCAAAGCGGCTGTTCTGGGGTTGACCAGATCGCTAGCGGCTGAATTGGGCCCATTGGGTATTACGGTCAATGCAATATGTCCAGGTCCCATAGAGACTGATATGCTTAGAAGAACTTATCAAACGCTGGCAGATGAATTTGGCGTCACTTTGGAGGATTGGCGGGAGAAAATCAGACAAACCATTCCCGTTCGCCGTTTTGGCTTGCCCTCTGAAGTAGCGGCTCTAGTGGCTTTCCTGGCGTCGGATGAGGCAGGCTTTATCAACGGTCAGTCTATCAATATTGATGGCGGCATGGTATTCTACTAAGGAGAAAAAATGAATATTGAGAGAAGATTAAATCGAATATTTCGTCCAGATGGACGTGCCTTAATCGTGGCAATGGATCATGGGCTGATTGATGGTCCCTGTAAAGGGCTGGAGCAGCCCGCAGAAACAATCAAAAAAATCGTTGAAGGTGGCGCCGATGCAGTGCTGACTTCCTACGGGCTGGCAAGACGTTTTGCAAAGCAATTGGCGCCGCTGGGGCTTATTCTCCGCTCGGATGGCGCAGCAACAAAAATTGGTGATAAAGATAATTCAACCCCGATTTTTTTTGATATCGAGGAAGCATTGAGGTTGGGAGCAGATGCACTTGCGGTCTCTGGTTATCCTGGCTCGCCTAGAGAGGCGGCATCTTTGGAAAACATTGCAACTGCGGTGCGAAATGCCCATGCTTGGGGGGTTGCTGTATTAGCTGAGATGGTGCCAGGTGGTTTTGATAGTGCTCTCGAATATCGCACAGTAGAGAATATTGCATTGGGTGCGCGTTTGGGTGTTGAATTGGGCGCTGATTTTATCAAAACACCTTACTGCGAAAATTTTGATCAAGTTACCAGCGTAGTTTATGCGCCAGTGGTTATTCTTGGCGGTGCTAAACGCGGCAAAGAACATGACATGCTGGCTGAAATTAAGAGGGCAGTGGACAGTGGGGCAGCGGGCGTTGCCATTGGGCGTAATATTTTTCAAGCGGATGATCCGCGTCGGATGACGGCGGCGGTAGCAGCAATTTTGCATGCAGAAGCCTCTGTTGACGACGCGGTGAAAATCCTCGAGGGCAGATTGCAGATTTAGCAAGCTGCGGTGTTTGGTGATGAGTGTAGAAAGGAGGTTGCTACCGAATAAAAATAGCTCTCAAGTCTTACAAGAATAAATTGGCAAAAAGTTTTATAAAGGTCTGAAAGGAGAAAGAGAAATGAAAACCCGTTTCCTGTTAGTTCTGTTTTCGCTGATGGTTCTTGTTGCGTTGGTGCTTGCGGCCTGCCAGCCAGCCCCTGCAACACCCGAGAAGGTTGTTGAGACCGTAGTGGTTGAGAAAGAAGTGGAAAAGGTTGTTGAGAAGACCGTTGTCGTAGAGCAGCAAGCAGAAGACCCGATGACAAAGGCGAAAGAGTTCCTGGCTGGCAAGAAAATCTGTGCAGTATTGCCGGGCCCCGTAAATGATGCTGGATGGACGACCAGCGCCTATAACGGTTTGGTGAACCTGCGGGACAATTGGGGCATGGAAATTGCTTACCGTGAGGAAACCAAAGTGGAAGAAGCGGAAGCAGTAATGCGTGAGTATGCGGAAGCTGGTTGCAATATTATTTTTGCACATGGTTTTGAATATGCCGATCAGATCAACGCGGTTGCTCAAGAATATCCGGATATTCAATTCCTGCAAACCAGCCGCTGCACCGGGCAGGAGCCAAATGTTGTAGGTTTGTGCTATTCAACTGGCGAGGGTGGTTATTTCATTGGAATGCAAATGGCAGCCTTGACAAAAACTGGCAAGACAGCATTCATTGTTGGACAGTCCTATCCCAATCTTGACTGGCAGCCCGAAATGGCAAGGCAAGCTGTTAAGGATTTAGGCAAAGATGTTCAGGTGGATGAAGTTGCTGTTGGCTCCTGGAATGACCCGGCAAAGGCTAAAGAACTTGCCAAAAGCCTGATTGAGCAGGGATATGATGTCTTTGTCCTTCTTGCCGATGCCGGCGATGTTGGTACGATTGAGGCAATTAAGGAGGCCCGCGAGGCAGGAAAAGAAGTCTGGGGTATTTCTTGGGTCAAAGATAAGAATTACTTGGCGCCCGAGTTTGTCCTTGGTGGTTGGGAAGAGCGTGTATGGAAACAGATGGAAAATGGGGCTGTTGCGTTTGCGCTCAATGGCAAACCGGTGGGCAAGGGAATGCCTCAGGGCGTTATGGAGGGTGTTGTTTCATTAAATCCAACCTATGGTTTGTTGCCGCCTGAGGCTGAAAAGCAGGTGTTCGATCTCTTCCACAAGTATCAAAAAGAGGGTCAGAGCGCTATCCCTAATTTGGTCGTGCGTACCGATCTGTAATCCATCTGCTTGATCTTGCTTGATGTTCCCCGGGCTACGGCCCGGGGAACATTCCCCTGAAGTTTGAGTTTCTTAACGATAAGGATGTTCATTATCTGATTTACTTATGGAGAGCCCATGACAGAACTGCTTCGTCTGGAGAAGATTCGCAAAACCTTTCCTGGGGTTTTAGCCAATGATGATGTTGATTTATCAATTGAGCAGGGTGAAATTCATGCCTTATTAGGAGAAAATGGTGCAGGAAAAACTACTTTGATGAACTGTGTATATGGGTTATATCGTCCCGATAGTGGAAAGATATTCTGGAAAGGAAAAGAGGTTTCTGTCCACCAAGCGCGTGATGCGATTGCGCTAGGAATCGGCATGGTTCATCAACATTTTATGCTTGTACCCCCATTGACAGTAGCAGAAAATGTGGTTCTTGGGTTACCTTTGCCCCGCGAGCCTCTTTTGGATTTATCTGCTGTGGAAAAAGAGGTTCAACAGACGGGTGAACGCTACGGTCTGTTAGTTAATCCTAAGGCGCAAATATGGCAGCTCCCTGTAGGAGTGCAACAGCGGGTTGAAATTTTGAAGGCACTCTATCGAAAAGCTGAATTACTTATATTGGATGAGCCAACGGCGGTTCTTACTCCAGGCGAAGTGGAAGAGCTGTTTAAGGTACTCAGATCTCTTGCTAACCAGGGAATCTCGATCATCTTTATTACCCACAAGTTGGAAGAGGTAATGGCGCTTTGCGACCGGGTGACGGTCTTGCGGAATGGTCGTAAGGTGGCGACGGTCAATACGTCTGACACAAATACGCGTGAACTTGCAAAGATGATGGTCGGACGTGAGGTATTTTTGGACATTAAGAAACCAGATCTGATGCCGGGAGAGGTTGTTCTCAGAGTAAAGAATCTTTCGGCACTTGATAATCGTGAATTGCCTGCTGTCAAGAGCGTGAGTTTTTACATCAGGCGTAATGAGATATTAGGAATAGCTGGTGTAGACGGGAATGGTCAAACCGAACTGGCTGAAGTTTTATTTGGTATGCGGAAAGCTACTAACGGCACGGTGGAAGTGTTGGGATATGATGTTACGAATTGTTCACCTCTAGAGATTATTAACAGGGGAGTGGCTTACATTCCACCAGACCGCCAGCACACTGGTTTGTTATTGGATTTCACAATTACCGAAAACTTGATTGGTAAGTCATACTATAAGCTACCTTTGTCAAAGAACGGAATATTTCAGTCAAGACCTATTGCTGAGTTTGCTGCTAGTTCAATAAAAAAATTCGATATTCGTACACCAGGCCCGGATCTAAAAGTCAAGCTCTTATCAGGAGGTAATCAGCAAAAGGTTGTGCTGGCGCGCGAGATGAGCGGTAATCCTGCCCTGGTTATCGCAGCACAGCCTACGCGCGGACTAGATGTTGGAGCTACAGAATATGTTCGCAATCAAATGGTTGAAGCTCGCAACACAGGAGCGGCTATTCTGCTAATTTCCACCGAACTGGAGGAGATTCTTACATTGTCTGATCGTATAGCCGTAATGTACGAGGGCGAAATTGTGGGTATTGTCCCTGCAAAGGGCGCCGATATTCATGAGATTAGCGAAATGATGGCAGGGGTTCTGCGTGTTGGCGATCTGACAGCGATGGACATTTAGTAGAAGATTAACGATTAGGAAGAGACAAATGAAGAGCAAAAATAGACTATGGATACTCTGGCGTGAGTTTCTAGAGCGCTCGTTCAGTATTGCGATTCCAGTCGCAGCGATTATGGCAGCATTTTTGGTTAGTGGTTTTATTATCCTGGCGTGGGGAAGCAGTCCCATGGCTGCATACACAGCGCTTTTTAGCGGCGCTTTTGGTAGCATAAGTGGCATAGCGACAACTTTGCAAAGGCTAACCCCACTGGTTTTCACTGGCTTAGCAGTTGCATATGGATATCGAGGAGGGTTTTTTAATATCGGTGCTGAGGGGCAACTTTATATGGGTGCTATTGCCGCAGTATGGTTTGCTATCACTTTTCCGAATTTACCCTCTTGGTTGTTAATAACACTGTGTATATTTGCTTCTGGCTTTATGGGGTTAGTATGGGTCCTTTTACCTGCCTATCTAAAGGCTAAACGTGGCATCAATGAGGTATTAACAACTTTGCTGATGAATTACATTGCCATCCAATATTTTGAATGGGTGATTCGGGTTGATCACATTCAGGAAGGAATTTTGTTATTTGGCGGTGTTGAGCCTATTTGGACATTTCAAAACTGGCTTGGTATTAAGGATGCGACTCAACCGCATCCCAAATCTGCTTTCCTAGTGGATGCTGCTCATCTTCCCACTATGAAGTCCTTGCTTGAAAGTAATCTGTTTTCAAGCTTATTTGGTGGTGCTGAGTGGTATAAAGAATTGTTGGGCATTACGGCTTTCGGAAGAATATCACTTGCACCCCTGCTAGCTTTGTTGACTGCCCTTGTGATCTTCTTTGTGATGTTTAAGACAGTAACCGGATATCGCTCGCGTGCTGTAGGGATCAATCCAGAAGCAGCTAGGTTTATGGGCATTAATGTGCCGCGCACCCTTTTTGTTACTGCGTTGATTAGCGGGACATTGGCTGGACTAGCAGGTGGCATGGAAGTGCTTGGTACCCAGCATCGTGTTATCCCCAATTTTCTGGTGAATGCTGGTTTTGATGGCATTCCTGTAGCTTTAATTGGTCAGTTACATCCGTTAGGAGTGTTGTTAAGCGCGACCTTTTTTGGCGCGTTGCGTGCAGGTGCGAACAAAATGCAAGTTATCACCTCCGTTCCCATTGCTGTAGTGTATATTATTCAAGCTTTGGCTATAGTGTTTGCAATTGCTGGTACCACAGTAGATATAGGGGCAAACCTAAAGAAGAAGCGCCTTGCCAGGGAAGTGTCTGAACAAAAACTAGAACCTGCAAAAGAAGAGGTTGCCAATGCTTAGCGATTTAGCGTCCATCTTTCTAAATCTCGACTTTTATGTTGCAGTTGTCCGCATGACCACTCCGTTGCTGTTAGCGGCAGTGGGTAGTGTGTTAGCTGAACGCTCTGGTGTTGTCACGTTTAGCATGGAAGCTATGATGTTGATGGGTGCCGTGGGAGGAATTATTGGTAGCGGGGTTTTCGGGAATGTGTGGATGGGAGTTTTGTTAGCTATTGTCTTCGGGATGCTTGTTGGATTCGCCTATTCACTCATGGCGGTTTCTGTAGGTGCGCACCAAATTGTTACCAGCGTTGGACTGAATCTCGGAGCAGTTGGACTTTCAGCGGTTCTATATGCTCTCGTCTTTACGCGTGGCTCTGAAGTTATACAAACGGTTATAAAGGTTCCAAAGCTTCCTCTAGTGAAGATACCACTTTTAGGAGATATCCCAATTTTAGGTCCTGTCCTTTTCAATCACCTCCCAGTTGTTTATGTGGGTTATGTGCTTGTGCCAGTTGTATGGTTTATTTTGTATCGTACATCATGGGGATTAAAGATACGAGCGGTTGGTGAACATCCACATGCAGCGGATACAGTTGGAATCAGTGTTTCGAAAGTACGCTACGCCACAATAATTTTTGCTGGTGCGTTCAGCGGATTAGCTGGCTCGTTTCTATCTATCGGATTGTTAGGATCATATATGGAAAACATGACGGCAGGGCGTGGATTTATTGCATATACTGCAATCGTTTTTGGAAAATGGCAGCCGGTTGGGGTATTTTTGGGAACACTTCTCTTTGGAGCTGCGGACGCACTGCAGTTACGTATCCAGGCCTTGAATTTGGGAATCCCGTATCAGTTTCTTGTAATGTTGCCTTACGTTGTTACGATGATTGCATTGATTTCTGTGGTAGGGCGGGCTAGCTGGCCTGCTTCATACGGCAGTCCGTTTAAGCGTGAGGAAGGATGAGGGTGCCGTCTTCTGATGTCATTGTTATTGGCGGTGGTTTTTCTGGCCTCTTATTAACATATTATCTGAGCCTAGCTGGCAGCCGTGTTGTTCTTCTAGAAGCCGGTTCTCTTGGCTGCGGCTCTTCGGGTGCCTGTGCTGGGCGTGTTCAGCTTATCGAAAGCGAAACGGAAGAATATCTTGATTTGGCATTATCAGGTTTCAATCGTCTGGCAGCCACAAGGGAAGAACTAGAAATAGACCTGGAATGGGAATTGCCGGGTCATATTACATTGCTTTCCACGATTGAACAATGGAACGCTTACCAGGAGCGGGTAAATTGTTTGCAACGCAAGGGTATAGTGGCTGAGATGCTGGATTGTGGAACTCTGCAAAAATACGAACCTGCGCTTTCTGTTCGCGGGTTGCTCGGAGCGGTGTGCTCTCAAGAGGCACATCTCAATCCATTTAACTTTCTAATTGGCTATGCCAATGCTGCAAGGCGATTGGGAGCGACAATCTTAACACAAACGCCGGTAACTGGTTTTCAGGTGGAAAATGGAACAATTCTGGCAATTCTAAGCAAAAGAGAGAAGTTTGTTGCCGATACAGTGGTTCTGGCTTGTGGTGCATGGACTGGAATATTGGCTGAGTGGGCGGGCGGTGAACTTCCTATGCGTTTTACTCATGCTGAGGCTCTCGTCACGGAACCAATTCCTCGGATTATCCATCACCACGTTGGCATGGCTGGTTTTTATGAAACGGTACATGGTAATAAACCTACTGTAACTTTAGGTGTTGGACAACATCCGAATGGCACATTAGTGGTTTCAAACGCAATACAGCAATTATCTGAAATTGATCAAGCCAGCACTGCTTGGGGAATGCCTGCGTTATCCAGGGCTCTAAAAAAATACTTTCCTGCGCTGTCGCAAGTTCGTGTAATGCGCGCTTGGGCTGCTCCCAGCCCTTTTTTGCCAGATTATTTACCCGCAGTCGGCTGGTTGCCGGGATTTGAAAACCTTTTTATCTTGGCGGGCTTACACCTGGCGATACCAACCGTTCCAATACTGGCTGAATGGTCTGCCAAAATGATTTTGGAGCGACAGGAAATACCAGCTTTGTCTTCATTTTCTCCGGGCCGCTTTACCTCGGGAGGCAATCATGGCAAAGACCTTTGATGTAATCGTTGTGGGTGCCGGTTATATTGGTTGTTCTGTTTCCTATCATCTTTGTTCTGCAGGCCTCAAGGTCGCATTGATAGAGCGCGGTAGTTTAGCTGCCGGTGCTTCGCGTGCTAATTACGGCAACATTCAAATCCAAGATATGGAGCTCGAGAAAAGTGTTTCAATGAACAAGGCGGCTGTTCCAAAGTTCCAGAACTTGGAAGAAGAATTGGGATATCCGATTGGATATCGCAAGATTGGGGGATTGTTGTTAATTGAAAATGAAATACAATGGCGGATGATGGAAGAACGCCTTAATGTTGTTCGAGGGGCTGGGATTCAATCCGAGCTGGTGCCAGCTGAGCAACTAAAAGAAGTTGAGCCGGAGATTGATCCAACTCACTTGTTAGGAGCTTTATATCATGCTCACGAAGGACAGGTAGATCCATTTCAGTTTATATCTGCTTATTTACTTCGTGCAAGACAGATGGGTTTGAACGAATTCTGTTATACCGAAGTGGATGGTTTTCTGGTTGAGGGGGATCGTGTATTAGGAGCAAAGACGACACAAGGTGATTTTTATGCTGGGACAGTTATTCTTTGCACTGGAGCAAGGACTCGACATCTGGTTAGAGCACTGGGGCTGGACTTGGATATTCATTATGTTCTGGGGCAAGCAGCAGTCACAGAGCCAATTCGGCTTTGCTTGCGTAATCACATAGCTTCCGCGTCTTTTTTTGAACGTACAGCAGATCATGAAAAGGGCGAAATTATTGCAAACTTTGCAATTAGTCAGTCTCCTCACGGTCATTTATTACTAGGTGAGGCAATGTATGAAGCAGATCATTTTCGAACCGATGTTCCTTATTCTTCAATGCCTGCTGTATCCAAGGCTTTTGTTCGTCATTTTCCATCAATGGCAGGACTGAGAGTTTTGAGAGGGTGGTCTGCTGCAGTGGCGCATACGAGTGATAGTTGCCCAATGTTAGGTTCTCTTAAGAGTATAAGAGGATTAATCCTAGCAACGGCTTTTCGCTCAACCGTTGTTGTTACTCCATTAGCAGGAGAGACGGTTGCCCAGTTAGTTGTTCAAGGTAAGACGGATTTGAATATTGAAAACTTTTCTCCAGAAAGGACAATGAGCTATGCGCATTGAAAAAAGCACCTCGTTGCTTCCTGAGGTTAAGCGTGGCAGGAAGGTACAGATCACCGTTGATGGAAAGCCAATAGAGGCTTTTGAAGGGGAAACTGTGGCTGCGGCAATGATGGCGTCTGGGTTTCGTGTGTTCCGTACCACAGCAAAGGACAAAATGCCGCGCGGGATGTACTGCGGTATGGGAATTTGTTTTGAATGTCTTGTAACAATCAATGGCGTCAAGAATGTACGAGCCTGTTTGACCCCAGTCACGGATGGTATGACCGTAGTTACGCAAGAGGAGGTTGCAGCATGAAAGAAGTGCGTTATGAGCTGGCAGTTGTTGGTGGGGGACCAGCAGGAATGGAGGCTGCCATCACTGCCGCAGAGGCGGGGGTCAGTACAGTGCTCATTGATCGTTATCCGCAGCCGGGCGGACAATATTATAAAGAGTTGCCTGCGGAGTTTTCTGCTCGCCATCGAACCAAAGTTGAAGCTGAAGGGGATATGCTTATCAGGCTGTTAGGCGGGGTTGAGATAACACGCTACTTTGGTACGTTAGTATGGGGAATCTTTCCAAAAGAGGGTGAAAAAGGATGGTTAATTGCCTTAACGGGCAACGAGTCGCCTAGATTGATAACCGCAGATTCGGTTATTCTAGCTACAGGGGCATATGACTTGCCGATGCCTTTCCCTGGTTGGACTTTGCCTGGGGTGATCAGCGCAGGAGCAGCTCTGATTTTGGTGAAGACGCAGCGCATTCTTCCTGGCAAACGCGTGCTTGTGACCGGTAGCGGACCTTTGTTGCTTTCTGTTGCGGCGCATCTTATTGAAGGCGGTGCCGAAGTGGTTGAAATTTGCGAGGCATCTAGACCGTTTTGGAAAGCGATACCGTATATTCCATTTATCTTAGGGCAAACCAATCGGATTGAAGAGGGGTTCAAGTATTTGAGCACGATCCTGAGGGCAAAAGCTCCATATCGAATTGGCTGGTCGGTCGTAGAAGCACGTGGTAATGGTAAAGTTGAAGAGGCAGTTATTGCCCGTTTAGACAACCGCTTGAATCCTGTTCCATCTTCGAGGCGAACTGTGAAGGTTGACACAATTATTTCAGGATACGGGCTTGTACCGAATAATTACCTAAGCCGCATGATGGGGTGTAAGCATAGCTACGTAGGCGAAAAAGGAGGCATTATTCCAGAGCGCGATGAAACTATGCAAACATCTCTGCCGAGCGTATATGTGGTTGGGGATGCAGGTGGAATTGGCGGGGCAGAACTAGCACGTCTCGAGGGGCGAGTGGCTGGGGTAGCAGTTGCCAGCCGCTTGGGTAGGCTTGGTCACTCAACTGCTCAGTGGGAGTATGGAAAACTGCGCTCGCTTTTAAGACGACAGCAGCGCTTTGCTGAAATGCTGGGCAAGGTTTTTGTACGAGGATCAGACCTGTTTAATCTTTCGACGGATGAAACAACTATCTGTCGGTGCGAAGAGATTACGCGTCGGGAAATACGCGCAGCGATAGAGATGGGTGCTCGATCAGTAACTGAAGTTAAAATGCTGACGAGAACTGGGATGGGGAATTGTCAAGGTAGAATGTGTGAACACTCGGTGAGAAATGCGGTGATGGCATTTACCGGACAAAGTTATTTGGATATAGATAAGGGGGGGGCATACTCAATTCGTCCGCCACTTGAACCGATGACGGTGGAAGAACTGGCCAAGGCGGCACAAGAATTAAATTTTTCAGAATGACTGGAATGGAGGCTAAGTGATATGGAACAGAAGCGATTTGTTGGTCAGGTTGCTGTAATCACAGGAGCGGCAAAGGGTATCGGGCAGGCAACCGCTATTCGTTTTGCTGAAGAAGGTGCAAATGTGGCCTGTTTGGATGTTGATGATGTTGCGAATGAAGCGACGGCAAGAAGTTTGCATCAGTATGGCGTAGATGCTATTGCATTACATTGCAACGTGGCTGATATGGAGAATGTCAAAACGGTATTTGCGTCCATTTTAGAACGCTGGGGGCGAATTGACGTCCTGGTCACGTCAGCAGGGATATATACTGGGGCACCGCTGGTGGATGTTTCATTGGAACAGTGGCAACGGACAATTGACATTAACTTGACGGGCGTATTTTTGTGCAACCAGGCGGTAGCTCCGATCATGATGCAACAACGCTCTGGCAGTATCGTTAATATTTCTTCTATGGCAGGAAAAACGAGCTGGCCAGGCACGATGGAATATTCAGCGTCAAAGAGCGGTGTAATTGGTTTGACGCGCTCAGTAGCGCAAGAATTGGCGCCGTATGGTGTCACTGTGAATGCAGTTTGTCCGGGAAATACATTGACGGAAATGGTCAGAGGAGTTGCAGAGCAAGTGGGCACGCGGGACGGTATGACTGCTGAAGAATGGTTACAAATGCGTGCAAACGACTGCCCGATGAAACGTCTGGCGGAGCCTTGGGAAATTGCTGGGGTGATTGCCTTTCTGGCCTCTAAGGATTCGCGCTACATCACCGGGCAAGCAATCGAGGTTGACGGCGGAATGGTGATGAGTTGAGGTGAGGTAAGACTTTCTACTAAAAGATATCCACAAGGTAGACTATGAAAACGCAAACAGCTGTTATTACAGGACCCCAAAAAGTCGAAATTCAGGAAATTGAATTGCCGCCTTTGGGTCCTCGACAGGTTTTGATCAAGGTAAAAAGTTGCGCAATATGTACCTGGGAACAGCGTTTTTACAAAGGCTGTTCACCAGAAGAATATCCATTTCGGGGCGGACATGAGGTTTCAGGAGAAGTAGTTGAACTCGGATCGAATGTGATAGATGTTGCTGCAGTTGGCGATCCGGTCGCGCTTGCTATTATGACGCGCTGTGGTGTCTGTGATCATTGCCGCCGTGGAATGGATAACTTTTGCGAGTTAGATGAGGGCGGGCATCCTCCCTATCAGCTATGGGGTCCCGGCGGGCTGAGTGAGTTTGTAATTTTGGAAGATTACCAGGTTTATAAAGCAAAGCTTGGTAGCAATTTTGATCATTTAGCCCTGGCTGAACCAGTTGCCTGTGTGATACGGAGCGTCAGCCGCCCCGAATTAGAATTTGGGGATCACGTTCTTGTTCAGGGTACAGGAATAATGGGATTGCTCCATGTGCTTTTGCTGAAACAGCTTGGTGTACAAGTGATGGTGAGTGAGCCAGATGCTGTTCGAAGGGGGAAAGCTTTGGCTTTGGGCGCAGATCTGGCAGCAGACCCAATGTCCCCGACTTTTGAACGAACTGTGCTGGATTTCAACGGCGGAAGAAAATTTCGTGCAATCTTTTTCACGGCGGGCGGAATACCTGCCATCCAGCAAGCCTTAAGTTTTCTTTCAAAGGGTGGTTGGCTTTGTCTTTATGGTTCTGTGCATCCCAAAGGAATGCTTGAGATTGATCCGAACGACATTCATTATAACGAGTGGGTTGTTACCGGGACTTTTTCTCATACAAAAAACAGTTTCCGCCAAGCGGTATCTATGTTATCACAAGGAATGATTAATATTGCGCCCTTTATCAGCGAACGCGTGCCGTTTTCCAGCGTTGGGTATGCTTTTGAGCGTGCGATCAGCCCAGATACCTACAGGGTTATTGTGACTTTCTAGCGGAAATTTTTTCAAAGTGACACGGTCTGTAATGAAATTGGCAGACCGTGCTTTTTTAACGATTGGAGGTTTTGGAAAAATGACTTCAGGATTAATTTTGGGGTTGGATTTAGGTACTCAAGCAATTAAAGGAGTGCTAGTTAACACACAAGGTGATGTGGTTTTTGAGGCTAGTTTCGAACGTCATCCAAGACATCCTCAACCAGGTTGGACAGAGATGGACGCTGAGCAAGATTGGTGGCTTGCTTGTGTTCATGTAATTCGTAATCTATTGTCATGCCACAAGGATGCTTCGAATTTGATTCAAGCCATTGGCGTCACTGCGCTGGCATGTTGTTTGTGTCCACTGGACAAGTATGGACAACCTTTGCGTCCTGCAATTCTGTATTCAGACAATCGCGCTGTAGATGAATTGACCTGGGTTAATCAACTTACGGGGCTGTCTTTAAGCGCAGAGGCAGTTGTCCCGAAGCTTGTCTGGTTGCGGCGTCATGAGCCTGAAGTGTTTGAGCGTATGATGGTAACGGTCACGGCAAATGGTTACGTCGTATATCGGTTAACTGGTAGACTGTCCATGGATTATGATAATGCCTCAATTATGGGGGGAATCTTTGATACGCGGACGCATCAGTGGAAAGAAGAGGTTCTCAGGATGCTTGGTTTACCCGTTTCCATCTGGCCAAAACCTTTGCCTGTCACGGGTATTGTCGGCGAGGTGTCGGCTGAAGCGGCGCAAATAACTGGATTGAAACCTGGCATTCCTGTGATCGCCGGCACGGGAGATACTTTTCCCACCATTGTAGGATGCGGGGCGATCAATCCTGGTGATGCTATGATCTCTTTCGGAACGACCGGTTTGCTGACATTGACAGTTCGTCCGTTAGTAGAAGCCATCGAAGGTCCACATTTCCAAAGTGACTTCTCTCCAGGAGCGGTAAAGTGGGGAGCAAATGTATTATCTGCGGGCCGTATGGTTCAATGGTTTCGAGAACAGTTTGCACACGCAGAACGATTAGTTGCAGAGCGGTCAAAAATAAGCGAATTTTTGCTCTTAGAAAACCAGGCCCGACTTATCACACCAGGTGCTGATGGATTGATCATACTTCCACACTTCTTAGGAAGAAGGACACCTGTCCAAAACCCATATTTACGGGGAGTGATCTTGGGATTAACACCTTTCCATACCTCTGGACATGTTTACCGTGGTCTTCTGGAGGCATTTGCTTTTAATATTCGTCAGGGGTACGAAGAGTTAAAGGAGTCTATCAAGCGTGTTGTCGTGACTGCTGGAGGTGCTCGTAGCGCTTTATGGCGAGAAATTATGTCTAACATATTGAACGTACAGTTGATATATCATCCAAAATCAAGTGGAGCATTGGGTATTGCTTTTCTCGCCGGCTATGCAACGGGCTTAAAAAAGGACTTTGCTGAGATCAATCATAAATGGCTTCAGGACCCAATCGTTACCGATCCGGATCCTGAAGTTACAGGCTTGTATGATCGTTTGTTTAAGTATTATTGCAAGTTTGACGAGGCTCTAGAAAAGCCTTTTGTGTTTATGGGCAAAGAGGAGTCTGGGTTGAGCTAGAACCAATTTTTTGAACGCCAAGATTGAATGCCTGCTCGGTCAGCCATTTTCTCTGCTGCGCGTTGACAATCGGCAATTAGCTTGTCTTCATTCACCGTTAGTAACTTGCCATTGCGAACGACAATTTTGCCATTCACCATCACTGTGTCTACATCATTCCCGTTTGCGTTGTACACTAAGGCAGATGCCGGGGAATGAACGGGGGCAATGTGGGGACGTTTCAGGTTAAGCAAAACAATGTCCGCAAAAGCTCCTGGAGCTAAACGTCCAATTTTTCCTGGTAAACGCATTGCTCTTGCGCCACCATGATATGCCATTTCAAGCACATCCTCAGGTAACAGCGCTGTGGCGTCTAGTGTTCCGACTTTTTGCAGACAAGCGGTAAATTTCAAGACTTCCATCATATCTTGTGAATTATTCGATCCAGGACCATCTGTTGCCAGAGCGGTTGGGATATTGCGTTTTCGCCATTCGGTCACTTTTGGTATGCCAGATGCCAGATACATATTGCTGACCGGGTTGTGAATAATTGTTCCACCTGTTTGTGCGATGATGTCCATCTCTTCTTCGTCCAGCCAAACGCAGTGTACCAATTGCCATCTGTCGTTGAGAATGCCAAGCTCATAAAGCCAGCGAACCGGACGAACACCATACTCGTCAAGGCTCATTTGAACCTCGGGTTGCGTTTCGTTGACGTGAATGTGGATACCTGTGTCCCATTCTTGTGCTAGCTGGTTAATTTTTTGCAACGTGTCTGGCCGGCATCCCCATGGAATTAAAGGCCCAAACTCAACCCGTATTCTCCCGCCTTCGCGGTGATTCCAATGCTTTACCAAGCGCTCTGTTTCCCGAATAACAACTTCTGGAGTTTCCTGAAACTCAGGCTTATAAGGATCACGATCGGCGTAGCCGCGCGCCAGCAAGGCTCTCACGCCAATCTCATACGCGGCATCAGCAACGCGGTCCATGTTTCTTTTTGAGGTCTGTACGTAATCCTGGCTGAGAACTGATGTGGCACCACATTTTAAGTTTTCGGCATAACCAATCAATGCGGACAGATAAAAATCTTCCTCTGTCATTGCCAGAGCGCCGGGCCATGTAGCTGATGCCAGCCATTGTAATAGCGGTTTGTCGTCTGCCAACCCTCGGATAAATGTTTGGAAGAGGTGAGTGTGGGCATTAATCAGCCCAGGGATTACTACAAACCCGGTCGCAGATATAATTTCATCACTTTCATTAAGAAATCTTTCTGGTGGTTCTCCAGCGGCAACAGCTTCAATGACTTCCCCGCGGATATATACATATCCGGGTGTAATAATTTCTTTGAAGTCTTGATTGCAAGGAAGGATTGTGCCATCTTTGATCAATATATTTGTCATTATTGCCTCCTTGTGTCTGGGGAGAGAAAAAATCTCATTCCAATAAAGTTTGGGGAGCCTGAATGTTTTGACTAAGGTAATTGAGAAAGGTTGCTGCCTTTTCGCCATCTATAAAGCGATGATCGAAGGTCAGACTTAATGTACCAACATCTCTAATCGTAATTTGACCATCGAATACTACGGGACGGGGACGGATTGCGCCGATCAATAAAATTGCGCATTCTGGTGGTCGAGGGATTGGAAAGCCGGCATCTATACCATACATACCGAGATTACTTACTGTAAACGTGCCACCCTCAATGTCAGAAATCGAGAGATTTCCAGTGCGAGCTTTTTGAACTTTTGTTTGTATTGCTTCTGATAATTGCTCCAACGAGAGCAGGTTGGCATCAGGGATGACAACAACGACCAGCCCGGCTTGAGTAGCGACAGCCATTCCTAAATTAATTTGTTCATAGACATAAATCTGTTGGTCCACAAGTTCCGAATTTAGATATGGACATTGTGGCAATGTACGGGCTGTGATTGCCATCAGTAGAGTGTTTAGTGATAACGGATTTTGATCTTTACGCAGTTTGATAAGGGAGACTAATGATGTCATGTCAATTTCGCGGCTCAATTGGCTAAATGCTGCGGTTTCAACGCTAGTTTTCATTGTCTTAGCCATAACCCTTTGTATACGGTTTAGAGACACAACTTCTCTAACCCTTATACCGCGTCTGGTCGGGATCATATTGTTCCTCTCAGTGAATGTTTTCGCTAGATTTATGTAATTATAATCGAGTTAAGTAAAACTTAACTACATAACGGATAATATATCACATAGCCCATTTGTGTATAAGGTGGCTCTCGGTTTTTGGGCTTTCGGGTATAATTGCATTATGACTGTAAACTTTTATCTGGAGGTGTAGCAAGGGAGATTCTTTCAACATTCGAAAAGGAACCAGCGCATGGCTCGGCAGGTGGGTTATCACCGAGTGACGAGGAGGAAGGTTCTCTATCGCGAGATAGAGTTAACCGACTGTTGTGGGGATGTCGGGAAAATCGAGAGATCAGCGGAAGCCTTCCGGATTAAAAAATCCATTCCTTTCGAATTCAAAGAATATGTTTGCCCACGGCGAGGAGACAGCCCTAATCAGGGATGGTTGACCTTTTTCCTCAGTCACTTTTGGTGTGCTTGCAACTAATCAAAAAGGAGTGAATCATGTGTGGAATTGTAGGATATATAGGTGAAAGGAATGCGACCCCGATTATCCTAAATGGTCTGAAGCGGTTGGAATACCGTGGTTACGACTCCGCAGGGTTGGCAGTAATGAAAAATGGACAAATTGAAGTCCGGCGAGATGTTGGAAAGCTGACACGGCTGGCTTCTCTCGTTTCCGAACAACCGATTGAGGGGAATATTGGTATTGGACATACGCGATGGGCAACTCATGGTGAACCAAGCGCTCGAAATGCTCATCCCCATGTCGGCTCTACGGGACGTGTTGTAGTTGTTCATAATGGTATCGTTGAAAATTTTTTGGAATTACGTGAGGAATTGTCCAGCGAGGGTGTCGTCTTTAATTCAGATACTGACACAGAAACTATCGTTCATTTGGTGGAACGCTACTTAAGTTTAGGAATGGGGCTGGAACATTCAGCCAGAAAAGCACTGACTCACCTAAAAGGGGCACACGGAATCGTCATCATGTCCTCAGAGGAACCGGACAAGATTATTGCGGCGCGTATCGGAAATGCTGGTGGTGTGGTCATTGGTTTTGGCGAAGGTGAAATGTTTATCGCCTCAGATATTCCAGCTATTTTGGAACATACGCGGCGGGTCGTCTTTTTAGACTCGTTTCAAATGGCAGTGGTAACCCGGAATGATGTTCAAATTCAGACATTAAATGGCGAACCAGTGACTTTTCAGGTTCACACGGTGCCATGGGATCCGGTTTCTGCCGAAAAAGGCGAGTATCGTCATTTTATGCAAAAGGAAATCCATGAACAGGTTCGGTCTTTAACAGACACACTGGCAGGGCGTGTCGATTTTGAGGAAATGAGTATACGTTTACCCGAGTTGAATTTATCATCTGAGCTTGCTAATCGGATTAAGAAGATAGTGATTACTGCTTGCGGCACTGCTGCTCATGCTGGAATGGTTGGTCGCCTTTATTTTGAGCGAATTGCGCGCATCCCGACGACCCTGGAAATCGCGTCAGAATTTCGCTATAGTGATCCCATCATTGACGCTGATACAGTGGTTCTGGCTATCAGTCAATCAGGTGAGACGGCTGATACTCTGGCTGCAATGGAAGAAGGGAGAAAACGAGGAGCAGTTCTGTGGTCAATAGTAAATGCTGTTGGTTCGCAGGCAATGCGGTTGGCTGATGGATTTATTTCTATGCAAACGGGACCCGAAATCGGTGTGGCATCTACCAAGGCATTCACAGCACCTTTGGTTGATTTATACATGTTGGCAATTCTGTTGGCAGATCTTCGAGGTGTCTTAACTGAGAACCAAAGACGCAGACTTGTTGCTGACCTGCGGCTTATTCCAGATCTTGTCGGCCGTTGCCTTGACCGGGAGGCAGATGTGCTATCGGTTGCGCGCGCCTTAAAAGAGGCTCGCAACATGCTTTATTTGGGACGGGGAATAAATATGCCTATCGCCTATGAGGGCGCGCTAAAGCTAAAAGAAATTTCGTATATCCATGCCGAGGCTTATCCCGCAGGTGAGATGAAACACGGCCCAATTGCCCTGATTGACCGGGACATGCCTGTAATGGCGCTGACGCCACTTGATCCATGGTATGAGAAAATGATCAGTCAGGTAGAGCAGGTAAAGGCGCGGGGCGGGACACTTATTGTTGTAGCAACAGATGGTGATCAGCGTGTTCCTGCTCTTGCGGATTATGTGTTTTGGATTCCTCAAACACCGTGGCTGTTAAGTCCGGTAGTGACGGTTATACCGTTACAACTGTTTGCGTATCACATTGCTTCGCTGCGTGGGTTAGATGTAGATCAACCTCGGAATCTGGCGAAATCTGTGACTGTAGAGTGAGATTCACCTTTCCGGTGTTGTTAGAACCAATGTGAAAACGCACTTGGTATAAGGCGTACGAAAATCGATTTTTCGAATCATTTTTGCGGAAAAACCGGTTAGTTCTTCCAGAATATATTGGTCAAGGTTGCATAAAAGCGGATATTTATTAACCAGAGAAGCATAAGGACACGATTTGAGATATATACGCGGCCCATCTTTGTGGGCTTCCCAGCCTGGCTGGTAATCCCACTGTTGTAGAATTTTAACAACGTTGGCCAGACGTTCCAGGCTGCTTTCTGGCAGGTTTATTGGGCTTGTAAAGTGCCATGCCAATTGTCGTAGAATCGATTTTTGTTTTGTATCAGGAGACATGTTTGCGACGAACGCAAGAAATGTTTCAGAAAGCTTTTCATAGTTACTGCCAACTGCAGTTGGAGAAAGATGGTAATAGAGTTCAGGGCGGCCCTGTTGTAACTTCTCGGGTGATTTTGAAGCAACGATGATTCTTTCTTCCAGCAACTGTTTTAGGTGATAATGAATATCTGGAATTGTTACGCCCAGCGCCCGGCTCAATGTGGACACAGTTGCCGCTTGATGATTTTGCAGGTACTCAATGATTTGTTTGCGTATTGAGGAGTTTTTCATTTTTTTTCTATTATACATCAGGGATTAAAATAAAAATAATTTTAATTAAATACTCATTCTTGACATTAGCAGTACCAGTGATAGAATGAAAAAGGGAATATAAACTTGATATAAAAGGTGTTTTGGCGAGGTTTTTCTGATGGATGAGAATGAGCTTAACCTGCGACCCAATCAAATTCCCGAGGAACTGAAAGGATCCATTGCGGTCACGACGCTTGATCGAATATACAACTGGAGCAGACGAAACTCAATATGGCCTATGATGTTTGGGTTGGCTTGTTGTGCTATTGAAATGATAGCTACGGCTGCAAGCCGATATGACTTTTCACGATTTGGCATGGAAGTTATGCGTGCCAGTCCCAGACAGGCGGATGTTATGATTGTATCTGGCACGGTTACCAAGAAAATGATTCCACAAATTGTGCGCCTGTATAATCAGATGGCAGAGCCCAAATACGTTATTGCGATGGGAGCTTGCGCTTCTGGTGGGGGACCTTTCAAAGAGGGGTACAATGTTGTCCCGGGTATTGATCGTTTTATCCCGGTAGATGTTTATATACCTGGCTGTCCACCAACTCCACAGGCGTTGTTGAATGGTTTGATCACCCTGCAAAAGAAGATTGACAGTGAGTCATTGAAAAGCGTCCGTTGGTATCAGAAAGGAAAAATTGAACCGATTCCCATTCCGGTACTGGGACCCGACCTGATAGATCCGAGGCAATCACCTTTGATAAAAGAGCTTTGCCAATCGCAGATATCCAATGTATCGCCAGCGGGCACCCCAGAAAATCTGGAGGCTCACCATGACAACCAGCTGGATTGAAACACAACTAACCGAGTATTTGTTAGAACGCTTTGGAGAAGCTGTTCAACCGGACAGCCGTCCAGGTTATCTTGGTTTTTTAGTTGCAAGGAATAAATTACTGGAGGTCTGCCGCTCACTTCGCGATGAATTTGGGTTTGATTATTTATCGTCAGTGACGGGGGTGGATTATCATCCAGAGCCATTTATGGAGGTTGTTTATCATTTTTATAAAAGCACCGGCGGTTCTGCTCTTGTTATGAAGACACAAGCTCCCCGAGATAATCCGACGGTGCCATCATTGTGTTCCTTATATCCCGGCGCTGATTTTCAGGAGCGCGAAGCCTGGGATTTGCTTGGTATTCGGTTTGAAGGTCATCCTGATTTGAGAAGGATACTGATGTGGGAAGGTTTTGCAGGACATCCTCTCCGAAAGGATTGGCGGGAGCCCTTCTTTGAGGAAGATGCAAAACCATTCAAAAGCCGTTGGCCCGAAGGACATTTCATTCGTGTGGAGGATAACAATCCTTATAAGAATAATGTGAGTTACCCGCCTGATTTTGATCCGGGAAAATGGGTACCAGATAAAGATGAATTGCTTTATGGGGGTTTGCAGTCTTTTGAGGAAGATTCGGAAATAAAGACGGAGCGCATTGTTGTGAACTTGGGTCCTCAGCACCCTTCCACGCATGGAGTATTTCGAATGGTTGTTTTATTAGAGGGGGAAAGAGTAGTTGATCTTAAGCCAGTTATGGGGTACCTGCATCGCAACCATGAGAAGATCGGTGAGCGGAATACATATTTGCAGAATATGCCCTTTACAGACCGTTTAGACTATATTTGCTCGATGAGCAATAATTTCGGATACGCGCTTGCGGTTGAAAAATTGATGGGGATTCAACCACCGGAAAGAGCGGAGTATATCCGTGTCATGATGGCGGAGCTAACACGTTTTCTCAACCACATGTTTTCAATTGGCTTTCTACTAAATGACTTGGGTGCGTTTTTTACGCCATCTCTGTATGCTATTGAAGAGCGCGAATTGATCCTTGACATATTTGAAGAAGTTGCTGGATCACGCATGATGTGTAATTATTTTCGTTTTGGCGGCGTCGCACGCGATGTACCTGAGCAGGTACTGGATAAAATCAAGACTTTAGTCCATGATCGTTTGCCGAGAAAACTGGACGAGTTCGAACGATATTTGACTCATAATGAAATTTTAAGATCCCGCTGCGAAGGGGTCGGGGTTTTAACACCCGAGCAGGCGATTGCGCTGTCAGTGGCGGGACCAGTTCTTCGAGCTTCTGGTGTACCTTATGATGTCCGCCGTGCTGACCCTTACAGCATTTATGAACGGCTTGAGTTTGATGTGGCGTATGGCATTCATGGGGATATTTATGATCGGTATTTAGTGCGTATCGAGGAAATGCGCCAGAGTTTGCGGATATTGCGCCAGGTGCTTAAGGATATACCTAACGGACCTGTCATGGCTGGTAAGCCTCAATTTCAGGTGCGCGTTCCGCCTGGCGAGGCATATGGAAGAGTTGAGGGTCCAAAAGGTGAACTAGGGTTCTATGTGGTATCAAATGGTAAACCCAACCCCTGGCGATATCATGTACGAGCTCCCTCATTCATAAATCTTACCAGTCTTAAAACCATGGCGCACGGCGCAAAAGTTGCAGACTTAGTGGCTATTCTTGGCTCTATTGATATTGTGCTGGGTGAGGTCGACCGATAGGTGAGGTACGACAATGAATGGATTATGGATTTTGCGTGGGTTGGGCGTTACTTTGAAACATTTTATCGAAACATATATTGAGGATTTCCGTCAAGGTAAAAAACGCTATTTTACTGCTCAAGGGATTGAGCAACGGCGGAGCAGTAAGACGCGGGGAATTTTTACTGTGCAATATCCTGAAGAAAAGTTGCCTGTTCCAGAAGAATTTCGGTATCTTCCATTCTTGGTTTACGAAGAAGTTAACGGGCAGCGGAAATTGCGTTGCACCGCGTGTGGTATTTGTGCAAAAGTATGTCCTCCACAATGTATCTGGATCGTTAGAAGCACTGATCCTGAAACAGGGCGACCTGTGCCCGCACCGTCAGAATTTTACATTGATGTTGATGTATGCATGAATTGTGGCTTTTGTGCCGAGTATTGTCCTTTTGATGCCATAAAAATGGATCATGATTATGAAATAGCATCTTTTGATCGTCAACGGGAGCATGTTTTCGATCTTCAAAAAATTTCCAAGCCAGTAACTTATTATGCTAAAATTCGTCCCGGAAATTATGCGGAAGAGCAGAGAGCTCGCATGATGAAAGAAGCGGCAAAAACTATCGCTTAAAGAAACCAATCAAAGAATTGAAGAATGACCGTGTATAACCCTGACACAGAATTAATTTTTCCGTTGCGCATAATTCCCATGCTAACTGACATTCGAGAGGAAACCTGGCGAGATTTGGTAAATCGTGTGATATCTGAAGAAACAAATCTGATTCAAAAAATGGGATTTGTTTTGTTAATGGTCAGATTATGCGGTTGTGTCACATGCGGCGCGGATTCTCATCGGGCACTGCGTGGGTGTACGCAGTGCGCGCGGCAGGTGATCGTCCGTTTTCATGGCAAAGATGAGGATATAATTCGTCTCTATCATCAAGCTTACCGTGATGCTGAGCGTTACTTGATAGAAAGGAAAAAGACCACTTCCTAAAGGTTAGGTGTGTTACGATAACAGTTCGCGAGCAGATATGATGGTGACTGATTCCCCCTTAATTGCAGGTGTCAGATTTTCAAAAGTCGGTAAAATCTACCATTTTAGCGCTAATAATATACCCGATTTGTCTGTTGGAGATGCAGTGGTTGTTGAAACCTCGCGTGGCTGGCAATTAGGTCGTGTGGTTCAAATTCTTGCGGAAGGCACGACTTTTGCTGATATCAACAGTCTAAAGCCTATTGATAGAAAGGCAACACCACGTGATTTGTTGATGCGCCAGTCATGGCAACAAAAAGAAGCTGGCGTTGTTGAAGCTTGTCAAAAGCGTATTAGGGAATTGCGACTTTCGGGTGTGAAAATTATCGCTGCCGAATATAGCTTTGACGGCTCAAAACTTGCTATCATGTATAGCTGTGAAACCGAAGACAAGGTTGATTTGAAGTCCCTTCGCCAGGACATGCAAAAGCTTTTTAACCCGGTTCAAGTGGAAATGCGTCAGATTGGGCCGCGTGACGTTGCCAAAATGCTTGGCGGAATGGGAGCTTGCGGTCTGGAAATGAGATGCTGTTCGAGGTTTTTGTGTGATTTTAATTCAATATCTATCCGTATGGCAAAGGAACAGGGTGTATCTCTTACGCCTTCCGAAATTACTGGCATGTGTGGTCGATTGCGCTGTTGTCTGATCTACGAATATGACACTTATTTGGAATTGCGAAAAGGCCTGCCCAAGAAAAAAAAGCGTGTTGTCACACCCGCTGGTGAAGGCAAAGTTGTGGATAGCTTCCCTCTTAGAGGTTGTGTAATGGTTGAGATACCTGAGGTTGGGAGACGTGAGTTTCGACTTGAGGATATCATTGTTCCTGATGAAGCTAACCAAAACGTTGAAGTTTCTAATGCGGATGAAGAAAACATCGATGATGAGGGGTTGATTTGAATAACGAAATAATTGAGAAAACCGAATTTTATTTTGAATATACCCAAAGTTTACGAAGAGATTTTCACAGACACCCTGAGCTTGGCTTTCAGGAAACTAGGACCTCCGGGGTGATTGCTCGGGAACTTGGTCAATTAGGTTTGGAGGTTACTACGGGCATAGCAAAGACGGGTGTCGTTGGCTTGCTAGAAGGGGGGATGCCAGGTCCAACGATTCTGTTGCGTTTTGATATGGATGCTTTACCAGTGACAGAAGAAACCGGTGCTGACTATACTTCCGAATCTGCTGGGGTGATGCACGCTTGCGGACATGATGGGCATATGGCGGCTGGTATCACAATTGCCAGAATTCTGTCAGAATGTCGAGAGCGAATGAAGGGGCGGGTTAAGTTCATATTTCAACCTGCAGAGGAGGGCCTTGGCGGTGCTGCATTAATGATACAGGAAGGTGTTCTGGAGAGTCCGTCTCCAGATTATGCTCTTGCCTTTCATCTCTGGAATGGCCGACCGGTTGGCTGGTTGGGGATTACTTCTGGCCCCATAATGGCGGGAGCTGAGATATTCAATATTCGAATTACTGGTCAGGGCGGGCATGGCGCAATACCAGACCAGACGATTGATCCGATAGTTGTAGCCGCTCACCTTATCACGGTTTTGCAGACAATCACATCTCGAAATGTATCACCGTTGCAATCGGCAGTACTGAGCGTAACATGTATGCAAGCGGGTGATACCTATAACATTATTCCTCAGCAAGTAGAATTACGCGGAACTATTCGCGTGTTTGAAAAAAGTGTACGCGAACTAGTTGTTGGACGTATGCGTCAAATTTGTGCTGGGATTGCTCAATCATTCAATTGTCAGATTGAACTTGATGTTCAAGGGCTAACCCCACCAGTGGTTAACGATTCGAGAGTTACACAAGCCGTTGAAAAAGCTGCATTGAAGTTATACCCGGCAATAGGGATTGATTGGCAATTCCGCACCATGGTATCTGAGGATATGGCGTTTTTCCTTGAAAACATTCCTGGTTGCTATGTCATGGTTGGCTCAGCTAACCCTGAAAAGGGTCTCTGCTATGGGCATCATCACCCGAGGTTTGATTTTGATGAACAGGCGCTGGGTTATGCAGTTGCAATCATGACAGGCGCAGTTTTTGAGTTGATGGGCATATAGATATTCGATGTGTTGAATTCGGCTGGGTGCTCGCTAGAGCTTGATTCCATACCACAAAGGGTGGTATCACTTGTTCCCTCTCTCACCGAGAGTATGTTTGATTTGGGTATGGGGCAATGGCTGGTGGGAATAACAAATTACTGTGTTCATCCTGCCCACGAGGTCAAGAATTTACCCAAAGTGGGTGGCACAAAAACTGCGCGTCTTGAGCATATCCTACGATTGAACCCCGATTTAGTTTTAGCCAACCAGGAAGAAAACTCTCGCAAACTGGTTGAGAATTTGCGTGTTAAAGGTGTCCCTGTATGGCTAACATTTCCCAAAAACATCCGAGATAGCTTGAGCGATTTGTGGTTATTGGCGCAGATTTTTCACAGCGATGTAGCTGTGAAAAAGTTGCAGATTCTTGAAAGAAGCATCGAGTGGGCTCAATTGTCTCGCGAAGACCATCAATCTGTTCGATATTTTTGCCCAATATGGCAGGGGATGTCAAAGACAGGCCAGCTTTATTGGATGACCTTTAACAAACACACCTATGTGCATGATGTGCTAGATTTGCTCGGTGGCAAAAATATTTTTGCAGACCGTACGCGGAAGTTTCCGTTACTTGCTGATCTTGGCATGTTAACACCCGAAGAGTCCCCAGGCCATGACGATAGATACCCGCGTGTTACCCCTGCTGAAATTCAGGATCTTGAGCCTGAGGTAATCATTCTTCCAGATGAACCGTATGCGTTTGCAGAGTCAGACCGAATCCGTATTTGCGAAATACTACCGAATACCCCAGCCGTACAAAATGATCGAGTTTATTTGATTGAAGGAAGTCTAATTACCTGGCCTGGCACGCGTCTGGCGAAGGCACTTGATCAACTGTCCGATTTATTTTTTAGGACATAGACTTTTCCCATATAATCATCCCAGGACAGTTGACTTTACTCGCAAAAACTGTTATGATCATAATAATAAAAATAAACTGATTAATCTGATTAATAGGATTAATTATGCGCGGCAACTCTTCCCACTTATCTGAGTTCATTCTTTATTTGATAGAAACCGCTCCAATCTCCAATGATGGCCGTTTACCTTCTCTTGCTGAATTAAGTAAAAAAACAGGAATGAGCATTGCTAGTTTGCGGGAGCAGATGGAAGCTGCGAGAACCTTTGGTTTTGTTGAAGCTAAGCCAAAGACGGGTATACGGCGATTACCGTATTCCTTTCGTCCTGCGATCTGTCAGAGTGTTACTTATGCAGTATCTATTGATCCCGGGACCTTTCAAAGTTTTTCCGACATGAGAAACCGGATTGAGTCTGCGTACTGGTTTCAAGCTGTTGAGTTGCTGACCCAAGAAGATATTATGCAGCTAAGGGCACTGGTGCAGCTAGCAAAATCCAAATTATCTAAGCATCCAATTCAAATCCCTCATTTAGAGCATCGTAATCTTCATCTCAAAATTTTTTCGAGGTTGAATAATTTATTTGTTGTTGGATTTTTGGAAGCTTATTGGGATGTTTATGAAGCAATAGGAATGGATGTTTATACCGATTTTGAGTATTTGCAAAGAGTGTGGGAATATCATGATCGTATGGTTGAGGCAATTGCAAATGGAGATTATACCTCTGGTCATCAGGCTTTGATTGATCATATGACACTTATACAGCAGCGATCACAACCATTATCCAGACAAAGGTTTGAATGAGTAAAGGAGTGGGCATGGGGTATCCGAATTCCATAAAACAAATTCAACCTGATGTGGTTAATAATTTTTGTATTACATTTAGCACAATTAATGGTTCGGGTAGTGCAACTGCTAATGTAACCCTGTTACGAGCATTGTTTAAAATGGGGATCCCCGTCTCAGGTAAAAATATTTTTCCTTCCAATATTCAAGGTTTGCCTACTTGGTATACGTTACGAATCAGCAAGCATGGTTTTTTGGGGCGCCTGGAAAAAGACGATATTGTTGTCGCGATGAATCCTGCAACTTTTTATAAAGAGCAAGAGTTTGTGTTACCGGGAGGAGCTTTTTATTATGCCGATGATATTAAACTCCCTGTAACTCGTACTGATATAGCGGTTTATCCAATGCCGGTAAAGAAAATTGTTCAAGAAGCCAACGTGCCGCCTAAATTACGGGATTACGCGGCGAACATGGTTTACGTTGGTGTTTTGGCTCAGATGTTAGGAATTGAGCTGGACAAGATTTATTTAGCACTTGACTTTCATTTCAAGGGCAAGTCGTCGGCGATTGATCTTAATTTTTCAATCATCAAGTTAGCTGCTCAATGGGCTGCTGCGCATTTAGAAAAACGTGATCCTTATTACGTTGAGCCGATGAGTATTACAAAAGATCATATTATGACCGATGGAAATACAGCGGCTGCTTTGGGCTCAATCTACGGTGGTGTGCAGTTTGTTGCATGGTATCCTATTACACCTGCTTCCAGTCTGGCTGAGGCACTTCATGAGTATGCTCCTTTGCTACGGCAGGATCCGGTTGAAACCGGGAAGGAAACTTACGCTATTGTTCAAGCAGAGGACGAAATTGCCGCAATCGGAATGGCAATTGGAGCTGGGTGGGGCGGTTTGCGCGCCATGACCTCGACCTCTGGGCCTGGACTGAGTTTGATGACAGAGTATCTGGGACTAGCCTATTTTGCTGAAACCCCAGTCGTCGTTTGGGATATTCAGAGGATGGGTCCGAGCACCGGACTCCCAACACGAACAGCGCAAGGTGACTTAACTGAGGCGTATTTTCTAAGTCATGGGGATACCCAATACGTTATTCTCTTGCCGGGTTCTGTAAAAGAGTGTTTTGAGTTCGGGTGGAAAGCCTTCGATTTTGCAGAGCGTTTACAGACACCGGTAATTGTATTGAGCGATCTAGATTTAGGAATGAATCAATGGATGTCTGAGCCGTTTGAATATCCCAATCAACCAATGGATCGTGGCAAAGTCCTCTGGGAGGACGACCTTGAAAAACTTAGCCACAAAGATTTACATTGGGGACGTTATCTGGATTTGGATGGCGATGGTATTCCATATCGCACTCTGCCGGGTAATACATACCCAGGAAGCGCATATTTTACGCGCGGTACAGGGCATGATGAATTTGGGAGTTATAGCGAAGAAGCGGAGGTCTGGGAACGTGTCATGAAGCGCCTTTCTAAAAAGTTTGAAACTGCAAGAAGCATTTTACCTAAACCGGTCATGGATATTCAGGAGAATTCAAAATTTGGCATCATTTCCTGTGGCTCTGCAGATTTTGCGATTCATGAAGCTCGGTATGAATTGGAGCAGGCGGGCATTGTGACAGATTATATGCGAATAAGATCTATCCCTTTCAGCAATGAGGTGCGAGATTTTATACGCGATCATGAAAGGATTTACGTTGTTGAACTTAACAGGGACGGGCAACTAAAACAACTCTTGACCCTTGAAACGCCAGAATTTGCGACACATCTTCGGCAGATTTCTCGAGCAGATGGACTTCCCCTTTCTGCAAGGTGGATCAAAGAACAAATTCTGGTTGAGGAGGGGAGGTAAGATGATTTCTGCAATAAATGTTATTCAAGAACAAGGTACTAATGCGATTGGATTAAGTCGAAATGACTATCGTGGAGCGCCGAGCTCCTTGTGTCAGGGTTGTGGTCATAATGCAATTGCAAATCAAATCATCTCTGCTTGCTATGAGCTGAATATTCCCCCGGAACAAATTGTTAAGTTTAGCGGGATTGGTTGTTCAAGCAAAAGTCCAGCCTATTTTCTGGGGCGCTCATTTGGTTTTAATGGCCTTCATGGGCGCATGCCTTCGTTGGCTTTGGGGGCGTTGTTTGCCAACAAGCACTTAAGGGGTTTGGGGGTTAGTGGTGATGGCGATACAGCTAGTATTGGTATGGGGCAATTCAAACACCTGCTCAGGCGAAATTTGCCATTTTTGTATATCGTCGAGAATAATGGTGTTTATGGTTTAACAAAGGGTCAATTCGCGCCGACTGCAGAGCAGGGATTAACCTTGAAGAAACAAGGTGTAAACCCTTATGAACCAATTGATATTTGTCTGGAGGCGTTAGCTTCAAACGCCACTTTTGTAGCTCGTTCTTTTGCTGGTGATCCTAGGCAGGTAAAGGAGTTGATAAAGGCAGGGTTGATGCATCGCGGTATAGCTGTTATAGATATTATCAGTCCATGCGTGACATTTCACAATCGGGAAGGTACGCTCCATTCTTATACAGGTGGGAAAGAAACGGAAAGCCCGTTACATGAAATCAGTTTTGTACCCAGGCGCGAAGAAATTGTTCTGGAGAATTTTAGCGAAGGACAGATTCGAGAGGTCAGGCTTCATGATGGCTCAGTGATTGTCCTTAAGAAATTGAGCAGAGACTATGACCCTACAAATCGGTCGCAAGCATTATGTATGCTTGCTGACGAATTCAATAGTGGACGTCTGGTTACAGGACTGATCTATATTGACCCTGACCGTCCGTCTATGTTTGACGCCTATAACTTACCGGAAACACCACTTAACCGCTTGTCCGAAGATCGTTTACGACCTCCTAGACAAAGCATAGAAAAAGTAAACGCGCTTATGTTTTAGTAACAATAGGTCTTCTAGGGTCGCGTATCCATTCACTCCAGGAGCCGACGTACAGTTTCGCCCCTGGTAGGTTACAGTAATCCATTACAGCTAAATGAAAGCAAGAAGTAACTCCCGAACCACAATATACCACACATTTATCAGGAGATTTTCCTACTAATAATTCGGCAAATTCCTTGCGAAGTTGTTCACGGGGCTTCAGGGTGCCGTCTTCATTCAAGTTATCTGCGTGATAACGGTTCAGGGCACCAGGAATATGCCCGGCAATTGGATCAATCGTTTCTAGTTCTCCGTGGAAACGTTCCGGACTTCGAGCATCAATAATGATATATTCCGGATTAGTGTATATTACTTCCATCTGTTGAGTGGTAACGTACATAGAGCGGTCAAAAGAGAGACTAGGTTTCTCTGAAAGAGCTTTACCAGTTTCAATTCCGTTGCACGTTGGTCTACCTTCTTCTACCCACTTGTTAAAGCCCCCCTCAAGGATTGCTGCCCGATAATAACGGCAAGCGCGTAACATCCACCATAATCTTGCAGCAAACGCTCCGTTTGAGGTGTCATAGATTACAACCTGTTTTTCAGGTGTGATGCCCAATCTTGCAATGAGCTGGGCGAAAAATTCTGGATTAGGTAGAGGATGCCGTCCACTTTGAAGGGTTATGGAACCCGACAATTCCTGATTAAGGTCAACAAAAATTGCCCCAGGAATATGTGAGCGTTGATAATCCTTGAACCCCCATTCAGGTTTTTGTAAGTCAAAGCGGCTGTCAATAATTATCCATTCCGGATTAGTATAAAATTGAGCAAGTTGTTCTGTCTTGATAAAGTTCGTAAACATCGTAGTACCTCAGATTAAACGCGTTGTTGGTCGTGAAGCTTCCTTCGAAGAAGCGAGTTTCGAATACGTTTTTGTCGCTCGCGGCTGATTGGATATTTGATTGAAACAAGAATGGCCGATGAGAGCAGTAAAATGATGGCCGGCCCTGTGAGCAATCGAATTGCGAGGAGTGCCGAATCTGGCTGGGTATATACCGTTATGTCCTCAGGTGGGGATTGATACCCAAACCATCCAAGTGCTTGCAGAGCTAAAAATATGGCGATAGCGCTGCTTAATTTTCGTATGAAATTGATGGCGCCATAATATGTGCCTTCATGTCGGGCATGTGTTTTCAATTCATCCCAATCAATCACATCAGGGAACATAGCTTCTGGCATGATGTGCGCGTTTGATACGCTGATACCCGCCAGAAGTGCAATCAGAATTATCAGATTGGTCTGACCAGGCTGAATAAACAACACAGTAGATTGAATAACTACCCAAAAAACCATTCCCATGATATAGGCTGAGCGTTTGCTGTATCGTCTTGCTACCCAGTTCCAGAAGGGAATGGTTAGTGTTGCTACTAACATCATGACACCCAGAACAACAGCCTCTAGGGATATGCCGCCCAAAATATTTACCTTTGCCAATAAATCTCCCTGACCGATCCAATAGAGAAGAAAGTAGGGCAACATTAGCGCTACAATATCAAATGAAATCCAGTTTAAGACGTAGATTCCGGTTGCGTAACGAAAGGGGGCATTTTGCCAGAGCATGACGAGAATCTGACGAAACCTTAAGTTTTCTCTGGGGATATCTAATGAGGTCTCTCTTTCTTTGATGAAAACAAAAATGAGAATAAAGGGTATAGATGCCAATCCGCCGAAAAGCGCAGCAATGGTAAGATAGCCCTGCTGGAGCGTATAGCCAGCTTTCAAGACAGTATCAATGATAATTGGAGCTGATACGGCGGTCACGAGAGAGGCAATTAAATTAAAAAACATTCGAAAACTAGTTAGGGAGGTTCTCTCATCATATCCGGGGGCAATCTCCGGCGTAAGCGACAGATAGGGTACAGTTACGAGTGTTTGAATCGTGTCACTGACCATAAAGGCTAACGTTACGTGAACAAGTAGCATGAATTGGGTTTTCCATGGCGGCGCCCACCAAAGCAACAGAAAAGCCAATGCAAATGGAATGGAGAAAAGTAGCAAGAAAGGACGTCTTCGTCCCCAGCGAGTACGAACATTATCACTCAGTGAACCAACCAATGGGTCGTTAATTGCATCCCAGATAATACTGATCAGGGCAGCAAGCGACGCCAAACGTGGATCTAACCCGACCACATCGGTTAAGAAGATTGCATAAAAAATTTGACGTAGAGTGTTATAACTGGCGCGTCCCCAATCTCCTGTCCCATAAACAATCTTGGCCCACTTAGTTAGGGGTTTTTCAAGAGCGGCTATATTATTGAGTTCGGACATTGGCGTCTCCTGATGTGTCTATTGAGGAAGTGAATATTGGTAAAGACGGTGACGTTTTTTCCAGTTTACCCCCAAGGTTTCCATATCTGATTTACTCTTGAAGTTGCGTTCATCAACCTGAACAAGTTCCACTTGCTCAAAGGGGGATTGCCGCAAAGTCTTTTCCAGTTCAACATACAAAAGAATATTCGCACCCATCCCCTGATATTCGGGTAATAAGCCCACTCCATTCAAATCCCCAAGGCGAGTTTTTGTTTTTTCATTCAGAATTGTTATCCACCCAAAAGGCAATAATTTACCTTTAATTTTTTGCAGAGCGTGGGATATATTAGGGTAACCTAATACAAAACCAACAACATCATCCTCCTTCATAATTAGTTTCACATATTCGGGCTCGGCAATCTGAATCATTGTGCTAGCAATCATTCTGAATTCTTCATCTGTTGTGGGATAGAACCCCGGGTTTTTGTAAAAGGCTTTATGATGCACCTCATTAACAAGAGGAATGAATTCTCGCATTTCTTTTTTGTTCCTAAATGTTTTTACCCAGAAGTTCCCCCGTTCCTTTATCCTTTCAGCCGCCTCGAACATGCGTTGTGGTAATTGCTGCGTTCGATCCAAGTAACCAGACAAGTAATCAGTTTGTTTTTCGAATCCCACATTTTCAATAAGCGGTTGATAGTATGGAAAATTATACGGTATTCCCATTGCTGGCAGAAATTCAAAACCCTCAACCAAAAGACCAATACCGCTGGAGCGCAGAAAACCTCTCGGTCCTACAACCATATTGAGATTATGTTCTTTTGTCCACGAAAAGACGGCTTCAAAAAGTACTTGAACGACTGAGGTATCATTGACGGTATCAAAATAATAGAAAAAGGAGGTATGACTGTGGTGATGTTGGTTGTAATTATTGTTGTTAAGAACCGCAACTCTTGCCAGGGTATCTCTTTCGCTTTCGACAACAAAGAAGTCAGCTGTTGAATGATGGTAGAAGGGGTGTTTTTTTCGATTCATTACCAGTGACATCTCTGAACGAAGAGGAGGCACCCATTGTGGACAGTCTTTGTACAAATTGAAGGGAAAATTGATGAATTGCTCAATGTCTTTCTTGTTATTTGTATCAAGTTTTCGAATCTTCATGATGAGTATTCTTTCAGCTATTTGAATTATCCCGTGATGATTTCTTTATAAACTTCTAGAAAAACCTTTACAACGTCCGGATCAAAATGCTTTGCCGATTGGGACGCAATATATTCTGCAGCCTTCTTTCTGGGCCAGGCGTCCCGATAAGGACGGTTTGATATTAAGCCATCCCAGACATCCATGACAGAGAAAATTCTCGCAGCTATTGGAATTTCCTTGCCCCTTAGCCCGCGTGGATAACCCGATCCATCCCATTTCTCGTGGTGGCAATATGGAATATCTATTGCGGGACGCAGATAAGGGATTGGCGACAGAACCTCATAAGCATACTCTGGATGTTTGCGCATGATACTCCATTCTTCGTCTGTTAACGGTCCATTTTTGAGCAGAATAGCGTCCGGTATCCCGATTTTTCCAATATCGTGTAGTAAAGCACCATATCTCATATACGTTAGTTCTGGTTCCGTGAATCCCATATTGCGCGCCAGGTGGATAGTTGTTTCCACAACACGAAGTGCATGACCTTCAGTTTCGTAGTCTCTGAGCTCCAATGCCTTAGACCACCCTTGCAGTGTTAACTCATAGGCAGTTTTTAAGTCCTGTAGCAATCTGGCATTATTTAAGGCTATGCCTGCTTGATCAGCAAATGCTTGCAACCTGTAAGCCATTTCTTGATTGAAGAAACCGGGTATAGGACTGTTCAGATTTAAGAAACCAATGACTTCGCCCTTTACTCTTATCGGCGCTGCAGCATATGACTTTATCCAGGCGGTCTCCGGCAGTATGACCCAATTGGGGTCTTCACTTGTATTAGGTATTGCGATTGGCTCTGCAGTCTCATACATCTTCCTTAGGGTTGGTGTGTTTCGGATGGACAAGCTGATATGTTCAAACCACTCCCGAACATTTCGTCCTTGGTATCCTCTTGCTGCCAGAATACGCACGGTTTCTTTATCTTCATCAATCAACATCACATGAGAAGCATCATGAGGTACTACCTTGCCCACGTGATCTAAAATCTGCTTTAATACCACATCAAACTCAAGGGTGCTGTTTAGTAAAGACGCAGTTTCAGAAAGTGCCTCTGCCAGGACGCGCTGAGTGTGTTCTATTTGCTGTGATCTTTTTCGTTCTGTAACATCTCTCAAAATAGCTTGAAGGGCGATTCTTCCCTGATAATTTATCGCAGAGGATGAAACATCTACTTCTATTTCTTCACCATTTTTATTCAAGGCGGCAAATTCATAGCGCAAGTTGTGATGTTCACCATTTAGCAGCACATTCATTTGTTCCTGGACATATTCTCGATCGGATGGTGAGGCAATATCAACAAATTGAAAGTTTTTGCTTATAACTTGCTGTTGGTCCACTCCAAACAGTTCACAGAATGACTGATTAGCAATCTCCAGCTTTCCATCCACTATCAGACAGAAGGCGTCTATTGACTGTTCAATGAGCGCACGAAATTTTTCCTCATTTTCCCTCAATGCTGTTTCTCTTACATATAGAGCATCCAGCATCTGGTCAAAGCTATGGGCCAGTTCCCGAATCTCTTTAAGTCTGGCGGATTTTATTGGAAGCGATGCTTTTTTTCCGAAATCACCTTGCGCCAATGCATTAATATTTGTGTTTAACTCTAAAAGCGGATTAACAATTTCCCGGGAAACCTGATGGCGGATGCTGGTGATAAGCAGTCCTGCAATGATGATAAAAATTACTAGAATGATGCCCCCGGATATTATATGTGGTTGTATCAAAACCAATACCGGTGTAATGAGGTTGAGTTGCCACCCGGTGGTCCTAGAAATCGAGACAGTCTTAATAGACAATCTCCCTGTTTCTACGGTCAAACGACTTATAGGGGTGCTTCCTCGTAGAGTCACATTGTTTGATTTCACTTTTCCATTTTCTATACTAACCAGTGGTGTCCCATCATTGACAATATTTATAATGCTATCATGTTGAAAAGCAGTGCCGTCACGAGTAGTTTTCTCAAAAATACTGTTGTTTATTTTTGCCACGATAGCTCCATTCGGGGGTGCTGGTACAAAAAAGTAAATTGCGGTTTCATTTTTTATGGAGCTTTGAATATAGTGGGTCTTTCCTTGAGACAAAAGATCAAGAATTTGTTTTATATTGAACAATTCCGGGGAGACATTAGGGCGATTTGAAGATATGATACCTTTTGAGTTGATTATGTAAATGCTATCAAAGCGCGTTTCGGATTGTTCAAACGCGGAGATTATCTCAGGTAATGCTTGCTCATCGGCTATACCAGAAATCTTAGCTATGGTGGTTAGTATTTCATTGATCTGAGTAACTTCATTGTCTAAGTTGTTTGCCAGTGTCTGGGCTTGTAAATTCTGATTTTCTGCGATTTCGAGGTAGCTAAGGGAAAGATCCAGCAAAAACACTAATGAAATGATAAGAATTATGGGGATAATGAGGCCTTTGCCCAAAAGAAGATTACGCACCTTTTGAAGCGACAAGATCGTTTTCGAACTCATTATTGTCCTATTGTATGCAACAACGCGAAATTTGGGGGGCGGAAAGTGCCTACCGGAAAACCCGAGATAATCACAACTTGCTGCCCCTTTTTTATTTTGCGCTGTGTTGCAATGCAGTTTTCAACTTCAAGGATCATTTTTTCAACCGTGTTTGCATATGGCACCATATAGGGGGTAACACCCCAGTACATGTTCAAAACCCGGTAGGTAGTTTTTTCGGGTGTAAAAGCCAGAATTGGCACTTCCGGGCGGGCTTTTGACATTAAAACAGCAGTTCTTCCGGTTTGGGTGAAGACCGCAATGGCTGCTACATTTCGATCATGCGCAAGTTCACGCGCAGCTCTTGTGGTTGAAATTGCATCGTCTTGCACCGGTTGATCCTTTTCTGTGTCGCAAAAGCCCCAATCGCAAAAATGGCTTTCTGCTTCCTCAATGATCCTATGCATCATCTGAATACTTTCGACAGGGTATTTTCCAATCGCGGTCTCTGCGGATAACATAACAGCGTCCGTGCCATCGAAGATGGCATTCGCTACGTCCGAAGCCTCTGCCCGGGTGGGACGTGGATTATTCACCATTGACTCCAGCATTTGTGTTGCCGTGATAACATATTTTGCATGGCGGTTGGCACTTCGGATGATTTGTTTTTGAACAACCGGCACTGAAGCTGGTGAGGTTTCGACGGCTAAATCACCACGGGCGACCATGACGCCATCCGCAACAGTTAAAATATCATTCAAGTTTTCTATTGCTTCAGGGCGTTCCAGCTTGGCAATTATGGGCATGTTTGATTTTTGAGGTTCAATATCGGAAATCATTTGCCGAACTTTAACAATATCGCTGGCCGTTCGCACAAAGGAAACTGCAATTACATCAACGTTATGGGCTAGTCCGAACCTTAAGTCGGACAAATCTTTTTCGGTCAGGCATGGAATATCAAGATTTGCTCCCGGAAAGTTTACCCCTTTGTGGGAGGTTACGATTCCGCCAACCACTACTTTTGCGTCTAAGTACCGGTCGGTTGATTTAATTGTTTCTAACTCTATCCGTCCATCATCTATCAGTACTCTGCTTCCCGGGGAGATCGATCCCAGGTTGGGTATATCGGCCGGGAGTGATAGCATACCTGTCGTATGCAAATACATATGAATATTTGACAAACGGACCAGTTGCCCTTTTTCTAAATTAACCCCTTCGGAGGGGAGATTGCCCAATCGTAGTTTAGGTCCCTGTAAATCTTGTAGTATGCAAATGGGTTTATCCAGTTGACTTGATAATTCTCGCAACATGGCAATGACTGCGGCATGCTGCTCATAAGTCCCATGAGAAAAATTGATTCTGGCAACATCCATACCAGTTTCCATTAGATTTTTCAGGGTGTTTCTCTGGCTGCTACCAGGACCAATGGTTGCAACAATTTTTGTTCTACGCGGACTCATATATTAACCATATCATATTTGGTCATACTTGGACAAGAAGATTTTTTCAAACTGTGAAATAATTTAGTTTTGCCCGTCTATTTGATTGACGGGCAAAATCAAGAGGTACTCCGCTATTCTTTCAAAACCCAGGGATTTACGGCATTGTCAGCACCTGGTTTATACGTTCCAGAGCCCAATCAACATCGCTTCTGGAAATAATGAGGGGAGGGGCAAAACGGATTACGTGCTGATGAGTTTCCTTGGCAAGGATACCCTTTTCTTTTAAGGCTTCGCAAAACCTTCTTGCGCCGCCAGCTTCGGGTTTTAATTCAACCCCAATCAGCAAACCTTTGCCGCGAATCTCTTTGATATGTTTTCCTGGAATCTCCGCCAGTTGTTCCAAGAAATATTCGCCCTGGATGCGCGCGTTCTCAATCAGATTTTCTTCGATGATCACTTTTAGGGCGGCTCGCGCGATTGCTGCACCCAATGGGTTGCCGCCAAAGGTTGAACCGTGTTCACCAGGCTGGAATAATCCCAAAAGCGGTTCATCCGCCAGTATTGCGGAAACTGGATAGAAACCTCCAGAAAGTGCTTTTCCAATGATCACAATATCAGGCCGAACGTCCTCGTGCTGGCACGCGAACAGTTTTCCTGTGCGGCCAAGCCCTGTCTGGATTTCGTCAGCGATAAAAAGTGTGTTGGTTTCCCGACATATCCGACTCACTTGTTGCAGGTAACCTTGGGGTGGAATAATTACTCCTCCTTCCCCCTGGATGGGTTCTAACAAGACTGCAGCTGTATTGGGCGTAATAGCTTTTTCAACTGCCTTTACGTCTCCGTAAGGAACTATGACAAACCCGGGTGTAAATGGGCCAAAGTCCTCCCGGTATAGTGGTTCGGTTGAAAAGGATACAATAGATACTGTTCGACCGTGAAAGTTCCCCGCTGCAACGATGATCTCTGCCTGATAGCGGGGAACTTTCTTGACCCGATAAGCCCATTTTCGAGCCAGCTTCAACGCTGTTTCAACTCCCTCAGCGCCACTGTTCATTGGAAGGGACATTTGGTATCCGGTCATTTCGGATAGTTCTTTGTAAAGCAATGGTAACTGGTCGTTTCTAAAAGCGCGCGAGGTTAGCGTTACCTTTTCTGCCTGCTGGATCATGGCTTGCAGGATGCGAGGATGAACATGTCCTTGATTCAGCGCTGAATAGGCGCTTAAGCAGTCTAGGTAACGATTACCTTCCACATCATAAACCCAAACCCCTTGAGCTTTCTCTATGACTACATCCAGAGGGTGGTAATTATGCGCCCCATATTTTTTTTCCAGCTCTATGTATTCGCCTGTATTCATACTCTGCGCCTTCTATGCCTTTCCAAATAGCTTGACCAGGATACCTTTTTGGGCGTGTAACCGGTTATGAGCCTGAGTGAATAAGGCAGAATGGGGTCCATCGGCAACTTCGTCTGTAATTTCTTGACCACGATGTGCCGGCAGACAATGCATTACGATCACATCCCTATCAGCTTCTGATACCAGCTTCGCGTTGACCTGGTAGGGCGGGAAAACCTTTTCCCTCTGCTGAGCTTCTTCTTCTTGTCCCATGCTGGTCCATGTATCTGTGTAGATAACATGAGCATTTCTGACCGCCTCGTGCGGGTCTCGCAGGAAAGTGAGTTTGCTTCCACTTTCGGCGGCAAACTTGTATGCAGCTTCAACTGCCACAGGTGTAATATCATAACCTTCAGGATTAGCAATGGTAAAGTTGGCACCTAACTTTGCTGCAATGTGCATCAATGAGACAGCTACGTTATTCCCATCGCCGATGAAGGCAATGTTAATTCCCTTCATTGTTCCAAATTTTTCGATGATGGTAAGTGCATCAGCCATTGCCTGGCAGGGGTGGTTATAATCACTCAAACCATTGATTACAGGCACGCTTGACCATTTGGCTAACTCGAGGATATGTTGGTGTTCAAAGACACGTGCCATAATGGCATCCACATAGCCAGAAAGCACACGCGCAATATCCGAAATTGCTTCACGCTTTCCTAGACCAATTTCATTGGGGGAGAGATACAAGGCATCTCCACCTAGATGACGCATTGCCATATCAAAACTTACGCGAGTGCGCAGGCTGGGCTTTTGGAAAATCATTCCAAGCACTTTTCCTTTCAACAAAGGCGGGTTCCCGCCACTCCTCCATTCCTTCTTCAGTCGAATGGATAAATCTAACATCTCCCAGATTTCTTGTGGAGTGAAATCTGAGATGGCAATGAAGTGTTTATTCATGAGCACCTCTTTTGATATGGGGGATTAGGATATCATTGAAAGTATAACACATCAAACCGAAAGCGGTTGATTCAGAATTTTCCTGCTTTTACCTGACGGTCTGCCCAGAGCGTAAGCCAATCCATGAGTTTATGTAAACCGGGTCCAGCGAAAGTAGAAATTGCGTACCAAAAACTTGCCTCAAAACCTGGGGTAACAATAAAGCGGTTCTTTTGAATGCCCCTGATAGTTGCACGAGCAACAGCCTCTGGCTGTAAAACGCCAGTAAGCGATGAAAGTGCTCTTGTGATTGGTGGCTTGAAAGGCTTTTCATATTCCAGTTGTGGGGTTTTGGTGTCCGGCGGATAGACAACAGTGACACCGATACCGTCAAATTTGAGCTCGGAACGTAATGCTTCCGCCAGCCCACGAACAGCGAATTTTGATGCGCAATATGCTGTATAACCATAAACACCCACAAGCCCTGCTATGGATGAAATAAAAACAATATGCCCCGCTTTTTTACCTCTCATTGGTTCGATTAGTGCTTTTGTTACGTAGAGGGAACCGTAATAATTTATGTCCATGATCCAACGGAAAATGTCCGTCGCTTGATCATGGAAAAGTCCCGGCTGTGTGACACCAGCAGAATGAATCAATAAGTCAGGGACTCCGGTTTGGTTGACGAATTGTTCCAGTGTTGTGGTCACTCCTTGTTCGTTCGATACATCAGCGCTGATGATTCGGACAGGTTGTTTACCTTTGGATACCTGTTCAATTTCTTGTTTTGCATTTTGTAATTGCTCTGGACGGCGTGCCATAATGGCAATGTCGGCACCAAGGCTTGCAAGTTGCTTTGCGATGGCAAGCCCTATACCACTTGAGCCGCCAGTGACCAAAGCCAGTTTTTGGTTAAAGTCTTTCATAATAAGTTTTCCAGTTCTCAGGAGCGACAAGATGCGCAAGAACTGCTATGGCAACCACTGCAACCATTGTTTTTAACAAGTGAATGGCCGTCACCTTGTGCGAAAAATAACGAAACAACCCGGTGGGTCAGCGCACTGTTACACTTTTGACATGCAACAGGTTTATCGGCATCACTCATAGGCCGCAACATGTCAAAGTGGTACCCACATTCGTCACATACATACTCATATAATGGCATAAATAAACCTCCAGGGGTTCAGTATACGAACTCGCGAATATCATAACGGGCAATATGTGGGGTACTACCATCTGGAAAAATTAATTTATATTCGATTGCTTCACCTTGCTTTATTCGCTCATCGGGTGTCATTGGTTTCAATTGTGCCTGATAAGCCTGTCTGGTATAAGCCAGCCCCTCAGATTCGACGAGTTCCGAAAAATAAATAATGTCGTCTGCGTTTAACTTCATTTCGTTGAGTACCTTGACTGTATCCTCGATATGTGCCATAGAATATTTATGCCCGCCAGCTCCCAACAGAATGATGATGTCAACAAACATCCCAGCCATTTTTATAGCTCGAACTGTTTCAATCGCTTTTTCTGGATCAGAGGGTTTTTTGAGCAATTTTAGTAAATCAGCATTTCCACTTTCGAGTCCAATGTAAACGCGCTTAACTTGGAGTTGCGCAAGTTCCTGATATTCCGGCAATGATTTTAAAGCTCCGCTGAAGCCATCGAGAAATGCATATATTCCACCAAGTGAACTTACGTCAAAAAAGTGATGCACTATTTTAAGAAGCTCACGTAAAAGCGGCATTGGCGCAATTAATGCATTTGCATCTCCCAGAAATATGGTTCTTCTCAAACTGATACCTTCGCCCAGGTAAGAAAGAACCGATTTTACGTGCCTGGAAAACTCATCTGGCGATTTAATACGAAATGTTCGATCCTTGTAAAAATCGCAAAATGTACAAGTGTTAAACGAACATCCCTCTGTTGCCTGTAAAAATACTGCCATGTATTGGTCTGGAGGTAAAATTCCAATTGGTTTATACACCTCATAGTATCGGTTAATATCTTTTCTGTAACGATCAACAGTAAATTCGATAACGCGACTTAACGTATCCAATACAGCTTGGGGTAAATCCGATAATTGAATTTGCTCAGATATTATTTTTTGTAACAACCAGCTTGCAATTTTATTTGCTCTTTCTTCTATTGCTTCGCCCTCTGTACGAGATAACCATCGCCGGCAATGGTTATGAGTTTTCGGGAGGATCCATTTAGCAACAATTTTGCCATCCAAACCACGACGATAAGAAACACCGTTAATCATAGCAGCCCACAATCTGCCTTCGTGGTCAAAACTGAATACTTGGGTATCATCTGTACTAGAAATACTGAGAGTCAGGCAGTTGGGCTTAATGCTGATCGAAATGCTCTTGTTGTCTGTTTTTCCAAAAATGACCATAGAAAATTACCCGGCAGTAACGTTCATAACTGCCGGGTATTATACCAGTTTGGGACTTATTGGATATGCTTTTCGCTTATTTGGCGGAAGTGATACCCATAAATTGAAAAAGTAATAGCCAGAGGAAATTTTTCCGGGTGGTGAAATAAAGTCCAGAAAAATAGATCCCAAAAATGCCTTCGCTCCTTGCCGCGTATTCCAATCAAATAAATTGAACGAAACAGGGCTAAAAACTCTTGAAGCTCTATTCGAACTGCATTAGCGAATGGACGATAGTCTTGCAGAAAATTTTTTACTCTTTGATAAAAGAGAGCTGGTGAATAAATCTGGGAGATAATGTATTGATAACCGCGTTTCAGCTCTTCCAGTTGCATTTTGGGAATAATATTTGTTGAACCGTCTGTATTATCCCCCGTCATTTCTTCGGTAAGGCGATTTTCTCTCTCCAGTCTGTTATATAACTGTGTTCCATAAGGTGCTTGCAAGAGGCCAACCATAGCGGTTACAATGCCGCTATTTTGAATGAATTCGATTTGTTTCTGAAATATTGAAGGAGTATCGTGATCAAAGCCAACAATGAAACCACCCATTACCTGGAGTCCGCGCTGTTGTAACTTCTTAACACTGTTTATTAAATCGCGATTCCTGTTTTGAAACTTGCCACATTCAGCTAGACTTTCTTCGTTAGGTGTTTCAATGCCAACAAATACGGATGAAAAACCCGCCTCGACCATCATCTGCATTAGTTCTTCATCGTCTGCAAGATTGATGGAAGCTTCTGTTATAAAACGACATCCTGACTTGCCCTTACGCCAATTAATAAGCGCTGGTAAAATGCTTTGCTTTAATTCTCTTTTGTTGCCGATAAAGTTGTCGTCAACAAAAAATATATTACGTCGCCATCCCAAGGAATAGATTTTGTCTAACTCAGCAATTATTTGAGCCGGGGTTTTTGTCCTGGGCTTGTGACCGAATAGCGCGGTCACATTACAGAACTCACAGTTGTATGGACAGCCGCGTGAGTACTGAATACTCATTGAATCATAATTGCCCATATCGATCAGTTCCCAAAGCGGCACGGGAGTTTGGGTGATATCACAGAATTCGTCGGTAGAATAAATTTTTTGAGGCTTGCCGTCAGCCCAATCTTTGAGAAAGGCGGGAAGGGTTATCTCTGCTTCATTCAGTACAAAATGATCCACTTCCGGAAACTTTTGGTATTCCCCAGTGAACAAGGGCCCACCTGCAACCACTTTGATGCCATGTGTTTTGCAGAGATGTATCGTTTTTTCGGCAGAAGCGCGTTGCACCACCATTGCACTGATAAAGGCGCAATCTGACCATTGGAGATCTGCTTCAGATAGTTGCGTAACGTTCATATCCACGAGCTTTAGCTTCCATTCTTTTGGAAGCAATGCTGCTACTGTGGCTAATCCTAGGGGGGGAGAAGAGGCTTTCTTGTGAATAAATTTAAGCGCATGCTTAAAACTCCAAAACGTATCGGGAAATTCGGGATAGATCAGTAAAACATTCACTGTCGGGGACTCCTGTTTTTTGAGTTATTATCCTTATATCCTTGTCTTTTGTTCCACGGAATGTGTCTTGTGACATATATCGAGTCATATCTCAACCTGTGACCTGTTATGAAAAATAAGCGTCCGGGATAATGGTTGGTTATATTCAGAATGCTATAATAAAAAGCAAATGAATAACCCTGCAACTCAACCGCATATCAAGACTGGTAGTGTAGCCGATTTGGCTTTCGGCGTAGTGGTTTTGGCCTCTTTCTTTGTTACTTTTAGCGGGTTAAGAGAGACTTCGCTCTCGCGAATTGTCCTGATCGTAGGGTTGGGCATTCTGTATCTGATGGTTGGAATATATGGATATGCTTATTTTGCACGTGCGCAAGAGTTATGGTTTCAATTATTCTATTTTGCAGTGCAGATACCTCTGGGTGGTTTGATCGTTTATTTAGCAAGGGGAGCTGGTTTTAATGCAATGTTGTTATTACCTTTGGCGGGACATAGTGTAATGTTACTTTCAAGAGGTTGGATGTACATTACTAATGTTGCAATATTATTGGCTTACATTTTGGCTGTTGAGGCTTTTTCAAATGGTTGGCAGGCAGTTTGGTCTGGCTTGCCTATATTTTTAGCTGGACAGATTTTTGTTGTTGCCTTTACTCAAATGGCAGTCAGTGAAGAGCGGGCACGTTTAGAAGTGGAAAAACTTGTAAATGAACTGGCAAAAGCCAATCAGAGGCTACGTGAATATGCTGCTCAAATAGAGGACCTCACTATCACAAAAGAACGCAATCGAATTGCGCGCGAAATCCACGATGGATTAGGTCATTATTTGACCACAATATATATGCAGATACAGGCTGCGCAGGCTGTGTTGCGTGATAACCCTCATAAAGCGCTTGTCTCATTGGAAACAGCCCAACAGCTTGTTCGAGAAGCACTGGCAGATGTTCGTCAGTCCGTAGGTATGTTACGAGGAAACCGCGAGAAAATTGCGCCAATTCCAGAAAGGTTATCAGTATTGGTGAAAAATTCCAATACTGATAACCTTTCAATATCGTTTGAGATAAAAGGCACTCCGCGAGACTTAACCCCACAAACGGAGCATGTGATCTACCGCGTTGTTCAGGAAGGCCTAAACAATGCGCTGAAACATGCCCAGGCTTCCCGCGTCTGGGTTGTTTTGGATTATGAAAAACCGCAAGAGGTCAAATTAATAGTTAAAGATAATGGTATCGGCGGTGATCAATTGGAAACAGGTTTTGGCCTTATTGGGTTGCGCGAAAGGGTTAATTTTCTAAACGGAAAGTTGCAAATTTCATCGGCTGAAGGTGCTGGATTTATGATTGAGGTGATTTTACCGGCGTGAGTTGGAAATGATACGAATACTGATAGCTGATGATCAATCCCTATTTCGCGAAGCGCTGCGAACCCTTTTGTCCGTACAGAATGACTTCGAAGTGATTGCTGAAGCCTGTAACGGGGAAGAGGCATTGCGCTTGGCGGTTCAGCACCACCCAGATGTTGTGTTAATGGACTTGCGGATGCCCGTTATGGATGGTATAACCGCAACTCGGAGACTTCACTCTGTACTAAGTAGTTGCCGGGTAATTGTGCTAACCACTTTTGATGAAGATGAGGATGTTTTGGAAGCTTTACGATCCGGTGCGGTGGGGTATTTATTAAAGGATGTTACTTCGGAAAAGTTGTATGAAGCGATTCGCCTCGCTTCTCGCGGTGAGTATGTATTGCATCCGACAATCACTGCAAAGGTCATTTCTCATATTGCAAGAACGGCAAAACCGGTTTTGAATGAAAGTGCAACTTTAGTCGAACCTCTATCACCAAGAGAGATCGAAATATTGAGATTAGTGGCAACTGCCGCTAGTAATAAAGAAATCGCGGATCAACTTGTAATAGCAGAAGGAACTGTAAAAAATCATATGCGCAATATTTTAAGTAAATTGGGGGTAAGGGACAGGTTACAGGCTGTTCTGAAAGCAAAGGAGCTGGGCATTATATAAGCGCTGCGGTGGAGCAAAAAGCAATGGGCTTTAATCGTTTGTTTCAATCCAAATTAAACTACAATCTGCGTTTTGTGGTTGGTGTAATATTTATTGTGATTGCGATGATTGTTTTTGTTGATCAGTATCTACAGTCTGGCTGGATCACCCTTGTGGCCATGCCTTTAACATCTTTGGTGGTAATTGCGGGGGGAATTCGTTTTCGGAAAACCGGTTTGCTTATTGCAGGAAATCTATTGTTTGGCATAGGTTTAGGGATTTTTTTTGTTTTGTATGATAAATTCAGCTTTTTGCCGCAGCTTCGCATAGGCATTGCGCTAATAAGCTTTGGCATTGGCTGGATGTTAATACCCCTTTTGAACTCGTTCTTTGCGTCTTCTACAACATGGTGGGCTTTATTACCAGGTGGCGTAATTGCCAGTATTGGGGGGGCCTTTTTGTTCTCCAGACTTCGTCCAATGGATTTTGTTTTGTTCGGTGTGACTGGCCTGGGATTTGTAATGTTGTTGGCCGGTGCTTGGCGGCGAATGTTTGGGCTGATTATTCCAGGAGCATTGCTTATTGGTATTGGTCCTGGAATTTCGCTGGCTTGGGAGGATTTGGTGGCAACAAATCCTTTGGCGCAGACCGGGTTGATGCTGATCTGGTTTTCTTTGGGTTGGGGGGTAATCGTTTTGTTTTCTAGGATTGTGACCACAAAATTTATCTGGTGGCCTTTGATACCTGGTGGGGTATTGGCAATGGTGGGGTGGGGGCTATATATTGGCGGTGATCCAGATAACGCTATAAGTGTCATAGGGAATAGCTGGTCGATTGGCTTAATAATATTTGGCCTTTATCTGTTATTGCTTCGGAGAGGGATGAGACAATAAAATTGCGTATAGCCATATCAACACACCAAGCAAACCTAAAATGAAAACCACAAAACAAAACTTTTACCTAGGAATCGCTAACGGCGTCTTGTATAACACTGCAGAATCCCTAATGGATCCTACGCTGGTTCTAGTAACCTTTTTAAGCAATCTAACGAACTCGCCGCTGTTACTTGGGTTAGTAGTTCCAATTAGGGATGCGGCTTGGGCATTGCCACAACTGTGGTTCTCAAGCTACATGCAAAATAAACCACATAAGATTTCAGTATACCGGCAGTTGTCTCTGATTAGAATTTTTGCTTGGGCTTCGCTGGCAGCGGTGATAAACTTAATTCAACAGCCACAGACTCTTTTGGTTGCGTTTTGGGTAGCATATGTAATATCTTCTTTGCTTAACGGTCTTGGTGGGTTACCTTTTTTAGAAGTTGTTGGTAAAACAATACCCTCCAATAAACGTGGTGAGTTCTTTGCATGGCGGCTGGGGTTAGGCGGGCTAGGGGGCATTCTTAGTAGCATTGTTGTGCAACATGTGCTTGGATCACACAGTTCTTTAAAATATCCGTCTAATTATGGTTTCCTATCATTTCTATTTTTTATTTTAGCTTCAATATCCTTGTTAATTTTTAATCTTGTTGAAGAAGAACCTAATAATCTGGACATATTACCAAGGACTTCATTTGCTGAGCAAATCTCGAGATCAAAACATATCTTGCAAACCGATTCAATCTATCGCAAGTATCTTTCTGCATATGCATGTCTGTTATTGGGAAACTCTGCTACCCCTTTCTTTGCTCTTTTCGTTCAACAGATAACCGGAACAAGCAAGACAATGGTTGGGATATACCTGGCAGTTCTTACCGGTACAAGTTTGTTTGCGAATCTGGCACTGGGGAAAATTTCGAACAAACTTCGGTATAGTCGCGTTATGGCACTTTCAGCATGGGCTGGTATTGCAATGGTCGTTTTTGTGCTTTTATTGGTTATCTTATTAAATCCACTGAAAATTACCGGTACACTCGCAACGATTTGGTTGATTCCCGTTTTTATTCTATTGGGAATTCGCAATTCAGCTATTGGCATTTCTGGTAATAGCCTGCTACTCGAAGTAGCTCCACCAGAAGAGCGCTCAATCTATGTTGGACTCACCAATACATTATTGGGCATCGTCCTTATAATAACCGGATTGAGTGGATTAATCCTCCAGTTTTCCGGTTTTTTAACATTGATTTTGTTTGCTCTGGCAATGCATATTAGCGGGTTGGTGAACATTATCCATTATGAAAATGCACTAAATAAATAGGTGGCAGTCCTTATCAGATATTATTTTCAAACACTTCCCAATAACCCCGATCTAGTTCGTTATCGGATAGATGTGCATACCTTTGGGTTACTGAAATATTGCGATGTCGAGCCAGCTCCTGAGCAAGCTTCAAGTTACCAGAGACGCGCAAAACCCTGGTGACAAAGTAATGACGCAGAGAGTGGGGAGTAATTTTGCCGACTGCATTAGCACCTAAAGCACTTTCCACAATTCGATTAATGATGTTGCGTCCCGTGGCAGTTGTGATTGGAGTAATTCTTTTCCCTGCTCCTTTATCATGCCGAGCAAAAACAGGAAGAGAAGTCAGAGGACGTCCAGAAGCTCCATCAAGAGAAAGCCTGGCGTTAAGATAATCTTTAATAGCTTGTTGTGCTCTCCTTGAAAAACGAACGACTGCCTGGCGGTTCCCTTTTCCTATAATAAGTGCATGGCCCTCATTCCAGTCTAAATCACCACGACGTAGATTACAGGCTTCATGAACTCGCAGCCCAGTATCAGCAAGGGTTAACAAAAAAGCGCGATCTCGAAGATTCCGCAATCGTTCTTCGTCGGTTTCTATAGGGGTTGTTTTCAACGTTTCAATATACTCCAGCATGCGATCAATGTCATCTTGAGGAAATTGAGGTAACCGTTGTCCCGGTTTTCTAGCTCTATGCTTGATCAGCAGGCGAATTTTTGGCAGGTTAATGTCAGACAAGTTTTCCGAGACAACAAATTCAAAAAAGCCCATGACAGCTGTCAAGTATAACCGTTCTGTAGATGGTGAATAATCTTTCAATGATGAGATGAACCATGAAACAGAGTCCTCGGATATATCTTTAATGGAGGTTTTGTCCGGGTTAATGTTTTTTGACCGTAACACTTCCAAAAATTGCATAACACCATTACGATAGGTGCGTTTGGTATTAACACTACGCGCCAGACCAATTGTTTCCAAATAATGATGCACAACACGTGTAATAGTTATATTAGCCATGTTTAAAGAATATCACAATTTTTGTATTATATGTTTATGATAATGATACTTATCAAAAACATTAGCAATTTTTTGTTTTTGTACTCTCGTTTGCCCCCTCTTTAAAACTCAATCGGTAAAATTCAGTTAAATTCAGTTTATATAACTCTATTTGTTCAATCTGAATTTTCAACAAGAGGATTCGAATAAAACGTAACAACAATTATTTGACCCCCCTCCCCTATTTGCTTTTATACCAAGCTGACGTACAATATCTGCATGTTGAGAACGATCAGTTTGCCTTATGGTGACAGCAACCTTTCACTGGATATTCCCCATAGTATAGCCGCAGAGATTGAAATCATTACCCTGCCTCAGCTTGAAATTTGCTCCGATCCTACCAAGCTAATTAGTGATAATATTCACAATCCAATGGGCAGTAATCCCCCCTCAGCATTCAAACATGCAAAAAGCGTGGCAATTGCTATTAATGACAAGACAAGACCAGTTCCTCATCACTACCTTCTTCCTCCCTTATTGGAGTATCTGAAAAAAAATGGAATGCCGTCATCTTCAATAAAGTTGGTCATTTCTACCGGCACTCATCCCCCCATGAAAAAACAGGAATTTTCATTAGTTGTCCCGCAAGCCATTGAGGAAGAGTATGAAATTTACAGCCATGATTGCGACGAAAAGAAGAATTTGGTTTTTCTTGGTGTCACATCACGAGGTACACCAGTGTATATCAACAAACATTATTACGAAGCAGACATAAAAATTGTTGTTGGGAACATTGAGCCTCACCATTTTATGGGCTTTTCGGGCGGGAGCAAAACGGTTGCCATCGGACTTGCGGGACGTGAAACAATTGAGAAAAACCACTCAATGCTGTTAGATCCCCGATCCTGTATTGCAACATACGAAACAAACCCGATGCGGATGGATGTGGAAGAAATTGGAAAAATGGCGGGTGTTCACTTTGCACTCAATGCGATTCTAAACAGTGAGAAACAAATTGTTAAAGTTTTATTCGGCGATCCTGAGGAGGTTATGAAGGCTGGTATTGTCGCTTCGAAACAATTGTGCCAAGTCAAAACAACCGGACGATATGACTTAGTGATTGCATCAGCAGGTGGATACCCTAAAGATATCAACCTATATCAGGCACAAAAAGCCCTTACAAATGCCTCTCTCCTTGTTCGCGATGGCGGGACAATCATTCTCGTTGCCTCTTGCCCCGAAGGGAGCGGCTCAGCTGGTTACGAAGAGTTTATGATGGATATACAAAAAACTGAGGATATCTTTACAAAGTTTAGTGCTCAAGGTTTCCGAATAGGTCCACACAAGGCGCTCTTATTTGGAAGAATCCTAAAACGCGCAAGAGTAGTTCTGGTCTCTCAAATGCCGGAGGAAATTGTAAGAAAATTCTTGTTAATTCCAGCAAGAAACCTGCAGGATGCTTTTCATATAGCATTGCACACACTACAGCAACCATATCTCAGAATAGCCGTCATGCCATACGCAACGGTTACCGTGCCTGATGTGGTATAACAACGATAAAGATTTTGTGCAGTCAAGCAAGCAAATGAGGATTTCTGCAGATATAGTTTTGGGGTTATAATATTTACATTGGAGTGCATATGACAGATCAACAGCGTTCTCTTGGCAAAACTACTATTGCCCCTGATGTATTAACAACGATTGTTCGGCTAACTGTTCTGGGCATTCCTGGTGTCAGCAAAATGGCACCGGTTTCGGGAAGTGTTGACCGTTGGCTCAAGAGCGGGGCGAGTGAAGGGGTTATTATTTCAGTAGAAAATAATATTGTTTATGCTGATATTTATGTTGTATTACGCCGGGATGTCAATGTGCGCGATGTGGGACGGTTGATTCAATCCAAGGTAACCAGGGCAATATCAGAAATGGTTGGGATGGAAGTTGGCAAAATCAATGTTCACATTGAGGACATTGACTATAGTCCGGAAGAAGTCGTGCGATAGGCTTTATGAAATCTCGAACCAAGGCACGAAGCATTGCCTTGCAAGTCTTGTATGAAGTAGACATTACTGGGCATTCCCCGGCAGCAGCTCTAGAGCAGCGCTTGTCAGAAGACAACACTTTGGACATTAGCCTAGTGGAATTCGCAAGACAAATTGTATTTGGCGTAGTGCCAATAATTAAAAAGCTAGACGATTTTATTGCGCAACACGCACCAGAGTGGCCACTGGATCAGGTTGCAGTCATTGATCGGAATATTATACGAATAGCACTTTGGGAATTTGCAGTTGCAGGATGTACTCCTATCAAAGTTGCCATCAATGAGGCGATTGAACTGGCAAAAATATATGGCTCCGATAGTACTCCCCGGTTTGTGAATGGCGTTTTAGGAAGTCTTGCTGGTAGACAGGCAGAGATCAAACACTCACTGCATAGCATGGCAGCATCTAAATAAAAAACCATAATATTTCGGAATGTAAGGAAGTGTCTCGCAAAAAACAACCCACCAATATTTTCCTAATTTTATTATTCCTATTATGGATTTTGGCTTCCCAGTCCTGTCTTATCCCAATTGAGAGTTTGTCTTACAGGTATACTGAAACTTCCATCTCGCCTCGGATAGAGGCAGAGGTTGTATTCCGCGTAGAAGTGCCGTTTCGTAACGAGAAACAGATTCTATATCTTGATGTACTTGACGAGGTAACAGGGCTTGCGCTCAATCCAACTCGTTATGAGCTTAACCAAGACGATGATACTCATTATTCCCTTCACCTTTCGGTTGCAAAGGGGACATTTCTGAAGTACCGTTACTTAAGAGGAGGTTTGCCCCCGCTTGTTGAACACAATGCACTAGGGCAACAGGTGCGTTACCGCAGTCATTATGTGGATGGGCCGGCAGAAATCAAGGATATTGTTGCCGGCTGGCAAGACATGGCCTATCAAGGGCCAACGGGTCGTCTTCGAGGTCAGATTTTTGATGAGCAAACAAATTCCCCACTCCCCAATATGATGATAGTTGCTGGAGGTTTTCAAACCGTTTCTTTGGAAGATGGAGTTTTTGAAATTGAAAACTTACCTGTTGGAGCGCATTCACTATCTGTTTTTAGCAAAAACGGTGATCATTTGCCTTTTCAACAAGGTGCTTTGATTGCGGAAGAATCCCTTACACCAGCGATAATCAGATTGAAACCGTTAAATCTCGTGAATATCCAATTTAATTTAGAAACGCCAGATAACTTTGCAACTCAAATGCCGATTCGAATGGTGGGGAATATTATAAGTTTGGGAAATACATTTGAGGATCTTCGCGGAGGGGTGAGCGTTGTAGCAAACAAAGCACCCGTAATGCAAAAATCAGGTCAGGACGGTAAATATACCCTGATGCTAAGACTTCCGACTGGTCTGGACTTGCGGTATAAATACACGCTTGGCGATGGTTTTTGGAATGCAGAATTAGATTCTTCTGGCAGATTTCGACTCCGCCAGTTAATTGTGCCAGATCACGACACCATTGTTAACGACACCATAACAAGCTGGCAGGCTCCAGGAACTGAAACTATTACATTTACAGCCACAACAAAGGAACCAGTACCATCTGAGGATGTTATTTCCATCCAATTTAATCCGTTTGGTTGGATGGAGCCAATTCCTATGGTGCGCGTTGAGGAAAACCGCTGGACTTACACACTATATAGTCCACTTAATCTAGTAGAGAAGACATCATATCGATATTGCTACAATGATCGGTGCGAAACTGAATCCGGAGCTCCTTTAGCAGAAGAAATCCGCTCATTTTTCCCTTCTTCTGTTCCACAAACCTTTGAAGACACGATTAGTGATCTAGCGAAGACCACACAATAGGAGATATACTGCATGCATCAGCTTGGATTATCTAATATTTACGGAATTGAAAACCACGGACTGCGAAACCTTCGAAATGTCTACTGGAATTATTCACCACCAGCGCTCGTGGAAGAGGCTATTTGCCGCGGGGAGGGACAGCTAAGCAAAACTGGAGCACTAATCGTCAATACAGGACAACACACTGGTCGGTCTCCTAAAGACAAGTATATTGTAGAAGGCGGACCTCAAAAAGATGATTTGATATGGTGGGGAAAAGTAAACCGACCAATAAAAGAAGAACAGTTTAATCGGTTACACGCTAAACTTATTGGATATTTGCAAGGCAGAGATGTATTCGTTCAGGACATGCACGTTGGTGCTCACCCCGATTTTCAGATGCCTATTCGCATCATCACAGAAAAAGCCTGGCATAGTCTATTTGCCCATGACTTATTTATACGCGTTCCCCCAGAGGAACAAAAATACCACCAACCCGAGTTCACACTGATAGACTGTCCGGATTTCATAGCCGATCCCGAAACTGATGGTACAAGATCAGGGACATTTATCATGGTGAATTTTACAAGCCGGCTTATATTAATCGGGGGTACCAGCTATGCAGGGGAAATCAAAAAATCAATCTTTACGATTATGAACTATGTACTTCCGCTCAAAGGGGTGCTTTCTATGCATTGCTCCGCGAATGTTGGCGCAGATGACGATGTAGCACTTTTCTTTGGGTTATCAGGAACGGGTAAGACGACCCTATCCTCAGACCCAGAGAGGCGGTTGATTGGTGACGACGAACATGGCTGGTCTGATACCGGGGTATTTAACTTTGAAGGTGGTTGCTATGCAAAAACCATTCGGTTGCGTGCTGACCTTGAACCAATTATTTGGGAGGCAACACATCGTTTCGGAGCTGTATTAGAAAATGTGATTTATGATTCTCATACCCGCGAGATTGATTTTGACAGTGAAGAGCGAACGGAAAATACACGCGGGGCTTATCCAATTGATTATGTTGCCAACCGGGTAGCTGAGGGATACGCTGGCCATCCCAAGAATATCTTTTTCCTATCGGCAGATGCCTTTGGGGTATTGCCGCCGATTTCCCGATTAACACCCGAACAGGCAATGTATTACTTTTTATCGGGCTACACTGCAAAGCTCGCAGGAACTGAAAAAGGGCTTGGAAATGAACCCCAGGCAACTTTTTCCACCTGCTTTGGTGCCCCTTTTCTACCTTTAAGCCCAAGTATTTATGTTGAACTTTTAGGGAAGAAAATTCAACAACACAATGTTCAGGTTTGGCTGATCAATACTGGGTGGACAGGTGGAGAATACGGCATCGGTAAGAGAGTCCCCCTCCCCTACACACGCGCAATGATTCGAGCTGCACTTTCCGGGAAACTTGCTGATGTACCTATGCAACAGGAGCCATTTTTTGGGTTGTGGGTTCCAGAGTATTGCCCAGATGTTCCTTCAGAAATTCTCCTGCCACAAGCAGCTTGGCAGGATGAAAAAGCATACAGCCGGCAGGCAAAATACCTGATTGAACAATTTGAAAAAAATTTCGTGGAGTGTGGGACGGGTGTTTCTGCCGAGATTGTAGCGGCGGGTCCTCATTATGCTTGATTCCAAAGACCTTTTAGCAATTTCAAGGACGAAACAGTAGAAGAGTGGCACCTAGTAATAAGAATGGCGCGTAAGGAATCGCCATGAACATTTGGTATTTATGGGTAATTAGACGATAAAGAATGACAAAGAGACTAAAACTTCCTCCCAGAATGATGGCAAGCAGCAATCCTGCAGTGATACCAGGCCAGCCAAGATACAATCCCAACACGCCGCCCAGGTTTACATCCCCAAACCCAAGTGCCACCTCATCAAGTGGCTGATTACGCATCTTTGTTACTAATCGAGAAAAAGCAATACCAAGGTAGTATAAGATAAACATTGTTGCATAACCAGCAATACCGCCCAACAAAGTTTTTGGCAACCCATGCAGATACCACCCTGTGCCCAAACCCAGAATTGCCCCAGTAATACTAATCGGATTTAAGATAATACGATGTTCAAAGTCCATCACTGCAACAAGGCCAAAGTAAGCCAGTGTGATTACGCCCAGCCACCAGTTGATTCGTGACGCCGGGATAAGTCTCAATACCCATAATAAGACCGGATACCCCAATAGAACTAACCAGATTCGCAATCTAGGATACCGATGACACCGAGAGCATTGGGCAAGAAAGACAAATGTTCGCCATGAAATTGTATTGTGACACCATAAACAGATCGGATGATGTATCAAAGAACCGCTGCGCAGGTATGGCAAAACACTGGAAAGGTGATTCACTCCCATACCGATGATCAATCCCAAAACGGTGATTGCAATGGCTTCAACAATGCTCATCTCGAGCTCCCGATCGATATCTATCTAAAGGATATAATCAGTATATCTAATATTTTGGGTAGAAGCAAACTGATTGGTTAGTGTGGTATGTCCATGTCTAAGCAAGATGCTCTTCGATGGAACAGTCGGTACAAAAACGAGCCCTATTATATTCAGGGGCATCAACTTCCATGTTCATTGCTGCTGGAAAATATCAATCTCTTACCCAAAGATGGGTTTATATTGGATATTGCCATGGGAGCTGGGCGTAATGCCGTCTTTCTTCATCAAAAAGGTTTCTCAGTCATTGGAATTGATGTCGCATTTGAAGCTATTGTTCATTCAAAAATAAATGCACCAGACTTAAGAGTCTTTGTTGCTGATTTAACAGAGTATTATTTGTCCACGACTAAATTTTTCAGTGTTATTCTAAATTTTTATTACCTTAATAGAAACTTGATAAGCGAATTCGCTCGTTTGTTGAAACCAGGTGGGCTGGTGTTTTTTGAAACCCTGACAATGCCAATCCGATCCATCAAACCAGAAATTTCTGAAGAATATCTTTTGGATGAAGGTGAACTCCCCAGAATATTCGAGGCTTGGGAGATATTATATTATCGAGAAGGCTGGGTAGATGGCAATAACGGAAAGAAAAAATCCATTGCCAGCTTAATTGCCCGACTACCTAGATAAGAAAGGGTGACCAAGACGATGAAAAACAGTGACTCAGAAAAGTATGGTGTTGTTTATGTTGCAAACGGTCAGTTGGAGGCTGAAACAATTCGTTTATTCCTAGAAGCGCACGATATTAAAGCATTCATTTTCCAAGAAGGTGTGGGAAATACATATGGGTTGACCATAGGTCCTTTAGGCGAAGCAAAAGTTGTGGTCCCAACAGAACAAATAGAACAGGCAGTCAATTTACTGGAACGAATGGAAAGGGGAGAATTTGACTACAACGATACCTCAGATGACAGTCTTGCTGACATGGATCAAGCATCCGAGACTTAAATTTTTTCAATCTGACGAGTCACATATTCCTGATAGCACCGCGCCAATAATTGGGTAATCTTGCCCGGTTTTCCTTCACCTACTATGTGATGGTCAATGCAAGTAACAGGGAGTACTGCACGACTGGTACTGGTTATAAAGGCTTCATGGAGACTTGTTAACTCCCGAATATGAATACTTTCAAACAGCAAGGGAATCCCTTCCTTTTCACAAAGTTCCAAAATGACTGAACGCGTAATTCCTCCCAATACCTTCTCTTTTTCAGTGCGCACTACACCATTGACCACACCCCAAAAGTTGCTACTCAGCCCTTCTAACAGGTAACCATTCTCATCTACCATGATAGCCTCTTGTATTTTGGGAGGCAAAGTACTCCTGATACGAGCCGCCGTAGCAATAAAATCGGTGGTCTTCGCGTGTGGATTTTTCCTTTCCAATCGGCAAGTAATGACAGAAACACCTTTCTGGTATGCACTCGCTGGCGGTGGTTTCAATGGCTCAGCTGAGATTATATACGATTGATCTTCCAAATTAAGGGCGATGCGTATCCTGATATCTTTATCGGGGTAAAAATCGCTCAGGATTTTACGCAATGCCAGGCGCAATTGGCCTCTTGGTACCTGAATATTTCCATTTATAATCCCTGCTGATTCCTCCAGACGATTGAAATGACTTTCAAGTAACAATACATGGTCATGCTGATAGGTGCGAAAAGTCGTATAAACCCCACTTGAATAAGCCTCTGATACCGAGTCTAAAGAGTTGGCTTTTCTGCTAAGCTTAATGTCTTGAATTGTTAAGGTTGAGTCTTTGATTTTGACCCACCAAGCAGCAATGTTGTTAGCCGTCATGTTCAGTTCCTTGGCTTTCGCTTTTCGTAATCTTCGGGTGTGTCAATGTCCCAAATAATTGTTGGGGTATCCACCACAACATAGGTGATTTTTTCGTGATTGGCTTGTAAAAAACTTCTCAATGTTTCGGGCGGTTTGATTTCCAATACTTCCTGCCAGAGTTGGCGAGCGATCAACCATGGATGACCGCGCCGCATTTGGAAACTCGGGATAACCAATTGAGAACTTGTTTCTAAAAAAGCTCGAACGACCGTTTCAATCGTTTCTTTTTGTATAAATGGCTGATCCCCCAAGACAATCAAAGCACCCCTAACATCGGGTGGAAGAGCTCGCAAACCCGCCTGCAGGGAATTTAGCATTTCTCCATTATGGTATTGAGGATTAAAAATGATAGTGACATAGTATCCATTCAGAGCTTTAAGAACTTCTTGATGCGCCCCGCCCGTTATTACAACAATCTTTTCAATCCCCGCTTCACGTAGCGTGGTAACCACTTTTTCAATTATTGTTACTTTGCCCCAGGGCAAAACCATCTTTGGTTGCCCCATTCGGGTGGACAATCCTGCAGCCAACACAACCGCGCCGACTTCACCCACATTCATCTCACACTGCATCTTCTGTCAGTTTCTTGTAATCTTCTTCTGTGTCAATATCCAGCAACAACCTGGGATCATTCCAATAAATAGGAGTTACTGGATATTTCTCAAAAATAGCTCTGCCTCCTATATCTCCCTCTAATCGTTCCAGGTCACAAAAGGTGATCGCGTCAAAAAGAACCGGATTACTTCTTCGACCGCCGACAAACGGTGCCATGATCGGATCCAACGTTGTCGCATGGGTTCTGACCAGAGTTAACAACAAATCAATCGTTATCCTTGGTTGGTCGGCGAGCAGAAAAACTGCCGAGCCAGTATGAGGAGGAAGAGCCGCCAGTCCAGCTTTTATCGAACTGCTTTGCCCAAGTTCCCAGTTTTCGTTGATTACAAATTCGACTGACAATCCCTTCAAAGCTTCAAGAATAGGCTCACGCACAGCCCCAATCACCACAATCACTGGGGATAAACCTGCTCGAATAGCAACACTAGCAATGATTTGTATCAGCGGTTTTCCCTGCCATTCAAGCAATGCTTTAGGTCGTCCTAATCTTGTGGAAGCGCCGGCTGCCAAAATGATAGCCGCGGTTTTCTCGTGAACCGAAAAAACTTCTCCAGAAGTGCCAAGCGAGGAAATTAATACTGCATGGTAAAACTGTTGTAATCCTGGAACAATTTCTTGTGCGAGCGATCGTAATTCGTGGTTATCTGCCTGGTTGAGCAAGGCAACGCGCTTGGCTTGGGGGGGAATATTTTTTAATCCACCCCGTGCGTCACAAAGGACCTTCAGTATCCCATCTATTGTAATGGGTTTACCAATTGATACGCCGGATAAATCCGAGAACACTTCTGGACGATGTACAGTCTTTTCGCTAAGTGGATGACCAACTCCCGAGAGCCCGGCAACTACAAGCGATGTATTAACCCATTCGGGAATAGGCGGTTCATGGTCAGCGGGAGCTTTGAGTGGACGCATTCGAGAACCATCAGCTTCAATCAGCAAGGGATAACCCATTTGATCTGCAAACAATCGCAGTTGTTCAAGTTTTTGAAGCGATAAGCCGTTTACCCGATCATCGCTGATGGGCTCTCCCATAATCAAAGAGACCCCCGTCAAATGATTAAAGTCAATATTGCGATCACCCGACCAAAACACGTGATAATCCGAGTTCAGGACTTGTGCAAGTGATAAATGGGTACTGGCTGATACCAATACAGGCGGAGTAAGTTGACGCGCCAGTTGAAATAGCGCAGTTGTCTTTCCGCCAGCACCACTAATCGCCAACCGTATTTTTGCGTCAGCTCTCAGCGCATTGACAAGTTTCATGAGCGACCATTACAGATTAGTCTTCGAAACTCGGGCTTCGATAGAATTGCCTCCAAAACACCACCACCAATCGCTAGAGCTTTGTCGGAGACATAGTAACAATGCCGTTCATCCATCCGGGGATCAACATCGCCAACTTTCAAACCGGTCTTAACATAAATCCCTTCATGCAACAATCCTCTCAAAATGCCAGAAAACTTCGCTTTAATTGGTTTTCCGTTAACCTCAGCGATTATTGTTCCTTCTTGAACTTTGGCACCCAGTTCAACATAATTGCGCATAACACCATCTGCAGGAGCCCTCAAAACACGCTCTTCACCATAGTTGGAAACAGGTTCTGGTAACCCAGTATCAGGTTCTGCGCTTCCACTCCAATATACGTGACCTAAAAAATGTCCTCGTTTTGTCTCTACAACAGCGTGGCAATTTTTACCAACAATAAAGCCAGGTCCCGCGCCAATAACCAGAGAAGCACTATCTACCCCTTTGTCGGGCGTTTGTTTAGTCATCCGAGCATCTACCATCACCTGAGGATTAAATGCTTCGAGCAACTTTGCGTCAGGATCAACCAGGACGGGAACTACTCCTTGATGCAGGAAACGAAGAGCTTCTTCAGGACCATCAGCCAGTTGACCTTTTACTCCCTCAATAATGACCTCACCAGTAAAAACAGCCTGTGCAAAGGATACTAATCTGCGTACTGCCAGCGGTTGCGGTAGTTCCGTTACAACAACTTTAAAGCCGCACCGCCACAATCGCAAAGCTATTCCACTGGCTAATTCACCGCCACCTCGTAAATAAACAATCGGCATTAAGAACTCTCCCTAGCTACAAAATTACTCAAATTACTCTTCGCTTTTTGTCAGTCCAAACAATACCCTCTCTGGGGTAAGTGGAAATTCGTTAAACCATACACCTGTGGCATCATGAAGGGCGGAGGCAACAGCAGGTACCAGAGGAAGGTATGGCATTTCTCCCATTCCGCGCGCGCCAAAGGGTCCGATCGGATCAGGATATTCCAAAATCAATGATTCAACACGATCAGGAATATCTAAAACCGTAGGGATAAGATAAGTGGATAAACCGCGCGTCAACACCTCACCATTCTGTTGAACAAAGTTTTCAAGAATGGCGTAACCCGCTGCTTGTACAACTGCGCCTTCAATCTGGCCTTGTACCAGTTGAGGATTTACGGCCTGCCCCACATCATCAGCACAAATCACGTTAAGAAGTCTGATCTGGCCAGTCTCAATATCAACTTCCAACTCAACTGCTTCGGCCACGTAGCCGTAAGCAAAATTGGGTTCTGACTTCCCTGTTTCAGGATCATAAGGTGTCGTTCGAGGCGGACGATATTGATAATGACCAACGGCTGGCCTTTCCTCATTGCGCCATCTTTCGAGCGCCAGTTTAGCGGCTCCCCTGATTGCATTACCTGCCATAAAAGTCATCCTGGAAGCTGAAACACTTCCCGAATCCCCAGAAGTAGCAGTATCCGAAGCAATCAACCTTACTTTCTCAATGGGCACTCCTAATGCTTCTGCAGCCATTTGAATCAACACTGTATGTACCCCCTGCCCTACTTCGGCACCAGCGTGATATAAAACCGCCTCTTCAATTTCACCTTTTCCACGCAACTCAATAGTTGCCTGGCACTGTTCTGGAGCACCAAAGGAGAATCCCACATTCTTAAACGAGCAGGCGAATCCAATGCCGCGGCGCAAGTTTGATTTTTGTAATTTTAAGGAGGGATGTTTCTCTCGATCAAACTCCCAACCGTTGGAGGTTTGTTTCCACCCCGCCCTTTTAGCGCAGTTTTCAACAACCTGCGCAATGCTTACGCCTTTCGGCAATGGTGTTCCAACCGACAACAGTGATCCTTCACGTAAAACATTGCGAAGACGAAGCTCAACGGGATCCATTCCCAATCGTTCTGCAAGCTTATTCATTTGCATTTCTGCTGCAAATGCTCCTTGTGGACCACCAAATCCTCTGAACGCTCCATTCGGGATCGAATTTGTATATACTGCATATGAATCCACTTTAACATTGGGAATTTCATAAGGTCCGGTGCACATCAATGTGGCGTTGCCCAACACTTTTGTGGATGTATAAGCATAAGCCCCACCATCTGCAATAAGCTTGACTTCCGCCGCAATGACCTTTCCTTCCTTTGTGGCTCCCCACCGGGCATAAATATGATATGGATGTCGTTTATGATGCCCAATAATAGATTCTTCCCGGCTCCAGATAATCTTAACTGGGCGGTTAATTCCCTGCTGGCTCAAGCGCCAGGTAGCAAGCGCAAGCACAATTTGGATGGACATATCTTCTCGCCCCCCAAAAGCTCCTCCAATAGCAGGGTAGATTACGCGTACTTGTTCCTCGGGGAGATTTAACGCATGGGCAATCTGTTTCCGATCCTCATGAGTCCACTGTCCGGCAACAACAATAGTTACTCTACCTTCTTCATCAATATATCCAATACCGGCTTCCGGTTGTAAATAAGCATGCTCCTGAACGGGTGTATGATACTCCCCCTCAACAATGACATCAGCTTGTGAAAAAGCTGCCTCGGTATCCCCTTTGCGAATTCGGTAATGGCAAAAGACATTTGAGCCACGATCTGGGTGCAATAGATTTTCGGTTGATTCCATCGCCTGATGAACGTCTGTCAAAACAGGCAAATCCTCATACTCAACTTCGATCAAATCTCGAGCTTGAGCGGCTATTTCCTCGTTTTCTGCAATAACCAAGGCAACCTGGTCACCTATGAAACGAACTCTATCAGCATAAGGTTTGCTTGAACCGGGGCCGCATAAAACCGGCTGGTCAGGCATAATAAGTCCATATTCATTAACCGGCACATCCTTTGCCGTAAATATTGCGAGAACTCCTGGCAGAGCCTTGGCGCGTGCGGTGTCAATTCGCTTGACAATAGCATGCGGACGATTGGCAAATAAAATTTTCATGTACGCCTGGTTTGGTAAATTGAAATCCCCTGGATATAGAGCCTCGCCCTTGACTTTCGCTTCAGCATCTATTCTGGTTATGGATTTTCCAACGTAGGACATAGTTCGCTCCCTGATAATATGCATACGTGTTCTCTTTGCTAGTTGATGGCTATCTGCGATACCTTTTTCCGCGATATGTAACTGGGGGTACATCAAACGGCCCATAACGCGAAGGACCAAAAGCGCTGTATAAGATAAAAGTTATCATTGTAAAGAAAGCCCCGATGAGAACAATCAAGACAAGTGTCAGTACAATTCTGACTGCGATGAGCGGATCAATAGCAAATTGCTTGACCAAAAGCTCCGGTGGAATAGCCACCCAACCATGAATCCTATTTTGTTGAAGGAGCAATGTGGCCGCAGCATAAGACAGGATGGGTGTTAGTACCATCAGAATGCAACCAACTCCACGCCAGATTGGGTGTATCTCTCTGATTTTAGGACCTTTATCCCGTGAATATTGACTGTACTTCATGTTGAGCTCTCTCTCGCCGCATTTTCAATTGCCTCTACAATTTTATAATAGCCGGTGCAGCGGCAAAGGTTCCCGGTTATCGCCTGCTTGATTTCTTCCTGAGATGGTGTAGGTTTTTCTTTTAGCAGCATTGTAGCAGACATTATAAAGCCCGGAATACAGTAACCACACTGGACAGCTCCATTTTCAACAAAAGCCTGTTGCACTGCATTCATCTTACCTTCTTGGGGTATTCCCTCAATCGTGATAACATTTGCACCATCTGCGCGCGGAGCCGGAACAAGGCAACTCATAACTGCTTTGCCGTCTAGGAACACTGTACATGCGCCACATTCTCCTTCTGCACAGCCTTCTTTTGTACCAATCAATAAACCATCCTCACGTAATAACCTCAAAAGAGACTTATTTTGGCCAGAGTGAAATACGACTTGTTTCCCATTTAGCTGAGCAACAATCGGAGTAGAATGATCATAAAACATTGTTGTGGTCAGAGGATTTACTTTCGACTGCTTTTCTGCTAACAGAACAGGTGTTTCAGGGGGTATATGGCTGGATTGTGTTGCAATTGCCTGAAGTGCCCGCCGGGTAATAACACGACTCATAACACGCCGATAAGAAGCCGAAGCCCTGACATCATTGATAGGTCGAATAGCTCTTAAAGCCAGCTCTGCCGCTTCTTCAATGACTTCATCTGACAATCGTTTACCAATTAAAAATTTTTCCGAGTCAAAGGCATTGACAATTGTAGGTGCTACGGCTCCCAAAGTAACTTGCGCATCCGTAATCATCTCGTTTTCCAGCTTCACAACAACTGCAACGTTGACCAGTGAGATAGCTTGTGCACGACGTAATGCAAACTTGATGAAAAACCCACGTTGTTGAGGGGTCATTGACGGGAATGTGATACCTGTTAGCATCTCATCAGCTGTCATGACAGTATTTCTCACACCTGTGTAAAACTCTCTCAAGGGCACAACTCTTTTCCCGCGCAATGACTGAAGAGTGACTTGTGCTTTGAGTGCCATTAGTGGTGTAATCGTATCATTGGCTGGCGATGCAGTGATGAGGTTCCCGGCAACTGTACCTCTATTACGAATTTGAGGTGAACCTACTTCCCAAGCAGCTTGAGCCAATGGGTAGGCAAATTCCCAAATTAACCTTGAAGCAACACATTGATTATGGGTAACCAGAGGGCCAAGATGGATCATGCCATCTTCACTCAATGTGATCTGGTCAAGATCGGAGATTCGTGTGATGTCAATTAGCGTGTCAACACCTTTACGTTGACCCCGTTCTAATTCCAGCATTAAATCAGTTGCTCCAGCAACTATTCGGGCTTTTTCGCCATACTGGCTTAGAAGTTGTAGAGCATCGGTTAAGTTTGCTGCTGTATAGTATTTTAGCCACATAGAAATCCTCCAGGTAAATGTTACATTTTCAAGCTCTTTCCGGTTCCCCCATTTCTCCGCATGATAACTTCCGCCATAATACTCACGGCAATTTCTTCTGGCGTTTCGGCATTTATATCCAAGCCGATTGGCGAATATACTTTAGCCAGTTTTTCTTCTGGAATCCCAGATTCAATTATTTTTTTACGTGCAAATATCCACCGCCGCTTAGAGCCGATAACCCCAATGTATGCCGCGGGCGTGTCAAGCAGTGCCGGCAACCCTGGAACATCAACCATCAGGCCGCGCGTGGTTAGCACAAGATAGGTGTTGGGCGTAATATTGATATGTTTGGGCAGTTCTTCGAGAGGGACATTATAAAATTCGTCTGCATCGGGTACAGCCTCAGAATTGCAGAATTCTGCCCGGTCATCCGAAACCGCCACGCGAAACCCCAACCATTTCGCAAGATGCGCCACTGCCTTGCCCACATGCCCACCCCCAACAACCACTAATAACGGACGAGGAGTAATAGGCTCTACAAAAACCTCTACCTGACCTCCACATATCCCAACATCACCACGTTTGGGATCAACCAAACTATACTTTAGCATTCGGGTTTTACCATCCGAAATCGCTTGCAATGCCTCCTGAATAACACGACTTTCGATCTCTCCACCGCCTACCGAGCCGGTTATACGCCCATCTGGGTATACCAGCATTTTGCTCCCCGTATGTCTCGGCGCAGAACCCTGACTATGAACAATTGTACATAACGCACCAGTTTGTCCAGTCTCATGTAGTCGCAAAATTTCTTTGTAAATAGTGTCCACGGTTATACCTCCAATAAGCCTAATACTACCGGTAATAATTGCTTTTTTCTTGATACAACTCCCTCTGCGAGAAGTGTGCCATCCGGTTGCCGAGGATAAGGCAATTCGTCCAGAACCATTGGGGCATTGTTGAGTAATAAGCGGCTAGAGCTGCTTACAACATCTGTGACCATTAAAACTGCAAAGTCAAGACCTCTGCTTTCTCGAAATTTTTCCAATGCAGCTTGAAGTGCATCAATATGTTCCGTTAGCTCATAAAGATCACTCACTTCAGCCTGAGAAATTGCAAACTGGTAAGGGCCAGCAGAGTAAATCTTCATGTCACTTGTGACGACTTCACTGGGTGATCGAGCGCCTAAACCCGCCCCAGCTGAAAGAACTTTCTCCCCAAATGATCGAATAGTTTCAGTTTCCAAGATGCTTCCTGGAGCAAATGCCCAGCGCGCTAAACGGTTTGCCGCCCGCCGATCACGTTCAGTTGTCGTTGGCGAAGAGAGAATGAGTGTATCGGAAAGTAAGCCGGCCAGCATAATGCCAGCCAGCGCAGGCGGTGCGCTTAAACCAGCATCTTCTATCCGTTCAGATATCAAGGTACTGGTGCTCCCGACAACATCCACGGTAAAGCGAATCGGTGTGTGGGTTGAGGGATTACCAAGACGGTGATGGTCAAGAATTTCTATTAACTCTGCTTCTTCAAGTGATGAAATCGCCTGATGAGCTTCGTTATGATCCACCAGGATGAGTTTTAACCGGGGGGGATTCAAAAGATCTCTTTGTCGGCAAATTCCCACATAGCGCCCAGCCTCATCTAACACCCAAAATTCATCCCCTTCTTCGCGGAGAATACGATGTAATGCGTCGCGAATACGTGCCGATGCTTGGAACCTGGCAATATTGGTATCGGCTGCTCTCTCACAAGGAAATTCAAGAATTTGGTTGATCGTTATCTCTTGTCGTCCTGGATGAGGTCCAACGAGCTGACTTAAAAAGCTGAAAAGGCTCCTGCCGGTTACCAGCCCGTAGGGAGAGCCGTCTTTGTTTAACACGGGAGCAATTCCGCCTGTACGGCTGGCGATCGCCCATGCTTCACTAAGAGGTCTGTCCACTGTTGTGGTGTCCAATCTTCGCATGACCGTTTCAAATTTTGGCGATGCATCGGTCAGCAATATTGGAGCATCCAGCCCCAGCCGTTTCAATACCCATGATGTTTGGGGATTTATTGCTCCTGCGCGAGCAGGAACAGCATCTAAACCATCCCGCTCGCGCAGTAACCAAGCATATCCCAGAGCAGATGCAATCGAGTCTGTATCTGGATTTACATGACCAATCACATAGACGGCTGAAGGCATGCCTTCCTCAGAGAACGTTCATGCTTGGGCAAAGGTGTCTATCAGTAATTTTACATCACCACCTACCGAATAGAGAATTGGGCAGGTGCAGCCGTTCTTTTTATACTCCTCAACCTTTTTACGCGCTTCTTCTGGAGTACCAGAGGCTGTAATCCGCAACACGAGTTCTTCCGGGACAAAATGCTTCGCTTTCTGAATTTGTTCGTGTGTTGCAGGCCATCCTAGAATTGATTGGATTTGAGCCACAACATCATTTGACACACCCGACGCTTTAGCGATATGCGGCTGTTGTGCTAGATACTGGGTCAGAAGTTCACGAGAGGTATCAATTGCTCTATCGTGATCGTAATCTACAGAGCAAACAATAAGCTGCGGACGATCAATATCATCCACACGCCGCCCTGTTTTCTTTGCACCTTTGTCCAAAAGTTCTAGTGCGCGCAAATTGTATTCAGGCGGAACACAATAGTTCAATACTACTCCATCACAAAGTTCACCCGTCATCTCCATCATTTGATCGCCAGTAGCACCAATCATAATCGGAACATTACGAGGCTCTCGCCTTCCATGAACTACATCCAGCTCGATTCCATCCACATGAACAAATTCACCGTGAAAAGTGACTCGCTCCATGTTGAGCAAGCGCCTCAGTACGGTTACAGTCTCTCGCATTGCCGTTAATGGCTTTTTTCGCTCGATTCCCACATTTTTTGCCAGAGGATCCCACCAAGCACCGATTCCACAAATGATTCGATTTGGTGCCAGATCATCCAATGTCAGGAATGTAGCAGCTAATAATCCAATGTTACGCGTCCAATTATTGATGACCCCAGATGCCACTTTTATACGTTCTGTCACGGCAGCATAAGCCGCCATTGGAACAATAGCATCCCGAACCAATCGGCTTTCAGCTTGCCAGACGGCTTCAAAGCCGCGTTTTTCTGCGTAACGGACATACTCTAAACCGTCTCGTAAATCATGAGCATCTTGAAGATAGAGCGCAACTCGTTCCATTTTTTCCTCCAAATCGTGTAATTTTATTTTTCGTCTGTCAATAACAGAGACGCATAAATGGCAAAGGTAACCCTGAAGACTGCAACAAAGTCAAGTCCTCAGGTAAATCAAGATCTAATTGAAAGGCAGGCGATGTGTATATTGAAACTCTTACTCCTTTTCTTTGAGCTTGGGAAAGATGGGAATAAAAAGAGTTTTGCCCAAATTCATATTTCACAGTATCGTGGGGATTTAAGATAAGCGCGTTCGTGCCTTCATTTTTACGATCCGGAGCAATGATCATCTCTGGAGGGCATCCAGTATACGTAATAAGCTTTCTTATTTCATCGCTACTAATCAGGGGAAGGTCCGTTGGAAGGACCAAGACTGCTTGAGCGCCATAGCTGGCTGCAATGGACGTCGCCTGTTGCAGCGCGTGGTTAAGGTTCGGTTTTTTTCCCTTTTCCCAAACTGTCATTGTCCCATATTCGTCTGCCAGGCTTAACACCTCATGGTCTTTGCTGACAACTAGAATCCGCTCAATTTGGGATACCTCATTTAATGTTCCCAGAGTTTTTCTAACCAATTCATAGTTTAATTCCATGCGTTCGCTATCCGAAAGCGCGTCAGAGAGGCGAGATTTGCCTTGCTTTATGGACTTAATGGGAACAATTGCCCATAGTTTCATAGCGATGACCTTCTCAGCTTGAGATAAAAAGCCAGCACTTCGCATGCAAGCCGAGCTCGATCTTCTGCAGTCGGGATTAAGATGTTTGTTTCATATGGAATTATACCCCATTGAGTTATCAGTCTACTCTCCTTATAGTCTGTTTTGTCCAAGACATAACCCGATAAAAATTCCTTGTAATGTAAGGCTACGGCTGAGGCGGATGGTTGAATATCCAGCTCGGAAAACATTTTTGCCGCAGGACCCTTAACCGTCCTACCCTGGATAATCGGAGAAATGGCAATAACAATTTTGTTGGAAATTGCCTGCCGAATTCCACTGACGGATAAAATTGGATCAATACTGACCCAAGGATTCGAGGGGCAAATGATAATCAAATCAGCTTTTTCAAGGGCACTTAAGACACCAGGCGCAGGTCTGGCTTGTTCAATCCCTTCAAAAATAAAACTGCTAACTTCAGGCTGGCATTGATACTTAACAAAGTATTCCTGAAATGGCAATGCCCTTCCGTCTCGCGTGACGACTATCGTTCTGACAACCTCGTCACTCATAGGCAAGACAGAAACCCGAATTCCCCAAGCGTTACAAAAGTCGTGGGTGATCTGGCTAAGCGATTTTCCAGCTTTGCGCCATTCTGTCCTTACCAAATGAGTCCCTAAGTCTCGGTCGCCCAACTTGAACCAAGTCTCTCCGCTCAACGTTTTAATTGTATCCATTGCGTTCCAGGTTTCTGAGGAGCGGCCCCAGCCGGTTGAAACATTCGCTATCCCAGCCAGTGTATAACATATTGTGTCAATATCGGGACAGATATATAAACCAAAATGTTCAAAATCATCGCCAGTGTTAACAACAACGGTTAAACAGTCTGGATCAAGAACCTGAGCCAGCCCGTCCACCATTTTGGCGCCGCCCACACCACCGGCCAGGGCTACAACATTGATAGAGTGCTTTTCACCTGAACAAGTCATTCTCTTTCGGCCGTAATAATTCGGTTATGTTTGATTCTCGCAAAGCATAAGGAAAACCGCGCACGTGGATTATCGGTGAGCCTTCTGCGGCCTGTCCCATGATGAGAGACGCGGCTGCTGCCAATTCGTCGGCAGCAGCCACTTGTGTCACGCGTAAATGGTAGCCAAAAAGATCTGGTTGGCCTCGCAGGTCAACCAAACCGGGAACGCCGGCTAACCCAATAGCAACGCCGGCTGTTCCCATACGCCAGGCACGTCCATGCGAGTCAATAATCATGACACCTAATCTCACCCCACATTTTTGTTCGAGTTTTTCTTGTAGTTTCTTTGCCGACCGATCAGCGTCCTCGGGAAGCAGTAAGACCCAATCTTCCGGATTTCCCCAATCTCCTTGTACATTCGAGTGATCAACACCGGCATTAGCACATATAAAACCACATCTGTGTTCTACAATAATTAATCCCGGCCGAACTCGCAGAATCGCTTTGCTTTCACGCAAAACCAATTCCACAAATCTAGCGTCTTTCCCACTTTGTTGTGCAATTTCAACTGCTTCACGGCTCGGAACAATTTCAGTTAAGTTAACCAGGCGACCTTCTGCCTTTGAAACAATTTTTTGAGCCAAAACGAGGATGTCGTTTACCCGCAGCTTAATCCGGTTTTTTCGTAGGGTAGACAGGATAATGTCATCCAGAGGATCGCCTGGCTTTATTAATGGTACTCCTTTAAGAGTGCGTAAAACAAGTTTCATAGGGTACCTTATTTTGGCCGTGGTACCCCAGTAATTTTGATACCGGCTGATTGAGTGCCAAATTGTTTGTTAATCCCAATCAATATCGAGGTCAAACCTTCAGAAACCACTGAATTCTCAACAGGCCCGGCATCCCATCCTACCATACCTGCGGCTTTTACAAGTTCCAAGACTTGTGAACGCGCTTGCTTGCTGCTCCCACAGACCAACACATCACAATCGAGTTCCTCGTCGGCCAGGAGATGTTCATAAGATATATTTTGGAATGCTGAGACAACTTCTGTTTCAGGCCCTAAAATCTGTTGGGCTTCCTGAAGTGCACTTCCTGCGGGTGGCATTTGGACCTTTGTCACTTTTGGTGGAACCAGTGGGACAGTAACATCAATTAATATCTTGCCTCTGACAAATGGCTTAATCAACTGTAACATATCTTTATGTACTTCGTATGGGACCGTTAAAACAATAAGGTCACCGCGTTCTGCAGCCTCTGGGTTAGTCATCCCGGTTACTTTGGCGGGCATCTTTAGTAAGCTAATAATATCTCTTGCTGCTGCCTGTGCTTTTTCAAGCTGGCGAGAACCAATTACAATTTCATAACCAGCTTGTGCCCAACGATAAGCCAGCCCCTTGCCCTCTTTTCCCGTTCCTCCAAGAATTGCAATAACCTTAATTGGTGATATTGGTGTTTCCGACATCTGCTTTGCTCCTTATTAGTAGATCGTGCTTAAAATTGTTGTTGATATCGTTCCCAAACTACCGGGGCGATTTGTTGTGCTTCCCACGTGACTTTGTCTTCATCGATTGTTAGAATTTGCCGATCTTTCATTAAAATTTTCCCGGCAACCATTGTCATAGTGACCATACTTTCGTGAAAACCAAAGATGATATGCCATGGCAGGTTATCCACAGTGACTGGCGTGTATGGATGATAATCCACAAAAATAATATCAGCAACGGCCCCTTTTTGGATGACGCCAATTGGAGAGGTTACAAAATGCTTGCTGGCTAGTTCAGCGTTATTATATACAGCCATTTTTACAACATCTGTTCCGGACATGCGGCGGGGATCTAGATGCCACAATTTGTGTCCCAAGTAGATGAATTTCCATTCCTCCCACATAGTGTTTGAAAATCCATCATTCCCAACACAGACTTTGATCCCGGCGCGAAGCATCGATTCAACTTCTGACATACCCACTGCGTTATTCATGTTTGAGCGAGGTTGATGGGTAACCCATGTGTTGGTCTCAGCCAGTAAAGCTATTTCTTTTGCGTCTATATGTACCGCGTGAACGACTATGGTTTTTGGTCCCAAAATGCCATGCTTGTGAAGGCGGTCAACCACTCTCAATCCTGTTTTAGCAACGCTGTCATACTCATCTACAGGATGTTCCGCTACATGAATGTGAAAACCTATGTCATCCGGTACAGCGTTACGACAGGCGCTTAAAGTTTTCTCTGAGAGTGTAAGGCTTGCGTGAAGACCAAAACTTGCTGCCAGTCGCCCCCCTAAATTATTTTGCTTACACCGTTCTATAAAGCGTACGTTTTCTGCTATACCTGCCAGTGCTTTATTCTCGCCGCCGCGATCAGTAACTTCATAACATAAAGAGGCTCGAACTCCAGTTAGTTCTACCGCAGCGGCAATTTCATCCAAAGAGCCTTGTATGGTATTGGGTGAGGCGTGATGATCGATTAAGGTGGTTGTACCATGTTTGATGGCATCAATCAGACAAACCAAAGCAGAGTAACGTACCGCCTCTGGAGTTAATGATTGATCGAGTGGCCACCACAGTTTCTCCAAAATTTCCGGAAAATCTTTTGGCGCAGAGCCATGAATAGCCATACCGCGTGCATAAGCACCGTAAAAGTGTGTGTGTGCACAAATATTACCAGGCATTACAAATTGCCCACGGGCGTCAATTCTTTCTGAATGTGAATATTTCTGTACCAACTCATTTGTGGGCCCAATATCGGCAATAAGCCCATTTTCAATATACACAGCGTGACCAGTTAAGATGCGATTTGGATTTTCCCAAGTCACTACTGTACCATTGGTGATCAGCATGTTAATTACTCCTTTCTACAAAAAAGATTCGAACGCTACGTAGTTTAATTCATGGGGCAAATACAAGTGTGGTTTTGATGATAACGGAACTGTTTTCCCCGTTACACCGCAAGCGAAAATATTTAGTAGGAAAATATGTTTTATTCCAGGGGATCATAGGGTCGGTGGATATTCAAATGGCGGCACTTTTCGACGGGCGCTGAAATTACCCGACGCCGGCTTAGAAAATCATAAACCGACCACCGAGCCTTCATACTTACAATTTTAACATTTGGGCAAAAATAAAACAATACTAGCAAGACACATTTTACAAATTTATCATATAATCACCATAATCTGGCTTTATAGGAGTACTATGGCAAGTAAACGAGAAATGGCTTTGACCTATGCCCGAGACAACCGAGGCCGTCTCATTCACGACTTATTCGAATTTATTAGAATACCCTCTGTTTCTGCAGATCCCGATTGGAATACTTTGGAAAATGCAGCCAGTTGGATCTTGCAAAGATTGAAAGCGGCTGGGATTCAAAAGACGCAAATTTTTCAAACGGACGGTCCCCCCATTGTTTATGGCGAATACCAACCGGTTCAATCTCCGATTTGCACAGTTCTTCTCTATGGGCATTACGATGTTCAACCTATAGACCCGCTTGTCGAATGGGTATCTCCTCCATTTGAACCTCACATAAAAGGCGAGGAGCTGTTTGGGCGTGGAGCATCCGACATGAAAGGGCAAATTATTGCAAGCATTGGGGCAGTGGAAGCAATTTTGTCTCAATCAAACTTGCCAATCGCATTTAAGTTTCTCTTTGAAGGTGAAGAGGAAATTGGCTCCCCAAACCTGCCCCGTTTCCTTCAAGAACAAAGAAATCTTTTGGGTTGTGATTTTGCTTTAGTGCCCGACACAGGAATGATTGCTAAGGACACGCCAACAATAACGTATGGTTTAAGGGGGTTATGTTGTTTCGAACTGCGTGTTTTTGGTCCAAAGAGCGATTTGCATTCCGGTCAATATGGCGGTGTTGTTCACAACCCCGCACAGGCGCTCTGTGAGTTGATTGCCGGCATGCACGATAGTGAAGGAAGAATTACTTTACCTGGTTTCTACGATAGGGTCCTGCCGATCTCAGAAGATGAACGTAAAATATGGTCCGAATTGCCACAAGATGACAACGGTTACAAAGCACAAACTGGGGTCAAGCAACTTTGGGGTGAGCGTGGATTTTCCGCGGCAGAAAGAGTCAGAGTAAGGCCAACCCTGGAGGTCAATGGCTTGCTATCTGGTTATACCGGTAATGGCATGAAAACGGTTATACCAGCATGCGCTATGGCTAAGATATCCATGCGCTTGGTTCCAGATCAGGATCCTGAAGATATCAAGCGTCAACTGATTGCATATCTAGAACAACAAGCTCCTGAGACAATCCGTTGGGAGTTAGAGCAGATGGCAGGACATCCGCCCAGCGTGGTGGAACGCTGGTCGCCTGTCATACAGTCTCTAGCTCAGGCTCTGGAGACAGTCTGGTATACTGCCCCAGTTTTTGAAAGGGAGGGCAGCAGCATTCCGATCGTTGGTATGATAAAAAAATATCTGGGAATAGAGTCTGTTATGACAGGCTTTAGTCTGCCGGAGGATAATATCCATGCGCCAAATGAAAAAATTCATTTGCCAACTTGGGGCCGAGGTATTGATGCCCTGGTTCACTTTTTCTATAATCTGGTTGAGAAAGCGGTATGAATGCTGATAAATTACCTTCCTATGGAGGTCAAGCACTTATTGAAGGGGTTGTCATGCGTGGTGAATTCGCAGTGGCAGCCGCCATGCGCGCCCCCGATGGTACAATTGTTTTACACACAGAAGAATTAGACAAAATATACCAAAGCAAGTTAAAGACCATCCCCTTTATACGCGGCCTGATAGTGCTGTGGGATGCCCTCGGGTTAGGAATGCGATTTCTTGTTTTATCTGCAAACGTGCAAACCGGAGAAGAACAGAAGCTTGAGAAACGTGAGCTGGCACTGACCCTTTTACTATCATTTGTTTTTATGGTTTTGTTATTTTTTTGGGGACCTTCCGAGCTGGGAAATTTAGTCGCCAAGGGATTTGGTTTGAGTGATCATACAGGAATCCTCATTGAAGGATTGTTGCGGCTTTTTGTTGTAATTTTGTACCTATGGGGTATAGGAAAGGCACCGGATATAAACCGTGTGTTTGCCTATCATGGTGCTGAACACAAGACAATTAATGCTTATGAAGCTGGTGCTGACCTGGTTCCCGAAGAAGTTGCGAAATATCCTCTAGAACATCCTCGTTGTGGCACTTCATTTTTTGTCACGCTCATTGTTTTGTCAATTTTAATATTCACGCTTTTAGGTCCGTTGCCATTCTTAATCAGATTGGTAAGTCGGGTGATACTTATACCATTGATGGCAGGTATTGCGTATGAATATATTCGTTGGACAGCCAATCATCTCTCGTCTCCGTGGATTCGTATTCTAATCAAGCCCAACCTTTGGTTACAATCTCTAACAACGCGCGAACCGACATTGGGTATGTTAGAAGTATCTATTGCCGCATTCAAACTCATGCTCAAACAAGAGATAGAACTCAAAAATAAGTTGCAAACAATGTGAAAATGAAAACCTGGCAAGCAGTGGTTTTAGGTTGTTTCATAGGGCTGACAGCGTCAGGGCTTATCCTGTTTATCGCTTTGCCCCCCCGAGGAACTCCTGTGGTGTTGCTACCGCCTCCTACACCAATGCCAGTTATTGTCCATATTTCGGGTGCAGTGCTTCACCCTGGTGTGTACTCCCTTCCTCCGGGGAGCAGGGTTGTTGACCTGATCGAAGCGGCTGGAGGGCTGCTGGCTAAAGCTGATGCAGATGCGGTTAACCAAGCAGCCACATTGTTTGATGGACAGAAAGTTGTCATACCATCCGTAAATCCGTCAGACAATTTTATAAACTCAGAATTTTCATCACTACAATATCCCCTCAATATTAACCTTGCAACACAAAAGCAGTTGGAAAATCTTCCCGGAATTGGTCCGACAAAGGCGCTTGAAATTATTAGTTACCGAGAAACCCATGGCTACTATAAGTCTATAGACGAGTTGCTAAATGTGCCGGGTATTGGACCAGATACGTTAAATCAAATCCGTGAACTGATTTCAGTTCAGTAACCATTTCTCGAATCTGTATATGAGCGAAGGAACTATGCAATGATAACTAAACAGGAATTGGAAATTGCACTACGGAATGCGATGAAAAGTGGGGATGAAGTACGTAAAAGAACAATCCGCATGGTACTTGCAAGCATTAAACTTGTTGAAGTTGAAAAAGGAACAACCCTGTCGGAACCCGAGCTAGCAGCAATTCTACAGAAAGAAATAAAAATTCGAAAAGAAGCTATTCAGGATGCTGAGAAAGGCAATCGCCCCGATCTGGTTGAAGCCAATCAAGCTGAAATTAAGGTGCTCGAAGAGTTCTTGCCCAAACAACTCACCGAAGATGAATTAATTGCTATGGCAAAAGCGGTCATCAATCAAGTTGGCGCTAGCAGTCTAGCAGATATGGGTAAAGTTATGAAGGTATTGCTTCCACAAATCAAGGGCCAGGCACCTAATGAACTGGTCAGCAAAATTGTAAGACAACTTTTAAATGGGTAAGCTTTCCAGACTTTTTAGTATAAAAATTCCCTATGCCGTTATTGCTCTGTTAATTTTGGTTGCAGCCAGTGGCTTAGCATTATTAGCAATAATATTACCAATTGCCATTCGGCCATCATCGTACTCACTCAGCATAGGTGATGTGGCCCCTGAGGATATCCGGGCTCCTCGCTCTCTCTCTTATACTAGTGAAGTGTTGACCGAGAGAGCCCGTCAGGAAGCCGCAGCGGCGGTGAGTAAGATTTACCTGCCAACAGATCCAACGATAGCTCGCACCCAAATCGAGCGCTTGCGTAGCGTGCTTAATTTCATTGCTGCGGTGCGCATGGATAAGTATGCAACACTTGATCAAAAGCTTTCAGATTTGCGATCACTATCAGATGTAAAACTCGAGCCTGAAAAGTTGAAGCTCATTTTGAATTTACCCGAGGCGCGTTGGGATGCTATTCAGAAAGAGACACTTAGTGTGCTTGAACAGGCAATGCGTAAAACAATCCTTGAGGATGAGGTTGCCGAAGCTCGAAGGAACTTGCCGCCACTCGTTAGCTTCTCTCTATCTCAAGAACAGGTAAGCCTTGTTGTTTCTTTAGTCAGCCCTTTCGTGGTGCCGAACAGTCTGTACAGCGAAGAACTGACGGAGCAGGCTCGACAAGCTGCCAGAGATTCTATACTACCGGTTCAAAAGATTTATATCACCGGTGAAATGATTGTGTCTCGCGGTCAAATTATTAAACCCGAAGACTGGGAGGCATTGCAGCAGTTTGGCTTAATTCGTTCAGGACAAAATATTAAAAATACATTTTCTACAACGTTACTAATCATAACCCTTAGCTTTTTGGTAGGGTTTTATTTCCGTCAAAGAAACTTACCGCTACTTCAAAATCCTCGCGCATTATTAATAATCGCAATCATGTTTCTGGTATTTTTGTACGGGGCTCGTGTTTTAACACCCAACCGAGCGATCGTCCCATATTTTTATCCTCTAGCAACATTTGGCTTGACCATCTCATGCTTATTCTCAACAGAAGTTGGCTTGATTCTGGCATTTGTATTAATCCCTTTGGCAGCATATGGATTAACTAATGAACTAGAGTTAATTCTTTTTTATCAACTGTCGGTTTTATTGGGGGTTTTAGCCCTTAATAAGGGACGACGCTTTGCCAACTTCATTTGGGCAGGCTTAGCAATCAGTATTACTGGTTCGGTTGTCATTCTGGTTTACCGATTACCCAATCCGTACACTGATTGGATTGGAGTTGCCACTCTGGTAGTTGCTGCATTTTTGAATGGTTTAGCAAGCGCCAGTTTGACACTGTTGCTCCAATATTTGATTTCTCAATTTTTGGGCCTAACTACAGCGTTGCAATTGCTCGAAACGTTACGCCCGGACCACCCATTATTAAAATTCATGCTTCAAAATGCTCCTGGAAGTTATCAACACAGCCTTCAGGTTGCCAATCTGGCAGAACAAGCTGCAGAAACAATCGGAGCCGACAGTCTTCTGGTTAGGGCAGGTGCTATATATCATGATGTGGGAAAGGCGGCCAATCCACTATTTTTTATTGAAAATCAGATTCCTGGTAACATTAACCCGCATGATGATCTTGACCCTGTAATTAGTGCTGAAACAATTATTCGCCACGTTTCGGATGGCGTTCAACTTGCCCGCAAGTTTCGTCTCCCACCTCGTGTAGTGGATTTCATAACCGAACATCACGGTACACTATTGACGCGCTATCAATATGCCAGAGCAATTCAGATAATGGATTATGATATTGATGAGAACAAATTCCGATACCCTGGTCCAATTCCCCGGTCAAAAGAAACCGCTTTGCTTATGCTCGCAGATGGCTGTGAGGCGCGCGCAAGGGCTGAGTTACCCAAAAATGAAGACGAGTTGCGATTGTTGATTGACAAAGTCTTTGAATATTGTATTCAGGAAGGCCAGCTTGATCAAACCCCACTAACACTGCTAGATCTAAGTAAAATTAAATATTCGTTTCTCAGCACTATGCGCAATGTCTATCACCCCAGAATACAATATCCCGACATTAAGAAACAGCGTAATAATTACTTATCTGCTATACCAAACAACTCAGAAGCGACAATACCTTCTTCTCAGTCCAGGAAATAGCAACAGTATGATAGATGTATTTGTTTCCGATAAGTATAAAAATTTGGTTAACATTGATGTTCTTGAAAAGGCTGCCAAAACAGCCCTTGTCAATATAGGTTATTCTCCAAATGCATTTTCTATAACGATTGTGATTGATGACGATACAACACTTCAAAAACTCAATGCACAGTACGCCGGCATTAATAAACCTACAGATGTACTGTCATTTGAGCTGAACGAAAAAGACCCAGAAACCGGGATCACTTATCTTGGGGACATTGTAATTTCGTTTCCGCGCGCCAGTGAACAAGCACGGGTTGCTGGCCATTCGATAATGAATGAACTCATTCTGTTACTTATTCATGGCATCTTACATCTGGCTGGATATGACCACGTTTCGGAAAACGACAGAAAACATATGTGGTCACTTCAACACAAGCTTCTCTGCGACTTGGGTTTAGGAGCCATAAAAATACAAGTCTGACAGGTGTGAAAAATGCTAGTTTACTATAAATCCAGATTGATCTCGTTCCGAAATGCATTTGCGGGGATAGGTTATGTTTTACGAACTCAAAAAAATAGCTGGATACATACAGCGGTAACCATTTTTGTTCTTGTTACATCATTTTGGCTCAAACTGCCCACTACTCATTGGGCAATATTGATCCTGACAATATCAATAGTTTGGGTTGCCGAAATGATTAATACTTCCATTGAAACCCTGATTGATTTGCTAAGTCCACAGTATCATCCGGCGGCAAAAATTGGCAAGGATGTTAGTGCGGGAGCAGTATTAATAGCGGCTATTTTTTCAGTTATTGTTGGAGTTTTGGTTCTGGGGATTCCCTTGATTCAAAAGCTCTCAACGTTGGCTGTATCAAGATGATTTTTTAAAATGGAGAAAGTGATGTCTGACTCTTTTCTTTTCGGTACAGTTGGCTCACCAATTTCCACGCCTGCAAAGCCGGGTGGAAGTGTTAGTGCGGTTTTGCGGATAGCAGAACTAGGCTTAGAAGCTCTTGAGTTAGGATGGGTGCAAGCTGTAAGAGTATCTGAAGAGACCTGTTTGGCGATTCGAAAAGCAGCGCAAGAACATCTCATAAGCATCAGTGTTCATGCCCCCTATTTTATCAACCTCAATGCGGATGAAGGTGAATGGCCTAAATCCCGTAAGCGTCTTATGGATGCAGCTTATTATGGTTACCTAGCCGGAGCTACGGATATTGTTTTCCATCCTGGGTCTTATTTCGGTAAATCGTCGGAACTGGTTCTTCCTTTGGTTATTAGGCGGCTTCAGGAGTGTGTCAGTGAGCTACGTGCAAACGGTAATCCAGTTATCTTGAGGCCAGAGACAATGGGTAAACCTGCCCTTTTGGGATCGTTTGAGGATGTTATAGAAATGAGTCGCTCTGTACCAGGTGTGTTGCCATGTCTGGATTTTGCTCATTTGCATGCCAGGGTTGGTGATGGTTCGATGAATACGTTTGATGAGTGGCTTGGTTTATTAAATGGCTATGCGAAATTATTGGGAGAAGACTCTTTGTCGAAGCTACATATCCATCTTTCCGGAATTGCATATAATTCCAAGGGCGAACAAAAACACCTTACAATCCCTGAATCGGACTTGAACTTAATTGCTCTACTAAAGGCATTGCGCCATCGTAACTGTGCCGGACGTATTTTATGCGAAAGCCCCACACTAGAAACCGATGCACTATATCTAAAACAAGCGTGGTTAGAAATCCAATAGCCTTGCAACCTAAGTCACAAATACTCTTTTAGGTTGTGTTCAACAGCATAAGCAGCTGCCTCAGCACGATTACTTACTCCAAGCTTAGACAGAATGCTGCTCACATAATTGCGAACTGTTCCTTCCCCCAAAAAGAGTATCTTGGCAATTTCTCGATTTGTTTTCCCTTCAGAAACCAATAGCAAAACGTGTTTTTCCTGCTGGCTGAGGTTTGCAAAAGCAGATGCTTCTTCTTCTTTTACCGCCCTCCTTACTTCCTGAAACACACGTTGAGTCACGGCCGGGTCTAACAGCGCCTCACCCCTGCCAACAGCTTCAATTGCACGAATCAGGTCTTCTCCGCCGATTTGTTTTAGAACGTAACCAGAAGCTCCAGCCCTGATAGCAGAAAAAAGCATTTCATCCTCAGCATACGAAGTGAGCATCACAACTTTTGTTTCAGGATACAAACGAGTAATTTCCTCACAAGCTTCAATTCCCGATGCCCCCGGCAGCCGGATATCCATTAAGACAATGTTAGGATGATAGCGCTCCGCCAATTCAATAGCTTCTCTAGCTGTTCCCGCCTCACCCACCACTTCAAATTGAGTATGGTGTTCCAACAACGCCCGTAAGCCCAATCTTACGACTTCGTGATCATCTACGAGAAGAATTCGATGTTTTGTCATTAATAAATATCTCCTGTCTGAATTATACAATCACCAATAAAGTAATACCAGAAAATCATTGATCACTGTAGAATCATACCCCTATTAATAATGTCACAGGGCAATGGTCAGACCCTGTCACCTCGCTATGAATAACCACATCTTCAACATTTGCCGCCAGTTGTTTTGAAATCAGAAAATAATCAATGCGCCAACCAAAACTACGACGACGTGCTCCATAATAATAAGGCCACCAAGTGTATTCCACTTTATGGGGATATAATTCTCGGTAAATATCAACGAAACCACTTCGCAGATATATATCAATCCACACACGTTCTTCTGGGAGAAAACCCGATGTATCCTGATTATCCTGAGGATTTGCAAGATCAATTTCATTGTGAGCCGTATTAAAATCGCCAGCAATAATAATTGCCTCTCCCTCAGAATGCAAAGCGTCACACTGTTTAAGTAAGGCTTCGTAAAAATCCAATTTGTATTGCACTCGATCTGGTCCGCGTTGTCCGTTAGGAAAATACACATTGAATAAGTAAAAGCCGGGATAGCGAACGCGAATCACCCGCCCCTCTACATCAAATCGCTCAATTCCAAGCCCACATTGTATTTCTAATGGTGGTGTATGATAATACATAGCGACACCACTGTACCCCGATCGAGCCGCAGAATACCATATTGTTGAATAACCGGGAAACTCTCGTTGTTTTTCATCTACCTGATTAACTCTAGCCTTAATCTCTTGAAAACAGATAACATCAGGTTGAGTTGCCTCTACCCAATTAGTTAATCCTTTTTTTAGTGCAGCGCGAATTCCATTTACATTCCAGGTTGTAATTTTCATAATTGGAAGCCCGTTTTCCCAAAGCCTATGGTAAACTTTAACAAAACACAGGAGGCGAACTCATGGCAAACGAGACCACGCGAACCGTTGTTTACATAGAAGACGACCCAGAGATGATTGATCTTGTTGCTCTAATTCTAAACCGCCGGAACTTCATCGTAAAGGGGGCTCATGGTGGCAAGGCGGGGTTGGACCTTGTGCAAAAAGAACCGCCAGACCTTATTCTGCTTGATCTCATGATGCCAGATGTGGACGGCTGGGATGTGTACCAGCAGCTAAAAACCAATGAGGCAACTCGATCCATCCCAATTATTGTGATCACTGCTAAAGCGCAGCCAATAGATCGGGTGCTTGGATTGAGTATCGCGAAAGTTGATGCTTACATTAGCAAGCCTTTTCGTCCCCAGGAATTAATTGAGTGCATCGAACAAGTGCTTAACCAATAGTTCTTATTTGTGAATGCAAATTTATTGATTCATAACCTGTCTCACCCGGCAAACTCACCTATTAAGGCTGATTATTGCGATAGTTTTCTGTGTAAGTTTTTGGGTTTGATGTTTAGAAAGTCCATTGGGGAGTTTGAAGGAATTCTATTGGCAGAAAAAAAAGATAGCAAAAGTGGTGCCGCCATTCACATGATGTTTATGCGTTTTGATATTTGCGTTATTTGGATAAATTCCTCAGCTCGGGTTGTTGATAAGCGTATTGCCAAACGATGGAAACCCTTTTATATACCGGGTGCACCTGCAAAATACATACTCGAAACTCACGCAAACAGATATGCAGATTTTAGTGTTGGTGATCAAATCAAAATTGAAAATTTATAAAAGTATTATTACCTATTTGACAATTGCGCTTTTGTTGCTGTGTACTGATATTCTTGTTCATGCCCAGCAGCAAGAACCCGAATATCCAATCTATATTGTTCAAAGCGGTGACACATTGAGCGCTATTGCACAGAAGTTTGGGGTTTCAATTCAGGACATTATTAGTTTGAATAACATTCAAGATCCGAACACGATTTCGGTTGGAAGCCAGCTGAAGATACCAGGTTTACAAATAAGCGGCTTCTTAACCACAAAAGTTGTTCGTCTCGGAGAAGATTTATCAACCTTCAGCTTAATAAATCAAACTCCTGTAGATAAATTAATTCAGCTTAATCGAATAACCAGCCCTGCCGAAATGTTTGCGGGCAACACTTTAATTGTTACACAATCAAACCAATCAGATAACCACAAATTCAATACCAATTTAGTGTTACCTCATACTTCACTTTTAGAAAGCGCAATTCTTGAGCAGGAAAATCCCTGGGTCTTGTTGATGACTAATAATCTTACAAATAGCTGGCAAACAATTTCTGGAGATGTAATTTTGTCCAGTCGCGAGCAACCGACAGCGGTTGTGGTAGCAAAATTACTGAATGACATAAATCTCTCCCCCTTACCTCTAATACAAGGTAAAACCGCGATTCTCAACATATCAACCTGGTCACCAGTTGAACTTAGTGGAGTTTTAGCTAATCAGCACCTGAACTTTTTTTCAGAACGGGAAAACAACTACATAGCGCTGATTGGTATAGATGCGATGGAAACTCCCGGGTTGCAAAGACTGGTTGTAACTGCTACTTCGGTTGATAACCCTACACAAGTCTACACTATTGACCAGCAAGTATTGTTAAAAGCTGGGGAGTTTATCGAAGAAACAATTGAAGGGGTTGATGCTACCACAATTGACCCGAACATCATTGACCAGGAAAATCAAATACTCGAAAAAATCGTGCACCTTACCACTGAGCGTAAATGGCAAGGTGCATTTAAATACCCGGTAGATGAACCCTGTCTTGGATCGCGGTTTGGCAATAGACGTTCCTATAACAATGGCGCTTTCAATTATTTCCACACTGGGGTGGATTTCAGTGTTTGTGCCAATAATCTCAATATCTATGCCGCTGCGCCAGGAACTATCGTTTTCACCGGTCAATTGCCCGTTAAGGGGAATTTTACAGTTATTGACCACGGCTGGGGGGTGTATACAGGTTATGCGCATCAGTCTGAGGTGTTCGTAAAAGTTGGCGATACTGTCGAGACTGGCCAGCTCATTGGAACAATTGGAAACACCGGACGTTCAGTGGGCCCGCACCTTCATTGGGAGCTATGGATAAACGGAACACCTGTTAATCCAATTGATTGGGTGGAAAATAGCTTCCCGTAGAAAATCCGTTATTGTCGTTCATTGCTTAGTGAATATGATCGCCCTTTGAGGTATAATTTTTATTAGGATATATTTATACACATTGCACGCCAATCACGGGTAGCTATCATGATAACTAGTATGGATTCCACAAACTCAGGTTATTGGGAAGATTTTCATCTTTCGGAAACCGATATTGAATTTCTATATAATTATTTGCTTGAAGTTGAAACCCCGCAAACAACAGAAGAGTTGTTGTGCGCTCTTATTAGGGAAAGGATTCGAGTTGAAAGCGATAAGGCTAGGCAAAGCCGGGAAAAAGAAGGGAAAATTTATCGTCCCAAAGACGATTACATCGTTGGTCAGAAATTAATATTTCCCGCACTTAACTGGCAAAAAGGACAAGTTGTAAGCATCAGGATAGGTAATAACCCGGAACTTCCTCCTTTCTCCGTCATTGAAGTGTTATTTGAGGATGGCTCAAAGCGATCATTTGCATCAGGATTAGAAGACCATATACTAAACCAACCAATCAAAGTTGAACAAAATGGAGTGTCGAATCTAAACGCCGATTATGTCTTTAAAAAGTATGGTAACAAGTTACTTAAGACACTTACTAGCGAATTGGAAACCAAACCAGACTTGGTACGCATTGCGGGTCGATGGTTCGCCCGTGCTCTGTTAGTTGACGTTAATATGGGTTACCTTAACATGGCTGAGGCGCTCCTCGATATGGAAGGAGGAGGACCCCTGCCAACACAAGCCATTCTCCGGCAAATCGAATTACCATCCGACGTCAACTTGAAATTGACAGAATTCTCATTGAACTTTGCTCTCCAAGAAGACGGCAGATTTGATGAGGTTGGTCCCTCGGGCGAAGTGCTATGGTTCTTACGACGTCTCGAGCCAGATGATGTAAAAAACACACCGTTATGGCTGAAGTATTCTCCAATCAACTTTGACGCGGAGAGAATTGAAGCCATAAGAAAAACGCTTATGGATAAAATTGCCGATGAGCTTGAAGTAGATGACACAAGTGAAACAACAACCTCTCAGCGCGAAGTGGCGATCAGCCTTAGTTATCCTCACTGGCGCGCAGGTACCCTGCCCTTATCTAATCAAGTCAAAGGAATTTTTCCCACAGCGATTGAATCCCCAAGAATTCGCTTTACGTTTGTTGATGGAGAAACCCAACGCAAATTTCCAGGATGGGTTGTGCGCGAAAAGCGTTATGTTTTTGGATTAAAAGAATGGTTTACATCTTTAGGGCTTATACCGGGCAGTCTTATCTTTATTCAACCCGGGAAAACTTCTGGCGAAGTTGTCATCCGCGTTGAAAAACGCCGCTCCACACGCGAGTGGATCCGAACTGCGCTGGTTGGCACAGATGGTGGTGTAGTTTTTGCATTACTTAAACAGGTAGTTACCGCTGTTTATGACGAACGTATGGCAATAGCCGTTCCAGATGTCAATGCTCTGGATCAGGTATGGGAAAACACCCTTAAACAGCGAGTGCCACTCGAGAAGACCATTCTTTCTGTCATGCGTGAACTGGCAAAATTAACACCTCAAGGTAATGTCCATGCTCAAGAGTTATATGCAGCCGTAAATACAATTAGGCGATGTCCGCCAAGTCCAATGTTAAGTTTATTGCTTGAGGATAACCGCGCGAACTATCTTGGCGATCTTTATTTCAGGCTCAATGAAACTCTTCCGGAGGAAAAGGAACATGCCTGATATAAAACACTTCAGTATCGTAAAACCCAATTTATCCACGCCATTTCATATTGACTTTGAATGGTGGCGACAACATGACAATAACTGGCGGATTTACCTGCATAGCTGTTTGTGCGAAGAACATCAGGCAGCGTTTTCAGACATAAATCAAAACAGCTTTATAGATTGGGTTGATCCACAAACTGCAGAAGTCAAACCCATCGACGGCTTACAGAACATATTGGTCAATCATTGTGCAAAACAACCAGGATTTGTAACAAGCAATACCACCCTTGTGGATGCTGTTTTTAGAGTCTTTCTTGCAAACGGAAATACGCCCTTGAGTCCCATACAATTAGCTCAGCAAACAGGAAAACCTGCGGAGACAATTCTAAGGACATTATCTGGACCGACTGTATACAAAGGAATTCGTCCTTTTCATGAATAATATGTATAATCATTTTGCCCCTGTAGCTCAATGGATAGAGCACCGGACTTCTAATCCGATGGCTGTGGGTTCGACTCCCACCAGGGGCGCCTGGGCAACCTTGGATAATTAATTGTTTTGGGGCACAAACAGGAAGTGTCAGATGATTACCGTAAGATTTAAACCCGCTGATGAACAGCAGTTTGAAAATTCTTCAACAGAACGCTCTGCTTATGTATTAACCAGCATCCTGAACTGGCGTATTGGAGTTCGCCCTAATACATTCCACCCTCCAACAGACCTTTACGAGACCGACGACAAAATTGTTGTGCGCGTTGAAATCGCTGGAGTAAACGATAACGACTTTGTCATTATCTTTGACCAAAACACTCTAACTATTTCTGGCGTGCGCAATGAATCCCCAGAGCGGAAAGCGTATCATCAGATGGAAATACATTTTGGCGAATTCTCCACCGCAATTGAAATCCCCATCCCGATCGACAAAAATAAAATTGAAGCAGTATATGAGAATGGCTTTCTATGGGTGTTTTTACCCAAAGCAACTCCCAGACAAATTCACATCAACAAAAAAGATTAACGCGTGCGTCTATGCCAGCCTCGAGATGGAATATGCTACTAAGCGAAATCCTAGAATGGATAAGCCCAGAGGATTCTGAATTTGAATACGAACAATGGTTTACCAATACCCCAATTGGTAACTCCAATCTACTTGAAAACCAGTCTTCAAGTAATGAATTAGCTCCGAACTCTCAAGCAAATGAATTTCCCAAGGAGTTGCCTATCCTCCCCCTACGGGGAGTGGTGGTCTATCCCCAAACGGCGGTACCGTTAACTGTCGGACAACCTCGATCCATTAAGCTTGTTGATGATGTGGTTAGTGGGGAAAGATTAATTGGCCTGGTGGCATCTAAAAACCCACAGATAGAAAGTCCAGGCCCAACTGATTTGTACCAAATTGGCACCGTCGGAATTATTCATCGATTATTTCGGGCACCAGATGGAACAATTCGGTTACTGGTACAAGGACTAGCACGATTTAAGATTGTAGAGTTTACAGCCCTTGAACCTTACCTCAAGGCGTCCGTTGAATACATTCCTGAGACTGAAGAAAGCGGCATTGAAGTCGAGGCACTTGCTCGCAACGTCCGTGAGCAATTTACGCATATTGCAGATATGATTCCTTCCATTCCCAGAGAATTGGTTGCTTCCGTCAACATGTTGGAGAACCCATTACAAACTGTTTATACGATTGGAAGTTTCCAACGAATGAGTCTGGAAGATGCCCAACTAATTCTTGAGTATGACACAGTAAGTCAAAAACTCCGCAAGCTTGTCAATATATTGGCCCGGGAAATCGAGGTCCTTGAATTGGGACAGAAGATACAAAACGAAGCTCGGTCAGAAATTGAAAAAGTTCAACGTGAATATTTTCTTAGAGAACAAATTAAAGCTGCCCAAAGAGAGCTGGGAGAAGGCGACGAGCAGGCGGCCGAAATAGAGGAATTTAAAAAGCGAATTGAAGCCTCCGGGCTTTCAAAAGAGGCAGAAAAGCAAGCCCGACGTGAACTAGACCGTCTATCAAAATTGCCGACAGCAGCTGCGGAGTATGGTGTTATCCGAACTTATTTGGACTGGTTGTTATCCCTTCCATGGTCTCAGATGACTGAGGATAATTTAGATATTGCTCATGCCCGACAAATTCTTGATAGGGATCATTATGGATTAAAAGATGTAAAAGAGAGAATATTAGAATTCCTTGCAGTTCGCAAACTGCGGCTTGAGCGTAAGGATGAGCTTTCTGGCGAGTACGCCGATCAAATACGAAAAGAACGAGAAAGTGTAATTCTTTGTTTCGTTGGTCCGCCTGGTGTTGGTAAAACCTCGCTGGGGCAATCGATTGCTTTTGCGCTAGGTAGAAAGTTTATCCGAATATCTCTCGGCGGACTCCGTGATGAAGCTGAAATACGCGGTCACCGACGCACCTACATTGGTGCGATGCCAGGGCGCATTCTGCAAACTTTGCGTCGCGTTGAAAGCCGTAATCCAGTTTTCATGATGGACGAAATTGATAAGTTAAGTTTTGACTTTCATGGAGATCCGGCTTCCGCCCTGCTAGAGGTACTTGACCCCGAACAAAATAGAGAGTTTGTTGACCACTATCTTGAAGTTCCATTTGATTTGTCACAAGTCATGTTTATTACCACAGCTAACCAGCTAGAAACGATACCCGCACCTCTACTGGATCGCATGGAAGTCATTCATATCTCCGGTTACACTGAAAAGGAAAAAATTGCCATTGCAAGTCAGTATTTGGTTCCACGCCAACTAAAAGAAAATGGCCTTCGGCTAGAAGAAATCAATTTTACTGAAGACTCTCTTAAGACCATTGTTCGTTACTATACTCGCGAAGCAGGGGTTCGAAACCTGGAACGAGAGATTGGAAGTGTTTGCAGGAAAATCGTAACCACTCTAGCTGAAGGTAAAACGCCCCCGCGAGAAATTACAAAAGAAATCGTAGAAGAATTCCTGGGACGACCAAAGTATTTGTGGAGCGAAGAAATTGCGCGAAGAACAGCTTCACCAGGAGTAGCCATCGGCTTAGCCTGGACACCCTTCGGAGGAGATGTATTATTTATTGAAGCGACTGCCATGCCAGGCTCAAAGGGTTTTCAAATAACCGGTTCGGTCGGGAAAGTAATGCAAGAATCAGCCCAGGCTGCTCTATCTTACATTAGGACAAACGCAGAAAAACTTGGAATAGACCCTGACTTCTTCCAAAAAACCGACTTACATCTCCATATTCCCGCTGGATCCCAACCAAAGGATGGCCCATCAGCTGGTGTAACAATTACTGTAGCCCTGGCATCGCTTCTATTAAGAAAACCTGTGCGCTGTGATGTTGGGATGACAGGAGAAATTACACTGAGCGGACAAGTTTTACCAGTGGGTGGTATTAAAGAAAAAGTGCTTGCAGCACATCGCTCCGAACTTAAAACGGTCATTTTGCCCAAGCAAAACGAGCTAGATTTGGAAGACGTACCCGATGAAGTTAAGAATTCAATGCAATTTGTGTTTGTAGAAACTTTGGACCAGGTGCTTCATACAGCCCTTGATCATCACCCAAAGCAAACAAACCCAAAGCCCACCCCAAGGGGGAAAGGCAAAACAGAAAAATGAACAAAATTTTACTTATTGAAGATAGCCCAACCATGCGCACATTACTTCAAACATTGCTGGAACTTGAAGGATTTGAGGTTCTGATCAGCAATGCCATGAAAGAAGAAGATATCTTGCGAGAAATCGCCGAAAAGCAACCTAAAGTAATTTTACTAGACGTTCACTTACGCGGCATCAACGGTATTAAACTTCTGGAGCGTATCAGGGAGGAGCAACCTGTCCCGGAACTTCGGGTGCTTATGACTTCCGGTATGGATCTTCGAGACGAATGCATCAAAGCGGGGGCGGATGGCTTTATATTAAAACCATATATGCCAGATGAATTGTTTGCATACCTTAAAAAGTTTATAGAAACGGGGAAGTAGCCAACTTGAAAGTAGCTATCCTGACTGTATCAGATCGCTCTGCTGCCGGAATTCGTCCAGACGTTTCGGGACCAGCCATTGAAGAATTCATTAGAAAGCATGGGGGGGAAATTATCAGCACAGCAATAGTACCCGATGACCTTTTAGAAATAAAATCCGTTCTAGAAAGCTGGTGTGACCATCTTGGCGTGGATATTATTCTTACAACAGGCGGAACAGGATTTGCACCAAGAGATATCACACCAGAAGCTACCAGACAGGTCATTCAGCGTGAGGCACCAGGAATTGCTGAAGCGATGCGGCTTGAAAGCCTGAAAATTACACCACATGCAATGCTCTCTCGAGCTATTGCAGGAATTAGGAACAAAACTATCATTATCAATTTACCAGGTAGTCCTAAAGCTGCACTGGAAAATTTGAACACAATAATCAGGGTACTTCCGCATGCTGTTGAATTACTCAAAGAAAACCCAAATGCCGAGGCGGGGCATTCATTTCCTCAGTCGCCCTAACAAGATAATCGCCCCCAAAAATAGCCAACCCAATAGACTCAATGTTCCCCCCAGATGAAAGGACAGAGGACGATAGACAAAAGATATTATATGTCGCCCAGTTTCCACCGGTACCGCTTTGAACAAATAGTTTGCGCGATAAACCGTAGCATCTTTCCCATCAATCTTTGCCATCCACCCGGGATACCAACTATCACGTACAATCAACCAGCCTTGGCGTTCAGCAGTAACCTCTATCAAAAATGATCCGACGCGCATATCAATAACGCGAACTTTGCCAGCTTCAGGAGAAGCACAATCCTCGGAAAAAATTTTACCGTCATAACCCTCAACAACTATTACCTGTTCAAACTGCTCGATTGTTTTATCTAAGATTTCAAGAACTTCCTGTTCATCTTTTGCATGTCTGGCACAATTAACCCATCCAACAAGCTCGGCGCCATTCAGTCGTTCAAAACTGATCCCCAATGGTTGGTTTACATCAAGTCTTCCAACAAGGCCAACACCCACAGATCTTAACCACGATATTTTTTCGTCTTCATTCAGCTTTTCAATCTTGTCCATCAGGTTTCGATAACGATAGGGAACCAATGGATCAAAATTATTAACTGAAGGAACTCCATCAAGCAAATTTAAATTGGGTATTAATGCAATACGAATGTTTTCTCGATTCTCAATCGGATGGTAATCCACAAATCGTAGAAAGCGGTTGAACTTTAATAGGTACTCATCTGTAGCGGGCAAATAATATCTTTTACCTGCGGAAAAAGTGCTCTCTAAACTTAAAGCAGAAACCCCCGGTTTGTAAAACATAATTGGTATAGAAGGATTAAGATTCCAATTTGCAAGTAATAAGTCAAAGAACACAACACCAATAACCAGAATGGACCAGATAAAACGCTCTTTTTTCAATACCACATCCGGCACAAATAGTGATAACAGCCCTGAGCTAACCAACCAGATACCGGTTATCGCAGCAGAACGCACAAAGGTAGGTGCCACATCAGGCAAAAAAAACCTTGTTAATAACGAGCCTAAAGTCACCGCCCCCCCACCAGCAGTAGCCAATCTCATCCAATACAATGCTTTTCCATGAGGTGAACGCAAGCGATCTAAGCCCAAACCAGCCAGCAATACCAACGAAAACTCGGCCCAAATCAGCCAACGTGAAGGGGCATTAAACATGCTAAATGTTGGGACATAATGATATATATAAAAATAAACAGGGTTATTCTTACCTAAAGCAAAAAATAAACCTATCACCAATATCAACAGCAGATATATGACAAACTTTCGATATGAGTCACCTGTTTCTTGTCTCCCCCTTCTTTTTTTGATAATGGTGATCAATGAGAATAACGAGAGCGAAAAAGGAAACACACCCAAATATAAGGCGTCTTCCCAGTAGCTGGCATAACCCCAATAATCTCCATTCCCCGGGCTCCCAAAGAAATTGGGGGCTATCAGTGTAATCAAACGCCATGGCCAGAATGAATAACTCGTAGCAGTTGAATAATCCAAACCGCCGGAGCGATAAGAATTGAGTAAATACTCTGCAGTAGGAAGCAATTGAACAGACGATAACACCACCGCCCCCAAAACAACACCACAAAATCGCAAAAGCAAAAGCATCCCACTTCTCAATCCGCCTTTTTGAATCCCCCCAACGAATACCCAGCTCGCTGACAGCAGAAGGATGTACCAGCTTAGCTGAGCGTGCCCTGCAAATAGCATAAAAGAAATGCTAGCCAATAACCCAACAAAATACTTCTTTTGCAAGTTGTCTTGAAGTCGGAGTTGCTTATAGGGCGAAGCGATAAACCCCGCGAAATAGACAATCCATGGCAACCAAGAACCCGCATAAATCATGCTAAAGAAACTGACGCGAGCGACCAGATAACCGCATAAGCTAAAGCATATACCACATACTGATTGAGCCAGATTGCTCATCCCAAGTTGCCGAGCCAGCAAAACCATCCCAATCCCCCCCCAGGCAAGATGCATTGCAACAAGTAAAGTATGCGCCCATGCCATCCAGGGTACATCTCCAACAACCCAAAGGAAATAAGTTAACCAGACCGGAGGATAAAATAACGCACTTTGATAATTGGCCAGAAGAGGTGCTCCCATCCCATTTAGTGGATTCCACAAAGGAAGACTACCAGAATGAAGAACTTCCCATGCATAGGCACGCCAGGGAATAAACTGCAAAGCAGCGGTACCCCAGTAGAGCGCTTCACCACGAATGAGCATCGGACCAAATAAAACCAATGGGCCCAAAATAGGCATCAGAAAAATCCATAAAAACCTCTTGGGTTGCATGCTATCTCCCCCGAATCCGAGCTATAAATAGAACATAAAGCCGAGTAATTAGTAAAAATAATATCGTGATAAAAAATATAATCCAACCAACATAAAAACTCATCGGAACAAAATAAAAACGAACATGGTGAGAGCCTTCTGATAATTGCACTCCTCTCAAAAAACCAAGCGGTTCAATCAATTGAGCACGTTGCCCATCAACGTTAACGCGCCAACCAGGATAGGTTATCTCTGATAACACTAACAATCCCGGACCGCTAGCATCAACTGTTATATCATCAGGGGTATATTTTCGAATAATTGGTTGACTAATCATTCGTTCCCCTATATTAGCTTTTTCATCCTGAACCCAAATGCGCGGTAAATATATATTGTTCAAATAGACCCTGGAATTGCCAAACTTACCCAACAAAAGTAATCTACAAGCGCCAAGGTCAAACTCCGAGACGATATATCGTACATTCAAGATACCTAAATCTGTCAAATTTGGGCAATAACCAGCATTATCTGCATCAGGGTCTCCGGAAGCAAAGGGCGGAATCGTCACACTATATCCCGCGACAGGAATACCAGTTGCTTGCTCCATAAAACGCACATAAGCAATTAGTTGCATCGGATTGACGCCGTCTGCCAATTCAAGTTTGTGTTGTGCAACAATATGCTGAGGAACAGAATAAGAAGGCGAGTAAACACGATAATGAGCATTGCCCAGACTTGTTAAAAAACTTGTCAAGTCTGATTTTTGTTGAAGAACTTGTCGGGCTTCAACAAATCTGAGTTGTGAAAATCCAACTCCACAAAGGTCAAGCACTAAAAGTGGCACAATCGCAACTCTAAATAACCGCCGACCTAATACTTCGTTCGTTCGGAGAAAGATCAAAGTAGCATATAAAATTACCCCTACCGCACTCCATAAAAATTTGACTTTGATTGTAGTTTCACGGACGAGGAAATTAACTCCGATAGTAAGTAAACCAATAAAAAGAACAAATGCAGTCAAAATCAAACGAAGGCGTTGAAGATCAGATTTCGATAATCCTTCCTCAAGAGTAAAGAAACCTCTTGCACTTAACACCGAAAATGCAAAACCAAGCAGAAACAATGCCCGTGCTGGCACTCGCAGCAAATCAAAGCCGGGCAATGTAGAAAAAGCTTTCAGAATAGGAAAAAAGTCACCCAGTGAGAAAAGCAAAGCCGAAAAAGCCACAATTAACCAAAATGTATTTTGCTTGATATATTTTCCATTCACAATTATTAAAAGCGACAATAGTGAAAAAACGCCAGGATATAGCAACCATTCTGCAAATCCAGCAATATCCGGAATGACTAATCCAAACAAATAGCTTGGTGGCAATGAAAGAAACAAATTATCCGCAGAAGATAACAGACTCCTGGTTGACAGAGGAGTAAATTCCATAAGTGGAAATAAGAGGGGTGCACCAGCCAATATTGCAATAAAAAACTGAGGCAAAACCTGGTTGATCCATTTGCCTGTTGTGATCCCCAAGAGTCTCAATCGTGTTAGTAAATTGCCGGATTGTCCTTCGGTTTTCTGCGCTTGCCAGAATCCATAACATAACCATAAAAGTGCTGCATAAAAAGCCCATCGGATATCAGCCAAAATAATCATCCCTAAAACTAACCCACAACTAACCTGACGCCATGGCAAGTAAAGCGCGCGTCGAATTTTTTCAAATAATAAAAGCCAGGGCGTCCATGAAACTGCATAAACTAATGTGACATGTCCTTCGCCAATATGTCCGAAAGTTTTAGGCATTAGTTCAAAACTAAGCGCTCCTAATAACGAACAAAATTCGCATAAGCCCTCGGCCTTTAGAAATAAATACATCCCTATTCCGCTAAAAATTAAATGTGCCATAAACAAAATATTAAACCCTTGAGGCAGGGGAAGTATAAATAAAAGCCACCCAGGTGGATAGAACAAGCCAGACAAAGGATCGGCCGAAAGCGGATAACCACTCATAATCATATTTGACCAAAGCGGAACTCTACCAATCTGTTCCAGAGATTGTCGGATGTAAACAATATTAGGATAGTGAGTAATCAACAAATCCGAGTATTTTGAATTGAATGGGTAAATAAAATGATCCCAATATGGGGAAAAAACAAACGCTGGAACACAAAATACAAGGAATCTTATGAAACTTGTTACGACTCGATATCTCATCAGTCACCATCTCTGGCTTTGTACAAAATGGTATCACCGGTTTGATGCACTAAGTGTAATAACCGAATATAATCAGGATTTCCCAATTTTCGCTCTCTTGGGCCCCAAAAAACGTAATCCACTTTCAATTCTTTCAATAGGAGCTTTTCTTCCTCGCCCAAGTTATCCCCGAAATAATCTTCCACAAGTTTTTTTCGTTTCTCGGCATCTATAGTCTCGAATGGGTGTCCATAAACCACACGCCGTCCTGTATAGGCCGGAATGAAGAGCCCACTCTCAGGCGAAGCCAAAATTAACGCATTATCGGATGTGTGTCTCGTCATCCACTGGTACATCTCAAAATCATCGCGAGAGATGTAGATTATTGGGTCATGCATCTGTATTCCCCAGATTCCAGATAAAAGCACCATCAGATTTGTGAGCATGGATATTGCGAGCAAAGCTGACCAAATCGCATTAGTCTGAAGCCGTAAACGTTGCTGCAAAAAATCCACTCCCATTACTGCCAACGAAGCCACCGGCAAATATAAACCGGTCATAAAACGTCTTTGAAGATTAAACGGTATAAACACCAATATCATAGCAGCAAATATCCAGCCAACCATTAGCGATTGAAAACGCCAAAGGCGGGTCTTTGGCACAAAACATAGACTCAATGAAAATGGTACAAACAATAGAGCAGGCGACAAGGATACAATAAAATCCCACAAAGGCGGAGCAGGTGTTTGATTTTGTACATTCCAGGACGACAAAATCGGATCTTTCTGGATAATCCAATACTGATATCCTAGCAGTAGCACACCCCCAATCATATAAAATGGAAAATCATGCCAAAAAAATTTTTTTCTCAAAACACTACGGAATACCACTGTGCTACATAAAACAGTTATAACCACCACCACGCCAAAAGGCTGAATGATAGCCAATATAATGCCTAACCCGAATGAAATTATCCAGTGCATCAGCGAATGCGCATCATCAGCCAACACTAAAATCCATAGAATAATCGCTAAGCCTAATGGGAAATGTGGATTCGCATATGTTGATAGAAATGGGTAAGCCTCTGCGACCCAGAAATCCGATGTAAAGTGGCCAAACAGAGAAAACATCCATCCCATTCCAGAACCCAATGAACCAAGCAGAAATGCTCGCCTTGCATGCTGATCTTCTAAATAAAAGCGCTGAAAAAACTTCCATAATGTCAACCACAAAAAAATACTCGCCAGCCACCTGCTAAGATGATAAGTTAAAACTAGGGGAATAGAAAGTAAACGGCTAATATGGCCTAATACTAAATAAAACAAGAAAAGTGGTGCTCCTCTTCCCTGATCGGCGGTATAGGGAAGCATAAACATCCAAGCTCCCTTCCAGCCCTGATTCATTTTTGCAAGGTATGAATTGGCATCAAGGGGATTGATTAAAAAACCAGAAAAGACCTCGTCCTCATTAGCTGACAATACCCCATAGACATATGGAAAGTTGGTTACAAATGATAACAAGATGATCACGAGAAATAGCCATCTAGCATTCATCGCAAACCTCTCAAAAAGTATACGTTAGAACAACGAGGCAAGCAATAAATCTTGCCTTGCAGTTACCTATACCATCAATCACAATCAGCGAGTCGGTTGACGCAAGATCATACCTCTGGTAAAATCCAGCAGCTTATAGCGTTGTACCCTTCGCTATAAAATAAACTAACAGAATGAAAGGGCTTGAAAATGAAAGTATTACTGTTAAAGGACGTATATAAATTAGGTCACGCGGGCGATATTAAAAAAGTGGCGGATGGATATGGACGCAACTATTTGATACCTCAAGGGTTAGCTGTTCCGGCAACACCGGGAGCAATCAAACAGGCAGAGTACATTCGCGCTAAGGCAGCCGCTACCCGCTCCACTCTAAACGAACAAATGAGCATCATAGCTCAAAAAATTAATGGCGCAGTACTGACTTTCTCCAGTAAAGCTGGTGAAATGGGTAAGTTATACGGCTCAATTACAACACAAATGATTGCTGAAGCAATATCACATAAATATGGTGTTACAATCGAACGACGACAGATTGAATGCCAGCCAATACGCTTGCTGGGCGAGCATAAGGCGCGTATTCACCTGACGGTTGATCTAGTGCCTGAAGTAAGAATAATTGTCCATAGAGAAGGCGAAAAGATCGAAATTGAGCCACAAACAGAAGCCGAGACAGCAGTTGCCAGCGCAGGTATAGACACTGAAGAAACTAATCAATAAACCAGCTCGCTCTATCCTGAACACCAATAAAAAACTGGCCGGACTTGGCACATGCTGGCGGGCCAGTTTTTTGTTAAAATAATCTCCTGATGACAGAAAGTATCGGTTCGCATCTTAAAAAAACTCGCCTTGAGCGCCAGCTAACCCTTGAGCAGGCAGCCCAAGCCACGCGTATTCGGCTGCATTATCTGCAAGCACTAGAAAATGATCAGTTTGATTTGTTGCCCTCTGAAACTCAAGGACGCGGTTTTTTGCGTTTGTATGCCGATTATTTGGGAATTCCATCGCAACCCCTTCTAGACGCGTGGTCAGGTACAGCTCTCGTTGAATCTAATGAATTGCCCACTGCAACCGAATCTCCCCAAAAAGAAACCCCTTTGAGGATCATTTCGACAAAGCAGGAAGAAGCTCCCTTAGCGAACAATCCTAACGCCACGCAAATACCTGCATCAAAGCAAATCCTCCAAGATATTGGACACAAGCTCCAAGAACGTCGAAAAGCGTTGGGGCTTGAGTTATCTGATGTCGAAGATCACATACACGTACGAGTTCATCACTTACAAGCATTAGAAGAAGCTCGCATGGAAGAATTGCCTTCCCTAGTTCAGGGACGTGGAATGTTGCACAATTATGCCCGATTTCTGGATCTGGACGCAGAGGAAATCATGCTGCAATTTGGCGAGGTGTTACAGTCTCGCCGAATAGAACTTGCAACAAATACCCCGAATCGGCAGAAATCGTCATCCCGATCAGTTTTATCTAGACCAGCGACTATCTGGAAACGATTTGTCACCCCTGACTTGTTGATCGGTGGAGGCATGATTATTGTGCTTTTATTATTTGTGTTTTGGAGCATTTCTCAAGTCTCTGCGCTTCGTGGGCAAACTGAACAACCTGCTTTTGCTGCCCTAAGGGATATCCCAACTAAAGAGACATCCGTATTGCCTACTAATACCCCAACTTTCCTAATTACACCTAAGTTAGTTGCAACCGACACGAATCAAAACCAAGAATTGCTGCAAGGGGCTAATGAAACAACGCAACTCGAGTCAACCCAGGCCTTCTCTGGTACCGACCCGCTTCAGGTGTATATTATTGCCCGACAACGAGCATGGATGAGAGTCATCGCGGACGGTAAAGAGGCATTTCTTGGGCGAGTGAAACCCGGTAATGCCTACCCATTTTCGGGAAAGCAACAAATTGAAATCCAAGGTGGAAATGCCGCTGCACTTCAAATTGTCTTTAACCAACAGGATTTGGGGAGCTTGGGAATTACTGGTCAGCCAGTTAATTTAATTTTTACGATCGGCGGAATCATTACCCCCACAGCCCGTTTTACCGTTACCCCTACTACAACACAGCCCGCAACTTTAACACCGCAGCCAACGCCCACCATCCAAACACCAACCGTAACACCTTTTATTCCTTAAATAAACTCATATGCGTTTCAACACCTATTTTCTAGTCTCGCTTGGTTGTGCAAAGAATACTGTTGATTCTAGTTCGATGGCTGAGTTATTAAATAGAAATGGCTATACGCAAGTTGCAAAACTAAATCAAGCCCGATTCATTATTGTAAACACATGCGGGTTTATTCAATCTGCTCGCCAGGAATCAATTCAAATGCTCAAAGAGCTAGCCCGCAAAAAACGACCAGGACAAAAGCTTGTTGCCACAGGTTGCATGACCGAACTTTATCATCAAATGGTAGTCGAGCAAGTACCTGAATTAGATGGTCTTCTAGGAACTCGGCGTTGGATGGATATTGTCAATGTTGTTGAAGGGTTAAGATCAAACAACCTTCCTACCCCTTTATATCACTTGCCAGGCAACTGTGCAGTAAGTTATGATGAACGTGGCATACCGCGAATCGCCCAACAGGGTGGAAGTGCCTATCTAAAGATTGCTGATGGTTGTCATCGCCCCTGTGCCTTTTGCACAATCCCGCTTATAAAGGGCCCCACTGTCAGCCGTCCACAAACTGCTATTCTCGAAGAAGCTATCATGCTTCAAGAGAGCGGAGCTAAGGAAATTATTCTCATTGCACAAGATACCACTGCATATGGACATGATAGAGGAGAAAAAGAAGGCCTGTCTTCGTTATTGGAAGCATTAGTTAAGACCGTTCCACGTATTCCTTGGGTGCGCATTTTATATGCTTATCCAGGATGCATTACTGACAGGCTAATATCAGTAATGGCAGAAAACCCTCAAATTTTACCTTACCTCGACATACCGCTTCAACACGCTCATCCGGATATCCTCCGTCGTATGAAACGACCAGCAGATATGAAATGGGTTTATCGAACTTTGGATAAAATGCGAAAGAAAATGCCACAATTGGCTATCCGCACCACGTTTATTGTCGGCTATCCTGGCGAAACCGAGAAAGAGTTTCAAGTGTTGCTCAATTTTGTGCGCGAAATTCAATTTGACCGTATTGGCGTTTTTCCGTTTTCTTTCGAACCAGGCACAGCCAGCGAAGAGCTCGGCGACCCGGTGCTGTCAGAAACAAAGCAAAAAAGACTTGAGCGTTTGATGCTGCAACAGCAGGAAATCTCTCTGTCGAAAAATAGAAGCTTTATTGGAAAAGCTCTTCCGGTCCTAATAGAAGGCTACGATAATGGTATCTCTGCTGGGCGCTCGTATCGTGACGCGCCAGAAATCGATGGGCTCGTTTTTATTGAAGGAAAATTACCTGTTGGCGAAATTGTTAATATTCGGGTAACCGGCGCTTTGACTTATGATTTAATCGGCAATCCAATTTGATTGTATTCTCAAGGCTTCATGAAATTGTTCTCAGAGCATCCAAGCATTACAGATTGCCTAGCCCTGGTCCTAGTCGTGGTTGCCTTTGTGGCTACAGCTTTTATTGGGGAAAGAATTTTTGAGGGCATTCCGCATATTGAAGATGAGATTGCATATGTATGGCAAGCCGAGGCAATTGCTGGAGGGAACCTCTTACTACCCACACCAGAATGTCCAAAATGCTTTCTGGTACCCTTTGTTGTGGACGCCAATGGATGGCGCAGCAGTAAATATCCACCCGCCTGGCCAGTTGTATTATCTTTCGGTATCTTAATTGGTAAGCGTTCATTATTGCCCCCCTTTTTGGCCAGTCTAACTACTTGGTTTATCTATCGTCTTGGGAAAAAGATACTGAATGGGCCAACTGCTCTGACGGGAACATTTCTCACAATTACTTCGCCATTCTTCCTAATGAATGCATCTTCATTGCTTTCTCATAGCTGGTGCTTGTTACTCAGTCTATTTCTAGCGCTAAGTTGGCTTGATTCATTCGATGAAAAAAGCTCTATCCCTCGCTGGATACCCATGTCTGTTGCCGCTCTTTCGATAGGCTTAATGTCGCTAACACGCCCCCTGACTGCCTTGGGGGTTACATTTCCCTTCTTCATTCACGGCATTATCCTGTTATTCAAGCATAAAAAACAGGAAAAAATTAGAGTTTTGTTGATAGGCACAATTGCCGGTCTAATCTCCATGCTATTTTTTGTATGGCAGTTTGCAGTAACCGGCAACCCTTTTACTAATCCTTATACACTCTGGTGGCCTTATGACAGAATTGGGTTCGGCCCAGGTGTTGGCTTACAAGAAAATGGCTTTAGCCTTTATGCTGGTTGGGTAAATACACGCTTTAACCTCTGGGTAGGATGGCATGACTTTCTGGGTTGGCCGTTCATTTCGTGGCTTTTTCTACCTTTTGGTCTATTAGCAATCCGACACAATCGCCGTGCTTGGTTAATTAGTTCGATTTTCCCAAGTCTGATATTCGCTTATTTATTTTACTGGATTGGGGCTTGGTTATTGGGTCCAAGATATTACTATGAAAGCATTTACTGTCTGACACTCCTTACCGCAGCAGGAATTCATTGGCTTGCCGGCAAGTTTTCCAAGTCATTTCTACCAGCATTACGGTGGGCAGCTACAACCGTACTAGTCAGCCTGTTGGTAGCAACAAATATTTTTATTTATACACCTATACGGCTTGGCAGTTTATATGGACTGTACGGAGCACGCCGAGCACAACTTGAACCATTTCTCACACCAGAAGCAAAGGACCTGACCCCAGCATTAATTATTGTTCACCCACAAGAGGATTGGATAGAATACGGCACACTACTTGAACTCAGCAACCCTTATCACAATACACCGTTTGTATTCATCTACAATCGAGGGGAAGAAAACAATCAACAAGTTATTCGAAAATTTCCTGAGCGCTCTGTTTTTCATTATTATCCTGATGAGCCCTACCGCTTTTATACCGCGCCGCGCCCCCAAGCCGATCCTTGAATCAATCGGCGCCATCCTAGACAAGCAACCCATACAGCCGGGATTCCAATGCCAATCATGACACGTAAATCACCATTCAAAACCACCCAAAACATGACCAGAAGCATCAAACAATTAAAATAAATCAGTGAATATTGAAGTAAACGTGAAGAACTAATAGAGGAGTGGATCAGCACTCTTAATAGAACACAGCCAATACACCAAATAACAACTCGAATACTCTCCCGATATGGCAGTCCCCATGCTATAAGGAATAAAAATAATGCCACTACCCCCTGAGCCCAAAACAAACGCTGCTGTTTCCACCACCTTATAAGCACACTAAATGCTGCTGAATACCCCCAAAATAAAGTTAGCCAAAGTAGCTCTTCCATATAGAAATACGCCTCATCTTTGGAAAAAGGCGTGCAATAAGTGTGCCCAAGCAAGCTCAAAGCACCCACCCCAGACTAGTTATAAGATATTACCAAGTTAGAATCAACACCAGTCCAGAAGATGCTGCTGGCGTTTTTAAGTTGTCTAAGACGATTTAAACTATCCACTCTAGAGTTTTCGAAGAATGAACTTCGAAAACCAAACATATATTTTATGGGGTCGCAGTTGTCGGTTCTGGGGTTGGTGACTCAACAGTAGGTTCCTGGGTTGCAACAACTTCCGAAGTGGGTGAAGGTGTAAAAGTCGGCGCAGGTGTTGGCGTAGGTGGTTGGCATATCAGTTGAACAGCAGTTGCAGTCGGCGCCAATTTGCTGTCAGGAGCCATAGAAAGTGCATTTCGATACTGATCGCGTGCTCCACAGTAATCTTGGGATGCTGCAAGTTGATCCCCGTAGCGAATGGAAGCAATACGGTAACGTTCAGCAGCCGTCATTCCTGAGCCGTCCCGTAGATTTGGCAGAGATGGGTAGATTTGAGAAAAGATCTCTACAACTTTTTGCCAGTTTAGACCCCAAAAACTAGCACCTGTTAGATATAGCCGTACCCAATTTCGATACCCATCTGCCTCGTGGTCTAACGGTCCAAAGCGCTCAGCTAATGCTAAATCATACACACCACCTTCAAGATTCCCCTCCAACACAATCTTGTCAATACCACGATTGCGAAGGGCAATGTAGTACATCCCGTCTACATCCAAAGTACGGTAGTTTAAGTTCTCTGAGCGTATCATGTCTAAAACGTCAATAACAGCTTTCCATTGCTTTGCACGCATCAATTCTTGCGCGTAAGCAAACATCTCTTCCACGCTACGAAGGTCTGGGGTCGCGGTCAACTCAATCGTAGGCGTAGGCGCCTGCGTAGGTGTAGACTGCAATGCCATGAGCATCATCACTTCTGTTAATTTTTCAGTCGCGCCTGGAAAATTTGGATCCAATTGCACCACATATTCAAATCTCTTGCGAGCAGTATCATACCGCTGTGCTTCCATATCCTGCAAACCAAGCTGGTATTGTGTGGTAGCAACAAGAGCAATCTGGTTATTCAGCTTTTGCAGTCGCAGGTTTACTGCATAACGATACCCCGCAAAAGCTCCAATTAAGCCAAAAACAATTATCGCAAATACCCCCAACAAAACCCATAACCAGCGCCTTACCTTACGATGCGGTTTTTCGTTGTTTTCTGTGATTTGTGTCCTAGTTGGTGTCGTATTTTCAACGTCTTGAGTAGCCATGCACCCAATTATACTCCATCATCTTTACAGCTTCAGCATGATACGCAATTCTGGCAAAATAAACAATAATGCCAGACATCCCCCAAGCAACATGCCCACGATTGATCCCCAAAGATTATCCCCGATACCCATAAGCACTGCAAAGGTCATCAGCCCACCTAAACCTGCACCTAAAAGGGCTCGATAGATCGTATTCCCCAGTTTTAACTGAATCCCGGGAACCTGTTCACTTAACCCTTTAAAGCGCATCTGCTGACAATCAGAGGAAATACACAAGAAGTGCTCCTTAAGCTTTCGCCAAATTTTTGTTTTGATATTTGGGAAAAAGCGCAATAGGAATAATAGAAACGCCGCCTGACTTGTAAAAGCAAGCGCATCTGTTAAACTTATCCCTGCAGCCCCAACCGGGCGAAACAACCGGCTACCAACAACAATGTATATGGTGATGTTAACAAGCGCAGCAAATAAAGGGGTAATAGCGTCTTGCTGAGCATAAAAAGAACGTGCCGCAACTTCCAGTAGAGCATGACCGGTGAGTCCCAAGAGAAAACCCCGAGTTACCCAGAGCAATAAATCAGTTCCTTGTGGCTCAAAACCAAAAGCAAAAACCAGCAGAGGGCGTAGTCCAACTGCTAGAATGCAGCAGACTGGAATAGTTAATGACAGAATGACCTTCACCGCATTTTCTACGGTTTCCTGAAAACGTCCCCAATCCCGAATAGCGACTTGCTCAGAAAGGGTTGGGAGAATAGCCGTGCCAAGAGCTGTGCCCAAAAGTGTTTCAGGCACCTGTTGTATCATCCAGCCATAAGCTAACGCTGTAACTGCGCCAGACGGCAACCGAGAAGCAAGGTTATCTCGCACAATAAAAATCAATTGAATAATCAACATGGTAACAAGACGGGGTCCCATCAGTCGCAACACCTTTTGGACCGAGGGTGTGCGCAAACCAATCTCCGGTATCCACCGAAAACGATAAATGATCAGTCCGGGCACCTGAATAACTAAATGCAGTACGGCACCAAGAATAACGCCATAGACCAGACCATATACTCCAAGTCCCAAAGCTGGAAAAGTTACACTTCCCAGCACGTAATTTTTTTGAGGCACCAATATCAAAGCGCCAAAAATTTGTCCTAGATTGTATAGCAATGGTGCCATTGCAGGCAGGAAAAAATGCTGATTGGCTTGAAGTCCAGCCATCACAAGCCCACTAATTGAAAATAACAATGTAGCAATCAAATTAAGCCGCATCAGAGTTATAACTAATTCTTGCTGGCTTTCATTAAACCCTGGGGCAATACCAAGTTCCCACCCAACCATTGGTCTTGCCAGCAGAGCTACAGCAAGTGCAAGCACACCGGTAACCATAAAAGCCAGATTGGCAATTCGAGAAAAAAGCCGCCAAGCACTCTCACGTCCGTGCTGGGTTAATACTTCAGAAAGCACGGGAATAAAAGCTATTGCCAGTGACCCTCCCGAAATAAGCGCAAATAACAAATCGGGGATGTTGTTCGCTGCATTGTAAGCATCCAACTCCGCAGATAAACCAAATTGACGGGCAATCACGACCTGGCGTAAAATACCCAGACCTTTATCAAGCGCAAAAAATATTGCCAACATCAAAGACGTTTTTGTAAGACGAGACATAAGGAGCTGCCTGAAAAGTTACAAGGGCAAGTGGGCTTATTATATCCGAACTCGCTGACCATTCATCAAATACATATCGATAAGTAATTGAGGATACAATAAGATAACCGCAAAATAAATATTTAATTCCGGAGCATTATGTTGCAGAATAACAAATCACATCATTCCTCACTGAATCCCGCGGGATTGTTCCATCTTTCTGTTGTATATCTGGTCTGGGGGAGTACATATCTCGCAATTCGGGTTGGAGTAAGACCTGGGGCTGGATTTACCCCATTTATGCTGGGCGCCTATCGAGTTATTGCGGCTGGAGCAATTCTATTGATTTTGTCACTGCTAGCAAAACAAAGAACAAATCTTTCAAAAGAGGAACTGCTATGGTTGTTTATCAGTGGTCAATTGTTTTGGCTGGGAGGAAACGGCCTCGTTATGGTGGGTGAACAAAGAGCGGATTCTGGTATTGCAGCGTTGATTATCGCCGCAACACCCATTTGGGTGGCAACTATAAACGCTCTCGTTACTCGCACAGCTCCTACATGGAATCTTCTCGTCTCTTGGATAATTGGAACAGGGGGAATTATTGTGCTCAGTATGCCCACCATTTTATCTGGAGTTCGCGCAGACCTGCTATCAATTTTTGCTCTTAATCTGGCAGCTATAAGTTGGGCTGGAGGAACTGTACTACAAAGCAAATACCAAAGCAAACTAACACCAACTGTTCACTCAGGTTACCAGCTCCTCTTTGGTGGAATAGGGTTTTTGACCCTTGCGCTAATTTTTAGAGAACCACTACCCCAGCCTGTACTGGAAGCCTGGATTGCATGGGCTTATTTAGTAATATTTGGTTCATTAATCGCATTCACCTCGTATATTCAAGCGCTCAGGATGCTACCAACCAATCTGGTTACCACCTACAGCTATGTAAACCCAATTATCGCGGTCATACTCGGGCGAATAATCCTTAAAGAGACAATCACCATATGGACAGTAGCTGGGGCAATATTAATCTTAGTTGGTGTTTCCGGCATATTTCGAGCACACGTCAAACCGGTCAACACGAAAAATTAATATTCAGTCAACCCCGAAGAAACTCTGTAAAACTGCTACAGCCATCCCAAGAAAAACACCAGCCATATCTTTTATTAAATCAAGCGCAGAATCCGGATAGCGTATCCATGTTATCCAACACATCACCGCTACAAGAATATAGGCTAGGGTATAAATTGCTATGGCAAATTCCTGAACCGATCTGCTTTGACCTGGAAGCACCCTTTCACCAAAGGCATAAATTCGTCCTTGTATCCCAGCTTGGCTTGGTGGGGGTTTGACACCCAAGCCAATTGCAGTAACACCACCAACAATTCCAGCAACCGTTGTAATTGCGATCGTGAATGGCTCTGCCAGCGGTTCTGTGTTACCTGACCAAACCCGTTGAAACACGACCACAAATAGCCAGATAAAAGCAAGCAAGGCACCAAATACAATCAGCAAACGAATATAAAACCTAAACTTATCCATCTTTACCCTCCGTCCGATCCAGAAAAGACTATTTTGAAATTTCAACCTACGAGATAGCGCTTACGATACCGCAAGACGCCTAGCAGTAAAGCAAATTGTATCAAGGCATTAATGATTGCAGAAAACTGTTCAAAATAAAACAACAATGGGTTTACAACGGTAAGTGAAACGAGCATGGTCATATACCCAATGTATATCCCTTTACTTTCCTTTATCCATAATAGTATTGCTCCAAGTATGGACAATAGGCCGATAACCCCCTGTAGTCCCACCCGCGTTTCAAATAAATTCCAGCTTACCACACCTCGCAAAAGCCGATTCGCAACCAATTCTGTCAATATTTTTTCAATTTCAGCCGATTGACTCAAATGAATCAGAATATACGTCGGCAACAAAATAGCCCAAATTCCCCAAGCACCAAGCCCACCTGACAAAATTGCCCGAAAACGATTTTTTGTCAAGTAATGTGATTCACACTGCGAAAGCCTTTGAAAACATCGCTGTATAAAATTTTGTTTTTCTGGCTTAAGAACCAGCTCATCACTCTCTAAAAATCGCATTAAACTTGCAGCTAATTCAATTAAGACAGGGTCTTTTGACTCCCGCAAAATTTTACTTAACCGATCATGAATGCGCGCCAATTCAATGTCAGATAGGTCATGATCAAGCACCTCCTCCAAATCCTTCAATACATGATAAAACTCGCCTCTTGGTGTTCGAGGCTGAGGCCGCCGAACAATCACGAACACAAGCACAATAAGCAGAAAGAAAACGTAAATGACCGGTGCAGCCGCCGGATAAAAATAGTCATTGTTTTGGGTGATAAACTTACCGACCTCATCAATGAACAACCCCACTCCGAAACCGGACAATAAAGCACTCCAGCTATAAACCCATCGGTTAACAAAAATGAGCGGTAATAGAGACGCCGCAAATAGAAACAATCCCCCCCAAAGAACATGAGCAATATGTAGTTCTCCACCGCCAAGTTGAGGATAACCGGTTAGCTCTAAAAATAATCGTGTTAGCGAAACTGATAAGGCAAAGCTCAGCAATGTTATGAGCAAATAACCTTCAACGTTTTGATGTCGAATGGCTTTGCGAGTTATTTCGGGTAAATTATTTGACTTTGACATGGCCAAGTTCTTTGACCAGCCTAAAAATTAAAAAACTCACAACTTGGGTAAAATGATAGATTGCTGACCCTGATATTTGCCTTTCTTATCAGCATATGATATATCACATATCTCATCTGCCTCAAAAAATAATACTTGAGCGATGCCTTCATTCGCATAAATTTTTGCCGGTAGTGGAGTAGTATTTGAAATCTCCAGAGTGACAAAGCCTTCCCATTCCGGCTCAAATGGTGTTACATTTACAATAATTCCACAACGCGCATACGTGCTTTTTCCAAGACAGACCGTCAACACACTGCGAGGAATACGAAAATACTCAACTGTGCGGGCGAGAGCAAACGAATTCGGAGGAATAATACACACATCCCCCTTGAAATCAATCATTGAACGGGGATCAAATCGTTTTGGATCAACAATAGCCGAATATACATTGGTAAAAATCTTAAATTCATCTGCGACCCGGATATCATAGCCATACGATGAGACACCATAAGAAATCACCCCATCGCGAACCTGTTCTTCAGCGAATGGCTCTATCATCCTGTGTTCTCTCACCATTTTTTTAATCCAATGATCCGGTTTAAGTCCCATATTACCTCCACCAAATATATCTACCAGCCACTCTCCATAAACACCGTTCTTAAGAGATCGTTCCGCTCGTCGCCAGTCATCGGGCGAGCACGTGCCAGATCAACAAAATAAATCGTCAATAACTCGGTTCCAATGTATTTACCATTATAGAATACATGGCGATCAATAAATGCCTGCCGGGTAGGTATTCCTTCAACAATTTGATCAAAAAACAAATTTCCCAAACCATAATGTAGTAGGGACTGATTAACAAACTCAAATGCATGAGGCTGATGTGCCTGACTGCCACTCACAATGATTGCACCCGCTTGCGCAACTGCCCGAAAATCTTTTTGCAAAATTGGGTGTATAGCATACGAATAATACTCAAGGTGTTGAAAGGTAACAATAGGAAGATAACCCTCATCGCGTAAATTTTTTATCTCTTGCCGCATCCATTCAATATCACATAAGGCAGCCCCAGGCTGATTTTCTCTTGCCCCAGCATAACCTGGTCCTTTAGCATTACAACCAAGAAAGGCAATTTTATTGCCGTTATGTTCAAGAAGCAATGGCTTCCGTGCGTCCTCCAGGTTAACGCCCCCACCATAATATTGCCAGCCCTCTTGCTTATACAAATCAACTGTAAATAACATTGCCTCGGGTCCCCAATCCTGGAAATGGTCACCTGTTAGCTCAACCACATCAGTACCGACGTCTCGCAACAACTCAATATACTTCGGCGCACTACAAAAGACCAGATTGTTTTCTCTGGGATAGGGCGGTGGGCATTTAGGCGTAAATGGGATTTCATTGCTGATGTGAGTTATATCAGCCTCACGCAACAAATTCCTAATATCAATCGCTGGATAGGTTAATCCTTTTATTTCCATCATACTGGCAGTTCCGCGTACTAGTGCAGTCACGCCCGTCAGAACAACCGTTGTCAACTTGTGCTCATCTCGATTTGTCTTTGGAAATGATCCCGAATCTAAGATTTTTTGAACAAATGACTCTGCACCATGCAAAGAAAAGTCAACTTTCAAAGCATACTTTTGAGCATCAAAGCCCTTTCGTAGCGGAGAAATTCCATCCACTTCAAGCACTTTCCAACGCGGTTCTATTTCCTGAAAGGGGATGATAGCCCAACTTGATTTATCGCTCCACGCTTGATCGAGAATTTGATCTTTTGGGACCACCAAAACGCGCTTTGAAGCAGGTCCCCAGACTTTATCAAAAATTGCTTTGGTTTCCCTGCTAACCAGTAATCGAGCGACCTGCAAGTCACTATCAAGTAGTTCACCTGTCCAGACAGATATCAATTGCTCAGACGAAACACCATCCAAAACTGTAGGAAAGGGTGCAACTAAAGCGTAAATCCACGTGACTGCTTTAGAATTCGAGCCGATTTCTAGTGTCAATTGAGCATCATTCGTTTGGTCAGTCAGACGAAAACCTGGCAAAAGCGCGATCTCCCGCCTGATATCCCCCGGCACTTCTGGGGCTATCCAAATGGCCGGCAAAGACGGTGGCGTCAGCGTAGGTTGATCCTCAAGACTAGTTTGAGACAAGTTCTCCACTGCAGCAGGTAGGGCAGTCTCAGCACTAGTTGGAGTGGGAAAATCTGGTGAAAAGCTATCAACACAACCGTTTAGCGCAAATAAAACAATAATACAGATTATAGTCAGGCGAAGACAATATGATCTGGATATAATGCTCATAAAATATCAGGTAAAGTAAGATTACCCCGCTCCTGCAGGATTGATTTTATCTGCTTTTCTAACCCCAAAAAACGGCTTTCCAAATTCCTTATGTCACTTACCGCGGATTGTGCATATTGGGAATCCTCCGGGAAGAGCTTAACATTCTCCCGGATATTAATCCCAGCACCAATCAGAGCGCTGCGTGCCAATGCCATTGCGCTTCCCAAATCGCCCAAAACTGCCGGAAGACATATTGCCGCAGTTCTAACTATCATTTCTAAAACCTCAATAGTACGCTGAGCCACTTCAAGAGGAACTCGAATAATCTCCAAAATGGCAGATGTATACTCTATCTGTGAACCAACCTCTTTAGATCGTTTGAGCACTTGAAGATAATGCTGGTAGGCTTCAGCATCTCTGGTAATAGCGGATATTAACTGGCTGCGCAATGCCTCAGCTTGTTCAATAATTTCCCATAGCTGATTGGAAACAGAAGTGCGGTTTTTTTTCTGTAATGTAATTCGTGCTGCCATTGCCACCAAAGCGGCAGCGGCAGCACCGGCATATGCGCTAGCTGAACCACCTGCTGGAGTTGGCTTCCCGGTTGCCAATTCATTTAGAAACTCATATCGCTGATCGGACAATCTCTGTTGTGGCTCTAATTTCAATACTTTCTGAAGCTGGTACTCCAATATCTGTGATGGTTCAAAGCTATCTAATTGCAAATACCAAACCGCAGCATTAATTAAGGCTTCTTGAGGAATTAACCCAACCAATTCAGAATGATGAATTGTCGTACCATAGCGAGCGGCTTCTCTGCGAACCATCTCAACCACCCGCTCAAGGGTTGTTTGTCGAAAATTGGTCAGGTTCATCGAAACCTGTGCACGTCCCCCGACTAGAACTCCAAGCGCCTTAACATAATGTAACCCACCACTTGAATTCCGAACTGCACGCGCAATTTTTTGAGCAATGCTTACATCATCCGTGTTAAGATATACATTGAAAGCGATTAAAGGCTGGCGGGCGCCAATCACGGTTGCGCCCGCTGGACCTAACTGGCAGGGACCGAAATCAGGCACACGATCAGGATTGTCGGTGATTTCAACCCTTAAACCCTCATACTCCCCACGCCGGATATTCTCAAGATTTCTTCGATCTTCCCGGGTGGCTGCTTCTTCATACAAGTACACTGGGATTTCTAACTCTTCTGCCACTCTTCTGCCCAAACGGCGAGCCATTTCAACACATTCTTGCATACTCACATCATAAATTGGCACAAAAGGCACGACATCAGTCGCCCCTATTCGCGGATGTTCGCCGGTATGGAGATTTAAATCTATCAACCGCGCTGCCGTCGCAATGGCTTGAAAAGCCGCTTCCTCAACAGCGGAAGGTGAGCCTACGAAAGTAATAACAGTTCGATTGTGATCCGTGTCCGAATGTCGATCCAGAACATAAACATTCGGCACCTTCTGGATTGATTGTTGAATTGCATCAACCACATCCTGGCGGCGCGCTTCAGAAAAATTAGGAATGCACTCGACTAACGGGAATAACATCAAAAATAACCTTTTTCGACCGAATTCTCCAATAGGTTAACTGCATAACGGATCCGCGCTAATGTTTTTTGTTTTCCAATAATTTCCATGCTTTCAAACAACGGTGGGCTCACCTTTTGCCCTGTAATGGCTACGCGCAGTATACCAAATACCTGCCCCGCAGTTAGCCCCAGCTCTTCTACCAGCTGACGCATAGCAGTCTCTGTATTCTCAGCGTTAAAGGTTTCAACGCTTTCAAGTGCTTTATAGGATTTTTGGGCAATTTCGGCAGATTCTCGCAGTGACAAATCTTTTCCAATCAGTTCTTCTATACGTGGTTCCACATGCTCAAGAAAAAAGAAACCAGCAATATCCACCGCGTCATCCAGCGTTGTAATTCGCGGTTGCACGAGGGGGGTAACCTTTTCCAGAATCACCGGATCAACCTTTAGTCCCCCCTTTTCAAAATATGGACGCAATCGTTGTGCCAGGTCTCCAATCGCTAAAGATCTAATATGCAACCCATTGAAATGATCTAATTTCGAAAAGTTGATCGCTGCTGGAGCAGGATTTAAGCGCTCAAGACTAAATTTGTCAATCAAGTCAGATAAAGTGAAAAATTCGGTGCGATCGTCATAGCTCCACCCCATCAAAGCAATCCAATTGACAACTGCTTCGGGTATGTATCCGGACTGCTTCAAATCAGCGATGAAAATCGAATATCCATCCTTGCCAAGTTCTGCGGCTTCCCGCTTACTCATTTTGCCCTTGCCACTAGGTTTTAGGAAAACTGAAAGATGTACCCATACTGGCTCCTGCCAGCCAAACGCGCGATAAATCAAAGCATGCAGCGGAAATGTGGGCAACCATTCAGACCCCCGAATAACATGGGTTATTTTCATTAGATGGTCATCAACCATAGCTGCCAAGTGGTAGACCGCCAGACCATCTGACTTCAACAAAACAAAATCATCGATGGTTTGGTTATCCACCGTAATATCGCCACGCAGTAAATCGTGCACCGTTGTTACCCCCTCGCGGGGTGCTTTGAAACGAATAACATGCCGTTCACCATTAGCAACGCGCTTCAGTGCCTCATCGGGATCCAACCCTCTACAGGTACCATCATATCGGATAATATCCTTGCGTTTCTGCTGCTCTTGACGTACACGCTCTAATCTATCAGGCGTGCAAAAACAAAAATATGCATGTCCCATCCCCACTAATTTTCTGGCGTATTCCCGGTAAATTTCACCTCGCTCAGACTGGCGATATGGACCATAAGGACCACCTATGTCTGGGCCCTCATCCCAATCTAAACCCAACCAATGCAAACCTTCAATCAATTCTTCTTCCGCACCAGGAACGTACCTTTTTCGATCCGTATCCTCAATGCGCAATATAAATTTTCCCCCAGTCTTTCGAGCAATTAAATAATCATACAAAGCCGTTCGTCCACTTCCCAAATGCATATGCCCGGTTGGAGAGGGAGCAAACCGAACGCGAACTGGTTTCATCTGTTCTGACATTATTCTCCCAATTAAGCCTCATAAAGTTTATGCCGCGCAACGACGCTTTCGACCAAACCTATACCCAGTACCAGAGAAAGCAGAGAACTTCCACCATAACTGACAAAAGGCAAGGTCAATCCTGTCACCGGAATCAGATTCAAATTAACACCGATGTTAACCGCGGTTTGAAAAAACAGGACAGTGGCAATGCCATAAGCAATCAAAGAGCCAAAGGGATCTGCCGCGATGCGTGCTGCGCGCAGACAGCGCAAAATTACAAATATCAGCAAGCCGGTAACGATAGTTGTACCTACAAAACCAAATTCAGACGCCATCGCGGCGTAAATAAAATCTGTGTGACGAACTTTCAAAAAACGCAACTGCACTTGCGGACTATGTCCGTAGCCCTGGCCAAACCACCCTCCAGAACCTATCGTAATCAAGGCTTGTTCTACATTGTACGTGTCGCCATGTCGTGCATTGGGATCGGGGAATAGAAAATTAACAACACGTTCAATCTGGTAATCTGCAATAAAGGGCAGTTTCACCCCTGATATAACCAGTCCACCCAAAATCACTACAAGCACCAACGCTATAACAGCAAACACCAACAAATGCTTTAGCGGTAAGCCACTAATCCACAATAGAGAAAACCATAATACCATCATGACAATAGAGGTGCTCAAATTGGGTTGTAACAAAATCCAAACAACAATGCCCATTGTTGTCAGGAAACTCCGAAACAGCCAGCTCAAGTTATGTGTTTGTTCCTGACGCTTTGCAAAGAAATCTGCTAAAACCAATACCAACACAATTTTTGCAATCTCAGAAGGTTGAATAAAGAAAAGTCCTGTATCTAAACGGCGCGCGGAACCAAATTGAACTTCGCCCACAATAAACACGATTACTAAAAATGCAATCGTGCCAACATACATCACCCGTGAAATAGATGCCCAATAATGATAATCAATGATCGCAGTTACAAGAACAACCGCAAGGCCAAGACCCACATAAATAGATTGACGGGTAACCAATTCGGCTAAAACTTGATTTCCGGCAATGGCAGAGCGAATCATTGCAATACCAAAAATACATAAAATGACTACGCTACCGAACAGCCAATAATCAAATTGTCGCCAAAATTCTCTCTGCATCATATTACCAAACAAGCTGTTTCTTGAAACCAATCAACCTGAACGTCTCTTCCTTGTTTTGGCAATCGGAATATCAGCAACCAGTCGCTGCTCTCTTCCATCCTGGGCAACACTGATGTGCGCGCCCTTTGAGTCAATTTCCACATACTTACAAATCACTTCCAACAAATCATTCTTCAGCGCTTCCAGTTCATAAGGGGTTAAATCGGTGCGATCATGAATTAATACCAGTCTTAATCGTTCTTTCGCATGTTCGGCACTCTTGGGCTTACTAAGCGAGAATCGTTCCAGCCAACCCGCCATTTTCACTCCCCTCCTGAACGCCATATTCTGGAAATCTTGCTAAAGAAATCCTCTTTTTCACTAAAACTTTCCATCGGCACTTCCTTGCCCCTTAGACGCTGCGCAATTCGATGAAAAGCCTGTCCTGCGCGGGACTTACCATCCAGAGCGACGGGATAACCTTTATTTGTACTAATAATCACTGCTTCATCTTCCGGCACTACACCAATCAACTGCACTGCTAGAAGCTCCAAAACATCCTCAGAGGTCAGCATATCACCGCGCTTTATCATGGAAGGATTCAGGCGATTAATAATTAGCCTAGCGGGGCCTTTTTCCTCAGCCTCTACCAGTCCAATAATTCGATCTGCATCCCGAACAGCTGATACTTCCGGATTCGTTACAACAATTACCTGATCAGCGGGTGCAATAGCATTACGGAAACCACGCTCAATCCCAGCGGGAGAATCAATTAAAATATAGTCCACCTCTTCCCGCAACTCATCTACTAATCGAACCATATCACTCGGTGAAACTGCGGATTTATCTCGTGTTTGTGCCGCCGGGATAAGATAAAGCTCGGGAACGCGTTTATCACGAATCATTGCCTGCCGCAGCCGACAACGACCTTCTACTGCATCCACCAGATCATAAACAATCCGGTTTTCTAAACCTAGCACCACATCCAAATTTCGCAAACCAATATCACCGTCAATACAAACTACTTTGCAACCTGATAATGCCAATGCAACAGCCAAGTTTGCCGTTGTTGTCGTTTTTCCCACCCCCCCCTTGCCAGAAGTGATTGTTATTGTTGTAGCACTCATTTTCCTCCCTCTTTGTAAACCCAGGGTTCAACAATGACCTGTCCAGATTCAATACGTGCAATTTCAGGCACCGGTTTTCCTTGCCGCCGCAAGGAGACCGATACCACTCCCGAAATACGAAGTTGTGTTGGAATCATCTCTAAAGCACAAACAACAGCATCTTCATCTCCTTCTGCCCCCGCGTGCACAACCCCACGCAACTTCCCCCACACAACAATGCTACCAGAAGCCACGATCTCAGCGCCAGGATTCACATCCCCGATCACTACGACATGTCCTGGATACTCAACCCGGTAACCAGAACGCAAAGTCCGTTGAACCAAAATTGCAGGCTCACCAAGCATGTGTGTGTCCGTTTCACGTATTGTGCGTTCAGTCTTAACAGGTGACAGACGGGTTGCCAGACCAAAATCCTGAGCGGTTCTTTCAGTAGTCGGCGAATTGCTGATCACTGCCCATAGAGTTATACCAAATTCCGAGAAACTATTTCGCAATGCCCCCAACTCTGCTGGATGCAAAATGTGGTTTCCAACATCCAGGGCTACACGCGCACCCTTAAAAAAACCCCTATCTCGTTCAATTTGGTTTAGAAGATATGATACTAACTCAGACCACTCTCCCTCGCCAAATGTAATTAATAATCCATCGCGGATACCCTTGATCTGCACCAAAGACGCTTTACTGGTCAACATAATTTCAATTATACCAGTACTGCTTTTTACCCACCGCTTTTAGCAGCAGTATCAATTGCCTTGAGTTCAAAATAAGCTTCCATCACTTTGCGGACAATCGGTGCTGCAACACTGGCACCCTCGCCTCCATTGTATACAAAAGCAACAACCGCGATCTCAGGATTATCATATGGTGCATAGCCCACATACCATGAATGTGTTGGCCAGTTCCCGGGTCTGCAAAGATTTTTGGATTGGGCAACATTATCGCAGTATTCTGCTGTGCCGGTCTTTCCAGCTGAGGGAATTTGCATATCGCGAAATTCTTTGTACGCCGTACCACCCTCCATCGTGACCATATGCATCCCCTGTTTCGTTAGCTCCACCACCCACGGCTCAACAGTCTTCTTTTCACCTGTCTTGTAAAAGTTTTCATCATACACAGAAATGACCGGGTCTCTAGTGATATCCCACTTTAGCTTTGGCTCAAACGGCCGAATCACATTGCCATTCGCATCCAAAACTTCTTTGACCAACGTGGGCTGCATATATTTTCCATCATTTGCGAGAATCGAGGCTGAAACCAATACCTGAAGCACAGTAGATAGAACATACCCCTGCCCCATTGCAGCTATGTAAGTATCGCCTGTTGCCCAGTTTTCTCCAACATTGACACGTTTCCAGTCAGGATCAGGTATCAACCCGTCTGCTTCACCCGGAAGCTCAATACCGGTGATGGCTCCATAGCCAAGAGCGCGAGCATATTCACCTAGCCGCCAAATTCCCAGTCCTTCCTTAACTTCATCTTTATACCCGCCGCTAATTTTATAGAAATAAACATCACAAGACCATGCAACTCCGTGCAAAAAATCAACTTCACCATGTCCTGCTTCGTTCCAACACACGTACTCGCGATCCGTACCAGGATCATTGGGGGAGAATTTTTGCGTAATTGTGATCTTGCCGGGATCCAATATTTTTTGCTCTGGTGAGATTACCCGTTCATTGAGTGCTCCAATGGCTGTTGCAAGCTTAAAAACTGATCCTGGAGGGTGTTCTGCAGAAATCGCATGGTTAAACAGTGGACGGTTTGGATCTCGGGAAAGCTGTTCATAATAGTAAGCTGGTATCAACCGAGCCATACGATTATTTTCAAACGTAGGATAAGAAACCAAAGCAAGAATTTCTCCCGTCTTCGGGTTCATTGCAATCACTACCCCATTTGTTGAGCGAATTGTGTTTAAGTAAGTATTCCAAAAACGGATTTCTTCAAGCAGCGCTGTTTTTGCTGCGCTCTGTAAGCGTGTGTCAATTGTCAAACGAACATTGTACCCGGGTTGAATAGGAACTGGCGGTTCCAAATCACGTATCTCCTTGCCGGCGACATCTACCTCAACCACTCTTGTTCCATTTTTGCCGCGCAATAAATCATCTAGAGACGCCTCTACACCTGCGTATCCAACCTTGTCACGGCCAGGCACAAACCCTAGATCTCGGTATTCCTGTTCCAGCGACGCTGGGATTGGGCCGAGGAAACCAATCACTTCCGCTGTTAACTCACCTGTCGGATAATCACGCACAGGCTCAATCTCAATCCCAACCCCAGGCCAATCTGCTGCTCTTTCCTTGACAATCATCGCTATTTGGGGGTCAACATTACATTTTATGCGTACTGGTTCATAGGGAGCATTGGTGTCACCAATATAAACTATTTGAGATATTCCTAAGTCGTTATCACAAGGTTTGAATGTTTTCACGGTAGTTTCATCCGTCACCCCACGATTAACGGGTATGTCAATTAATTGAGATAACTGACGATAGATTTCCTGAACCGCCCCTTGATCGGCTGGCAGGTAAGCGGGGGTTATGACGATGTTGTAAGAAGGAACATTTCTGGCTAAAACATACCCATTTCGATCATAAATAATCCCTCGTTCCGTTTGAATGCTTACAATTCTGGTACGATTTTCATCCGACTGTCCTAAGAATTCCGGCCCTTCCAAAATCTGCAAGTTAAACAAACGAAACGTATAATAACCAAACACAACTACCACAACTATGTAAAACACCCACAAACGCCAAGGCTCAAAGTGCGTTCTTAGTTTCTCTGTTCCGTTCATACTACTACCTCTTCGGGGTAAACAAAACCAGCTATATCTACTACCAAAACATATACCGGTATTGATAATATTAGATTTAATAACGCACTGGGGAGCGTTACGAATTTTATCCCTTCACTAAACGCTATGGGAACACCATTTATTTGCAAAGACACAATTGTAAGAAAATGTTGTATGAACGTTCCAATTACTGTCAAGACCAACATCGCCATAACTGGCATCTGCCATACTCGCCGCTGAAACATTCTTGTTAAGGCATATAAAACTATATAAGCAAATAAGGGAACAAACAACGGGAGTGCCGATATAAAACCAATGAGCAAACCGCTCAGCAAAGCCCAAATCCAGCCATGTTTCACTCGTCCCTGCAATAACCAAGCCAATAACACCAACATAACCAGATCAGCACTTCCATGCAACAGCGTCAGGTGGCTGATAATCGAAGTTTGGACCATTACCAGTATTACAAGTGTGGGAAAAGCTAATAATGCTGTCACTTTTTAATAGTCAGGGTGTGGATGTTGAAATCAACGGTGTTATATCCACAGGACGGAAATTCACAATAACCAGAACGGCTTGCAAGCCAGAAAAATCAACTGCTGGTTGCACTGAGGCTGACTGAAACAGTGCATTTTCGCGTTTACGTAAACCAACTACTTTCCCAACCACCACATCAGGTGGATAGTTTCCACCCAATCCCGAGGTAAGCAATAAGTCACCCGGCTCGACCACTACATCTTGTGGGATCATTTCCAAACTCACATCACCAGTTAATGATCCACTTAATATTGCTTCCACCCCTGCTTTCTCCAAACGCACATTCACCGAGATTGCAGGGTCAGTGATCAATTGTACACGTGCAGCCTGAGCTATTACAGCATCCACCCGACCGACAAGGCCGCTCTCAGTGACAACGGGCATCCCATGACGAATACCGTCATCCGAACCGTGATCAATGATAATGTAATGCAGGAAAGGACTGGGGTCTCGTCCAATGACTGCGCAGGCAATATATTGGTTTTGAGGTTGCTCGCGCGCAAAATCCAGTAATGCATAAAGCGATTGCGCTTCTGCCAATTGCTGTTGAAGCTGGATCACCTGAGTGCGCAACAAGGCAAGCTCAGCCTCCAACTCTGCATTACGCTGGCGCAAAGATGCAACATCGCGGGGTACAGTTATAAATTCGTAAACCGCATTATACCGACTGGAAATCCAACGCTGAATCCCCACCAGAGGTGAAAGGCTTGTGTTGAGTACCGTGCCCAAATAGCCGCTGAATGCTAATAAAATCAGCCCAACAACGACAATGAACACAAAACTTGATTGCCAAAACCGGGGAATACTTCTTTTCATGTTCCAAAGTTAATGTGAATGTAGCGCGCCGTGAAATATTCGCTCCTATCCATTATCGAGCGCCTGAACGGTCTAAGCCAACAAGCAAATTCTGATAGAGCTGCATGTTTTCCAAAACCATGCCCGCTCCGCGCGCCACACAAGTCATTGGATCTTCCGCAACCCAAACTCTGAGCTTCAGATCATCAGATAATCGTTCAACCAAACCCTGAAGTTGCGACCCGCCGCCTGCCAAACAAACACCAGTCTCAATCAAATCAGCAATAATTTCGGGCGGGGCTTCATCAATCGCGTCCTTAATAGTATCAACTATCACCTGAACCGATCCGGAGATTGCCTCTCGTATCTCTACCGACGATACTTCAATGGCTTCTGGCAAACCAGAAATCAAGTTACGGCCGCGCACCGTCATGGTCCGTTCGGACGATAATGGATACGCAGAACCAATGGCAATTTTGACCTGTTCCGCCATTCTTTCACCAATTAAGACATTATACTTGTTGCGAATATAGGTAATAATGTCTTGATCCATTTCGTCACCCGCAACACGCAACGAGCGAGAAACAACAATTCCACCCATCGATAGGGCTGCCACCTCTGTAGTTCCACCACCAATATCTACAATCATACTGCCACGGACTTCAGAAATCGGTAAACCAGCACCCAGAGCAGCCGCACGCGGTTCTTCAACCAGATAAGTCTCTCGAGCCCCAGCAGCCATAGAAGCATCATACACGGCTCGCTTCTCCACTTCAGTAGCTCCAGATGGGATGCCAATTACAACACGAGGGCGTGGCATGGGAACAACACTCTGCTGGTGTGCTTTGCCGATGAAATATCCAAGCATCGCCTGCGTGATCTCAAATTCCGAGATTACCCCGTCTCGCAATGGGCGCACCGCAACAACATTGGTCGGCGTACGTCCTACCATTTCTTTTGCAGCAGCCCCAATTGCTAGAGGTTTCCGTGACTTTTTATCAATCGCTACCCAGGAAGGTTCATTAATGACTATCCCTTTTCCCCTGACATTGACCAGTGTATTGGCTGTGCCAAGGTCAATGCCTATATCCAGAGAAAATAATCCCATTAACCAGCTAAATGGATTGATCGCCAAATCAAACTCCTCGCAGCGATGTTAAAAAGCCACGATGACATACAAGGTTCATATCAAAAAATTATACCATACTGAAGAAGGAGCTTTTTGATTATAATCGTCCCAAGAGTCTGTCATTTATTTTATCTATAAAAATAATACCATGAAACGCATTCTGACAGTTTTGGGTACTCGGCCGGAAGCTATTAAGTTAGCTCCTGTTGTTTTAGAACTGGCGAAACACTCCACGAAAGTCCAAAGTCTGGTTTGTGTTACAGCCCAACATAGAGAAATGCTCGATCAGATACTCGAGTGGTTTCAAATTACTCCCGATTTTGATCTTAATCTGATGCAACACAATCAAGACTTAGCTAAATTTACCAGCCGCGCATTGACATCTATCAGTGATGTCCTTGCACAAGTAAAACCAGATGTGATTCTCGTTCAAGGAGATACCACCACTGCCATGGTAGCCGCCCTGGCCGCTTTTTACCAACATATTCCTGTGGGTCATGTTGAAGCAGGTCTTCGCACTGGCAATCGATATAATCCATTCCCCGAAGAAATTAACCGGCGCGTTGTGGCTGTACTTGGGACATTTCATTTTGCCCCTACAAAGAAAGCTGCCGATGCCTTGAAAGCCGAGCAAATACCAGAGGAGTATATTTTCCTTACAGGGAACACCGTTGTAGATTCACTGCTTTGGACAATCCAACGCCCCGTGCAGCTCGAGTTGGGTTTTAATCTTGAAAAACGACCTTTGATACTGGTGACTGCACATCGACGGGAAAGCTTTGGAGCTCCACTCGAATCGCTTTGTCTTGCTCTTCGCGATTTGGTCGAAAGAAACAACAATATTGAAATTGTCTATCCAGTGCATTTGAATCCCAACGTGCAAGAACCAGTCAGGCGGATCTTATCCAATCATTCAAGAATCCATCTTCTGGAGCCATTACGTTATGAGCATTTTGCGCACTTGATGACAAAGGCTTATCTCATATTGACCGATTCAGGGGGAATCCAGGAGGAAGCGCCAATACTCGGGAAACCAACGTTGGTCCTAAGAGAAACTACCGAGCGCCCAGAAGCGATAGAAGCTGGAACTGCGATTCTGGTTGGGGTAGAACGCGAGCGAATTATCTATGAAACTGAACGCTTGTTAAACTCTCCTGAAAAATATCAGGCTATGGCAATGGCAGGTAGTCCTTTCGGTGATGGACACGCAGCAGAACGCATTGTGGACATTTTGCTTTCAAAACTGTAAGATAGGACTTTTTAAGAGACTTAATAACCAAACATTATTCGCTCATAATTGAATTTGGATGTATAATGTCTTTATTAAAAACCAGTCAAGCAAAGCAAAAAGCAAACGTGTAATTGGCAATCCATAGCCGTTTTCAACTGGGTGGAAATACTCGACTTTTGGAGGGAAATCGAATGAGAAAAGATGCAATTGAACTTGAAGAAAGCCGTGTCGCCGTAACAGCCCCCCCCGAAAAGCATCCCCCTTTAATGGAGCGACACTGCGTTTTTCCGTCCATTTTTGAGAATCGCAATCACCACAAAATACTTGATCTGTCAGCCGGGCTCGGCTATGTCACACAGCGCCTAATCGAAAGTTATCCAGCAACTATTATCAGCCACGACATCAGTCCTTCTTGTCTTATGAACCTCCGTCAGTTAAGAGCACCTACTTTGAGCTTTGATATCGATAGTTCCAATGCAGGTTTTCCCTTCGCGTCGGCGTCGTTTGACGCTGTTATTTCGCTGGTAACGATTGAACATGTCTTGTTTGCAAACGAATTTGTATCAGAAATTCGGCGCATCCTTTGCCCAGAAGGATATCTATATATCTCTACCCCCAACTACGCCGCGCCTGAATATTTGATTGGTCCGGTATTTCGTGGGCGCTCTTTCCATGACCCATTTACCACTTCCTCGGGATATGAGTTTTACGCGCATGTTCGTTATTACACATTCCGTACACTCAAGGATTTTCTGGAAACTCATGGCTTTGTCCTGGACACAGTTTACTTAACAACACCGCGATCTTCAGAGCGTTACCTGAAACTAAAACAACAATCCAGACTTAAAGCCTTGATTTACAAAAATCTGACTTGGCTCAAGGTAAATCTTCTACCTCCCGATCGAAACCCAGAACCTATCTTGTGTTTGCAAAAAACTGCCACTCCATCTCCATCCAGACATTGCCGAAAGGTCGTCTTATGACGTATGAAACTGATGAACTTTGTTCTTGCGATTCAGCCTCTGGTCTGATGATAGATACAGGTCTCCCCCCTTCAAATGCCCCAAATGCCTGCGACCTTTATGAGAACGTAGCATACGATCAATATTGGCGTCGCGCCGATAGGCAAAAATTGAATGAGCTTGAACATGCAATTGTCAATGAACTTTTACCCATCACCGGGCAACGTATTATCGACTTGGGATGTGGTTATGGCAGGCTAGCTGATTGTTACATGAACCGTTTTAGAATATCGGTAATGTTTGATGGCTCTCGATCGTTGCTACAAGCCGCTCAAAAGATCACTGGTGGAAAAGCTTTGTACGTGCTGGGCGACATTAACCATCTGCCTTTCAAAACCGCCGCGTTCGATTGCGCCATAATGGTGCGGACATTTCACCATCTTGATGACTCGCTAAGCTTTACAAAAAACCTGAGAAGGATATTGTGTGGTGGAGGAACTTTTATCGTGAACTACAGTAACAAGCGAAACATCTACCGTGTACTTAAATACCTGCTTGGAAATAGATCACATAATCCATTTTCTTGCGAACCTGACACCGCAGAGCCCAACTTTATTCATCATCATCCAGACTTTATTCGAAAACTCCTCGAAAATGCTGGTTTTAATATTTCTGATATCAGGGGGGCAGGAATATTGGATAAAGTTGCTGGGGTTCTCCCAACATTCCTGTTCCCAATTCTGCCAACGGGAAAAACGTTAGCCAAAGTATTTGGAAAACTTTTTCTGGCGCCATGGATATTTCTCAAGGCAACTGTTAACGCTGGAGAGACACTTTTGCCAACAACGGCCGCTGAGGAACTGCTTAATTGTCCCCAATGCGGCTCACAACCTGTTCGATCCCCATCAGGTTTTTACTGCAAGGAGTGTCAACAAGTCTATCCACTTGATGATGGAATCATAGATATGCGAATCAGCACAACATAAAAAATTAAGGAATTTATGAATACCACTGAAATAACACCCCTTGAAAGCGAATCCAATTTGGTTCACCCAGGCAACCGTCCCGCTGTTGTCACGCCGCTTGATGAACATATGGGGCTTGATATTGCCCGCGCCTTACACAAGCGCGGTATTACCGTCTATGGCATTGATAGTGACCCCCATGCGGTCGGCAGGCATTCAAATGCCTGCAAATTCGTCTTGGCGCCGGAAATCAAAACCAATGCTCAAGCCTATCTGCGCTTTCTGGTGGACTTTTCGCTCAAATTGAGATGTAAGCCTGTATTATTCCCATTAAGCGATGAACATGTCCTGCTTATTTCAAGGAATCGAGACTTAATTCTGAAATATTATGAGCTGGTAATGCCATCCCCTGAAACAATTGAAGCCCTGGCAACTAAAGTGGGATTAATTGATGTAGCCCATGAGTTACACATCCCTGCCCCTTTGACATTATTTCCTCATTCCCTTCAAGAGGTTGAATCGGTTTCAAGAACATTACAGTATCCGGTGATCATCAAACCCGGCGAAAGCCCACAATGGCACGACCCCAGGATTGTGCGACAACTACGACGGGGTCTTCTTGCCGGGCGCGCCAAAGTCGTTGTATGTCATAACCCCTCTGAATTGCAGGATTACTATAGAAAACTAGCAGCACTGAATCCGGAGCTGGTTATTCAAGAAGTCATACCTGGGGAGGACAACCGGCTTTTTTACACATCATTCTACCTAGATCGGCAATCCCGCCCGCTGGGCATATTTGCCGGGCGCAAAGAGCGGGTCATGCCTGTAGGTTTTGGCTCTGCAAGTTTTGTTCATAGCTACTATGACCCTGAGTTAATTGAAACGGGACTTCGTGTTCTACAGGGCACACAATACCAAGGTTTGGGTGGCGTAGAGCTTAAGAAAGATCCCCGTGATGAGATTTACAAACTCATTGAAGTTAATACACGCTTTGGTATGTGGGACGGCTTAGGGGAAAAATGTGGGGTAGATCTAGCCTACATTGCTTATTGCGACACACTGGGAATTCCCGTTGAGCCAGCAACTTCTTTTTGTACCAATATTATATGGATTGACTGGCAGAGAGATCTGCGCGCAGCTATTCAATACTGGCGTCAAGGCAAGCTGACCTGGCGTGACTGGCTTTCTTCTTTGCATGGCAAAAAAATGTGGGCAATTTATAATCGTTCTGATCCACTTCCGGGAATTTTCTTCACCTTTCGTCTGATGGGCATTTTTCTCAACCGTGTTTTACATCATTGACCCCTGAAGATTCATTGCGATAATCAACGTGGTCACGGTTTGAGCAATTGCCAATACAAATATTCCCCTCTGTCCACCCACCATGGTAAACTAAACATCACATATTAGTAAAGAATTTGGAATTCCTGTATGATGTCTTTAATGTCTGCCTCAGCTATTGCTTCCCCAAATATCGCTTTTATCAAATATTGGGGAAATCGGGATGATCAATTAAGGTTGCCATCAAATGGGTCTATATCAATGAACCTGGATGGTTTATTTACCCAAACAACAGTTACTTTCAACCCTGACCTTGAAAAGGACACCCTTATTCTGAATGATCAGGTTGCAGATCAGCAAGCCACCTCACGAGTTTCTCATTTCCTGGATTTAGTTCGAAAATTGGCAGATGTTAACCTCAAGGCACATGTTTACAGCAAGAACAATTTTCCGATTGGTGCTGGAATCGCTTCCTCAGCTTCTGCATTTGCTGCACTGAGCTTGGCTGCCACTGCTGCACTCGGATTAGAACTTTCGGAAGCAGAACTTTCAAGGCTGGCGCGGCGCGGTTCTGGTTCCGCTTGTCGTTCAGTGCCGGGCGGCTACGTGGAATGGCTAGCGGGCCAAAGTGATGCCGATTCATACGCTGTGTCCATCGCTAGCCCTGACCATTGGGCATTGGTTGATTGCATCGCAATTGTGCAAGTCGAACATAAACCAATTGGGTCAAGCCAAGGGCATCTCCTTGCTAATACAAGCCCATTACAACATGCCCGGGTTGAAGATTCGCCGCGCCGTATCCGACTTTGCAGAGAGGCTATTCTTCGCCGAGATTTCGAAGCTTTTGCAAACATTACGGAGCTGGACAGCACTTTAATGCACGCCGTTATGATGACCTCCGACCCGCCGCTTTTCTATTGGTCACCCGTAACACTGGAAATAATGACCACTGTAACACGCTGGCGAAGGGAAAAAGCTTTGCCCGTCTGTTATACTGTGGATGCAGGACCCAATGTTCATGTGATATGCGAGGAGTCCAGTTCCGAAATAATACGAGAAAAGTTATTACAGATCCCTGGTGTTTTGCATGTGTTGAGCGCCAAGCCCGCTGGTCCAGCCAGGCTATGCCAGACTTGAGACGCTCATTATTAAGGAAGCTCTAACCCAAAGATTACGACGATAGGTTTCAATGGCGATATAATTAAGAAACAAAATCATTTTATTTGGCGCGAAAAGAATGAATTATGGATATTAATTCGGTTTCTACATTACTGGTTCGAATACTAGAATTTGTGCTTGCCCTTGGTATTTTGATATTCCTGCACGAATTGGGACACTTCTTAACTTCGCGTTTGTTCAGAATCGAAGTCGAAGAATTCGGTTTTGGTTTCCCTCCCCGATTGGCTCGTTTATTCAAATTGGGAAACACTCAATTTACTCTGAACTGGATACCTTTCGGGGCATTTGTTCGTCCCAAAGGAGAAAATGACCCGGACATTCCAGGAGGACTGGCGGCTGCACCACCGCTTCAGCGGTTGGTTGTTTTGGCGAGTGGTCCGTTAATGAACTTCGTGGCGGGTATCCTGCTCCTTAGTATGATCTTTATTCAGGTGGGTGGACCGGATTTGACCAAAGTGCAAGTTATTCAGGTTAACGCAGACTCGCCTGCTGCACTTGCTGGAATTGCCGAAGGTGACCTGATCACTTATATCAATGGTGAACCGATCACAAGTATTGAAAAGCTATCTCAATTGGTGCAAAGCAATAAAGGAAAGTCCATTGTCATCACAATCTTAAGAAATGGACAAAAAATGGATGTACAGGCTACACCGCGCGTCAACCCACCTGAAGGCCAAGGCGCGCTGGGAATTGTGATGAGTAACCCGATTGTACCACTTTCCTTAGGTGAATCCGTCATTTACGGATCTCGAGTCATGGTAGAACAATGCCGCCAACTGATTTTATTGCCTTCACGGCTGATACGCGGGCAATTAGCACCTGAACAAGCACGCGTCGTCGGTCCAGTGGGGATTTTTGGTATGTATAATCAGGTGCGCGAACGAGACATCGAAGATCAGGCAAATGCGCAGCCCAATACACCATCTCCTAAAGCTTTGAATACCCTGTATTTGCTGGCAAGCATATCAATAGCGCTGGGGTTTGCTAACCTGTTGCCCATTCCCGCACTTGATGGAGGGCGCATATTGTTTGTTCTTGTGGAATTTGCCATACGAAGGCGCATTCCACCTGAATATGAAAACGCTGTCCACTCGATTGGATTCTTAATCCTCATTTCACTTATGCTATACATCACTGTACAAGATATTGTTTATCCAATTGTGCTTCCATAACGTGAAGCATAGAACGCGAGAAAGTTTAGAATGAAAAGAACAAAACAAAAAGCAACAATTGAACAAGTTATACGAGCATTGCTTGACAACGATACGCCCTTCTCACCCACCTGGCTTCACCGCTTCTCAGATTTAGAATCGAGTGACTTGGACAAAATAAAAAAAATATGGCTTCAAATCAACCCTGAGCGACGTCTGAATCTGCTGCGCGATCTGGAAGACCTGGCAGAAGCGGACACATTGGTCTCATTCGATAATCTGGCACGCTTTGCTTTGGAAGACAGCGACATGCGTGTTCGCGCAGCGGCTATTGACTTGCTATGGGAATGCGAAGATCGTCATCTAGTACCAGTTTTCCTTCACATGCTGGAAGAGGATGAAAGTCCTGAAGTGCGAGCAGCTGCAGCCAAGGCTCTAGGATTATTTGTTTATCTTGGAGAATTGGAAGAAATTCCCGAAACAATGCAACGGCAAATCGAAGATGCGCTTCTGGATCAATTCACCTCCAATGAACCCAAAGCTGTTCGTTTGAACGCACTTGAATCACTGGGATATTCACAACGCGAGGAAGTAATTCCACTGATCCAGAATGCTTATTTTTCGAATGATACCCAGTGGATGTCCAGCGCGCTGTGCGCGATGGGGCGATCAGCAGACCCCCGCTGGGAACCAATTGTCCTTAAGGCATTAGACAGTCCTACTCCTGCCATCCAGGTTGAGGCAGTACGCGCTGCCGGAGAGCTAGAACTCAAATCAGCGCGACAGCCACTTTTGGATATGCTTGAAAACCCCGAAGCGTTGGATCAGGATGTCTACTTTGCGGCGATTTGGTCCCTTTCCCAAATCGGCGGCGAGTCAGTACGCGAAACACTTGAAGGCCTGTTGGATGAGACCGAAGACGACGAAGAGATTGATCTACTGGAAACTGCTCTGGAAAACCTTGAGTTCACTGAGGATGACACGATTTTCCAAATGTTTAACTTTGACATCGCTGACGAAGAAGACTTAAGAAAAGCTTCAGAAGAGGGCGATGAAAATCAATAAAAATAACATAACTTAAGAACGTTACCTTATGCGCGGTCCCACAAGCATTTTATTAATAATATGGTTTTTTATCTTACCTGCTTTTAACAGTGCAAGTCAATCTATCGCTGTCCAATTCTCCGATGTTGCCGAATTCTACGAATTTGGCAAACAGATAGTCTTCCAAGTAAAAATCACATCAGATGAACAAATAAAAGAACTTAATTTGTTCCTGGAACCAGAAGGACAGGAAACCCGCATTGAAACCATACGTCCCAACCAGCAGGGAGAAGTCGTCTACGCATATGATCTGGAAAAGAATCCCTTACGCCCCTTTACTCGTGTGACCTACTGGTATCGCGTCATCACTTCTAAAGATTCTAAATACTACAGCAGCAAAAACACCTTTGAGTACCTGGATAATCGCTTTGACTGGCAAGACCTTGAAAATGACCAGTTTCATGTTTACTGGTATCAAGGAGACCTGTCTTTTGGACAGATGGTTTTGAATGTAGCACAGGCGGGGTTGAAATCCGCACAAACATATCTAAAAACCTCTCCTCCTACTCCCTTACGAATTTTTGTTTATACCAGTACCACTGACCTCCAATCTGCGCTGCAACTCAGTCAACAATCCTGGGTTGCAGGCCATGCAAGTCCCGATTTGGGAATTATTCTTATATCTATACCTCAGAGTCCCGAGCAACGGCTTGAGCTGGAGCGACAGCTTCCTCATGAAATCGTTCATATTCTACAATATCAGAAACTTGGAGATTCCTATCAAAAGCTACCCGCCTGGCTGATCGAAGGCACAGCTTCCCTGGCAGAACTATACCCGAACCCGGATTACCAATGGGTATTGGAAAGAACAGCTTCCCAAAACGCTCTTATTCCGTTTTCCAATTTATGCTCAGTCTTCCCACAAGAAGCATCTGGAGCTTTTCTTGCCTATGCGCAATCCACCTCTTTTGTGCGTTATTTGTATGAGAAATTTGGCGTGACCAGAATGGATGAGCTGATGCAAAACTATCAGGATGGATTAGGATGTGAACAGGGTGTGGATGCAACATTTGGCATTTCGCTCAAACAATTGGAGAGTAACTGGCAACGAGAAGCGTTGGGAATTGATACACATATTTTGGTATTACAAAATCTTGCCCCATATTTGCTGCTGGCAATCGCCTTGCTTTTCCCACCAATTATCTTCAGCATTCACTCTTCTAAAAAGTCGGGAGAAGGTAAAAGCCCATGAATTCTGAAACCACTCGCTTACATGCTATTGTTCAAGGCCATGTACAGGGCGTTGGGTTTCGCGCTTACGTTTTGGGACGTGCCCACGCGCTAGGGTTGACCGGCTGGGTGCGCAACACGTATCAAGGCAATGTTGAAGTCGTTGCAGAGGGGCCCAAGCCACAACTTCTCAAGTTGCTATCAGACCTTCAGCAAGGTCCGGGCTATGTTCTGAATGTACAACATGACTGGGATAAGGCAACCGGGGAATTTAAGAGCTTTCACGTCGAGTATACCCGGTAAACATAAAAATCCAAGAGTGCAAAGATTTTCTTACTCCTCAAGATTCTCGCCAGCTAGGATACGCGCCTTTTGCCACGGTGGAAGGTTCGTTTCTTCAGCCAGAACCCCACGCAACTCAAAAATTTGATCGCGTAATACTGCCGCGCGCTCAAATTCAAGATTCCTCGCTGCATCCTTCATTTGTTTCTCTAGCTCGGAGATCAGATGTTGTAACTCATGTCGGGAAAGCTTTCTACGGCTTCTATCTGTCTGATATTCTGCCCGTCCTTCTGTTACAGCATGCGTAACTCCGAGCCGCTCGGTCAAATCATGCACTGCCTTTACAATACTCACCGGCTCGATGCCGTGTTTTTGATTATAGGCTATTTGCTTGGCGCGCCGGCGATTTGTCTCATCAATCGCTTTACGCATCGCCTCGGTTACTTTATCCGCATACATCAAAACACGACCATGGACATGGCGTGCTGCTCTGCCAATTGTTTGGATAAGCGCAGTTTCCGAGCGCAGAAAACCCTCCTTATCGGCATCGAGAATTGCGACCAGCGAAACCTCAGGAAGATCAAGCCCCTCGCGCAACAAATTAATACCTACTACCACATCAAAAACCCCCAAGCGTAAGTCGCGCAATATCCCTACCCGTTCAAGCGTATCAACCTCCGAGTGCAGATAATGTACTTTTATGCCCATTTCCATTAGGTAATCTGCAAGGTCTTCTGCCATTCGCTTTGTTAGAGTAGTTACCAATACTCGCTCACCGCGTTCTACTCTCTGGCGTATCTCACCAATCAAGTTGTCAATTTGCCCCTGAGTTGGACGTACCTCAATTTCAGGATCCACGAGTCCAGTAGGACGAATGATCTGTTCCACAACCTGGTCTGCGCGTTCAAGTTCATATGGTCCAGGTGTCGCAGATGTATATATCGCAAATCCCATATGTTGCTCAAACTCTTCAAACTTCAAGGGACGGTTATCCAGTGCGGAAGGTAAACGAAAACCATATTCTACTAAGATTGTCTTGCGTGAACGGTCTCCATTGTACATACCGCGCAACTGAGGAATGGTCATATGAGATTCATCAATAAATAATAGATAATCGCTTGGCAGATAATCAATAAGCGTCCAAGGAGGAGAACCGGCTGGTCGTTGGTCAAGATGACGAGAGTAATTTTCGATCCCGCTGCAATACCCCACTTCGCGCAACATTTCCAAATCATAACGTGTACGTTGTTCAATTCGCTGGGCTTCTAAAAGTTTTCCCTGAGACTTAAAAAACTCAATGCGTTCTTCCAATTCTTTCTCGATATCCGCAATGGCTACTTTCATTCGCTCATCCATCGTAATGTAATGCTTAGCAGGGTAAATGTCGATATGTTGAGGATGTTCAAAAACCTCGCCAGTGAGTGGGTTAAATGCGGTAATTTTCTCAATCTCATCACCAAAGAAAGAAATACGATAAGCTTTTCGATCTTCATAAGCTGGAAACACTTCCAGCACATCCCCACGCACGCGGAAAGTGCCTGCCCGCAATTCCAGATCATTACGTTGGTACTGACTCTCAACTAGTTGACGCAACAATGCATTCCGCCGGTAAATATTGCCCACTTCCAACTGAATGACAACCCTTCCATAAGCTTCTGGACTACCCAATCCATAAATACATGAAACGGAAGCAACAATAATCACGTCCCGCCGCGACATTAGCGCAGTTGTAGCTGCAAGCCGCAGGCGATCAATTTCCTCATTGATTTCCGTTTCCTTTTCAATATAAAGGTCGTGGCGCGGAACATAAGCCTCCGGCTGATAGTAGTCGTAATATGAGACAAAATACTCAACAGCATTTTGTGGAAAAAACTCTTTAAATTCTGCATATAATTGAGCCGCCAATGTCTTATTGTGGGCTAAAACCAAAGCCGGCATTTGAAGTTGATGAATCACATTCGCCATTGCAAACGTTTTACCCGTGCCGGTGGCACCCAGCAATACCTGATGACGCATTCCCGCGCGCACACCCGCAACCAGTTTTTCAATCGCTTCCGGCTGGTCACCAGTTGGTTGATACGGTGCATTTAGCTTGAATTCCATACCACCTCATATTCCAATTTGCTCAAGGAATCGCTATAGCTTTTAATACTTCAAGAAGGCGTTTTTGCCAGGGAAGCTCGTGTGAATTTAGCGGCATCCAATAAGCATTTTTACCCGCTCGGGTACCCCATCCAACCGGGAACAAATCCCGCGAATTCATACCCTCTGGTAAAGGGGGATAACGAAGAACAATCTGTTCGCTCTCCACCGTCACCGAAGCTAATCCCGCAACCTCAGCAAGAAGTTTCACCTTCATCTGATAAAATAAATTAGCAAGTTCTTCAGGTAGAAGACCAAATCGATCCTTAAATTCCTCTTCCAATGATTGCAATTCGTCCTCGCTTTGAACATTTGCCAATCTTCGGTACAATTGCAAACGTAAATTTTGATCAGAAATATATTCCACGGGAATCCCAATCTTAAGGGGCAAATCCACATTCACTGGCATTTTTATAGCCTTAATATCCAAAAGTTCCGTTTTGGGTACTGACAGCCCCTTTGTCGCCCTCAGTTCCCTCACCGCTTGTGCTAATAAGCGAGTGTAAAGATGAAATCCAACCGCAGCAATGAAACCATGCTGGCGAGTGCCTAACAGTTCTCCTGCACCACGCATTTCCAGATCGCGCATGGCAATTGAATATCCAGCACCCAATTGAGTATTCTCTGCAATAACTTCCAGGCGCTCCTGACCTTCACGAGTTGGCGGCTTACGCTTATGGCGAAAGAAATAAGCATATGCACGTTGTGCACCTCGGCCCACCCTGCCGCGTAGTTGGTAAAGTTGAGCCAATCCAAATGTGTCCCCTCGATCCACGATTAACGTATTGGCGTTTGGAATATCCAATCCCGATTCGATAATCGAGGTACAAAGCAAAACATCAATCTCACCTTTCGTAAACTGGTGCATTACAGCAGACAGCTCGGTTTCCGGCATCTGCCCATGCGCAATTCCTACACGCGCTTCTGGAACCAGCATATTCAGGTGACGTTTCATGCCTTCAATCGTTTGCACACGATTATGAACAAAAAACACCTGACCACCACGCTCCAATTCTCGCAAAATCGCCTGACGTACCAAGCGAGGTGAATAAGGCCCAACATGCGTTATTATCGGCAAGCGTTCTTCTGGAGGCGTGTTAATCGTAGATATATCCCGCACTCCGGTTAAAGCCATATATAAAGTTCGCGGTATAGGGGTTGCAGTTAATGTGAGCACGTCTACCTCAGTCCGCAGTTTCTTCAAATACTCTTTGTGAGTTACCCCAAATCGCTGTTCTTCATCAATGACCAGCAATCCTAGGTCTTTAAATTGAACATCTGGTTGAAGTAAACGATGAGTACCAATGACAATATCTATGGAGCCTGATCTAAGACGTTTCAAAATTTCTTCTTGCTCCCGCGGAGTGCGAAAGCGCGAAAGCATCTCCACTTCCACCGGGTACACTGCCAAACGTTGGCGGAAAGTTTCATAATGCTGTTGAGCCAGAACAGTTGTTGGCACCAAAACAGCAACTTGCTTACCATCCATTACGGCTTTGAAGGCAGCCCGCAACGCGACTTCTGTCTTACCATACCCCACATCGCCACATAACAAGCGATCCATCGGACGCGGACTTTCCATATCCCGTTTTACTTCAGCGATTGCTTTTAGTTGATCAGAGGTTTCAATATAAGGAAAGCTCGCCTCCAATTCCTGTTGCCAGGTTGTATCTTTGCTGAATGCAAACCCCTGTGCAATTTGACGACGAGCATACAGCTCAAGTAATTCCCGAGCCACCTCCTGAACTGCCTCTCGCACACGCTGTTTTGTATTCGTCCATTCAGCAGTGCCAAGTCGTGTTGCCGTAGGAGGTGCATCGTCAGGTCCAATATACCGACTAATCCGGTCCACCTGATGAATAGGAACATAAAGCTGATCACCGTCCTCATATTCGATGCACAAGAATTCACGTACAACCCCATCCAAAACCCGATTCACAAGCCCCACAAAACGGCCAATTCCATAGTCTATATGGACCACCCAATCGCCTGAACGAAGATCTGCAAAGCTGGTTTCGGGTGCTTCGACAACAGGACGATGTAGCTGCCGCGGTTTGGGACGCTCCCAACCAAATATCTCGCTATCGGTTAGAAGACAAACACAACGATCATCATCCAGCTTTAGTTCCCATCCTTCACTCAACGTTCCATCAAGAAATTCAGGCACTATTACATTTTCATCACAACTTTGATCTGACCATAGTTCTTTTAGACGTGAGCTCTGACGAGAAACAACCCGAACCAAATCACGCGCCTCACAACGTTGGCGAATATATTCCAGCAGTGCCTTCAGACGACCTCCAAAACGTGGTCCTGGCGAGAAAGCAGAAGCTAAAGGTGACAACTCAGGTGCAGTAAACCTCCCAAACTCCACCCAGTTATAACGTCCAAGTTGATCAATTAATTCGGAAAATGTGAGATATGGAACCGGAAAATCATCGGAAAGTAATCCCTCTCTTATACTTTCGTTCCGAAGTTTAACCGCCTGCTCCTCTATCTCCGTTGCTAATAGCTGAACATGATCCAGGTCATCAATCACTACTAGGGATTGCTGAGGGAGATATTCTAAAAGAGATGCTGGCTGAGGATGAAGAAGTGGCAGATAAAATTCGTCCACATTGTGCAAAGAGAGATTTAATTCCTCAACTCTGTGGGGCAAAACCTCACGTGCCGGCGTAACTAAAACATGATCTAACTTCTGGACTGTTCGTTGAGTGGCAGGATCAAAGTGGCGCAAGGTCTCAATTTCGTCACCAAAGAAATCTAATCGGACTGGTAATTGCTCACCCGGCGGCCAGATGTCTAACAATCCCCCCCGATGTGAAAATTGCCCGGGCTCGAGCACTATCTCAACCGCCTCGTAACCAATTGCAACCCACGAACGCTTTAGATTTTCAAGTTGATGTTGTTGCCCAAGCCGGAGAATTCGGCTGTGCTTAAGAAAATCGCGACGCGGCAAGGTGCGAGTCATCAACGCTCGCACTGGTGCGATCCAAATGGCAGGTTGCGCCAGACTGCAAATACCTGGAATATGATAAACGGCTAACTTTGTTAAAGCCAAAAGACGGTCACGCCGGGTTGTGGTCCCCCAAGCAGCCTGTTCATAAAATAGAGGTGTTGGTTCAGGAAAGTACAAGCGATTTGCAGATGGCGCCCAAAAAGCCAGCTCATCTAGTTGCAATAACGCTTTGTCAGCGCGATCTGTCACAAATAATATTGGCCAATTAAGATCCGTATGAAGAGCGGCCAGAATAGGCAATCGAACTGCGCGTGGCAATCCCAACCCAGGCAGTCGTACACCATCTTTTATGTCCGCAACAATTTGTTGATAAGCAGTAAGAGAGCGTAATAAATCCAACACAGTTCTATTCCAAAACATTACCATTAAACCGCGACATCGCTATTTCAAGACCGTGATCAAGGTAAGTCTCCACAGCCTCCACTGCATTTCCAAGAAAAATGGGCAACATTTTTTGTTCACTTTGAGAAAATGGTTGGAGAACATACTCGGCAGGGTCCATCCCTCTAGGTGGGCGACCTATTCCAAGACGCATTCGTGGAAAACCATCCGTCCCAAGTTGCTCAATAATTGACGCTAAACCTTTCTGCCCACCAGAACCGCCGGAAGGTCTTATGCGCAATGTACCAAATGGCAAATCCATATCATCATGTATAACAAGTAAGCAATCCGGCAAAATTTTATAAAAACGCGTCAACCCAGTTACTGCCTGACCGGAGAGGTTCATGTACGTTTGTGGTTTGGCTAAAATAACTCTTTTCTCCTCACGAATACCTATTCCAACCAGTGAGCGAGACTGGACACGTGTCAACGAAATACCAAATTGAGCAGAAAGCTCATCCACCACCATAAACCCAATGTTGTGGCGGTTATCCCGATACTCACGTCCCGGATTACCTAAACCTACGAGTAGATAAGTCATTGGGTTGGGAGAAGATAACTTAGATTTCAAGTTTTTCCACATCGTAATCATTATATGTAAAAGCTTAGCTTATCTGCGTTTTCCAGACCCCAGCCACACGTACAATCCAATTGCTATAAACAAAACGGCCACAACCAAAGCTCCTGCAAACACACTCACAATTAATTTGTCTTCCGCAATAAACGCAGAATTAGTATTTTTTCTATGCTGAACGGTGGGAAACACATTGACTGTGTCTGTAACCTCTATGGCGGGAGTCACCGGTGTCGATAGCGACATAGAAACGGCTGTACTGGTTTCAACCGCCGTATAGTTGCGTACCCGCAATCCTTTAATTCTCACTTCCTCTTGTTGTCCATTGAGCAAGTTCACAATTACGCGCAATTGATAATCCCCGTCTGAAATTGTAGTCGTATCCCATTGAGCAAGCACCCCATCTTGTACAGGTTCGGTGCTTTGCTGAATCAAGAACCAGGTTAGAGGTTCAGATCTCTGAAAGGCGAATGCAATTTCATATGATTGAAAACCATTAGCCGTTGTACTCCCAATAATCTCCACAACGCCCTGTAACACGTCCCCTTCTTTTGGGAAATCGACACGCAATCTTAAGAATGGAGAATGCGCCGTTCCCAGAAGGAAACAGCACCAAACCAAGATAAAGAACAAGAATTTGTACCGCATCGTAACAGGTAAGTTTAACATGAGGATAAAAAATATGCAAACCTTTTTACTGAGAGTGTTGAAAAAGTCACATTTGTCGTATACCTATACGAAATATCGAGTATCTTAACACTGGATATAGCGGTTGGTTTGTGTTTTTCAACGACCTCTTTCCCAGAAACCAGAATAAACATATAAAAAGACCCTCTGGCCAAAGCACTAGAGGGTCTTTTTTATTTTTGCTGGTTTTATTACACAAATCTAATCGGTAGTTGGTAAATTTGAAACCGACACCAGATATTTATCCTCGTTATTAGCTTCCTCATTGAAGCGTCCATGAACAAAACCTGTGCCCGCTGGTATCAATTTACCAATGATGACATTCTCCTTAAGCCCATACAAAGGATCTTTGCTAGAAGCAATAGCTGCACCGGCAAGCACTTTAATTGTATGCTGGAACGAAGAAGCCGACAGGAACGAATCGGTACTCAACGAGGCTTTCGTTACACCCAGAAGGATTTCCACGTACTTCGCAGGTTGTTTACCCTGAGCCGTTAGTTCCTCATTCACTTTGCGAATTTCAAGCCGATCAACCAAGTCCATCGGCAAATAAGGGGAATCACCTGGGCGAATAACCTGAACCTTACCAGTCATTTTTCGAATGATAACCTCGAAATGTTTGTCATTGATATTCTGACCCTGTGCGCGATAGACACGCTGGATTTCACTCAAAAGGTACATCTGGCAAGCCTCACGGCCCTTGATCCTCAAAATCGTATGCGGATTGAGTGAGCCTTCCGTAAGTGGCTGCCCTGCCTCTACATGATCACCATCCTTTATCAGCAAGCGCGATGTGCTAGGAATTTCATATTCTTCGCTATCACGTTGCTCATAAGAGATAATCACTTTTCTTCCCTCAATACGCACTCGCCCTGCGTGCTGGGCAACAATAGAAGCTTCATCAAGCGCAGCTATACAATCGCCAGCTGAAACCTGTTGTTCATCAGAGACCTTAATTTCCCAACCCTCAGGAATATCATATCCGTCACTGAGCATCTCGCTCTTTTCCACACGTACAACCCGCTGTTCGCTATAACGGTCACTTTGCAAAATCTTCACTGTGCCTGCGATTTGAGTAATTACAGCTTCACCCTTCGGTGTGCGCCGGGCCTCGAACAATTCTTCCACACGCGGTAGACCAGTAGTAATATCTCCGCCTGCCGCAACACCACCAGTGTGGAAAGTACGCAATGTCAGCTGAGTGCCGGGCTCACCAATGGACTGGGCAGCTACGATTCCGACTGCGGCGCCAAGCTCAACTTCCTTGCCCCGGCCCAAATCCATACCATAACACTTAGCACAAACACCATGTAACAGTTCACAAGTTAAGGGTGAACGCACCTTGACTTCATTGACACCGGCAGACACAATCCTGCGAACCAGATCATGATCCAACATCTCATTACGTTCCCCAAGCACCTCACCCGTCTGCGGATGGATTACCCGTTCCGCCAACAGGCGACCAAACAGACGCACAGACATGGACTGACCAGCAATATCATCTGTTTTGCGGATCCAAATTCCATCAGAAGTTCCACAGTCTTCCTCATTGATAATAATATCCTGGGCAATATCCACCAAACGGCGTGTCAGGTAACCGGCATCGGCAGTACGCAACGCAGTGTCAGCCAGACCCTTTCGAGCACCATGGGTCGAAATAAAATATTCCAGAGCAGTTAAACCTTCTCGGAAGTTTGATTGAATAGGTAAGCGAATAATGCGCCCAGCAGGATCAGCCATCAGGCCGCGCATTCCCGCCAGTTGGGCAATTGGGCCAAAACCACCTTTTGTAGCCCCAGAATTCGCCATGGTTGCCAGATTGCCATTTGGATCCATACGGTCGCGGACCTTTTCCGCAACTTCTTTCGTGGTCTTTTGCCAGATTTCAATAATGCGCTCATTGCGTTCCTGTTCGGTCAATAAGCCTCGGCGCCAGGCTCGATTGACATTTTCAACCTCCTGTTGAGCATCGGCGATAATTTGACTCTTTTCCGGCGGTATGGTGATATCTGCCACAGCAATGGTCGCCCCAGAGCGCATCGCATATTCAAAACCAATATCCTTGATGGCATCTGCAACCTCAGTGGTTATCTCCTGACCGCAAATTTCATATACTTGAGCAATCAGGTCTTTGACACCGCCCTTGTCCAATACTTCATTGACAAATTGAATCTCTTTAGGCAGGATCCGGTTAAACAGGACCCGTCCAACTGTTGTATCGATTAATGCTCTGCGGGACTTCGGTAAACGATTCCCCTTATCGTCATACCATGTTTCAACTAACACTTTGATTTTCGCATGAATATCAGCCTGACCAAGTTGGTATGCCAATTCAACCTCATCAGCATCAGCAAAGAATCGTCCATCTCCCATATGGTCGCGCTGATCATCCATGGTCAGATAATACACACCAAGCACCATGTCTTTCGAGGGGCTGATAATCGGCTCACCATCCGCCGGTTTTAACAAATTGCGCGAAGAAAGCATCAAATTGCGCGCTTCCCACACCGCCTTATCAGAAAGGGGAACATGGACAGCCATCTGGTCACCATCAAAGTCAGCATTAAACGCAGTGGTAACCAAAGGATGAAGTTGAATAGCACTGCCCTCAATTAAAACCGGCTCAAAAGCCTGGATACCCAAACGATGAAGCGTAGGGGCACGGTTCAAGAGCACCGGGCGCTCTTTGATAACTTCTTCCAATACTTCCCACACCTCGGGGCGATTACGATCAATGAAACGGCGAGCGCCCTTAACATTCGCAGCGTAATTATGTGTCACCAGGCGCGCGATGACAAACGGGCGATACAGCTCAAGCGCCATATTCTTTGGTAAACCGCACTGATATAGTTTTAACTTTGGACCGACTACAATAACCGAGCGTCCAGAATAGTCAACACGCTTACCAAGTAAATTGCGGCGGAAACGTCCCTTCTTACCCTTGAGCATATCAGAAAGCGACTTAAGCTCGCGGCGGCCACGTCGGGATAAAGCCTTGCCCCGCTGTGAATTATCAATCAAGGAGTCAACAGCCTCTTGGAGCATACGCTTCTCATTGCGAACGATCACGTCTGGCGCCCCAAGTTCAAGTAACCGCTTTAGACGATTATTGCGATTGATGACACGGCGATACAAATCGTTCAAGTCTGATGTTGCAAAACGACCTCCGTCCAGCTGAACCATGGGACGCAGATCAGGTGGGATAACCGGCAAAACCGTAAGGATCATCCATTCGGGACGATTGCCCGAACGGCGGAATGCTTCAACAACTTTTAGTCGTGTGGTTGCTTTTTTGCGTTTTTGCTTGCTTTTGGAGGTCCTTACCTCGTTCCAAAGCTCTTCAGCTAATTTATCAAGGTCAAGCCGTCGTAAAATATCATAGAAGGCTTCGGCACCCATATCGGCACGGAAAGTTTGACCCCAGCGCGATTTTAACTCACGGTAGCGACTCTCGCTCAGGAAAGTGAAAGGACTCAATTCCAAGAGTTCATCGCGCAAGCGCGAGTTCTGGCTATGCGATTCTGTCGATTGATCTTCAAGCTGGTTCCGCAGAGCCTCCATTTGTTCATCAGCTTCAGCTTTGATCTGAGCTTTTGTTACTTCTAGTTGATCTAGGTCTCGCTGGAGTTGCTCTCGAAACTCTGCTTCAATCTCATCCAGTCGTTCTTTAACGACCTTTTGAACTTTTGAGATGTGCTGCGGGGTGATAACTTCACCAGCCTCGGCAATCGTTGTATTTGAACCCTCAAAAACCAGTGCAGTTTTAAGAGCTTGTCCAACATTCTCCTGTAAGGCACGCTCAATGCGCTGGCCTTCTTTCATGATCGGCTCTAACCGACCGGCAATCTGCTCATCTGCACGCGCTTGAAGATCCGTTTTCTGTTGATTCAGCTCGCTAATTTTACGATCACGGGCTGTCTTCACCTCTAATATGCGAGCGTTAATCTGCGCAGCAACCTCACGTTCGGAGACGCTCATCTCATCTTCAAGACGGCGAAGCGCTTTTTGACGAGCTTCCTCATCCACATAAGTAACGATATATTGCGCAAAATACAGTACCCGATCAAGGTTCCGCCGTGATATATCCAGTAACAGCCCAAGATATGAAGGTATTCGACGGGTGTACCAGATGTGGGCGACCGGCGTAGCCAACTCAATATGCCCCATCCGCTCGCGTCGAACTGCTGACCGCGTTACCTCTACACCACATTTATCGCAAACAATTCCTTTATAACGAGGATTTTTATACTTACCACAGTAACACTGCCAATCCCGGGTAGGACCAAAAATTGCTTCACAAAAGAGGCCATCTTTTTCAGGCCGCAAGCGCCGGTAGTTAATTGTTTCGGGCTTGAGCACTTCACCATAAGACCAGCTTCTTATAGTCTCGGGAGAAGCCAGACTAATCCGCAATGCGACCAAACCTTTTGTTTCCACTAAACGCCTCCTGGATAAAATCTCTACAAAACGAAACAAAGCGTTATGGAAATTCCAAACGCTAATCCGAAATTACGAAACGAGTTGAATATCATGCAAACTAAAATTATATCATTAAATTTTCTATTTTCAATACCCAATTTCGCCGGGAGTGGCTAAAATCCGGGTTAAAATCATGGAATGATCGAATGTAGAAAAGGAGGGGCGAAGCCCCCCTGTTCTCTTATGTTTACCAATTTGTTTAAGCCCAATATTCAGCCACTCCCTTTCACCGAACTTCAAGAGCCTTTTTAAACCTCCCCACATTAAATTATGAATAAACACAGTTGACCACTAGCTGAAACTATGCTTAAATCTTATGAAATACAAGAATATACAATTAATTTTACCAGATAAATTTTAGGGTAACCCAAATCTTGTGGAAAACTTGTTGTCATTCGAAATTGCCATCACTTTGCTGATACAGGCTCTGGGAGAATGGTTGACAATTCCCATGAAATTTTTTACTGCGTTTGGTCAGGAAGAGTTTTTTATTGTTATCCTGCCGCTATTTTACTGGTGTATTGATATCAACTTCGGAATCTCGATTGCTTTGGTATTGTTGTTAAGTAATAGTATCAACTCCTTTCTGAAATTTTCGTTTCACACCCCAAGACCCTATTGGCTTGATACACGAGTTAAGGCACTCGCGGCAGAATCGAGTTTTGGGTTTCCTTCCAACCATGCGCAAATTGCCAGCAGCCTGTGGGGATTGTTATTTGCATACAGCAAAAAAATCTGGTTAAAAACCGTTTTTATTGTACTTGTTCTGCTGATTGGTATATCAAGAATATATTTGGGAGTGCACTTTTTTCATGACGTTCTAGCTGGCTGGCTGATCGGTATTATCACAATTATCGGATTCCTGTACCTCAAAAAACCTACCTCCAGACGGCTGAACCAGCTGACATTTGGAAAACAGTTAGCAATTTGCATAATAGGCTCTTTATTCATTACTGCACTCATTCAGTCGCCCCTTCTATTCTTACCTGATAATATAATCCCAACCCAGTGGATACAGAATGCCAGTCAAACCTTCCCTGATCATCCCATCAATCCACTTGACCCTTCGATAGCATATTCCACTGGAGGGATATTTGCTGGTTTTTCGTTAGGGGCACTCTGGCTAAAGCATCATTTTAGAAGGTTTAGCGCCTCTGGAACTGCACTGCAAAAAGTCCTCCGTTACATGGTAGGCACAACCGGCACAATATTACTTTGGTATGGAATGAAAAACATGTACCCGTCCTCACTAGAAACAGGATATTATATGTTTAGATATTTTCGATATTTTTTGCTGGGACTATGGATCTCTGCACTGGCACCGTTGATATTCGACAAATTGGGGCTAAGTAAAGATCCCAACATGGATTAAAAAATCAAACGCTAAACATTCAAGATTATATAGAAAGGAACATCAGCAATGAAAAAATTTATCTATCTTCTTGCTGGCGCAATCCTCGGAGGGATAACAGGCAGTGTCTTGGTATTCTTGTTTACGCCCTCCTCCGGCGCCGAAATGCGGCATCGTATAAGAGAAAATTTCGAAAACCTAACAGAGGAAATCCGCTCTGCTGCTGAACAACGTCGCGTTGAGTTAAACGAACAACTTGCCAAGCTTCGCTCACCTACCCCTGGCAGTTAAGACTGTGTGAATTCCAAAGCTGGTGAGCAACATCACCCACTAAGTAAGCGCGTGATAATTTATCGCCTTACAAGAAAATTCTCTTAATCCCTCTGTAGTTTTGGCACGCAAAATGACAGCACCATGCGGGGCTTGAATGGATCGTGCTACAACTTCAGCCTGGTGATCGTTCAATATATTTTCGTAAACACCATCAGGTAGTTGCACGGGTACTCGATTGGTTACACGTTTCACATTAAATACCCCATACAACATTTGTTTATTATCTAAAATCCATGCCGCTTGAATGGTCTCATCACCTTCTAACAATATAAACTTTCCCTCTCCAACCTCGCGCATTTTCTTAAGCTGAGCAAGACGGGTAATATAAGCCTGTAAAGGATAATCTTTCCACACAATCCGATCCACATCAAATAGTGAAGGGGTATGAACTGCTGCCGATTCCTGTCCAGCATAAATCAGAAATGCCCCTTTATTAAATGCTGCAAAAGCTGTCCAGGCTAACGCCTGTTCAAAAGATGGTGCCAGTTTCATAATGCGCATCTGATCGTGATTTTCAACGCAGCGCAACTTGATGCTATTATCTGGATACATTGCTTCCTGGAGCAATAAACTTTCTAAATATCGGCTTAGTGGTAGTTCGTTTTTTACAACAGCTTGCCAGACTGGCCAGATATCATAATCATAAGTCAAATCAAATACACAATACAGCTCACCATCAGAGTGGGCGCGTAACCCTTGCCGTCGGCGTTCAATGATAAAATCAGGATGTACCGACTCGGCTAGCCAGATCATGTTTGATTTCTCGCGAGCAACTGACTGTTTAGCTTGCTTCCAGAATTCCACTGGTATGATGGAAGCCACATCACAACGAAACCCATCCACACCCAGTCTAACCCAACCAATTAGACAGTTTATCAGGTAATCCCAGAGCTCCGGGTTAGGGTGCAGAAGATCAATAACATCTGCCCATTCCGGCACAGTTGTGATCGGTTTGCCATTGCTATCCTGATGAAACCATTCTGGGCGCTGTTGAAGTAGCAGAGAGTCATGCGAAGTGTGGTTATAAACTACATCGATCATGACCTTGAGACCAAGGCGATGAGCCTGTTCAACCAACCGCTTAAAATCCTCGATTGTTCCATATTCGGGGTTAATACTTCGATAATCCGATATTGAATACGGGCTACCACAACCCCCTTTCCTATTGAGCTGCCCGATTGGATGAATTGGCATCAACCAAAGCACATCTACTCCCATACTGCGAATGCGCTCTAGATCATTGACTACATCTGCAAACGTTCCATGCGAACCGTGATTTCGCACGTAAACCTCATAAATTACCAGATTCCGATAAGCAGTTGGGGTGTCAATTGCCATTATTACCTCTTAGATCATGGCCGAATCCGGAATTGATAAGTAGCAACTTGATGTGTAAAGCGGGTTGTACCGCTAACAACCAAAACAAGTTTTTCTGTCGAACTGCGGCGATTTATTGGAACAGTGTAGGGCTCACCTGGATTAAGTTTTTTACTCTGCACTGATGTTCGCTCACCTAATGTCAACAAGGAAATCCGAAAGGTCTGTGGGAGAATATTTTGAATACGCACAAACCCAGCCCCCTCCCACCCATCAGTGCCCTGCTCGAAATCTGCATAATATCCTATCTCTGGAATGGAAATATCATCCAGTAAAAAACCCTCTCCATTTACAGCTGCATCTGTCACATACTCAAAGCGCAGCTGGATTTGATTTCCAGCAAAACCGGAAAGATCCACTGTTTCTTTTATCCACCCATTTGACTTGCCATTGTATCCCCACCCGTAACTATTCCCTGAAGGATCCTGATCGGTCCCTGATGGGGTCTTGAGAATTTGCCAGTGCTCTCCGTCTTCAGAAACCACCAGATATGCATAATCATAGTCTTCTTCTATGTCATACCATATCCAGTATTCTAACGTTATTGGGCCACTTTGTCCACGAAAATCAAAAGTGCGGGTTAAAGTCATGTCGGATTCGTCGCCTTTGTTAGACCAAAAAAAATACTCTCCAGAATGTGCGTCTTCAGGCAACACATTTACTTCGGCCGCGCCTTGAAATTCAATTATATAATCCCCCTGACAGTCAATACCAATATAATCAACTCCAAATTGGCTGACAGTACGAACCTGCCAGTCTGTTGGACAAGAAGATACAAGCTCGGTCAACTCGGGCTTGGGCGCGTTAGGAAAATTAGGATACCCATAGCGGCCATTTTCAAACGTGGTGTCATTCAAATAATTAGCTACAACCCAATCCGCAAACACATCATCTGCCGTAACAGCTTCGCCGGTTTCTATATCCTTTGCACCAAGCCCAAATAGGATCGAATCAATGCTTACCAAACCATTTTCAGGCGAGGCAACCAGCGCTTTGGTTGCCTTTTCACCAAAACGATTCAGAAAGTAATTAACGAACATAAAAGCAGAACCATAATAAGGATACGAATCCTCGACGCTTGGCCAATAGGTAAGCTGAATATCTGGCTGCGAAACATATTCATCATCCACCCATCCAATGTCATAACCGTTCAGGAACTCTGCCAGCACAGAAAACCCTTCATTCAGCCAGGATTCCTCATTACGATCTCGATACCAGTGTATCATGTGTTGGAATTCGTGCGCCAGAACACTCGCGGCATCAGATTTCAAGTCCACGTAATCCGCGCTAACAATAAACATTTCGTGTCCATTCGAATACTCATGCGCAAGGGGATGGATAGAGTCGTTTGCGGAAAAATACCCCCCAATACCACCTACATTCTTGACATAAAGAATAAACAAATGAGGATCATGATCAATGCCCGGTACCCATTCACTACCAAAGAACTCTCGGTTGCGCGGGTAGATGCGCGTCTCAAATGTATTCACCAGATTCTTTACGTCGCTTTCCTTAAAGCGAACACCATCCTGAACCCAAAAATAAACGTGCTCCGACTCATCGCGTAACACCGCCTGAACCTGAAAATTCTCATTGGTGTCAACATTTGTAACCCAAAAACTCTCGCGATCACCAATACGATATGCTTGTGTTGGAGCATCCAAAGTCAACGGTACAAAATCTTTCCCTCCCAAGCGCACAGCCAGGTCGCGCAGATCACTGATTGGTATTAAAGTGTTTTGAAGTATTGCCAATGTTTCTATCGCTTCTTTGCCAGGAGAAGTTAATACACTACCAGGAAGCGGATCAAATACTTCGGGAGTACTCTCAACACCTTCTGTGGAAATTGCATCATCAATAGTCTCCGGGGTAATAACCTCTTCTGTCCTTTGAGTAAAAACCGGGTTGCCTACCATTTCGCTAACCAGTGATGTGCAACAACAAAAGATTATTCCAATAATCAAGACTGCAACTAAATATCGGTACATATACACATTCTCTTGAAAGCCCTCATTACTTCACGCGCAAAGCGGCTGTAACTAACCCTAAAGAAAACCAAATGTACGGCAAAGCAAAAGAGTCGATGCTAAAACCCTCCAGCAATAAACCAAGACACAAGAACACACCCATAGTACCCAATGTTGCTCTCAATTTTCTCTGGCTTTTTTCCATCCAACGAGCTGAAACCAAAAAGACATACAACCAGCTCAAAAAGAATGCAAAACCGATGATGCCGGTTTCAGCCAATATGCGAACCCAAAGACTCTTGACATTTAGAAGTGTTGTCCAACGATATAACAAGAGGCGAACTTCAATTAAACCCCAGGCGTAATCTGATAATCTTGAGGGCATGTAAAACCCAGCAGTGCCTAATCCGACCCCAAGCCAAGGAAAGTCATTAAAAATTGTCCAACCAGCCTGCCAGTAAACTAATCGCGCCACTATATTAATCTGTTGTGCGTAGTACATAATGGCATATTGCCGCCCAGGGTCAAATTCAAACAGCTTTGCTGTGCGTGGATCAAACTGGCTCAAACCATACCCAACCCCATACAACCCCAGCAAATATAATGCACCCATTGAAACAATGATTGCAACGCGTACCCATTTCAAAATACGCATCTTATCTATAGTGCGAAATGATATCCTTCCCGTTAACCAATTGCTCAACCGATGGCTTACCCATACCGTAATCTGCAATAAAATATAAACCAACATCAACAAATAAGCCAATAATCCAATTCGAGACAAAGTAAAAAATAAAACTACACTTCCAAGAGCAAATAAACAATTTTCAACGCTCAGTCCAAAGAAACGCAAACGGTGTACGGAAAACCGCCGCGCGGTAGCAGCCAACCACCACGGCAAATACAACATATTGAGCTGATGTGCCAGCCAGGATGGCTCCAGTGCAAATCCCAATACCCTTTGGCGATTTAAGGGCCCAATTGAGTAAAGCTCATGGAAATCTCGCATCCAATCTGGATAACGTTCAAACGCATACCATACAAACGCTTGCACTAAAGCCCATCCGACTACCACAAATCCACTCCAATTTATCAACTTGAGCGTGAAAACCAAACGATTTTCGTCAGAGGGCCAGAGCATTGCAACAAGATAAAAACAAGTGCCGACCGCCAAAGTCAACACCGCAACTATCTGCTGACGAATCATACTTGCATCTTTATAAGGAGGAACAGCGCCAAATGATGCCAGGCATGTCGAAATCAGTGCTACCATGACAAAACCTAAAAAAGGTAATGCCTGTCGTGGGACTGTCCCATTTTTAAGTAAATACGGCAAAAGCCACGTTGCCACAATTAAGAAAAGAATAATACCTGAAGGTGCCGCCACAGAATCGGAACCAAGAAGTCGGACGATCAAAGGTAAACTGGTTACAGGCAATAAAACAACCAGCCCAGACCATTCCAATTGCACCACCCACCGCCAAAAATGCCCAAAAGACACTTCACTTACCCCAAATTAATTTATCAATCCATCCCAGGTGAATAAGCCAGACAGCAAGAATGAACCCTACTAACCCGCCAGTCAGCATCAATTGATTTCTCCCATACAAGACCGGCTTCACCGGCGTTTCGGCTTTTTCGGTCAAAGCAAATGTTGTTCCAGGAAATATTCCCTGGCTGGCGAGTTTTTCTTCTTTCACTGCAATACTGGCTTTTTCCAGCTCGTCCTGTAATTCATCCAATCTCCATGAAGAACATTGCACATTGACGGGTTCTGCCACTACCATCTGCTCCAAGCAGCTCTCAAGTGCATCCATGTATCTTTGCAAACTTGCTGCCATTACTGAATGAACGTGCGCGTCTACCAGCGCTGAAAAAGCCTGCTCCGCCCAGAGATTTGCTAAACGCGCTGCAATTTCAGGATTCTCATGTCGAACACGCAATTCCCAGACATAGAATGCTCTACCGGGAAAAAATAACGACTTCAAAGTGGTTGCGTCCACATGAATGCCCTCATCCCGTGCAGCGGAAGCCACCGCCTCAAACACCGCCGGGGAAGTGATCACATCACCAACCATCCCGACAACTTGATCCTGTTCAATATCGGTCAATAAGCCCATACGAGTAAAGTCAATATTAGTAGATAACCTGGCGTGAGCCTCATAAACTGGCAATCGGAAGCTGTGGATAATCCATCCTATGCCCCCGCCCAAAACCACACAAATAACAATAATCCACCAGTTCCGCAGTGCCCTGTCCAAAGTCGTCAATGGGGCATATTCCTCACTCATAGCACCTCAAACTACAACAGGCTTTGCCGTCAGATAATAGGTTTTGGTGATTATACCGCAAGCTATCTTGTAAAAAGTTAGCGGTTCCGTCATAACGGAACCGCTCAAAATATTTCCAGCTCAACAAATTTAGCGCTGAACAAAATTAAGTATAACCAAAGCCTTGCCGCAATCTGCAAAAGTGTTGAAGGGGATTGAATCACTGAGCGCAACCCCACTAAGATTGTAAAGCGTAATCCGCAATGAACCCGTCGAACCAATCAAAGAACTAGCTAGTTGTATCTCATAACCGCCGGGACCATAAGCGCTATTTACACCCGTCAAACCAACGCCATTTATTGCTACACCATTTAAAACCCCTTCAACAACAAGCACAACGTTGACAAGTGGCTTTCCAGAACGATCAAACACTTGCCCGGCAATTCCCATCCAATTGCATCCGAGTTCAGGATGAGCAAAATTTTGTGCATAAAGTGGGTTATTCGCCTGAGGTATAAAAGCCGCACTGGATGTCGGCGTACGAGTGGGTGTTCTTGTTATTGTAACTGTCGGGGTTGGTGTCTCCGTAGCAGTTTTTGATGGCGTGGTTGTGAAAGTTGGCGTTCGAGTAATCGTTGAGGTGCGAGTTGGTGACAAAGTGATCGAAGGAGTAAACGTCCTGCCCGGTGTTTCGGTAGTCGCCGCAGAAACAGCGGGACAGGTGGGAATAACAATTGTAGGACACACCGGTTGTGGGCATACGGGCTGAGGACAAACCGGTTCTGGGCAGGCGGGAGGACAGGTGGCTAATTCAGCCTGAGGAACAGCCAGAAGATTTCCCTCAGTCGAAACAGCCTGTTGAGTATCAGACTGTTTATCTCTCAACTGAAAAGGCAATACAGAACAGCCGGACAAAAAAGCAACAAAAAGAAACCAGGCAATTTTTTTTGTCATGACAGAGGGCCTCCCCGAAGACTCTTTTCTCCAGATGCAAACTCAATCGAAAAAACCCGGCTCAGGCAATCAATAACAACTGTTATCACAACCTTTACAATGAGATTATATCATTGCACCAGCACGTATACACAGTTGCAAAACTCATACCATAAGCACATAATAATTAATAAGCTCCCCTGCCACGCAAAACCGCCCAAATAGTATTTATCAAGATTTGAATATCCAACCAAATCGAATAATGCTGAATATAATACAAGTCTTCTTCTGTATGCAGATGCATAGGTTTATCACTTCGCCCATGAATCTGCCACCAGCCAGTTATGCCTTGAGGTACAGCAAACCTTTTGCGTTGCCAAAGTTCATACTTCTCTACAAGGTGAGGCTGTTCTGGCCTTGGGCCAACCAGACTCATTTCACCTTTCAGAACATTAAATAATTGTGGCAATTCGTCCAAACTTGTCTTACGCAAAATTTTGCCTATGCGAGTAACTCGAGGATCATCCGGCTTTTTATATAGAACGCTGCCATCATCTCTAACCTGCATAACAAGCTCTCTAAATTCATCAGCATTTTCGATCATGGTTCGGAACTTCAACATTTCAAAAATTTTCCCATTTTCACCCATCCGCTTTGCCCGGTACAAGATTGGCCCTGGACTATCCAGTTTGATTAGGAACGCAATTATTCCCATTAGAGGTAATGCAATAATCAAAGAGAGCAAGGTTACAACAAGATCAAAAGCCCGCTTCAGCATACGCTGATATTCGCTCAACGCTGGCGCGCGTAAATCCAACATTGGCAACCCGGCAAAATCATCAACAGCAGCGCGATGTAGTGCTAGGGAAAGGTAATCTAAAACGACCCAAACACGCACGGGGAGATCATGAAGCTCACTTACAACTTGATTCAGCCGGACATAGGCAGATCTCGGAAGGGCAATAACCACGTCATCAATTTTGAAATCATTAATCACATCACGGACTGCTCCCAGTGAACCAAGTACTTTTGGATCACGAGCTTGTTTTTGAGGATCGTCATCTAAAAAACCCACAAAATTCAATCCGAAGCGCTGATGCTTTGTTATTTGTTCACACATCTTATACCCCATGGAGCCAGCCCCAAGCACCAGGACACGCCGGGCTTCAATTGCACCCCCAAGATAACGCCGATAACAAAAACGAAAGATAACACGCCAAGCAACCAGAAAACCAAACGCCAAGACCACAAACATTAAAAACAGGAACCGAGATGTTTCACGGTATGAAAGATATAAAATTCCAGCCATTGAGATTGTTGCTAATGCCGAGCCAAGAGTAAGGCTGACAAACTCATCACTCGCCTTCAGGTTCTTTCGACCATCATAAACCGAAAAAACTAATAAAACACTAGTCCAAAGGATGGGGAATAAAACATATAAACCAACAGGTAAACGCGCTGGCTCTTTCATTTCTCGAACAAATCCAAGCGCGTTTAGAGGAAACCGTAACTGGACTGAAATATATAACGCCAGAAAGATTAATAACGCGTCAACATAAATGGAAAGGACCGCAAAATTAGCTGAAAATCGTCGAAACACTTTCCCTCAATCAATTTACTCAAAAGTCCTCAAGCCAAGCTGCTGTAATAATACCAAAAAGAAAAACTTTGGATACCCCAAAATATAACGGCGCCACAATCGCCTTGGCTCACTAAATAAACGAAACAACCATTCCAGCCCCATTCGTTGTATCCAGCGTGGAGCTTGGGGTTTATTTCCGGACAGGAAATCAAATGCAGCACCAACACCAACCAATACAGGCACACCTAAGACATTTACGTGCTCGCTCATCCAGCATTCCTGACGCGGCGACCCTATCCCCACCCACAAAAAATCGGGGGAAGTGTTTCTAATACGTTCAATCGCGGCTTTATCTTCATCTGGTGACAACGATCGAAACGGCGGTGATTCAAAGCCAACAACTTGTAATCCGGGAAAACGTTGTTTCAGACGAATCACAAGCTTCTCTGCTACCCCAGGTGCACCACCATAAAAGTAATGACGATATCCTTTCTCAACAGACAAAGCAGCTACTGCAAGCAATAGATCGGGTCCATAAACCCTTTCGACAGTAAATCCCGCTAACCTCAATAGCCACACAACGGACATTCCATCCGGAGTGGTCAAACCACTCCCATTAAACACTTGTCTAAGCGCCGGATTCTCAACACAATCCATAATAGCATGCGCAGGTGTACAGCATACATAATGTGCCTGGCGACGACCGATCCAATCACACATTATCTTAAGTGCTTGCGCCATTGTAACAGCACAAACCCTAACTCCTAGGATATTTACACGCCGAACAGAATTCTCGTTCACTAGATGTAAAGGCTGGTTATGCATAAAACTCATCAGTTTCTACATGCCGGCGCTTCTAGGATTGGTTCTAGCGCGCCGCCATTCAACGCAATTTGCATAACTTTCCATGTTTCTTCTGCCTTGTCACACTCCCCCGCCTTACTGTAAATTTGATATAGACGATTAAGTGCTTCAAATTGACCATAGTCAGGGATCAATTGCAAAAAACCGGGGACAAGATCAAAGGATAGTCCCTTACGGTGATAAAGCCAGAGGGAATAAGTATTGACAAAATATGTCTCCTGATATCGAAAAACGGGGGTTTTCATCCTATCAGCGAGTTGTTGATAACAAGCGCTAACCTGAGCACTTTCATTAGTGACTTCGCATAGCTCAGCCTTTACAGTTAAGACGGCGATTTGTGATTCACCAACCCAATCAGATAGTGCAATATAGTACTTTGCCTGATTGAAGTCCCCTTCGTGTAATGCATCTTGAGCGCGCTTCCAATATCCACTGGGATAAAAATCAGAGGGTGCAGCATTGGACATCCATTCGTTTAGAACCTCTTTTCTCAAAGGGGTTAATTGCCAAAATGGATGAGAGGCAATTGAAGCACTTAAACTCAAAGCGTCAAAGTACTGGTGCTTTGCCTGTTCCATATCTCCATTTTGCTCGAAAAACCATCCCAGATTCACCAGATATGCGGATTCCCGCGGTGCAAGTTTGCTTGCCTGTGCCATATGTTGGATTGCGGAAAACGAATCGCCTGAATACCAATCCAAAACCGCCAGGTTCGCCCATAACAGCGACACATTCTCTTCCATCATCAACGCTCGTTGAAAAAAGTATCTGGCAGCAGATAAATTAGAATACTGCTGCGTCTGCGCCCATGCCATCGAATGCGCAAGTCCTGCTTGTGTCATATAAAAAATCAAATTTGGATCTCGCCGTGCGCTCATTGTAAATTTATCTGCCGCTGAAAGCCACGAGTCTTGCTGAGCCTCTTTCAAACCAACCTCCATGGGAGAATAAGACCATACCTGAATCGATTGCCATCCTATGATCATCAGAGCGGGTAACATAAGGACATTCCCACTGACTGCGCTCCAGCGCTCAACAGGGATATCTGATGATGTGATCGCCCAGGCTAACATCAGGATAAGGATCACCATAACCCCAGGATAATCCGTAAAATCATCTAACAAAACCTGAGCAAACCATACACCAATCCCAATCAGAATTGCTTGACATCGAGCTTTTTCTGATGTCCGGGCATTCTTACCCCTAAATAGTAAATAGGAGACCACGCTACCCAATAATGCCAGAAAAATCAACTCGCCAACGACTCCAAATTCTGCCAGAACTTGAAAAGGAAGGCTATGGGCAGACAAAGCCCAAAAATCGGGAGGAATACTTCCGCCATGCCGTAAATATTCGTAACCAAAGCGTCCAGGACCAACCCCAATCCACGGGCTACTACCCCAGACATCAACGGCCCCCTTCCAAATGATTAGCCGGCTGCCCAGGAAAGTCGTCCCATGTGATGGGTGAAGTGAAAAGTTAGCCACTAGCCATCCAGAGATACCCACCAACCCCAACAGGAAAATGCCTATCAAGAGGAAAAACCACCTATTGGATGAACCAAATTGAATAAGACGTGGCAGTAACTTAGTTCGGGCCAAAAACCAGGCAATCATCAAAAAAATCCCAGCCATTAGACCCACCAATCCACTGCGGGAAGAAGAAAAAGGCATAACGAGTAAGTAGGTAATCAACCAGAAAGCAGCCCCTATCCGCCCCGGGCGCGAATCTCGCTTCAGAAACTGAAGAATTGCCAGAGGTAAGCACATGTTCAAAATACACATCAGAGCATTCGAATGTCCCAGTAAGCTGATAAAGCGATAAGGATATGGAGGCAGTACTTCCCATCTTCCAACAAGCTCCCACCAGTTTAAGTAACGTAGATAAATCTCCAAAGCTGTTAGTAGCAACAGGGCTCCCGTGGCAACCAGCAAACCGTTCACAACCCCACTACGATCAAGTCCATTTTCTAGGATATCAATTAGTAGATAAAACAAGAAAAGATAACTCAGCAATAATGAGACACGTTCCAGCCCTTGACGAATATTTGGAGAAAGAATCCCAGCTACCGAGCAAAATTACGATCCCTAAAATGATAAAAACATCAAACTTTAGATGTACTAAACCTGACCTTTGGTGCGTTCCACGTATTAAGAAAAGAATGGAACACCCGATAATAGTTGTGATAAGTACAATCAGCTTTAAAGACATATACCCCCGCCAGATGTTACCCCCTGCGATTATCGCTATGCACAACCCAATAATTGTAAAGGTCATTGAAAACAGATAACTTCTTGTGAACCGTGCCAATGAACTGCCTCCTAACTGTCCCATGAACTTATTATACGGTAGTGTGGCTTTTTTCAAATTTATAAATTTATAAAGCGTTGTTCAACGAAAAACGCATTTATCAGGTTTTAGATATAATGAGAAAAACAACCAAGAAGGATGCTAATAAAACAATGAAACAACTCTTGCAAAATATGAGAGATGGACGAACCAGCGTCGCCGAGATTCCTGTTCCAAGTGTGAGACCCGGAACTGCACTAGTGCGCACAGTAAATTCGCTTGTATCCGCCGGCACAGAACGCATGCTTGTAGAATTTGCGGGAAAAAGCCTGATTAGCAAGGCTAAATCCAGACCCGATCTGATACGCCAGGTCATTGATAAGTCCCGCCGAGAAGGCATACTTCCAACCATCCAGGCTGCATTTAACCGCCTTGACCAACCATTATCTCTTGGTTACTCATCAGCTGGTATCATCATCAAGGTGGGAAGTGACATGGAAGGCTTTGAGCCAGGTATGCCAGTCACTTGCGCAGGAGGCGGCTATGCCGTACATGCCGAATATGCTGTTGTTCCTAAAAATCTTTTGGTTCCCTTGCCGCCTAGTGTTGATTTTGAATCTGCTGCATTTACGACACTGGGAGCAATTGCATTGCATGGTTTTCGCTTGGCAGCACCTCAGCTTGGAGAAAACATAGCCGTCATTGGTTTGGGTCTGCTTGGTTTACTCACGGTTGGTATTGCTAGAGCGGCTGGCTGCGCCGTGTTTGGTACTGATATAAACCCGGAGCGCGTTTCATTGGCACAATCTATGGGCGCAGTCGCGGCTCATACTTCGGAAGCATTGTCTTGCGGGCAGTCCTTCACTAATGGGCAGGGCTTTGACGCCATTTTGATTTGTGCAGACACTCCATCTAACGAGCCCATTGAACTAGCCGGGCAACTTGCGCGTGATCGCGCCCAAGTCGTCGTCATTGGTGCAGTTGGCTTGAAGGTTCCACGAAAAGTTTACTATGACAAAGAATTGCAACTCAAGGTATCACGTTCCTATGGTCCAGGACGTTACGACACAAATTATGAAGAGAAGGGCTTAGATTACCCAATTGGTTACGTCAGATGGACTGAAAAAAGAAATATGGCGGAATTTGTAAATTTGCTGGCAAGCGGTCAGCTCAACGTTCAACCATTAATTACCCACCGTTTCCCGATAGAACGCGCCGCCGAAGCATATGAACTGATTACCGGTAAACGTAAACAACCCTTTTTGGGAATTTTGTTAACCTATCCTGAAACAACTAAACAAGAAGCAAAAAGGCAAATTCGCCTAACAACATCTCACATTACACCAACTCATGAGTTGAGACTGGGTGTCTTAGGTGCCGGGAACTATGCATTAGCTGTTTTTCTTCCAATGGTTAAAAAAGTTGGGCGAATTGAAAAAGTTTGCATTGTGTCCGCATCAGGTGTAAGTGCTTTTCATGCTGGGAAAAAGTTCGGATTTAACAACATCAGCTCAGCGGAAGAAGATGTCTTAGAGAACGAAGGCATCAACATTGTAGCAATCCTCACCCGTCACCAGAATCATGCCAGGCAGGTTGTTACAGCGTTAGCGCATGATAAACATGTGTATTGTGAGAAACCTCTAGCCATCGATTTTCAGCAATTAGAAAGAATTCTTGAATTTCTCACCCAGCCACAAAAAGCCCTTCTCATGGTAGGATTTAACCGCCGCTTTTCACTCCATGCGGTCCAACTAAAACAATTTCTAGCGGGTAGAACTGAGCCACTGTTTGCAAATTATCGTGTCAATGCCGGCTTTCTGCCTCCTCAGCACTGGTTGCATGACCCTCAACAGGGCGGAGGTCGTATTATTGGTGAATGCTGTCATTTTATTGACTTCCTAACTTATCTAACCGGTTTGTTGCCCCAGCAGGTCTATGCGCAGGCTCTCCCAGACGTAAACCGATACCGCCAAGATAATGTTTTACTTACATTGACTTATCCAGATGGTTCAATTGGTAACATCCACTACCTAGCGAATGGCGATAAAAGCGTGCCCAAAGAACGCCTTGAAGTTTTTTGTGGTGGAAGTGTTGCTATCCTTGACGACTTCCGCTCGCTTGACTTAATAAAAAACGGCAGAAAGCGCACAATTCGAAATCTGCTTCAGCAAGACAAGGGACACAGAGCCGCCTGGCAGGCTTTTCTCGATGCTATCCGTGCCGGGTCACCACCACCAATACCTTATGAGCAAATTGTCAACACAACATTAGCCACGTTTTTAGCTTTGGAAGCGCTCAGAACCAGACAGTGCATGGATATTCCCCATGTTAACCTAGAAAAATCCGATGGTTAAGTTTTTAAGTCACCTTCGATTTCTGATAGTGGCAAGTCGCGAATTGGGATTTCAACCGCTCTTGCTCAACGCATTATACCGGCTGGGCATCAAAACAGGGTATTGGGCTCTGCGTACACCATCACAAGTACCGCCTTTACCCTTTGATTCGAATGAGTTATTTGCTCACTTCGCCTTCAAACTGCCTGGACAAAAAGAACTGTCGAGTTTTATTCCAGATGAAAGCTCTAACCTATTGCGAACCGCGGAGGAAATTTGCAATGGCAAAGTACGTCTTTATGGCAACTCACTAACTTCAATTCAATTGGTTCCACCGTTAAATAACCAACATTGGAGCAAAATTTCAGAAGAAAATTTTTCCCAAGACATAAAAGACATCTGGGAAATGGCGCGCTTTAGCTGGTCTTTTGCGCTCTTGCGCGCATATATTCGCTACGGAGAGGAGAAGTTTGCTGGCATTTTTTGGCAATTTTTTGAAGAATTCGTGCAGGCAAATCCAGTCAATCTCGGCCCAAATTGGATTTCCGCACAGGAAGTAGCCCTGCGCCTTATCGTGTGGACAATTGCAGGTACAGTGCTTAAAACCTCTGTACACACAACAAGTGAGCGTTTGCAACTCCTGGCACACTCGATCTTTGTTCATGCTCGGCGTATTCCTCACACATTGATATATGCCCGCGCACAAAACAATAACCATCTATTGGTTGAGGCAGCCGGTTTATACACCGCGGGCATTTTGTTCAACCGGATGTCTGTTGCAAAAACATGGAGAGAACAAGGCTGGTACTGGTTTAATTACGCTTTGCAAAATCAGATTTCTGAGGATGGCACTTATTGCCAGAACAGCACAAATTATCACCGCTTAATGCTACAGATAGCGTTATGGGTAAAAGTTGTATCTGAAACCGCTGGTGAACAATTACCCCCAAAAACGTTACAAAAACTTGCTGTTGCCACACGCTGGCTGTTGGCACACATGGACCCAATTTCCGGACAGGTTCCCAATCTTGGGCATAACGACGGTGCATATATCTTTCCATTAGCAGAAGGTGACTTCTCAGATTATCGTCCAGTAGCGCAGGCTTGCGCGCGCGCCTTTCTTCAGACGTCTTGCCTTCAACCTGGCCCCTGGGATGAAATGAGCCTCTGGTTTGGTCTTGGAGTCAACTCTGACGGTCATCAAGATTTATCCCATTTTCAAAGTCAGGGGATTTATAAATTGGGGGACTCTCAAAGCTGGGCTACTATCCGAATCGCTCACCATAAGACAAGACCAGCTCACGCTGACCAGTTGCATGTTGATTTATGGTGGCAGGGGAACAATCTTGCTTTAGACGCAGGCACTTACCGATATAACGCTATGCCTCCTTGGCAAAATTCGCTTGCCTGCACAGCCGTGCATAATACCGTTGAAGTTGATTATCGCGATCAAATGGTTCGAGCAGGAAAGTTCCTCTGGATAAAATGGTCGCAGGCTCAAGTGATAAACAGCAGCTCAGAAAAAATTGTAGCTTTTCACACTGGTTATAAAGCTTTGGGTATTCTTCATCAGCGAGAGCTATCTCATCCCAAGCCTGAGTGTTGGGAAGTAACTGATTTACTATTGCCAATACAATCACGACACACAAAGAAACATACTTTTATCTTACACTGGCTGTTGCCAGATACGAGTTGGGAATTGCTGGACACTCAAATGCGTCTTACAAGCTCACTCGGGGTCATTCATCTGAATGTCACCATTCCAGAACACATCGAAGAAGATTCGATACACGTCCAGGTGATTCGTGCAGGCGAAAAGCTGATTGGTTCAGGTCCGGTTTTACCGTATCTTGGCTGGTATTCCCCCACATATGGGGTTAAGAGACCGGCACTTTCTTTTCGCGTCATTGTTTCTGCCAATCTCCCCTGTACCTTTCATAGCACATGGCAATTAAGGTCGAAGTAATATGCATATCCTGTTAATTCACCAAGCTTTTACTACACTGGAGGAAGCAGGCGGTACGCGCCATATCGAATTTGCACGTCATCTTGCAAAACATGGTCACCAAATTACGATTATCAGTAGTCCGATAAGTTATCTTACAGGTAAACCACGTCGTCCATTGATCAAATGGCAAGAAAAGCAGGAGCTGGAACCGGGAATTACAATATACCAAACCTATACATATCCTTTGCTACACCAAAGTTTCTTGCATCGAGTTCTGAGTTTCATCAGTTTCATGTTCTCATCCTTTTTTGCAGGCATTAAGATTCATCCGGCGGATCTGGTTTGGGGCACTTCACCGCCCATTTTTCAAAGTGTCACCGCCTGGCTGTTGGCAAAGACTAAAAAAGCGCCTTTTGTTTTAGAAATCAGGGATCTTTGGCCAGCCTTTGCTATTGCAATGGGTGTACTGAAAAACCCAATTCTGATTAAGAGCTCTCAATGGCTTGAGAGCTTTTTGTATAAACAAGCCAACCAAGTGATTGTTAACTCACCGGGCTTTATTGATTACGTGACAGAACGCGGTGCTCGCTATGTACAGCTCATTCCCAACGGCGCAGATCCCGCCATGTTTTCAGAACCCGCGAATGGGAAAAATTACCGGCGACAACTCGAACTGGAAAACAAGTTCGTTGTGACCTATGCGGGTGCTCATGGCCCATCCAACGATCTGGGTGTTGTTCTCCAGGCTGCGGAAATCCTAAAAGATAAAAAAGACATTTGCTTTTTACTAGTAGGTGACGGAAAAGAAAAAAAAGTATTACAGAATCATGCCAGCCTGCAAGATCTTAACAATGTGCGCTTTATGCCGCCAGTGCCTAAATTGGAAGTCCATCGGATTCTCGCCGCCTCTGATGCGTGTATTGCAATCCTTAAACCGCTCGAATGGTATAAAACAACTTATCCAAACAAAGTTTTTGACTACATGGCAGCCGAACGCCCCGTTATTTTGGCAATTGATGGGGTTATTCGCGAAGTCATCGAACACGCGAACGCTGGAATTTTTGTAAAACCCGGCGATCCTCAAGCGCTGGCACAGGCAATTTTATCCCTTTACCAAAATCCAGAACAATCAAAACAACTAGGAAAAAATGGCAGGGCTTATGTTATAAAATACTTTGATCGTGACAAGATCGCCGAACAGTTGATCCAATTACTAGAAGAAATGGTTGGTAAATATGAGCGAAAAAATCTTAATCGTTGAAGATGAAATAACCCTTCAGGAAACCTTAGCTTACAACTTGAAAAGGCAGGGATATGAGGTGGAAACTGCCGCGGACGGCACAACTGCTTTGCAAATTGCACGCCAATCGCATCCGGACCTGATTGTGCTGGATATTATGCTGCCAGGAATGGACGGATTCGAGGTATGTCGTCTCTTGCGTCAGGAAATGTCCACCCCAATTCTGATGTTGACCGCAAAAGATGATGAAATTGATCGTGTTGTTGGTCTTGAAGTTGGGGCTGATGATTATATGACCAAACCCTTCAGCATGCGAGAACTCATTGCGCGTATTAAGGCAATGCTTCGCCGGGTTCGGATGATCAAAGAGGAATTGGAAAAAACAGAACCCTCCTTATTTCCCCCAGGGCAAAAACTAATTTTTGATAATCTCATCATTGACACATATAGACACGAAGTACGCCTGAATGATCAGATCTTAATCGTCAAACCAAAAGAGTATGAGTTATTGTTATTTCTGGCACAACATCGCGGCCAAGTACTTTCACGTGAATACATCCTGGAGCGTGTTTGGGGATGGGACTATATTGGTGACAGCCGTACTGTGGATGTACATGTTCGGTGGCTGCGAGAGAAAATCGAAAGCGATCCTGCCAACCCCAGCCGTATCGTAACTGTCCGCGGTGCCGGGTATCGCTTTGAAGGATAAAGGTGTGAAACCTTTCTCATTGCGCTGGCGAATTGTTCTTATATACACAGTTCTACTGATCCTTATCATGGGCGGGTTGAACCTGTATCTCGCGAATTTTGTTCGCAATGCGTACCTGACAATATATCGCCAGCGCCTGGTCTCCGAGGCGAACCTTCTCGCTCAACAAATCCTCCCCCTTGTCGCTCGCGGTTCTCCATATTCCGACCTTGATGAGATTGTTCATAAAACCAGCCAGGCTGCCTCGATACGTATTACGGTCATACTGCCAGATGGCAGGGTAATTGCAGAGTCCAATGCAAACGCGTTTGAAATGGAAAACCATCGTGACCGCCCTGAAATACAGCAGGCTTTAGAGGGAGAAATTGGAAGCGCAATACGCCATAGCTACACTATTTTCAGCGATTTGCTCTATGTTGCTCTGCCAGTCTATCAACACAATCAAATACTGTTTATACTTCGGCTGGCAATTCCATTGGACGAATTGGAAACGGGGATTATCCCAATCTCCCGAGGTATCCTCATCGCAACGATTCTTGCCACCATAATGGCAATTGTTCTGGCTTCTGCTCTGACCAGTTACCTAATCGCTCCGATTAATCAACTGGCACAAAACCTTCGACTTTCATTAAAGAACAAAATCGATTCTCCAGTATTCTTGCAAAAGTTGGATGAAGTCAGTGAACTAAAGTTAGCCTTTGATGAACTGATGAGACAAATTAATCAGCAGATTCAGGAACTGATGATTGAGCGAGGCACATTATCCGCTATTCTCAGTCAAATGACAGATGGTGTATTAATTGTCAATGAAGAAGGGATTGTAGAGCTGATTAACCCCGCAGCAATCAGTATGTTTAAAGTGGAGAACCTTACACCTGTTATGTGTACGATGGTTGAAATTGTTCGCCATCATGAAATTATTGACGCATGGCAAAAATCGCGTATCAATCAAATTCAACAAACCTTGACCCTGGAAATAACTCCAGATCGGTTATTCATCCAGATCGTTATTATCCCATTAAAAGAAAATCTTCGCGGCAAAACTCTACTAATCTGTCAAGACTTAACCCGTATCCATCGCCTGGAAACTATACGGCAGGATTTCGTAAGCAATGTTTCGCACGAGCTACGCACACCACTCGCATCCCTCAAAGCCATCACTGAAACGCTTCTCGAGGGAGCTTTAGATGATCCTCCGGCAGCACGTCGTTTCCTAACGCGCATGGAAGATGAAATTGACAATCTTGTTCAAATGGTGCGTGAATTGCTTGAACTTTCACGTATCGAAACGGGCCGTATTCCGCTGAATTTTCAACATGTGTCTCCGGGCGAACTAATCCACTCCGTTGTCGAGCGAATGCGGATTCAGGCAGAACGAGCGGGGGTGAATCTTGCTTCAGAATGCCCCCCAGATCTTTCTTATGTCAAAGCGGATGCCGACCGGATTGAGCAAGTATTGGTCAATCTGGTCCACAACGCCATAAAGTTCACCTTGCCTGGTGGACAAATTTTGGTATCTGCTTATCCGTCTAAAAATGAGGTTGTCTTTTTTGTTCGCGACACGGGTGTGGGTATTCCCCCCGAAGACCTGCAACGCATCTTTGAGCGGTTTTATAAAGCAGACCGTGCCCGATCAGGAGGTGGAACAGGGCTGGGATTATCAATTGCTCGTCACACCGTTGAAGCACACGGGGGACGAATCTGGGCGGAAAGCACTCCGGGAGCTGGAAGTACTTTCTACTTCTCTATTCCATTAGCATAAACTGCCGAAAATCATCATTCTCAACCCAATCATGCAAACATAAAGGTTTAACGGCTTGTTTGCACATTGTTAACATTCCAATTTTCCAGCGTTAAGACCCACCGAGTAAGATTGTAATGTCATTAATCCATATCCTAAGGAGTGTTTAGAGATGAAACGTGTGTTTAGTTTATTGAGTATAGCGCTTGTGTTGACCCTTGTTCTCGCTGCTTGTGCACCGAGTGCGCAACCAACACCTACCAAGGCGCCGACAGAACCAACAAAAGCACCGGCAGAGCCAACCAAAGCGCCAGAACCAACTCAAGCGCCAGCCGAGCCCACTGTAGAACCTACTATGACGCCAAATGAGAGGATGGTGGACGGCATCCTGCCGGATGTTGATCCTGCGGCGGTAAGCGGTACAATCTACGCCGCCGGTAGTTCGACCGTCTATCCGCTCTCCGAGGCAGTTGCCGAGAATTTCAAGGCTGATGGTTTCACCGGCGAAATCAAAATTGACAGCATCGGCAGCGGCGCAGGTTTCGAACGCTTCTGCAAAAGCGGTGAAACCGACATTGCCAACGCCAGCCGCGCTATCAAAAGCAGCGAGGTCGAGAACTGCAAAGCTATCGGCCGCAACCCCATTGAGTTCCGCGTCGGCACAGATGCTATCGCCGTCGTCGTCAGCAGCCAGAATACCTTCCTCACCGATGTCACCCTCGAAGAACTCGGGATGATCTTCGGCGATAAAGCTAAGAAGTGGTCCGATATCCGCCCCGATTGGCCAAAGGAGGACATCCTCCGTTTCACCCCGGGCACCGACTCCGGCACATTCGACTTCTTTGTCGAGGTGGTCATCCAGAAACCTAATAAGATCGAGAAGCTCGACGATGCCAAGAAAATCGCTCTAGCCGCTTCTAACCTCCAGCTCTCCGAAGACGACAACGTCCTCGTTCAGGGCGTTGAAGGCAGCCCCTACGCTATCGGCTACTTCGGCTTCGCTTATTACAAGAACGAAGCCAAAAACCTCAAGGCTATCTCCATTGACGGCGTCGAACCCAACGAACAAACCGCCGAAAGCGGCAAGTATCCCCTCGCTCGCCCCTTGTTCCTATACTCCGACGCTAAAATCATGAAAGAAAAACCCCAGGTCGCCGCTTTCATCAACTACTACCTCACCGTCGTCAATGACCTCATCCTCGACGTCGGTTACTTCCCAGCCTCTGAAAAGGCGTTAGAGAAATCGCGACTGGCATGGCTGGAAGCAACGAAATAAGCTGTGAAAGGTTTCGTTGGAACGAGGAGGGCTGGTTACCATTAAGCCAGCCTTCCTCATCATAAACAATCAGCGTAAATGGGAGCATTATGGAAAATCAGCTTCTAAAGATACGATCGACAAAAGACAAACTGATAGAAACCAACGAGATTTCTCAACAACTGCGCAAGCGTCTGCGCCTTTCAGAAACCCTTATACAAACTTTGTTGCTAATTTTTGGCGCAGTTTCTATCCTGACTACGCTGGGAATTGTATATGAACTGGGAAAAGAATCGTGGTTGTTTTTTGGAAGAGAAGAAGTTAGCCTTGTGGAATTCCTTACCACAACCACATGGCAACCTGTAGCAGGGAAATTTGGTGTATTGCCATTAATCAACGCAACTCTGATGACCAGTTTCTTTGCCATGCTGGTTTCTCTCCCACTTGGTCTAAGCGCCGCTATTTACCTGAGTGAATATGCATCAGCTCGGGCACGCAGCCTCCTAAAACCCATTCTTGAAATTCTCGCTGGTATTCCCACCGTTGTGTATGGCTATTTCGCCCTCACCTTTATGACCCCTTTGTTGCGCAGCATTTTTGGTAGTGACACAGTGCAAATCTACAATACCCTATCAGCAGGTCTCGTTATGGGTATCATGATTCTTCCACTGGTCAGTTCAATGAGCGAAGATGCACTAAACGCTGTACCGAATTCACTACGTGAGGCAGCCTATAGTCTTGGTGCAACTCGTTTGGAAACAGCAATCAAAGTTGTTGTTCCTGCGGCACTATCTGGCATTGTGGCCGCATTTATTCTAGGAGTCTCACGTGCTGTTGGCGAGACCATGATTGTTGCAATTGCTGCCGGTTCTGGTCCTGCCTTCACTCTTAATCCATTCAGGGCGGCTGAAACTATGACCGGTTATATTGCTCGTATTAGTGGCGGAGATTTAGCTTATGATACTCCGGATTATAACAGCATTTTTGCAATTGGGCTTCTGCTTTTCCTCGTGACGCTGGTTCTGAACATGATTAGTCGGCGTATTGCCGCTCGCTTTCGTGAGGTGTATGAATGAGATTCAGCTTAGTTGACTCTTCCAATAAAGGCAAAACAACAAACCTCGCCAGGCGACATCAAATTGGAAAAATCTGGCATGCAATATTTTTTCTTTCTACTGCAACTGGACTCCTAGCGTTAGTCACTTTATTGCTGAGCATAATCAACCAGTCGTTCGGGTTAATGGCAGTTGATTATAAAGTTGACCCTTCAACTCTGTCCGCTCGCCCCCTTGAACAACTGAGCAATTCAGAACTTATTGACATCCTGAAGTCAAATGTCTCTAAAATACGTTTGCGTACTTTAGAGAGAGAGAAACCCCTTGACCAACGCACTACAGATGAATTACTGGAATTGGTCAATACGCAAATTGTGGGACAAAAGATTATTTATACTTGGAAATTGCATGAATCAATTTTCCGGCGAGCTGAAATTGAGGCAGAGATTGCAAGAGACTATCCAAATGCTCGACTTGAATTTCGAGCCTGGCTAAATTGGCAATTTTTGAAAAATACAATGTCTAGTCAGGCACAGTTTGCTGGTATTCGAACGGCATTACTTGGTTCACTAAACTTAATTCTCTACACTATCCTGTTTGCTTTGCCCATCGGCATTGGCGCCGCAATCTATCTAGAAGAATATGCACGAAAAGACCTTTGGTACAATCGCATCATTCAAACCAACATTGATAACCTTGCAGGCGTCCCTTCGATTGTGTATGGAATTTTAGGTTTGGCAATTTTTGTGCGGGCGCTTCAGCCATTAACCAGTGGAGCATTATTTGGCACGCCTGCAGAAAATGGACGCACAATTCTATCTGCCGGGTTAACGATGGCGTTATTAGTATTGCCTATAATTATCATTAATGCACAGGAAGCTATACGAGCCGTCCCGGACACGATTCGCCAGGCAAGCTATGGGCTTGGGGCTACCAAATGGCAAACGATATGGTCACATGTACTGCCTTATGCCTTGCCCGGTATTCTGACCGGTAACATTCTTGCAATCTCGCGCGCGATCGGAGAGACAGCTCCCTTGATTCTAGTTGGAGCTTCTACATTTATCACCAGCGATCCAAATGGACCATTCTCCCACTTTACAGCATTACCTATTCAAATATACAATTGGACTACCCGACCTCAAGAACAATTTCGTAATATTGCAGCCGCTGCCATTATTGTTCTAATGACAACTCTGCTCATGATCAATGCCCTGGCAATTTTGTTGAGAAACCGGTATAGTAAGAAGATATGAACACAGATAACCTTCCCCATAACAATAACTATGTAATAGAAACCGATAGACTTAACATTTACTATGGCAACTTTCTTGCCGTAAAAGATGTAAATCTAAAAATCCCGCCCCGAAAAATTACTGCAATCATTGGACCTTCTGGATGTGGAAAAAGCACTGTGCTTCGCGCTTTTAACCGCATGAACGACTTGATACCTTCTGCTCGCCAGGAAGGAAGAGTTCTTTTTCATGGAAAAAATATCTACGACCCTGACGTGGATCCCGTTCAAGTACGTCGCATGATTGGCATGGTATTTCAAAAGCCTAACCCGTTCCCCAAGAGTATCTATGAAAACGTTGCTTGGGGGGTGCGCATTAATGGATTCTCAGGTAACATGGATGACCTGGTTGAGGAAACACTACGACAAGCTGCCCTATGGGATGAGGTTAAAGATAATCTGCATAAGAGCGCACTAGCACTGTCTGGTGGACAACAGCAAAGATTATGCATCGCCCGCGCTATAGCCGTTAAACCGGAGATCGTACTGATGGACGAACCCTGCTCTGCATTGGACCCAATCGCCACGCTTAAGATTGAAGACCTGATGCGAGAATTGTCAGCTCGCTACACGATCATCATTGTCACACACAATATGCAACAGGCTGCCCGCGCTTCCGATTTTACTGCTTTCTTTACGATGGACGAGGATCGCGCAGGGATGATGGTAGAATTCGGATTAACCAGCCAGATATTCACCCGCCCGAAAAACAAGCAGACTGAAGACTATATTACAGGGCGCTTCGGGTAAGAGGACACAAAACACAAAGAGGGTAGCATGACAAGAGAATCTCTTGATCGCCAAATGCGGCAAATTGAGGATGAAGTTTTACTACTGGGAAGCATGGTCGAACAATCCGTATTAACAGCGGTGGATTCCTTGAAACACCGGGATATTGACACTGCACACCAAGTGATAGAAGATGATCAATATATAAACGAAAAGCGATATGCCATTGAAAATGCCATCCTGATCCTGATCGCCACCCAGCAACCAATTGCTCACGATCTGCGCCTTTTAGCAGCCATGCTTGAAGTCAGTACCGAACTTGAACGTATAGGAGACTATGCGAAAGGAATTGCTAAAGTGACCACCATGCTGGGTGACTCAGACATTCCAATCCCGATTCGCGAAATTAATCATATGGCACAAATCGGGATCAGCATGCTACACCGCGCTCTTGGTGCTTTCATTGCAGAAAATCCCAACCAGGCTTCTGCAATTCCTTTAGAAGATGATGAGGTTGATCAGCTATACAATAAAGTGTATAGGATGCTGATAGATATGATGATTGCAGACCCCTCAAAAATTGATCACGCCAGCCTTTTGCTCTGGGTTGCTCACAATCTTGAACGTCTTGCTGATCGCGTAACGAATATCTGCGAAAGGACCGTTTTTATTGCCACCGGTGAATTGTTGGAAATGGATACTTCAGATGACGAGGCAGTCTAATAATGCAGGGATTGTGATAGCATATTGAATTTATCCAACAAAAAACACATAATTCGGACATAAAAATGCTATAATCAAGGCAAATATATTCCAGAGAGATGGCCCGTGTTAAGAAAAAACGAGTACAAAGGCAAGCTAATTGTTGTGGAAGGGATTGATGGAAGTGGTAAATCCACCCAGATTGATCTTTTGCACAAATGGCTACAATCCCAAAGAAATGTCGTGTATTTTACTGAGTGGAATTCATCCAGTTTAGTAAAAAGCACGACCAAGCTTGCCAAACAGGAACGAATGTTCACACCCACAACCTTCAGCTTGTTGCAGGCTACTGATTTTGCTGACCGCTGGGAAAACTACATTCTCCCAATGTTGAAAGCCGGGGCTATTGTACTGGCAGACCGATATGCGTTTACGGCTTTTGCGCGCGATGTGGCCCGAGGCGTCGACCCCAAATGGGTACGCAACCTGTATTCTTTTGCCGTCCAGCCTGATCTCGCTTTCTATTTCAGGGTACCTCTGGACATTGCGGTAGAACGCATCATGGCAAGTCGGGCACGCCTGAAATACTATGAGGCTGGCATGGATTTGAATCTTTCAGATAATAAAGTCACCAGTTTCAGATTGTTTCAGCAGAGAATTATTAACGAATATGAAGCAATGATCAGCGAGTTTGGCCTTACAGTAATTGATGGAACACTACCCGTAAAACAACAGCAAAAAACCATGCGTCAATATGTGAAATCGGTTCTTGAAAACTGGAAGGGTTTACCAAATCCTGTTGTGCGGTCCTCAAAGCGTGCTCCCCGCAATCTTTCCATTGAAACTACCGAACAAAAGGCTGGCAAAACATGACAAAACCAGTTTTTTATGGTGCTGGGTTCCCCTACCTATCCTTGAAAAGCCTCCCTGGCAGGTTGATTGTCCTTGAAGGCACCGATGGTGTCGGACGTTCAACTCATATTCAGCTTCTTCGTCAATGGCTTGAGAGTGAAGGATATGCGGTTTCAGACACCGGGTTGCGGCGTTCGCAAATGACTCAACCTGGATTGGACGCAGCAAAGAACGGGCACACACTAGGCCGCATCACTATGAGTTTGTTTTATGCAACCGATTTTGCAGACCGATTGGAAAACCAGATCATCCCTGCTTTAAAGGCGGGGTTTATTGTGCTTTCAGACCGCTACTTTTACTCTATAATCGCCCGTGATGTGGTACGCGGTGCTGACCCCCAATGGGCTCGTAAGGTATACGGCTTTGCACTAAAGCCCGATCTGGTGCTTTACCTAAGGGCTAATATCCCTCAACTTGTTTCTCGCATTGCCTGCGGGCGTGGATTCGATTACTGGGAATCAGGTATGGACATCCGTTGTGCCGACAACCTGTATGACAGTTTTGTTGTTTATCAATCCAGATTAATCGAACAATTTGATTCAATGGCAGAAGAGTTCGGCTTCGTTACCGTTGACGCCAATCGCTCAATTCAACCTATCTTCGAGGAGCTGCGCGAGCATATTCGTCCAATCATAGAATAAAAATTTTGTCATGGTACAAGACTCCGATCGGCTCAATCTCTGTGCATTTGGCGCAGAAATTATCTTAAATCATCTGAATGCTCTAGAGAAGGAGATCGAGGGTGTCCGGCGGGCAGAGGATATTGAATACATTCATCGAATGCGGGTCGCTTCCCGAAGATTGAGGAATGCACTCACAATCTTTGCCGATTGTTTTCCCCCTAAAAAAATCACCATCTGGCAAAATAGTATTCGAAAAATTACACGCTCGCTTGGATTAGCGCGCGATACAGATGTCCAGCTTGAGTTGATCAACACCATTCTTGTCCAAGTGCCAGAAAAACGCTATCGTCCGGGCATTCGCCGTCTGCTCATAAGACTAACTCAGCGTCGTCAAAAACTTCAGAGCAAAGTTAACAGCGCTTTGGATGAATTGGAGCAAAGTAAGACCATCCCACTAATGCGTGAAAGACTTGAGATACTCATTTCACAGGTTCCCGAGCAAATAGGCTATTCGCATGAACTATATTTGCGGGCCCGTCAGGTAATCATCCAAAAATTGGACGATATGTTGGCTTACGAACCATATATTTATGACCCTAACCGGCTGGAAGAATTGCACGCAATGCGCATCAGTGCCAAGAAGTTGAGATATACGCTGGAAACCTTTGCTCCGCTTTATTCTAACATGCTGAAAAAACCTGTTCAGGCAGCCCGGCAAATACAAGAGATGCTTGGAATAATACATGACTGCGATGTATGGATTATTACCTTGCCTGAATTCATTGCCGATGAGAAAAGGCGTACCATACGATATTATGGATATTCACAGCCTTTTAACCTGCTTCTGCCTGGAATACAATTCTTCCTCTCAAACCGGCAGGAAACGCGCCACCAGGAATATCGGCGCTTTTTGAGTGAGTGGGCGCGTTGGAAAAAAACGGCACTATGGGAAAAATTACGTCAGACCATCACCCATCCGTTAACTGAGGTCACTGAAATATATCCGCCTGCTTCTCAAGTATCAGCAGGAGCAGCTATACCGAATATTGGGTTGGAAACAATGGCTGCTCCCCCATTGCCCGAATCAGAAGATGATCTTTTTCAGGCTAAAGATCAATGAGCAGTATGGCTAATTTTCAAGAGCAGAATGCCGAAAACCTGCAACACATCTTTGAGCTAGCAGAGTACTGTAAATATGACGCCGATCATGCCTGGCAAGTGACAAAATTGGCTCTACAGCTTTTTGATGATCTACATGAGCTTCATCTTTTAGGCACAACAGAACGTTACTTGCTCACCTGTGCGGGTATATTACATGATATCGGTTGGATTGAAGGATGGAAAAACCATCACAAAGCGACACTAACCATTATCCTGAACGCTAAACTTCTTGCTTTTAACAGCAAAACGCGTTTACTCATTGGGTCAATAGCTCGTTACCACCGCGGAGCACTACCTAGCGAGAAACATGATCATTATGCGGTTCTTGATGAGCATGAAAAACAGGTTGTCAACATGCTGGCTGCGTGTCTCCGGCTGGCAGACGCGCTCGACGAAACCCATCATCAACGGATACAGGCGATTACCTGCCAGATCAAAAAAAACAAAATCATTTTGGAGTGTTGGGTAAAAGAACTAGCACTGGAGGAGAAACAAGCTTGCCGTGAAAAATGCGATTTAATGGAGAGGGTCTTTAGACGCCGTCTAATTACTCATTGGAATGTTGTATAAAAATCTGGCAATCTTCTGGAACATCTATTTTCCCCTTTTCAACTTAATAATTATCAATCCTGATGTAATTATTCTTCATCTACCATAAATTGCACTTTTCACCTGCCTGTAAAAACAAGAAGGCTATCCACGTGACCAGTCGCTCAATATACCACAGAATTCCAAATATAAAAAAGATGTCAATCATCTGCACTGAGAAGGGTTTCTATCCTGGCTATTACCATGTCCATTGCGACGGTATTCAAGCCACCCTCCGGTATAATGACATCCGCATAACGTTTTGACGGCTCGACAAATTCCAAGTGCATTGGACGGACTGTGCTTAAGTATTGTTTTATAACCGACTCGGTTGTTCTGCCGCGCTCGGAAATGTCGCGTTGTAATCGTCGAATAAATCTGATATCCGAGTCTGTATCCACAAAGATCTTTACATCGAACAAATCACGCAAAGCCTTATCGGCAAAAATAAGAATGCCTTCAACAATAATCACTCGCTGCGGTTCGATTAAAACAGTGCGTTCTGTGCGGGTGTGGGTCGTAAAATCGTATACCGGTAGGGCGATGGATTTCCATCTTTTTAACTGATGGATGTGCTGAATCAAAAGATCACTTTCCAGTGAATCCGGGTGGTCAAAATTGACCTGCATACGCTGCATGGGGGGTAAATTTTTTAAGTCCCGATAGTATGCGTCGTGTGGTAAATAAGCAATCCGATCAGCACCTACGCGTTGTAGAATTACATTCGCAACTGTAGTTTTGCCAGATCCAGAGCCACCAGCAATACCAATAACTAGAGGAACAGGTTTAGACTTCATACTTATATTATAACAATGCTATCTTTTCGAAGGATAGCTGGCTAATGTAATCCCGTCTTTAAAAGCACTCAGAAGTGGTTTCGACAATACAAAAGCCACCGAAGGGAATCGAACCCTTGACCGGACGATTACGAATCGTCTGCTCTGCCAGCTGAGCTACGGTGGCGTGAATAAAATTATACCAGTATCGGACTTGAAAAAGCAAGATTTTGCCCTCTGAAATTCAGACATGACCAGAGGGCATCTGAGAAACGCGTGTTCCAAACGTCAATCAGGTTCACGCAGACTTCATCCTTTTACCACACCTGATTGTGGATCATGGTTTCGCCACATGAGATGGCAAGCGCCACTTCCTTTCCCCCGGCATCCCAGAACTTGGGCGGTTGATGACCCGTTGAGACGGATGACAAAGCCCATAACCCCTTGCCAGCTTTGAGCGTTCCCACATAGGCTGTTTTGCGCGCTTGGGGACGCTCAATCTCGGCCGGGTCGCCAATCACAAACTCAGCCTGCTCGGCAAACAGACGCCACAGCGCTGTGCGAGGATCAACCTGCTTCACAAAACGCTGAATCCGTTTGTAACCGGCAGCGCTGCTGCCGCTCATTTTGGCGGCGGTCTCAGTCAAGCGCAGCGAGCGAGCAACCCAGAGTTGTCTCGCCAATTTCAGCCGCTTGTTCGGCAATCCGTTGATCGTCAAATCCATGCTACATGAAACGAAGAAGACGAATATAATTTTTTCATAGGAGCCTCCTGCCGATGTGGTTTGTACTAAATCAAGTTTATCGGCCGTGAAGCTCTTTTCCAACCAATGTCCTAACTCATGTCCGAAGTTCAGAAATCCTATTGACATTTTGCGTGAAACACATATAATCTATCTAAATTTGCTGTAGCATACAAGAGTATACTGAAAGACGTTGAAGAGGACGAGTACTTAACGTGATGGCGGAACAGAGAGCAGGGAAGGTGAGAGCCTGCCCGCACAGCGTTACGGAATGGACCTCAGAGTTGCAGGGTGAACGAATTGCCAAGTAGCCCGAGCCGGAGTTGCCACCGTTATCATGGCAAAGGGTATCGCAACTTGCTGTACCCGTAACGAGTGAGGCTGGCTTTCCCCCCGTGCGTCATCACCGGGGGGTTTTTGTATAACAGCCTAACTGAGGTGGCACCGCGGATAAAAACATCCGTCCTCAAACGGGACGGATGTTTTTTTGTTAGCAAAACAATCGAAACAATTTTTATGGAGGTGTATGATGAATAACCAAACTCGTTTTTTACTCAATGAAACGGACATCCCACGCTTCTGGTATAACGTCAATGCAGATAGCCCAGTTTCTCCCGCACCCGTGCTGCACCCCGTCACCTTCGAACCGGTGACTCCAGACTTCCTCGCTGCTCTCTTCCCAATGGAATTGATCCTTCAAGAAGTCAGCACTGAACGCTTTATCGAAATTCCAGAACCAGTGCGCGAAATATACAAACTCTGGAGACCAACGCCTCTAATTCGCGCGCGACGGCTTGAACAAGTTCTGGATACTCCAGCTCACATCTACTACAAGTATGAAGGGGTTTCTCCCTCTGGGAGCCATAAATCCAATACAGCAGTTGCACAGGCTTTCTACAATAAGATAGCTGGAACCCGTGCTTTAACTACCGAAACTGGGGCAGGGCAATGGGGTTCAGCATTGTCTATGGCTTGTCGGTTCTTTGAACTTGATCTTGAAGTGTACATGGTCAAAGTATCCTACAATCAGAAACCATACCGTCGGTTTCTGATGGAAACCTACGGTGCACAGGTTTTTGCCAGTCCAACGGGTCGCACACAAGCCGGGCTTGCTATTCTGGCAAGCGACCCCGATCATCCCGGATCCCTTGGGATTGCAATTTCCGAAGCAGTGGAAGTTGCAGCCACTTCAAACGGTCAAAAGAAATATAGTCTTGGTTCCGTTTTAAACCATGTACTGCTCCATCAAACTGTTATCGGCGAAGAGGCGCTCAAGCAAATGGATTTGGCTGGCGAGTATCCGGACGTTGTGATCGGGTGTGTCGGTGGCGGCTCAAATTTCTCTGGACTTGCTTTTCCATTCTTGCGAGAAAACTTGAAAAATCAAAAAAACAGCCGATTGGTTGCAGTAGAGCCAACTGCAGCACCTTCCTTAACACGCGGCGTTTACACTTTCGATTATGGAGATACAGCTCGTATGGCTCCCATTGTCAAAATGCATACCCTGGGACACGACTTCACCCCACCATCCATTCACGCCGGAGGCTTACGCTATCATGGTATGGCACCAACCCTTAGTGCGCTCTACAATGCTGGTTTCATTCAAGCAGTTGCCGTAAAGCAATTACCCGTCTTTGAAGCGGCTGTTTTGTTTGCGCAAACTGAAGGGATCCTGCCAGCTCCTGAATCCGCCCATGCGATTCGCGCCGCCATTGACGAAGCGCTAGAGGCTAAACAAGCAGGGGAAAAACGGGTAATTTTGTTCAACCTGTCCGGTCACGGGCACTTCGACCTCTCTGCCTACAATGCCTATCTAAGTGGGACACTGGAGGATTTTGACTACCCCGAAGAAGCGATTGCCAATATCTCAGCCCATGTCCCCCAAATCTCTCGAGCTGTTTCCTGAGCAAGAGTGGCTAACAAACGGTATGGGCGGGTTCAATAACCCGCCCATAAAGAATCCCTTAATCGAGCGATTCGCCCAACACTACAACTAATAGATTCTGATTGTCGAGAACTATATCGCCAGTATTCCCCAATATTTGCCCAAGGGTATATGCCCCAATGACTGGAATCTCAGCAGCAATTTCTTTTACAACCTGAATGAACTGCCCTGCTCGACTCCCAAACAACATGCGCCAGGCTAAATCTACAAAACAAATGACCAATAGAGGTCTTGCCTTGCCCAAACCATCCATTGCCTGCAAGGTTACACGGCGTGTCACATTAAGACATTCATCCAAGTTGCCGATCATTAGTTCTGCAACTTTGCCATCCGGTACATGTGTATTCATCCGAAAACTACCGTTGACTTCAGCATGCAGGGGTGAACGTAAAACTCTTCGACCCGGCTTTCTTTCGTCTTCTAGACCCAAGGCATAAAGCCGTATTAAACGACTCAAAGGCAAATAAGCCCACTGTCGCGTTGGATAACCAAAAACGCGCGAGAAAGCTTCAGCAGCGCTAACCCCTCCTAAAGTGTGAATCCAAACGCCTCGACTGCGATCAACCGGCAACTTCACCCCAACCGATTGCCAACCATGCCCCATGCCGGCGTTCAACCGAAATCGCCCGCCTAGAAGTAAAGCCGAAAGTCCTCCCGCTCCTCCCTGATTACCGCCCAATTGAGTGGTACGTCCAGTTTGATAATTTCCTTCAGAAAGGCAGCCAACTACCGGAAAGTGCACCTGATCTAATCTTGCGGTTATTGCTTCAATATCTCCACTGACACCATCAGCCGCAATCAACAGTCCATTTGCAGGAGAAATCTGATCTGCTAGTTGCCCGATCTGTCGCGCAGTTTCTTTGCTGTAATGCGCAAAATCAGGATACCAATATACCTGTGCTTTTAATTCATTACCGGAAAGAATTGCCACAACAACAGAGTGAGTCTGTTCACCCTCGCCAATAAATGGTGCCACTGTACTACAACCCCACACCGGAGTACCGCCCAGTAAGCTAACAATTCCAGCCAGAACATCTTCTGGATCAAATTCTTGGGAAAAAAACACTATTGCCAAAACAGGACGCCCAGAACCCAACCGGTCAAGTGCGCGCTGAGTAGCCAGACGACTAGCTTCCCGTCCATCTAACCCTCTGCCAACACCCCATGAGGTCCCTCGTATCATGTGCTCACCTCGCAAGCCTACTCAGCAATTGGAATAGTAAAATGAAAGATAGAACCTTTGCGAAATTCACTCTCGAACCAGATTTTCCCGCCTTGGAATTCCACCAAACTTTTGGTAATGTTTAAGCCCAGACCAGTACCGGGCACTTCTCTGGTTTTGGGATCTTCGGAGCGGAAAAATTTTTGAAATATTTTTACTTGATCCTCAGGGGCAATACCAATCCCGGTATCCTGCACCCATATATGTACCACTCTTGGGGCACCACTTTCATCCCATTGATTTTCACAAACTTCAGCATTCAGCCAGATTTGACCTTCTGCTGATGTATATTTATGAGCATTGCTTAGCAAATTTGTAATAATCTGTGCCAAGCGTGTACGATCTGCCCAAAGACTGGGTAAATTATCAGGTACGTTAATAACAAGGTGCTGCTTTTTCTCTTCGATCTGTCTCCGCAAGGAACGTGCTACTTCCTCCACCACTTCTTTCAAAGCAATAGGCTTAAAATCGAGCTTAAGCCGCCCAGCTTCAATACGCGAAACATCTGCCAAGTCGGAAACCAGCGTTGACATTCTCTCAACATTTGAGCGTATTGTCGAAAGGAAATTAGCCTGCGCTTCTGTGACCGGTCCTACTGCGCCAGCAGCCAGCAACTCAGTATAACCCTTAATGGAGGTCATTGGATTTTTAAGCTCGTGTGAAACAAATGAGACAAACTCACTCTTGGCAACATTTGCCGCCTGCACAGCTGCATATAACTGAGCGTTGGAGATCGCAATTGCAGCATGATCGCTCAAACGTATTAGAAATGCTGTCATCTCTTCCGAAAAAGCATTTGGTTTTTCGCTCTCTAAAACAATCATCCCAATTGTAGATGCTTCGCGACGAATCGGGACCACCAGTCGGCTCTGCGCAGAAGTCAGTAAACGTTTCTCGCCATCCTGACTGAGAAGAATATGCTTGGGTACGCCGGATTGCAGCACATCCATCAATTCAAAATCTGCCAGCGGCAATAAAGCTTCAAGGTAGGGTTCTAACTCGCCATTGTTATAGCCCTGTGCCTCCATGATCTGTAGTCTATCCTCACGCAACGATCCTATTAACCCGGCGGACGCTCCCGAGTGTCGCATCGCCCAATTGAGTGCGACCTTCATTGCCCGACCACTCTCCAGGCTGGCATTCAGCTCACGATCAATCCGCTGCATGACAGATAATTCCTCGACGCGCGCTGCCAGAGCCTGATCGGTCATGGTATACAAACGCGCGTTTTCAATAGCCACAGCAGCCTGTGCCGCAAAAGCATTGAGCAGTTGCAAATCATCCTGCGCAAAAGGTAATCCATCACTGCGATTAACCACTTCTATTACACCAATCACTCTGTCTTTGACCTGCAAAGGAACAGCCAGCAAAGACCTCGTGTCAAACCCCGTTTGCTCATCCGTCTGAGATGACCACAACGAGGATTGTCGAACATCATTTTCAATAATTGGCTGACGAGTTTTAACAGCCTGCCCTACCACACCCACGCCAGGAGGAAGCCGTTTCCCCACCAAATTATCCGCCACGGGGCCAACTGTTTCAACAAATACCAATTCATCAGTCTGCTCATCTAACAGGAACAAACTCCCTGCTACACAATTAAGGATATCCACCGCACTCTTTAAGATAGTTTGTAACAAAGCCGTTATATCGAGGGTGGACGTTAACTGCCGGGTAACCTCATTCAATATGGTAAGTTGTCGGGCACGCTGCTCAGCTTCCTGCAACAAGCGATTCTTCACAATTGCACCAGCTAGCTGATTAGCAATCGCATTGAGCAGTTCAATTTGCTCAGAAGTATAGGTCATACTAGTATCACGCTTTGCTAGGCTCAGCGCGCCAATAGTTTCGGCACCCGCATTCAATGGGACTCCTACCCAGGCAAACAAACGCCGGCGAGAATGCCCGATGCCGTATCGCTGGCACTCGCTCAGGTAATCCTCAGTTACAATGACCCGGCGCTGACGAATCACTTCTTGTTCAAGCGTTTTTTGAACAACGGGTTTATATTCATTCTGCTGAACCCGCTCAGAATCCTCAACATAGAAGATGTATACCGGCGCACCAAACTGTGAACTCATCAGCATGATGGAGAAATCATCAGCAGGAATAATTTGCGTCGTCTGTGTATAAACCAACTCAAGAATATCATCCTGATTGAGTGTGATATTGATTCCTTGAGCTACCCGCGTCAGCACATTCATCTGCCGCATTCGACTCTCGACGTTCATGACAACTTGAGCACGCTCAATTGCCAAAGCAGCCTGATCACTTAACGACTTAAGAAAACCCAATTCCAAAAAAGAATAAGGGTCACCTGACAGGCGTTGACCGATTGCTATCCATCCCGCCAACCGTTGACGCCCCGGTAAGGGAACTAACACCTCTGAGTGAAGCAAGTTTACCCGGGTGCGATCTGATTGTAAGTCCAATCCCATTAATTCACTTACTCGAATTGGTGATCTCCGTTCACCCAGGATTCTTGCCAGCGGACTCGCAAGCGCAAAACGCAGATCGCTGGTCCGCTCCCCCTTTTCATTTGGCATGGCTATATACTGTTCACTCATGGGATCGAAAATAAAAACATGCAAGTTTACCGGAAGCAAAGAATGTTGAACATATTCTCGTAATACACGAACGATATCTTTCAAATCAACCAGACCGGTTAACTCACTACTAAAAGTCTGCAGGCGATCCTGATAAGCCTGTTCCCCACGAAAGAATGCCGAAGAAACTAATCGCTCAAGCCTTTGCCGTACAGGCAATAGCAACAAAGCCAAGATAAAAATCGTCAAACCAATAACAACCGGCTTCCCTATTGTCGGGATCAATTCCCCCAGCAGTAAGGTTAGACCCGTTAACATCAAAGCATAACCAACTGTAACCAGAATAACCAACAACACATACAGCACTGCCCGACTCATAAAAAAATCAACCGATAGCAAACGGTATCGCTGGAGGGTATAAGCCGCCGTTAGAGGAAAAATTATCAACGGTAACAGCAAATAGGGAGAGAATGGGTACTCATACACCCAAATAGGTGAGCCCAAGAACCACACTGCCACAGGCCCAAAGGCAACCACACTGGCGGTTAGAATATTGCGTATTTGCTCCCGTTCTACCGGAGAGGCAAAACCCAGACGACGGAAAATGAACCATGCGAGAGAAAATAACAGGCTCGCACCCGTAAAAACATACTCCAACTGCCAGGCAAGCAAATAGGATGTGGGATTCGAAAAATCATATAGTCGAGTCCAGGCGAAAATAACCAAGCCGCTTGCAATAATATAGCTGATAGAAGACAGCCATGGTCGCCGCAACAAGGCAGGGTCTTTTTGTGGAAATGTAAGTGTAAGATGAATAATAGAGGCTCCGGCGAGCGGTAATGAAAGCACCCACAACAACGTAAGATGATGCGTTGTACCTAGATCAAATGAAGCAGCAGTGCAAAGTCCAATTGAGGTAGAAAATAGAACATAAGCCAATCCACTTGGATGATTCCGCCGTACTGCAAATACCCAGAGACCACTAATCAAAAAAATCAACCCTATGACATAAGGGATGATCAAATAAGCAAATCTATCTTGTTGAGGAAAAGCAATCAGCCGAACCGAATAGCTCTCTTCCCGCCCCCCACTGGACTTCACCCAAAGGGTAACCTGATCCCCTACTTCATAATTTCGTAACGCCTTCTCAAGGTCCGCTGCATTGGCTATTCTTTGATCACCCACTTTCGTCAATTGGTAACCAAATACCAATCCCTGGTTACGAGCATCCCACTGAGAAGGTCGTTCAACTGAGTTGGCTCCATTAAAAACCATGGTTTGCTCAACCAAAGCCCCGATAAACGGGGTTTCCAGCCATTCAGTTGCCCAAATAGGTATGAAAAGAAAAGCAAACAGCGCAATAAACAGGTAAATAGCCGTCGCGATTTGCGACAGCCAGTTCCACTGGAAACTTCTCAATAATGCACGACTTGCTGATAGCGATGGTCTCGACATACCCAATACTTATTATACCGTTATTAGGGATTTGCCAGTTTATAAAATTGAAAGTTCCTCTAAAGAGCATTATACTGTGATAAGCAATTAACAACGGTTATTAACATAATTCGGACAATCAATGACGAACCCTCATGAATTCTTATAAATTGCCATTTGTTCCAGGAAACAATCGTCCTGGCATATTACCACTAGCGCGCTTTCTTCCACCCGTCCCAGCCGGAATGGTTGCAAACTGGTTTAAGAGGGACCTGACTAATGAAAGCTGGATTATAGACCCGCTAGGTTCCAGCCCTTTACTCGACCTCGAAGCTGCTCAAGCCGGCTATCGGGTGTTTGTGACTTGTAATAATCCCGTTCTCAGTTTTATGCTGGAGATAATGGCTAAAGCCCCCTCAAAAAATGACTTCCAGGCCGCATTATCGGAACTGGCAACTGCTCGAATGGGTAGCGAACGTCTGGAGACACATCTTCAATCCTTGTATCAAACAGAGTGTGCCGCTTGTGGCAACACTATTCAAGCTCAAGCGTTTCTATGGAAAAAGGAAGAGATAAAACCATTTGCCAGGCAGTACCGGTGCCCTTACTGTGGCGATGAGGGTGAGCGCCTCATAGGAGAAGAAGATTTGCAGCGCCTGGCATTTTTGACCAAGAGCGCAGGGTTACACCGTGCACGGGCAGCGGAACGTGTCCGGCTTGACGATATCCAGGCCACGATTACTGCTCAGGAGGCACTGCAGACCTATCTGCCTCGCTCCACATACTTTCTTTTCACTCTATTAAACAAAATCGAAGGTTTGCCAATCCCTGAGGAACGCCGCAATCTACTGATAGCGTTAGTTATCAGCGCATGTGATGCGGGTAACACCTTGTGGTCATGGCCAAACCTGCGTGCCCGTCCACGCCAGTTATCCACCCCACCCCAATTTCGCGAAAACAACTTATGGCTGACAATCGAAAACGCTATTTCAGAATGGAGCGTTCTATCGAACCCAATCACCGTCACGCGTTGGCCGAAGTTGCCACCTCCAGAAGGAGGAATTTGTCTTTACAATGGCCGGATTAAGACACTGGAACGACTTCCGGAAACTATAAAAGCCAGTGCTGCCTCGATAATTGTTCCAAGACCCAATCAAGCTTTTTGGACTCTTTGCGCGCTCTGGTCAGGATGGCTTTGGGGACAGAAAGCTCTTTCATCCTTAAAAAGTGCTTTAATGCGTAAACGATATGATTGGAACTGGTTCACCTACGCCCTTTACAATACTCTGGTCCACCTACGGCGAGCTACGAATAATGCGGAAATCAAATTGCTCACCATCATACCAGAGTTAACACCTGGTTTCTTTTCCGCGATCCTATTAGCAACTGAAGCAGCCGGTTTTCATCTTCAAGATCTTGCTTTTGAACCAGATCAAGCACTGGCACAGGCTGTATGGAGTTTCACAAAGCAAAAACCACTTCGTGTTACCCAACCGGCTTTTAGCCATTTGAAAGAATTAATTCGTGATTATTTAATATTAATTAATCAACCTGCCAGTTATCCCCAATTGCACATTGCCAGCCTGAGTCGACTCGCTTCCGAATTTGGCTTCCCCTTCTTTGTATCACAACCGGATCCCAGCTTAATTGGAAAAGTCCAGACAGAGCTAGAGAATGAATTGAAAAACAGTGGTCATCTTATCCATTTTCATGGTCAGTCTCTTCAATTAGAAAGCGGCACCTGGTGGCTGGCAAAAGCTGGTGAGCTGGAAACACTACCACTTTACGATCGTACAGAAATTGAGATTGTTCGCTTCCTGAATAACAATCCTGGAGGGACGTTTCGGGAGATATATGCGTATTTGTGTGAATGCCTGCCCGGCTTACTTACACCCAATCTTTCATTTATACAGGCATGTTTAGCTTCTTACGCTATTCCAGAAACAGAAAACAAAGACTATTGGGTTATTCGTGAAGCTGAAACCATAACCAATCGCCGCATGGACGTGCTCGACATTCAGGATAAATTAATTAAGCTTGGCCAACAGCTTGGATATCAATCACGGCAACAACAGGAAACAGTTCTATGGTTAGACTTTTCAGGTCAACCTGTCTATAAGTTCTTTGTTATCGCATCCAGTATTATCAGCCGCTTTGTGTTACAACCGAGCTGCATGCAAACAACACAGTGTGTATTAGTTTTTCCCGCGAGCCGCTCGAATTTATTGGCTTACAAACTGCAAAATGATCTGCGCCTCACCAGCGCCACAAAAAGCAACTGGCATTTCCTGAAATTTCGTCACCTTAGAACAATTGCGGAACGGACGAATCTAACCCTGGAGATGTGGCAAAGCCTACTTGATCAGGACCCACCTGTATGGCAAGAACCCTCTCAAATGGCATTATTCTAAAAACTCATTTCTGTATTACGGCGGTGTCATTGTCGGTGTTTGGGTTGAAGTTTGCGTAGGAGATGGAGTAAGTGTTGGGGTATCCGTAGGAATAGGGGTTGGCGTTTCCGTAGGCGTTAATGTTGGCGTAGTTGTGACCGTGGGTGTCACTGTTGGATGCTGCATGATAAGGTGAATGCGTTTCTCTGCATAAGTATCCCGTGTACTTCGCATGTAAATCCGTAAAGTTACCTTGCCTGGTGGAACATCTTTCAGATCCCAGGTAATCAGCCTCTCCGGTTTATCATACTGCTTGGTGATATTTTTAAGCAGTACTCTCCAATTAGCCGGATCATCACCGATTCCGTATTCCAGGCGGAAATCATCAAAATCCTTTGTCGCATTCACAACCGCATAAATATCCAGCGGGCTACTTTGAACAACCTGCCCATCAGTTGGTGATGCAAAGTAAATATTTGGTCTTGGATCATCCGCACGACACTCTCGTTCCGGCGTAAAAAATATCGGTTCGTTAAACCCATTTGCTGATGCCCAATCGCGCCCCTGGTCTGTCTCGCGAATCCACTTAATTGCCCATTTATCGGTTACATTTAGCGCAAACTTTTCGGTCACATAATCAGCACAATACGGGGATACTTTCAAACCAGTCCATGAGTCGACTTGAACTTTCTGCCACAAATCATCTTTCTTCGGTAACGGTGGTTGATCTACGGCAAATATCTCACTACGCTGAACAGAACACCACTCAGAAGGCTCTGTCCCCGAAACAGCACAGATGATTTTATCTACAATGCCCGCTGGACGAGAAAACGGTGTTGGATTGCCACCCGTCAACGTCTGCACCGCAAACTGCATAAATTGTGACCATATCGGCGCTGCTCCTGATAAACCAGTCGTATTTACCATCGGAGTATAATCTGCATTACCCACCCACGCACCCACAGCAATATCCGGAGTATACCCTAATGTCCAATTATCACGGAAGTCATCCGTTGTGCCCGTTTTTGCTGCAACCGGAAAAGGCAAATTCAACACAGAATTGCGGCCAAACATTGGAGCTCGTGCTTCATTATCAGAAAGAATCGAGGTAATCAAATAGGCATGCTCTGGACGAATTACCTGTTCTCCTAAAGGCGGGATGTACTGATAAACGACGTTCCCTTGATAATCCACAATTTTCGTAATCGCAACTGGAGAAACTCGCTTCCCACCATTGGCGAAGATAGCATAGGCACCTGTAAGTTCCAATAGCGAAACATCTCCGCCTCCTAAAGTGAGTGATAAGCCGTAATCATTTCGCGTCAGCGTTGTTATCCCCATTCGTTTTGCCATTGCCAGAAATCCATCTTCTTGCGGCGTTTTGGGGTCATCGTAAATCCCTATAAAATTCAAGGTTTTAACTGCTGGGACATTATACGAATTTGCCAGAGCCACACGTACAGTTACCGGACCATGAAAACGACCGTCATAATTTACCGGCCTATAAGGTTCTCTTGGATCATTTGGATCACCAGAGGGTGGAAATTCGCTGGGTACGTCCCAGATCAAAGTTGCCGGCGTCCAACCCTTTTCAAAAGCGGCAGTATAAGTGATAGGTTTAATAGACGATCCAGGCTGGCGAGGGCTAATTGCCATATTGACTTCCCCGGAAATCGCCTCATTATAAAAATCAGCCGACCCTACCATCGCCAGAATTTCTCCAGTTGAAGGACGCAAAGCTACCAAAGCACCGTCTGTAGCATGACGATCAGCCAATGCCTGCACCTGCTGAGTAACAATCTGCTGTGCCTCCTCTTGCAGCACAGGGTCTATCGTTGTATAAACGGTAAAGCCAGAGCGATAAATGGTCTGAGCATCAAATTTTTGTTCTAATATCGAACGCACATAATGAACCCAATGTGGAAAGCGAATGGTTTGTGGGGAACGGCGGAAAGGATAATTTTCAATCTCCTGAGCAGCACTTGTTGCCGCATACGCGTCCACACAAATTTTTTGAGGTTGAGTGGATACCTCAATACAGTTTTCTGTCTGACTCAATTCGTACATCAAAATCAACACTTGTTTATGGCGCTGAAGTGTACCTTCGCGGTTTGAAAAAATATCATATACCGCTGGCGCTTGGGGTAAACCAGCTAAGAAAGAAGCCTGAGCCAGAGTCAGCTTGTCTGCAGTTGTGTTAAAGTAAGTTTCTGCCGCAGCCTCAATGCCATACGCCAGATTGCCGTAGTAAACCTCATTAAGATATAGCTCCAATATTTCATCCTTTGTGTAACGGCGGGTGATTTCAGCAGCCAGTACAATTTCACGAGCTTTACGTTCGTAGGTCTTTTGGCTTCGCTCTTCAGGCGTTAACAAAAGAGTCCTGGCAAGTTGTTGGGTGATTGTGGATGCTCCTGACACAATCTCTTGATTAGTATAGTTTTGCCAGAAAGCGCGTAAGATGGCAACTGGGTCAAAGCCGGGATGGTTATAAAACTCCTTATCTTCTGTGGCAATCGTAGCCGCAATTAGATAAGGCGAAATTTTATCCAGAGGAACATAGGTCCTTCGCCCAGCCGTTGGATCAAGAATTTCATAGAGCAACCCACCATTGCGATCAAGGATGCGCGTTGTCTCAAATTGCGATGCCCGCCCTTTTAAGTCGCTAATATCTGGAAGTGTTCGGGCGATAGAATAGTACTGGTAAACGGCAATGGATAAAACAAACAACACTGATAATATACCAACAAACATAAAGGCCACAATAACGCGCAGTAAACACCCTATTGCGGCGCCCCAATCATATCCAGATGACACATGGGCTTGAGCCTGGGGAATAGATTGGTGCTCGCTTGGTCGTGGGGCGGACCTAGGAGCAGTCCGGGGTCCAGACGGTATAGTAGTGGGAGGCATGGGGACGCCAGTTTGTCCCGTTGACCTAGTAAATGCCGATGGTGCCACACGGGTAGCATAGTGATCACTTTCTTCAAGTGGTTTCGGCAACGAGCGGTCTGGAACACCCGCTGCTCTCGGCGGCGCAGGTGTCAAGTCTTCTAAGTGGTCGGCTGAATCGGGGTTTACAGGCATTGTTACGGCGCTCGGTCCACCCGAAACGGGCATGGTCCCTATGTTAAAGGGCGTGGCGATAGGCTCAGTAGGTGCCTCACCCTGTCCATACCAGCCGCCAGTTTGTTCCGGATAGCCCGTCGGATGTCGAGATATCTTATCGGCAGGTGACGATCTCGCTTCCCCGTTTAACTGCCCCGAGGACCTTACACTGCTGTGATCTTGCCCGGACAAAGACAGTGTGTCTTTTTTCTCCATCTGATCACTGCTGCTATCCCCCCGGTTACCCGAAAGTAATGAGAGGTCCCCAGATTGAGTAGCGTCTTCATCTTCTTGAATCGCGGAAAGCAGTTCGCGCAACCTTTTGCCGGGTGCCAGCTTTTCAAAAGAGGAAGCCGATTTTTTGTCGTTATCGTTAAAATCACTCATGAACAGCTAATATAACCCTATAAAAAAACAAATGAAAGTTTATTCCATTCTAGCATAAAACGTTTATTCGTACAGAAAGTTTCCGTTGGCTTTGCCTTATTATAAAATTTGACCCCAGCATCGACATCTCTTACAATTAATTTATGCAGCAAAAATATACCTTTGCCCCCCAACTCCAAATCACAATCGCTGCGGATGCGCGTTTATGTGATTTGAACTACAAAAATGATTATATCTGGGAACTCGTTCAACAAAAAGGAAAGTCTCCTGCTTTGACTTTACAAACCACCTTTGGATTGCACGTTCAATGGTTACGTTTATTTCCTTGCTTTGTTTACAGAGATAAATTAGTTTATAACTTGGCTGATTTTGCCCGGCCACCACAATTGTTGATCGTTTATCCCAACTATCTAAAACTTAGTTTGTCCCCTTTTTTAGATATTGATACATTAATTGAATACTGGGTACCAGAATCACATGCGGTGGCCGGGCGACTGAGCTTTATTAATCAGGGTAACCAACCAGAAACATTTCAGTTCTGTTGGGCCGGCATGTTAAACCCAATAAATGGTGATGCAAAGTTAACCGTTAAGCAGATTGGCGGTCGTCATTTTTTATGCTGTGAAACCAACGAACTGTACGTCTCTTGTACAATGTCCGGTTATCCCCAACCGACCTCTGTCCCTTTTCCAGCACTTGGGCACACTGTTCAGCTTCCACCTCGTAGTTCACAGCAAATAATCTGGGCACTTGCAGCTCTTCCGGCTGATCACAATGAGGTCGCCCTGCATGTTCTTAAAACTATTGAACTCCCATGGGAAGCTGAAATTAGCCGTATTGAGTTGTTCAATGCTCACAACCAGATTGAAATTATTACAGGCAACCCAGAATGGGATAATGTTTTTTCTTTGTCGCAACAAGTAGCTTATAGTCTGCTTATCTCGCCAAGTAATTCTCTACCCAATCCATTTTTTGTGCTCACCCGTCAACCTGATCAGAGCTTTTCATTGCCTGGCAATGGTCCGGATTATTCCGATCATTGGAAAGGACAAACCCCTCTCGATGCATATTATCTGGCAAGCATACTCCTTCCGGGAGGATTAGGGTTTGTTGAAGGCATCTTGAAAAATTTTTTAGCCGCACAGGATGAGACCGGATTTATTGGCTACAAACCCGGATCGGCCGGTCAGCGGCCACGCCAGCTAGCACAACCGATTTTGGCTTCCTTGGCGCTGAAGGTTGATCAATATAAGCATGATCACTCCTGGCTTAAGGATATATATCCCGCTCTCACCCGTTTCTTAAAACTGTGGTTTTCACCAAAGCATGACCGCGATGGCGATGGCTTTCCAGAGTGGGATAATCCAACGCAATTTGGACTGGAAGAAAGCCCGATGGTTAATCAATGGCATCCCCAGGCGCAGGGTATAGAAATTGCTTGGCTTGAAAGTCCAGCTCTGGCTACCATGTTACTCCGTGAATGTAAAGCTCTCATCAAAATCGCAACTTACGTTGAGGGCAATGAAGATATTCCATGGCTAGTAGAAAAAGTAAGCCAACTACAAGATATATTGAATACAGTCTGGGACGCAAGAGCCTGCACATATCACTACCAGGATTTTCAAACACATCAAAGCGAGCCCGGTTTACTCCTATTTCGTATCAAAGGGAAAAATGGCAAACACACCATTCATCATACCTTCAAAAAACCGCATCGTCTTCTCATCAGGATAGTTTCCAAAGGAACAGAGATTCATCAGCTTACAATTCTACTAAGCGGAAAATATCACCAGGAAACAATGGTTGAAAGCATTAATGCTACACAATTTAATTGGTCTAACAATTGCGTGTTCTTGACCTCCCGAAACCTGTTCACACAGCTTCAAGGTGTCGAAATCCAAGGATTACAGGCTGGAGACGAGGTAGAAATTAGAACTCCAGATTACACAGTAACTGACGTGAGTTGTTTGCTGCCACTTTGGGCGAGAGGTACAACACCTGCACAGGCCCAAGCAATGACCGCGAAAACCATAAAACGACGATTCCTAAAGAGCTATGGCATTTGTATATCGCCGCAGACAAGAGCAACTCGCACCATGTTGCCATGGGGAAACATATCCCTTCCATGGAATCAAATGATTGGCGAAGCCTTGCTGGCAAACAATCAACAAGCTTTAGTTGCTGATCTTGTAACACGTATTATGAAAGCCATTATTCAAAATCTTAAACAATCTGGCTGTTTTTTTGAATTCATTGATGCTCAAACAGGACATGGAAGTGGAGAGCGCAACCACTTGAGAGGATTAGCGCCCATAGGGTTATTTTTATCAACGCTTGGTGTTCAAATTCGCTCAAACCGTGAAGTAATTTTACAAGGATTTAACCCATTTCCCTGGCCGGTTATTGTAAAATATCAAGGGATGACTGTATCGCGGCAGTTACATGAAACCATTGTCGCCTTCCCCACTGGGCAGGTCGTCAAAATTGACAATCAAGTAAATCCCACAAGGATTGCATTGCCTTAAGGAGATATGGTAAAGAAAGGCAAGGTAACAATGAGTGGTCAAAAGCGAGACTTGTTACTAATCGCGGTAGTACAGGCACAAGACACAGAAAACGCCATCAATGGTTTGCAAAAAATAGGGTTGATTCCAGAGCGGTTGCCCAGTGTTGGGGGATTTCTTGGCCGCCGTAATTCAACTTTGCTAATTGGCTTATCGCGTGAACAGGAACTGGATGCTATCGAAGTCCTCAACAAAAACTGCCGCCAGCGAGTTGAATACATTGCCGTGCCTTTAGAAAGTGCTCCTTTACCTTTACCAACCCCAACACCCATTACTATTGGTGGAGCAACGATTTTCAGCCTGGAAATCGAACATTATGAGGAGGTTTAGATGAAACTGATTATCGCCATTATCCGCGATGTAGATACAGACCCTGTTTCCCGTGCCCTAATGGAAGAAAATCTGCGCGTCACGCAAATTGCATCAACCGGCGGCTTCCTGCGTCGTGGAAACTCAACTCTGCTAATTGGATTAGAGGATGATCAGGTGGAGACTGCTCTAAATATCATCCGGCAAAATTGTGCCCGCAGTGCAGACGCCAATGACAAACGTGCAGCAATCTTCGTTTTGAATGTGGCTCACTACACACACTTCTAAAGGAAACTATACTCCGACCTCCTCTAACTTCTCTGTTATCTTTACAAAAGTGCAAATTCAACGGTCTTGAATTTACTTGTAGGATTGGGTATAGTATCAATATCATTTGGGGTAACACCTGATGTTGTTTGTTGTAATCATGACACAAGATTTGCCAAATTTCAAATAAGGAGATAAGCGATGGAATTCGGTACCCCTTTTTCATACCCGTTCAAGGACCCAAACTGGTTCAAAAAATTCATCCTTCCCGGTTTGTGCATGCTCATCCCTGTCATCGGACAATTTGTATTGATGGGCTGGATGGTTGAAATTGTCCGCCGGATAATTAATGACACGCCTGATCCCCTGCCAGAACTGGACTTTGGCGGTCAGCTTGGCAAAGGGTTTCAGGCATGGGTGATTGGGCTGGTTTATTCGATCCCAATATTTATCCTGGTTTTACCCATTCAGCTGGTTGCCCCCATAGGTGCAGCAGCGGATATGGACCCTGATACCATGGCAACCATTATGGCTATCGTTTCGGTTTGTTGTGGTGGTTTGACGCTCATTTATTCAATCTTGGTTGGGTTTTTGTTACCAGCAGCCATCGGTAACTTTGCCGCCAAGGGACAACTCGGTGCGGGTCTTCGTTTTGCCGAGGTTTTTGGGCTGGTAAAAGCAGCACCTGTTGCTTATCTGATAGTACTGGTAGGCAGCATACTGGCAGGATTGATCGGACAGCTTGGTGCTGTTGTTTGTGTGGTCGGCTTGCTGGTTTCAATTCCCTTTGCCGCGGCAATTATGGGACACTTCTACGGTCAGGCTTACAAAGAAGCAACCAGTAAACTATAGCCTGGATATATACCCCAAATACTATTAAACGCCCCGCCGTGTTTAAAAGCCGGGGCGTTTTCTCTATTAATCTTCGTGGAATTCCTCAACCTGATAGGTGAATACTTGCAAAGGCTTGTGTTTCCATAAATCTGCTCTGGCGCCCATTTTCACGCAAAGGTGACCAAGAAATTCGGCTGCGTCAGGCACTTTCTCCCAAACTTGAGGAAGAAAAGTGGCACGGCGCACACCATCACGCAATATTACCCCATCCACCCCCTTCCGCAAACGGCTCAAGAGCTCATCCGGCGTCTCATATGGTAAGGGTTCGGGTAATGTTAGAACCGACACCTCGATTCGAAGTAAAGGCACTTCCCAAGGTTGCACAGGTGGAAAACGATAATCCTCCAAAGCAGCCGCAACAGCATGCTCGCACACATCTTGCACCAGCGGCTGATACGGCTCTAATGTACCAATACAACCACGTAACTCACCATTCTCGGTCAAAGTCACGAATGAAGCCCCATCTTCCTGCAAACGAGGCGTATAAGAAGAAAGATCAAGTTCTGGGAGCGGTTTCTTGTTTACCGCAAGCGTAATAGACTGGCGAGCCAGTTGTAACAACGTCTGTTTCTCGATGTCAGATAACCTGTCTTTGCTCATAAGTCCAACCTTCGATATTTGCGATTGAAATAAACCAATGGTGCTTGGTCTTGACAGACCTCAGCCGCCAAAACCTCACCGATAAATAAAGTGGAATTTTGCATAGGATAGCTATGAATAACCCGACAATCAATATGCGCCAATCCATCCCTCAGCAAAGGTGCACCGCTAACAAGCGTTTTTGTCGCCAATCCCGCCAGTCTATTTTCCGATTCTGGGACGTGACCCGCAAATCTCTCCGCCAGTTCAATCTGATGCTGACCAAGTATGGTCACAGCAAAAATCTCGGATTTCTGTACCAGGGCATGGGTACGAGTTGTGTTTGCCATGGTCACAACAACCCTCGGCGGCTCTAACGAAATTGAAGTGAAAGAATTGACTGTCATCCCATGCTGAATATCATCATAACAACTGGTCACAATAGAAACACCCGTTGTCCAATGCCGCATCACATACCGTAATTTTTCACCATCAAGCGCCATCACTGTTTCCATGATAAATCTTTTGATCTTTTTATACAATTCTCAAAAAGAGTCGTCAAGAGCAAAACGCCATCCAATAAAAGCTTGTCAATATTGCCGTAATTAGGCTATCATAATACAAAGATTATGGATCAACCAACTTCTCCCCCCCAATCTTCTTCTAAAACTGCGACCGCAGAAATATCTGCAAAACCGTACAGCTTGATAAACGCAGTACAAACAATTATTAGTGTAGCAATAGTCATGGCTACTTTGTTAACGATGTGGACCCCGGCGAATCTCTTTTCAAACTCGCACTTCAATGAGCTCTTATTATCCATACAACAAACCAGACAGGAAACAGCATCAATTCTCTCCACGCCCACTTCTCCCCCGGTAATCCGCATCGGTATCGTGGCTGGTCACTGGCAATATGATTCGGGGGCAGTCTGCCCAGATGGGTTGAAGGAAGAAACTGTTAACTTACAAATTGCCACATTAGTGCGTCAAAAATTATTGGCGTATGGATATCAAGTTGACTTATTGCAAGAACATGATCCCCAATTATTCGAATACCGGGCTGCTGTGCTCGTATCTATCCACAATGATTCCTGTGAGTATAGAGGTGACGAATTTACGGGTTTCAAAGTAGCAGCCGCTAAAGATACCGCTTATCCAGAAAGAGCGGCACGACTGACGACATGCCTGGCACAACGCTATCAACAGGTTACTGGTTTACGTTTTCACTATAACACAGTAACAAACGACATGACCGATTACCATACATTCAGGGAAATCAACGCTGATACTCCTGCTGCAATCATTGAAACCGGTTTCTTGAACCTAGATCGCAAATTACTGACAGAAAATCCAGGGACAGTTGCAGATGGAGTTGTGGCTGGCATATTGTGTTTCTTGCGCAATGAAGACGCTACCCTCCCTGTTCAATGAGCGAACAAAATAAACTCCTTGCAGTCCAGGCTTTGCAACAGGCTAGGCGTGCTTTCCACGAAGGGGACCATATTCAAGCTCGCAGCCTTGCCATGCGCGCCGCTCGTTTAGACTCGACCCTTGAGGACGCGTGGCTCATTCTGGCAGCACTCTCAACCCCGCAAGTCAGTCTGGTTTATCTAAAACGCGCCTTGCAGTCAAATCCTCAAAGCGAGCGTGCTCGACAAGGAATCCATTGGGCGATTCGACGCCAGCGGTCAATACAAACTAAGACACCATTGTCAGCAATTAATCAAAAAATACCAGCACAGACCCAAAAGATCTTGACTAAAAAAGGAGAAGATCTCTTAAGAAGCACTCAGTATTCGCGAGAGTGGTCAGCAAAAAAACAACCCCGTTGGGGCACAATAGTCGCATCTGGAATAATTGTCTTTATCGTTCTCTGCCTTGGAGCAGCATTTTGGCTTGTATTATCCAGCAACGAGATAGTAAAAGCAAATCAGCTCTCAGCTCCACGTCCAGCTGGAGCATTCATCAAACCAACCCTCACTTCAACTAACACCCCAACAATCACTGTTACAGAAACACCAACCTCCACACCAACGCCTCCCCCTACCGAAACACCAACCACAACTTTCACGCCCTTGCCGTCCCCCACGCAACAACCGCCTCCACTTGAAACACCTGCGCCGGTCATTGATCTCCCTGAACAAATCCCAAGCCAGGACCATTGGATAGATGTAAATCTGACCCAACAAATGGTTTATGCATATGAGGGAGATCGGCTGATTAACTCATTTGTTGTATCAACCGGAACCTGGCAGCACCCCACAGTAACCGGAGATTACAGAATCTACGCCAAATATCGTTATACGGATATGGCAGGACCTGGATACTACCTGCCTAACGTGCCATATACAATGTACTTCTACAAAGGATACGCTCTGCATGGCACATACTGGCACAACAATTTTGGCACGCCAATGAGCCATGGATGCATTAATTTACCCATCACCGATGCTGCATGGCTATACGAATGGTCTGCCGTTGGCACTTTGGTCAGAATCCATTATTAGCCCGATCATGGAAACCCTTTATCCACATCATTTAAGAGGCCTCACCCGGCGCGACTTCTTAAAGCTTTCAGGTGTAGCACTTTTGTCCCTTTTCTTATCGCCATTTGATCTTCAACCAATAGCACCAGAGGGAATCCTTGACTTAGAAACAGAGCTTTCCATTGGACGCATCCTGGAAAATAAAGTGACGCTGTACGATCGTCCCAGTTTTTCCGGGAAAGTGCTGAAAATGTATTGGAAGGATCTTGTTTTGCCAATTACCGCTATCACGATCGGAGATTCAGAGCCTGCGCACAATCGCATCTGGTACGAAATGAACCACGAAGGCTTTGTCCACTCGGGTAGCGTACAGCCGGTTAAGGTTAGTCTGAATCCTGTTCTGGATTCGATTCCGGATACAGGACAACTAGTTGAGGTTACTGTTCCTTATACTGATGCCGTCTGGTCTCCCTGGCGACCAGGCTCTACCGCTTATCGCTTGTATTATGGTACAACTTACTGGATAAAAAAAGTCATTGTAGACGAGAAAGGTAAATCCTGGTATCGAATTTTCGATGATCATTGGGGATATTACTACTATGCTGATGCAACACACTTGAAGCCAATCACCCCCAATGAGTTGCGTCCTATTTCCAGTAACGTCAAGTCAGAGGAAAAACGTTTAGAAGTCCGCCTTTCTGAGCAAGTGGTTGTGGCATATGAAGCAGACACCCCCGTGTTCATTACACGCGTCTCTACGGGCGCCCGCTTCAGTGATGGAGACTTTCGCACGAAACGTGGCAGGTTTATGACGAATCGGAAACGTCCTTCGCGTCACATGACCACAGGAGATCATGCCGCCCCCAACAGCTATGACCTACCAGGAGTGCCATGGGTTTGCTATCTGACCAGAAGTGGTGTATCATTTCATGGAACCTTCTGGCACAACGATTTTGGTAAACCGCGCAGTCACGGTTGTATCAATTGCTCAACACCAGCAGCACGTTGGATTTATCGTTGGACAGATCCTGTTGTACCCTATGATAAAGAGTACCTGTCGGACAAGACCGGTACACAAGTTGACATCATATAGAATATCCATATGTCACGAAAACCTTTGTTTGCAGGCTTGATAGAAGATGAGTTTGGCAACCCCGTTGAGATTGCCTATGTCGGCGATGAACCCTGTTATGTAGTGAATGACGCTGGCTTCAAGCGTCACATACCATCAGAGGAAGTGGACAGACAGGTTCTTGATATTATGAAAGAACAAATCAAGGGCAACGAAGAACTCATTAGCAGCCAAACCGCAAAAATGCTTGGGCAAGAAGATCTGTTCACCTGGGCAATGATCCAAAGCCAGCTTAAAAATATTGATTCGCAATTTGAAAATCTGTTGCAAACCGGCATTCCCGAAGAAGGGCTTGCGTTTATGGGAATGATGGGATTTCGCGTTGTCATTAACATTCATGGTGAAGTAATCCGATTGGAGCAACCCGGCACAATTGATGGTGAGGATTGAAACTAGCAACGCACTAGATTCAAACAAGAAATTAACAGAAAATGGTTAAAATGTCAAAAATAAGGAGGCTAATTATGATGTCCTCTGAATTTATCATAAACGTTTCAGAATCTGATTTTGAATATGAGGTCATCAATTACTCGCAGAATGTACCTGTAGTGGTTGATTTTTGGGCGAGCTGGTGTCGTCCCTGCAAAGTGCTTGAGCCTATGCTGGAGAAAATTGTTGCTGAAAGCAATGGTGCCTTCAGGGTAGCGCGTGTTAATGTAGATGAAAATCCTAACCTGGCATTACGATTTAGCGTGCGCTCTGTCCCCACTCTAAAGGCATTTAGCGAAGGTCAGGTTGTGGGTGAGCTGGTTGGACTGCAACCAGAACCGCGCCTGCGAGAATTTATTGAAAAAATAACCCCACCAAGCCCTCTTCAACTTGCAGTAGAACGAGCAGAAGGTTTTTTGGCTTTACACCAATGGGCGCAAGCGGAACGGGAATTTCGCCAGGTACTGGAGCAAAAACCGGATCATCAAATTAGTTTACTTGGATTGGCAAAGTCACTGATGGGTCAGGGAAAAGGTCTTGAAGCTTTACAAATCCTAGAAAACTTTCCACCTGGTCGCCAATATGCCATAGCTGAATTACTTATCCCCTATGCCCGGGCTTTAGTCGAATTACACCAGAACAAACTGCCAAATGAAACCGATTTAGATACAACCTTCACTCACAGTGTTAGATTGGCGCAGCGTGGGAACTTCCCTGCTGCCCTGGATGGTCTGCTTGAAATTTTGCGTCAAGACCGTCACTATGGGCAGGGTAAAGCACATAAAGTTGTCTTGAGTTTGCTGGAGCTTATGGGCGAAGACGATCCACAAACACGGCAATATCGTTCTGAGCTGGCTTCCACTCTCTTCTAATTAGTTTCATCCACAATTTGTCGCCACATAAAATGGACAGCTTTACTCCAGTAGCTGCACTGCTCGTTCAAAATCTTCAGGGGTATTGAGATTAAAAAAAGCTTCACCATTTGGGTCATAAGGCAACCAGTCACTTGGCTGGAATAACCGCACATTGACAAACGGCAACCAGGAAATCATCCTGCGCTGACCCGAAAGAAGTGCGGTTTGAACAGCCGGCAGACAAGTCCTGCGGCGATAAACAGCATGAAGTGGCTCTAGTCCGCCTGCAGTTTGAGGCATAACCACATCCAGCGTTTCGTTACTTATCAATAATGCCCTTTGAGCTTCAAGAATTTTTACATTAACAAATGGCATGTCGCAAGCTACAACTGCGACCAATTCATATTGTGCGCAGCTCAAAGCAGTATATAAACCACCGAGCACACCAGCGCCTGGCATTAGATCGGTGAAAAGCCGAACACCCAAGAATAACAGTTCTTCCGGCTGATTTGTGATGATCAGTAGCTCATCGGACAGCCGTTGTACACGTTTCAATACCCACTCAATCAGGGGACGCCCACGCAAAGGCAACAAAGCCTTATTGCTACCCATACGACGACTATTACCACCAGCTTGTATCACGACGCTAAACATTGACTTAATTATAATTACAAAATATACCCTTTTATGTATAATTTGAATATAGGCGCTTTCTATTTATCTTCTTGTCGAGTATTCGCTTGTTTTTACTGGAGGATCCATGACTAAAATCTCCCTCGAGCCGCTAATGCCAATCCTGGATAAACTTGCGCCAAAAGGTCGCACAGCCTTGCTACCCGCTCTTCAAGCAGCACAAAAAATTTATGGGTACGTTCCTGAACAGGCAGCGGTAGCCATTGCCAACCGATTACATGTACCTTTAGCCGATGTGCATGGTGTCCTAGAATTCTACGCGTTACTTTACCGTACGCCGGTCGGCAAAACCGTTATCCATATCTGCGCCGACCCAGTCTGCGCAATGGCAGGCGCAGATACTATGTTAAAGCAAACCTCAAGGAAATTCGAGTTTCATGGCAAACACAAAGATAAAACCCCCACAGTAACGATTGAACGATCTCCCTGTCTAGGGCTGTGCGAGCACGCACCAGCCTTACTGGTGCAAAGCACACCTTTGGTTCAGCCCGAGTCGTACACATGGGAAGATCTGATTGCTGGCAAGGGCAAAAAACCCCGTTCAATTATTGGAGGAGATATTTCAATCCTGACAGCAAATTGCAGAAAAGGGCAAATTGTCTGGCTGGAAGATTATAAAGCACAAGGCGGATACCAAGCTTTGAACAAAGTCCTACAAATGGCGCCACAGGAAGTAATAGAAGAGGTGAAAGCTTCTGGTCTGGTTGGCCGCGGCGGTGCTGCCTTTCCAACTGGTCTGAAATGGGAAAGCGCAGCCCAATCAACAGCTCAACCCAAGTATGTGGTTTGTAACGCCGACGAAGCTGAACCCGGCACCTTCAAAGACCGTGTTCTTATGGAAAACGATCCTCACCTAATCCTGGAAGGCATCCTTATCGCGGCTTATGCTATTGGGGCAACGTATGGATATATGTATATTCGCGGAGAATACGAATACCAGTATCAGGTAATGAGCCAAGCAGTGGATGAAGCAAAAAAGGATGGTCTGATAGGAAACAATATCCTGCAAAGCGATTTTAGTTTTGAACTTGAACTACGGCAGGGTGCAGGAGCATATATCTGCGGTGAGGAAACTGCATTATTTGAGTCTATTGAGGGAAAGCGGGGGTTTCCTCGTGTCAAGCCACCTTTCCCGACCACTGCCGGGTTATTTGGCAAACCAACGGTCATCAACAATGTAGAAACCCTCGCCAATGTTCCCTTTATTATCCAAAAAGGTGCAACAGAATACCGTAAGATTGGCACTGAAAAAAGCCCTGGACCTAAACTCTTTTGCGTATCTGGCGATGTGGCAAAACCCGGCCTCTACGAAGTTCCCTTTGGCGTGACCTTCCGTCACCTGTTATTTGATCTGGCAGGCGGAATACGAAACAACCGAACTATGAAAGCGGCACTGTTTGGCGGCGCCGCAGGTGCATTTGCCACCGAAAGTGACCTGGATGTGCGGCTGACATTTGAAGATTTACGAGTCGCTGGCTTACCGCTTGGCTCTGGTGTTATCACCGTATTTGATGAAACCAGAGATATGCGTGATGTTCTGCTAAGACTAGCACACTTTTTTGCAGAAGAGTCTTGTGGGAAATGTTACCCATGCCAAATTGGCACTCAACGTCAATACGAAATTCTGCAACGATTAGCGACTTCCTCACTATTGCCTGGAGATTTAGAGCGGCTGCAAGATGTTGGATGGACAATGACGGAAGCCTCTTTATGCGGACTTGGGCAAACTGCCGCCTCAGCTGTACTAAGCGCTATACGTCTCTGGCCTGAATTGTTCAAAAGCCACCAAGCCCATTGAGTTAAAGTGAATGAGGAATACCATGACAAACCAAATCACTCTGACAATTGATGAAAAAGAGATTTTGGTGCCACCCGGAACAACAATTCTCAAAGCCGCCCAAAGCGTCGGGATTAATATTCCTACCATCTGTTATCATGATTACTGCACTGCAAATGCCCTGTGCCGGATCTGCGTGGTAGAAGTAGAAGGAGCGCGCACACTGGTGCCAGCGTGTGTTGCCCAAGTAAGCAATAATATGCGAGTGCGCACTAACTCGGAACGCGTGATTAGGGCGCGCCGCACAATTTTAGAGATGCTCGCCTCAAGTGTCGATCTTTCAGATGCACCTGATATTCTGGCTATGTTGCAAGAATATCAAGTGGACACGAACCGTTTCCCCGAGGCTGAAGAACGTAAGCCATCCGTCATAGATGACAATCCCATGTATATTCGTGATTATGCTAAGTGCATCCTTTGTTGGCGCTGTGTGCAAGTCTGTGCTACCGATGCTCAGTACACATTTGCGATTAATTTCAGCGGCCGAGGATATGAAACACAAATTGGTACATTCTACGATAAACCAATTCCAGAGACAACCTGTGTTTTCTGCGGTCAATGTGTTGGTGTTTGCCCAACGGGAGCATTAAAACCCAAAAAGCAGTGGCTGCTTGAACAGGGTTTACCACCAGCAGAGATTGTTCAACTCACCCGTTTCAATCGCTCAGCAAATTCACGGTGCAGATAATCCGTTATTAGTAGTTTTTTGACAGGAGAGCCGCCATGCAACCGGACCATGTTACCTTAACCACCTGCCCATATTGTGGCGTGGGCTGTAATTTAGAATTGCATGTTCGAAACAACTTTATTTATCGGGTTACATCCCCATTTGATTCTGTCGTAAATCACGGCAATTTGTGTGTGAAAGGACGGTTCGGATATGATTTTATTTACAGCCCGAAACGTGTAACCACTCCTCTAATCCGCAAAGATCAACAAAAACCCGGCAGACGACATCAGGCGTTTGGATTGGATCAGTGGCGAGAAGTCTCGTGGGAAGAGGCGCTCGAATTCACTGCAAATCGCCTGACAGAAATTTACCAGCGCCACGGCTCACATGCAATGTCTGTATATTGCTGCGCTAAAGCCACCAATGAAGATAATTATTTGCTACAAAAAATGTTTCGCACTCTGTTCCGAACCAATAATATTGACCATTGCACGCGCTTATGTCATGCCGGCAGTGTTGTTGCTCTTCAGATGGCGATAGGTTCTTCAGCCATGAGTAATACTGCCGCAGAGGTCATACACAACGATGTTTTTATTCTGACCGGCTCCAATGTTACCGAAAACCATCCCATTATAGCCTTGCAAATGAAAGCCGCTATTGAAAAATATGGAGCCAAATTGATCGTTGTAGATCCAAGGCGAATTGAGATGGTCAACTACGCTACCCTGTGGTTGGCACAAAAACCGGGAACTGATGTCGCCGTTTTCTCCGCAATGGCACACGTTATCCTGAAAGAAGGGTTGCATAACAGAAAATTTATTGAAGAGCGAACAGAAAACTTTGAAGAATTTGTCGCTTCTATGGAAAAATTTACTCCAGAATACGCCGAACACATTTCAGGAGTAGACCGCCAACTCATTATACAGGCCGCACGAATGTATGCGCAGGCAAAAAATGGAGCCATTTACTGGGCACTTGGTATCCCCGAACACTCTCACGGCACGGATAATGCCCTTAGCTTAATCAACCTTGCATTACTTACCGGTCATATTGGACGACTTGGAACAGGGCTAAACCCCCTGCGCGGGCAAAACAATGTTCAAGGCGCATCCGATTCGGGCGCTATGCCATGGCACTACCCGGGCTATCAACCTGTAGATGATGAGCAAATTGCCCAAAAATTTGAGAAAGCCTGGAACATTGAACCGGGTGGGCTAAATCGAAAACGAGGATTGACCACAACTGAAATTATTGGTTCCATTGGGCCAAACGGAGTGCGAGCTCTATATATCATGGGAGAAAATCCCATGATGTCAGAACCCAACTTGAATCATACCCGCCATCAAATGGAACAACTCGAGTTCTTGGTTGCTCAGGATTTATTCATCAACGAGTCTGGTGCATTTGCAGATGTTTTCCTTCCCGCAACCTCTTGGGCAGAAAAAGATGGGACATTTACAAATACTGATCGGCGGGTTCAGCGCGTCAGACAAACCATTCCCCCAATTGGTCAATCTCGCCCTGATTGGGAGATCATATGTGACCTCGCTAAACGAATTGAAAAACGTCTTAATCGCCCTTATACCGCCTACTGGGATTATACACACCCAAGCGAGGTAATGGAAGAGATGGGACGCCTGGTGCCGGATTATGCCGGTATAAGGTATGAGCGCATTGAAAAAGTTGGTTTACAGACCCCAGTATGGGATGTTAATCACCCGGGAACGACCTATCTGTTCTCGGAAGATTTCCCACGCGGACGTGGCAAATTTCATCCGCTGGAATACAAACCCTCTGCTGAAATGCCGGATGAGGTCTACCCCTTCATCCTGACGACAGGACGTGTGCTCGAACACTGGCATGGCGGTACACTTACCCGCAATTCATGGCTTGATGACCTCTATCCAGAAGCACTGATTGAAATAAACTTTTTGGATGCTCAAAAGCTTGGTATTGAGAATGGAAATGCAGTTCGGGTTAGTTCAAGACGCGGAACTATTGTTCTTCGTTGCAAGGTGACCGAAAAAACTACGCCAGGTGTTGTATTTATTCCATTTCACTTTGCTGAAGCGGCCGCCAATATTCTGACCAATGACGTGATTGATCCTCAGGCAAAGATCCCGGAATATAAGGTAAGTGCTGTACAGATTTCACCTGCACAAGAAGGAGAAATATACAAACCAGTTTTATCGCAAAAAAGAGGACGATATTAGTGTACAATAAGCTTAGACTCTAGAGAAAATCGGGGTAGGTCCTTTTCAATACATGAAGATCTGAGGATACAGTCTAATTATGATAGAAATTGCCCGAATGTATCCCACGAATTGGATCGCAATCCCACTCATTATAAGAGAGTTGTTACCTACCCCCAAACCCATTCTTAAGAACCCTTCTGTTTATCGGGTATGCGGCTAGCGTTATCAGATGCCATTCAAGAATGTGATACTTCTGAACAAGAGGGGGATTATCACGGAGGATTACAACGCGTCCGCCAGGCGCTTGAGCAACTCACATCTACTGAGATCTCTCCTGAGAAGTTTTCTCTATTGGAACGTAAGGCGAGGTTGCTAACGTATATCGGTGAGTATTCGGAAGCACAAGACCTGGTCAGAGAGATTATCGCTCAACAACTGGACAGTCACTTGAAAGTGGACGCACTGGTCACCCTGGGGGTTTGTATTTCAAAAACAGGGAATATTTATCAGGCTGAAGAATATATTCAGCGAGGTATTGATCTTGGTCATTACATAAAATACAACCCTGGTTTGTATCGGGCTTTCAGTCATCTTGCAAACAGCATTTACCTGGTGCGAGGGCAATTTGACCTGGCACTTACATTCATGGAACAGGCGGCCGAGTTTTGTAGAGATCAACCGGGTATAAACTGGAGACTTCCGTATTTACGAGCATATATTTATCAAATCACGGGCGATTATTACCGTGTCCGCCAGGCACTTGATGATCTGCTGACATTGGTCAAACCCGGAACTGCCCTAGCCGGCTATTATTACTGCCTCTGGGCAAAACTGGCACTTGATGAAGAAGCAATTGAACGAGCACAAGAGTGCCTTTATCTTGCACTGAGAATTGCTTCTCAAACAGGCATACCCGAACTAAATACAGAAGTCCGGTTACAGCTTAGCCGTTTGCACCGCCTGCAAAAACAGCAGGCTTCCGCATATACCTGGGCGGATGATGCTATTCAATATGTCCAGCGATTTCAAATTCGACATTTGCTGGGACAAGCGCTTCTTGAGCGCGCCAGGGTAAGCTGGGAGATGGGCAATTTTTCTTTGGCAGATGCAGATTTATTAGAAGCTCAGAAGATTCTATCTTCTTGTGACGCAAAATATGATTTGAGTGTTGCGGCTTTTCTACAGGCGGTTTGGTACCATCAAGAAAACCACCCGCAATCCGAGTTTGCCTGGTTGTCAGCTGCCAATCTTATCCGAACACACGGCTACGAATTTATACTTGAGCGCGAGCAAGAACTCGCTTTTCCGCTTTTAGCCACACAATTACGCAATCAGAACCCAGTAATCAAAAAAGCATCCGACCAGTTAATGGCTGAGCTAGCCCGTGTTCCCCCAGCTCGTCTACAAATTAGTGGATTAGGACAGTTTGCTGTCTGGCAGGGTCGCAGGCGAATAGCCGATGCTGCCTGGCAACGCCGCAAGGCAGGTGAATTGTTTCGTTACCTACTCTTACAACCGGAATATGCAGCAAGCCGGGATCAGGTTCTTGAGGATTTATGGACGGAGACGCCACTAGATGCTGCATTAGACCTTTTCCACCAAGCCACTTCGACCTTGCGCCATATTTTGGAGCCCGATCTTCCAAACAAGTTTCCCTCCCGCTATTTAAACGTGGAAGGAGAAAGAGTAATGCTCAAACTCCCTGTTGGCTCAGTGATAGACTTTGAGCAATTTGAACAACAGGTGTCCCTCGCCATTCAATCTGAAAATGTGGATAATCTAAAAAAAGCGCTATCCATGTACACGGGTGAGCTTTACCCAATGGATCGTTACTCAGATTGGAGTCGGGAGCGGCGGGAAAAGCTCGAGGAAATCTACCATCGAGCTCTCCTGGCATTGGGGCAGGCGTACTTAAAATTGGAGTCTTACTACAACGCTCTGGAATGCGCCCAATTGATCCTGAAGCAGGACGCATGGTTTGAAGACGCTGCTTTGTTGGGAATGCAAGCCTGTATGGGCTTAAACGATATTCCGCGAGCACTCAGGATGTATCAGGGACTGGCTAACTCCCTTGAGCACGAGTTAGGCATCCGCCCCCGTCAGGATATCCAAGAACTCGCCGAGAAGCTGAGGAAACGGTAACTTCTTTGCATAAATAAATTCTAATAACCGCCGGCAGGTGGCTTTTTTTGCTTGTGTCAGTCAAATGTCAGCACTAAAGATTATATTAGGAGTCGAATACGAAAACCAATTCCTTCTCCATGTAACTCACAGGGGATTACATGGAGGGTCAAAGTCCCGTTTTGACCACAAAACGGGACTTTGTGGTGGTTTATAAAATTTTCCACTTCACCCTCTTACCAACAATCGCACAAGATCAAGAAACTCCATCCACTCTTCCTGAAAGAAGTGTACCGTTACGTTATTTAACTCCAGGTGATACGTCACTTCACCATCTGGTTCCTCTGCCTGCCAGGCAACATAACTTTCCGTTTCTGCCAGTGTTGTTGTTTTCGGCTCATTAGCTTGGCTCATTTGTCTCTCCTTTCACCTGAGAACCTAAATCATCCTGCGTTTTTAAGCGCTTCCAGAAAAAGCTGTTACGATTCTTTACCCAACTCCATGTTTTCGACCAGAAATCTGTCACCAATCGCCACCATCCCATGGGGGCGTTTGTTGCAACCACATTTTGAGATATATTTTCCCAAGGATCTAAATCCAACAGCTTTCGTAAGACATAGTTGAGGAATAGTTTTGCGCTTGCCAGAACCGGTGCTGCAAGAACCACTCCGGCAATACCAAGTAAACTTGCACCAATCAGAGCAGCAACCAGAACGCCTGCCGGATGTACTCGTAAAGAAGCACCCATTAACCGCGGAGTAACCAGATAATCAATGGCACTATCTAGTACCACAGCTGATCCTAAAATTATCAGAACATATGTAAGAGGCGGCAACCCAAAAATCGTGTATCCCTGGAAGTAACCCACCAGACCATAGGCAGTCCAAGTAACTGCCGGGCCGACATAGGGCACAAAACGCGCTAACCCAGCCAAAACCGCCAGCCCCAAAAAAAATCTTATACCTAGTGCGCCCAATAACACTGTATAAATCAGGATGGTGAGAATAAACAGAATCATCTGTCCCCGCAAAAAAGCGTTCCAGATGCGTCCCAACTCAGACCTCATCCGTCGCAAATCCTCACCATATCCGGGAATTTCGACATTGATTAGTCGGCTAGAGACACCTTCAGTTTCAGTCAAAATAAAGTATGAGATGATAAGCACAAAAGCTGTCCAGCCAAGCGTAGACACTGCGCCACCAGCAATACTGCCAACCAAACCACCAGCTTGTGAAATAAGCGGCTGAACCACGCTTAAAATTTGAGAACCCAAAGCTTGCCAATCAAGCTGGTTAAAGTCCACGCGCAGTGTTCCAACCTCAAAAGACCAGTGGCTGATCTGCTCTAAAAGGTATGGAATGTTTGCAATGGCATTTTGCAGAAACTTAATTAAACCCTGTATCTGGTTGATGAGAGTAATTCCTCCCCAAGTAAGCAACCCCAACAAAACAATAAGGATTGTCAAATACAACAGAGTGACTGCCAGCCGCCAGGATATACCTAACCAACGCCGCAAGGTCATTACAACCGGGTAAAACAAATACGATAGTATAAAAGCCAGTAGTAACGGTCCCAAATATGTGTTAAACCGAATGGCTAAGCCAGCAATAATGGCAATCAAAGTAAGCATCACCACCAGCTTTGTGGTATTGCTCCAACGACGAGGGGAAGTTGCGGTTTGAGACATAGTCAACAGAAATTTGTTATTACACGTTATCCACTTATAAGCTGTGCTCGCAAATAGCGACCGGCACTGGCGAGGTGCCGGTCGGTCGTTAGCGCTACCCTCTTATTTTATGTACGGTGATCCCCTAACGCATTTTGTTTTGCTCACGGACATGCAGAACCGAAGAGGAAGCCAAACCAATCGCACCACAATAAGTTAGAGTCCACATACCATAAAAACACACCACAGGCGCAAATCAACATAAGGATTGCCAACAAAACAATAATGATCCAGACCGGAAATTTTTTGCGTTCAACTGGCGCAGCCATTTCCGGACCACCCGGTACCTGCCCCGCATAAGAAGGAACTGGTGCAGGTTGTGCAACAGGTTCAGCAGGACGTCCATAAGCTGGAGGCATCTCTACAGGATAGGCTGCTTGTGATGGGACATAAGAACTTGGTTGCGCAGTCGGTGCCGAACGCATTCCGGCGGAGGCAATTGTCGCTTCCATCTCAGGTGACACCTGTTCAAATACAAGGCTAACATGTTCGCCTAAAGTGATCACCTCGCCGGGGCGCAAAATGTAAGATCCCAAAATCCGCTCTCCATGCACAGATGTGCCATTTGTAGAGCCGAGGTCTTCGATGACATAACTTGGTCCCTGGACAAACAAACGCGCATGACGACGAGACACTTCAGGATCATTGATCACAATATCATTACTGAGATCACGCCCGATAAATACCTCTGCTTTTTCCAACGGGAAAGTCTTACCAGCAGATGGGCCCGAACGTATTACGAGACGATATGTCGTCATAGTCTCCTCCTATGGTTAGCTGCTATTAGTGTACTGAATTTACAACCCACTGTCAACAGGCACAAAACCGAAAACGGCATGTTCAGAAAATCACTCCATGTTTTCCAAACACCACTTAAAAACAAGTTGAGGGAACAATCACTTCCCTCAACAATTGCAACCTTCATACCAGTTAAGGAAAATTACGCACTTTCCAGGAAACGTTCCACTTCCCAATCCATCACCCGAATGCGGAATTCATCCCATTCTTCCAGCTTTGCTCGTCGGAAGGTTTCATAAATAGCTTCTCCTAGGGCTGACTTGATCACACTGTCCGACTCCAGCTCACTAAGCGCCTCCAGCAAGGAACCTGGAAGTTCTCGAATGTTCCATTGTGCTCGTTCTTCAGGTGTCAGGTGATATACATTCACGTTATTTAGCGGATCAGGCGGAGTCATCCCGCGATCAATGCCATCTAAAGCGGCAGCCAGCATTGCCGTGAAAGCCAAATACGGATTGCAGGAAGGATCGGGACAACGTAGCTCAGCTCGCATTGCTTTATGCTGCCCCTTGGTGAAGCGCGGAATTCGGATTAACGCTGAGCGATTTATCTGAGCCCATCCCACATATACGGGAGCTTCATACCCTGGAACCAAACGCTTATAAGAATTAACAGTTGGCGCAACTACCGCTGAAAGTGCTCTGGCGTGGTGAAGTTGACCAGCAATGAATCCATAAGCGATTGGCGAAAGATGGTACTCGTCATCATCAGAATAAAACAGATTTTCTCCTTCGGCGTTAAACAATGATTGGTGACAATGCATTCCCGAGCCATTAATACCAAAAATGGGCTTAGGCATAAAAGATGCTACTAATCCATTTTGTGCAGCAATTGCCTTAACCGTGTATTTTAGCGTCAACACATTATCCGCCGTGCGCAACGCATCCGCAAATCGGAAGTCAATTTCATGTTGCCCAATTGCAACTTCATGATGACCAACCTCAACTTCAAGGCCCATTGAACGCAGCGCTTCCATCAATTCCGACCGTACCCGCACAGCTTCATCATGAGGTGAAAAATCAAAATATCCTCCCACATCATGGGGTACTGGGTGGACTCCCCCATTATTCGGCTTGAACAAAAAGAATTCTGGCTCAGGACCAACATTATATGTCCAGCCACGCTCTTTTAATTTTGCCAATATACGCTTCAGTGTACCACGCGGGTCCCCCGCGAACGGCGTCCCGTCTGGCTGATAGATATCACAAAATAGTCGTGCCCGACGCAATTCAATCGGTGACCACGGTAAAACCGCATATGTGTCAATATCCGGTCGCAAGTGCATATCGCTTTCTTGAATGCGGGCAAAACCCTCAACCGAAGACCCATCAAACCAGATTCCATTTTCTAGGGCTTCTGGAAGTTGCTGAACAGGCATATCCACACTCTTTACGGTACCCACAACATCCGTAAACTGGAGAGAGATAAACTTGACATTATCCTCTCGAACTCGTTTGAGCAAATCATCAGCATTCATTTGATACCTCCAAACATTGATATAAAAATAAGGCATGCCAGGCATGCCTTGAGTTGACAATCCACAGCTCGAAGCAGCCCTTCCCAAAATAGCTCAGTAAAAGTAAAAACCTTTACCGATCACCGCCCAGCATTGTCCTGGTTGTTACCACCCAGTTTTCTGCTTGGGCTTATTTGGAAGGGAGAAAGAAGCCCGTGATCAGGCTTCAGAGGCATCCGCTGATCCTTCGATTTTTCCCCAAGTGAAATTACTCACCCGGAGTTAGCACTCCCTTTGCAGGGAGGAACCTCCACCTCGTTATCTCACTATATCAGTGAGACTCAGCCGCTATTTCTCCATATTTAATTTTAAAGCCACTTTAGCAGTGCATAGATTGTCTGCATATTAACACAAAAAAAACCTTTTTGTCAACCCCCAAATTCGCATTATTAATTGCAAAATTGTTTGACAAAGCCAAAGAGAGCGTGATAAAATCTCTCGTGTAAGGTGAGCCCCCATCGTCTAGCGGCCCAGGACGTGGCCCTCTCAAGGCCAAAACGGGGATTCGAATTCCCCTGGGGGCACTTGTTACCGCTTAGTGCGGTTTTTTGTTTTCCTGCCCACTCAATCACAATATAGCGAAAAAAAGCTTCTTTATCCACCACCGATCGGCAACCAAAGATCAAAAATAAGATAAGCAATGCCAAGGGCCAACAGAGTGTTAAATACTGTCACGATTAAGAAGACTACCACTGGTTTCCATCCCATCGAGCGTAAGTCTGCAAGTGACAATTCAAGTCCCATGCAAACAAACGCAAGTGTAAAAAACCAATTCTTTAAGGCATCAATGGCGGTGCCTTTTCCACCATCAATCACACCAACTGTATAAAGAATAGAAGCCAGGATAAAACCTAATACAAATTTTGGAAAACGATCCCAAATCATTCGCGCGCTTGGTTTTTGCTGATTTTCTGCATCTCGCGAGGCAAAAAACAGCGCCAGCAAAAAGGCAACCACTCCTATTAGAGTATTCTGTGTTGATTTTACAATTGAAGCCATTTGTTGAGCAGTGTCCCCATACACCGTACCAGCACCAACGACCGCCGCGGTTGTATCAATATTTCCTCCAAACCAGGCGCCCGCTACCACCTCAGGTAAATTCAATGCATGCGCCAGTAGAGGCATGATTACTATCATTGGTAATGCTACCAAAATAACCAATGTTGTCACATAGCTAACCTGTTCTTTTTTAGCAAGCACTGCTCCTCCAGCCGCAATCGCCGCCGAAACCCCGCAAACAGCCAGAGCAGTTGACATTACTGCCCGAAGTCGGCTCTCTAAACCAAATAATCCTGCAACCCACCATCCAAACAGAAAAACGCTGCTGACAAGAATGAGCGATTGGATCACCGCACCAAGCATCCCATTAACAATCTGCGCCAGATTGATGCTGGCGCCTAACAACACAAGCCCAACCTTCAAAAACAACTCCGTACGAACCGCCGGGCTGATTCGATCCCGAAGCCCGGTAAAGCGCAATATAATATTACCAAGTAATCCCGCCAGAACGGCCCACAAAGGATATTCCAGTGTTTTTCCGGGGATACGAAATGGAAGCTCATGGGCATAAACTTGCTTGGTAATTGTCCAGGCTAATAATGCAAGCAAAAATATAAAGAGGTATCCAGCTGTCACCGTGATATCTTTTTTAGACCTATGTTCAGACTTAGGACGGCTAATCGACATACTTCTACTCCAGGCATTACAACTAAAAGCGAATTAAGATACCATTTTCTCCCAAAATTCCCACCGCAGAGAGAAAAATAATGATTGCTGCAATTAATACCGCAAACCAGTCCTCATTCCAAACAAACCATGACCGATGATCAAATTTCAATAGTTTCACTCAAGCCTCCTCAGTCATACTCAAAAACTCGAATCCACTCTTTCTTATATCACAACTCTGCTTGTTCTCAACTTACAATTTAGTTAACCGTTATGCATTATCAAACACTTCGCTTGTTTGCAAACGCGAATCATGGTAAAGTGTGTTAAGTCTCTGATTATTTCAACGACAATGCGACTGATCAAAAATTTTATGCAATGAAAAAAACCTATTCTTATCGGAAAAGAATTTCGCTCTTGGGCAAGATCAAACCTGTCCAGACAGACCTCGCTTCTGAAGACGCCCCCAAAAAAGCAAGATTATTTTTTAACGAGCAATCTGACACAAAAGCTGTCAGGCTCGCCAGACAACAGCTATACCAGCAGATCATTGAAACGGCAAACGAAGGCATCTGGATGCTGGATAGTGAATTTCGTGTCAGTTACTTAAATAAACGAATGGCTGACATGCTGGGATATCAACCTGAAGAAGTCCTTGGGCAGCCGCTTGAGCTATTCACCTTTGAAGAAGACTTGTCCGAGCTTCACGAAAATATGCAACGACGGCGGCGTGGTGAGCGCGCAGTCTTTGAGCGCACCCTAAAACGCAAGGATGGTACTGCATGTTGGGTCTTGGTCTCAGCAACCCCTGTTTTTGATGACCTTGGACAGTTTTCTGGCTCTTTTAGCATGTTGACTGATATTTCAGACCGGAAGCAAGCTCAGCAAGTCCAAAATGCTCTTTTCCGCATATCAGAGGCAGCTCATCAAGCAAAAACTCTAGAAGAACTTTATTACCAATTGCATCAAATTATTGCAACATTAATGCCTGCCCAAAACTTTTATATTGCACTTTATAACGAGGCAGATCATTTAATAGAGTTTCCATATTACGTAGATGAGTATGACGAAAATCCCGGACCGCAAAAACCTGGCAAAGGACTTACAGAATACATATTAAGAACTGGTCAGCCTTTGCTGGTTTCCCCTGAAAGATTCGCCGAACTAATCAAACAAGGGGACGTTGAATTGATCGGCGCACCTTCTTTAGACTGGTTAGGAGTGCCCTTGAAAACAACTCAAAACCAGATTATTGGAGCATTGGTTGTGCAAACTTATACGGAAGGCGTTCGCTACTCTGAAAGAGAAAAGGAACTGCTAAGTTTTGTCTCCTCGCAAATTGCGATGGCAATTGAACGTAAGCGCGCAGAAAACCTGCTGCGACACTCCGAAGCCAGTTACCGCGGCTTGTTTAATAGCGTTGATGAAGCCATTTATATTCAAGACCAAAGTGGTCATTTCCTTGATGTCAATCAGGGCGCTGTCAAAATGTACGGCTATCCACGCGATTTCTTTATCGGACAGGGCCCGGAAATCATTGCCGCGCCCGGTAAAAATAGTCTCCATGAAATTTATCGTATGATCCGCGAAGCTTCTTCAGGTTCACCTCAAGTTTTTGAGTTTTGGGGCAGACGCTGCAATGGAGATATTTTTCCCCAAGAAGTCCGCTTATACAAAGGACACTATTTCGGTCAAGATGTTGTTATCGCCATTGCCCAAGACATTACCGATCGCAAACAATATCAAGAGACACTTATTCAGTCTCGGGCAGATCTGTTCATGGCTTATGAAGACACATTGAAAGGTTGGGCACGGGCATTAGAATTACGCGAACGGGAAACCGCCGGGCATAGTCAGAGAGTAGTGGGATTAACGTTGCAACTGGCACAGGCAATGGGAATTCAAGGTGAGGAACTTCTTCACATTCAGCGCGGCGCGTTATTACATGATATTGGAAAAATGGCAATACCCGATCACATTTTGTTGAAAAAAAAAGCGCTCACCAAAGAAGAGTGGGTTATCATGCGTCTTCACCCTGTGTATGCGTATGATTTGCTATCGCCAATCGAATACCTCTATCCAGCGCTGGATATACCATATTGCCATCACGAACACTGGGATGGTAGCGGTTACCCGCGCGGTCTCAGGGGTGAAGAAATACCGCTCGCCGCGCGCATTTTCGCTGTAGTGGATGTTTGGGACGCCATGACCAGCGAAAGGCCATATCGTCCTGCTTGGTCTGGCGAATATACTAGTTCGTACATTCGAGAACAATCGGGTAAGCTCTTTGATCCTCACGTGGTTGAAATTTTCTTATCAAAGATTCTGTTGTTATGAGTTTAAATACCCCTTCTCCAATCAGTAACTATTCCCTTAATCCAGAGACATTGGGAGTATGTATTGTGGTTGTTGACGCAGAAGAACAAATCATCTATGCAAACTCGTCGGCTGAAACTATCTTTGGATTACCCATTAATCAGTTGATTCGAAAACGGCTAAACGAGTTCACAACTCCCGCAACCTTTGAGCTTATTAAACAACAAACACAAAAACGTCGGTCTGGGAACACAAACATATATGAAATTGAAATTATTCGACCGGATGGAGAAACTCGAAACTTATATATTATTGCGACTCCACGATTTGAGGGAACACAATATATAGGAGCAACCGGTGTATTGGTTGACATCACAGAACAAAAATGTATTGAAAAAAGCTTGCGGGAAAACCAGGAAAACTTACGCACACTATATGACACCGCTCAACATCATGTCTCTGAATTATCTCTTGTTGAGCGGGTTCACACACAAATTTCAAAAGAAATAGAAGTTTCTGAATTGTTCAGAACAGTTGTTGAAGCAGTTGCCGAATCATTTGGCTACACGCAAGTTAGTGTTTATTTGCTCCGAGATGAATGTCTCGTCATGCAATATCAAACAGGTTACGAGAATATCTTAACCTCAATACCCATTAACAAAGGTATCACTGGTAAAGTAATACGTAACGGACAAGCGATATATCTGGAAAACGCAAAAAGTGATCCGGATTTTATTGAGGCAACAGAAGATGTTATGTCCGAAATTTGTGTACCATTCTTTGATCGGGGAAGAATTGTTGGCGTTTTTAATGTCGAAAGCGTAAAAGGAGTTAAGCTAACTGAAGCCGATTTCAACTCGATTAAGTTATTAGGCGAACAGATCAGCATTGCAATTACAAGAGCGAATTTATATGAGAAGTTACGTGAAAGTGAAACCTCCTATCGCACTCTTGCAAATAATCTGCCAGGCATTGTTTATCGTGTACATTTGGAAAAAGATGGGGCAATAGAATTTTTCAATAATGGTCTCTCTGAGTTGACTGGCTTTGCCCCCAACGAGTTAAATAAAGACCGCATGGGATTAAGCCCTCTCGACTCGCTCATCGTTCCACAAGATTGCAAAAAAATCCGCTCCGCTATTCAGTTTGCTATTGCTCAAGATCAACCTTTCGAACTCGAATACAGGATCCGACATAAAGATGGCAATCTTCGACACTTTGTTGAACGCGGCCGGCCAATTCAAAGTTCTCAAAATAACCCCCTATACATTGACGGGTTTATTTTTGACATCACAGAACACAAGCAAAATGAAGAGCGATTGACAAGAGCTGCGCACCAAATGGAGGCACTTTACACCACTTCATTGGTTATCAACTCAAATACCAATCTTTCATCCCTGTTGAGTTATGTCGTCAAGCAAGCTGTCCTGATGTCTGGCACTTCAACGGGATGCCTGTATCTAATCAATCCTGATCAACAAATTCTTGAAATGGTAGCTTCTTATAACCTTCCACCCAGTCTGACGGGTATTAAATTGCAACTTGGAGAAGGTTTATCAGGAAAAGTTGCACAGAGCGGTGAAACCACGTTTGTAACAAATTATTCCGATTGGGAAGGTCATGCTATCCCGTTTGAACAGGTAACTACCCGGCGTGTGCTTGCGGTTCCGTTGAAAGTGAAGGAGCATATCATTGGTGTCATAAATGTCGCCGACAAAAAAAATACTAACCCGTTTAGTATGGAAGAAATCCGCCTGCTAACGCTTTTTGCTGATCAGGCAGCGATAGCGGTGGAAAACGCTCAGCTATATGCCAGACTTGAACATCAGGCAATTGTAGATGAGCTCACCGGTTTGTATAACCGAAGAGCACTGATGGAGCTTGGAAAACGCGAGGTGGACCGAGCAAGACGTTTCCAACGCCCACTCTGTGCACTTTTTATTGATATAGACCATTTCAAGCAGTTCAATGATCAATATGGACATACTGCTGGCGATTGGCTTTTAAGATCAGTCGCTCAGAACCTTCGAAACGGGATACGGGATATCGATTTAGCCAGCCGCTTTGGCGGCGAGGAATTTATAATTCTCTTAACAGAAACCAGCATTGATGCTGCTTCACTTGTAGCAGAACGCCTTCGCAAACAGGTAGAAACCACGAAAATAAGTCTTCCCCAAGGCAAACTGGGAGCAACCGTCAGCATTGGCGTGGCACAACTGGATCAAAAAAAATTTTCGGCTTGAAGACCTAATAAGCTGTGCCGATCAGGCTATGTATCAAGCCAAGCAAGCGGGACGCAACCGGGTGACCACTTGGCATGAAGCCTGAATCCGCTACTTAGCCAACAAGCCGTACCAAAACAATCCATTTTGCTGGCTTTTCTTCGCTTTTCCTTGTGCTATTAAAAGTTCAAGATGAGCGATCGTTTCTGTTAGCGCCATACGCTTCTGTAAAGTATTCAAATCCTGCCAGCGAAGAGCAGCCTCTGTCCATGGAATACTTTCGGCTACCTGACGCGCTGTTTTTAACCCGCCATTCAGAGCAGCCCGAATGGCTTCAAGACGCACTTCATGATGCTGCAAAATTTCATCCACGCGACCGACTAAATCTCCAAACACCTCTCCGTGAGCAGGCAGGACAAGTTCAACCTCCAGACGGGCAACATAATTCAGTGCCTCTAAATAATCCTGCAGAGGATTTTGCATTGTCCCAACGAACATACTGACATTCGGTGTCGTATCTGGCAACACATGGTCACCTGCTATCAACACACGTTCTTTTGGTTCATACAGACAAATATGCCCTGGAGAATGCCCCGGTGTCCAGATCACCTCAAACTGATAATCTCCAGTCGCAATCTTCTCACCACCATATACAATTCGCACTGGCATTTCTACCGGCAGTATACCCAGAGCGGAAAGCGCAGAACGCTCGAACAGCCTATGAGGATCACCCGGCATGTCATGCGATTGGAGCCAGCTTGCCATTTGTTCAACCATTTTGCCGTAATCAGTGGCACGCATTTGTAGAATTGCATTTTCACGTTCGTGAATCACCAGCTCGCCAGATGTCCGATGAGATAAAAACTCAACTAGTCCATAATGATCTGGATGTGCATGGGTAATGATAATATGGCGCAAATCAGTAAAACGAACACCTGCGTCGGTCAGTTGGATCGTCAAGGCTTGTAGCGCCTCGTCCGATTTCCACCCGGTGTCAACTAGTATGCATTCACCCTGTGCTCTAATTAAATAGGAATTCACAAAATCAAGGCCATCACCAGGCATTGGTGTTCTGATGCAATAGATGTCTGGCAATATTTCCTTCATAGAACTCTCCAAATAGGTTTTTGAATGTTTACAATCATAACACGTTTTACTTTCAACAACACTCACGCTCCCCAACCCATAAAAAGAGGATCAACTGCTTCATGTCTTATCGTCTTTCTCCATCTGATCCGATTTTCCTATCGATGAATGCCCTCGTTGTTTCTGCCTCAAAAAATGTAAAACATAACTTTAGACGCCCCGCTGTCCCTTCTCCCAGTGTCTTCACCATTGTAGACGGATTGCTGAAAAGTTTTTTCCACAATCAGACGACGCCATCAGATGAATACCTCATTGCTACCTGAACGGGTGCAATTTGGCGGTACGCGAAAAATATCCGTACGATTATAATCAGCCTTTATGCGGAATATATCTAGAATAATCTCAAACGAATTCTGGTATGGTCTCATGCTTGCCTGTTTCAGCTTCAGCACGCTGCTTACTGGCTGCAGTCAGGACATAGTTGTTAATGCACAGGAAAGCCGTACCACCCCAAGACCTTCTTTCACTGCAACGCTGATCTCCAGCATGCCGCCTGCTCACACACCGACAGTCAGCCCAACATCCTCGCCATCCCCTACCATGACACTCACACCACAACCATTCTATCCATCGAGCCACTACATTCGTAATATACAAGGGCATAGACAATATTTCCCACTTGGTTGTGAATCCAGCGCCGCAACCGACTGGGCTCAATATTTTGGGGTAACAATCAATGAGTTTGAATTTCAATTCAACCTACCGCAATCAGACAACCCAGATTTGGGATTTGTCGGCGGAGTGATGGGACCTTGGGGACAGGTTCCACCTTACTCGTATGGAGTGCATGCTGCCCCAATTGCCGCATTGCTTCGTCAGTATGGCGTACCAGCACGCGGAGTCAAAAAATTCACACTTGACCAACTCAAAGAACAGATTGCCAAAGATCAGCCAGTTATCGCCTGGGTCATTGGCAACGTGGTGGGCGGTATTCCATATGAATACACCGATAAAAATGGCAATAAAACAATCGTCGCCGCTTATGAGCATGTCATCATTGTAACAGGGTATAATGAAAAAACGATTCGCTATATAAACAACGGCGCTTTCTATGAAGTGCCCGTAGAAATCTTCCTGAATTCCTGGGGCGTCTTGGGTAATATGGTAGTCTATCTGGAGGAAACAGAAAACCCATGAAATGGGAATGGACAATTGGACGAATAGGAGAAACCCAGATTCGCCTTCATGTTTCTCTGCTTCTTCTACTCCTCTATATCGTGTGGCAAGTTGGGCTGAAAAGTCTAAGTGATTTATTCTGGTCACTGGCACTAGTGATCGGAGTATTTGTCAGTGTGGCACTTCATGAAATCGGGCATACTTTGGCGGCGCGGTTGTTTGGTGCTGAGGTTACCAGTATCACCCTCTGGATGATGGGCGGAATCGCACTGATGAAAAACACGCCTAACAAACCCTGGCAGAATCTGATCATTGCCCTTTGTGGACCTCTGGTTAATCTTTTTCTGGCACTTGGCTTTGGATTGAATATCCTTCGCGGAGGTCTCTACGTTCAGCAATTAGATTTCTGGCTCACGAAAGATTCTTGGTATTACCAACTACAATTTTTTCTCAATGGGCTGACAATCGCCAACCTGAGCCTGTTTTTATTTAACTTGATTCCTGTTTTCCCATTGGATGGTGGACGAGTAGCTCAGAACATCCTACACATGGTCTTTGGCGAACAGCGATCTAATAAAATCCTCTTTTGGATAAGTTTGCCACTGGCGATGCTCCTTTTGATCATCGCGATTTGGAGCAGAGACTGGCTCTTTGGATTGGTCAGTCTGATGCTGATCCTTGGCAGTAGTACACTGAATATCTCCCTGCGGCGCTGGGGCAACTTGGGACTGACTTACCTGTTCAACCGCGGGGCATATTATCAATTGCGCGGCGATTATGATCGTGCAATCCAGTATTATACGTACCTGTTACAAAAAAAGCCAAACATTGCGAATCTATACCTAGCGCGCGGTTTGCTCTACCTGTATCTGGAAGATTTGCAAAGCAGTCGCGCCGACCTGGAACGCGCTCTACAACTTGATGCAGATAATCCGATGTGTTGGTTGATACGCGGGGAATTATATGAAATTAGTGAAGAATACGATCGGGCTTTGGATTACTATGAGCGCGCCATTCGTCTAAAACCCGAATGGGGATTACCATACGCAGACCGTGCTGGAATCCACCGTCGACATGGCAACCTGCAACAGGCAATGAGTGATCTCAATAAAGCAATTGAACTTGCCCCAGATTTTGCTGTCCTTTACTTGTTGCGCGCTATGCTCAAGTTTGAACTCGGCAATCGCGAAGAGGCGCACGTGGACGAGGATCGAGCATTACAACTATCTCAGGATATCATCACCTTCCCAGAAATCTTTCTGCGCAACTTTGTCGGCCAATTGGACTGGGCTTTGAGTTATTACGCCCGCCTCAGCGAAAAAATGCCCTCGTCTTCCCTCCCCTATCAGGGACGCGCGGATGTGTTACGAATCAACAAACAATATGAACTTGCAATCGCTGACTATACAAAAGCCATTGAGCTTTCTCCAACCTCGCCGCTTTCGTTCCTTGGGCGCGGATTAGCTCATCAGGCGCTGGGCCAACTGGAACAGGCATTAGCGGACTTCAAGGCGGCTTATCAGCTTGCTACCCAATCTCATCTCCAGCGCCGGCTGACCGATCTCATACAGATCATGGAGAATCAGAAAAGCCAATCCCTGCTGGAAGGAGGAAACACCCTCACATGAAAACCTATCCAATCCCAATGGTACCTGGCCCAGTACGGGTCCCACCACAGGTTTTTGAGGCTTATTGTATCGACTACGGTTCCGGTGACCTTGAAATCGAATTTCTGGAACTGTACAACCGCACAGAAACGAATTTGCAAAAACTTTTCGCCACCCAAAATCATATTGTGATCCAGACTGGTGAGGGGATGCTTGCTTTGTGGGCAGCACTCAAAAGCTGTCTATTGCCAGGTGATCGCGTCCTGTCAATTGCCAGTGGTGTTTTTGGATATGGCATCAGCGAAATGGCACAATCCATTGGTGCAACAGTGCGAACCGTTAATCTGCCTTACGATCAGACGATTTCTAACTGGCAGGAGATTGAGCAGGCAATTGCCGAATTTCGCCCCAAGATGATTACGGTCGTCCATTGTGAAACACCTTCTGGTACACTTAACCCGCTGGCGGAACTTGGGCATTTGAAAAAGCAGTATGAGGTACCGCTATTGTATGTAGATGCTGTTGCCAGTGTTGGAGGCACAGCGGTGCTAGTTGACGACTGGAAAATTGATCTTGCTCTAGGAGGATCACAAAAAGCGCTCTCTGTGCCTCCATCGTTATCATTCCTTGCCATTAGCGAGTCCGCTTGGGAAGTTATTGACCAGGTTAACTACATGGGTTATGAAGCCCTGAAACCTTTCCGTACAGCTCAACAAAATTTTTACTTTCCATACACTCCCTATTGGCACGGGATCGCTGCACTAAACGCAGGAGCAGAACTCGTTTTACATGAAGGATTACAAGCCTGCTTTGAGCGCCACACAACGATTGCTGAATATTGCCGTCAGAGATTGACTGAGATCGGCTATCAGCTATTTCCCGCACCTAGCGCAATCCCTTCGCCCACCGTGACAGCAGTCTATGTGCCTGATGGTATCACCTGGGAAGAATTTGACCGCAAACTTCGCCAGCGTGGTCTGGCGGTCGGTGGCAGTTACGGACCATTGGCTGGTAAAGTCTTTCGTTTGGGGCATATGGGTACCCAAGCCAACCGGGAACTTGTTGATCAGGCGCTGAACGTGCTCAAAGACATATTGGGTGAAATTCGCTGAATTAGAGCCTCCCCCAAAGACACGTTCATCATGTCGCTATTTTCATTATCCATCCTGTTTAGTCTTGGTTCAGCATTTTTTGGCGCACTCACCAGTTTTCTGGCAAGACAAATCATGACCGTAGTGAAGGCGCGTGACTTTCTCACAATCAATTTTCTATTGCTATTTGCCACTCTCTTACCTTTTGCGCCTTTTGGGTTTCAAATTAGCTGGAAACCGGGAGCAATAGTATTCATTACGCTGGCGGCGATGATAGACGCATTGGGAAATTACTTATTCTTTAAATCTTTTGAACTCAACAATGTCGTCACAGCCAGTACACTGATTGGGCTCTCACCAATGTTTACGCTCCTTCTTGCTCCGATACTTTTACCGCACGGCACTAAACTGCAATTCCAACAAATACTAGGCGTGGTCATCATCGTTGCCGGGATCACGCTTTTGAGTCCTCATTCGACCCATGCAAATTCCATTACCACATCAGTAAAAGATCAACTAAAGTGGAAGATTTTCCCGATTTCGACAGCTCTTGTCTTTGGTGCCAATATATATTTGATTAAGTATCTCTTTGACCATCAATACACTAATCCCTATTCTTACTACCTGATCCGAGTGTTGATTATTGCATTGATTACACATCTTGTATTAAAGCCTAACTATGAGTGGGTGAAACCTAAAAATCTCCAAATTACCTGGTGGCGAGCATTCTGCGTACTTGCCCAGTGGATATTATTACTATACGCAATAGCAATTGGGGATCCCGCCATTGTCAAAGCCATTGCTGACTCATCGCCCTTGTTTGTTTTGTTGCTCGCCGTTTTGTTTAAAAAAGAAATGTTAACCCGTAAAACCATTTTGGGTTCTCTATTAACTACCTCGGGAATATTAATCATTGGACTGTATCCTCGATAGAATAGGCTATCGCGTCTATTATTGACAAGGTATAATGCAGAAAAGAAGCCCAAAAACGATTGACAAAAATTAATCGATGATTCAATTACTTTTCCGCCTTATCAATCTGGCAGTCACAATTGCCCTTTCGTGGATACCAGTTTTTCCCTTTTTGGTCACTGGTACACCCTCAAAGCAACCGCCATACTTCGAACCAACAGCCTGCATGATAGATTTACCAGCCGGTTATGAGGGTGAAAGGGTCGAGTGCGGCTATCTGGTTGTTCCGGAAATTCACAGCCAGCCGCAAGGAAAAACCATTCGATTGGCTGTCGTCATCCTTAAGAGTATTTCGGCTCACCCACGCCCCGATCCCCTGATAATGATGCAAGGCGGCCCAGGCGGCTCAACGATTGAAACCTACGCAGAACGCTTGCTTAGTGGCAGTCGTTTGTTGGCAGACCGTGACATCATTCTATTTGACCAGCGCGGCACATTATATTCACAGCCCGCCCTGACCTGCCCTGAAATTTTCGAATTAACCATCAGAACACTAAACCAAAACCTTTCAACTCAAGAAAGCCTGCGGTTATATGAAAAAGCCATCCTGGCTTGCCGAGAAAGACTTATTACTGGTGGAATAAACCTCTCTGCTTATAACAGCTTTGAAAATGCTGCCGACGTAGCCGACCTGCAAGCCGCTCTTAACTATCCTGTAATCAATTTATATGGAGTATCATATGGCACATTGCTGGCTTTGCATGTCATGCGCTTCCATCCAGAAGGAATTCGTAGTGTAATTCTGGATGGAGTCGTCCCGCCACAGGTCAATTTTATCCTTGAAGCCCCGCGTACTCAGAATCAAGCGTTCACCCACCTCTTTGACGCTTGCATACAAGATGAAAATTGCAATCAAAACTACCCAGAGCTTGAAAAGGTGTTCTTTGAACTGGTTTCAAAATTAGATCAAACCCCTGCCCAGATTACTATTAAGGATGATGAAACCGGCCAGGAATATCTGGCAGTGTTGAATGGTGAGGGATTGATCAACACCCTATTTCAAATGCTTTATGTGACAGAGGCGATCCCCGCGATCCCAGCTACCATCTACGATATTCGAGCGGGTAAATATGATTTTTTGCAACGCTTCCTGGGATGGGTGACCTTTGATCGTTCCATGAGTTACGGCATGTACTACTCTGTCCTTTGTGCCGAGGATGCCGATTTCGATCCAAAACAAGTGAGGTTAGAAGGCGTTCGTCCTGCAATTGCGAAAGACGAAGAGATAAGCGCCGCGAGCTTTATCTCCATTTGCAAAAGCTGGGACATAAAAGAACTTGGAAAGCTGGCTGACGAGCCAGTTCTTAGCGATATCCCCACGCTCATTTTATCCGGAGCGTTTGATCCAATCACCCCGCCAGACTTCGGTGCCATTGCAGCCGCCACATTACCCCAGAGTTACACCTTCACTTTTCCAAATACAGGACACGGGGCTGCATTAAGTGGTGAATGTCCGGATAAAATTATTCTTGAATTTCTCGAAAATCCACAACAGCCACCCATTGCTTCTTGTTTCGCTGAACTCCAACCACCGGAGTTTTTTACACCACAAAGGGTTATCCCTATTCCCAGCCTTAACCGTCTTATTAATCTGGAAATGGGGGCAACAATTCAAATTTTTTTCTTTCTTTCTGCCACTCTATTCCTGTTAACCCCTTGGGGGATTTGGCTCCTTATCTGGCTTGCCCGCAGAATCACCAAACCATCGACACATCCTACCCCACGTTTAGGGTATGTACTCAAATGGCTGAGCCTTTTGAATGGACCAGCAATGATCATATTTTTTACAGCAATTACCATTATCACGTTATATCTGGCATTCGATAATAACTATGTCATCTTTTTCGGCCTACCGTCAAAATACCGCTCATTATTCTTACTGCCAATCCTGGTCGCTTTATTGACAATTATATTGTCGGCGGGAAGCGTAAAGGTCTGGATTTCCCGGTACTGGACAATTTGGGAGCGAATATATTTTACTGCTCTGGTGCTTACATCTGTTGTCGCGGTCATCATACTAGCATCCTGGCAAATGCTGTTCGTGTTCTCATGACATTGGCTGTCCGAACAATCACCCCGTCTTTTTATATTGGTGACCTTCCTATTTATGGGGACCTGGTACTGGCACCTATGGATGGAATCACCGATTCACCTTTCCGCTCAATCGCCAGACAGTTCGGTTCTGCTATGAGTTACACGGAGTTCATCAATGGGCTTGATATTACTAACCAACACCCATACCTTGACGAGCGACTTAAATTCTCGGAACAAGAACGCCCTATCCTCTTTCAGCTACTAGACAATGATCCACAAAGAATGGTTGAATGTGCGCTGTTTTTACGCCAATATAATCCAGATGGTATTGACATCAACCTTGGTTGCTCAGCAAAATCAGTGGTCAATCGAGGTGCTGGGGCAGCATTACTGCGCTCGCCGCAAACGATTGCTAAAATATGCTCAAGTCTGACAAAGACTCTGGATATTCCCATAACGGCTAAAATTCGCTTAGGCTGGGACGAAAAGAGTCGGATACAACGAAACTACCTGAAAATTGCCAAAATCCTTGAAGACAATGGCGCAAAATTGATCACAGTCCATGGCAGAACGCGAGAGCAACGACACGAAGGACAAGCTGATTGGGAAGCAATCGCTGAAATTAAACAAATAGTGCGAATTCCTGTGATAGGAAATGGAAATGTTCGTACACCAAGCGACATTGAGCGCATGAAAACTATCACCCAGTGCAATGCAGTCATGATAGGACATGCTGCCATTGGCAATCCATGGATTTTTTCTCGTCGTGAAATATCACAAGTTGCCCCATTAGATGTATATCAAATCATGTGCGAGCACCTTGAGCGCATGGTCGCTTTTTATGGAATGCCGCGCGGGTTGATTCTTTTTCGTAAACATGCCGTTCAATACCTTCAGCCCTACCTTATCACCAGAGAGGAACGAAAACAACTCCTAACAACAATTGGCTTACCCCAGTTCATATCTTGTCTGAATGATATTATGGAGCGAGCATGCCATCGAGCTTAATTTCAAAATTACTGTTGCCTTTTTCACCACCTGGGTATACAGTATATATAGTGCTGGTACTATAAGCAATTAAGCAAATTCATCATGCATAAGAAACATGCTCTAAAAGCGAGTGAAATTATGCCAGTTTCACGTTCAAAAATCCCTGAAGAATGGGCACAAAAAGCGCGTTGTCCAGTCTGTCGGACAGCTCCCATGCAACTGGTTCGATCTCCAAAAGCGAAGGATCAACTGGCATGTAAGCGTTGTGGGACTGCTTTTGAAATTGAGCAAGGTGGCACGCGCCTTTTTTTCATCCAAGTGCCATCCTTACTTTCCCATTTGCGAGGACAATGGATGACAATTGCGGAAATCCAGTCTCATGTACGTAGACTGGCTCAAGAACGCCTGTCACCTCATTCTGTAGAATCAGCAGACTCCAGTTCACCCGTCTCGGCAGTCCAGCCGTTTACCGGAAACAAGTCAGAGCTTCTTCCTCAGGAATCGGAAGCTTTAAAACGCGCAAAAAAGCTATATGAGTTAGGTAATACGCCGGAACAAATCAAAATCGCCCTTGAGCGAAGCGAAAATCTGTTGCCCAATGATATCCAAAGGGCAGTTGAAGAAATTCAAAAAATTGACGAACAGAAACGAGCTAGCCAGAAACGCCGTCTAATAATTGGCATTGGCATTGCCTTGCTGGTTTTAGCGTGCGTTGTCTGTGCGGCTATAACAATCAATGCTTTTCTCTCGAGCCTAACGACTCTTTTTCAAACAAGTGCTCGCGAATCAACGGTTTGCTGGCCGCTGACAAATTTGCAGACTTATTGTCGATTTTCGGCTTTCATTCTTCTGCATAAATCCAGCGTTTCCACTGCATGACGCAGGTGAGGAATCACAATACTCCCGCCCACCACCAGAGCTACATTGAAAGCATCATACAATTCCTCATCGCTCCACCCCCCATCCACGCATTGTAAGATATGATAATCAACACAGTCATTGCAGCGTAAAACCATTGAAGCAACCAAGCCGAGTAATTCTTTGGTTTTGCCTGACAATGCCCCATCGTGGTACGCGTTCGTATCCAGGTTGAAAAAGCGCTTAATCCCCAAATGCTCGATTTGGGCAATGCGCTCATTCATCACAGAGCGGTACCTGACAAATTCATCCAGCCTTGTGTTCATCAGCCTTCCTCTCCTATTTTGCAACTCAACAAATGATATCCCAATCATACTCTATTTCAACAAAATAACGGTACAATCAACGGGGATAGGAAAACGTCTATGAGCGAAACCGAATCATTCAAAAAGAAACTACCACCTGAAACGCGTGAAGTTTTCGATATTCTATGGAATAATCTAACCCCTTCCGAGCGCCAGAGTCTGCTATCCATTTTGAGCAGCTTTCCATCAGAAATCAATCTTATTCGCAGATTGCTACGCCTTTCTGCAACCCAGTTTAAGATTACCTTTGGAAGTAAAAATAATGTTGCCATCGTAGGACCAGCCAATGTCGGTAAATCAACACTGTATAACCAGCTTATTCTGCGAAAAGAGGATAACGCAGAAGTTAGCCCCCTGCCAGGCACAACTCGTCATAATCAAACAGCTGACGTAGGATTATTTACCATTGTTGATACCCCTGGAGCAGATGCAGTGGGATACACAGGCGAAAAGGAGCAAGAGGAAGCACTCAGCGCCGCAAGACAGGCTGACTTTCTAGTAATTATGTTCGATGCTATTCAGGGTGTAAAGAAAACCGAATTAGACCTCTATTGGGAGCTAAAAGCCCTCAGAAAACCTCATACTATTGTGTTAAACAAGATAGACCTGGTTCGCAAACAAACCAGAATGGTTTTAGAACGTGTAGCGGCAAGCTTGGATGTGCCTGTTGAAGAAGTGATCCCGATCGTTGCAAAAACAGGAGAGAACTTGGATCAGGTGATTATGGCAATTGCCATCTCAGAACCGGAAATTGTGGTGGCTTTGGGAGAAGCACTACCTCACTTTCGCTGGCAGCTTGCCTGGCGCGCTATCGTAAGTGCTGCTTCGCTCTCGGCTGTAATCGCATTGACCCCCCTGCCTATCATTGACTTTGCACCACTGATCGTTACGCAATCAGTCATGGTGCTTGGTATTGCACGAATTTACAATTATAAAATTTCACTGGCACGGGCACGCGAGCTAATTGTCACCTTTGGCATGGGTTTTCTTGGGCGCTCGCTTTTCTATGAGTTAAGCAAATTGGGTGGCATACCGGGCTGGCTATTGGCAGCCACTGTCGCCTCTTCAACTACGATTGCAATGGGGTATGCCGCTTCTGTCTGGTTTGAAAGCGGCCAAAAGCTATCAACGAAAACTTTGAGAAAAATTACTTCTGAGATGACACAATACTTGCTGGAAATCTTGCGAAACCTGGGAAAACGCAAACCCACCGAAAAAGATCTGCGCCAGCGTATTGCGGAAGCACTGGAACAATCACCGCTCAGCAGAGACCGGACAATTCTTGATCAGCAAGCTAGAGGTGAAGGTAATCATCAAACCCCAACTGGCAAAGCGTCATAACATTTTCCATGTCAAAAAAACGACCATTTTGGAAAACAATGTCTTTTGATCAAATGACGCCGGCGCAATGGGAATCCCTTTGTGATGGATGTGGTCGCTGTTGTCTTTACAAGTTTGAAGATGTAAATACCCATGAATATTTCTATACCAATGTGGCTTGCCGTTTCTTGGATTTAGAAACATGCCGATGCACTGTTTACTCCGAAAGAAAAGAAAAGATGCCCGGTTGTGTCATTCTCAGCCCAACGCGTATATCACAATTGAAATGGTTGCCAGATACCTGCGCCTATCGGCTGATTGCAGAAGGAAAAAACCTGCCTAAATGGCACCCTCTTGCATCAAAAGATCCGCAAACTGTACATCTAGCAGGGATTTCTATTCGAAACAAAGCTATTCCTGAACAAGATATTGACATGCGAGATTTGGAAAACTATATTGTTGATCAAATCAAACAATATATTCGGAAAAGCAAACGATGAAGACAATTGTTCTTGCCTCTGAAAATCCAGTCAAAATTCAAGCAGTGCTGAACGGCTTTCAAAAAATGTTTCCGGGAGAAACATTCCAAATACATACAGTTAGTGTGCCTTCAGGTGTCAACGCGCAACCCATGACAAGCTCGGAAACGCTGACTGGAGCAATGAATCGGGCACAAAATGCCGCAACCATCATCGCAAAAGCCGACTTTTGGGTTGGAATTGAAGGAGGGGTTGAGGAAACCAACGAAGGCGAAATGGCTGCTTTTGCCTGGGTGGTCATCATTGGACAAGACATCATCGGCAAAGGTAAAAGTGGCACCTTCTTCCTTCCACCCCCCATTCGTAATTTGATCCGTCAAGGCAAAGAACTGGGAGAAGCTGATGATATTGTGTTTGATCGAAAAAACTCAAAACAAGATAACGGAGCCATTGGCTTACTGACCGATAACGCTATTGACCGAAAAGGATTATACGAACACGCCGTCATACTAGCTCTAGTGCCGTTCAAAAACCTGGCTCTATACCTTTGATGAGACAATTGTCTATGCGCAAACCGCTCGTTGAACTCCAATCATCCTGCATGCGCAAGTAACGGCCGATCGCGCATTTCCATTTCTCGCATGATCGGGCGGCTGCGCAACCAGAGCCAGAGCGTTTGGGCTAGATTGGCAACGCTAAACGCCGTCATACCTACATATAACCCAATCACCCTAAACCATATAACCCCAGCAATCATCACAGATAATACTACAGCCAAAAAAATTGCCATTGCTTCTGGAATACCGCGCGTTTTCTTGCCCGCTACAATTGTCCCTTGATACCAGCTCTGCAAGACCGTCAGAGGTGCAATAGGTAAAGCTATCCAGAAACCTGTGCGTGCAATCTCCACTAAAGAGAATGGTAACGCAGAAACACCCGCAAACCACAGTATAGATAAAGGTGTTGCAGCAATCAATAAATGCAGCAGCGCAGAACCCAATAATAACAACACAGAAAATCGTTGCAACTTCCCAAAAGAGCCTGTTCGATCCAATAAAGCTACCACTACTTCGTTGTACGCCATACCAAAAGTGCGCAACATAAAAACGAGACCACTTACCACAGGCCAGACCGCCAACGACTCCAATGGCCTGCCCATCCGGCTCAAAGCAGCACTGCCAATCGGCTGCCATGCCAGTGCCAGCAAAGAGGTCATTGCTAATGGAAGATAAAAGCCAGCAAACAATCGCCATGTGATTCGATCAGTTGGGCCAGTGTATCTAACCTGATATTTTAAGATCGGGCGCACGCGAAGCCCGGCATAAGTTGCTTCACTGACCACTCCTAACGCTTGCGCCGTACAAGCAACAATAATCCCATCCACTGTGCCTAACCAATACCCGAGCAGTAACACCATTCCCCCGCTCAACAACCTAACCATTGTGCCAAGCCCAACCGCTCGGGAGTGTCCAAAACGGATCATAACTCCTTGCTGAAAGCGGCGGTAAGCAATTGACCAAGTCCAGGGTGTCATGATCATCAAACCGATACGGGCGGGTTGAACAATTTCCTCGGGTACCGCCAGCAAATTGCGCACGATCAAGTAATAGGTCGGAGTGAAGGCAACCAAAACATGAATAGCAGTTAAAACCGCCCCGCTTATCATCATGAAACGATGTAGCCAGCGGTAGGAATCACGGTCCCTGCTCAACGCCGTCGAGGCCGCCAGCAGCATGATAATTGGCGATTCAATAATAAGGGACAGCGGAAAAACCACACCCCCGTAAGCCGCTAGATTGATCTCTGGCTCGGCAAGACGCGCCATAACAGCACTTAAGGCTGGACCTTCGATCCCCATCAACAACCAACTGGCAGCTAGAGGCCACCATGTTTTCAGTATTTGTTTCAAAGACAAGTCCGTGTGAGTAACTGAATCCACTGATACCCCTTTTGATGCTTTATGCCTGAGCCGCAATTAACCAGGCGCCGAGTAAATAAAAAACCACTGCCAGCCCCAAAACAATATAAGCCCGCCTGCCTGCACCTTTAAACTCACCATACACAATTCCCCAAAACTGCGTCCACAAACCGAAGGTAACACCCAAAGGCCAAGAAATGACTGGGCTCAGTGAAGATGTCGCGAAAGTATGAATAATGTTTCCCCCATAGTGAAAAATCGCAGAAAAAATGCCGAATTTGTGAATTGCCAGCGATGCGTGCAGCACAATTCCCCACTGTTTTCGCAAGGTCAATAATAAGCCGCTACTTAGCATCATACCCATAAACGAGCCGGCAGAAAGTACAGCCATGAAAGGTAACACCGCTAATCCTTGCGATTGTAATGTCGAACGCAAACCGAACGATAATCCCAGTGTATACATTGGTATCAAAAAGGATGCCAAGAACAGCAAAACAAGTGAGCGCCATAAATCGCGCATGGTATAGCGAAAGTTTACCAATTTCTTATTGTTAGATAAACTTTCTGTGCGGAATTTACCCGCTAAAACAGAAAAAGCCACAGCGGCAAGAAGCATAGTGCAAGCCAATACTAATCTAACCAACGATAAACTTGCCGGTGTTCCACCCACCACTGCCGAGATAAATGTTCCCATTAAGATATTGACAGAAGATTGTATCGGCTGAGCAACAGAAAGACCAATGAGCTGAAACACATATAGGGAAACACGTAAACCAAGCACATACAATGCACCACACAGAAAGGTAACCGCTATTCTCCTGGGATCAAGCCGGTAAACCTCGCGGATATTTGCAAACAAAGCAGAACCCTCCATACAAATCCCCACGCTCCAAACTAGTATCAAAGAAGCCAGATACACGGTTAAGAAGAAACCATCCAATGGGTAATCACCAAGATATTTGAGCGAAATGAACCACGTCCCCCACATAAACGCAGCAAGAAGACTGAGAAAAATCGCAAAGTTAGTAGAAAGATGTAGTTCAACGGTGCTTGCAGATAACATTTTCAGTTTGTCTCCTCAGGACAATAAAGTAATGGTGTAATTTTATAATTTTACACTCTGTGCACTTTTGTAGGATGCTATAATCAACCCTATGGATCATTTTGACTTTATCCTTGCCGGCAGTGGGGCAGCGGGATTGGGATTGGCATATCATATGGTGAACAGTCCACTCAGGGATTGTTCCATTCTTATCATTGACAAAGAGGTCAAAAATAAAAATGATCGTACCTGGTGTTATTGGACTGATCAAACCACCCTACTGGATACGATAGTCTATCGCTCTTGGGATCATCTCAAATTTATCAGTGATGACTTTGAACGGAGTTTTACCCTATTTCCTTATCAATACCACATGATCAGAGGAATTGATTTTTACGAAAAAACCACGCAAGTGCTTTCCAAGCATAATGTCCACTTTGCTCATGGTGCAGTCGAACAAATCAAAGACGGTGAGGATATAGCTGAAGTGGTCGTCGGTGGAACCTCTTATTATGGTAAGTGGGTGTTTGATAGCCTTTTTTCTCCCTCTGAGTTCCATGTAGATACCAGCCGTTATCACGATGTCAAACAACACTTCAAAGGCTGGGAAATCGAAACCAACCAGGATGCCTTTGATCCGCGGGTCATGACACTGTTTGATTTTCGCACGCCTCAAAAAGGGTCCATGCGGTTTATCTATATACTGCCTTTCTCGTCACGCCGCGCTTTGGTCGAATATACGCTTTTCTCTGCAAGATTGCTAACCGAAGAAGAGTACGCTGAAGGATTAAGCAATTATATTCAGAACATTCTGGGGCTTAAGGAATATCGAATCCTGGCAGAAGAAAAAGGGATTATTCCTATGACCGATCAACCTTTCCCACGATGCGGAGGTAAAAGAATCCTGTTCACGGGTACAAAAGGCGGCCGCGTCAAGCCTTCGACAGGCTATGCATTTCTACGCATTCAGCAAGATTCAGCGGCAATTGTACAGTCTCTACTAAAATACGGTCACCCCTTCCACCTTCCAGATAGCCCCTGGGTATTCAAAATGTCCGATTCGGTCATGCTACAGTTGATGCATCGTCGCGGCAATCTCATGAAACCCATTTTCACCCAGCTTTTCCAAAACAACCCAATCCACCGCATCTTTCGGTTTCTGGATGAAACAGCCTCTCCAATTGATACGATCTTACTGATGACTTCGCTTTCTCCGCTCCCTTTCATCCAAGCTCTGCTTAAACTGGTCATTCTTCGCCGCACATAAGAACAAAATGATGCAAACTCTCTCAAAATTGCGCACTCGATTAAGTTCGCTCTGCATCGCTGGGTGGACAACCCCGTTATCACTTCTTGTGGTGTGCATGGTCACCTTCGGATGGTTTTTGCCCCAGTTAGGCTTCTATTGGGATGATTGGGAACCAATACTGATTCTGAAAACAAACCAACTTTCAGCATTCCAGGATTATGTGCGCACCTATCGCCCAACTTCTATCTGGGTCTATTACTTATTCGGTCCCCTGTTGGGAATTCACCCGATCGGCTGGCACATCCTGGCACTTTTGCTACGTTGGTTGACCGTTGTTACTGCTCTATGGACACTTAATAATCTATGGCAAAGCCACCAGCGTGAAAATCTTTTTATTGCTTTATTATTTTGTATTTACCCAATCTTTGTCCAACAACCCCTTGCAGTCTCCTACTATCATCATTGGCTGGCATTTTTGCTGTACTTCATATCTATATTAGCCATGATCAAAGCGTTACGTCATCCCCAGCGCTTTGTTTTCTGGACCACTCTGGCACTTATTACCTTGCTTCTTCATTTGAGTGTTATGGAATACTTTGTTGGACTGGAGCTTATCAGACCACTGATCCTGTACTATCTACTCAAGCAATCATCCCAACAAAAACAATTTAAGAAAACACTATTGCACTGGCTGCCTTATCTAATCACGTTGGGTGTTTACGTCTTCTGGCGACTCCAATTTTCCAGCCAGATAACAGACGACCCCAACCGCCCAGTCTTTTTGTTGAGTTTTCTTGAACGGCCCTGGGGAGCACTCAAAAAACTATCTCAAATGGCCGTACAGGACCTGGTTTATGTCCTTTTTGCAAGCTGGTACAAGACGGTTAAGCCTACCAATTTCAGTTTTTCTCAGCCCTTCAGTATATTTTCGTTTGGAATTGCTGCGATACTTGCGGGATTCATTTTTCTATACTTGTTAAAAATTTATCCTGATACCATAGACACTAGCACAAAGAAAGCTGATCACTGGTTTCAAAAATGTTTTGTTTTTGGAATAACGGCTACTCTATTTGGGCTTTTACCAATCTGGACAACAGGGCGTCAGGCAAGCATTGAGGGTATGTTTGCAGACCGATTCGCCCTGGCTTCCATGTTTGGCGCCAGTATCCTGACTGTGTTGCTTATTGAGTGGTTCATTCAGAAAAATCGCAAAACCTTTGTTCTCTGCGTTTTATTGTTGTTAGGTATAGCTCTCAATCTGCGCACTGCCAACGAATATCGTTGGTCCTGGGTCAAGCAACAGCGAACCTACTGGCAACTTTTTTGGCGTGCTCCGAAAATTGAACCTGGTACAGTTTTGCTATCTGATGCTGAATTGTTCCCCTATGTTTTTCCAACTTTCGCCTTTAATACCCTCTATCCACAGGTAAATGATCCAGCAAATTTGCATTTCTGGTTTTACTATTTCGGGCGAAGTTTTGCTTCAGATACCGATAACTGGCTGGCGGGTAAGCCAATTGAAGAACACTTCCGCGGCTTCTCATTTCACGGGCATTCTTATAGAAGTCTGGTGCTTTTTCAAGAAACCGGGCAGCATGCCAATTGTCTTTGGGTGCTGAATCAGGATGATTTTCACGACCCCTACCTGACTGACACAATACGCGCAGCATTGCCGCTTTCAGATCTTTCGCGAATTAGAATTGATTCCAACCAGTTACCACCCAAAGAAATTTTCGGCAGCGAGCCGCCACATGAATGGTGTTATTTCTACGAAAAAGCTGATTTATTGCAACAGTACGGTGAATGGGACGATATTGCCACATTGGCAGATACAGCATTACAGCTCGGCTATACTCCCACGCGCTCACAATCTAATTCACCACATGAGTGGTTGCCGTTTATTGAAGCATATGCCCGTACGGGACATTGGCAAAAGGCGAAAGAACTCACCCTGCAGAGCTACGCTACCGACCACAACTATCAACTTTTGTTATGCAACCTTTGGAACACGCTCCAGAACGAAACAGCACCAATCCCCGAAAATCAAGAGGTTTTTCCAGAAGTAATCAATGCGCTGGAATGCCTACAATAACAATGCGGAATTCGATTATCAGTCTGGATCTTCTAAGGCAGTTATAATTACCTCGCTGGGATCCGCCTGGCATCTTAGCAGAAAGGCTGGCAATGGGACGGGACTTTTTCACTGTTGCAACCATTTTTACGTTTATGCTCGGCTTATTGCTTTATTGATACCAATAATCTTGTCAGTCGGGATTGTTTTGTTTTTATTGAGTACCTATCAACAATCGCCACCATTTTCTCTCAGGTGGCTATGGCAATGGAAGCGCATTCAACGAATCCGGGAGGAATAAGAGTGATTTTTGCTGCACTTCTTGTTGGATTAACTCTGCTGTTTTTTGCGCTTATTTTTTACATGGCAATGATTGTGGTTTTACCACGCACCTTTTCATCCGAAAAAATGTATCAAGTTCAAGTACAAAAGGGAAGGCTAGACGAAGAATATTTCAACCTTCTAAAAAAGAAGGAGATATACATCCCTTCAACAAATGGCTACTCATTACATGGGATCTATTTTCCGCACAGTAACTCAGAACGCACTGTAATACTGGTGCATGGAATAACCCACAATCTTTATGGAGTGTTCCAATATGTCCCTGTCTTTCACGAACTTGGTTACAATGTGCTTGCTTTCGATTTACGCAATCACGGACGCAGCGGTGGTCACAATACAACTTTTGGATACTACGAGAAAGCCGATCTAAAAGCCGTTACAGATTGGGCGTTTCAGCAACTGCAAGGCAATGGAATTGTTGGAACATTTGGCGTTTCTCTTGGTGCCGCTATCGCTCTTCAACATGCAGCTATAGACCAGCGCATATCATTTGTCATTGCCGATAGTTCCTTTTCTGACTTGTACGATTTGATTCGTATCCGCCTTAAGAAAGATGCTCATCTGCCCGCTTTCCCTTTTCTAACAATAATGAACTTTTACGTTTATCTGTTAACTGGAATGCACTTTCGGGACGCTTCCCCAATTCGTGCGATCCCCAAAGTTGAATGTCCAGTTTTGTTGATTCATAGTAAAAATGATACATATATCCCACCTCAAATGACAATAGACCTGTATGAAGCCAAAACGCAGGGCAAGCGAATGTTGTACCTGGCATCAGGCGCAAATCACGCCGAAGCTTACTGGCAAGATCAAGTAGAATATAAAAGACAAATCGAAATCTTTCTCAATCAGGTCTAAGGTTCAATTAATTCAAAAAACCATGGAGGTAATAATGGTACACAAAATTGACCACAGCGATGTTCCTATACGCCTGTTTAAATCCGATTTTCTAGAATTTTTCACCCACATCAGCCCGGTGACCATTATTATCATCTGGTTACCCATTGCTGTTTATTTTCTAGCAAGCTCAATAGTCCAGTCAAGTGGTTTTCAACCCTATATCCCTCTGGCTTTCATTATTGGATTATTCATCTGGACTTTCACAGAATATACGATGCACCGCTTCGTCTTCCACTTCAAACCAAGCAACACATTTCAGGAGCGAATCAGCTTTCTCTTTCATGGAGTACACCATGCCCAACCACAATGCAAGACTCGACTGGTGATGCCATTACCAGTTAGCATTCCACTGGCGCTGGCTTTTTATGGGCTGTTTTACTTAACTTTAAACATATTGTTGAGGGTTAACTGGCTCGAACCGCTTTTTTCGGGCTTCATCACAGGCTATCTGATATACGATATAACCCATTATGCAACACACCATTTCCCAATGCGCTCTGGTTACCTCAAGTTCCTCAAGCGGTACCATATGCAGCATCACTACAAAGCACCTGATAAGTTGTTTGGAGTCAGCTCACCCATTTGGGATTATGTTTTCAACACCAAATTAACAACGCCAAATTAAACTGAGTGATTGAGAATTGGATTGACCGGCTACCTGCCTGGCGCGGTTTCACTATTTAGATTACCCCAACTCGTTCGAATCCTGGCGAATGAATCAATTTTTTAGCCTGATGAAGTATCAATTGGTTCGGGAGTAAGTAATTGCGCTATCTTTATCAAACGAGAACACCCAAGACAAGCTCTGACAAAAGTAGAGCTTGTCAATTTCTTTGCAAACCATTGAATATTTTATGTCAACCTCACCTGTCCCTCTCGCTTATTTTATCTCCTCTCATGGATTCGGTCACGCTGCGCGTGCAGTGGCGGTCATGAACGCCATTTATGAAAGATTACCAACTGCACGTTTTGAAATATTTACCCTCACTCCACCATGGTTCTTTGAGGAATCGCTTCGAGCTCCTTTTAACTTGCACCTCGTCAAGACTGATATCGGACTGGTCCAACAAAACCCGCTTGAGGAAAATGTTGAACAAACACTCAATGAATTGGATGCATTTTTGCCATTTGATCAGGCGCTGGTTAGCAATCTCGCAAAACAAATCAGTAAGGCAAAGTGCCATCTTGTGCTTTGTGACATAGCGCCACTGGGTATCGCTGTCGCCCATACCGTCGGAATCCCCTCTGTTCTGATCGAAAACTTTACCTGGGATTGGATTTACGAACTTTATACGATAGAGTATCCTCGCTTTCGCTCTCACATTGAATACCTGCGCAAAGTTTTCAACAGTACCGATCACCATATTCAAACAGAACCTGTTTGCAACCCTAAGAAAACCGCAAGTCTGACTACCTTTCCGGTAAGCCGCAAACCCAAAACACCAACCCATGAAATCCGCCGGCAATTAAAAATCCCAGACAATCACCATATGGTGCTGGTGACAATGGGCGGCATACCCGAGCGTTTCGACATGTTACGTGATCTTCCCAACCTGGATGGAATCAGTCTAGTCATTCCCGGCGGCAGCCACCAAACAGAGTTTACAAACCACATGGTATTGCTACCTCATCATTCTAACTTTTATCATCCTGATCTCGTTTTTGCCAGCGATGCAGTAATTGGCAAAGCAGGATACAGCACCATTGCCGAGGCTTATTTCGCAGGGGTGCCTTTCGGGTTTATCAGCCGCCCAAACTTTCGCGAATCATCGGTATTGACCGCTTTCATCCAGCACCGAATGATAGGGCTTAAGATACCGTCTTCTACATTCCAAAATGGCAATTGGGTAAAAGCAATTCCGCAGTTGATCAACTTACCCCACATCGAACGCTCATCTCCTAACGGGGCTGATCAAGTCGCCCTATATTTGCAATCCCTCCTATTGCCAAAAGTGGATTAATCAACCAAACTTAAAACGCTAGATGAGTAAATAAAGATGTCTGTTGAACTCAAGCCATTTGATCGCTCAGATTTTGGTCGTCTGATTAGATGGATACCCGATGCAGAAGCAATGATGATGTGGTGTGGACCTTTTTTTACCTTTCCATTGGATGTCAAACAATTGGAAGAATATTATCAATCCGGGTTAATCAACCCGCCATTGCGAAAAATATTTAAGGCGGTAGATGCTAAAACGCATGAAGTCATCGGTCATATCGAATTAAACAACATTGACTGGCGTAACCTGTCGGCTACGGTCTCAAAGGTTTTAATCGGAGAGGCTAACTGGCGCGGACAGGGATACGGCACTCAGATGGTACAGCAGTTACTCAGAATCGCCTTTGATGAATTGCGTCTTCATCGCGTTAGTTTGTACGTTTTTGACTTCAATCAACCGGCAATTGCCTGTTACAAAAAAGTAGGCTTTGAGATTGAAGGGCACTTGCGTGATTATCGCAAAGTTGGTGAAGTCTATTGGAGCAGTTATCTGATGGCAATCCTTGAATCCGACTGGCTAACTAAAAACCGAAAATGAAGCCTATTCAGAGTGGAAATAACATTTCTCCGACCTCAATAATTTCCATGTGAGCCAGGTTTCCAGAAGACACCTCGCACAATGCGTCTTGAAAGGAACCAAAATCCTCGGTCCGAAACCGAACTGTCATGGTCACATCACCTGCAAAAACCTCGTCTGCAATTGTTCCATGATGCTCAGCCACGATTAAGCGCACACGCCCAAAAAGCGAGTACGGCAAAATGACCATCGCCGTGTACACTTGACACTTCTGGGCACGCGGCAATACTGCCAGCACAGCCTTCACTGCATCACGATAGGCACGCGACAACCCTCCAGTGCCCAGTTTTACACCGCCAAAATAGCGGGTAACCACCACAGCCACATCGCCCAGACCGCTTCCTTGTAAAACCGTCAATGCCGGACGCCCCGCTGTACCAGACGGCTCGCCAGCATCGGAGCAATGCGCAATCATTGAATCGCCATGACCAACAATAAAAGCAGGCACATGATGCGTAGCATCAGGAAATTCTGCACGAATGCTATTCAGAAAAGCGCGCGCCTCATCCACCGAAAAAGCCGCTGTTGCGCTTGCAATGAATCGCGACTTTTGCACTACAATTTCCGCTCTGGCTTTACCTGCCGGAACAATGTAAGATTCTTTCATTTTCAGGTACAATTGCCTCCATGAAGCGCGGTATTGATTACATTGGCGTTGGTGTCGGCGCAATCATCATAGATGAACAGGGACGGTTGTTTTTATCTCGCCGTGGACCTCTAGCAAAAAACGAGCGCGGATTATGGGAATTTCCCGGCGGGTCTGTTGAATTCGGCGAAAGGTTAGCGGATGCCTTGAAACGCGAGATGTACGAGGAATATGGCATCGAGATTGAGGTTGGTGAACTGCTGGATGTTGTTGACCATATTTTACCTGATGAGAAGCAGCATTGGGTCTCGCCGACATTTATATGCCGAATTCTATCCGGGGAACCTATGATTCGCGAACCAGGAAAGTGTAGCGAAATCGGCTGGTTTGCCCCAGAAAAAATCCCGGAAAACCTGACCATGATCACCAGGGAAAATTTAAGTCATTATCGAGAACGGTACAGGTCGGAAACAGTCGGGAGGTTCTAACGACACAGGTTTTGCTTTATGAAAGACCCTCTATGCCCATCATCATCTTCGCTTGCTCAACATACGCCAGACTCTGATGACGAAAATAGATATTATATAGCTCGGCGTAGCGTCCTCCCTTTGCTATCAGGGTATTATGGTTGCCTTCTTCAATAATTTTCCCCTTATGTATCACAATAATACGATCCGCAGATTTTACCGTAGATAAACGATGTGCGATTAAAATGCTGGTGGCAGAAGAAAGAATCAAACTCAAAGCCTGCTGAATCTGCCGCTCGGTAAACGGATCAATACTAGCAGTTGCTTCATCTAAAATAAAAATTGCCGGGCGCTGTACCAGTACACGCATCATCACCACAAGTTGCCGTTGTCCCATTGAAAGCAATGCGCCGCGTTCTCCTACTTCTGTATTGAGACCGCGCGGCAAAGTCTCAATCCATTCCCCATCGCCAATTTGATTCGCAATCTCAACAATCTCTTTATCGGTCGCCTCAGGTCTGCCATAACGAATATTTTCTATCACTGTCCCGGAAAATAAAAACGGTACTTGAGATACGATACCCAATTGGCGCCGATAAGAATCCAGATCAAAGGTTCGGATATCATGCCCATCAACCAACAATTGTCCCTCCTGAAACTCATAAAAACGCGCGATCAACCTTGCAATTGAAGTTTTTCCAGCCCCTGTATGACCCACAATTGCCAGATTTTCACCCGCCCGAATATGAAGGTTGAAGTCTTTCAGCACCGGCTCGCCGGTGCGGTAGCGGAAATTCAAGTGGACAAATTCAATTTCACCACGTAACCTTGGTGCAGCTTCACACCCAATTTGCTGAACGGCCGGCTCAGCATCTATCAATGCAAAGACACGTTCTGCCGCTGCCAAGCCAGTTTGAACTGTCGTTGTCAATGAGGACAAGTTCATTACCGGATAAAGAAAACTATATAAGCTGAGCAAAAACAAGTACCAGGCACCCGCCGTTACAACCCCCTCTATAACGTTTAATCCACCCACATAAACAAGAATCCCTGTTGCAAGCCCACCCACAGCATTTAACGATGGAAAAACCATTGCCAAGACCAGACCACGCTGTACATTCAGGCGGTAGGACAAAGAATTGGCACGCGCGAATTCTTCATAAATGCTACGCTCCTGCCGAAAATTTTTCGCCACAGCTATCCCACTAATAGTCTCTTTTATTGTTGCGTTGACATCTGCCATTGCACGCATACCTTGCTGGGTAACACGCCTCGCCAACCGGCGGTACGCCAGTGCCATCAGAAATACAAATGGTATCAAAGCGAAGATAACCAATGACAATCTGGCATTAATCGTTAACAAAATCACAGCCAAGATGGCAGCTTCTGCAACTTGCGAGAACAAATCAGTTACTACTGTGATGAAGTTGCCAAAATCGCGCGTATCAGTCGTAATACGCGATAGCACCTTGCCAGAAGAAAACTCATCGTAAAACGATAAATCGTGCCGAACTGCCGCTTGAAAAGCGCGATGAGCAAGTCCAACAAGAATATCTGCAACCAGTCTGGCAAGCAACCGGCGATGCAGCCAATTCAAGAACCACCGCATTATCCCCACAATCAAAACAACGCCTGAAATCAACCCTATCAATTCAAGGGTTGTTTTCTGTTGGAACCAGTCAAGTCCACGACCAAGCACCACTGGCATTATCGCCCATGCGGCTCCTACCAGAAACACCAGCAAAGAAATCAACACCAGTCTACCCCAGTGCGGACGAAACAGCCCCCAGATCCGCTGAAATAAATCCTTGTCTGAATACATTCGATCGTATTTCTCAGCATCCAATCCTTCAAAGAAACTCATTGCTTTACCCTCATTCGCTAAAAATTCGCCGGTAAACCTCTGAAGTGCGCATTAATTCCTCATGAGTTCCCATTGCTGCTATGCGCCCCTTGCGCAAGACAATAATCAAATCTGCCCAGCGGATCTGAGATAGCCGGTGAGTGATCATCAGAGTTGTTCTGCCACGCGCCGCAGCATAAATTGCACGCTGGATTTTGTCTTCCGTCTGGCTGTCAATCGCGCTAGTGGAGTCATCTAAAATAAGAATTCTGGGATCTGTTAAAAGGGCGCGTGCCAGAGCAATCCGTTGCCGCTGACCTCCTGAAAGTGTCACCCCGCGCTCACCAATCACCGTGTTATAACCATTGCTGAGTGCAGTAACAAATTCATCGACCTGCGCAGCTCGGCTAACTTTTTCAATCTTTTCACGGCTGGCATCTGGTTTACCAAAAGCAATATTATTAAGAATTGAGCGTGAAAATAGGAAAATATCCTGCTCAATAATCGAAATATTGCGCCGCAAAGATTCTAGATTCCATTCACGTACATCCACGCCATCAATAAGTACCTGCCCTTGTGTGACATCATATGTTCGATTTATTAATTTAATCAACGAAGTCTTACCTGAGCCGGTTTGACCGACAATAGCAACTTTTTGCCCTGCCTTAACCTTAAACGTGATGTCTTCAAGGCTGCAGTCATCACTACCATCATATGAAAAACAGACATTGCGAAATTCAATTTCCCCCCGCATATCCCTGTCATAACCCAAGATATTCTGATCAAGATTATTCTCGCGTTTCATCAGCTCAAGTATGCGGCGAGCTCCAGCAAGACCGAGCGATATCTGCGAATATGCCCAAAGTGAAACAAAAGTTGGAAAATCTAACATCAAGAGCAGTTCAAAATAACCCACGACCTGCCCTAAATTCAAGACGCCCAACCAGTAAAGGAATAATGCATGAAATAGCCCAACAGCTAAAGTAATTTGCATCCACAAGAGCGGCATATATCTTGCCTCAATATTCCCTTGCCGGATCATCGTCATCCGATAACGGGCAATATTTTGCCCAAAACGCTCAAGCTCCATGGATTCCTGCGCCGCCCCCTTAACCGTTTCAATGCCGTCTAAGACCTCCGCTAGACGCGCATTTAACACCCCAAAAGATACCCGCACTTCATCGGTTACCGGCCCCAGTCTTTTCAGATAGCGGCGCAAAGAAATTACATACATAAGGATAAATATGAGGGGCGTCAATATCAATGACAGGTGATAGGACGGTGCAACAAAAACGGGAACGATCAAAAAATTAATTGAACCAATGACCAGGCTCAAACCCGGGCTAAACAAGAAGTTCACCTCGCGCACATCATTGGTCGCACGCGCCATCGTGTCTCCCACCGGCTGCAAGCTGTGGAATGTCATACTCTTGCCCAGCAAGCAAGTGTATAACTCATGACGAATATCACGTTCTACACGTTGTGCTACCATTTCAAATCCGCCATTTCGAGCAAATTGTAATAAAGAGCGCACTGCCTGTGTCACCGCGAGCCATAACGCTAATTGCAAAAGGCGTGTCCGATCTGGCATAATATCGGTGATCACGTTGAAAGCCCGCCCAATTAAGAGTGGCTGAACTCCTGCCAAAACAGCATTGCCAACCGCGCCCATTACCGCCAAAAATAAAAAGAACCAATGACGAGCAGCATGGGAAACAATCCAACCCACTACACTGCGCTGGTTAGTTTGGAGGGTCTTTTCAAGCGTAAATTCCGAGAGATTATTACTCATAGCATCCTGCTATGGTTTGCGAAATGGCCAGATTGTATCATCATACACATAAAAATTTTTCCCTAATGGGATTAAAATGGTCTTAAGAATTAACTTGTTCTGGTTGCTCCAAAATATTAACTTATTGCACTTTCAAAGCTTTCCTAAGGAGGAAAAATGTTGCGAGAGTTTAAAGAGTTTGCGTTAAAAGGGAATGTTGTTGATTTAGCTGTTGGACTAATGATCGGGGCCGCTTTTGGGAATATCGTTTCCTCTCTGGTCAATGACATCTTAATGCCACCCATTGGTTTGCTCCTGGGCAACGTGGACTTTTCCAACCTGTTTATCAGTCTATCCGGGACAACCTACGCATCTCTAAAAGAGGCTCAGGCTGCCGGCGCACCCACCATAAATTATGGGCTTTTCATCAACACGGTGATCAATTTCCTGCTCGTGGCTCTCGCGCTCTACTTTGTTGTGCGCGCCATAAACCGCTTCAGGAAAGAACCTGTACCCATTGAACCAAATTCTAAGGAATGTCCCTATTGCCTTTCCACCATCCCAATCAACGCCACTCGCTGTGCACATTGCACTTCTGAACTACAGTAACATCTTTTTCAGACTGGTGTAGCCTCACATCTTGGCCAATTGTTTCCAGGCACCCACCCAGGGTTTTCCCAGTCGGTGGTGCTCAGGGATCTTAACTTTCATCAGTCTTTGACCAATTTGAACTGCGGTTGAAGCAACTGTTGGCCAATCATCGTTCAAAATCGCAACGCGCATCTTTTCCCCGAGCAAGGTGCTCCACTCCCAATCCAACCGAAAGCGATCAGCTTTCAACCAATAGCCGCGCTTCTCCCAAGCAACAACGGATTGTTCTACTGTCTGGTAAATTTGAAACAATGCAATAGAAACAAAAGCAGCTAGGTCGCGGCTAATATCATCCGGAGAACTTTGCCTCATTAGCTCCTGTAATGCCAGAACTACCTCTTTGGATAGGCGAGCTCGTTGTTTACCAGCGTTATCGGGATCATAAATTCGACTCAAACGAACCTCCCATGAATTAAGACTGTTCTTACCCGTATATTTTCTATCAAGCAAACGGGGTAGATTATAGTCCAAATCAATTCATTTTGACATCCAACATGCTTGAATTGCCAAAAATCGAGGGGCTGCCTGCTTAGCACAGCCCCTCACTCTAAACTAGAACTCGTTAGGATTATATAACATCCTTTCGTTTCTGAAAAACCAGAATGGCAATAAACTGTGCCAGCGAAATCAAGGTGATATAAATCCAGCGGGACAGCACCGAACCATGGAACATCCGACCATAATTATCGAAAACAATTCCCAGAATGGTCTCTGCGGCACCGATGGCTTCCTGGCGATTGCGCTCCCAATCTTCGAGTCTCTCACCATATTTTTCCATTTCCAACCGGTATTCTTCAAATTGTCCCTCGACCTGATTGCCATATTCTTCCATTGACTGAACTTCCAGATCAATGTGCTGTTCAATTTGATCCTTAACTTGCTCTTGATATTCATCAAACTGCCCTTCAACCTGCTCTTTGTATTCCCCCATCTGACCAATGGTCTGATTCTGATAATCACTGAATTGGGCTTCTCGCGTCTGGCGATATTCTTCAAATTGTTTTTCAGTATCCGACTGATACTGCGCTGCACGCCACGCGGCTTCACCAACTGCGCGCGTCTGAATTTCTTCTGGAGACAACCCTGCATAATCCGTAGCCCGTCTCTCTGGACTGCCACCCAGGTGAATAGGCAAACGCGTGGGTGTGGGGTAAGGACTAGGTGTCGGGAGAAATGTAGGAGTAGGCAACAAAGTTGGCGTTGGATACTGTGTTGGCGTATGACGCGGCGTAGGTGAAGGGTAACGAGTTGGTTGAGGCGGTTTCTGTGGTTCACCTTGCGACAAAGCTATTTTTGCATCCTCGTCATAAAAATCTGGTGAAAGAATACCCGGAAAATTTGCACAGTTCTTAAATATATTTGCGCCCAGGCAAAGGCAGGCTTCTTTCTGCGTTGGACTTAACTTAATACGATGTTCTTTTGAAAGCGACCAGCAGGGATCTTTGACCAGCATATCACCCATCCCGCTGGCATTGACAAACGCCTCAAATCCCCAACGTGTTGACATGAGTGGGCTGATGATTTCACCTAATGGAATACGCTGAATTGGCATCAGCAACCCAGCAAATAAAAGTTGGGGAACAAAAGCAGCTATCAATAGCAATTGAGCTGCATTCTGGTTAGGAGCAATTGCCGAGATCATCAATCCCATCAGGTAACCGCAAATAATCATCAGGATCATCGTAATCATCATAGCAGGATAGGCAAGCGCACTATTCACCACCGGACGTGCCAGGATAAACACAAAGAACAAAATGATAATCCCCTGATAGATTGAAAGTGCCATTCCAATCCAAACTTTGGATAGGATATACGGCAATATTCGTAAACCTACAGCTCGTTCGCGTTTGTAAATTTCATTTTCCTTAACAATCTCTCGCACGCTCCCCATAGACCCGACCAATATGGCGATCACCGCCGTGACAAACCACAAACCAAGGGCTTTGGTACTGTCGCCTTGAACTGGATCAAAGAGTTTGGTCCCCCAAATAAAATTCATCAAACCCAACACTGGTGCCAACGCTAACGTCAACCCAAGAGAAGCGCGGTCTTGAATCATGCAACGCATTGTCCGGGCGGAAAGGACAAAAAATTGCTTCAATGCGGATATTCGATGTCGTCGTTTGGCAGCCGGTACTGCCTTTTGTGCGGCTTGTACAGGGGAAAATTTGGGCTGACAATATTTTGCATACTTGCTAGTGAGATAACGTTCGCGCCAATCTTCCGGCTTTCCACGCGAATCATCCTGGAGAATGCGATAAATATCATCAAATTCCATGTCTTTTTCCAGCCGTTCGCGCGGGGTACGGAACTGATCAAAATATTCGAGAGCTTCTTCCGGTGGACCATAAAAAGCCAGAATCCCGCCGCGAGCGAGGATGATTGTCTTATCACAAAACATGACATTCTTGGTGGCATGTGTAATTAGCATGATTGTGCGACCCTGATCCGCGAGATGACGCAACAACTTCATCATCTCGTATTCGGTACCAGGGTCTAAGCCACTAGTTGGCTCGTCCAAAAAGAATAGCCTGGGTCTCGTTAACAGTTCAACACCAATTGAGACGCGTTTTAATTGGCCGCCCGAAAGCCGCGAGATGGGGACATCTTTCTTAAAAGTCAAACCTAAATCATTCAAAGTTGCATTCACTGCCGCTTTTCGCTCGGCAGCGGTCGTATCTGATGGCATTCGTAATCTCGCTGCATAATCTAATGCCTGCTCCGGCGTCAGTTCCATGTGCACAATATCTTTTTGTGGCACATTGCCAATATCATCCCGGAAAGACTCATAATTGCGGTATAAATCCACACCGTTAACCAAAACCTGTCCACTCGTACCGGGACGAAATCCATTGATGGCATCCATAAGCGTGCTCTTACCCGCCCCGCTCATCCCCACTAGTGCCACAAACTCATTCTGCCCAATGTGCAAGCTAATGTCTTTCAGTAGATTGACCGTCTTTGATACCCATTTGTTGATGCCTATGACATCAATTTCATACCCCTCTAAAGTAGCAGAACGCTGCAACTCATTGCCGGAAAATTGAAACTGATAAGGTCCAATTTTGATCGCGTCACCTGGCGTAAGCCATGTCATATGCTCGACCTGTTGTCCATTAACAAAAACCCCGTTGGCACTGTGGGTATTGATAATACGTGAACGGGTACCTAACCTCTCAATAACCGCATGATAGCGGCTAACCATTGGATGATCAAGAACAATCTGGTTATCTGGAGCGCGACCAATTGAAACACGATCTTGACCTAAAAGGTTTAAGCGGCCGCTGGGCATGGGCACAGCAGCTTCGCCCAGATCAAGAGCAACAACTGTGGAAACTTCACCACATGGAGCTTGGAACGGTGTCGGTGGCGGGGCAGGAGGTGTTCGAGCTGGCTGCTTCTGCGGAATACCGGAGGATTTCAACTCAAAGAAGAACTCATCAATCTGGAAATTCTCTCCCGGCTCAAGCGGGTAAGATTGATGAGGATTCAGCCGTTGCCCATTCTTATAGACACCGTTTTTGGATCCCAAATCTGTGATCGAAACCATCCCGCTGATTAACGTCACCCGCGCGTGTCGGCGGGATACACTGGTCGAATCCAATACAATATGGTTACCAGCTTCACGACCGATAAATTGGTCACCTTCGTTCAAGGTGTATGAAATCCAGTTACCTTGTCCCTGCCGATACTGTAATACAACCTGACGCGCAGGAACCAATGGAGTAGGAGGCGGTGGCGGAGGTTGTACTTCCCCCGGCCTTGTAACCACAGCGGCTTGTTCACCACCTTCTGCCAATGTTCGGACTGCTGATGCAGAAAACTCATGACTAAAAGCAAACTGTCCTGCAGCAATCGTTTGGAGCTGCTCTTCGGTGGAAGGAATTGGCACTGGTACTTCTTCGCCTTTTGCCGGCTCAATTCTAAGACGATAGCAGGAAATGGCAACTACCTGATGCGGCTGAAGAATAGTACGTCGACGCGGCGAGAGAGGATTTCCATCCAACTGCGTACCATTTGCTGACCCTAAATCCATTATCCACATGCCATCTTGTGCAATTTCAACTTGCGCATGACGCCGTGAAACCTCGTTTCCGGGCAGGATAATCTGGCAATCCGATGCTCGACCCAGGATATAGACCCCCTCATCTAACGAGCGTTCTACCCATTCACCATCACCAACGGCCAAATGTAATATAAATTTTTTATTTCCAGTCGGAGAGCTTTTCATAACATACTCCTGTAAGAGAGAACTCTAATTTCCGCTTCCCGGAAAACCGGAAGGCAGGGTAACCTGAGCAGTGGGTACGCGCAAAGTAGGAATTAGAGGTTTCTGCTCGCCGCATATACCTGGATCAGTCACCAAAAGGGCACGCCCAAAGCTCATACGACAGGTATTATCCACAGCAAACAATTCCTTAAGAGGGTAATTTGGATTTTTCTCCAGTGGCGATCCGGCATCAGCTTCACTAAAATTATCATTGTAGTCAAACATTCGGACATCCTTTGGACCATCGTCTGCCCAGACACCAAACAAGAACGAGGAAGGATGATCCAGCATAGATTTCTTGAAGGCAACCTGAACTACAGAGGGTTTATCTGGTGCTTTTCGCCCCCACACTAGATCAGGGTCACGATTGTTTTGAATTGTAAAAATAACCACATCATAGCCATCCCCACTGGATGGAATATCCATTATTAACGCCTGCTTACGACCAACATCATTATTCGAGTCGCCAAAAGCAGATGCATTGCTCGTTGTCCACTGTGCTTCAAATGGAGGGGTAATCAAAATCAGATAATCACCGCGACCATCAAAATCAGTGTCTAACTCAATCCCATAATTTGCTTGTAAGGTTTTGCTATCCGGATAAACATCTGCCAGATAGATTGTTACATAGAAAAAATTATCGTCTTCCGCAAGTTCTGCCTTTTGTATATCCAAATCTGGACGATATAACATATCCGCATCAAACGGACGCTCAAACAAATTCTGCTGGTAAATATCCCCTTCCATGGCGTGTTTTGAGCTACCAGAAGGCGCTGTATTTGCATCCTTAATTTCTGCTTTCACTTTTCCGGGTTCGCCCGGCACAATCTTGTGTTCAATTGTCGGGGTTGCTGTTGTATCAGGAAAATTTGTTGTTTCTTCCGGTGATGGTGGTGTTACAGGCTGGGGGGTTGATGTGCCTATCTGAACGGTCTGAACTATAGGACTGTTAAGCATAGCTGCCTGTGTCTGTTCAATAGAAGTTTCCAAGGCTTGAGCTGTCTGTTCAGCGTTATCCAGTCTTGAAACTGCGCCCCCAATTCCTGGAACATTGCAAGCCAGAATTAACAAAAAAATAAAACCGGTAAACACAAAAATCCGTTGCCCGAAAAAAGCCAACTTTTTCATGGGCCAAATCCTCCCCAAACTGTTAAGCGGCTAATTTAGAACATCAACTCCGCCCAAACTCCATACCATAGACGAACCTTTTGTATATTATAGAACAAAGAGGAACTTGATGATAGAGGGAAGAAGTTAAGAATCTCAACCCAAATTTAGATATCACGGAATCTGGTAGAATCGCTCCGTGAGGAACTACATGGCATCAAGGACATGGATGTACCTTCTACGCGGCACTTCGCTAGGACTGATCATTGCCTCTATCAGTCTTACTTTTCTTCAGTGGATTCAATACCAGAAACTGATGCAAAATTTCCCACCGGATCAAACCATTGCTGGTGTTCCGGTTGGTGGTATTGACCGGCGAACCGCTGCTGACCGCTTACGTCAAGCATATGGAACTCCGATAGAAATTCATTACGGCAAATCCACGATCCAGGTTTTACCTCAAGATCTAGGATTCCAACTAGATATTGATGCCATGATTTCTGCTGCAGGAACTCAGCAAGATACGTTAGCAAAATTAACTGGATTCTGGAAATATCTGTGGCACCAATCTGATCTAAAAATAGCCTCAGAAATTCCACTAAGAGCCAGCGTGGATAAAGCGGCTATTCAAAATTATCTAATGGATGTGATTGCGTCCCGCTACACCACCCCCCCCATTCCACCTCAACCCGCATTGGAAAGCCTGAGCTGGACTGCCGGACAACCCGGCGTTAGCTTTGACGTGCAGCGGGCTATTGCAGATATTGAAAACGCCTTGTTCACCCTCGATCAACGCAAGGTCACATTATTCCTTGTCCAGGAACCGCCGCCACCGCCCGACCCGGAAAAACTGCAACTCTTTCTCCAAACCATCATTGATCGCGCTGCGTTTGATGGGCTGGTAGAAATTTATCTTTCCAATCTTCAAAGTGGTGAAAAACTACATTTTGCTTATCAAACTGGCAAAAACCCACCTGCAGATATCGCTTTCACAGCTGCCAGCACCATTAAAATCCCTATTATGGTTTCTGTCTTTCGCAGGTTAGAGCCACCAATTCGCGATGACACTCAAGCCTTGCTCAACTTAATGATCTCCGAATCAAAAAATGAAGCCTCTGATAAACTAATGGAAACCGTCATCAACCCTGCGCGTGGCCCTCTGATGGTGACTGAAGATATGCGGGCACTTGGGTTAAAGAATACTTTCCTGGCAGGATATTTTTATATGGGAGCTCCCTTATTAGAGCGCTATCAAACGCCCGCCAACAGTCGAACGGATATAGACCTCAAACCAGATATCTACAACCAAACTACCCCAGCAGAGATGGGCACTTTACTGGAAGCAATTTATCAATGCGCTGAAAACAATACGGGAAGTCTGGTTGAGACATTCAAAGGAGAAATCACCCAAGATGAATGCCGTAAAATGATTGACCTGCTTATCAGTGATAAGCTGCCATATTTGATAACGGCTGGCTTGCCGGAAGGTACCAGAATCGGGCATAAACATGGTTGGATTGAAGAAGCTGATGGATTGCTACACACTATGAGCGATGCTGCAATTGTCTATACGCAGGGGGGAAATTACGTTTTGACTATTTACATGTACCATCCTGAACACTTGATTTTTGATCAGGGAAATCAGCTCATGGCAAATCTGTCCACAGTGATATACAATTACTTCAACCCAACTGCAATAAGTAAAAAAGACACATGAGATACATATTAGGGCATTTTATAAAGAAAAAAGGAGAATTTTACGAATGAAACGATTACTCTCCGGTAATGAGGCTTTTGCACGCGGTTCATGGGAAGCCGGGGTAACAGTTGCATCAGGCTACCCGGGTACTCCCAGCACAGAAATTACCGAGACATTCGCAAAATTTCCTGGCGTCTATGCAGAATGGGCGCCAAACGAAAAAGTAGCTCTCGACACTGCCATTGGCGCCGCATATGCTGGTCAGCGTGCGTTTTGTACGATGAAACATGTAGGCTTAAACGTGGCGGCTGACGCCCTGTTTGCGGCTGCCATGACAGGGGTTGAGGGTGGACTGGTAATTGTCTCGGCTGACGATCCAGGCATGCACTCCTCGCAGAATGAGCAGGACAATCGTCAATACGCTAGATTTGCACGCATCCCCTGTCTTGATCCAGCCGATAGCCAGGAAGCTCACGATTTCGCACTTGTTGCATATAACATCAGTGAGCAGTTTGATACCCCGGTTCTTTTTCGGATGACAACACGCGTCTGTCATACAACTTCACCCGTTGAGGTTAATGAGCAGCGTTTACAACCCCGTCCGACCATCAAATTCCCGCGCAACCCACCAAAGTATGTCATGATGCCGGCAAACGCGCGGAAGCGTCATGTCATCATTGAAACACGTATTCAAGAGTTGGCACAATTTGCCGAAGCATTTTCCGGCAATCAAGTTGAAATGCGCTCCAGAGAACTTGGCATTATCACGGGCGGTATTGCATATCAATACGCCCGTGAAGTATTTCCGGATGCCAGTGTGCTAAAACTGGGAATGGTATATCCGCTACCAGTAAAATTAATCCGTCGCTTTGCAGAACAGGTGGAAAAACTCATCGTTTTAGAAGAACTTGACCCGTTTATTGAAGATCAGGTGCGTTTAATGGGAATTGAATTATACAAACCGTTAGACGCAGCCATTTCTTACCCTAATACCAAAACCATTTTCCCAGTCACAGGTGAGTTGAATCCTGCAATTGTGCGCCTTAGCGCAGAAAAAGCCAATTTGTTGCCCCCTGCTTCACAGAAAGCTTCTATGTCTCAAACTGCTTTGGATTTACCTGCTCGTCCACCCGTGCTTTGCCCGGGTTGCCCTCATCGGGGCACGTTCTATGTGTTGCACAAACTTGGGTTACCTATCAACGGAGATATCGGATGCTACACACTTGGCATTACACCACCGCTCAATGCAATAGACACCTGCGGATGTATGGGCGAGGGAATCGGCGTAGCTCATGGTGCCGCAATTGCCGGCGATCAAGAGCGTCATATCGCCGTGATTGGCGACTCAACCTTCTTCCATACTGGGATCCCAGCACTGATGAATGTGGCATATAACAAAAGCAATGTGATTACCATCATCATGGATAATCGGGTCACCGGCATGACCGGTCATCAAGAAAATCCTGGCACAGGACGCACCCTTCAACAAAAAGAGACAACAGAAGTCAATATCGAACAACTGGTCAGAGCTTTGGGAATCGAGAAAGTGCGTACAGTAGAAGCTTATGATGTGGATACCATCGAAAAAACGCTCAAAGAATGGCTAAAAACTGAGGAACCTGCTGTCCTGATCACCCAAGAAGAATGTGCTTTACTTCCCTCAGCTCGTCAGCGATGGATGCCTCTTGCGGTGACCGACAAATGTAATGGTTGCACAGTTTGTTTCCGCATTGGCTGTCCAGCTATTCTGAAATCAGATGAATTAGACCCCAAGTACAACCGTCCTCTAGCGAAAATTGATCCCCTGCTTTGTACTGGTTGCGAAATTTGCGCTCAAGTATGTCCACGCGACGCAATTCTGTTCCGTAACCAAATCAAACCAATAGCACAAGAACCTGTCTTCTCGGAGTAACATTATGATGAACTTTCCGCTAATCAATCCCCTGAAACAGCCGGTGAATATCCTGCTGGTCGGCGTAGGGGGGCAGGGGACTATTCTGGCAAGCAATATACTTGCAGAGCTTGGGTTACGATTGGGATTGGATGTCAAGCAGGCCGAAATTCATGGCATGTCCCAGCGGGGTGGTAGCGTGGTCTCCCACCTTCGCTGGGGAGAAAAAGTTTTTTCTCCGATCATTCCGCCCGGCGAAGCGGACATCTTGCTTGCATTTGAAAAACTGGAAGCAGCCCGTTTTAGTGACCATTTGCGGCCAGGAGGCATTGCGCTTATTAATGACCACAGCATCAATCCCATGACTGTAAGCGCAGGTCTGGTAGAGTATCCCGACCATGCTCAAATCCAGGGTATCCTAAACCACGTAACCGGTCATATATACTGGATTAACGGGTTGAAGATCGCTGAAGAGCTTGGGAACACTCGCACAGCCAATGTGGTTCTACTAGGCGCTCTATCTTCCTTGATGACAATTGATCCAACTGATTGGGCAACCGTTATACAGGCTCGCTTGTCCGCCAAGGTGATTGAAATAAATTTGAAAGCCTTCCAGACAGGTCGTCAGGCTTTGCGGAACTGAGCGAATGATAAAGGGTCTTCTGGATAAGCCGGGGCTTCTGTCAGTATTGGCTCTCTTCTCTTTCATTAACTGGTTTTCAGCACAAAACGACAACTTTTCAACCCCGGATACTCATGGTAAAATCAAATTAATTCACCTGCGCCCGTAGTGAAGTGGATATCACGTTGCCCTCCGGAGGCAGAAGCCCGAGTTCGAGTCTCGGCGGGCGCGCTCAATTGAATACCCCGGTCAGGGGTATTCTGTTATGCGCTCTTACAGGTTTCTATGATTATTCTGAACTTATTTTAATGTTTTCAACATAGAATAAACTAGTGAACATGAATAAAAAACAAAAACAGGTAATGAGGAGTGAACTATGTTCCCCATTTTTGGCGGCTATGGATTGTATATTCTGTTTAGCTTACCGGCTTTGCTTCTTGGGCTTTGGGCACAGCTTAAAGTGCAGTCAGCTTTTAATAAATTTTCGCGTATCCGGAGTTACGTTGGATTAACTGGCGCGCAGGTTGCACGCCGCATGCTGGATAGCAATGGTCTAAACGATGTTCGTGTAGAAGAAACCCACGGCTTTTTAAGTGATCATTACGATCCGGCACATAAAGTTTTGCGCCTTAGTCCTCAGGTGTACCGTAGCAATAGTTTGGCTGCTGCGGGCATCGCGGCACATGAAGCCGGCCACGCCCTGCAAGATGGAGTTGGCTATACGCCTCTTAGACTCCGTACTGCAATGGTGCCGACCGTACAAATCGGTAGCTGGCTAGGACCAATCATTTTTATGATTGGCTTGTTCATTGCCTCCAGCTTTGGCACTCAATTAGCTTGGTTTGGTCTGTTGCTCTTTTCGCTGACCGCGCTCTTTGCGATAGTCACACTGCCGGTTGAACTGGACGCCAGCCGGCGTGCTAAAGCCTGGCTGACTACATCTGGGGTTGTCTACAGTCAGGAGATCAGCGGGGTTAACAGCGTTCTGGATGCCGCTGCCCTGACCTATGTTGCAGCAGCTATTCAAGCCATTTCAACCGTGCTTTACTATGCCTTTCTGTTGCTGGGACGCCGCGACGAATAAACATAAACCTGTCTTTATTTTATTGATATGCACATTTCTGCTGTTTTCCTGTATTCCAGCAGGAACTCTAAGCCCGCCGGCTGAACCAACAGCCGGCTGGCGTCTTTCTGACTTACAATTGCTAGAACCAACAGATGCAGAGAATCCCGCCCAGGACATAATTGCATTATATAAGCGTCAAAATCAAGATGTTCTCCAGATTCGAATAGATTGGCTTGAACTGAGTGCAAAACACCCTGAAGGAGATATATACATCGCTCTGGATGATCGCCCTGGTGGTATAAAAACGCTCCCATGGGGACACCCGCTTAAACTCAATTGGGATTGGCTCATTATCATCCCCCAGAATTCCCCCGCCAGGGTTTTAAATTCAAATGGTAAAGAACTCAGCGGATTGTTACAAAACATAATTCATGATGCCGAACTTGACATCAGCGTTATCTCTCTTAAGAAACTTTCAAACTCTAATGCCCATTTAGAAGTAGTTATCACACATCCAGACACCTATACCATTTCAGATACTGCCAACACTTTAAAAAACCCGCAAAATCCTTCCAAGTCATCTGCGCCATTACTTTTAACGTTTTGGAACGTCTTCAATGTGCAAACCCCCGCGCAGGCTTTACGCCGTTGGAATGGAGCGCATACCGGACCACTGGGCTCACGGCATGGGTTGTTCTGGCTTCTTGATGCAGTAGCCAGATACCAAATACCAGTCGTCTTATTGGACTTGAAAAAACCAACCAGTCTTGCAGTGCTGGCATATATGAACAATCTGGAAACGATCAGGCAACTACAAGCAAATAAACTGCTGATTTTGCCGGATACAGCCAACGGAGATTCACAAGCAATAGAAGTTGGCCTGCAAAACAATCGCCAGAGAAGCTTAGCCTTCGGCATCAAAGCCAGCCAGATCGCCTATGCGCCTTTCCAGCATTTACCTCCGGGAAATTATCCAGCAGCATTTGCTAACTTACCCGACCCAAATCACATATCCGGCAATATGGGATATCGGCTCATCCCGCTACCCTTGCAGAAAACACACCTGGTTCAATTGGATGAAGGCGGCTTGACCCTGCAAACGAAAAAAGCCATCCTTGATACGGCACTTTCCAGTGGACAAGAAGATCTCATTGTTCTTGGCGGAAGCCTGCCTGACAATCTTTGGGCTGATGCCAGCATAGCACACTTGGTCTTCAGATATATCTCAACTCATCCATGGATACACGTGCTGAACGAAAACGAGTTGTTGACCTTTCCTATTACAGCTTCTTCTACTACTCTCCCATGCCCTGATCTGCTATGCTCACCTGGATTGCCACCCCACAAACCTTTTACTACGTGGGGAAAGCAATCCGTCTTTGACCAAAAACAGCTGCAGGACACAATCCGACAAAAGCTATACTCACTTCCCAAAAACCCTCTCAGCAACCTTGCATGGGATATGTATTTCCTGCTAACGCGGCCAACCGACAGCGCTTTGCTCAGCCAGTTACAAGCGAACCATCTTGGTCAGATAGGACATCTGATCACTGCCGCGCGCTGGGCAGAACAGCCGCAGCCTATCAACGAATGTACTTTTGACCTGGATTGGGATGGCTATCCAGAATGCGTACTTGCCTCGACCACTCTTTTTAGCTCCTACGAACTGGATGGAGGCAGATTGATGTTTGTTTTCGCTTTTACACAAGACGGATTGATGCAATGGGTCGGTCCAACCTCCCAACTGGCTATTGGTTTAAGTGATCCAACTGAATGGCAGCTACAATATGGAGAAGCCAGTGATCCGGCTGAAGTACCAGGAGCACTGATAACGACCCTACCGCCTTATCCGTCCTTTGTTCCCACTACCGCAATCAATGAATTGAACCTGATTGCACCGGATTATTCACAACAAAAAATATTCAGGATTGGCAACGATGGCTTGTCCATCTTTGTTCAGTCTGATCAAGCTATCCAGACCCAGATACCGTTTATCATCAAATTTATATCGGGCAATACATATGATTGGGAAAATTGCCAAATTACCACGAACAATCTCCAAAATCTATCCTGTAAGCAATTGCCAACCATTGATATTTCCGGAGCTTCAATAACTTCGCAGGCATTTTTTGACTCTTACCAATTAATGCAGAGACCCGAAAATCCCAGTTTTGAGTACCCGCCTGGTCATTATCTTCCTTTTGGCTTGGATTTACTGATAATTCAATCAGAAGGCAGATTTGAAATATCCCTAAAAACCCCGCAATAACTCGGCGTTTTTAGGTGTTGAATAAATCCACATTCTTTGATAAATTATCTACACAATCATAAACCGGGAGCATACGATCATGAAAATCGGAGCGATTCCAGATATTGTTGTTAGCAGATTACCGCAATATTTACAGGCCTTGAACCTCATGAAATTAGAGGGTAAACAAACCACTTCTTCGCAAGAATTAGGGGAACGCCTTGGTTTTTCTGCCGCTCAAGTGCGAAAAGACCTTTCTCAGTTTGGTGAATTTGGTAAGCAGGGTACAGGATATTCCATCTCCTATTTATCAAAACAACTTCAATCCATTTTGAATATTGATCGAATTTGGGACATCGTCCTTGTTGGAGCTGGCGATCTGGGGCATGCTATTGCAAATTATCAGGGTTTTACCAATCGGGGTTTCCGTATTGCTCTGATTCTAGATAACGATCCTCAAAAGATTGGGGATAAAATTGGCCAACTTGAAATTCAGGACTTTGCACTTGCGAGAGAGCTAATCAGAAAAGCCGGCATTGAAATTGCAATGCTAACTGTGCCAGCCTCAGTAGCACAAACTGTCGCCGAAGAAGTTGTGCAAGCAGGTATCAAAGCCATCCTGAACTATGCCCCAACACCTCTAAAACTACCCCCCAATATCCTTGTTCAATACCTGGATCCTCTTATCCAGCTACAACACATGACCTATTATCTGGCAAAGTAACAAAAACATCCTGAAGCACTCAAGTCGGCAACAAGCTACGGCGCAAGATATCACGCATTCCCATTGCCCTGGCAGCACCGATAGCCGTGCAGGTTAGCGGTTCATCCACCAGATAAGCGGGAATACCTAAAGATTTCGTTAGAAACTTATCCATCCCACGTAATAACGCTCCGCCGCCGCACAATGCCATACCACGATCAATAATATCTGAAAGCAATTCTGGGGGAGTTTTCTCCAGCGTTCGTCTGGCGGTGTTAACAATGTCACTTAAGGGTTCTTGCAAAGCCTCAACAATATCTTCTGAAGTCAGGACGAGCGGTCTGGGAAGACCAGATACCTGATCTTGACCCTGCACCTCCATCTCTTGTTGTTGCTCCATAGGAATTGCAGAGCCTATGCGAATCTTCAGCTGTTCAGCAGTCGGTTGCCCAATAATAATGCCATATTTTTTTCGGACGTAAGAAATGATCGCTTCGTCCAGCTTCAAACCGCCTGTACGAGTCGTCTCTGCAGTAACAATTCCATTCATTGCAAGAACTGCCGCCTGCGATGTACCCCCACCTAGCAAAAAAACCATATTTCCAGAAGGAGTCGAAATTGGCAGATCAACCCCGATTGCTGCCGCAAGTGGCTGCTGGATCAGAAACACCTCCCGCGCCCCTGAACCCAACCCCGCCTCATGCACTGCACGACTTTCAACACTTGTAATGCCATAGGGAACCGTGATCATCAACCGGGGACGGAAAAACAACATCGGACCAGACACCTTTTTGATAAGAAAACTTAAGAGATTTTCGGTGATCTCATATTCGGCGATCACACCGTATTGTAAGGGACGTACAACCTCAATTGACTCTGGTACCCGACCATACATATCCTTGGCTGCCTGCCCCCATTCCACCATTTTCTGCTCATCCACAATCACCGCCACAACGGTTGGTTCCTGAAGCAGAATCTGACTGTCCTCAGCGATAACTGTTGTGGTTGTTCCTAGATCGACCCCAAATTCACGTGAAAAGAGAGGCATGATTTTCTAATATCTCCCTGAGAAAGTTTAAAACGCTTATGATTTAGAACGCCGTTGACGATAACGACGAGCTGCCTCAACCCATAAATTGGAGCGCCGTAAGGCAGCTTGCAACCTAAGATATTCATCTGCATCCGTAGGAGGAGTTTTTGACATCATCTCCTCTGCGCGACGTTTTGCCTCTTCAGCTCGTTGTAAATTGATTTCTTCAACGTTCTCGGCTGCGTCCGCCAAAACAGTAACCTGATCCGGTTGAACTTCTACCACACCACCAGCTACCGTGAAATATTGTTCTTTGCCCCGATGCCGCACTGTAATTACACCAAACTGCAGTGTCGCCAAGACGGGTGAATGATTGGGAAGAATACCCATCATGCCATCCGCTCCAGGCAAAACGACAATATCAGCTGGGCCCTGATAAACGATTCTATCTTGTGAAACGATCTCACAGCGGATTGGCATAAAAACACCTTTATTTCGTTTCCTGCGCTAGGCGATTCGCCTTTTCTACCGCATCTTCAATCGTGCCTACCATGTAAAAAGCTTGTTCCGGTAAATCGTCGTGTTTGCCATCCAGGATCTCGCGGAAACTACGCACCGTATCTTTCATTGAGACATAACAGCCAGGCGTGCCGGTGAATTGTTCAGCCACAAACATTGGCTGAGAAAAGAAGCGCTCAATTTTTCTTGCCCGAGACACAATTAATTTATCATCCTCACTGAGCTCATCCATACCCAAAATGGCAATAATATCTTGAAGGTCCTTGTAACGTTGCAAAACACGTTGCACTTCGCGTGCAGTTTGATAGTGTTCCTCTCCTACAACACGCGGGTCTAAAATCCGGGACGTAGATGCAAGTGGATCAACCGCCGGGTAGATGGCTTTCTCGGCGATCGAGCGCTCCAAAGCAATGGTTGCATCCAGGTGCGTAAACGTCGCCACGGGTGCTGGATCGGAATAATCATCTGCCGGCACATAAACAGCCTGCATGGATGTAATTGAGCCCTGTTTTGTCGAAGTAATCCGCTCCTGCAACTCTCCCATCTCGGTCGCCAGTGTAGGCTGATATCCAACCGCCGATGGCATCCTCCCTAAAAGTGCCGACACTTCAGAACCGGACATGGTGAAACGGAAAATATTATCAATAAACAACAGAACATCCATCCCCTGGTCTCGAAAATATTCAGCCATTGCCAGCCCGGTCAAAGCCACTCGTAGCCGTACGCCTGGGGGCTCATTCATTTGCCCGAAGACCATTACCGTGTCCTTCATTACACCCGACTCCAGCATCTCTCGATAAAGTTGAGTGCCTTCGCGTGTCCGCTCGCCAACGCCGGCAAACACGGATTTCCCTTTATGTACCGTCGCAATGGAACGAATCAGTTCCATGATGATCACGGTTTTGCCCACGCCTGCACCGCCGAAAATTCCTGTCTTCCCTCCTTTAGTAAAGGGAGCAATCAAGTCAATGACCTTTAAACCCGTTTCAAAAACTTCTACACGCGTGGACTGCTCATCGAATGAAGGAGCGGGTCTATGAATAGGATAGTAAATATCTGAGTTCACCGGTTCTTTTCGATCAATAGGTCGTCCCAGCACATTGAAAATACGTCCCAAAGTAACCGGACCAACTGGAACCATAATTGGATTGTATGTCCGCCTTACCGGTAAACCACGCTGTAAGCCGTCTGTCGTATCCATAGCTACACAGCGCACAACATCCTGACCTAAGTGCTTCTGTACTTCCAGAACCAGTGGCTCACTACTAGGTAAAATAACCTCCAGCGCTTCGTAAATTTCCGGCAAATTGCCTTCAGCAAACCCAACATCTACCACGCCACCTTGAATCTGCGCCACTGTTCCTGTTGATTTTTCCATGATACCTCCTTTACCCGTTATCTATGCAATCCTGTCACCAGTGCTTCGGCGCCGCCGGCAATATCCAGCATGTCATTGGTGATCATCTGCTGGCGTACCTTATTGTATTCCAGTTGTAATTGTGTCATCAATTCTAAAGCATTATCCGTTGCATTTCGCATTGCCACCATACGCGCTGCATGTTCGCTTGCCTGCGAGGACAGGATCGCTTTGTAAATCTGTAAGGCAGTAAAGCGAGGCACAATCTGATTGAGAATCTCTGTCTGGTCTGGTTCATAGGTGAACACCGCGCTGGAACGCGAATGAGTTACGTTATATGCCTTCACCCCCTCAGGTGCATACTGCACCTTTAAAGGCAATATCAACCTGAAAACCGGCCTTTGTGTCAACATCGTGAAAAACTCGGTATAAGCAAGATATACCTGGTCAAAGTCCTCATTGATAAAACCGTTTACAACCAAAGTACCAATTGCAGCCACATCCGCAAACGACGATGGAGATGGAAGATTACTAAACTCGGCAAGGATATTCAACTTGCGCCGCCATAGTAAATCGCGCCCTTTACGTCCTACTACGACAAAAGATATTGGAGATGTAAAATCAAGGCAATTCTGCAAGGTGTGACGCAAAATATTGACATTATAAGCCCCAGCCAGTCCCCGATCCCCACTGATCATCACCACCAAAATTCGCCTAATTTGCTCGCGTTCAGTTAGCAGTGGGTGCAGACTGGTATGCCCTGGCTGCCGGGCAAGATGTACAAGCACTTTCCACGCCTTTTCAGCGTAGGGTGTTGTTGCTTGTACTGCCTGCACTGCTTTTCGCACCTTGCTGGCACTTACTGTTTCCAAGGCGCGCGTGACCTGCGAGATATTTCTCACACTTCGGATTCGCAGTCGCATTTCCCTCGGTGACGTCATCGCACTTCTCTCTTCACTACTCTGCTGTCAACCAGGCTGTATTGAATGCCTCGATCGCCTTTCTCAATACCTCGGCAGTCTCATCAGTGATTTGCCTGCGTGCAGCAATATCCTTTCCAATCTCCGGGTAACTGGTCTCAATCGTACGCAATAAATCAGCCTCCCACTGCGCCATTTTGTCCAACGGTATCTGGTCTGCATAGCCATTTGTTCCAGCAAACAAAATGATTACCTGATTTTCAAGCGACATCGGTGCATATTGAGGTTGTTTTAGAATCTCCTGCAATCGTTGTCCGCGATTCAATTGCGCCTGCGTAGCTTTGTCAAGGTCAGAACCAAACTGGGCAAAAGCTGCTAACTCGCGAAAAGCAGCCATATCCAGACGCAAACGAGCCGCCACCTGTTTCATCGCTTTCGTTTGTGCCGCACCACCCACACGGGAAACCGAAATACCCACGTTAATCGCCGGGCGGATACCAGCATTAAAAAGGCTGCTTTCCAGATAAATCTGTCCATCTGTAATCGAGATGACATTGGTTGGGATATAGGCTGATACATCACCCAGCAACGTCTCAATAATTGGCAGGGCAGTCAAAGACCCCCCGCTGCCAGCCAACTTTACAATCTTGTAATCCTCTGGATTCGGCATAGACTTGAGTGCAATCACCGCATCATGAAGCGAGCGAGGCCCACTATAGATCTCGCCATTAACACTATCTGTTGCAGTAGCCACCGAGCCCTTAAAATTCTTATGGACAATTACATATTGATTAGCTAACCGGGCAGCGCGTTCCAGCAAACGAGAGTGCAGGTAAAACACATCACCTGGATAAGCCTCACGGCCTGGAGGACGCCGTAAGAGCAACGAAACCTGACGATATGCCCAAGCGTGTTTGGATAGATCGTCATAAATCACCAGCGCATCTCGTCCGGTTTCCATAAACTCTTCACCAATTGCACACCCCGCATAAGGTGCAATATATTGCATGGCTGCCGACTCATCCGCAGAAGCCACAACAACGATTGTGTGATCCATCGCTCCATAACGTTCAAGCAGTGCTACCGTGCGTGCCACTGCCGCTTTTTTTTGTCCAATTGCCACATAAATACAATATAAATCTTTACCCTTTTGATTAATAATCGTATCAATCGCAATAGCCGTCTTTCCAGTCTGACGATCACCAATGATCAGTTCGCGCTGTCCTCTCCCAATTGGGATCATCGAGTCAATCGCTTTGATACCAGTCTGGACAGGGGTGTCAACATCCTGTCTGGAAACAACGCCCGGCGCAATTCGCTCAATCGGACGATAAGACTTAGCTGCTATCGGCCCCTTTCCATCCACCGGGCGACCAAGTGCATCCACGACGCGACCAAGCAAGGCATCTCCAACCGGAACCGAAGCAATACGACCGGTCGTTCGCACCATCATCCCCTCAGTAATCCCCGAATAATCACCCAGCACAATCACACCGACGCGGTCTTTTTCCAGATTGAAGGCAATTCCCATTACACCGTTTTCAAAAGACACCAGTTCCTGTGAGCGAACGCCTTGTAAACCACTCACACGCGCAATACCATCACCAGCCTCAAGTACCACCCCAACGTCCTGAATTTCGTATCGTGGGGTGTACGATTCAATCTTTTGTTGCAGCTCTTCGGTAATTTGTTTGAGAATCGGCTCTGTCATTTAACCTCCAGCCCGCCCAATAAAACTTCCTATGTCCATAACGGCTGAATCATACCTGAAAGCACATGGATTGTCCAGTTTCACCCGCGCGTTATGATCACGAGACGATTAATAGCGACGGATAAGGGACAACCGCCTCTATCCATCGCCATTGTTTCATCCTCATAACAAAAACCTCAAGCGATGACCTCGTATAACTCTACCAACACGCCGCCAGTACTCTTAGGGTGAATAAAAGCCATCTTGCGACCCGGCAGCTCGAGAGGATACTCATTGATAAGGCGTATACCTTTGGCTTTCAAAGCTGTGATCATCTCTTCAATATTATCAACCTCAAAACAAAGGTGGTGGATTCCACCACCCCGTTCAGCAATAAATTTTGCCACTCCCGTATCTTCGGCTGTGGGTTTAACCAATTCCACCTCGCTTTCGCCGACGGGCATGAAAGCCACCATAGACTTCTGACTGGGAACGTCCTCCACGTGATGAAGATCCAATCCCAGTGCATCACGCCAGAATACAAGTGCCTGTTCAATGTCTGTGACAGCAATTGCAACGTGGTTAATCTTTTTAATTCTTGCCATTTCTCCTCCAAATCCTTACGCCATCATATCCAGGCAGGAGGTTGATATTCTCCCCATACCTGTCGCAGCACATGACAAATCTCTCCAAGAGTAACCATATTTTCAACACACTCGATAAAGATGGGCATCAGATTCTCTTCACCTCGCGCCGCCGTCTCCAAGTAACTCAATAGCTCACTGACGCGATTATGATCGCGCTCAGCGCGAACGTTTGACAGTCGCTTTTTTTGACTCTCCTCAATGGAAGGATCCACCGCCAATTGTTCCAATTCCGGTGTTTCATCTATCTGAAACGCATTTACCCCGACAACAATCTGCGCTTTTCTTTCCACTTCCCGTTGATAACGATAGGCTGCTTCCTGAATCTCATTTTGCATATAACCACTTTCAATTGCAGCCAAAGCTCCCCCCATTTCATCGATTTTTTGAATATATGTCATCGCTCGCTGTGCAATTTCATCAGTCAAGTATTCAATCAAATAAGAGCCAGCTAGAGGATCAATTGTATCTGCGACCCCCGATTCATTTGCGATAATCTGCTGTGTTCGCAACGCTACCCGTACAGATTTCTCGGTGGGTAACCACAAAGCTTCATCCATGCTGTTTGTATGAAGCGATTGCGTACCTCCCAGTACTGCTGCAAGCGCTTGAATGGTCACGCGCACAATATTATTCTCTGGCTGTTGCGCTGTTAATGTTGAGCCTGCTGTTTGCGTATGAAAACGCAACATCATGGATTGGGGATTTTTAGCGCCAAACCTTTCTTTCATGATTTGCGCCCACAAACGCCTTGCCGCGCGATACTTGGCAATTTCTTCCAAAAACTGATTATGAGCATTGAAAAAGAAAGAAAGTTGCGGCGCAAACTCATCCACTTTCAAACCCACCTCAAGAGCAGCTTCCACATAGGCAATAGCGTTTGCCAATGTGAAGGCCACTTCCTGCACAGCGGTTGAACCCGCCTCTCGGATGTGATATCCGGAAATACTGATCGTATTCCAATTCGGAACCATCTGCTTGCAATACTTAAATACATCGGTGATCAGACGCATTGAGGGCTTAGGCGGGAAAATGTAAGTTCCGCGCGCAACATACTCCTTCAAAATATCATTTTGGATTGTGCCGCGAAGTTTTTTCTCCTCTATCCCCTGCCGCCGTGCCACCGCAATGTACATCGCCAACAGAATCGCCGCCGGGGCATTAATGGTCATGCTTGTTGAAACCCTATCCAGTGGAATCTCGTGGAACAGAATTTCCATATCACGCAGGGAGCAGATCGAAACCCCCACTTTGCCCACTTCCCCAGAAGCAATTGGGTCATCTGCGTCATATCCAACTTGTGTTGGCAAATCAAAGGCAACTGACAAGCCCGTTTGTCCCTGCTCTAGCAAGTAACGATAACGCCGGTTGGACTCCTCTGCAGTTGCATAGCCAGCATACTGACGCATTGTCCAGAATCGTCCACGATACATAGTCGGCTGAATACCACGTGTAAACGGATAGTCCCCAGGAAATCCAAGTTTTTCCATATAATCTATCGCGTATGGTAAAGCCACACGTGGTACGGGTATGCCAGAAGAAGTCTCAAACTTCACCTTCCGCTCTGGGAAACGATCAACAACTGGTTTTAAGAGCTCTTCTTCCCAGCGTTTATATTCTTTTTCAAGTGTCATTATGCACCTCTAGCATCTCAAAGGCTATTAAGAGTATACTCGAAACCAGTGGAAATTAAGTCCGTTTATGGTAAACTTTAGCCTTGTAATCCACAAAAGAGCAGCCTAGCTATGAAAATCTTAACCGTTGATGTTGGAACCGGTACTCAAGATATATACCTTTACGACTCTCGTTTGGATATCGAAAATGGATTTAAGATGATCCTGCCCTCTCCAACCATGATGGTCAATCACCGACTACGGCAGGCGACACAAAAAGGTGAAGCGGTTCTACTAACTGGATTCATCATGGGTGGTGGCCCAAGTGCTTGGGCTGCTGAGGATCACGCCAAAGCAGGATTGCCCATTTACGCCACCCTGCAAGCTGCGCGTTCTTTCAATGATGACCTGGAAGCAGTTGCTGCAATGGGCATAAAACTGGTTAGCGAAGATGAAGCACAAGCTTTACCTCCATCCATTACCCGCCTTGAATTGCGCGATTTTGATTTTGAAGCCATTAGGAGCACCTTTGAGCGTTTTGGGGTTTCTCTAAAAGACTTGGCGGCTATCGCTGTGGCAGTATTTGATCACGGTAATGCCCCAGTGAACGTCTCTGACCGACAATTCCGTTTTGATTATCTAGATGCACGTATAAGGGCTGAAAACCGCTTAAGCGCTTTTGCTTACCGCAGCGATCAGATTCCCACCATTATGACACGTCTTCAGGCAGTGGTTGACTCTGCTGGTCATCTACCAGTTCCCCTGGTTGTGATGGACACTGCTCCAGCTGCCATACTCGGAGCAATGTTTGATCCAGTTGTTGCCGCTCGCCCACGCCAGCTCATCGTCAATATAGGCAATTTTCACACCCTCGCCTTTCGCCTTAGTAGAAACGGCATCGAGGGCGTATTTGAACATCATACCGGGCTACTGACTGCATCAGATCTAGAAAACCTGATTCAAGCCCTAGCTGATGGTACGCTTACCCACGAGCAAGTCTTTGGGCATCATGGTCATGGGGCGTTAATTTACAACCAAGAACCACTTGTACTCAATCATCCTGATTACAATGTTGTGGTTACCGGACCTCGACGCAACCTGCTTCGCGGCTCAAGCCTCAAACCTTACTTCGCTGTACCCTTTGGAGACATGATGATCGCTGGATGCTTTGGATTGCTTGCAGCTGTTGCAGACGTGATGCCAGAATTATGTGAACCTATCCAACATTCATTACAAAGGGCGGAAAATATTGGAACCGCCCCTTGGGATATTCCGATATAATACAAACATGCGGCGGTTAACAACACAAAAAATGTAGCACAGTGAACCCAACAAAACAGTTTGCTGTCAAAGGGCTGAAATCGTTGCCCGACAAAACTTGTCATAACTTTTCAGTGACTCTATAATAACTACTATGAATCAATCTCTTCACCTCTTCCAATTGCAACAGATTGATACAGAAAATGATCAAATCAACCTGCAAATTGAGGAGATTAACAAGCGATTGATAAACGATGAGCATTTGCGTCAATACGAAGCGCGTTTAAGAGAAGCAAAACAGAGTCTGCTGCTTGCCCAGCAGGCATTGAAACAAATTGAAAGCAATGTCCAAAGCATCCGCTTGAAAATCGAAACCAGTGAATCTTCTCTCTATAGTGGAAAAATTCGCAACCCCAAAGAGCTTCAGGATTTGCAATCCGAAATTGCATCCCTGAAACGCAGATTATCTACATTGGAAGACGAACAACTTGAGGCAATGTTAACATTAGAGCAGGCTGAACAAATGCTTACCGTAGCGCAGCAGGATTTCTCACAAGCACAACTAGATCATAACCAAGTCCAATCTAAACTCTTGGAAGAAAAAAACCGTTTATTGTCCAGGATCAAAAGTCTAAGCGAGAAAAGGAAAGCAATCCTTGGTTCAATTTCTGCAGATAATTTAGCAACGTATGAGCAACTCAGGCAACGGAAACGCGGCGTTGCTGTCACCAAAGTTGAGGATAATGCTTGCAAAGCCTGTGGCGCCACCATCCGACCCGCCGAATTGCAAAACATTCGCGCATCATCAACAATTGTGTTTTGTTCCTCGTGTGGCAGAGTACTTTTTGCAGGATAACCATGCCCGGCTTTCCCAATATTCAGGTGGATCAAATTTCTTTCTGGCTTGGCTTTCTCACAGCCTCTCTATTCTGGTGGTTCATCTCAAGATTAAAAGGGTATTTTCCCGTATTTCAAGAATACTTTCGTCAGAGAAAAGAAGCTGCGCAGAAAAAAAGTCTTTCCAGCGTAGAAATTGCTATTCGTCAGGAGACCCTGCGCCGTTCTCAGTACCAACACCTCGCACATTCTTTGTTCTCTCTCGAGGAAATCCTTGTCCCGCCAAGGCTCATTCCACCACCCATCCCATTTGATCCAGATCAAGACAGCAAACCAAACAGCCTGATTGACCAAACCATACCTTATTTCCCAGATTGCCCAGAGCTCAGCGCTCAATACAGCACTAGCACAATCTCTCCGCAACATCTTATTGAAAGCAAGGCAAACATAGCCCTAATAGGGAACGCAGGCAGTGGTAAAACAGTAACTCTGGCATATATCGCTACCTTGATAGCTAAAAGTAATCCCGAAACTGAAACAATTGCTTCATTTGTGCCTATTTTTCTACACATCCTTGATATCAATTACGAAAAAGCGCAGGAAGCTGATGATCCCTTGGCTTTAATTAGTGAAGCATATAAAGGTTTCCTGCCCCTCACCATACAATCAAGATTTTCCCGCTTCCTTCAAAATGCCGTATCAGAAGGTAGAGTCTTATTCTTGCTGGATGGGTTGGATGAACTACCACCTGCGAGCCTTAAGGAAGCCGCTTTGTTTCTCAAGCTATTACTTGAAAGGTATCCTGCCATCAGGTTCATCACAACAATCTCACCACATGACATAGATGGGCTGGGCGTTCTTCCAATACATTTTGTGGGTGTCGCCGCCTGGAATCGAGAAGAGTGTCGTCAATATTTCTCTCAGTGGGGGAAGCAATGGAATACTCACCTCGCGCCAGAAATCGAGAGAAAATATTCTCTGGAACCACTCAACCCGCATCTAATAACAAATTGGTTGCTCGGTGAAAACCGTTACTACACTCCTCTGGAGTGGACTTTACTCTTATGGGCAATTTACGCTGGGGATATCACAGAAATAAAGTTGCATGAGGCTCTTGACGTTTATTTGCAACGGTTTACTGGATCATTGCTTCCCAGGCAGGCACTTGAAAAACTGGCTCTGAATATGTGTTACAACCAGCGTATCAGTTATCGTTATGATGAAATAGAAAAGTTTTTTGCAAAATACACTCCAGACATACAAGCACAACAACATCCTGAAGAAGAAATTGCCAACAGAACACAAGAGGTGAGCAAAAAGCAACCCGTCAAAGTATCTTCCAGTGGTCGGGCAATTAATTCACTTCTGGAGTTAGGAATATTCACCGAACACGCAGAAGAAGAGATTCGCTTTGGCCACCCACTGATCATAGGGTATCTGGCAGGCTGCGCAGCCGAGAACGAAGATGAAAATATCCTGCACCATCAATTCTGGAGTGCGAAGATACTTGCCGCACAGTTTATGGTCAGTCGGGGGCAGGCAACCCAATGGGCAAAAAAAACGGTTACCCAACAAGATTTCCCCTTGCACAAAAATTTCATCCTTTGTGTGAGAGCAGTCAAGGATGTCTCCGGAGAGTATGAATGGAAAACCGCGATCATGCGTCGCCTGGTGGAATTATTGCATGATGAGAGACTCCCGCTGCTTGCAAAATCCCGTATGCTGGCAGGAATGATTAATTCCAATGATCCGCTGGTTGCCACACTTATGCGACAATTATTGCGTTCAAACTCTGCAACCGTACGCCAACTGGCAGTCTTGGGTTGTGGTGCACTGCAGGATGGAAAAGCTGTACCAGAATTATCCAGCCTAATGGCCGATTCTTCAGAGGGCGTACGCAATGCAGCATGTCTTGCCTTGAGCGCCATTGGAACACCCTCCACACAACAGGCAATTGTTACTGCATTGATGAGTGGCGAAGAAAGTCTGAGGCAGATAGCAGCAGAAACGCTGGCTGCAACACCTCCAGAAGGACACGAATATCTAAAAGAAGCGGTCAAATCAGAAGACTTAATGACACGGTGGGCGGCCGTCTACGGTCTATCCCTGATTAGAGATGAGTGGGTACCACCTTTACTGGAAAAAATTTCTGTAGAAGATGGTCAATGGGTAGTCCGCAACGCTGCTATAAGAGCACTGGAAAAACTACAACAACCACCAGCTAAAGCATTTATCCTGCTACCGCCCCCCCATGAATCCCCTTGGTTAATTGCATTCGCAAGCAAATTGGGTATTGGGCTTTCTGTCAGCCAACCAGCAACTGAAGTACTGTTAACGGCTCTAAAGGAGGGGACTCCCGAAGAAAAACTGGCGGCAATGGAATATCTGAAAAAGGTTCCCTCAAAGGATACTATGCTCGCTTTATATGAAACCGTTTCTTTGGAAACGGGTATCCTGCAGGAAGCAGCTTACAATGCTTGCTGGTATCTTACAGCTACGGACACATCTATCGCCCTAGCCCCCTGACTGATTAAAACATCGTAAAATGCGCTCCTGGACTATCTTTGGCTCAAGCCCCACTACTGCAACCAACTTATCAGAACCATCAATTCCAGCAACAACCTCAATTTGATCAGGTGACACGTTTAGAATTTTTGCCAGAAACCCGATAAGCACTGGGTTGACATCGGTTTTTGTGGCAGTTGTTTTCAAACGAATCTTGAGAGTTCCATCATCCAGTAATCCAGCAATCTCATCTTTTGCTGCACGCACTATCACATGCACTGTGATCGCCGCACCAGATTTCCCGTTGTGAAAAACATAATTTCGGCTATTGGTCATTTTTCACCTCAAAGCCACAAGAAGTCGAACAACCAGCGATGTAATGATCTCAAGGAGCACAATAAATATCAAAGGACTGAAATCAATATTTTGAACAGGTGGGACAACTTTGCGAATAGGCGCTAACAGAGGATTGACTATACGATCCAATGCATTCCGAACAGGATGAAATGGCGACATAAAGAAAGACAATACCGCGCTGGCTATTACCAGAATGGTCATCAACTGAGAAATTAATTGGATAAACGTTATTAAGCTATCAATCATTTATCACTTCCCTGTCTATGGTGAAATTTGGTTGGTCGCGGACCAAGAATAGCTTCTCCAATGCGGATATACGTTGCGCCTTCTTGAATCGCGATTGGATAATCTACACTGGTCCCCATTGATAAATCATCCCAGATAACATTAGGAAAATGACGAGAAAGGTAATCTCTCAACACTCGCAAACGGGAAAAATAAGGCCTAACCTGCTCTGGGTTTTCAAATAACGGAGGCATAGTCATCAGCCCCTTTATCTGAAGTCCCGGCAAGGCAATAATCCTCTCCAGCTCTGGAAGCAAGGTGTCCCATCCCGATTCGTCCCAGGCATGCCATCCATATTTGCTCTCTTCGCCGCTCACATTAAACTGTAACAAAACCGGTAATACTCTATTAACCTGCTGGCATAGTAAGGACAGCTTTTGCGCCAGATGTACACTATCTAGTGAATGCAACATATCAAAAAGTTCCACAACGATTTTGGACTTTCTACTTTGCAAATGACCGATCATGTGCCATTCGACATTGTCTGCTTTAATTGCCCGAATTTTTTCTTGTGCTTCCTCTGGATAGTTTTCACCAAGACATGTTGCACCGGCACCAATTGCTGCTTGCACCACCTCGATTGGCTGCGCCTTGGTCACAATGACAATGGTGATCTCCTGGGGATTTCTCCCGCATCGCGTTGCAATGCGGGAAACATTCTCCCTGAAACGATCCATTTTTTCGCGAATAATTGCTACCAGATCAATCATAAAGCTCACAGCAACGCAATGACAGCACCAAACCGTCCTGTTTTACCATTCTCGCCTCGATGTGAGTACCAGTCATCAGTATGACAAGCTGTACAAATACCCGCTACTTCGATATGTTTCACGCCGCTCTCTTCCAAAATCATGCGATTTGCCTGCCACAAGTCAAAGTATACACGAGAATCCCGATGAATAAGTACTGCCGAGGCATCAGAACAAAAGGAGCGCTGGACCGCATTGATGACATCTGTCCCAATTTCGTAATGATCTGGCCCGATGGATGGCCCAACACCAGCCAGAATATTTTCAGGATCTGAGCCGTATTTCCGGCACATCGTCTCCACTGCAACAGACGCAATCTTCCTCACGGTTCCCTGCCATCCCGCGTGAACAATACCAACGACGCGGCATTTCGGATCATAAAGAAAAATCGGTACACAATCCGCAAACCGCATTAAAAGAGTAACCTCAGAACGATCCGTAATAATTGCATCCGCTTTTTTGTGCGGGGCATCCAGCTGACGAGGTTCATGGGTACAAATAACATCTCTGCTGTGTACCTGCCATACATCAAACAAAGAAGACACTGGACGATTAATGACCCTGAAAATCCGTTCTCGGTTTTCTATCACATTTTCTCGACTATCGCCAAGGCTACCGCCCAAATTCAATGTGTTCCAGGGGGATGGGCTGACGCCGCCGCGGCGGGTAAAAATAGCCTGAATCAGATTCTCAGAGTCAAGAACTTCAAAATAATAATAGCGAAGTCTATCAACCTCTCTAAAGGGCATCAGTAATCTCCCTCGATATACCAGTGGTTTGTTTAATTTTTTCAAACTTTCGCTTCAACATTTGATGAGTCTCCAACATAGATTCTTCAATTAGAGGAAAAAGATACCAGGCAGTCATCCAACCGAAAATACCGCCAGTCACCAGGCGCAGTATAGGGGTGCTTTCTCGGATGACAATCCAGTTTGGCATGATACTGCGCATCAAACCCGGAAGCTGGGAGAGACCATCTAAGCCAATAGGAACCAATCCCGCGATCCACAAATACCACGGAATCTGCTTGACTTTCCTGCCCAATGCAGAAAATAACAGACCAAAGAGTAATATCGCCCCATAAATTGCCACATCGCGCTGACATAAAGCCACTTTGTAACCTAATCTTTCATTTCCAATAAACCGGCGTGCCTCCACAAGATTAATGGGCTGACTTCCAGTAATCTGTTCATAGGTTAAGACATGAGGAACATGAGCAAGTTCACGCGGATAATACAACTGTTCCCCAAACAGAAAAAAGGAACGGAAGGCAAGTTGATGACAAAGAGGGCTATAAACGGTGTAAATTGCTCTTGCCGGAACTTCAGCCCCTACTTTCATCAGGACTGGAGCCAAAAAAGGTATGCCAACATATAAAAACACCAAAAAGTTAATCAGCAACATGTAATGCTTAGTAAACCAAAGGGAAAAACGGTCTGTCCGACTAAACACCGCGCCTCTTTCTACTCGACGTTGATATTGCTTATCTCCAGTTTGTTCGAGCTGAATCGCACGATCCTGGGCAGCCATTAGAGCGACTTGCAAATCCACGCGCTTAATTGAGCCCTCCAGGCGGTAAGGACCAATCTCAACGATCGGACCTTCCTGCGAAACCGATTGCATACTGGAATAATCCTCTATATCCAACACAACCACTTGATGAGGTACGATCTCTCTGAGCGATTGTAAATCCCCAAGAACTTGTCGGGCAACCTCATCATCGTTCTTGCAAAAAAGTGTAACGGTAATCATTAAAGAATTCCTGTCCTTGCCAACAAGATAAATTGTCCAATACCTACCAACAACCCACTAACCAGATAAAATATTTTCTCCAAAGTAGCAGCTCAAAGACCAAAATCAACAAAAGCTCCAAGAGTCGCCAGCTTTTGAAACGCTCCAAGGGTGAGCATCATTCCGACGACGATTAACAGTACCCCCATCATCACTTCAACAGTGTGAGCAACAGATTGATAACGGCGCAGTAAATGAGCGGTAATCCAGTCAAGCCCCAAAGCTGCAACCAGAAATGGGATTGCCAACCCTGCTGAGTATGCTGATAATAACCAAATGCCCAAATGAATACTCCCACCATTTATAGCCAGCATTAGAATAGCGCCCAATATGGGTCCTACACAAGGCGACCAGCCTGCCGAGAAAAAAATCCCCATTAGCAATGAAGAAGTCAAATAACTGTGCCGTTTGTTTGAAGAATGGGGGCGCAAATCATAATCCAAATACGGAATGTGTAATAATCCAGTCATGTGAAGGCCAAAAAGTATGACGATCATCCCCCCAATTTTTGCGACCACACTACGAAAAGAATACAGAAAACCACCCAGCGACGAGGCTGCCACTCCAAACATCACGAAGATAATACTAAAACCAATCACAAAGGCTAATCCGTGCAGAAACGTTCCCCAGCGAGACATTCTGTCAACACCTTCAGATTTAACAGAACGTCCGCTCAGATAACCAATATACGCCGGAACCAGGGGTAACACACATGGCGATAGGAAAGATGCCAGCCCGGCGAGAAAAGCCATACCAACGCTCAATTCGATCATCCTCTATCCTTTTATGAAGCAATCACGCTGACCACCGTTCCCCCTGGTCCAGAAAGATCAACATTACCTGGGTCATAGGGCACATGGGGCAATGCCCAGCGAAAAACCCATTTTGCATCTTCGGGTGTGGCATTCACACACCCATGTGAACGGGGTACGCCAAAATCATTATGCCAGAAAGTCGAATGGATGGCTGCGCCATTCGGATCGAAAAGTGTAGTCCAGGCAATTCCCGGTGTATCCCATCCTGCTCCAGTTGATCCACCAGCCATGTGGATAGAAATGGACTTTCTCCATGGTAGATGCTCACCAACAGGCGTCGCATATTTATCCACTGGGTTACCTTGATAATCATACTTTCCCCCTGAAGAAATGCGGCAAAAATAAACCTCTTTGTTACCCTCGAAACACGATAGGGTTTGATAATTCAAATCCACAACAATTCGTTTATCCATTGCATCTGGATGAATGGGGCTCAGCTCCTCCTGTGTAATTGGGCGAAACGCTTCAGCCAATGCCCAGTAAGTGTCACCACAATTCCCATATTTTTCATTCACGCGATACAAGACCTGACCCGCGGCATTTGTGCGAATATCATCAATCCAAAGTACCTGACTATAATATAATCGTGGGTGGGGCACAGAGCGAAGCCATTCTGAACATGGCGGTTTTTCTGGATAAATATCCACATACGGAACTGTTACTTCAGCCCACATTCCCCGACCTAAACTGGTTTCTGGCAGGGACCTAACGGGGTGGTTCGGATGATTATACACAGGTTGAATATAGGGCGCGTAGAGATATCCCTCTGGTGTTTCAACCCATCTACGACTGACACTCCTCGCCTCGCCAACTACCTCACGCAGCCAGACCACAACGGTGTCTTCATACACCTTTTTTACCGTTGGGCTATTGGATGTCGGTCTAAGCTTCATTTCGATCCAGCCACCGGTACAATTTCTCCCCAAACGCTCAGCATCTGGCCAATCGGATATTAACCAGCCCCAATTCAACCACGGTCGGATTAACAATGCCCCAACACTGAAAACTCCAAGTTTTAAGAAATCTCGTCTAGAAATCATATATCAACCCATAATTGGATAGTTCTTGTGTGATTATATTGTGATCCTGTTTATAGTCCAAGCAGGTGACCAGTCAGTACCGCCGCTACCGTCACAGTGATATTATCAATATCCTGAAATGGCAAAGACTCAATCAAAGTGCCAATAAAAGCAATAATGGTGATGCGGAGCAGATAACCTCCAAATGGACCGGAAAAATGACCTGCGGCCAGATAGATAACCGCCACCACAATTGCAAAAACCCAGCCACCCAGCAACATACCAAATGACCCCAGCCAGCTCTTACGTTTAGACCAGGGCAGCTTTCCACTTGATTGAACACGACGCCCCAAAATATCTGCTAAGGCATCTCCACCACACATTAACATCAAAGCAACGATGCCGATCAAACTATCCCGCCAATAAACGATCGTCAAAACAACAAACACTATCCCATAGTAGAGAGGACCCCGTAGAATCTCACGACGATCGCCGGTCCTGGACATCGCATCCACCGCCGCTTGATCCTTAATAATCCCCAAGCCAACCAGCACGAACTGAGCAGTAATACCGAAAGGAATTAATGCTGCCAGATATCTGGAAGACTGAGTTTCGGGAAATAAAAGCCAGCACAGGACAAAAATTGGTCCGGTGCCCATGTGTATAATTTTTCTAGACAGCGTTGGACTAATCCACCCCCTGCTGGCAAGAAAATCATTCAACCGAAGCCATGATAACGCCAGTGCAAGGGTAATGATAAAAGCCAACCAGATATTTACCATGGTTCCTCCTCAGGTTAATCCGCTAGCGGGCACGTTGCTCTCTTTCAATTTCGCGCTCGACATCACGTCGGGCAATTTCCGATCTTTTATCATAGAGCTTTTTACCTTTTGCGATTGCAATCTCTATCTTTGCAAGTGAGTCCTTAAGATATATACGCACTGGGATAACTGTGACACCTTTCTGACGCACAGCGTTCCATAGTTGTCGAATCTCGCGCCGATGCAACAATAGTCGCCTAGGGCGTTTTGGATCATGATTGGTATAGCTAGCAGGATCATATGGGGCAATATGAGCGTTAACCAACCAAGCTTCTTGTCCATCTACACGAACATAAGCCTCTGAGAGACTTACCTGCCCTTTGCGGATTGACTTAATCTCGCTCCCCTGTAAAGCAATACCGGCTTCGAAGCGCTCAAGCAAGAAATATTCAAAATTGGCTTTTCGATTTGTGGCTACAACTTTGATTGTCATTGCCTGAATTTTAACATAATCCTTATCCTTAGACACTTGATTTAAGCAATCATCTCCACCAAAATTTAACAATGACCCTTGCCTACAGGGTAATTTGCTATAATCACTTTACATCAGAAAAAGTCGTCCAGGAGCAGTCTCATGAAAGCAATAGCTGTGGCACTTGGGGGTGGTGGTACAAGGGGATTTACACATATCGGAGTCCTACGCTGTCTTGAGCAAGCTGGTTTCAGCATTCAAGCAATCGCTGGAACCAGCGCAGGTGGATTAGTCGGTGCATTATACGCGGCAGGATATACACCCTCCGACATGGAACAAATCATCCGAAATGTTGACCAGAGCAACCTTTTCAAACGAGACTCTCATGAGGGTCCTGCCCTGCTAGGATTACATGGTGTTACCCAAATCCTGTTGCCTTTACTTGGTTCCAGGACCTTTGATCAGCTTAAGATTCGATTTGCATGTACAGCAGTTGATGTGATTACCGCTCAAGAATATGTCCTTAGCCGGGGCCCTGTTCTTGATGCTGTCCTAGCAACTATTGCTGTACCAGGAATTTTTCCTCCTCGCGAGTATGGCGAAGCCTTGCTCGTAGATGGTGGAGTTTTGGACCCGGTCCCGGTGTCTGTGGCAAGATGGCTCGCTCCCGCCCTGCCTGTCATAGCGGTTTGCCTTTCGGCACCACCTGAAAAGTGGAAACATATCCCCAATATAGCGCTACCGCCAATCAATCCTTTCGCTACACCATTTTTGAAAACATTTCAGCAATTACGTATTGGCAAGGCTTTTCAAATCTTCCTAAAGTCTATGGATACCACATCTAGAATGCTGGCTGAATTGCGAATGCAGGTGGATCAGCCAGATGTCTTGATCCGCCCAGATGTGGAGCATTCCAGCTTTCTTGACCGCGTTGACCCCGATGAACTCATTCGAATTGGGGAAACCACAGCTTCAGCGGCCATACCTCAAATTGAGTATTGCCTCGCCCCAATACAGCGCGTCTGGCGACAAATCAAACTTGCTTTAGGAATAACAAAAACCAGCCGGGGCATGGCAAATAACCTCATTGTAAAGCTAAGATGAGTCGCGACCTCAGGCAATATGCTCGACAAACTACAGTCCGTCTGATTGCAGGAGGATTGATTTTACTGATTCTGGTTGGAGATGGGTTAATCTATTTAATCTATGGTCCTGGTGCAGCTATATCTGGGCTGATCTGTATTGGAATCGGTCTAATACCGCCAATATTGGTTATCTGCGTTCTCGCTTTGCTTGATTGGGTTACTCGCCGCGCCCGATCAGAATGATTCCAAAGTATGGCTGACATGGAAAACCCTGAAATCCTCAGCGGCTCTGAGCAAATGTAAAGATGCCAATAATGATACCAACCGCTGCAATACTGACGATTATCAATCCCATCGGTATTCCACCAGCTGTTCCCGCAGTTGGATTAGGTGGAAATGTCGGTATGGACAGCGGTGGAGGCTCGGTGAACGTTGGCAATCGGGTCGGTGCAACGGTTACAATAAATTGAGCCGCTAACGTCGGATCAATAGTTGAAGTTAATAGCGGTGTCGGTGTCGGAGGTGCCTCAACAATAGGTAACTCTCCAGGCGTCAAATTAACTAAAGGAGCATAGACCCATGCAGTACCTGAAGGAACCCCAGGATACTCAATCAATATCCATTCTCCACCTGCTGACCGCCCCTTTGCCGGTGCCTGTTGACCAACCAAAAGAACACCCACTTTATCATAAAACGTACCAGGACCAGAACGAACATTAATTTGCTGTTGATCAGCGTCCGGACGAACCGTTATCATTGGTCCGCTTGGTGAACTTGTAACCGTTGGGATATCCACGGTTGGCGCTTGCGCCATCACATCTGCACGAATTGGATAAACCACTCCAAGCGTTAAAGCAACCCCACCTGCCAGAACCATCATAAGGATAAAACTTAGCCTTCGAATCATCGAAAAACCTCTCTCATTCATGCGTTTTGTGATTATAATCGAAACTATGGAAGAACGAATCTATCACGGGCAGATTAAGCCGCATGACCTTGCCACAGACCTAATCGCCCATTTCAATCGTGGCAATTTGCGCGCCCAACAAATTGGCGAAGGCGAGAAAATTGTTGTTCAAATCACTACTTCTCAAATGGCCCACTCTGGGGGACATACCGCTCTGACTGTCCATATCCAAAGTATGGAAGATGGGGTCTCTGTGCGGCTAGGGCAACAAGCCTGGTTTGGCGTAGCTGCGAGCTTAGGAATGACTGCTCTCGCTGCACTCCGTAATCCTCTGAGCCTTCTAGGACGTCTGGACGATTTAGCACAAGATATTGAATCCTTGCAACTTTCCGAAAAAGTCTGGCAGGTTGTTGATGGTACTGCCCGTTCGCTTGGAATTACGCAAGAGCTATCAGAAAGACTGAAAAGAGTCGCTTGCAGCTATTGCGGCACTGCCAACCCAATTGGAAGCCCAAGCTGTATTGCTTGTGGAGCGCCACTGGGTAGTGAACAGCCTGATACCTGCAAAAAATGTGGCTTCGTCATTAAAAAAGGCGAGGGCGCCTGTCCAAACTGTGGTCAACCTTTGTGAATGCCAATCTATTGAGGCGTAATCTCATCCGTTGGATTGCGCCAGCAATGGCCATCTCTACCAATAAATTCATCCGCACCGGGAGGTCCCCATGTTCCGGCTTCATATACAGGTAAGTTGCGCAGGTTTTGCGATTTCCATGCATTCAAAATACCATCTGTAAAAGCCCACTGTGCACGAACCTCATCACTGCGCGTAAAGAGCGTGGCATCCCCGACCAGACAATCTTGAAGTAAGCGGACATATGCCTCTGGGGGCTCACTTCCAAATGACTCCGCATAATTAAATTTCATCATCACTGGTAAAACCTGGTTCTGAAATCCTGGTTTCTTTGCGCCAAAAGTCAGGGTTATCCCCTCGTCCGGCTGAATATTTAAAACCAAAATATTCGGCGCATCGCCTGCCATATCGTGCCGGTTAAACAGTGATAAGGGCGCCTGCTTGAATTGAATAGCGATCTCGGTCACTCTGGCTGCCAATCGTTTACCAGAACGAACATAAAAGGGCACCCCCGCCCAGCGCCAGTTATCCACAAACACACGAGCGGCCATATATGTCTCTGTAATCGAGTCGCTTCTTACACCCGGCTCATCTTTATAACCAACCACGCGTTTTCCATCCACCATCCCAGACACGTATTGCGCACGATAAGTGTTGGCTATAGCTTCTGCTCCAGTCAAGGGACGCAAAGCATGAAGTACCTTAACTTTCTCGTCGCGGACAGCATCGGCAGTAAAAGTTACCGGGGACTCCATGGCGGTTAGCGTCAGCAATTGCAATAAATGATTCTGGAATACATCCCTTATGACGCCTGCCGATTCATAATATCCGGCGCGCGTCCCAATCCCTTGCGTCTCCGAGACGGTGATTTGCACATGATCTACATACTTATGATTCCACAAGGGTTCGAAAATACCATTGGCGAAACGAAAAACAAGGATATTTTGTACCGTTTCTTTGCCTAAATAATGATCAATCCGGTACACCTGTTTCTCTGTAAATACCTGATGAATTTCTTTTTCCAGCTCATTGGCGGACTCCAGGTCTCTTCCGTAAGGCTTCTCGACCACAATACGTGTCCACCCACCACAACCTTGATTTAAGCCGCTGGTGCCAATATTGCGAATCACCTCTAGGTAGTTTTCCGGAGGAGTTGCCAGGTAAAACAATAGATTTTGCACGCCTAAATCTTGTAAACAAGCCCCCAATTTTTGGTAACCGGTCAGATCATCAAAGGTAGACCTAACATACCTTGCTTTCTCTAATAATCGGTTTAATTCCTGGCTTTCTAAAGGTAAATTAGGCGAAAATTCTGTAATAGAGTTTTTGATTAAGTCTCGTAACGTATCATCGCTCCAATCTCGCCGGGCAAAACCAATAATAAACAAAGGGGAAATTAACTGCCCTGAGATAATCAACTCATATAACGCCGGGATCAGCTTGCGTTTCGCCAAATCACCGGTAATCCCAAAAATGACAAAAGCTGTACTCGTGATTGCATCATCTATATTACTCATAGCAAACCTCTAATAACTTGATTGGGTCATCCAAAGCCATAGTTACCTCAGCAATCAAAAACCTTTATGGCCACATTACGAACCCGTGACCATTGGCGATAATCATTCTCTGGATATAATAATAACTTAAGGAGTCAATCTATGGAGCAAACGAATCAGGCAATTACAGATGTGCCCGGCATAAAAGTGGGACATGCCCAGAATGATGATGCTCTAACAGGTTGCACAGTAATTTTATGTGAAAAAGGCGCTACTGGGGGGGTTGATCAACGCGGCGGCGCGCCAGGTACACGGGAGACTGATCTGATGCGCCCAATGCATCTGGTAGATAAGGTCCATGCAGTTTTACTTGCTGGTGGATCAGCCTTTGGACTGGACGCGGCTGCCGGGGTCATGAAATTTCTTGAAGAAAGAAAAATCGGGTTTAACACCGGCGTGACTTATGTCCCCATTGTATCTGGAGCAGTCATCTTTGACCTTGCATTGGGTAATCCCAATGTCCGACCAGATGCAGCAATGGGATATAAAGCCTGTCAGAATGCCACATCCTCTCCACCACAACAAGGCAATGCGGGCGCAGGGAACGGAGCCACTGTTGGTAAAATTCTGGGTATGGAGTATGCTACCAAAGCCGGGATTGGAACCTCCAGCAAACGCCTTGGAAATCTGGTTATCGGCGCGATTATGGTTGTCAATGCTTTCGGGGATGTCATTGAGCCGGTTACGGGAAAAATCATCGCCGGGGTATGGCAAAGAGATGCCAACAAGAAAAGGTATTTTGCAGATACACTGCAAATCATGCAGTCTATGCAGAGGCAGACTACCCTTAAATTTGCAAGCGCCGCAAACACAGTGATTGGCGTCGTTGCCACAAACGCCCGGTTGAACAAAGAGCAGGCAAATAAAGTTGCTCAAATGGCACAGGATGGAATTGCAATCACAGTGCGTCCTGCTCATACGATGCTGGACGGTGACACCATCTTTGCGCTTGCCACAAACAGAGTCAAGGCAGATGTCAATATTGTGGGTGCTTTTGCTGCACAGGTCGTTGCGAATGCTATCGTCTCAGCAGTCAAATCGGCAAGGCCAGTTGCCGGCTTACCTTCGGCGAATAACCTATGAAACAACAACCAAAATCCGAACACCCGTTACGTATCTTCTCGGGGTCAGCACACCCCCAGCTGGCAGTTGAGGTAGCATCATTGCTCGGAGTTCGGCTCGGTAAATCCACCACCCGTCACCTGCCAGATTCAGAGATTCATGTCATGATAGATGAGGTCGTTCGCAAGCAAGATATCTTTATACTTCAACCTTGTTGTGCACCGGTTAATGATAATTTGATTGAACTCTTGTTATATTTAGACGCCTTTAGAAGAGCCAGCGTTCATAGTGTCACCGCGGTCATTCCCTATTTCCCCTACGCTCGTCAGGATCGAATGGCAAAAGGAAGAGAAGCCATCAGTGCAAGGGTTGTGGCGAACCTGCTCGAATGCCAGAATGCAGGACGTGTTATCTTTGTAGACATACATAATCCAGCTATTCAGGGATTTTTCAACATCCCTGTTGATCCTCTGACTGCCATCCCAGTACTCGCAGACTATTTTCGTAAACCGGAATTTGAAAATTCAGCTATTGTCAGCCCTGACGTCGGCAGGGCAAGTATGGCGGCAAAATACGCCGAGTACCTTAACCTTCCGCTCGTGATCATGCACAAGAGAAGAACAAGCTTTCGCGAAACAAAAGTCACCCATATTGTTGGAGAAATTAAAGGACGAAGGCCAATCATAATTGACGACTTGATCGCCAGCGGCAGCGTTCTGAACCAAATTGATGCGTTATATCAGCAAGGCGCTCAAGGAAAAGCATATTTTGCCGTCACACATCCGGTACTGCTACCGAGTGCATTAAGAATATTGATGAATGAAGATCGTATCGAAAAACTTATTGTTACCAATACCATACCGCTTCCACCCGAAAAATTAAATTCCAAAATCGAAGTGCTATCCATCGCCCCCCTCCTGGCAGATATTATTCAGAGAGTCTATCGTGGAGAAAGCATATCAGACAGGCTGGTATTGTCGTAAAATAGTAATCAAATCGTCTATTATTCAATTCAATCCATAGTCTTTACTCCAAGAAAGGAAAGCTCATGATCAAAATAGTTGCAGACACAACTTCTGGCATCCCCCCCAAAAAAGCCCAAGAATTAGATATAGCTTATATCCCTCAAATTATCATTTTCGGCGATGAAGCCTATCGGGATGACACCGAAATTGACAATGTAACTTTCCTGCAAAAACTGCGCGCATCGCCCGTACTACCCAAAACAGCCGCCCCACAACCATCACTCTATGCCCCGATATATCAGGAATTTGGACAAAAAGGCAACACTATTGTTGTCATTTGCCCGTCAGCAGAAGTCAGTGGCACTGTACGGAGTGCCACTATCGCCGCGCAGGACTTTCCCGAAGCGGATATCCGTATTCTGGATACTCGAACGATTGGGGCAGGTCTGGCATCCCTTGTTCTTCAGGCCGTTGAGTGGGCAAACCAAGGAATGGGGGCAGACGAACTGGTTGAAAAACTTATGGAAATGTCCACCCGTCAAAAGGTATATTTCCTTGTGGACACGCTCGAATATTTGCATAAAGGGGGCAGGATTGGCGGTGCACAGAAACTGGTTGGCGGTATTTTACAGGTGAAACCCATTCTCACCCTCAAGAATGGGCGCGCAGAAGCCGCCGAGAGCCAGCGCACTAAACAGCGAGCTTTGGCTCGTCTGAAGGAACTGGTTATCACCGACTACCCAAAAAACCAGAACGGCTACTTGAGTATCATGCACGGTGGCGTCGAAGAGGAAGCCATTGCCCTAGCAAAAGACTTGGGAACTCAATTAAATATTAAGCCAGAAGATATCCCTGTCTATTTCCTGCCGCCCGCCATTTTGGTGCACGCTGGTCCTGGAGTATTAGGAGTGAGCTTTTTCATGAAACAGTAAACAAACATTTTCACTCGAAAAACCACATTAAAGCGATTCTGTAAGGATTGCACTCATCTCTTCAGTGGTCAGTTCGATGGGATTAGCTTGCATACTGCTGGAAATGCGAGCTTTCTCAACAATTTCTGTTATGTGGGTCTTCTGAATGCCATAAGCAGAAAGAGGAGGTATATCCAGTTCTTTGCATAAATCATCCAGAAAACGCACACCATCCTCGATAGTAGCACGCTCGTTATTTAACAGGAGTCTAGATATCTCCCGATAGCGGCTTAAGACTGGGTTTTCGGGCTGACGGCTCTTTAGCGCCCTAATATTCCAGATCACAACCCGAGGTAACAGTCTTGCGCAAACTGCACCATGAGGTGCTGAAAACATCCCGCCAATTGGCCCAGCAAATCCATGTGCAGCGCCCAATCCACCATTCGCCAGAGCCAGACCGCCCAACAGGCTAACCCAAGACATTTTTTCCCTAGCTTCATAGTTCTCCCCTTGATGATAGGCTTGTTTCAGTGCTTCCGCTGCACAGCGAATTCCTTCACGACAGAACAAATCTGTCATCCAGTTCGCTTTTCGCGAAACAAACGGTTCAATTACCTGACATAACGCATCCATACCTGTTGAGGCTGTTACCTCCGGAGGTACAGTCAGGGTTAGCTCCGGGTCAATGATTGCCAGCTTTGCCAACATCAAAGGACTACGCAGGCTTACTTTCACTTGCTGAGACGGCACTGCAAGCACAGCATTTCGAGTTACCTCGCTGCCTGTACCTGCGGTCGTTGGAATTGCAATAAATGGAGCAGGAGAGTTGATCAAGGGTTGGTTCCGGCCAACCACCTCAAGGTATAGAAGCGGGTCGCCCGGGTTCGTTGCCAGTGCCGCAATCGCTTTTGCAGTATCAAGAACACTGCCCCCGCCAAGCCCAATGACAAAATCACATGCCTCAGCATGATACTGCTGAACACCATTCAGAACAACATCAATGGTTGGCTCACCTGAAATAGATAATTGGTACCATGATAATCCTTTCGCTATCAGGAACGGTGCCAGGCGCTCAAATGATGTTAAGTGTCTGCCCGTAACAATCAAAGGATGAGCGCCATACGTTCCCGCCTGTCGCTCCAGCTCCCGGATAGCTCCCCGTCCAAAAATAACCTTTGTCGCTGTTGCAAACTCGAAAGGCATGGCTTACTTCCATTCAGAATCGCTCGGAAAAAGATTGATGAATTTTACACCCTTGCGCGGTTCTGCCATCATTTCGGCTACAAGGTCTTTCCATTTCTTATAATGATTGGTTTCGCGATGCTTCAATTGATCATCTGGTGTTCGATAAACCTCATTCAGTATAAAGTAATTGGGGTCTTCCAAATCCTGCAAGACATCAAAGCGAATAATGCCAGGCTCCTGAATACTGTTGCAGGCGTTTTCTAGTGTGGCCTCAATGAATTGTTCCCGAAACTCCGGCCTTACTTTCACATGAACCAAGACAATATGCATTTCCTCCTCCTTTTTTACAACCATCGTTATTATTTTAACTAAATTAGCAATTTGAAGCAAAACAATCAAATTAGAGCGTATTATAATCAACTCAAGATAATGATCCCACAGGAAGTTTTACCCATTAATCTTGAGGAAATCCTGATTTACGAAGATAGCGATCTCATTATCGTCAATAAACCGGCTGGTCTTCTGACAATTAGAGATGGTTATGACGAGTCCTTACCTTACCTGATCAGGCAATTGGAAAAACACTACGGGAAACTTTGGGTAGTTCACCGACTGGATAAAGAGACCAGTGGTATTGTCGTAATTGCGCGCAATTTCCAATCCCACCGTACATTAAATCAGCAATTTGAAACTAGGCAAGTAAAAAAAATCTATCATGCTCTGATAATGGGTAATCCCCCTTGGGATAGAAGAAGCGTACAATCGCCACTGCGTGTGAATGGAGACCGACGCCACCGAACGATTATCGACCCAATACATGGCAAGCCAGCTCATACAGAGTTTGAGGTAATAAAACGCTGGAATCGCATTTCTTTAATCGCCGCAGTGCCATTTACTGGCTATACGCATCAAATCCGGGCACACCTGTGGTCAGAAGGTTTTCCTATCCTGGCTGATCCGTTATACAAAAAACGAGATCTCGAAAACCATCCCTGGCAGCAACCCCTTATACAGCGTCTTGCCCTACACGCGCTCAAGATCACCTTCCAACATCCCACAAAAAATACCCCCTTTACTATTGAAGCCCCGTACCCGATTGATTTTCAACGCGCTTTGCAATTCCTTGAACAACAAAAACAAGACCAGGGTTGATCCCTGATCTTGTTTTCACTTTTTCACGCCTCTTTTGGTGATAGGTGTACCTTACTTGAACTGCGGCACCGGACGTTTGCTTTGCATAAATGCCCAAACAAAGCCAGCAACCAGCAATAAAACCACCAACCAACCCACAATACCCAAATCCTGAAACTTAACAATGACTGGGGCGGCAAGTAAGCTGACCATATTCACCACCTTAATCATCGGATTCAAAGCGGGTCCAGCAGTATCCTTGAGCGGATCTCCGACCGTGTCACCAACCACACCAGCTTTGTGGCGTTCAGAGCCTTTGCCCGTATTGGCTTCCAGGTTACGGGGTTCATCCTCAATGGATTTCTTGGCATTGTCCCATGCACCACCAGCATTTGCCATAAACACCGCCAACAACTGCCCGCTCAAAATGACTCCCGCTAGATAACCGCCCAAAGCCTCAACCTGTAAGACAAGACCAATCACTAAAGGCATTACCACCGAGATTGTTGCCAGCGGAATTAACTCTTTTTGCGCCGACCGTGTCGAAATATCCACCACGCGGGCATAATTTGGTTTTAACGTCCCTTCCATGATACCTGGAATACGGAATTGTGCACGAACTTCCTCGACAATCTGACCCGCCGCGCGCGAAACAGCACGGATCGAAAGAGAGCTAAACAGCCAGGGCAATGCCCCACCCAAAAGAAATCCAATAAAAACTTTTGTGTCGGAAACACGAATTGCATCCATTCTTGGTAATCCCAGCTGGACTTGCACCCGTCCAACATCGGTAATAAAGGACGCAAACAGACTAACTGCTGCAATCACGGCAGAAGCGATTGCTATTCCCTTTGTAATGGCTTTAGTGGTATTACCCACTGCATCCAAATCTGCCATAATCTGCCGTGCAGCCAATGTTTCCGGATCAGTTAAATCATGCCAAGACATCTCACCAATACCGTTGGCATTATCTGAAATTGGGCCATAGGAGTCCATTGCAACATTGTTCCCTGTGTGGCTTAACATTCCAATCCCAACCATCGAAACCGCATAAAGCACGTAAGTTGCCTGCTCGCCACCATAAAGAAGCAAGGCGAAGATGAAAGATAGAGCAATCACAAATAAAGCCCAAACGCTCGACTCCATGCCAACAGATAAACCTGAAAGGATAGTTGTGGCTGGACCGGTGTTCGTTGAGCGTACAATCTCCTGCACCGGAGCGCGTTTTGTTGAGGTGAAGTATGAAGTCAATGGATTGAAGGCTACTGCCAGCCCAACACCAATGGTGGTGAGCATCGCCAAGCGCCAGTCATGAGCATAGAAAACAGCCAGCAGGAAAGACCAGAAAATTGTATTAACGCTCGAAACTTCATAAGAGCGGAACATTGCCTCTTCGGCATCATGAGCGCGCAAAAACTTAATCGGGAATCTTTCCCAAATTGGGACTGTAAATGTGCCCAATATCGAACTCAAAACGCCAATTGCACGTATGACTAGAGGATAAACAATCCATTTCAAACTTCCATCAATCGCCAAAAGTGCCAATCCCAAAATCAGTGCTGATACGATAGTCACTTCATAGCTTTCGAAAATATCTGCAGCCATGCCTGCGCAATCACCCACATTATCGCCAACTAGGTCTGCAACAACGGCAGCATTGCGCGGGTCATCTTCAGGAATGTCTTTCTCCACTTTGCCAACCAGATCGGCACCGACATCTGCTGCTTTTGTATAAATACCGCCACCCACACGCATAAACAATGCCAGCAGAGTGCCGCCAAAACCGAAGCCAAGCAATGCATCAGGAGCAGCCTTTCCAAAGACGATAAAAATCATCGTGCCGCCGAACAAACCCAGTCCGTCTGTCAACATGCCGGTAATTGTTCCTGCATAATATGCAATTGAGAGCGCCTCATTGAAACCACGCTTGGCTGCTGAAGCCGCGCGAACACTGGCTTGAATCGCCATCCGCATACCCAATTGACCAACCAGCAGAGAAAATGATGCACCCATAATAAAAGCAATGGTGCGTCCTATAGCAACAACAATTTGAGCGTTCTGCTCACCGAACTCCTCAACAGCCTCATAACTTGGCGGAACAACATATACACTGAGGAAAAGCGCCACTGTCAATAACGCGATCGCCGGAAGGATAGTCTTAAGCTGACGTTGCAGGTAACTATCTGCCCCAATCCGAATTGCTTCCCAAACTTCCTGCATCTTCTTGCTACCCTTATCCTTGTTTAAGACATTTCCTCGTAATAGCCAGGCATAAAGCAGGCTGAGAAAAGCCGTCACGACAACAAGGACAATTGCTACTTGCTCAAAGTTATTTAAGCCATGTCTTGCAAGCCCAAGCAGGTTCATTGTTCTAGTTCCTCCTTGATAAGATGTTTACTTAAAGCCAGGATTAAAAACCCCCTTATTTTACCTCAAATTAGAAAATGCAAAAAGATTAGCATTGGATTAGAGTTTTTTGATATTATTGACTTTTGCTATTCAATTGTTGTATAGTTTTATGCGGTCTGAACGGCGTTGTGTTTGTGAGTGGCTGTGCAACACCCTTCAGTTTTTTTGTTCTTTAGTGCAGGAATGATACGGGTATCACATCTAACAAAAAACTACGGCAAACGCCAGGCAATTGACGATCTCACCTTTAATGTTGGGAAGGGTGAGATTGTTGGTTTTCTTGGACCCAATGGTGCCGGCAAAACCACCACGATGCGCATTCTTACTACCTACCTGCCACCAACCTCTGGTGCCGTGGAAATCGGCGGATATGATATTTTTGATCATTCGCTGGAAATCCGGCAAATCATTGGATACTTACCTGAGACGGTTGCGCTCTATCCAGATATGACCGTCTCAGAATTCTTACTCTTCATGGCAAAGCTCAGACACATCCACAACGCAAGTGCACGCGTTAACCAGGTCATCGAATTGGTCAAATTGGGTGACCGCGCCAATGGATATATTGGAAAACTCTCCAAAGGAATGTGCCAACGGCTTGGGCTGGCACAAGCCCTATTGCACGAACCAGAAGTATTGATCCTGGATGAACCCACGATTGGCCTTGACCCTGTCCAGATCATTGAGGTAAGAAACCTGATTCGCGAAATTGGGCGCGATCACACCGTATTGCTTTCCACCCATATCCTATCCGAGGCACAACAAGTCTGCGATCGCGTCTTAATCATTAACAAAGGCAAAATTGTCGCCGAGGACACTCGAGAAGGTTTACAAAATAGATTAATGGGGACTCAACGCGTTTTGCTGAAGGTTAGAGGCGAAGCAGAAGAAATTGTTCCATTGATAGCAAGCATGACGGGTATTATTAGTGTGGCTTGTAAGGAAGATGATACATTGGAGATTGAAACAAATTCCAACGATGGAATGTGTCCACAAATTGCGCGCATAGTTGTTAATGCCGGTTATGACCTATTGAGCCTGCAACCCTCCAGCATGAGTCTGGAGGAGATATTCATCCAGTTAACGCGTGATGAACCTGAATTACCCACTTTCGAAGATAATATCAGCAATTAGAGGTGGATAGTATGCACAATGCCTGGACAATCGCGCGCCGTGAATATCGCCTGTATTTTATTAGCCCAATTGCCTATGTAGTCTCAGCACTGTTCCTGTTAATCTTGGGAATCATTTTTGTCAGTCAGTTAGACATCTACCTTAGATTTTACCATCCTGTTTATCAGCCAACCGTTCCTGATATAGATATTTTCATTGGCCCTCTCATCAGTATTTTGCTTTTTGTCACCCCGGCAATTACCATGCGGTCGGTTTCAGAAGAGAAAAAAAACGGCACGATTGAATTATTGTTGACTGCCCCAGTCCGAGACTGGGAAGTAATTTTGGGAAAATGGGTAGGAACTTTCCTTTTTGCCTTAACTCTGTTGGGGATGACACTTATTTATCCGCTTATTCTGAATCGCCTCCTTGATCCAGGTATTGACTGGGGGGCATTGATAGCTGCCTATTCGGGATTGATTCTTCTGGTAGCAACAATGCTGGCTTTTGGTGTGGCTGTTTCGTCCTTTTTTTCCAATCAAATTGTCACTTACTTCGCGACGCTCAGCATTCTGCTGTTCTTCTGGCTGTTTGGTATTTTTCTACAGTCTACCAGTAGCTCTTCTTTCGAAGCACTTCGCTATCTGAGTTTTCCACCCCACATCGTGACCAGTTTTCTACGCGGTTTCATTACGCTCAAAGATGTGGTGTATTTTTTGAGCATGACATTTCTGGCATTATTGATCGGTAAAACTTCGCTGGAGATGAGAAGGTGGCGTGAATGAAATTGAAAAAATATGCCCCCTTTGGTCTGTATCTTTCTCTGGTCGCTCTACTTGTATCGGGTAGCATTTACTTTGTTCAGCGACGCCTTACTTTTCCATTAGAAATCAGCCTTGGTGTAGGTCTGGTTGGATTGGTTTTTTATGTGCTTTTCGATACAAAACGCGCGCCCAGGGCGGTAATTGGAGACCGGGCACGTCACCGCAACGACACCATTATATCTACCCTTGCAATTATAGGTATCCTGGCAATTATGAATTACTTGGCAAATAAAACCTTATTGCGCTGGGATCTGACACAAAACAAAAACAACACTCTTTCTGACCAAAGTGTGCAGGTGATTCAAAGCCTGACAGACAGTGTTCAAGCGAGGGCGTTTTATTCACAGAACATCCCTGATGAAAAGGCTCGCACCCTGCTGGAAAATTACAAATTCCACAGCCGGGGGAAATTTGACTATCAATTTATCGACCCGGTTACCAATCCGATTGCTGCAAAGGAGGCAGATGTAACACGCGACGGAACTATAGTGCTAGCGATGGGTAACCGAATCGAGCATGTAACAAGTCCCTCTGAACAGGAACTTACCTCAGCACTAATTCGCCTCACCAATCCCGGCAAACGAACAATCTACTTTCTGACCGGACATGGCGAATCAATCCCGCAAGATCAAGAAGGTTTATATTCTCAATTGAGGCAAAACCTCCTCAGCAAAAATTATGCCCTCGACACATTGAATCTTTTAGATCAGCCGGATATTCCCTCAACTGCAACGGAAGTGGTTATTCTAAATCCCCTGAAACCTCTGACAGGAAGTGAGGTCTCCGCTTTAAGTGCTTATCTGGATAGTGGCGGCGCCTTAATTTTGCTTTCTGAACCACCTGCAGTAACCAACTCTGATCCGATCACAGATCAGCTTTGGGAGTATCTCAGTACTGATTGGGGAATCGATTGCGAGAACAATATATTAATTGATCCAAACTCAGCACCACCACTTATGGTGATTTCACAACCTTTAGGATATAGCGAACACCCAATCACTGCAGAGATGAGCAATATGGTTGCAGTCTTCCCAACCGCTCATTCGCTTGCTATTGACACCTCATTGCAAAAGGTTGACATCACTGAGCTAGCAAAAACTTCTGCTTCCACCTGGGGAGAAACGGATGTCACCGGTTTGAGAAATCAACAAATGAAGCCAGACGCAGAGACTGATCAGAATGGCCCGCTAACAATTGCTATTGCAGCGCAAAACCTTTCGACAGGTGCGCGATTGGTAGTGATTGGAGATGCAGATTTTGCAAACGATGAGTACTTTCAAGCTTTCGGGAATAGCGATTTGATTACTAAAGCTATTGACTGGGCTGCCAAGCAGGATAACCTGATCAATCTGAATACAGAACCCGATATTACGCGCGTTCTAATTCCGCCGACACAAAGCGTATTTCTACTGATAGTTTTGATTGTAACCATTCTGCTCCCTGTCTCAGTTATTATGATTGGGATTATTGTGTCTTTGCGAAGAGGAAAGAGCGGGTAACCCATGGCCCGACGTTCAACCTGGATACTTTTATTCACATTCTTAATTTTGCTGATCGGTACCGTAATAATGGAAAAATCATTAATGCAACAAAACCAACAGAATCAAACACTTACGGAAACACCGACGTTATTTCCGGGTTGGTCAAGCAACATGGTAAATGGTCTCATAATAAAAAATTCTGAGGAAAATGAATTAATCGCGCTCAAACGAAATCATCAGGGCATGTGGGTATTGGATGCTTCACCAAACCAAACTGTTGATCAGGGAATTGTTGAAGAACTTATTTCCACGCTTTTGAGTCTTAAGCCTTTGTACATATTGGATGAGACTCTCCCCCCTGACACGCTTGGCTTAGAGACACCATACTTGTCCATTGAACTTACCGACATTAAAAATCGTAAGATTACTCTTCAAATTGGGGCGATCACGCCTATCAGAAATGGGTACTATGCTTGCATTAACTTCGACCACCAATATGTTATATCTGCTAACACCGCCGAAGCATTGTTCTATCTCTCAACAGTGAAAGCAATTACACAACAGTGAATATAAGATTTTTGTCAACTCTTTTACGCAGGTATTGATTTTTATGATTAAAAAGTGTATGCTGATTAGGAAATCTAAAAGTAACCGGTATGACCAACGAACTCATAACCCTTTTGTCAGTCAAAAAGTAGAAAAGGGTTGTTTGATAACTTCGCATGCGAAGAGGATATAAGTACGCGCATTATGAACGATGAATTAATAGTGCTAGACGAAGAAGAAGAATATCCTGCAATTGCTCGATTGATCGAGCTTGGACGTCAAAAATCGTATGTAACGATTGACGATATACTGCACTTTTTTCCAGAAGCGGAACAAGATGTTGAGCAACTGGAAGAAGCTTTCGCGGCGCTTATGAGCGCGGGAATACCCTATGTTGAGGATACAGCCCTCGAAGGTCCCACGGATGAAGAGCTTGAGTTAGGTGAAGTTGAAGAAGCTGAAGAGCCTGGCAGAGAAATCTCTTTTGACGATCTGGCCAACATCGACACAGACGATACCATTGGTCTTTATCTGAAAGAAGTCAGTCGAGTTCCATTGCTAACTGCTGAAGAAGAAGTCGAACTCGCACAACGTATTGAGCGTGGACGTATGGCTCGCGAAGAACTAGCGCGCCTTAATGTCAGCAGCAGACGGCGAGCCGAACTACGTAAACTGATTGAAGATGGTTGGGCAGCAAGAGAACATCTGATCACCGCCAACTCTCGACTTGTAATTTCTGTTGCGAAAAAATACATGGGGCGCGGCGTTCCTTTTCTTGATCTGATCCAGGAAGGGAACATAGGTCTTATTCGCGCCACTAAAAAGTTTGACTACCGACGAGGCCATAAGTTCAGCACATACGCTACATGGTGGATACGCCAGGCTGTTACGCGCGCGATAGCCGATCAGGGACGCACCATCAGAGTGCCTGTACACATGGGAGATCAGATCAACAAATTACTTAGAGTCCAACATCAGCTGACTCAGCGCCTTGGTCGCGAGCCATCTGTGGATGAACTTGCCATCGCGCTGGACGTGCCTCCTAAAAAAGTGGAAAACATGATTCAGGTTGCACGCCGCCCGCTTTCGTTAGAAACACCCACTGATGACGAGGAGGATTCAGTTTTAGGTGACTTCATTGAAGACGATGAAGCACCACCTCCAGACGACACTGCCACCTATAACCTGTTGCGGGAACATCTGGAAGAGGTTCTCAACACATTACCACCTCGAGAAGTGCGCATTTTGCAGCTTCGCTATGGCTTGCTAGATGGTCAGGCGTACACACTTGAAGAAGTGGGGCGCAAAATGGGCGTTACTCGTGAACGTGTTCGTCAAATTGAGGCCCAAGCGTTAAGCAGGTTGCGCCATCCAACAGTCAGACGAAAACTGCGTGACTATTTGGGCGAGTAATGAACTGCCCATTATCATTTGAAAAAATGTTATCGTCTCGTTACTGGTAAAACCTGTAATAAGTATTCGTACTGCAATGGACATTTACCTGTGGCACAGGGTGATCGCCACGTTTCTGGTTGGTTTTTAGTCCATTACTGCATGGCAGTAAAAATTCGGAAAACAGCTCTTATCAGTCTCAAAGAGGGTATTTGATACATCACCAACCAATTTTGGGACAGTTGCCCCACATTGTGGGTACTTGCATATTCAGCGGGATTGGTGCATACTAGTATAGGAGGGTTCTCCTATGGCTGAAATTTCTTTACGTGCATATAACCGGGAAATAGAAGAGCTGATTGAAAATGGGCAAACCGAAGAGGCAATTGCCCATTGCAAATATATCTTGAGACAATTCCCCAAACATATTGACACTTACCGGTCTTTGGGAAAAGCATATCTTGAAGCAAAACGCTATAGCGAAGCTGCCGATATCCTTCAAAGAGTGTTATCAGTATTTCCAGATGATCGGGTATCACAACTTGGCATGAGTATTATTCGCGAAGATGAGGGAAACCTAGACGCAGCAATCTATCACATGGAACGGGCTTTTGAGGTACAGCCGTCAAATGCTGCAATTCAGGAAGAGTTGCGCCGCTTATACGGCCGCAGGGATGGAGTAGAACCTTCAAAAGTCCGTCTGACGCGTGGGGCATTAGTGCGCATGTACGAACGTGGACAACTTTACCCTCAGGCTATCGCCGAGGCCAAAGCTGCTCTGGCTGAGGACCCTCAACGGGTGGATCTGATGGTCGTGCTGGCAAGGATGTATTACACCACAGGCAAAAAAGTTGAAGCATCGGAAGTCTGTTCTAGGTTATTAACAAGATTGCCTTATTGCTTCGAAGCCAATCGAATCTTGGCAGAAATTCTTACAACAACTTCACATCCCGAAAATGTAAAAGTGTATCGTCAGCGGCTACAGAGTCTCGATCCGTATATTGCATTTACATCTCCTGAAATGCCAGATAGTAATCAGGTAGCAGATACCTCGGTAATGCTTGAAAAACTCGAATGGCACCCCTCGCAAGAAACAGGTCAGATACCTGAATGGACACAAACCGTAGGAATTGGCTTTGAACCAGAAGAGGAAACGCTGCCTTCCTGGTTAGATACCATCCCCCAAACTATGCCTGCTGTTAAACCAGAATCGGCATCACCAATTGAAACGGTAACGCAACCTTCAGAACAGGAACTACCCTCAACCGCCGAAGTAGAACCCCAGACTATGCCGGAGGAGCAACCAAAGGAGGAAATACTCCCAGCCTGGATGAGTGAAGCTGGTTGGGCGATCTCTGAGGAGAAAGAGAGTATAGAATCCATTGTTGAATTTGGTGAGGAGGGTGAAGATGTTGAACCCGCCGAGCTTCCCGATTGGGTGAAATCCCTTGCGCCTCAACCGCAACCCGAAAGCCCCACCGAGCAGGAAAGTAAAGAAGAATTAGAAGCGCTGGAAAAGATTCTACCTCCTCTGTTTGAAACACCAGAAACACCTGTTGAACCAGCGTTTGAAGAACTACCAGCATCAGAAGAGATCAGTCTTCCTGTTGAGCTTCCAGAGTTTCATACACCGGTGGAAGAACCACAAACCACATTGCCACAAGCTGCGCTTTCGGAACAGACAGAACCTCCATTACCCACCGAACTAGTTGACTTATTTGCTCAGGCAGAAGAATTTGGAATGACCCCGCCGCAAGTTGAACCCCTAGCAGAGGAGATGCAGGGTTTACCCGAACAACCTGCTTTCACAGAGAAAGTAGCGGGCGAGCCTTCATCAATAGAACAATCGACAATTGACGAATTGGATATAGATGCTGCAATGGCATGGCTGGAAAACCTGGCCGCCCGCCAGGGAGCTGAGGAAGAAACGCTCATTACTCCCCCAGAACAGCGGCTGGAACAACCGCCCGAATGGGTACAACAACAAACCGAGTCTATCGAGATCCCCCCACAGTCTCCCTCTGAACAAGAAGCTTTGCCTTCTTTTGAGAAACAACCTGCTTTAGAGTCAGAGTTCTCTCCATTTGAAGGTGAAACTTCTCAAAAAGACATAGATGAGGCGTTCGCCTGGCTCGAAACCCTTGCTGCCCGTCAGGGTGCAGAAGAAGGATTATTGACAACTCCCGAAGAGCGTAGAGAAACACCACCAGAATGGATTGCTCAAGAACAAATTGAACAACCTGCTGGCACAGCGCTGGAGACGCCTAAGGAAGAACTCGTAGTATCGGAAGAATTGCCTGATTGGTTGAAGATTTTGGAGACACCAGAAAGCGAACAGCCTACCACCGAAGTAATTCAGGAAACCACTGGAGAAGCCCTACCTGCGTGGTTGCGTGAAATTGAGGCTGAGGAACCCCCACCAGAACAGGAGGGCATAAAAGCGTATCCAGAATGGGTTGAGGAAACCGAACCAGTTTTAGAAGTCGAAAAACAAATCCCCCAAGTATTCGAGGAATTGGAACCAGAACAGCAAACCCAAAGTGAACAAACCGGTGAGTCACAATTACTCGAAGGCGAGCTACCAGCGTGGTTGCGCGGTATTGAAATGCCAGCAGTTGAGGCAACCATTGAACCAACACAACCCGTCCCGACAATGCAGGAATATGCCGCAAAAACGGAAGAAGCGCCGGCACTGGAGTGGGGAGAAGAAGCTATTTCTGAGAGCGAGGCTGTAGAAGCTGAGAGTAAGCTGGAGGAAGGAGGAAAATCGAAGATAATTGAAGAGCTTCCCTCCCCACCCATTATTGAAACTCCATTACAAGAATTATCTCCCGAAATGGAGATAACACAAGAACCACTAATGGAAACTGAAATCACAGGTGAAGAAATTGTTGAATTCTCACCTGTAAGTGAAATGTTACCAGAAGAAGCGCCATCATTTGAGCAAACAGAAATAACGCCAGAAACTGAACAACCCCAAATGGTTGGTGAGCTGCAACCGATCACTGGAGAGGAACCACCACAGATCATTGAGAGCACAGCTCAGCTTGAAGAGGAGATGTTGCCGGAAACCATTCAAACGCCCACAACAATTGCTCAGGTATCTGAGATAGTAACAATTACAGAGGAAAGCAAACTCCAAACCGCAGAGGAAAAATTGCAGGAAGCTCAAGCTGAATTGGCAAAAGGCAAGCTGCAAAGTGCTTTGGAGAAATATTCCGAACTAATTGAATCCGAAATCTTTTTGGAACAAACCATCCACGATATACGCGATGCACTCTATCGCTATCCCTTAGATATTGGACTCTGGCAAGCGCTCGGCGACGCCTATTTACGCGGCAATCGCCTGCAGGACGCACTGGACGCATACACAAAAGCAGAAGAGTTGATCAGATAAGTCATATACTTTTCAACAAACTCTGGAGGAAACATTGGAACAAACATTGGTATTAATCAAACCAGATGGGGTTCAACGCGGCTTAATTGGTGAAATTACGGCACGCCTGGAGCGACGCGGCTTAAAATTAATCGCAGCCAAGTTTATGCAAGTCAGTCCTGAATTAGCAGAAGCACATTATGCTATCCATAAAGGAAAACCATTCTACGAAGGGTTAATACGATATATCACATCCTCACCGGTTATGGCAATGATCTGGGAAGGACCAGAAGCGATTGCTGCAGTACGCCAGACCATGGGTGCAACAAAACCGACTGAAGCAGCACCTGGGAGCGTAAGGCATGATTTCGCATTGGAAGTAGGGCGCAACCTGACCCATGCCTCAGATAGCCCGGAAACAGCCTTTCAGGAAATTTCTCTCTGGTTTAAACCTGAAGAAATCATATCTTGGGAGCGCAGTACAGACCCTTGGTTATTTGGTAAAAACTAAATTTAACACATTGTACATGTGATCGAGAGGGATAACATTCATTTTATTTTGGTATAATATCAAAAACAAACTGAAACGCGAGGAGAGTCCGGACATTGAACCGGCACCGAAGGGGCAAGCTTGGGCTACGCGCAATTACCCAAGTGAATCTCTCAGGTTCAAGGGACTCCGTTTCTGTCTCCCTCTGAAAAGTCTTATGACACCGAAGGGGCAAACCCAATGTGGGTGAAACTCTCAGGTCAAAAACAGAGGCAAGGGCGCATGGCACCCGTCATGCGCGTTTGCTTTCTGTTCTCTTTAATAAGCCATATCCAACCACTATAAAGGAGTAGAAAATGAACACACCAACAAACCTAAAATATTCAAAAACAGATGAATGGGTCAATGTGGATGGAAACATTGCCACCATCGGAATTTCGGATTATGCCCAAGACCAGTTATCTGATATCGTCTTTGTGGAGATTGTTGTTGCAGTTGGGGATACAGTAAAGCCAGGCGATACTCTGGCTTCGCTTGAATCGGTAAAAGCTGCCGCCGATGTCAATTGCCCTGTCAGCGGTAAGGTTGTAGAAATCAACGAAGCCTTGGCTCAAACCCCTGAGGTTGTCAACAGCGATCCATATGGTAAAGCCTGGATGGTAAAAGTTGAACTGGCAAATACCTCTGAGCTTGAAACTCTAATGGACGCCAGTAGCTATGAGAAATATTGTGCTGAACGGAGCCACTAATGTTTATCCCGCATACTGATCCTGAACGTGCGGAAATGCTTCAGGCGATCGGTGTAGAAAGTCTGGAAGAGCTTTTTAAAGACGTTCCTGAAGCATACCGCTATCCAAAACTTAACCTCCCGCCTGCACTGAGCGAAATGGAAGCAATGGCTCAAGTCACCAGTCTGTCGCAGGCAAATGAGCATGCTCGCGAATTAATTTGTTTTCTGGGTGCAGGGGCATACAATCACTATATTCCTGCAGCAGTGGATATGCTCTTGAGACGCGGTGAATTCTACACCGCTTACACCCCTTATCAACCCGAGATTTCACAGGGTACTTTGCAAGCCATTTTTGAATACCAGTCTCTGATCACAGCACTAACTGGGATGGACATCAGTAACGCCTCTCATTATGACGGCGCAACAGCCACAGCAGAGGCAGGGGTAATGGCTTACCATTACTTTCGCGGCAAGCGCAACAAGATTCTTATTCCCCCATCAGTTAATCCCCAATATCGAGCTACTCTAAAGACCTACCTTGCTGGCTATGAGAGTCTCAACATCGTTGGTGATGAAGCTGAAGTCGATCCCCTTTCCACCCCGGATTACCTGTTGAACCAGCTGGATAATAACACTGCATTGGTCATTGTCCAATACCCAGATTTCTTCGGGCGAATTTTCGACTACACCGCGCTCGCCAAAGCAGTTCATGAAGTTGGGGCACTGGTAGCTGTTGTGGTCAACCCGCTTTCACTCGGGTTACTTAAGCCGCCTGGCCAATTTGGTGCCGATATTGTGGTTGGCGAAGGGCAACCACTAGGTATACCACTCTCGTTTGGCGGTCCATATCTTGGTATTTTTGCTACGCGCTCGGAATATGCGCATAAAATCTCCGGTCGCCTGGTTGGTGAAACGGTAGATGTGGCCGGAAACCGAGGATACGTCCTAACACTAACCGCCCGAGAACAGCACATAAAACGTGAAAAAGCCACGTCGAATATTTGCACTAACCAGGGTTTGATGGCACTGGCATCTGCCATTTATCTCAGTCTGCTGGGAAAATCTGGTTTGAGAAAGGTGGCAGAACTCTGTTATCAAAAAGCGCACTATGCAGCAGAAGAAATTGGTGCTATTCCGGGCTATAGTCTTTGCGTGAACGCACCCTTCTTCCACGAGTTTGTGGTATGTTGTCCCAGAGATGTTGCTGAAGTTAATGAACACTTGTTAGAACATGGTATTCTGGGCGGTTATGATCTGGGGCGCGACTACCATTCACTAAAGAATCATATGCTGATTGCGGTAACGGAAATGAATACCCGGGAAGAAATTGATCTATTATGCGAAGCCCTTCAGGAGGTGAGCCATGACTGAGCCAACTATTTATGAGCTGTCTTCGCCTGGGCGTCTTGGCGTCCGTTACCCCGATCCTGATGTGCCATTGACACCCCTGCCGACCGAATTCGTTCGGGATAGTTTGCCTTTGCCCGAGCTATCTGAACCTGATGTCATTCGGCATTTCACCAGGTTGTCTACGTTCAACTACAACGTTGATAAAGGTCTCTACCCTCTGGGTTCCTGCACGATGAAATACAATCCCAAAGTGAATGAGGAAGCAGCCCGGTTACCCGGCTTTGCCCTTACTCACCCTCTACAGCCAGAAGAAACAGTTCAGGGTAACCTGGCGCTAATGTATGAGTTGCAGGAATGGCTCAAAGAAATCAGCGGTTTTGCTGGGGTAAGCTTACAGCCTGCCGCCGGCGCTCAGGGCGAGTTTACCGGCGTAATGATTATTCGCGCCTATCACAAAGCCCGGGGTGATACAAAGAGAACTAAAATCTTAATCCCCGACTCGGCGCACGGTACCAACCCTGCCACTTCAGCCATGAGCGGTTATCAAGTCGTTAATCTGCCCACAGACTCCAACGGAAATGTTGATCTCAATGCACTCAAAAACGTCTTGGACGATCAGATTGCCGGTTTGATGCTGACTAATCCCAATACATTGGGGCTGTTTGATGTGAATGTAGTTGAAGTCAACAGAATGGTTCATGAAGCAGGCGGTTTGGTCTATGGAGATGGCGCCAACCTGAATGCCCTTTTAGGTATTACTCGTCCGGGTGATTTAGGCTTTGACATCATGCACTTCAACTTACATAAGACTTTTTCTACACCACATGGTGGCGGTGGGCCAGGATCCGGACCGGTGGCTGTTGCCAAACATCTGGTTGACTTTCTGCCCGGTCCAATTGTAGATATTATCGAAGAGGGAACTGAGGAAGAGCCACCTCTGTATGGATTTTGCATGCCTTCCAAATCAATTGGACGCGTCAAATCATTCTTTGGTCATTTTGGTATGATGGTGCGAGCATACGTATATATCAGCATGCACGGACCAGAGGGATTAAGAAACATAGCTGAGCATGCCGTTCTAAATGCTAATTACTTGCTTGCCCGTTTGCGCAATACTTATAAAATCCCCTACGACCGAATTTGTATGCATGAATTTGTTGCCGAAGGTCGGTGGGAAGATGCCCCGGGCATTCGAGCCTTAGACATCGCAAAACGGCTGATTGATTATGATTTTCATCCACCCACTAACTATTTCCCTCTGATTGTTCACGAAGCGCTGATGATCGAACCAACAGAAACCGAAAACAAGCAGACCCTGGATCGCTTTGCAGAGGCACTCATCAAGATCGCACAGGAAGCCCATCAATCTCCCGAATTACTCAAAGAAGCTCCTCATAACACCCCGGTCAGGCGGCTTGATGAAGTAAAAGCAGCAAAAGAGCTGGTGCTTTGTTGCTGGATACCGGAGAATTAGTAAGTTTCCAACGTTACAAGACAGGGTCGCATGAACATATGTGACCCTGTCTTTTTAAAACATTGCAAATCTGTAATTTGAAAAAAACAAGAAACTATGTATATAATTGATTAAATTAACGCCATTATGGGAGGAGGTGGTAAACATGTTCTCGCTGAAAGGTCAAAAAGGGCAAGGCTTGGTCGAATACGCATTAATCATTGTGTTGGTGGCTATTATTGTCATTGTGATCCTGGCTTTGCTCGGACCAACTGTCGGGAAAATGTTCAGCGATATAATCCCCATGATTTAACCGGGTTTAACCGACTGAGCAGTTAGTCACGTCCCAGCGATCCGGCTTAACCAATGCCGGATTTGCTTGATTGAGGGCTTGTAGCCCGCTTAAAATCGGACCTGAATCCGGTATACATCAAAACGTGAGAGAAAAATCCCATAAAAGACTCTGATCCCTCAAGAACAGCCAACCAAGATAAGTTTAATGTTTCCAAAAGAGCTAAAATCACATCTGTAGAAAGAAAAAAATGAAACTTAAAGATAAACGCATTCTCTATCTAGTTGGTCCAGAATTTGAAGACCTGGAGTTTTGGGTGCCTTTAATGCGTCTTCAAGAAGAAGGTGCCAGCATAGTCATTGCCGGAATTAAAGCTGGTGAAACCTATCAAGGAAAGGGAGGGCTGAAAGCTCAGGCAGAAGTGAGTTTTTCAGATGTACGGGCAGAGCATTTTGATGCGGTTGTCATTCCAGGTGGCTGGGCACCCGATAAAATTCGCCGCTATGACGCGGTCAAACAACTAATACGCCAGATGTATCAATCCGGCAAAATAATTGCGATGATTTGCCATGCCGGATTGGTGGGAATCAGCGCCGGCATTGTCAAAGGACATACTGCCACTGGAAGCGAAGGTATCAAAGACGACCTGATTAACGCTGGTGCCATCTGGCGCGACGAAGCTGCCTTCCGGAGCGGCAACCTTGTATGGGGCAGAGTAGTTGCAGATATTCCTGTCTTTTGTCGCGAATTAATCAATGCATTATCTGAGAAATAGGAGCGTATTGTGTCAGTAAATCTCGAATATAAAAATCCACTTCAAATCCGCATTGCAGATCCCCAAGAGGCGCCTAGCGAGTTGCTTATTCATCTGGATTTTGCGGCAGAAAAACCCTCGCCCGGAAGGCCTGGAAAACAAGTGGGAGATATCCTGATCACTAAAACCGCTTCAGGTAACCATGAAATCATCATCTCGCTTGGGGAACAAAAGAAATGCACCAGTGATACTTTCCGACAGGCAGGTGGTTCACTGGCACGCTGGTTGAAAAAATCTGGCGCTGTAACCGCGGACATCCAGCATTTAGAGTTTAACAAATTTTCAATCAAAGATGCCTTCTCATCTTTCTGTGAGGGTTTGTTATTGGGCGCGTTTGAATTTAACCGTTATAAAAGCAAAGACAATACAACTGCTGATGTAACTGTGCGAGTCTTTTGTAACGATAAGAGTGCACTTGTTGCTGAAATAATACAAAAAGCCACTATCCTGACCACTGCAGTCAATCTGGAACGCGAATGGGCACATGAACCGGGAAGCGTGATTAATCCCGTTACTTTGGCTGAGATAGCCCAAGCACTTGCACAGAAATTTGGACTGAAATGCATTATTCTGGATGAGAAAGCGCTGGCAGAAATGAAAGCTGGTGGCATTCTGGCTGTTGGACAGGGCAGTAAAACACCGCCCCAAATGATTGTGCTGGAGTATCCAGGACAAAATCCACAAGAAAAACCAATTGTCCTGATCGGCAAAGCCATTACCTTTGATACGGGCGGCTACTCTCTCAAAAGCACAACTAATATTCAGGGCATGAAGTACGACAAGTGCGGTGGATTAACCGTCATGGCAATCTTGCAAGCTGCAGCTACTCTCCGGTTACCCATCCCCCTGGTGGGCATCATCGCTGCGGCAGAGAACATGATCTCCGCCAATTCATACCGCCCAGATGATATCATTACCACCCTGTCCGGAAAGACTATCGAAATCATCACTACAGATGCAGAAGGGCGCTTGGTACTTTCAGACGCGCTTACCTATGCTCAAAAAACGTACAACCCTCGCGCTATGATAGATCTGGCAACATTAACTGGTGGAGTGATCACTGCTCTCGGCAGAATACGCGCCGGCATTATGTCTAACAATGCGGAATTAACAGCCAAGCTGATGGAAGCCGGAGAGAAAACTTGTGAAAAATTATGGCAATTACCCTTGGACGAAGAATATCTTGAATCCATCAAGAGCGACGAAGCTGATCTTAAAAACGCAGGGACACCGGGTGAAGCCTCAACTATCACTGGGGGCATCTTCCTTAAGCAGTTTGTTGATGACCAGTGTCCTTGGGCACACATTGATATTGCTGGGGTAGCAGACACTCCTAAAGAAACTCTCCTATCACCAAAAGGTGCAACAGGGTTTGGAATTCGTCTTCTTGTAGACTACCTTGAGAGTTTAACTTCTTGATTAAAACATGCACCCCTGGATATCGATCAACATCCAGGGGTGATTTTCTTAATCCCGCAACCTGGAACGAACAAAGGGCACAACCTGATCCAACGCCTCTTTAAGACGTCCTGCATCCTTGCCGCCAGCCTGCGCCAATGTCGGACGACCGCCACCACTTCCACCAACCAATTGTGCAATAGCTTTGACCATTTCCCCAGCATGCAAGCCTCTTTTGATTAAGTCATCTGTTACAGCCGCCACAATCATGGGACGGGCATCGTCTGTAACACTGCCCACAACAACCACGCCGCTACCGTACTTTTGGCGGAACCGGTCTGTCATCTGCCTTAGCGTGTCTGCGTCTGCGTTTTCAAGTCTTACGGCCAAAACCGGAACATCCTTTACGCGAATAACATTCTCTAAATGGCGCTCAAACTCATAAGCAACAAGCTCTTGTCGTAACTTGCTAACCAGCTTTCGCGTTTGTTCCAGCTCAACGGACAAATTGCTAACCTTTTCAGGGACATCGTCCATTGAACCACTCAATAAAGCGGCAGTGCGTCGCAGAATACGAAAGCGCCGCTGAATCAACTCGTAAGCTCCACGACCGGTCACCGCCTCAATGCGCCTGACACCGGCAGCAGCGCTACCCTCACCAGTGATCAAGAAAACGCCAATGTCGCCCGTTTCTTCGACATGCGTTCCACCACACAACTCGTATGAGAAGGGCTCTTCATCGCCAATTGCAATGGTGCGAACCGTTTCGCCATATTTTTCGCCAAAAAGCGCCATTGCCCCCTCCGCAATGGCCTGTGAAAGCTGTTTGTAATTAACAGAGAGACGATAATTTTGTAAAATCGCCCGATTAACCCCTGCTTCAATTTGCTCTAGTTGCTCAGCAGTTAAAGCTTCGGGGTGGGTGAAATCAAAGCGCAATCGATCTGGCGCAACCAGTGAACCGGCCTGTCGGGCATGTTCACCCAAAATTGCATGAAGCTCAGCATGCAAAAGATGCGTCGCCGTGTGATTGCGCATAATATCACGTCGTCGTTGGGCATCTACTGCGGCAATTGCCATATCTCCGACCTTTGGCATTCCCTGAACAACCTTTCCAACATGAACGATTACCCCTGCCGCCGGACGACGCATATCCACAATTTCTATCTTCCAGCTAGGTTGTTCTGCAGATACAATCCAACCTGTATCCGAAACCTGACCACCAGATTCAACATAAAAACCGGTCTCAGGCAAAATAACCTCAATTTCATCACCGTCCACCGCTTCAAGTACTGGTTCACCTTCCCGAACGATTGCCAGGATAGGACCTTCCGTCTGCAAAAGGCGATATGGATCATAAATTACCCCGGTTTCCGCTAGTTTTCCTTCTGCAGTGAGTTGCTCAAAAATTTCACGATATACATCAACATCTTCTCCTCCAAGCTGACCAAAAGCTTTTCCGGCACCAGAGACTATCCGGTGCTCTTCCATCGCTTTTCGAAAGCCTGGTTCGTCCACTTCCAAACCTTGTTCACGGGCTACGTCACGAGTCAGTTCCAGCGGTAGACCATGCGTGGCATATAAATCAAAAGCGATTGCTCCATCGAGGACTTTTGCATTCTTTGCCTTTAATTCCGCCAGAGCCTCGTCCAACACTGCCAACCCAGTTTCCACAGTGCGCTTGAATCTCTGCTCTTCTCGCGTCAGGCTTGCCAGAATAGCGAACTGATTCCGCCTCAACTCAGGATATACGTCACCATAGTGCTCTATCACTGTTTCGGCAACCTTCGCCAAAAAAGGCTCATGCAATCCCAGTTTACTGCCAAAACGAGCCGCTCGCCGGACTATCATCCGGCAGACATAATTTCTGCCCGTATTTCCAGGAACTACTCCGTCGGCGATCAAAAAAGTGGCAGCGCGTCCATGATCGGCAATTACCCGGTAGGGTGTTAAATTTGCTTCTCGTTGGGCCAGTGTGTGGCCGGCAAGCCGTTGAACAGTATCCAATAACGGGGAAAGCAAATCGGTCCGGTAGTTTGAATACACACCTTGCATAATGCTGACAATGCGTTCCAAGCCCATACCAGTATCCACGTGGCAGGCCGGTAATGGTTCCAAAGACGAAGGTCCCAGTCGGTTATACTGAATAAACACCAGGTTCCAAATCTCCAAGAAACGTTTGCAATCTCCATTTACACGGCAAACATGCCCTGGAACTCCCTGTTTATCACAAAACTCTGGACCAAGGTCTATGTGAATCTCACTACAAGGTCCGCAGGGACCTGTATCTGCCATCTCCCAAAAGTTATCCTTGCGACCAAAGTAAAGGATATGGTCAGGGTTCATTCCCGGTTGTTTTGCCCAGTTTTCTGCCGCTTCTTCGTCTGTAGGAATTTCACCTTTCTCATCTTTGAAGCATGTTGCCCACAGATTCTCCTTCTTTAAACCCCACACATCCGTCAAAAGCTCCCATGCCCAGGCAATAGCTTCTTTTTTATAATAATCCCCAAAGGACCAATTACCAAGCATCTCAAAAAATGTATGATGGGTGTCATCACGCCCCACGTCATCGAGATCGTTATGCTTTCCCGCAACTCTCATACACTTTTGGGAGTTAACTGCACGAGAATAAGGACGATGGTCTGTGCCTAAGAAAACATCTTTAAATTGCACCATACCAGCATTGGTAAAAAGAAGGGTTGGATCACCCCCAGGAACCAGGGAAGAAGATGGAACAAAGGTATGACCTCTTTCCACAAAGAAATCAATAAATGACTGGCGAATCTCAGCACCTGTGTGCGGTTTTGTCATAATAGACACCCTTTTAAGCAAATATAAAATCAAATTGATGGGCTGAATTATACGCGAGGTTGCATCTGTAATCAATGCTCATTCCACTATATATTTGAACAAAATATTTAACATAAAAATCTATTTATTGACATAATTTACGTGCTTATGATATACTTTCGTTGCTAAGAATAAATTTTGGGACAGAAGATGAAAAGCACTCGTGAACGCATTCTCCAAACTTTACTCAATCACCCTCGTTCAAGCATTAATGATTTAGCCGATGCTGTCGGCATCAATGCAATATCCGTTCGGCACCACCTGACCAATCTGCAAGCAGAAGGCACTGTGATTGCAGAAGAAGAACGTCATGGGGTTGGGCGCCCACGTTTGGTGTATTCCTTGACCGAAAAAGGGGTTGAGCGGTTTCCAACCCGGTATTTACGCCTAACCAATCGCTTGCTGGAACAAATCAAGGAAAAGCTGCCCGAGACCGCCGTACAACAATTATTTGCCAAAATGGCTGATGACCTGGCAAAAGAATACTCCGAGAAAGCAGCCAGCCTGCCAATGGAACAGCGCCTCAACTATCTCAAACAAATCCTTGCCCAAGAGGGATTCACTCTAGAATGGGAAAAAAGAGAAGGATACTATGAGATACGGGAACTGTCCTGTCCGTACTACCATGTCAGTCAAAACCATCCAGAGGTTTGTGTAGTGGATCAAATATTGATCACCTCGATCCTTAAAGTCCAAGCTAAGAAAATTGGTTGTGTATTACAAGGCGATCCGTTTTGCATCTATCGCTTGCAGACCAGCGATTAAACAGGAGAAAGCTTTATGACTACCCCTAGCGGAAGTTATCGTCCAACTTGGGACTCCGAAAAAGACTATCCTGAATTATCAGAAAAATTGCGTGAAGAGCTTCGTTCGGTTACCGACCCGGAAATCGGCTTGAACATCATTCAACTTGGTTTGGTCCGCAATGTAATCATCGAACCAGATAGTGCTACGATCCATATGATTTTAACCACCCCCTTTTGTCCATATGGACCTGCAATGCTGGAAACCACGCGTCAAAAAGCAGAACAGGTGCTACAACGTCCCACATATGTTCAGCTAGGGATGGAAATGTGGGATTTTTCAATGATGGAAGAAGGCTTGGGCGCAGATTGGGGGCTTTATTGAAACTAAGAGGGGTTCTGCTGCTGCACGGAAATCAATATTTCCCATCCCTGACGATTTACTTGGATCTGTCTGTCAGATAAACTAAAAAGGTTGACAATTTGCTCTGCATTCAGAAAATGGCTGCGCATCAACAAAATCTTTTCTATGAGAGCAATAAACTTGACCGCCAGTTTACGAATATCCGGCTCCTGAAGAACCAGAATGCCATCTAATCTTAAAACGCGAAGCAGCTCAGCCGCAGACCGAACTTGATCTGCAACATGATGTATGGCATCCACCATGATGACCCGATCAAAAATTGAACCAGGAAATGGCAACTGTTCGGCACGAGCACAGACTGGTTGTATCCCCTTCTTCCGCTTTGCTTGCTGTAACATTTCAAAAGACTCGTCCACCACAACCACCTGACAACCTAAAATTGGTAAATCTGCAACCACGCGCCCAGTACCACCCGCTACATCCAGGACACGTTGACCAGCGGTTATCGAAAGCACAGCCGCCCAGTCAGTTTTCGAATTACGCCCAAAAATTGCGTCATAAAAAGGGGCTATCATTCCAAAGTAATCAACTATTCCCATGGGTATTCCTCATAGCTTTAGCAAAATATAATTTCCGGTAAAAAATCCTTTCAGTAATAAGGTTATAATTACAATGATGTAAAATTTCGTAAACAGTTATATAACTCTGAACACTTAGATGATTCGCTCTATTTATTTTGCTCCAGACAGCACTGTTCATACAAATTTATCTCGACAAAACATCTCTGATGCACTTCAGCAACCTAAGGGATTGCTCTGGGTTTCATTAGAACAACCAACCCCAGATGAGTTCTGGGGCGTGTTGCGGGACATTTTTAAGTTTCATCCTTTAGCCATTGAAGATTGCCAGAGCATTGGGTATCAAACGCCCAAGATAGATGACTTTGGTCAATATCTGTTTATTATCGTACACGCGATCCGCCCCGACCAGAATTTTCAAACTTTGGAAACAATGGAGTTGGATATTTTCCTTGGGTCAAACTATGTTGTTACTCATTCTCAGAATGACAAAATGCCGCCCATTGATTATACCTGGCATCGCATCCACCGCGATGAACGTTTGCATTCCAATGGCTCTGATTTTCTATGTCACGCCATTCTGGACGCGCTGGTTGATGACTACATGCCTTTGATCGATCAGATGGCAGAAGAAATTGAAGAGCTTGAGGATAGAGTCATCGCCCGACCCAATGTTGCAACATTACAGCGTATTCTCGATCTAAAACATACAATTATGTCGTTGCGCCGTATTGTTGGTCCACAACGCGAAATCGTTAATCGCCTCAGTCGGGATGACTTTGCTTTTATAGATCGCCAAAGCCGAATATATTTCAGGGATGTTTATGACCACCTGGTTCGCATCCAGGACATGAGCGAAACCATCCGGGATATCGTCAGCTCTGCGCTGGATATCTACCTAAACTCGACTTCACTGCGCCTGAATGAAATCATGAAGGCATTGACAATTGTCTCTACAATATTTCTCCCCCTTACATTTCTAGCGGGGGTATATGGCATGAATTTCAAGTACATGCCCGAGTTATCCATGAAATTGGCTTATCCAGCAGTTTGGATTGTTTTTTTGATCATTGCTATCGGAATGCTGGTGTTCTTCAAGCGGCGTGGCTGGTTTTAGGTAAATATGCTTATGCTAAGCTAATATCACTAAAGGAGTTTTAAAAATGGTGCAGGTCCTCACAGATAGCTGTTCTGATCTCAGCCAGGAACTTATTCGGCGTTTTAATATTGCAGTTATCCCACTTTCCGTGTTCGTCGCTGGAAAAACTTATCTGGATGGCATAAATATTACACTGGAAGAGTTGTTTGAGCAGGTCAATCAAAGCGGACAACTTCCCAAAACATCCGCTCCTTCTGTAGCTAACTTTATCGATTTTTTTAGTCAATTTGATGAAGAGATGATCTGCATCACAATTGGCGCAAAGCTTTCAGCAACCTACCAGAGTGCCAAAATAGCTACAGAATCGCTACCAGATCGAAAAATTCACATTATTGATTCAGCTAACCTTTCTACTGGGATTGGACTGCTGGTATGTAAAGCGGCCGAATTGCGCGATCAAGGACTAAATGCAGAGCAAATCGTTTCCCAAATCCAGCAAACTGTGGGCAAAGTGCGTACCTCATTTGTTGTTGACACACTGGACTATCTTTATATGGGGGGACGCTGCTCAGCCGTTCAAAACATCGTTGGCAGCTTGCTAAAAATTCGGCCCGTCATTGAAGTCCGCCGGGATGGAACCCTTGGGGTAAAAGAAAAGCTACGCGGCACGCGCAGACGCGCCCTGGACACTTTACTGGAAAATTTCAAGGACAACTTACCTGAAATTGATTTACATCGTGTCTTTGTCACGCATTCTGGATGCGAAGCCGATGCAATCTATTTGAAAGATGGGCTAAATCAACTTGCAGAAATAGAAGAAATCTGCATCACGCGTGCCGGTGCGACCATCGCAAGCCACTGTGGACCAAATACAATTGGTATCCTCTATCTGACACGGTAAGGGACTAAATTAAATCAAACCCAGTTCTTTGCCTACCTTGGCAAAAGTTTCCAGAACCCTATCCAGTTGCTCGTCAGTGTGTGTTGCCATATAGCTAGTACGCAACAACTGCCTGCCTGGAGAAACAGCCGGGGAAATCACCGGATTGACAAATACACCCTCTTCAAACAGGCGTTTCCATGCAAGGAACGTCAACTGGTCATCGCCAATAATGATTGGGATAACCGGAGTGACGGAATGACCGGTGTTGAACCCTAATGCTTTAAATCCAGAACGCATCTTTTCTGCATTTTGGTTAACACGCTCCACACGATCCGGCTCTTCAGCCATCACATGCAGAGCCGCTAGCGCTGCTGCGGCATTAGCTGGCGGAATACTTGCGCTGAATATCAATGCCCGGGCATGGTGTTTGACATAAGAAACCACATCTGAATCTCCAGCAATAAAGCCCCCTAGCGAAGCAAAAGACTTGCTGAAAGTGGACATGATCAAATCTACGCGATCAGTTACACCAAAATGCGCTGCTGTGCCATGTCCACCTCCGGTCACACCCATTCCATGCGCATCATCGACCATTACCCTAGCGCCATACTTCTCAGCCAGTTTGACAATCTCAGGCAATGGGGCAAGGTCACCTTCCATGCTAAATAAGCCATCTACAACAATCAATTTTCCCACATGATCAGAAAGGGACTGCAAAACCCGCTCAAGATGATTCATATCATTATGGCGAAACCGCTCAATCTTTCCAAACCCAAGACGTGCACCATCCACAATGCTAGCATGATCTTCCTTATCCAGAACAACAACATCATCACGCGTTACCAACGCGCTGACCGTGCCCAAATTTGCCTGCATACCCGTTGAAAAAACCAGTGCGGCAGGTTTTCCAACCCATTTAGCGAGCTCTTGCTCAAGCTGTTCATGTAATTCTAGTGTCCCATTTAAAAAGCGTGATCCGGTACAACTTGTCCCAAAGTTCTTAACAGCTTGAATAGCCGCTTCTCGCACCTTTGGATGTGTGGTCAATCCAAGGTAGTTATTTGACCCACACATGATCAGCCGATGACCGCGAAAAGTCACCTCAGTGCCTTCGTTTCCTGTTAGTGGAATGAAATAAGGATAAATCCCATGTTCTATGGCTTCTTTGACTTCTGTATATTCATAGCATTTTGTGAAAATATCCATGGCAGCCTCATCATAACAGAGAATGAATAGTTGTTATTCTAACATACGAACCACGTTAAAAAGGTTTAAGGACTTAATTATCTCTTTGTAAAAGCATTTTCGTTAGTTCGTATAAAGCATCACCAGCTGCCCCCTTACTTGCTGCCCGGTTCAATGATTTCAACGCTTGATTGGTCAGCCCCTCCGCTGTTGCACGAGTAAATTCCTGTGCTCCTTCTTCTTTCAACCACTGTGCCAATTGTGCCACCTCATCTACTCTTATCTGACCTTCCAACCAACGCCGGGCAAACTTTCCACGTTGAGATAGCCCGTAAACTACTGGTAGGCTCTTTTTGCCAGTCAATAGATCGCTCTCGATAGATTTCCCAGTAACTGACGGATCTCCCCACACGCCCAAATAATCATCCCACGCCTGAAACGCCAGTCCAAGTGAATATCCATAATCCCAGAAAGCCTCCTGCCGATTTACTTCACAACCAGCAACCAAGGCACCAAGACGTGTGCTGGTAGCTAAAAGAGAAGCTGTTTTTCCAGCTACCATCGGCCAGTACTCGTCTAAAGTAATTTCTCTTCGGGTCTCATAGGACATATCCATGTATTGACCTTCAGTCAAATGGACACAGGCTTTTTGCAGTAATTGTACAGCTTCTATGACAAAATTTTCGGCACAGCTTTCCCGCAACCGCAGGACAGATAAATGTGCCAACGAAAACATCAAATCACCAGCATTTATAGCTTGAGCTACTCCCCACTTTGCCCAGACCGTTGGTCTTCCACGTCGCAGTTCACTCCGATCTTGAATATCATCATGGATTAATGAGAAGTTATGAATCAGCTCAACCGCTGCGGCAGCGGGAAGAGCGCATCGCCAATCACCACCTGCAGATTCTGCACATAACAATACCAACAACGGGCGAATTCGTTTACCCTGCGCTTCGGGTCCCGCGCCTTCTCCTTCCCAACCCATATGGTAAGCCAGCATTCCATACAACTCTGGCAGGGACTTGGAAAGATGTAAATCTAAAGTCCCCTGTAATTCCTTCTCAATGGCTGGACGCATGATGTCAACAAACTGCTCTAAAACCATGATGCTACCTCTATACCTGAATTATTGGAACTGAACGCAATTCGGATAGATTTGCCGCCCCTGTCACAAACATGGTAATCTGTATTTCGCGTTGTATCTCGTGAATCGTTGTCAAAGTTGCCTCGAAGGATTGTACGGCGGCTTTAAGAAATGGACCTGCCATTCCGCCCAGACTTGCCCCCAAAGCGATGCACTTCGCAATGTCAATCCCATCGCGAATGCCCCCAGAGGCAAAAATCAAAATGTCTGGCGCTCCTTTGCGCACCTGAAGGATTGATTCAGCGGTTGGAATCCCCCAATTGCGGAAAGCCGCGGCAACGCGCGCACTGCTCGGGTCATCCATACGATACATCTCTACTTGAGACCAGGAAGTTCCCCCTGCACCAGCCACATCAATTGCCGCTACGCCAGCAGCCGCAAGACGACGGGCAACCTGTTCAGAAATTCCCCAACCCACTTCCTTGACGATCACAGGAACAGGTAAAGCCTTGCAGACTCGTTCAATTTTATTCAGCAGTCCAGCAAAGTCAGTATCACCCTCTGGCTGAAGCGCCTCTTGCAATGGATTCAAGTGTAAAATCAAGGCATCCGCCTCAACCATATCAACAGCAATCTTACAATGCTCAACTGTATATTGATAGTTTAGCTGGACAGCACCTAGATTGGCAAAAAGTAATATGTCAGGAGCGTAACGTCGGACTTGAAATGTAACGGCCAGCTCAGGATGCTCAATGCCAGCGCGTTGCGAACCAAGTCCCATTGCGACTCTCGCTTCCTGGGCCGCTTCTGCCAGCGTTCGATTGATTAACGCTGCCTGCTCTGTTCCACCTGTCATTGAAGAAATCAGAATTGGAGCATTAAGGAGTTTTCCAAATATCTGCTGTTTCAAATCAATCGCTTCCAAATTAAGTTCTGGAAGTGCCTGATGGACAAAACGATAACGCTCCAGTCCAGTAGCAATTGACGAGCGGACATCTTCCTCAAGATTGATGCGAATATGATCAAGCTTTCGAGAGGATAATACGGAATCTTCAGTCATCTAGACCTTCATAAACTCGGAAAAGCTCATATAGCATCAGTATACCAAAAGATGCCAAACATTACCCTAAACTTAGTTTAAGAAAAAACAAAAGCAATAACTAACCGGTTTAGTTAAGTTATGGAAAAAATCACACCACTTCAATCAGCTTACTCTGAGTTACTTTACCCACTTGCCATAAGGGAATGCCAGATAAGAGAGCCTCTTGCTGACATAATATTGCCTTATCGACTGGAAGGGCAAATAGCAATCCGCCGCTGGTTTGAGGATCAAACAATAACATTTGTCTCTCTTGACTTATTTCAGCAGCAAATTTTACATAAGCCCCAAAATGTTCAGCGTTGTCAAAACCACCCCCCGGAAAGCACCATTCTAAAGCCAATTTTTCTGCATGAGGATAAAAAGGAATAGCATCATAGTGAAACTGTAAACCAACGCCAGAGGCGGACGCCATTTCCCAGGCATGTCCGAGCAGGCTGAAACCGGTAATGTCTGTAGCCGCACAAGCTCCATATTTCATTGCAAGCCTGGACGCATCACGATTCAAACGTTTCATCCAAGCAATTGTCTCAATCGCTTCCTCATGTGTAATCTTATCGGCTTTTATGGCAGAGGTGATCACTCCACTGCCGATTGGCTTGCTGAGAAATAGAATATCCCCTGTTCTCATTCCACTTTTGGTCAGAAAACGATCAGCATGAGCAAATCCCAATGCGACCAAACCATATTTGGGTTCTTTGTCCTGAACCGTATGCCCTCCTGCAATGACTACCCCGGCTTCTTTGGCTTTTTCCGCCCCACCGCGGAAAATCTCTGAGATGATTTCAGGAGGTAGTTGCGGTGGAATTGCTGCAACATTCAAAGCCAGAAATGGCTCAGCTCCCATAGCGTATATATCTGATAAGCTGTTTGCAGCAGCAATTGCACCATAATCATATGGGTCATCCACAATGGGTGTAAAAAAATCAGTTGTGACCACAAGTGCACGCTGTTCACCCACTTTCCAGACCGCTGCATCATCAGGCGCGCCCAACCCGACCAGCAGATCCGGATAATCTGCTGGTGAAAATATTTGCTGCAAAGGACGCAGAACCTGCGCCAGCGCTTGCGCGCTAAATTTAGACGCTCAGCCAGAGCAGGTTGCCAAAGCAGTCAGACGAACTTTATGCTCATCTGGTGTCATAACACCTCAATAGATCGTACAATCACATGGTGAGTATCAATCAAGGTTTTGATTTCTTCAATGTCCTGTTTTAACACGCGCACACAAACACCACAATCAGAACTGAGATGACGAGGCACCGGAACCAGTTTACAAGTCAGCCCATGCATAGTTAATATCTTCTCAATCCGCATTGCGTGACTAGTTGAGTCCACCAGAATTACAGCAAACTCTGAATTCACTGCGCCTCTTTCGCCAGTTCATTAACTGCTTTGAGTGCCCTTTCAATATCTCGTTCTGTGTTAAATGCACCAATCGAAAACCGAACACAACCATTCGGAAAAGTGCCAATCGTGCGATGAGCCGAGGGCGCACAATGCAAACCGATCCGGCAGAGAATGCCGAATTCTTCATCCAACCTTAAACCAACTGTCGAGGGCTCCATATTTTGAATATTAAAGCCTACTGTGGCAGTACGACGAGACATCTCAGTTGGACCATATACTGTAACATTAGGAATATTCAATAAACCTTCAATTAATCTAGTGCATAATGTCATTTCATGAGAACGAATTTGGTCAATTCCCTGCTGTTGTAACCACTGTAGAGCAGCTAGCAAACCTGACAAACCTACTGCATTCATTGTTCCACTTTCATAACGATCGGGGAAAAATTCGGGTTGAATTTCACGCTCCGATCGGCTGCCTGTCCCACCCTGCCGTAAAGGATGCAACGCTTCAGGCTCAATGCGTTTACCAATTACCAATCCCCCTGTACCCATAGGACCATATAACGATTTATGACCAGTGAAAGCCAGAAAATCTATGCAGTCCTTTTCCATATCAATTGGCAGGACTCCCGCTGATTGTGCAACATCCACCAGAAAAAATAAATTCTTCTGTCGTGCCATTTGTCCTACTTCTCTAATAAGAAGTATCGTACCACACACATTAGAGGCATGATTCAATGCAATCAGCTTTGTATTGGAACGGATAGATAACTCTACCTGCGCAGGGTCAAGACTGCCATCAACAAAGCAAGGAATCTGCGTCACTTCTACACCACCTGTTTCCAGATCGTGCAGGGGACGCATAACTGCGTTATGCTCTATACCTGACGTGATAACATGATCACCAGGCTTCAGGATTCCATGAAGCGCCAAATTGATGCCATCTGTTGCATTCATACCGAAAACTACGCGCAGAGGATCGGGCGCTCCAAACAGACTTGCCACAGCTTCGCGCGTCTCGTAAATAATCCGTCCCGCCTTAACAGACAAACGATGGCCAGAGCGTCCAGGATTGGCACCAATTTGATCAAGAAAATGATGCATTGCTGCGGCGACTCCTGGCGGCTTCGGCCAGGAAGTCGCCGCATTATCCAGATAGATCAATCCTGTTTCCAGAGAGCTTATTCCAGAACTCATCTGGTCAGTACCAGCTTAAACTCATCGTCCTGTTGCACAATCTCAACTTTGCAGCCCTGCTTCTCTGCCATACGACGGACATTTTCACGCGAGGTAACCGTATCCACATAAACCTCAATCGGAAACTCTCCTTTCACAATGGCTTTTTGAGCAAGGATCACAGGTTGAGGACAGGATAATCCACGAGCATCTACTATATTCATTGCTTCTCTCTCCTTATGCCATCTTTTCACGCATGGTGAAACCAATGACAATACAAACTACCAGCCCAAGAATTACAGCGATCATCCCGTACGGCGAAGGCCCGCCGACCTGAAGCGCACCTTCAACCACCGCATCTGATTTTGCTGCCAGATTGAAATTGTGCGAAATGGCAGCTCCAACGATCATCCCCAAAACAAAAATTCCAGAATCACCATCTCCCTCTCCAGCCAAAAACAGCTGCCGCCCTGGGCAGCCTCCAGCCAAGGCATAAGCCAGCCCAGCAAGTACCATGCCTAACATGTTCCATAAAAAATTGCTATGCGAAATTGGCTGTGCAGCGTACCCTACTTTGAACTGACCATAAACCAGATTTGTCATAAAGGCTGCTACCAGCAAAGCCAATACCCCACTAATCAGGTGAAAATCGCGGATCAAGATAACATCGCGGATAGCTCCCATGGTGCAAAAACGAGTGCGTTGGGCAAGAAAACCAATGACCAACCCGATTGCCAAAGATACAACCAGCGGTGCGTGTAAAGAACCTGGACCCTTCTCGCTAAAGAAAATCGGCCCACCTTCGCTAAAGACCGGTCTAAAAATGACCAACAACAACAAACCGATCATCAAAACAGGCATGATCCAACCTACAGCAGTATAAGTCTTCTGACTCCGTCCCAAATTATAGCCCGTTCGCAAAAACCAAACACCAATAGCGATACCAATCACTAATCCAATCAAGGCTGGAATTGCATTCAAGTCCCCACCAGCCAAACGAAAGTTGGCACGCCAAGGGCAACCCAGAAAGACCAGTGCGCCAATCATGGCAAAAATGCCCAGAATAAAACGAACTATTGGCGCCGAACCAACGCGCGCCTTAAATTCCCGGAATATTAACGCAGCAATCGTTGAGCCCAGGACAAAACCAACAATTTCTGGACGAATATACTGGACAACACTGGCACGGTGCAAGCCCAGTGCGCCGGCAATGTCACGCTCAAAACAAGCTACACAGATGCCCATATTGGGAGGATTGCCAAGTTTTTGTAAGGTGGGTCCCAAAACACCAATGACTGCACCTGCCAGAATGACCCCCCAACGGGAAGCAAAAAATTTCGTCAAACGTTCCAACATTGCTGTACCTCCTGTGAAATATTTTTAAAACTTGAGACTGACCTTCACAAAGGCTTTAATTACTGAGAGTTTAATTACTAAATATTTGGGAAAACCACTTCGGGATTCTGCCTCCTTTCCATGTGTACGTACTGAAAACAAAAATCCGCTGCCGTATGCCAGCGGATTTTTTGAGGCAGAAGCAGAAGGTTGCTCCGGTGACTATCCGGGCATACGGGAACGGTTTGACGAACGCCGACCGGCGTTCAGAATATCAGCTCAGATGAAATGAAAGTTTGACTTTATCATTTCCCGGTTCATAGAATAAATGTTTGCAGATTCACACTTTTATAATACAAGATTCTAAACCACAAGAAAAGCGATAAAAGTCACAAGTGATCACTGATTTTTGAATACAAACATAAATTAGTCTTGGCGTCTTGGTTTTAATACGAGTCGCACAGGTGTCCCGAGAAATGGATACTCCCTGCGCAAACAATTTTCCAGATAGCGCAGATAACTGAAATGTGCCAGTTTTGGATCGTTCACATATAACATAAATGTTGGCGGGTCACTGCGAACTTGCGTGCCGTAATAGATGCGCAGAGAACGTCCACTCCGTGAGGTTGCTGCATGTTCGTCTTGCGCCCGTTGCAGGATTTGATTCAATTTAGAGGTGGTAATGTGTACCAGACGCTCCTCCTGCACCCTTAAAGCCATCGGTAAAACCTGATTCACACGCTGTCCGGTTTTGGCAGAAATGAACAGCACCGGTACATAATCCATAAAATTCAATTGCTGACGAATCTGCGCTGTATATTGCTCCATCGTATGCGTGTCCTTCTGGATAGCATCCCATTTATTCACCAACACCACCGTACTCTTCCACGCTTCCAGTATAAACCCAGCAATATGCGCATCTTGTATGGTGATTCCACTGGTAGCGTCAATCATTAACAACGCAACGTCGGCACGTTCAATGGCACGCAAAGAACGCATAACACTATATTTCTCCACGCCCGGCAAAATCTTTCCTCGGCGCCGAATACCGGCAGTATCAATCAGGGTGATTGGTACACCATTAAACTCAATTCGTGTATCTATTGCATCGCGCGTTGTACCGGGTATCGGGCTGACAATTGCGCGTTCCTCACCGATCAGCCGGTTTAGCAGGCTGGACTTGCCCACATTCGGCTTACCAACAATCGCAATCTTGACCGATTCGTCCTCAGCTTCTTCCTCGAATTTTGGCAAAGCAGCCACGAGTGCATCCAGAAGATCTCCAGTCCCGGTACCATGAATCGCAGAAATCGGGTATGGATCTCCCAACCCTAGCTCATAAAACTGTCCCGCAGACTGCCTCAATGCCTCGCTGTCTGCTTTGTTGACTACCAGAAGAATGGGGGGCCATGGTTGGCCTGCCCGAACAGTCTGGCTTCTCCGCAGGATATTAGCGACCTCAGCATCTGCAGGGGTAACCCCTGAGATTGCATCCACCAAGAATAGAATGGCATCTGCTTCCTGAATAGCAATCCATGCCTGATTTCGAATTTGCTCAATAAACTCAGCTGATCCAATCGATAAGGCTTCTTTTCCACCCGTTGTAGGATCAATCCCTCCGGTGTCCACAATGTCAAAGAGTACTCCATTCCACTCAGTCTGTGCAAATAAGCGATCGCGCGTTGTACCGGGTACTTCATCCACAATCGCCAGCCGTTCACCTGCCAAACGGTTGAATAATGTGCTTTTTCCTACATTTGGACGCCCAACCAGTGCAACAACAGGTTTATTCATGAATAAATCCTTATTGAGCAGGTATCGCTGTGCCGCGCGTTATTGCGGTCACTGTTACTTCCACCGTGCCAGGTAAAATCGCTTCCACCCGCAAATCGGGGTAATCATACACCACTTTGGGCTCACGTTGATATTTGCCCACCCTTTGACCACTCATGTCCACAATAACACGCACTTCACTTAATGCCAGGCGCTCTAGAATCGGCAGGGGACCGGAAAGTACAACATCCACACGCTCCGGCGAGACTTCTGCCTTCAAACCAGGATCCAATCCGATAACCTGGACACTCATATTTGTCAGAGTCAAACTACTCTCAATAGCGGCAATTCCAACCTGAACTGTCACAGTAGGCTCACCAACAACTTGTACACCTGAGGGCAAATTAAGTGTTAAATTTACATCAAAATCGTCTTTAGCACCGGAAAGATCTAGAGGGGAAGTTTCTATATAGCCTGGAAGACTCTCTACCAGTTTAGGATCTGATGAAAACACCGTCACAGTCGGTGGAAAAACCGAAATATTTGTAAGGCGATAGCCACTTGCAACCTGTCCGAAGGGCATCACTTTAACGACAACGTTGCGATAACCGCCCCGCTGGGATACCCGAACGGAGACACCAACCTGCTCAGGACTTATTGTCAGCCCTTCCAGACGCAAACCATTAGCATCCAGAGCCAACAGTGAAACAGTTTGCTTAATGTCTTGGGTCGCAGAAGCATAATCCAGCACTGCGCGCACTTCCTTGACACGATCAACAATAGATCTCGGTCCACTGACAATAGCAGTAGACTGGCTTAACTGAGGACGCGAAGCTTCAAAGCCCACTGCCGGCTCATTACGTTCAACAAGATGTATCGGGAAAGTTTGAGTTGCCAGTTCTTCAAGAACGACCGTAAGCGTTTGAGGGGAATAAGAAACTATCTTAACCGGCTGCACACGAACCTGAACCTGTATTTGCACCTCATGTTTTCCAGCAGGCAGACCACCAAAATCAACAACTGCACGAACAGTATTTTGTTCGCTTAATAATCGCTCCCAGATGGATTTGGGCGCACTGAGCACCAAGTTCACATTTTCTGGTAAATCGCTAACCAAAATCAAAGCTGGATCTTGACCAATAACTTGCAGAGGAATCGGTCGCGGAAAAGCCTGCTCTTGAGTCGGATCCGAAGATGTTACAGCAGAAATCCAAACCATCACTGCCAGTATAAGCGCCAGCAGCATCGCAGGTAAATTCTTAACAAACGCGCGTACAAGCCGGAGCAATTTCACTACTCCTTTCTGCGCCCGTTTGCCCAGCGCTGTACCCGTCGGAAGAAACCCAAAGCTCCGACCTCCTCCGGCTGATAAAATGCCATCAAAATATTTTCCAATCGCTCGGTGTCCAATCTTCGGATCAGCCGACCTGCTTGGGCAACTGATATAGATCCTGTTTCTTCTGAAACAACCACGGCCACTGCGTCAGAAACTTCTGAGATTCCCAACGCGGCGCGATGCCGCAAACCCATCTGACGATCTGGTGAGCGGTTTAATATACCACTGGACGACAATGGCATCACGCAAGCAGCAGCAATCACATGCCCCTCTGCAATAATCACCGCGCCATCATGAAGTGGAGTATTGGGATAAAAGATTTGTAAAAGTAACTCGGGAGTTACATTCGCATCCATCCGAACACCTGTTTGAGCATACTCATAAAGGCGATCATTCCGTTGCAACACAATTAGTGCGCCGTGCTGACGGGCTGAAAGCCGGGCAGAAGCACTAACAACCGATTTAATTGCATTCTGCATGGCTTCAATTTCTGGGTAAGAGATACGCCAAAGCGGTGTTCCTGTTCCAGCCCGCCCCAAACGCTCTAACGCTCGACGAATTTCCGGCGCAAAGATCACCGGTATGGAAAAGACCAATGCCGGCAATGTAGTTCGTACCAACCAGGAAAACGCAGGTAGCGACGCCAGACTGGTAATCAAAACCAGGACTAATATGAGCAAGATTGCGCCGCGCAACAATACAACCGCCTGAGTATCCCGAACCAGAACAAGAATCACAAAAAACACCGAAGCAACCAGCAAAATATCCAGAACACTCAGCCAGTTCAAACGCTGGTATAAGAAGTATAACTCGCTCAATAAATCAGGCACTTTGCTTCCGCCAAGTAATACAAATCAGAGAAGCTCGCTATATTGAATATCATAAACTTATATCGGACGTAAAACGCGATCCTTTCTCAACTGTTTAAATAACATCACCATTCCTGGTTTAAATGATTCCTGTGCGGCTTCTTGCCAGGCTTGAACACCTAAAGCATGCGGCAGGCGCACTTCATACCCTAAGGTGCGCCATATGCCAAGTTTTGCCAGAGCGGGAGGTACAAAAACTAACGAAACCTCACACTGCAGTTCATTAGAAGCAGTCTCCATCTCCTGTATCAAAGGCGGCAAAGCCCTCTCCAGCGGAATCTGAGGGGCAATCAACAAATCCAGAGTCCTTGCCACCAGGTTTTCAACCTGCCAGCCCATTACACCCACCAGTTCGTTTCCCATTTTAAGCAAAAGATAAGCCTTTTCGCCAAAAGCTTCCATGACTTTTTCAGACGTCGTGGGATGACCGCTCCCACCCAATCGTTTAAAAAGATTTGCAATTTGCGTTGAGTGAGCCGGTCTGCCGCGCATCACGCTAATAGCATCCTGCACAATCTTCTCTTTTGTCAACAGCGGTTGCGCCTCAAGAGATTGGTGAGGAATGGTCAACTTCCAAAAAGTTGAAACTTGACGCCAAGTGTCCTCAAAAGTGTTTCCATTGCGGATGATTACATCTGCAACAGCCAGTTTTTGCTCTTGTGGTGATTGAGCAGTAATGCGTTGGCGAGCTTCAGCCTCGCTCATTTTACGCTTCTCTATTAAGCGCGCCAGTTGAACCTCTGGAGGGGCGTAAACTACCCACAGGCTATCGCAATCCTTATTCATCCCGGCTTCAATTAACTTAATTGCTTCAATAACAATCACTCGCTGCTCAGCCCGCCGAATAAGCAAATCCACCGCTTGCGATACCAGTGGGTGAATGATACTTTCCAGTTGTTTGAGTGCTTCTGGGTCACTGAAGACCAGCCTGCCAAGCTTTGCGCGACTGATTTCGCCGTCTGGCATTACCAGCCAGCGTCCAAAAGATTGCAAAACCGGCTCATAACCGGGTGCACCGCGGGCAATTGCGCGATGTGCCAGCGCGTCGGCATCAATGCCATAAGCACCAAGGTGCTCAAGCATTTTCCGAACCACACTCTTTCCCGTACCAATATTGCCGGTTAAGCCAATTACATACTTGCCCGCCCACTTACTCACGTTCACACCTCAAAAACTTTCGTAAATTGCCAGTAACACTGCATCATTTTAGTCTTGCGTTTTCAGAATGTCAAACCTGACCAAAAACTTAAAACTTTAACCTTCGGAATTCCACTCAAGGCATCCAGGACTCAAACCGCCAAACACCATCCTCCCCCTGCCAAACCTTAGAAGATCTTCCAAGCACCTCAAACCAAGTCTGGCCCGGACGAAAAGGTAAAGGTTGACCATCTTCGCGCCAAAGCGTTAATAGATCATCTGACCTGTCTCGCTTCCAACGGGCGCGGTAGCACTGTCCATCGCGAAATAAATAAGCCTCGCCTGATCCGGTCAGTTGAATATCAAATACTTCAGATTCAGGCGTTTGAATCAGTGGGTGATATTCCGCCAGTAAAACCACCACATTATCCATGGCAATCTGTTGTTCTGTTCCCCGGTCCAGTAATGGTTTATATTGTTCATCACTAGTACTCATGGCATTTGCTGCATCCGAATAACGCAAATAACGACCATCTATCATGTCATAATCCCAACGGTTGTACACACTTCCCGAAAAACGCACATAAATCTGGTGAGCATCCTCGCCATCCTCGGGCAGCTCTAATGCAAACGCCATCCCATATAGTGGCTGAAGGGAATTATCTATCCCATATTTCTCCAACACCCCGTCCAGTAAGGTCAGATTTGCCAGAAGATAATTACGTCCTTCCGGGTCATAGCGATAAAGGGCAGGCGCAGTATTCGGGCCTTCGCGGATCAGGCGGTCCCCAAAATCCGACTCAAGAAGAAGATTCAACAAATCTGCATAAGCGCCCCCAAAAACCAGAATTGCCTTATATGCCTGTACAATCTGAATGTCTACATGGCGGGCAGACCGTATCGGGCCCACTTTTTCAGGTAAACGACCATAATACACGGCTGCGAAACGTGTATCCCCAAATTCAATCAAATATTCATAAACCAGATCCGCGGCCGATACCCCCCATTGCGGGCGATCAGAGCGCGGCATATTTTGAATCTTGACCACAACCGGTCTCCGCACCAGCTCCTGAGGTTCTATTGGCAAACCGGTTAGGGGATTAATAGAGGGTTCCTTGACGTTACCAGTGAGTACTGCTGGCGGTGTAGGGACAACAGTCGGTGTAAACCATAACTCGGGTTGGGGCTGTTGCGTTGCCTTGGGTATAAAGGTTGGGTTTGAGCCACACCCTGCCAGAAGTAAAATAACGAAAGCAACCAAAAATAGTCTAATCTCGTATATTAACATGGAAAGCGCAACTGTTCGTAATTGTCATAAGCAAAAGAGTGTCTCAACAGCTGATGCCCAACATTATACCTTGCAACCCAACTTTGAAACCAATATATAATGAATTATCATGAATGGATCTTCGCCAAGACAATATCGCCGCTTTTCTACAAGCAGTTTGATCATTATCGTTTTAGCCGGCTTTGTTCTGGGTATTTGGCTAACCTATACACCGCCAAGCTTGCTGGGCAAAGCAGATGCAATTGGATACGCTGTTTGTCATCGAATTTCTACTCGATCCTACTTCCTGGGAGACCGCCAGATGCCGCTATGCGCACGCTGTTCCGGAATGTATTTGGGAGCGTTCGTGGCGCTGATATATCAAATCCGTCTTGGTCGTCATGGAGGAATGCCAGCGCATAAGATATTAATCATTTTAGGTGCTTTCCTGTTAGCATTTGCTGTGGATGGTGTCAATTCTTATTTACACTTTTTCCCAAATCTCCCCCACATTTACGAGCCTCACAATTGGTTGCGGTTGTTGACTGGTACGGGGATGGGAATTGGCATGTCTGCTGTCTTACTACCAATCTTCAATCAAACGGTTTGGAAGGATTGGGTTGAGTTTCCATTGCTACATTCCTGGCGTCAACTTGGTACAATTGTCCTGCTGGCACTAGTGATCGATGTAGCAATCCTATCGGAAATTGTTTTCTTATTATATCCATTGGCACTACTTAGTTCAGCTACTGTTCTGTTCATCCTAACCATGCTCTACACTGTAATCTGGATTTTGCTGCTCAAGAAAGAAAACCAATGCCAAACTCTCAATGACCTGAGTGGGTTATTGATCACTGGCTTTACCACTGCCCTTTTGCAAATTGCCTTAATGGACTTGGGGCGATATTTATTAACAGGAACCTGGAAGGGTTTTCCAATCGGACAATAATGGAGGAAATATGTTAGAACTGCTTGGCATCTTTAGCGCTTTTGGGCTTTCAGCCAGTGCTGGTTTGAATGCATACATTCCCTTATTGATTGTGGCATTGCTGGCAAAGTTTACTAACTTAATCGAGCTTCGCCAACCATGGGATGTGCTGACAAGCTGGTGGATTATTGGCTTGCTAGTTGTGCTATCAATTATCGAATTTTTCGCTGACAAAGCTCCTGCTGTGAATCATATCAACGATATTATCCAGACCTTCGTTCGACCCGCGGCAGGTGCTATTGCTTTTGCAGCCAGTGCTCACGTAGTTACAGATATTCACCCCATTCTCTCACTGGCTCTCGGTCTTCTGATTGCCGGCGGTGTCCATGCTGCTAAATCTGCCGTCATTCGCCCGGCAGTCACTGCTACAACCGGGGGAGCTGGTAACATTCCAGTGAGTATCGCCGAAGATCTGACCTCAACTATCATCTCTATTCTTTCAGTTGTGGTACCAGTGATCATCGCTTGTATTCTCGTCCTGATCACATCCTGGATTGTTTACCGGCTCTGGGTTAAAGCGCACAAAACAGTCAACCCATGATATAGTAAACAAATAATAAATTAAGGGAGGTTTTGGTGAATCAATCGCCAAACTCTACATCATCGCTTGTACCACAAATACCAACACAAACCAGTTCTATGGCGATCATCAGCCTGATCTTTGGTGTTCTGGCATGGTTGGGAGTTTTTGGCTTGGGCGGGATCATCGCAGTCATCTTCGGCCATCTGGCGAAAAGCGAAATTCGCCGCAGCCAGGGAAGACTTGGAGGTGACGGGTTAGCAACAGCCGGACTGGTTCTTGGATATATCAATATCGCACTGATTTTGCTGGGACTCTGCCTCTTCATCTTGTTTTGGGCAGGAGTTATTAGTGCCCCATTTTTATGTCTGCCATTTTTTAATGACATGAATACCGTTTTCTTCACACAACCCTAGGAGAGAGTGATGAACAATCAACCTTATTTCCCGTCTGACAATGAACCAACTGTCATGGCAACTCCACCAGCTCAACCAGCAGAAACACCGCCTCCTGGCGGCTTCAACCCCGAAGCCCCCTATTCGCCAGAACCGCCCAAAAAGAGCAGAAAAACTTTATGGATTGTGCTGATTATTGTGCTGGTATTGCTATGCTGCTGTTGCGTGGCAGTTTTTGGCTACCTGATGTACAGTGGTGGAGGAGAATTTAACTTCGACTTCAACCTGGAAGACATGCTGGACAGCTACTTGCCGCTACTCGCTGCATAGCCCAGCACTTTCCTTACGGGTTCTTTTGACGATCCAGCCAGGATTCAAGGCGAAATATCTCAACAGAATCAAATATCATCTGTAGTTCACCCAGAGCCGCTCTGGCTTTGGTGCGCGTCTGGTTATCAAGTGGTAGAGCGTCAAACTCTTCTTCGTCCAATAACAGGCGCTCACCATCTGGATAGACCAGCAAGTCAAGTGCGAGATCAACATAGGAAATTTTATCTTCTTGGAATACAGCAGGTTTGGTTACATTACAGTACCAGCCTTTGAGGTGGCCGTCTGTCACATCATAAATCTCAAAGATGTTGTACCAGCGTTTTGAAAAGTATGCTTCCAAAAAACGATCCCCTTGACGTAAGACAATATTATGAAACGGTAAATCAGCACGGTTAAAAAAAGCTTCCAGCAAAACTATGCCTCTCGAACGTTTTATTAGGTTACCCTGATAACTCCAAATCTCCTGGCCAGTCAGATTGCATTTGACAACTCGCACAACTTCTTGTAAATAGTTTTTCGTCATAATAAAACTTTTGTCTTATATTCTCTGTATCGAATTATATACTTGGCTCATTTAAACAAATAACGGATTCTGGCGGTATGTATAACCTTATCATCTCGCCCACACCGAGCGGCTTCTCACAATAAAATTGAAATTTCACCTCGCCACATTGTAACACCAACCTATACCCTTCCCCGCGAAAGACTACATCCACAACCTTGCCCGATAAAACATTCTCCGTTCCCGGTTCAGTTTGTACACTCGCCCCCCATGGGCGTAACAATATTGCAAGCCGGTCCCCAATTTGAAGTCCTTCCGGTGCTTTACACCCCACTTCCCAACAACCAAAATCAGTTTTTACTTGCAATGGGCATAGGGAAAGAACTTTCCCCAGCATCAAGTTGGACAACCCAAGAAATTCTGCGACCCATATAGAGGCAGGATTAGTATAAACTTCCGCAGGTGTTCCCGACTGAACAATCTTCCCATTGTGCAACAAAGCCACACGATCGGCAATCTCAAATGCTTCATCCTGATCGTGGGTTACATAAATCGCTGGAATTTTGCTCTCACGCAACAAATACCGCAACTCTGCAATCAATTGTGTTCGCAAAGCGCGATCCAGTGCGCCCAAAGGCTCATCCAGCATCAGCAGGCGTGGTCTGGGAGCTAAAGCGCGCGCTAGTGCTACACGCTGCTGCTCTCCACCGGAAAGATCGGTAACTCTTCTTTTGGCAAAGCTGAGCATATTCACCTTTTCCAGCATTTCTTTTACGCGTTGCTGTATCTCTACAACCGATAAGCCTTGCATTCTCAAACCGAAAGCCACGTTTTGTTCTACAGTGCGGTGTGGAAAGAGCGCATAGTCCTGAAACATCAATCCAAAATGACGACGATGTACCGGAATATGTGCTAAATCCTCACCGTTCCATAAAACACGACCAAGTTCCGCCTGTTCCAATCCGGCAATGATTCTCAAGAGCGTGCTTTTGCCACTTCCAGAAGTGCCCAGAAGACATAAAGTCTCCCCTTCAGCTACTTCGAACGATACGCCTTTCAGCAAAGGGCAGCCTTCATAGTGTTTAAAAATTTCCTGCACAGCTAACATATCATAATCCTTCACCACCTGGCAATCTCAGCCGCTCAATAACAAAAATGCCGACGGCGCAAATCAACATTAAGAGGGTTGCCATTGCCAATGCCTGACCATAATTAAGCGCCCCAGGCTGTGAAAGAAAGCGATAAATCGCTACCGGTAAGGTCGGATATTCCGGACGGGCAAGAAAAGTGGTTGCGCCAAATTCGCCCATCGAAATCGTAAAAGCAAAAACCCCGCTACTTACCATTGCCCTGAAAACAATTGGCAGGTCAATTTCCTTCCAGACATGCCAGGGGCTAGCACCCAGCACAGCTGCCGCGTTACGCAACACCGGCGGGATGGAAGCCAGCACAGGCTGCAATGTCCGCACAACAAATGGTAAAGCCACAAGACTATGTGCAACCGGTATCAGAAAAGGGAATGTACGAACATCAAGCGGTAGACGGTTAAAAGCTACCAGAAAACCCAAGCCCAATGTAACCGCTGAGGCTCCCAATGGTAACATTAAGAATAATTCACCAAGGGGTAAAAAGATTCTCGAGTGATTGAGTCGGTCGGTCCCACCGTAGAGAACGCCCTGAAACTCAGACAGATGATTATGCGTCTTTGATTTTTGACGATTCAGTGCAACTGCAGCTAAAAGACCCAAACCTAGCGAAATGACAACTGTTAGTGAAGCATAGTTCAAAGAATTTCGCACTGCCTCTATGGGGGGAACATAAAATAAAGAACCCCGACGGTTGATAAATAGTTCACGATAATACGTCAGCGTCCAACCAGTGTTGACCTCACCGCGCTCACCGCGTGCCGCCTCCAATCTAGTGAATGAACGTATACCTAATGCAACCAGTGGCGTGATCAATAATAAGCCTAAAATGACCAAAATCCCGCCCACCATGAGATGTTGACGCAATCCACGAGGAGTTCGAACATACTCATCCAGCACGCGCGGCATCACAGGCACCTCTCGTCGTCGATTCAGGCGAGAGTAAAACCACGTGATCAGTAAGGTGCACAACAATTGAATGGCAGAGAGCAAACCTGCCAAAGGCAAATTCAGCATGTGCAGCGCCTGAATGTAGATTTCAACCTCCAGCGTGGCAAATCTAGCGCCTCCCAGCAGTAAAATGACGCCAAAACTGGTGAAATCAAACAAAAAAACTAACAGCACCGCCGAAAGAATTGCAGGGCGCAATAAGGGCAGAGTTACTTCCCAAAAAACCCGGAATGGCGTAGCACCTAGAGATCGTGCCGCCTGCTCCAGCCGTTGATCCAATTGCGCCCAGCTCCCGCCCACAATCCTTAACACGATGGTCGTGTTATAGAAAACATGTGCCAGCAAGATAGCAGAGAGCGTATTCATGACCTGAATCGGCGGCTTCTCCAATCCCAAACTGGTCATCAGGATCAGATTGACAAAACCACGGGGTCCAAGAAGTGAGTTAAAGCCAGCTGCAACTACCACCGTTGGCAAAATAAATGGCAGACTGACCAGAACACCCCACAAACGCTTTGCCCAAAAGCGATACCTCGCAAATACATACGCCCCCGGCAGCCCGATCAACAGAGTTAAGATGGTCGAAAGTATTGCTTGCCAGACGGTAAACCACAGTGTACTCCAGATTTTTTCCCATGCCAACCACTGAAAGCCGGCTTCAACTGCAGCTTTTCCCGCCAGTAAAAGAATAGATGCAAGCGGATAGAAAAAAAATATAAGCAAAAAACTGACCGGTAAAAGCCAGAATGGCCAACCTACCTGTGAGCGAAAAACTCTCCGCAGGCAATCAGAAAACAACAGCACAACGCGGCTCAAACGAGTATCCTCATCGTAGAACCACTTCATTCCAGGCTGTTATCCATGCTTCACGGTTTTGACTGATTAATTCAGGATCAATGCTGGCTGGCTGGTCAGGAACTGCAGAATACTTTACAAATTCGGGTGGCAAAGTTGCACCATTGCGCACCGGATAGACGAACATTTGTAACGGCATATCGTTTTGAAACGGCAGACTCAGCATAAAATCCACAAATTTCTCAGCCAAAACTTGCTTTCTTGTCCCATTGAGAATACCAACAAACTCAATCTGGCGAAAACACATTCCTGGTGAAGTGATCGCTGCGGTTGGAGCGTCTTCCAGTGGCTCAGGGGCAAAAATCACCTCAGCCGCCGGGCTGGAATTATACGACACCACAATGGGCTGTGCTCCTTTGCCGGAGGATCCGCTAAAATTTGTGTAATATGCCGTTTCCCAATCATTGACCACTACCACTTCATTATCCCGTAGTGCTCTCCAAAAATCCAGAAAACCATCAGCGCCATATCGTGCTACAGTCGCCAGCATGAACGACAGCCCCGGTGAAGAAGTGGCCGGATTTTGCACAACCAGTAACCCTTTGTATTCGGGTTTGAGTAAATCCTCAAAACTCTGCGGTACCGCCAGATTTGCATTTGCAAAATAAACTTTATCGTAGTTGAGACACACATCCCCAAAATCTACTGGTAAAGCGCGCTTTTGCTCATCCAGCTTGAACTCGTCAGGGATATCCTGCAAAGCCGGCGCGTCATACGGAACAAAAATATCAGCTTCCAGAGCACGGGATAGAAATGTGTTATCTACCCCATAAAAAACATCTGCTTGTGGTGACGCCTTTGTAAGAATAGCCCGGTTGAGCGCCGAACCGGTATCACCGCTCTTGAGGAACTCGACTTTAAGGTTATTTTCTTGCTCAAAAGCCCTAATCACTTCTTCGCTGACCGCAAAGGAGTCGTGTGTCATCACAGTCAATAAAGACGGTGCTACTGTAGTGGGCGTTTCGGGCACCGATACGCTTGGAACGCAAGCTACTAGTAACAGTCCTAATGCCACCCAACCAATAATTGCCTGAATTCGTTTTTTCATTTCTACCTCCTACACCACTTCTCAGAAACTCATCTGACGTATGTGAACACATAACAAAAGTCCTTGCTCAATTTGGACAGAGGCTCGGTGATTAAGCATGACATTACTGATGCCACGCGTCCGTTCTGGCCATAAAGACTCCCCTCGCAATGGATATTTCAATCCATGCGTTACAACGCCATGCACTGCACCAAACATCGGGATAAGCGACAGTGTGTCACCGGGTTTCCCCTCAATAACCGTTCTCGCTCGAATAACAAACGCCTCTTCGTAACCGTCATCCAGACGTACATCGCGATTCTCCAAAAAAGGCAAAGCAAGCAATGCAATATTAGCTAATGTCTGATCAAGACGCCCACCAAAGGCACCCAAAACGCGTATCGTTTGATAACCTTCTTTTTCAACAGCCAAATGCAAGGCTAGCTCAAAATCGGTTTCATCCTTCTCGCTAGGATAACGTATCAGTCGAACTCCATTTGAGGCGAGCTTCAAAAATTCCTCTGGTGACAATGAATCCATATCACCAATTACGACATCAGGCTGCAACCCCAGTCGTTGCATGTTCTTCAACCCGCCATCCACTGCCACCAGCCAGTCAGCTGGTTTAACAACCTTCATCGCCGCCGAAAAATCAGGTATCTTACCATTTAGAAATATGACAGCCCTTTTTTGATTCAACAAAATACCCTCCGCCGGGGAGGGTGAAAAAGAAATATCTTACATATGTTCCCTCCGCCGGCATTATCCGGATCAGGTCATGCGGGTCGAGGACTTTTTTGTCCTCCTCTCAGCCCTATCAAGGGCTCCCCGTTGTATCTTTTTATGCAGTATAGAAGAAACCAGAATAAAAGTCAAGGATTTTATAATAAATTTCTCAATAAAATTGCAGAGCATGAAATAACTTTCTGATACAATCATGGCAAATATGGATAAGAGTTTACGCACTCTCGTTTGGGTTGCTCTGATCATCACACTGGTTTTCACCGGTTCTATTTTGGGGTTGCGCCGCACGGTAACTATCGTTGTCAATGGACAGCCCCAAACAGTCACCACCCGGGCATTGACGGTAAGCAGTGTGATCGCTAGCGCTCGTATCCCCCTAACGCCGGAAGATCGCGTGCAGCCAGATCGTAACAAATTGGTAGGCTGGAATACAACTATCCACCTTGAACAGGCACATCCAGTAACCATTTTAGACGAAGTAACCGGTCAAACAATTTCTCTTCGCAGTGCGGAGCGAACCCCAGCCAGTCTTCTCCAACAAGCAGGGATTAAAACCGGCTTCGGTGATAAGGTACTGTGGAATGGTTTGCCTGTTGCACTTACTGAACCACTTGCACCAGCAACTGCTTACTTCCTGCAATACAGACCAGCAAAAACTTTATATCTATTGGAGAATGGTAAAGATATATCTCTCCAGACAACCGCCTCAACCATACTGCGGGCGCTTTGGGATAGCGGCGTAAGGCTTTCTATAGCTGATCGTCTGTCCATGCCGGCAGGTTTTTTGCCCCCTGCAGGTCAACGGATAACCCTGCAGCGCGCTGTTCCTTTAAGCGTCCAGATAGGTCAGCAAAAAATCGTCGTGAATTCTGCCGCTCCAACAATAGGGCAGGCATTAGCTGAATCTGGCATCTCCCTGCAGAATCTGGATTATAGCTTACCCGCTGAAGATCAGCCTCTACCAGCTGATGGAAGAATCCGCGTAGTCAAAGTTCAGGAAGAAATTGTCTTAGAGCAAACGACTTTGCCATTCGAGCGTGAATTTGTCGCTGATCCAGAACTTGAACTGGATCAGACGCGTCTGATCCGTGCTGGCCGTTACGGCGTACAGATAACTCGCTTACGGGTACGTTATGAAGACGGGAAAGAAGTGAGCCGAACCACCGAATCGCAATGGACCGCCAACGAGCCTGAGCCTGAACAAATCGGCTATGGCACAAAAGTCGTCATCCGCACGTTACAAACACCCGAAGGGACAATCGAGTACTGGCGCGCCGTAGCAGTTTATGCTACTTCTTATTCCCCTTGCCGCTCAGGCGGCACTCGTTGCTATTATGGCACTGCAAGCGGTTTACCTGTTCAGCGTGGTGTGATCAGTGTCACCTCAAGATGGTATCGGCTAATGGCTGGGCAGCAAGTATATGTACCCGGCTATGGCAAAGCGGTTATCGGTGATGTTGGTGGCGGCATCCCCGGACAACACTGGATTGATCTGGCTTTTACAGATGCCGATTTTGAACCCTGGCATCAGAAAACCATCTTATATTTCCTCACCCCTGTTCCAGCAGATATTCCATGGATACTACCCTGACCCCTCCGCCTCTCCATATCCCTTCCTTGCTAAAGCAATATGGAATCAAGCCCAAGAAAAGCCTTGGACAAAATTTCTTGATGGATGATATTGCCATCCAGCGAATCATCAAGGCCGCCCAAATACCACCAGAGTGCGATGTGTTAGAAATCGGTCCTGGACTCGGAAGTCTGACACGTCATCTTGCACTTGTAGCCCGGCAAGTAGTAGCAGTAGAGCTGGATGAGCGTTTATTGCCGGTTTTACGTGATGTGCTCGCTGGCTATCCTAACGTGACCCTTGTTCATGGAGATATTTTGACAATAAACATCAATGATATCCTTCCCCAGTCAGGTTACTGGGTAGTTGCCAATATTCCCTATTACATCACATCAGCAGTAATACGGCGCTTACTTGAATCTCCATCTCGACCAAACTGTTTGGTATTGACCGTTCAGCAGGAAGTAGCGCAGCGCATCTGCGCCACCGCAGGTGAATACAATTTGCTGTCGCTCAGTGTACAGATATACGGTAAACCTTACCCGGTTATCCAAATTCCACCGGGCGCTTTTTACCCAGCACCCAAAGTTTCCTCTACTGCAATTCGGATTGATATTTATCCTCAACCTATCATTCCCACTCTCTATTTGGATTCATTCTTTGCACTGGCAAAAGCAGGATTTAGCCAAAAACGCAAAACCCTGCGTAACGCTTTAACCAGAGGTTTGCACACTACTCCAGACCGGATATCGGATTTGCTCAATTCTGTGAGAATTGATCCTCAACGACGTGCAGAAACACTCAGTCTGGAAGAATGGGAAAGATTAACCCAGGCATACTACCAACAGTTAGAACCAAAAACGCTCAGAGGATCAATTGCTGATTGAGCAGCTTTATCTTAAATCCCGATATAAGCTCAATAGTTGCCACACCCTAATGGCAGCCTCAACCTGTATGCGAAAATTCATTTTTGACTTTCCCCATCGCCGATCAGCAAAATAGATTGGTATCTCTTTACACTTAAATCCCAGAAGACTGGCAACGTAGGACATTTCTACCTGAAACACATACCCATTGGAACGAATTCGCTCCAGTGGCATGGCACTTAAGGTTTCACGTTTCCACAACTTAAAGCCGCCTGTTACATCGCGTATCTTCATTCCCAATATCGTGCGGGCATAAAAATTACCCCAGCCAGACAATGCCCTGCGCCAGATGGGCCAGCGTTCATCTAACCGTCCCCCAGGTACATAGCGCGACCCGATCGCGAAATCATACTCAGAGAGTGCTTCAACCATCGGGACAATCTTATCAATCGGATGCGAGAAATCAGCATCCATCTGACCAATATAATCTGCCCCCTGACTCAAAGCCAGTTGAAACCCCTGAATATAAGCTGTCCCCAACCCAAGCTTACCAGGACGATGCAATACCCTGACACGTCCACCGCTCTGCCGCCCTAATTCCTCCGCTATTTGGCCGGAACCATCGGGGCTATTGTCATCAACAATTAGCAAGTTTAAACCAGAAAGAGGAAGTTCAAAAATAGATGAAACGAGCTTGGGAAGATTTTCAGCTTCATTGTATGTCGGTATAACTATGGTGATGTTCAATGTCTCTCCTAGCGATAGATTCGCTCTAGATCATGTTTCAGAAGCTGCAGGTCTGAATAAGGTGTAATACTAAGCAAAATTTCTCCAAACCCCACTCCTAATTCTTGTCCACGAAACAGATCTTCATTTTCATCTCGATCCTGATTGCGATAAAAGTAATCAAATGATTGCTCCAGCCGCCTCCTGATGCGTTTCTTTAGCTCAGGTATAAAAACCGGGTTAGTGACCAGCAAAAAATCAGTGGTTGTGAGATGTCCAAGAAAGGCATTCTTAAGATCAAGTTCAGTGAGAATATTTTGAAGCATTAACGATACCGCGCGCAATAGATCATCCGACGCAACGAAACCATAAATCTCACGGAAATAATCCAGGTTTTTAATAGAAATGACCAACAATGCGCTTTCATTGCCCTTGATACATTGAGCAAGGCGTTCATCTACAAGTTTGCCATCAGGCAAACCTGTGACCGGGTGGGTCAAGGTACCCCGGCGCGCACGTTGAAGCGAATTTCGCACCCGCAGTCTCAACTCCTGAATATCGAAAGGTTTGGTAATATAATCATCTGCCTTAAGTTCAAGACCTTTCAGACGCGACATTCGCTCGCGTTTTTCTGTTAAGAAAATGATCGGCAAATCTTTAGTACGCCGGTCTTCACGCAATCTCCGTGCCACCTCAAAACCATCCGTGTCCGGCAGACGAATATCGAGAATAACTATGTCTGGACGGTTTGTCTGACAGGCACGTATACCATCTTCGCCCCAGTTGACAGTCAAGACTTCATATCCCTGAATACGAAAGTATGCATTCAGCATATCCGCAATATCCAGGTCGTCTTCAACGATCAGGATAGTAGCTTTCTCGTCCATTTGCTGATCCCTTATACTCTTGGAATGGGTTCCTTCGGGATGAGAAAGTCACAACGTTCGTCACCACAAGATTTAGCCGTTACCTGTGTGACGCGAAACTCATTCCCGCCCGAGACCCACTTTAGCCCTTCAATTAGAAGACCGGTAGCAATAAAACAAGCTGGTTTATCGGTATGCCTGCCCCAACAAACCGGGCACCTGTGAATGGTGTAAATATAGTGATCATCTTTTTCTTCCACAGTGCTAAGCTGATCGCTAGTGGTACTGAAAATCTTTGCCATTGCACTGAGACCAATGCGCATTTTGGCCGATAGCGGCAATACCTTAAAAGCCATATCGCCCACACCGGCCAGCGCGCCAAAATGTTTCAATGCATTATCAAATGTTGCCCTGCCTGCTCTCAACGCCAAACCGCGGCCGCCACGCGGGCCGTACATCTCTTCCAGCGCACCGAAAATCGAGGAAAAATCAGCAAAATCAAACTGTTTTTCTAGGTTGTCTGGTGGATAGTTGTCAATCAAATGCTGCAGATTTGCGAGATTGAGGATAGCACTCATGCCATTTTTGCCCATCACATCTTCCAACGCCAGCAGGGCAATGCGAGCGATTTTATTTGGGTAGTATAAGCCACTCTTAGGTATGGGTTCCATAGGTATCCGTTATTCAGATCAGTTTTGCAAGGTCCTCGGCAGCTCGCCGCATATCAAGAAAAATTAAACCCAGCTTAGCCTGCTCGCGTGCCAGGGCAGTCAGCACAGCTTCTTCCCCGACCGACATCAAGACAACATAACCCTTTTCACCTTTGATGTACACTTGATCCAGCGAACCACGACCCAGTTCACCAGCGATACGCTCCCCAAGTGCAAGCATTGCGGCAGACATGGCCGATACACGATCTTCCTCAACTCCCTGAGGTAGCGCTGATGCAATTGTTAGGCCATCCACACTGACGATAGCTGAAGCTTCAATATCCGGTGAGGAGGCTTGAAGCTCCCGTAGTCGGTCAACCATCATTTGGTTACGTGTTTTGGTCAAGGCTGCACTCCTTTTTGATGGATCTAACCGGAAATCTCCGTAAACAAATTTCAAACCATAATGTAGCACACCGACAAGATTGTGTCAAGTTTTGTACGATCACCGAAACAATTGCTCTCTATCGGTGTGGTAAGAATACCCAGAAAGCCGAAAACCAGACTTTCACAAAATATTGCAGGATTACCTTTACAGTAGATTTTCCCCTGATAAAATATCAGATAGACAAACAATTTACCCACCTTTTCTTATGGAGGAAACTGAAGAATGGCGTTTAGGCGAGTCGCATTATCGTTAACCTTTTTGATAGGGCTGCTTTTATTACTTGTTCTTAGTCCTTCACAGCCTGCTCAGGCACAAACCGCTACGCCCGAAAATAAGATTGTTATCTACTTTTTCTGGGGAGATGGCTGCCCACATTGCGCTAATGCAAAGCCATTCCTGGAAGAGCTTAAGAAAAACCATCCACAGGTGGAAGTCCGCGCTTATGAAGTATGGTACGTCGACGAAAACCAGGAACTACTCAAAAAAATGGCTGCGACTTATGGTTTCGAAGCTACTGCTGTTCCAACTTTTTTCATTGGCACTCAATATTGGGTTGGTTATAACGATACGATCAAAGCGCAAATTGAAAAAGTTGTAAATACCTGCTTGGTTTCAAGCTGCCCTGATCCGGGAACCGGTATTGATCCCAACATTTCAAGCTTTAACAATAATTCAACCAGCCACCCTGCAACTACTCAAAGTCAGACATCCCCGTCCGAAAATTCATCCAGTGCCATTGATGTCCCAATTCTGGGCAAGATCAATTTAGAGACCCAGCCCCTATTCCTGAGTACACTTATTATCTCTTTTGTGGACGGGTTCAATCCTTGCTCTGTCTGGGTGCTGACTATGTTGTTGGCACTAACGCTACACACCGGCTCACGGAAAAAAGTAATTATTATCGGTCTGGTGTTTCTGACAATCACTGCCCTGGTTTATGCTCTTTTTATTGCAGGGTTGTTCACAATTTTCACTTTTACCAGTTTTGTGGGCTGGGTTCAGATTGTTGTGTCATTGGTAGCACTATTCTTTGCTCTGGTCAACATCAAGGACTACTTCTGGTATAAAGAAGGAGTTTCGTTTACCATTTCGGACGAGAAAAAACCGGGTATCTTTCAGCGCATGAGAAAAATCACGGATGCCAGTCAATCTCTCTGGGGATTGATCAGTGCCACAGTGGTACTAGCTACTGGTGTATCATTAGTTGAGTTTTCCTGCACAGCAGGCTTCCCAGTTTTATGGACTAATTTGTTAGCCAGCCAAAAAGTGGGGGCGGCGGTTTTCATTGCCTTGTTGATAGTATATATGGTGATTTATCAGCTAGACGAACTAGCCATATTTTTCGCATCTGTGTTTACCCTGCGCGCTAGCAAGCTGGAAGAAAAGCAAGGGCGTATTTTGAAACTGATTGGCGGCATGCTTATGCTTACCTTGGCAATCGTCATGCTGGTCAATCCTTCCATAATGAACAAGGTTAGCAGTTCACTTGTTGTCTTTGCAATTGCCCTTGGGTCCACCTCGCTAGTTTTACTACTGCATCGGGTAATCTTGCCTCGTTTTGGAATACGGATTGGTAGTGAGTTGGCTACGTCTAAAGGTAAAACCAGACGCAAACGTCGCTAAATTAAAGCTAAAGGACACAATTTCAGTTATCACTATGAAAATGGACATTCCCGGCTATGGAATTCTCGAAATCCATCATGTTGTTTTGGATTTGAATGGTACGCTGGCAATAGATGGTGAAATATCCCGGGCAGTTACAGCCAAAATTGCGGAACTTTCAAAACACTTTCGTGTTATCGTCACCTCATCTGACACATACGGCAACTTGCAAGAACTTGCTGAACACCTGGGTATTGAGGCATATCCATTGAAAAGTGACAACGCCTCTGAGGAGAAACGAGAGCTGATTTCTTTCATTGGCGCGCAGCACACCATCGCAATTGGTAACGGTTATAATGATGCGGAAATGTTGAAAGAAGCGGTTATTGGGATCTGCATCATCGGCAAGGAGGGCACCCACAGAAAAGCTCTTGAGAACGCGGATATTATCGTGACCTGCATTGAGGACGCCTTAGATTGCATCCTGAAACCCAAACGGATCATTGCTAACCTGAGGAATGCCTGAATCAAAATAAGGTCATGATATTTCCCTTAGTAAAGGAGGCAGATCCAGGACAACCTGATAAGAAGAAAGGATCATGTATATGTTTGGGGCAATTGAAGCTGGTGGAACAAAGTTTGTTTGCGCGGTCGGCACAGGCCCAGAAAACATTCTTTCTGAAATTCGCTTTCCCACCACAACACCTGATGAAACTCTGCAAAAGTGCATGGCATTTTTTCAAGAACAATCAAAAATATATACACTTGGCGCTATCGGCATTGCCTGCTTTGGCCCGATTGACCTTGACCAAAAATCTCCCACCTATGGGTATATTACCAGCACACCCAAACCAGGCTGGCAGAATACTAGCATGGTCAAATTCTTTCAAAACACTTTACAAATTCCTGTCGCCTTTGATACTGATGTCAATGCGGCTGCACTGGCGGAAAGTTGCTGGGGAGCTGGACAAGGTTTTGATCCCCTGCTTTACCTGACTATTGGCACCGGAATTGGTGGTGGAGGAATCGTCAACGGTTCACCATTACACGGACTGCTTCACCCTGAAATGGGACATATTAGTATACCCCATGATTGGCAAGCTGACCCTTTTCCGGGAAACTGTCCTTTTCATGGTGATTGCTTTGAAGGATTGGCATCGGGCCCAGCTATGAAACAACGCTGGGGAAAGCCTGCCGAAACCCTGCCAGACAACCATCCAGCCTGGTTTTTGGAGGCTAACTACATCGCCAGAGCATTAGCGAACTTAATTTATGTGGTCTCGCCTCGTCGCATCATCCTTGGCGGCGGCGTCATGCAAAATCTTGCTCTCTTCCCACTAATCCATACGGAAGTGCAAAAAGCGCTCAACCAGTATATTCAGTCTCCCGCTATCCTTGAGAATGTTGAAACTTATATTGTACCGCCAGCCTTAGGCAACCGAGCTGGAATTTTGGGCGCGCTAGCATTGGCAATGTCTATACGCTGATAACCTTCTTCGCCATCCGCAAAGCCTCAATGATATCACCCATTCCACCAACCACACCCACTGCAACTTGATCCAAAAGACCAAAAAAGTTCAGGCAGGTATGGCATATCACCAGCTCTACGCCTTGCGACTCAATTTTCTTCAAGATATCAATAGCTGGCGAGCCATGGCAAATCAGTTTGACACCATCCGTATAAAATACAATCTTGCCGGGTAATTGGCGGTTTTCATCCAGCAAGGTCAGAAATTTGACCGCCAATGCAGTTTGCAGCTCACCGGGAGCTTCCCCCATCCCATTGCGAGTAAAAAGAATCACCGTATTTTTGTCCATTTCAGGTCTCTCCTTACATAAAGATTTTAGGGAAAGAACTCTCCCCAAAAAACAAAGCCGCCGGCACACGCCGGCGGCAACGGAGTGACCCCAAACAAACTCAACACTTCATAAGACGGCCAAAAACCGGATGCCATTCCAGGCGTGTGCGTGATGGACTGGTCGCCAACTGGCAACCAATTTGTAACATCAGGTATAATGATAATATTGGGTGAGCATCTTTCCCTTTCCAAATAAAAATACTCTATAATTATACAGGAAAAAAGAAACGTTTCTAATGTTTTGTTATATAATAAAAACAACTATGGAACAAAATCACGAAACTCCCCCAATTACCCACCTTTCCTCCACCCAGCCAATTAGTTCTGAAGACCGCCGAAGATTAATCGTGGCAATTCTGATCGCAGTTTTATTGCTGGTATTGATTGTTGTAGCGGCATATTTTCTTCTAACTGCTGAAACATCCACTACCAGTAAGATCCGCGATGTTTTTATCATTTTCATGGCTCTGGAATCGCTGGTTATTGGCGCAGCGCTGTTTATTCTAATGATTCAGCTTGCGATTCTGATTAACTTGTTGCAAAATGAAATTAAACCAATCTTACATTCTACAAATGACACGGTAAACACGTTACGCGGAACAGTAACCTTCTTAAGCGATAATCTAGTTGAACCGGTGATCAAGCTGAACGAGTACCTGGCTGGCTTCAAGCGTTTAATTGACTTGCTGAAGCCGGGCAAGCGGTGAGTTAAAATAATTTTGGCTTATAGAAAGGAGACTTTATCATGTCAGACCGAGATGAGTTTGGAGCGTTCTTAATTGGTTTTGTGGTTGGTGGATTAACTGGTGCCTTAGCTGCTCTGCTTCTTGCACCACAATCCGGCGAGCAAACTCGCACTTTGATTAAAGACAAAGCCATTGAACTACGCGACAAGGCTTCAGAAACTATAGATGAAGCATACAAACAGGCAGAAGCTGCAGCATTAGAAGCTCGTGCACGATTTGATGAGCTCGCAAAAATGACAAAAGAAAGAGCGGAAGAACTTCAGCAACGTGGGCAGGTCATCATAGAAGAACAGAAAAAGAAACTCAGTCGCAAATCTGAGCCCAAGCCACCCGAAGAACCAGCCGCGGCTGAGTAGTTTTTGTTGATTAAAAACACTTTATTGCGGAACGTTTTGACATTAAACCGCAGTAGCAGGATTCTTTGCCCTCTCCCAACCAGGAAGGGGGCAATTTATTCCTTGCTTTCAAGTGACTGAAGTACATCTGCAATTGCTTCCAATACATCTCCAGCCAGCACGGAAGCCGGATGCCCTACCCAATCAGAAGCTGCCAATCCAGCCTGGGCGTGCAACCAGGCACCTGTTAGAGCAGCCTCATAGGCTGGGACACCTTGAGCAAGCAACCCAACAACTATTCCGGAAAGCACATCCCCTGTACCGGCACGTGCCAGCGCCGGAGTGGCAATTGGTATCACTGCAGCTCGACCGTCGGGCGCAGCAACCACACTTAGTGCGCCTTTCAAGACAACCACCTGCTTCCATTGTTCAGCGTATCTGCGCGCTAGAGTCAGACGATCTTTCTGAATTTCAGGTACTCCCATACCAGTCAACACTCCCATCTCACCAGGATGGGGTGTCAATATTGAACCTTCTGGAAGCAATTTGTCCCAATCGGGGATTCGGCTGAGTAGTTTTAATCCATCTGCATCAATAACCAGCGGTGGTAATTTTCTCCTCTTGCTCTCCTGCTTTTTTTCTTCTTTCGCCTTGCTTACAAAACCAATAGTTGAACGTATCGGGTAGTTGCCAGCCAGACTCAATAAATTGCTGAGAAACTCTCTAGTGGTCTCCTCCAGCCCCCATCCCGGACCAAGCAGCAATGCTGTTACGCGTTCAAGATTTTCTAATACCAAGTCACAACCATCGCGGGCAATGACACCCAATTCATGCGGTAACAACAGCCATGTAGCCTCCGGTAACTGTCCTGCCAGTACGGTATGCAAAGGTCCTGGCAAGGCTACCCGTACCAGTCCAGCACCTACACGATAAGCCGCCTTTGCAGCTAGATAAGCCGCTCCGGTGTAATTTACCGAGCCGGCGATCACCATCGCTGTACCAAATGTACCTTTATGTGCATCCCCTGGTCGCTTCGGAAGTAAGCCCCTTACCCGATCACCCGTCACCACCTCCAGGTTAATTTCTTTCCACCGTTTCAAACTGTCACTTAAACCAATATCGGCAACCTCTAGCTGTCCCAGCCACTCAAAAGCTGGAAAACGTAACATTCCCATCTTTACAGCCGCCATACATACAGTGACATTTGCGGGTATCGTTTCCTCAGCAACTTCACCGGAATCACAGTCCATCCCAGAAGGACAATCAACAGCAACTACAAATGGCAATGGACGAAAATTTTTGACATGCCCAAGCAAGCGAGCCAGTTCTGGCTTCAACGGCAACTGTACCCCAGTTCCCAATATTCCGTCCAACAGAACATCCGATGCTCCCAGCCACGCATCGAGTTTTTTAAGACCTTTATCCCGTTCAATGTCCATTACCTCTCCCCCAGCATGAACCAATCGTTGCACTAGTGAGTCCCCTTCGGGGCGCGGGCGAACAATGTAACAACGCGCCTGCCAGCCAGAGTGTGCCAGTTCAGCAAGGGCTACCAATGTATCTCCGCCGTTATTACCAGAACCTACCAGTCCTATTACGGACTGTCCGCCCCCTTCCCCAAAACGCGTCAGCACAACCTGTGCAACCCCATGACCAGCATTCTCCATCATTCGCTCATAAGTGATACCCTGCGCGTTAGCTTCCTGTTCAATTGCACGCATTTCAGCTACCGTGACCAGTTTCATCCCAATCACCTCTTATTCAATCAATTAATTTGGAACTCTGTCTGGATTGAATTATACAACACCCACATTCCAAGTATAATCTACTTCATCCAAGTGTACTTTTCAGGATAGTCTATGCGAAATTATTTGTATTTAACAGTTTTCGTTTCTGGAATGACCTCACTTGCTCTGGAAATGGCAGCATCCAGGTTGTTGGGCAACGTTTTCGGTACCAGCAATCTGGTTTGGGCAAGTATTATCGGATTGATCCTGATCTATCTTGCAGTTGGCTATTTTCTCGGGGGTCGCTTATCAGACCGATACCCTTATTATCGTCTGTTCTTCCTAATCCTGGTTGGCGCTTCTCTGACAATTGCTCTCGTTCCCGCAATTTCGCGACCGGTTTTACGCCTAGCGGCGGACGCCTTTGACCAGCTTAATATTGCTATACTGGCTGGCTCATTTGCTTCGGTGATTATCTTGCTCAGCATTCCAATGACTTTGCTTGGTATGGCTTCTCCTTTTGCCATCCGCCTGGCAATTTCGAGCACAGAAGATAGCGGCAAAGTGGCTGGAAAAATTTACGCCATCTCCACTCTGGGTTCTTTTCTTGGGACATTCCTGCCAGTACTAGTGCTTATTCCATTGATCGGCACATATCGTACCTTTCTGGCTTTTAGCGCGCTTTTGTTGATTGTCGCATTGATTGGGTTAGGCAAAACATGCGGGTACAAGTTCGCCTCGCGTCTCACGCCTATATTGATACTCATCCCAATTATCACAGTATGGGGCTTGCCGGGAGGTGCTAAAAACACCCCAGGGCAAATTTATGAAACCGAGTCGGCTTACAACTATATTCAAGTTTTGGAGCAAAATGGTTACCGCTTGTTGCGTCTAAATGAAGGACAAGGGGTGCACTCTATCTATCATCCCCAACAGGTGAATTATTACGGTCCTTGGGAACAGGTTTCAGTTAGTCCATTTTTTAACGATCCGCCCTATGACCCGAATAATATAAAAAGCATTGCCATTGTCGGGCTAGCTGCTGGTACGGCTGCCCGTCAAGCAACCCTGATCTATGGGCCAATCCCCATTGATGGATTTGAAATTGATCCCAAAATCGTTGAAGTTGGGCAACGTTTCTTTAATATGACAGAACCCAATCTCAATGTGCTTGTTCAGGATGGACGTTGGGGACTTGAGCACAGCACACGATGTTATCAGATTATCAGTATAGATGCCTATCGCCCGCCATATATTCCCGCTCATCTGACCACGCGTGAATTCTTCACCATCGTGCGTGAACATCTCAGCGAAGATGGAGTGATGGTCATCAACGTTGGACGCGCGCCCAATGATCGGCGCTTGATAGATGCGCTGGGCGGCACGATTTTAACCGTGTTTCCAACTATCCATGTGATGGATGTTCCCAATACATTCAATTCAATTATTTTCGCTACCGTGCAACCCACACATCGGGATAATTTGTTGGCAAATTTCCTTTATCTTCAACAACGCCAGGATGTTGCCCCATTGTTACTGGACTCAATGCAGTTAACAATTGCTAATCTGCAGCCCTCTCCTGAACCCGGAATAATTTTTACAGACGACCAGGCGCCAATTGAATGGCTGACAAACAACATGGTGCTATCATTTCTTCTTAACAGCAATCTGGAGGAACTCCAATGAAGTGGCAAAACATATTAAGTTGGCTGATTAGTATCTTAATCCCATTTTTCCTAATTATCACCGCGGTTCGGTTACTACTCAACCCGTTGTTCTTACAGATTGAATATAATCATCCCACCTTTCCTCCTGACCCTTACGGTTTCACGATCCAAGATCGTCTATACTGGGCAGGGATTTCATTGGAGTACCTACTTAATTCTGCCGGAATCGAGTTCCTCAGCAAGCAGCGATTGGCAGATGGTTCACCATTGTATAACGAGCGTGAGCTAAGGCACATGCTGGATGTTAAGATACTGGTTCAAAATATTCTGGCAGTCTGGTATATTCTACTTATCTTTCTAGTCGGTTTATTCTTACTGGCAAAACGGAGCAAATGGATCACCGGGTACTGGCTCTCCTTGGAACGCGGCGGGTGGATGACAGTTGGCTTAATTCTCTTGATTCTCATCTCAGTGGCAATCAGCTTTAATGCATTATTTACCGCTTTTCATCGCGTCTTTTTTGAAGGTGAAAGCTGGATTTTTCGCTACTCCGATACGCTCATCCGCTTGTTTCCCATGCGATTCTGGCAAGACGCTTTTACGTATATGGGATTATTTACTCTACTTGGCGGAAGTATAACCGCTGTCTGCGGTCGCTGGCTGGCACGCCGCTCTTCTAAAGTCTAAAAATTTGAGACGGAGGGTTATCCTCCGTCTCAAATTAGTGATTTATTTCTTTGCTTTACCCTGTGCCGCAACCGATTCTATAGCTTTCTGGATCGCTTCTGCATCACCCAGGTAGTAATGCTGAATAGGCTTGAGATTTTCATCCAATTCATAAACCAGTGGGATGCCAGTTGGAATATTCAAACCAACGATCTCATCATCAGGCACATTGTCTAGATATTTGACCAACGCCCGCAGACTGTTACCATGAGCTGCGATCAGAACACGTTTTCCGGAGCGAATCGTCGGCGCAATTTCCTCGTGCCAGTATGGCAGAAACCGCGCCACAGTATCTTTCAGACACTCGGTCAGCGGTAATTCATCTTCGCTCAGGTCTTTATAACGGGGGTCATTACCCGGGTAACGTTCATCAGTCTTTTCCAGCGCTGGTGGGCGAACATCGTAGCTGCGCCGCCATATATGCACCTGTTCTTCGCCAAATTTGGCCGCCATTTCTGCTTTGTTCAACCCCTGCAATGCCCCATAGTGCCGCTCATTTAAACGCCAGGAGTTTTTAACCGGTATCCACATCAAATCCATTTGATCCAGTACCAGCCAGAGTGTTCGAATTGCCCGCTTAAGCACAGACGTGTACGCCAGATCAAATATATATCCAGCTTCTTTCAATGTCTTACCCGCCTGGATTGCTTCTGCAATCCCTCTCTCAGAAAGATCAACATCCGTCCAACCTGTAAAACGATTTTCCTTATTCCACTCACTTTCACCATGTCGTAAGAGAACTACTTTGATCATTCGTCTATCTCCTTGTATAGGCTACTTGAGAACAGATTTGTAGCGCAAGATCACTCTTGCGCTACAAAAAACCTTTGACAGGAACAAAACCTAGCGAATCGCCTTGGGATTCTCCGCATCCACCGATGGGTCAAAAATATGAAAGTTGTCCATGTTAAACACGACCTGGACACGATCACCCACTGCAAAGCGCGTGCGAGGATCAACGCGGGCAACAAAACTGTTGCGACCACTAACCAAGTAGAGGAAAATTTCGTTACCCATCAACTCAGTTACATCAACCTTGCATTCCACAGGTGCAGCATGAATGCCAGGAGGGGCAAACTCCGGGTTGTGGATGTCTTCAGGGCGAATCCCAAAAATCACCTTCTTCCCAGCATGCGGCATATAGACTGGAACCCGTTCCTCTGGGATGCGCACAGTGAAACTATTATCATCTGCGACTACATACAACCCGCCGTTATCCCTGCGTAAATGCGCATCTGAGAAATTCATCGCCGGTGAACCAATGAAGCCAGCCACAAATAGATTATCTGGCTTGTCATACAGATTCTGCGGCGTGTCCAATTGTTGCAAAATTCCTTTGTTCATCACTGCGATGCGGGTCGCCATGGTCATTGCTTCCACCTGATCATGTGTCACGTAAATAAAGGTGGTTTGTAAACGCTGATGAAGCTTGCTGATCTCAGCGCGGGTTTGCACTCTTAATTTCGCATCCAGGTTAGAAAGTGGCTCATCAAACAGGAATACCTTTGGCTCCCGAACAATCGCACGCCCAACCGCCACACGCTGGCGCTGACCACCGGAAAGTTCGCGTGGTTTGCGTTTAAGCAAGTGCTCAATGCCCAACGTTTGGGCAGCCTCCTCAACCCGACGCTTGATTTCAGCCTTGGGCACTTTGCGCAGCTTCAGCCCAAAAGCCATATTATCAAACACGGTCATGTGCGGATAGAGGGCATATGACTGAAATACCATTGCTATATCGCGGTCCTTCGGCGCAACATCATTGACAACGGTATCGCCAATCAAAACCTGCCCCTGGGTCACTTCTTCTAGCCCTGCAAGGCAACGAAGTGCAGTGGTCTTTCCACATCCTGAAGGCCCAACCAATACCAGAAATTCTTTATCAGCAATCTCAATATCTAAATCATGCAATGCAACAAAATCCCCAAACTTCTTCCAAACGTGACGATAAGTTACGCTAGCCATATGTCCTCCTTCCGGAATGAGTATAGTGATATTATTATATGCCACCACCCCATAAAAATCAAATCTATAGGGCTACAAAAAAACGGGAAAATCACGATTTCCGGAAGGAAACCTGCGGGTTAATTGCCAGCATGCGAACGAAACGCTTCCAAAGCTTCAATTACCTGATCAATATCCTCTATTTGTAGAACTGGAGACATATGACCAACGCGAAAGATCTTATCCTTCAAACTTCCTAAACCACCAGAGATTTTAATTCCACGTTGCTCTGCCATGTAATCTACGATTTTACTGGTTGGCACTCCTGGCGGCCCGTATGCCGCTGTTAAAACCGGGACCATCAGGTTGTCCGGTGTAAACGGCAACATTCCAATACGTCGTAGCCCGCTACGCAGCCGCAAAGCCAATTGGCGATAGTGTTCCAACCGTTGAGGAATCCCCTCTTCCAACAACTGCTCTAAGCTGGTGTGCAATGCCATCACATTGTTTGTTGCCATTGTGACAGGAAATGGATGCCAGTCTGCCCACTCAGTTGCATACTGACGCCATATCCTTAAATCGGTATACCAACCATGATTCTTTTGTGGATTACGGTCAATATATTCCCAGCCACGTTCTCCGACTGCCAGTGGCGCTAATCCTGGCGGCGCGCCAAGACATTTCTGCGAAGCTGAAGCACATAGATCAATGCACCAGTCATCCATTTGAAACGGTAACCCGCCCAGAGAAGATACTGCATCCACAACGAAAACTCCGCCATGTTGCCTGACAATCGGTCCAATTTCTTGCACAGGGTTGGCGATTGCAGTAGAGGTCTCAAGATGAACAACGAGTGCTCCAGTGGCATCAGGATTTTTTGAAAAAGCCCGATCAAAATCTGCCGCGCACAAAGGTTCACCCCACTCAGCAGACACCGATACCACATCTAATCCGTTGCTGACAGCAATTGCCTTCAACCGCTCTCCAAAAAATCCATTTGTACCCACCAGAACTTTTTCACCATTGGAGAATGCGCTCCCAATACAGGAATCCAGAGCTACGGAACCCGTACCTACCATCAGGAATATTGTTCCTTGCGTATTGAATACCTTGCGTAACAACTCGAGTGTATCATTATAGTAATTTGTGAATTCAGTCCCATAATGTGGTGGGACCGGCCTTGACATTGCCTGCAAAACAGCCTGATCCGGTTGAATGGGACCCGGGATCATCAGTTTCAGCGTTTTTTCCCGCATGAGCTATTTTCTCCTGTTTGAATTGATCTAGTTTTTATGACGAAACCCCACAAGTGTATTCATCTGCTTATAGCATAGCTGAACAATCCCAAAAATGTAACAACTTCATTAAGAAAGTCACAAGATGAAGTGACAAATATCACATGGAAAAGCAAATAGTATTTGAGAAAATATTCACGGAATAATCCTTTGTTACCTAAATTAATCCCCGCTTAACCATTGACAAAGCAGCACAAAAAATATATCATGTACTATACTGTGTTATCTTATGTACAGACAGGCTTTTTATCCTTGATACGCAGGCAGCGATGCGATAACAAAAAAAGCTTTTTCCCATAGTTGGCAAAACTTCCGCAATTCTCCAGACAAATAATGGGCTATTCGGGAAATCTGCACTCTTAGTCAGAGAGCAGCAAACGAAAATATAAACAAGGAGGTGAGAGCCGGTAATAACGTTATCTTTTACTGAAAGACAGCACATTATAAAACAAAAATTTTTCGCCAAAACAAGGAGATGTAGAATGAAAAGTCGTATTGTTGTATCAGTCGTTCTTTTGTTTGCAATTGCATTAGCAGCCTGTACGCCCGCCGCTGCCACTGGACCAATTAAAATTGCCCATCTAGCTCCTCTAAGCGGCCCAGTACCAACCTTTGGCGCCTCCACCCGCGATGGCGGTTTGCTGGCAATGGAAGAATGGAACGCTAAGGGTGGTGTGCTTGGACGCAAACTTGAAGCAATTGTTGAGGACAGTCAGTGCACCCCCGACCCGGCCGTGAACGCCGCCAACAAAGTCATTGATCAGGATAAGGTACACTACATTGTCGGTGAGACCTGCTCCAAGGCTTCCATCCCAGTTTCCGAAATCGCCCAGGAAAAGGGTGTGGTCATGATCAGCCCGACTTCCACCAATCCGACTGTTACCCTGAAAGCAGATGGAACGGCTAAGGACTACGTGTTCCGCGCCTGCTTTATTGACCCCTTCCAGGGCGCTGTGATGGCAAAATTCGCTATGGGCAAGGGTTATAAGACCGCTTTCATTATGCTGGATCAGGGCAATGATTACGTCCGTGGTCTTGCCGAAGCTTTTGAAAAAGCCTGGACAGAGATGGGCGGGCAAGTTGTTGGCAAAGAAACCTACACCTCTCAGGATACCGACTTCTCAGCCATCCTGACCAAAGTGGCAGACAGCAAAGCTGAAGTCCTGTGGCTTCCCGACTACTACAATATCGTCAACCTGGTCGCTGCTCAGGCAAAGGAAAAAGGCGTTACAGCAGTATTAATGGGCGGCGATGGTTGGGACTCTTCGGACTTAGATTTGAAAGCTGCCGACGGTGGTTACTTCTCCAACCACTATTCACCAGAGGATACCCGCCCGATCGTTCAGGAATGGGTAAAGAAGTATCAGGCGAAGTACGGCAGTGTACCTGATGCGTTGGCAACCCTGGCATATGACGCCACTAATATTCTGATTGCTGCGATTGAAAAAGCTGGCGCAGATGACCCGGCGAAAGTGAAGGATGCAATTGCTTCCGGCACCTTTGAAGCTGTTTCCGGCACAATCAAATTTGACCAGTATCACAACCCCATCAAATCTGCGGCAGTGCTGCAGGTGAAAGATGGCAAAGTCAGCTTTATCGAGTCGGTTGCGCCGTAATTCAAGCACGATCAAAGGGGCGGTCTGTTTTAGGCCGCCCCTTTTCCTGCAATAATCCACTCCTAGGTTGATTTCATGAGATCTTCGATAGTAGCACCCAGATTATCCTTGACACAAAAAATCGTTCAGACAAAAATCATTGGAAAGGCTTTAATCGCCCTGGTAGCCTTGGCAGTGCTCTACCTGCTGGCAGTCAACGCGATTAAGAACCCCACCGTATTCTTGCAACAACTGGTCAACGGCCTGCAGCTAGGCTTCGTGTACGCACTGATTGCGCTTGGCTATACGATGGTCTACGGTATTGTGCGCCTGATCAATTTCGCACATGGCGATGTTTTTATGGTAGGTGCTTTTATCAGCTTTTACGCTATCAGTCGCTTTCAATTGCACGATTGGGTGGCAAAGCTGTCACCCGGCATGTCACCCTTTGTTGCCCGGGCAATTGGCTCAATCACTGTGATATTACTTTCTATGACACTGTGTGCTCTTCTGGCATTCGTCATTGAACGTGTCGCCTATAAACCCTTGCGAGATGCTCCTCGTATTTCTGCGCTCATTACTGCAATTGGCGTTTCATTCTTTCTTGAATACTTTGGCGCTCTAAAGTTTGTTTTCTCGCCAAACTTTACTCCCTACAAACGCCCATTTGATGTTGTTACATGGACGCTGGGTCGGCAAGGGTTCGGTAAGTTAGTTGAGGGCGAAGGAGTTCCCGAGGGCAACATCATCTTCTCGAATATCTTTGTAATCATCGTCCTCACTTCCATATTCCTGCTACTTCTTCTTCAATACATTGTCACAAAGACCCGTGTTGGCAAGGCAATGCGCGCCACGGCTTACGATAAGCCTACTGCTCGTCTGATGGGGATTAATATCGACTCAATTATCTCAATCACCTTTGGCATAGGTGCTGCCTGGGCTGGAGCGGCAGGTATGTTATATGCCACAGCCTTCCCGCAGGTATTTTTCTGGATGGGAATTATCCCTGGCTTGAAAGCATTTGTTGCGGCAGTTTTGGGTGGCATCGGTAGTATTCCCGGAGCATTTGTTGGCGCTTTAATCATGGGGCAAGCCGAAACACTCAGCGCCGGTTACATCTCCACACCCATGCGCGATGCGATCGCCTTCAGTATTTTGATCATTGTGCTTCTGATCCGTCCCACCGGTATTTTTGGTGAGCCATCCCGAGAAAAAGCCTGAGGCAGCTATGAAAAACATCGACAAAAGCACGCTTTATTTTATCGGCGGATCCGTCCTGATTTTCCTTATAGTCCAGATATTGGTAAGTGTGGGGATTCTGAGTACTTTTTGGTACACTATTCTGCGTATTGGGGCGGTGATGGCAATTGTCAGCTTGGGGCTGAATCTCATTTACGGCTTCAATGGACAGTTCTCATTGGGGCAATGGGGTTTTTATGCCCTGGGTGCTTACTCAGCTGGAGACGTCACCTATCGTTGGACTCAGCTTCAAAGCTCAGGAGGCTTGACCATTTTGCTACTAGGTGTCATCATGGCAGGCATTGCTATTTTGCTTATTCGACGCCTAGTCAACAAATTGCGTGGTCTGGATGCCCTCTCAGCGTTTGGGCTCTATCTAATTGGGGTCATTCTGCTGGCTTATCTTGCAGTGGTTGTCGGGGGAGCATTGGAAAACCCGGTCAATTCCATCCTCAAAGCCTTGCCACCTGAGGTCAGTAAGCAAATCGTATTTGTTGTGGCAGTCCTTTTGGGCGGGCTGTTCGCAGCGGAAATCAGCTTCCTGTTTGGATTGCCTGTTCTGACTTTAGGCTCGGATTACTTTGGTATCGCTACATTGGGCTTTACGGTCATTGTTAAAGTGTTGCTGGACAATTCCGATACAATGCTGGGCTTTGCCGAAATGAAAGGTGCCCGGGGCATGATTGGGATCCCCAAAATGACAACATGGTTTTGGGTATTCTTCTTTCTTGTACTGGTTGTCATTGTTACCCGCAATATCCTGCATTCCAGCTATGGACGGGCGATTGTATCGGTACGGGAAGATGAGATTGCAGCCAAGGCAATGGGAATCGATGTAGCTAACTTCAAAACTATTACATTTGTAATTGGCAGTTTCTTTGCCGGGCTGGCTGGTGGTCTATATGCCCACATCAATGGCTTCCTGCACCCCGATACATTTAACTTCATTAAATCGTTTGACCCAATGATTATTGTTGTATTTGGAGGTTTGGGTAGCGTTACCGGTACGGTTGCAGCATCATTCGCCTGGGCATTGGTTCTGGAGGGATTTTTACGACTCGTCCTCCCAGAAGGTTTTGAGACCTGGCGGTTCGTGGTCTATCCTTTATTACTTCTCATTATGATGCTGTTAAAACCAAACGGACTCTTTGGAAACTACGAAATGCCATTCTTGCGGCAAGTGCTTCCGCCGCTACGAAAGAAGACCCAAAGCAATGAAAACGCCACTGACGAGGAGGTTCTGGCATGAGCAACCAGACCATTTCAACCTCCCAGAATGACTTTATCTTACAGGTTTCCGGGTTGTCTAAGCTCTTCGGGGGTTTAAAAGCTGTTAATAACTTTGATCTGACGCTCAAGTCCCATAGCTTAACCGGGTTAATTGGTCCTAACGGTGCGGGGAAAACCACTGTATTTAATATGATTACTGGGATCTACGCACCAACCGCCGGCGAAATCATTTTTCAGGGACAAAATATTGTTGGGCTTGAGCCTCACGAAATTAATCAGATGGGAATTGCCCGCACGTTCCAAAATATTCGCCTGTTCCCTAATCTGACCGTGCTGGACAACGTCCGTATTGCATATCATCCTCATGCCGGTTACAGTATGGCAGATGCCATACTGCACAACCGGCATTTTCTGGAAAAGGAAAAAGCCCTGACCGAACAGGCGCAAGAATTTCTGGCAGTTTTTGGACTGGAAGACCGCCAAGGTGAAATTGCTAAAAATCTTCCCTATGGAGAACAGCGCCGTCTGGAGATTGCCCGCGCATTGGCAGCCGAACCACAACTATTGTTGCTGGATGAACCAGCCGCTGGCATGAACCCCGCTGAAACAGTAGAATTAATGGACTTGATCCACTTTATCCGCGAACGGTTCAACCTCACCATCCTGTTGATTGAACATCAAATGCGAGTAGTGATGGGAATTTGCGAAACGATCACGGTGATGGATTTTGGAGAAGTGATTGCCAGAGGAACACCACGCGAAATTCAATCGGACCCGCGTGTGATTGAAGCTTATCTGGGACCTGGAGCTTCTGCTCTATCTGAAAAATTCCGACGGAAGAAAACACAATGATGCTCGAAGTACAAGACCTTCACGTTTACTATGGCGCTATCAAGGCGCTAAAAGGGATTAATTTCCACCTGGATAAAGGTGAGATTGTTGCTCTGATCGGTGCTAACGGAGCAGGAAAGTCCACCACTCTAAACACAATTTCAGGACTTTTGCGCGCACGGCATGGCAAAATCATTTTTGAAGGAAAAGACATTACCCGTGCCCCTGCACCAGATATTGTGCGCATGGGCATCGCGCAGGTTCCTGAAGGTCGCAAAATCTTTGCAACCCTTACAGTAATGGAAAACCTGGAAATTGGCGCCTTCATCCACAATGATCAGGAACAAATTCGAAAAGATATGGAAACGGTTTTTAAGCGTTTTCCGCGTCTGAGCGAACGTCGTAATCAATTAGGAGGCACGCTTTCCGGCGGAGAGCAGCAAATGCTGGCAATTGCCAGAGGCTTAATGACCCGTCCCAAGTTGCTGCTGCTGGATGAACCTTCCATGGGCTTGGCACCTGTGCTGGTTGAGCAAATTTTTGAGATCATCCAGGAAATCAATCAGCAAGGTACCAGCATCCTGCTGGTTGAGCAAAACGCTCAGATGGCACTGTCAATTGCTGACCGGGCTTACGTTCTTGAAACGGGTAACGTCATTATGGAAGACGAAGGTTACAAATTACTCGAAAACCCTCAGGTAATCGAAGCCTACTTGGGTGGAAGACATTAAACACGGAGAGGACAATCATGACAACTAACAAGCGCATTTTGCTCTTCTTCGTCTTACCCATCATTGCCATCTTGCTTTATCCACCTGAAACTCTGCTTGGAGGCCTTCCAGTAATTGCAGTCGTTATTGCCTTTTTCATTGGCGTAGGCGTTTACTTGTGGCGAGGCAGATCACTGGCTTTGACTTTTGCAATATTTTTGCAAGGAATGAATGTTATCATCCGCCTGATGATGTTCTTTGCAAATTCGATCTCCAAGGACGGTCAATTTAACGCAACCTACGCAATTACATGTGTTCTTGGGTTGCTTTTATCCCTGTATCTGGTTCTTCGACTTGATCAAGGGGATGTTCGTGTTCAAATGGTTCAATAAGTAATAATCTAATAGAGCAGGCACATCCCCTCTCAATTTGAGTAAGAGAGGGGATGTGCCTATACAAAGTATGATAGCAAGTGTTAACTAAAATTTCTATTATGTTTAACAAAAGCCCCCGCCATGCCGTGTGTTGCGTAGTTTTGAACCTGCTTTCGCAGGATGGGTTCCGACTCGACTGTTCCGCCTTGGCCGAAGCCTATCGCGTCACAACCGCAGACACAGGAACCCTAAGTGTGGGTGTTGGCCCAAAACCGGTCGTGCAACATCACGCACACAGCAGGGTAATTGTTTTATACCACAAATTCTGACGGTTGTGTAGGATTGTCAAGGGATTTTTTTGAAAGGAGCACTACTTTAATTTGAAATACTCTTCCAGTAAGTCGTTCACAGGATCATCACTAATCTACTGGATTCCATACCAATACTCAAGAAAGACCTTAAGATTTATTGCCAATTCGGAAAACATGTAAAGGCAGAAACAATAACCTTACAAACACTTGTAATATCTGAAAATCCAGACCCCTTATGAACGCTATACGAACCTTTATTGCCATTGAAATCCCTCCTGATGTGCAGGAAACCTTGGGAACGATAATTGATCAATTAAGCCGGGAAATTGGAAATGCTGTTCGGTGGGTGCCCGCCAGCAACATTCACCTGACACTCAAGTTTTTGGGAAATGTCTCTCCATCCAATCTAGACCTGTTGACCCGTGTCCTTCAGGCGGAAATCACTCGACACCAGAGATTCGAGTTTCAGATTGGCAATTTGGGAGTGTTCCCCAATCCAAAACGACCACGTGTGGTGTGGATGGGAATACAAGCTCCAGATACACTCAAAACACTTCAGGCTGGGATCGAACAGGAGACGCGACGGCTGGGTTACCCATCAGAAGAGCGGGCTTTTTCCCCTCATCTTACGCTGGGTAGGGTCAATCATAACGCAATGCCCCAAGATATTGAGAAGATTCGGCAAGCCCTCGATAAAATTAGAGCAGAGAAACTGGGCACAGTCATGGTGGACTCTGTTAAGCTTTATAGAAGCGATTTGGTGCAAAACCAAAGGATCTATACACCTATTTTCACAGTTCGCTTAAAATCATAATGACTTCAAAAAACACGAGGTGAGATCTGAATACAACATTAGAAATCGGGCGTACACTTGTATCCACTTTAGAGGAAAAAAAAGCAGAAGATATCTTGCTGCTAGATATTCATGAGATTGCTTCGTTTGCAGATTATTTCATTATTTGCACTGGCACCAGTGATCGAATGCTTGATAGTCTGGCAGAGGCAGTTTTAGAAGCTGCTGCCAAAAGGTACGATTTGGACGGCAAATTGCAGGGGTTGGCTGCCAGCGGCTGGTTGGTAATTGACCTTGGCGACATCGTTGTTCACCTATTCTCTCCCGATCAGCGCAGTTATTACCGGCTTGAACAATTATGGGAAAAGGGAAAAATTATCGTACGGCTACAATAAGGCAGGCTATTTTATGTTCGATTGCTCAATTGTCGTTTATCAAACAATCCATTACGTTTTTAAAGCCGCGAGCACTTCGGCACTGTGATCAGCCGGTTTGACGTCTTCAAAAACCTTCTTGATGATACCATCCGCTCCAATTAAAAATGTAGTTCGAAAAACGCCATCATATTCACGTCCCATAAATTTCTTGCGCCCCCAAACCCCATACATTTCACACACCTTATGTTCTTCATCAGCCAGTAGTGTAAACGGCAATTGATATTTGGCTTTGAACTTGGCGTGAGATTTCGGTGAATCCGGACTGACGCCCAAAATAACCACTCCAGCTTCCTCATACGCGCTGTAATCATCTCGAAAATTACAGGCTTCGGTTGTGCATCCGGGGGTATCATCTTTAGGGTAAAAGTATAATACAATCGGTTTACCCAGATAATCAGAAAGCTTATGAGAAACACCAGCTTCATCTACTAAAGTAAAATCGGGGGCGGGAATTCCAGGAGAAATTGGCATCGTAACCTCCAAACAGTAATAAAATTTTTCTTCTATATAATAACAATTCTTAAGATAATTCTGCACTATTTAGTACAATGTTTCCCATTTGAGAAACATCGTAACCAGGCAAGGCAGCCACTGCCTGACGAAAAATATTATCCTGCATTAAGTCAAATAGTGGCACAAGCAAATCTCCCTTAATGAATTGGACGGGTATCACAAGGTCATAGCGCTCTTGAAATAGTGGAACAAAATCAAGCTCCAGTGCCAAAGCAGCAGCCTCGATACCCAAACCACAATCCGCCCGACCTGATGCAATCGCCGCTGCAACGGCAAGATGTGTGTATTCCTCCTGCTCGTACCCGTTGACAGAGGAAGGTGATATTCCCAATCGCTCGAGGTGATAATCTAATAATACACGCGTTCCTGCACCCCGCTGGCGGTTGACAAATCGAACATCAGGCCGTGCCAAATCTTCCAATGTGCGAATTGAACACGGATTCCCCTTGCGCACAATAAGCCCCTGTACCCGTCCAACCCAGGTTATCAGTTGAATCGAAACATCCGGCAGATATTGGCGAATCGCGCTGACATTATATTCTCCCGTTTCAGGATCCAATAAATGGCAACCTGCCAGATGTGCTTCTCCGCGCCGTATTGCAACCAATCCTCCCTGACTGCCAACATTAGCTGAAACCAAACGCCGCTGACGACCTGCCAGAAACTGGGCAAGCAAGTCAAGTGTCAAATCATGTGAACCGATGGCAAAGATTGTTCGCTCCAATTCATCCGGTGAGCGATATAACCTGACTCGAACTTTCGCTCCCGGCTCTAATCCCTGAACCCCGCGTGGTAAAACAGTAATCCCATCCGCTCTGACAAGGGATGTAATTACCCCTGCACCGCGTGACAAAGGTGCCGCTAGCAAACGGTCACCCACACGTCCTACCACCACACGCAAATAATCATCATCGCCAGCGGGTGAAGTTACCTTTCGTGTAATTGTCGCCTCGACAGATACGGGCTCGTTTATCGCAGGACATCCAAGCCATAAAGCAATCAACGGTTGAACAAAAATCTCTCCGGTCAAAGCAGCAGAAACAGGATAGCCTGGCACACCAATCACAGGTACAAAACGTTCCTTTTTAGTACCTGTTACCCGAATCAAACCCAAAATGACCGGATGACCAGGACGAACAGCAACTCCATGAACTAAAAGTTCCCCCAATTCTTCCACAACCCTGGCTGAAAAATCTTCTGAACCTGCAGACGAACCGGCATTTAGGAGAATCAAGTCATGCTTATCAGCAGCTAACTGTACCTGTTTCTTTATTTCATCTAAGTCATCGATTGTTATTGGAAATCGTGTAGCAACCCCTCCCCATTCATTCACCTGAGCCGCAAGCACAATTGAGTTATATTCAATAATATCCCCTGGTTTTACTTCCTGACCAATTGGCACCAGTTCAGTACCTGTAGGAATGATCGCGACACGCGGTTTGCGAGCAACTTTTATGGAGACATGGCCTGAAGCCGCAATAGCACCCAGGTCCACCGCCTGAATTTTTCGACCGGCAGGGAGAACAAGTTGACCAGCTACAATATCTTCACCAAGCGGTCGTACATGACTCCATGGAGGCAAAACAGTTCGAAGGCGAATGGCATAAGGATGTCTAAAGTCCATAGACAGCTGCATTGTTTCATCCAAAGCCTCAATCTGTTCGACAGGAATAACCGCGTTTGCCCAATCGGGCAATGGATCACCAGTATCCACATAGACCGCCTGAGTTCCAACTTTCAAAACAATTGGGTTAGTGGGCATTGCACCGGCAATCTCTTCGGCACGCAAAGCAAAACCATCCATTGCTGAAGCGTGGTAATGAGGTGAGGAAATTCGTGCCCAAACAGGCTCTGCCAGAATGCGCCCTTGTGCGTGTTCATCAACGGGTATTTCCTCCACCCCTAGAATCCTCCGCAGTCCTGCCTTTTCAAGTGCAGTGTGAAAACGTATCTGGGCTTCTCCTAGAGGAATATCTTGCAAGTAAATCGACATGGGAGTATTACCTCCAGACAATGATTTATGGCTGTGCAGTTGGTGCTGACACACTATCTGGTAAGGATTCGGGCGTTGGTGTTCCCAGAAATAAAACCTCCTCGGGCAAAGGGGTCCCGCCACCTTGCCAGGGTAGCATTGCAATAAAATCTGTCAATGGCAAGTTTTTACGAATTTCATAGCGCGCCAGATAATAGATTGAGCCCAGTGTATGTTCAGAACTGCGAAACAGCCCAACTGCGCTTGTGTATCCCCACTCTGCAACGCGGGTGATGACCATGTCATCAGCCGCTCCATATGGATATGAAAACGTCACCACCGGAACTCCCAAAAGCTCCTGCAGTCTAAGACGAGAACCGGAAATTTCATCCGATAGCACAGAGTAATCGGCAGTTAAGTTATTCCCCCACCACCCTTTACTGCCAATTTCCCAACCAGCCTGCGCCATTTCTTTAAGCTGGCTGGCTGACAAAGTCCCATTCCCATTGACATTTGTGACCGTCATAAAGACTGTTCCAACAAAGCCATATTTTTTCAAAATGGGAAAAGCTTTCCGATAAATTCCCACTGTGCCACCATCAAAAGTAATGATCACTGGGTGAGGTGGTAATTCGGCCCCTTCACGAATTGCCCTTGCAAGTTGAGACACAGTAATTGTCTGGTACCCCATCGCCTTCAAAGCGGCAATTTCCTGCTCAAACTGCAGGCTGGTGACATCCATATCGCCTTCCCACTGATAATACGGATTGTCATCCAGATTATCACTGACATGACTGTAAAGCAAAATGGGCGCAATTACTCTATCTTTGACAAAAGTCCAGGGCTCGGTAGGTACAGTGGTGTTTGTTGGGGTTTGTGTGACAGTTGCCGTTGGAACTGGGGTCATTGTCACAGTTGCAGTTGAAGTTGGTGGCGTTAGCGCTGCAATTTGTGTCATCTGCGCTTGAACCGTCTGGGCAGCTTGGGTATAAATCAGCATTGGGTCGGCCGTGGGTTGATTGTTACAACCCACAAGCAAAACGACAGCCAGCAAGAATAATCCAAATTGTCTCATTGCTTTCTCCTCAAACTAAATGAACCCACACAAGTTCACCTGCTGCCAGACCTGTCGCGGGCGCGGGAATGTGAATCAATCCGTGCGCTTTTGCGAGCGTGAAAATTAGATTACTTTTATAGAAAATAGGCTCAGCTAAATACCCATTCTCTGACGGAATCAGCCGGGCTGGTACCCAGTCCTCACGTCCAGCCTGAGATGCAAGATTTACCGTTAACTGAGCCAGCACCGTAAATTTGTAACTCTCTTTTATCCCTAATAATCGCTCAATGAGAGGTTTTACAAACAGGTGTGCAATGACCAATGCACTGACAGGGTTACCCGGCAAGCCAACGATTGCCTTTCCACCACAAACCGCCAGGATAGTGGGTTTTCCGGGACGCACATTAACGCCGTGCACCAGGACACCAGGTTTACCCAATTCATTAATCACTTCGGCGGTTAAGTCTCGGGTACTGGCAGAGGAACCCGCGGTAATTACCACCATATCATTTTCATCCAGGGCGCGTTGAATGGAGGCTTTAAGAACCTCGGCTCGATCGGGTAAAATCCCATATAGTGATGGCTGCCCCCCACTTTCCCGAACCAAAGCCGCAAGCGAGTAACTGTTAATATCCCGCACCTGTCCAGGTTCAGGTATTGTTGTTGGTGGTACAACTTCATCGCCGCTGGATAAAATACCCACCCGAGGCGGAACCACTACATGAACCTGAACAATACCCAATGCAGCTAAACTGCCAATATCCGCCGCCCGTAGACGTTTTCCTGCTGGCAATGCTTCCTGTCCAGCTTGAATATCCTCCCCCACCTGAAGGATATTCTCACCCACCGCAACGGCCTTCTGTACTTCAATCTCGCCTGCTCGGGCAACTTGTGTATGTTCCAGCATCACCACGGCATCCGCCTGCTCTGGTAACATCCCTCCAGTATGGATCAAGGCCGCCTGGGCAGGTCCTAAGGAAAAATCCGCTTTTTTCCCCATTGGAACTTCTGCCACTACATTCAAATAAGCTGGGAGTGTGTCGCTGGCGCCGAAGGTATCACGCGCTCGAACCGCATACCCGTCCACTGTGCTACGCGGAAAAGCCGGTAGCGACTCGACCGCGATCACCGGTTTTGCAGTCACTCGCCCCAACGCATCAATCAAATCAACCAATTCGGATCCCAGATTTACAGGCGGCAAGTGCGTCAAAAGAACGTCCAGCGCTTTGCCAGGCGATAATAACTCAAGAAATTCCGGCATCGCTTTTATCCCGTCCAGAGAGCTAAAGAAATTAAATACGCCATCAGACCTACTAGAGAGGCAGAAACGGTTCTTAACAAAAGCCAGCGAGGGCGAGCACCGCTTACAATCTGGTACATAAGCCAAAGTTGTAATAATCCAACCGGCAGTGTTAACAAAACCGGCCATGTCAAAGACCACGGTAAACCCAGAATCGCTGCCAAACCAATTAGCAGATAAGCACCCAAAATGAGAAAATTATGCAATGAAACTGCTCGCTGCCATCCCATCCGCACCATCATTGTTTTATGTCGTCTTTTAAGGTCACCCGCATATCCCTGCATGGATTGCGCTAACCCCATTGCCAGATACAATGTCGTCAGGGGAAAAGTCAACATTGCCAGCAAGCGATGCAATTCACCAGTCTGAAGTATGAAAGCCCAAGCGGGCGCCATGTTTGCAATAAACACAGCCTGTGCCAGTTCCCCATATCCCGAATCTGTCAACCGATATGGTGGAACAGCGTAAAAAAATGCCAGCAGGAAAGCTAATCCCAACACAAAAAAACCCGGCAAAGTCATCACCCCACGAACAGTTAGCAAAACTGTTAACACCGCACCTATTGTTAGAATGGTTATCGCAATCTGAAGGAGAATTGGGCGCAATACAGGTGTGCCAACTGCCTGCCCGTCCTGTTGAACAAGCACTTCATAATAAGCGCTTAGATAATAACTGCTTAACTGTAGCAGGGTAAAACAAGCCTGTCCGATAATATAAACATTCCAATCAATGCCACCGCCCAGAAAATGTACAATACCACCACCAACGTTGTACAAAAGAACTCCCGCCAAAAGTTGCCAGGGTCTTGCAAGGCGAAAGAGATCGGAGAACAGAGAGGAAGGTTTCATAGGAAATTTAAGGCTATTCTAGCACAGAACAAGAATTACTCCCTCTGTCCACACAGCGATTGTAACAGGTAGGCATTTCCTTCTACAATAGCCAGGTTATTAGATGATGGACTTTTCTGTAATGTTTGACATACCTGAAAGCGAATAAAAGAGCTTTCTTGTATGACGGGGATTAAACTATTCGCCGCGTCATATTGTCGTGTGTAAACAAGACCATAAAGAAAAGGCAACCATTCCACTCGATCTCTGGGACGCAGACCTAGTTCGCGCACCCGATTTGCAAGTGCAGCAACCGCCGCCCAGTTTTCCCGCTGTCGCTCCAGCGAAGCTTGCTCATAGTAATAACACCAATCATGTTCGGGCTCTGGCCCAAAGACAGTTTCTGGTGGAATATGTGGTTTGTCTTCAGTGCGAATACGGGTGAGATTAGAAAAAGGAGCAACTAATTGAATCCGGTAATCTTCACTTTCAGAAAGCTCTATTCGTTGACCATCTATAACGTGCAGACAGGAAGACGTAGTTGGCATTGTCAGCACCAACGTATTGACATAATCCCTTTCAACCTCAATTGTGCGCATAATACGCTTCGAAGCTGAACCCATTTGTATATCTTGAACTGCAACTCGAGTCAACACCTCGGACTGCACGCCTAATGGGCCAGGCTCTGGATAATAGATCATATTTGCCGGTCCCCAAATCTCGTAATCCTCTTCAATGGGTACACTTGCAATGTAGGCAACAAGAACCGTCTGACGTTCCAATTGAGGCACCCGCCAGGAAAGCTGCCACCAAAACTTTCGCACAGTTTCTGCTTGATTGGCGTAATTTGTGGTGTTAATCACTTGTGTCATCATTGCCAGAATACCAATTGCACCAAAGACACCCCATCGAAAATGCCTGCTATTGAGAGTGAAGAGGAAAGAGACCAAAATCATCACGGCGCCCAGAGAGCCGGGGAAGCTAAAACGATCCAAACTGGCGCCAAAAGTTACTTCCCGTCCTGCCATAATAATCGGTATTGAAGTAATCAGCACCCAGGCTACACCTAACCACAGTATGTCCATTGTTTCTGAAGAAACCAAACAGCTATCTACATCATGGTTTCTGATAAACCACCATACAAGCAGGGCTATCAAACCTACCGTCAGTCCACCCAATAATAGGGCCGTCCCAAAATCGCGCAGCCGCGCAGCAGAAACAAGTTGATAAGGAGGGACAGCCCAACTCATGAAAGAAATTTCAATAAAATCTTTTAATAACTCAGACAAAACGGTCAGTATCTTATATGCAGGAGAAGCTACAATCCCGGAAAAAATTTTTCCAACATCGGTACCCGTTCGCTGTGGATGGAAAATAAGAATTCGCCAGACGAGAAATACACTTGTTGCAAAAGCGTAAGGAATCCAGCGCTTGAGCGTCGCGCGTATCCTTTGTATTAGAGAAGTACTATCCCGACTGATATACCAGAGCAGGATCAGGCGTACTCCTTCCAATCCGATGTAATATTCCATCATAAATAGAGAAACCAGACCCAATAAAAAGGCGGAAATAATCAGTATCAAGCGATGCAATGGACGAATATCTGATACGAAGGCACGCACACTTAGTGCAATTGAAAGCAAAGCCAGAGTCAAATTGAGTAGATGGGGCTGATACTGAATTGCATTCGGCTGTTGTAAAAATCCTGGAAAAATGATAAATAGAGATGCCGAAAATAAACCTGCTAGCTTTTGGCGGGGAAATAGAAGGGACAACAACCAGTATGCTGTCAGCGCCCCCGCCAGACGAATCAAATAGGCAGAGATAATCCAAGGTAATGCTGCATTCCCAAATAGGGGATAGAACACCCAGCTAAATAGATAACCGATAAAGGGGCGATCAACCGAATAGATATCAATAAACTTTGTTGCCCCCTGCGTCATCCCCGCGTAAATTAAATTCCAGTCATCCCGATAATAACCTAGCCTACCAGCCTGTGGCAGGTAAGCAACAGCAGAAGCAAGCACAAGGATAATCAACGGGAAAAGTTTTTCAGCACGTTTTTTAAGCGACTTCTGAAATATCATTAGAGCTCCGGGATTAGACTGACCGTTATTATACTGTATTCTCAATCGTGACTGTTCTGCAAATTGAGGGCAAACTGTTCTCGCTCACAGCTGCGCATGGAGATTGCACATCCGATAAGCAATGCTGGCTGACTGGCCTTCCTTCGACAGCGGCGCTTGTGCATAGCGTTCAAAGAACACCTGCACTATTGCAAACAACATGGCTCTTGCAGACCTGTTGACCCAGCCCACCTTGATCAGCGGCGCGTTTGAATGCGTCGGCATCATCACTGACCTCAGGACTTGGGCGCCAACCTCATCGACATCGGCTCAATCCAGGCTTGTATTTCTTGGACGTCTCCCCCGTTCAAATCATGTAGATATACGCCAAAAATGACCTTTTCAACACTCTCATAAGATTAACGTTGACGCGAAAAGACAGACATGATAAAATCTAACCACTTTACGGGTGCGTAGCTCAATGGTAGAGCAGTGGCCTTTTAAGCCATTGGCTGGGAGTTCGAGCCTCCCCGCACTCACTCAGGGGAGTCAATGTTATGTGTTATTCTATTCGCCGCCAGTATGGAAGCTGACGGCGATTATCTTTTACAGGTTTTGCTCTCGGGTTATGATATGTAAACTAAAAGGCTCTGCAAAACTTGGGCAAGAACAAAGAATTAAGAATTATCGGGATGAGGTACAAATTCAATTGATTTAGAAAGTAAAAACTTGCTCCGGCATTGAAAAACCAAGCCGACGCAGAATCGCTTTGGGAAACTTAAAGCGGGTTGTTTTAGCAGGATCCGCCACCTGACACAATTTCAGTGATCCAACCGCGCTCATTAACATACCTGCATCATTTTGAGACAAAACCACAATTCTGGTTAGGAAATCAGACATGTGATGAGTGGCGCCGTCGGCTGATTTCCGTAGGTCCGAATCAGAGTATAGGGTTGCCACTACATCCTCAGTTTCAATAAACGGGGTAGGCAAATCGGATAAAGCACACCAGCACACCAACCACTGGTAATGATGTAAAAAACGCCAGACTCATTAATTGTATACAGAGGTTAGGGGGTAAAATGGTCGCCGAGGGGGATTATTTAGAGGAGCTCTCGCCTTGGAGAACATTCTTTTATTTCTTCACTGTTCTACAACTCTAAATTGATTATCTTATTGGACCAATCCCCCATGGGTTGGAAAGTGATAAAAAAACCCAACAAAAATTAAAATCTCAAACGCCATGAAAAGCCTGAGTTCTGGACAAAAGTCTTCATGAATTTCGGGAAAATCCTATTGACATTTATTCAGGACTTTGTTAAACTAAACCCAACAATGAAACTTAGCGCACGCTTCTTTTCCCGCTATTATTACTTTTACGGCAAAATCTTCACCTTTGCCGTTTGTGGTGTTTAGCGGGATTTGGATTTTAGGACTTATTCAGACTGCGGTGCCACAACGGCACCGCAGTTTTTTATTTGCAGAGGTTAACTATGTTTGTACGTGGTATTCGAGGTGCTACTACCGTCCAACAGGACACGCCAGAAGAAATACTTACAGCTACACGTCAACTTTTACATGAAATTAATAAATCAAACCCTACACTGAATCCCGCTGACCTTGCTGGCGTGCTCTTTACCGTAACTAACGACCTGAAAACGGCTTTCCCGGCACAGGCCGCTCGACAAATGGGCTGGGATTTGGTTCCACTCATGTGCGCGCAGGAAATTCCGGTGCCTAACAGCCTCAAACGCTGTATTCGCGTTCTCTTGCTATGGAATACAGAACTAGCACAAAACGAAATTACTCACGTCTACCTCGGAGAAGCAGCAAGTCTTCGCCCAGAATTTACCCAAACAACAACGAAAAAGGAGGTTCCTAAATGTTAATCATCATGAAAACAGATGCCAAACCCGAAGAAGTTGATCAGGTGATAGACCGGATTGCCTCAGTCGGACTTGGAGCACACCTTTCCCAAGGTGAAGAGAGGGTAGTTATTGGTGCCATCGGGGAGGGAAAAGTCGCTCTGCAATACCAGGATTTGTTTATCAGAATGCCAGGAGTTGATCGGATCGTCCCTATTTCCCGTCCGTATAAACTTGCCTCCCGCGAATTTAGTCCTCAGGATACAGTTTTTCCCCTAGACGGAGTTTCTATTGGCGGGCAGGGAATCGTTATCATCGCAGGACCCTGTTCCGTAGAAAGCCGTAACCAAACTCTCGAAATAGCCCAGGCGGTCAAAGAAGCCGGCGCCCATGCGCTACGCGGTGGAGCTTACAAACCTCGCACTTCTCCATACAGCTTTCAGGGTTTAGGCGAAGTAGCCCTGGAGGTGCTCGCTGAAGTCCGTGAAATCACAGGCTTGCCGGTGGTAACAGAAGTAATGGCTCCGGAACAGGTTCCGTTGGTTGCTCATTATGCAGATGTTTTGCAAATTGGTGCCCGCAACATGCAAAATTTCACCCTCCTACACGCAGCAGGAGAAAGCCAGAAACCCGTTCTGCTTAAACGCGGTATCAGTGCCACTATTGAGGAATTACTTATGGCTGCCGAATATATTCTTTCACATGGCAACCGGCGGGTTATTTTGTGCGAACGCGGCATCCGCACCTTTGAAACCTCAACAAGAAACACCACTGACATTAACGCCATCCCCGTATTGAAATCTCTTTCTCATTTGCCAGTCATCTTGGACCCCAGCCATAGTACAGGACATTGGCAATATGTAACAGCTATTGCCAGAGCAGCAATTGCCGCCGGCGCAGATGGTTTGATTGTAGAAGTTCATCATAACCCAGAACAGGCTCTCTCGGATGGTGCGCAAAGCCTAAAGCCTGAACGATTTGCAGAATTGGTCGCTCAAATCAAAGCAATCGCTCAAGCAATCGGGCGTGATCTAGCTACACCCCAAACTTCTGCTACTCAGATTCAAATCCCGCTTTCGCAGAGGGTAGAATGACAGAGGAAGATGGGTTTTTTAAGCCAATTTCAGAAACAACCATCGCAATCGTAGGCTTAGGTTTGATTGGAGGCTCATTAGCCATGGCGCTACACGGCTCATGTAAAAAGCTCATCGGTTGTGATATTGATCAGGCAACTATCCATCGGGTTAGAGAAATGCGAATCGTTGATGAAGCGGACACAAAAGCAGAAAATGTATTGCCAGAAGCAGAGCTCATCATTCTGGCTACACCCGTGCGCACCATCTTACAAATACTGTATCAACTGCCATCTCTGCATCCCGGAAATGCAATGATACTGGATACAGGCTCCACAAAAGCTCAAATCGTTCATGCATTGAATCAATTGCCAGAGCGATTTGACCCCATTGGAGGACATCCCATCTGCGGGAAAGAAAAAGGAACTTTGGAAGCTGCTGAAGCAACGCTTTTCAAAAACGCAGCATTTGTTCTGACGCCTTTAGCACGCACAACCACACGCGCCATCAGAATGGCTCAGCAGCTTTTACGCATTATCGGCGCTCAAGATATCTGGATGAGCGCAGAAACACACGATACATGGACTGCCGCAACCAGCCATATGCCTTATCTGATATCAAATGCATTAGCAGCAGCCACTCCCAGCGAAGCCGCAATACTGATCGGACCAGGTTTTCGAAGCATGACAAGAATTGCAGCTACGCCATCGTCCATCATGCTGGACATTTTGCTGACCAACAAACAAAACATCCTTCAAGCGCTGGCACACTTCCGCAGCCAGCTTGATGTTCTGGAAACATTATTGCAAACAGAAAACGCTGATGGCTTAAACCAAAAGCTATTGAGCGGCGCGAACCACCAAAAAGAGCTTTTACAATATACCACCTGAAAGTAGACTTATGCTTATGAATTCTACAGTCAAGCCTGGCAAACCATTGCGCGGTACCATTACCATACCTGGAGATAAATCCATTTCACACCGAGCGGCACTTTTTGCTGCTCTAGCAAAAGGTGAAAGCCTGGTAGAAAACTTCCTTGTTTCAGGCGTCACCAATGCAATGTTGCACGCATTGAGTCTGCTTGGAATACCATACTCACTAACAGGAACCACACTGCGGATAAAAGGCAACGGAATACGAGGCTTTCAGACACCTAAAAACACAATTCACTGTGGTAATTCTGCAACGACAATGCGCATATTAACTGGCGCGCTGGCAGCGAGTGGCGTTCCAGCCGTGCTGGATGGTTCAGATGGACTGAGAAGACGTCCAATGCTACGTGTTGTTCAACCCCTGCAACAAATGGGGGTAGCAATTACTGCCAGTGCTGAAGGAGGCGCACCATTGCGATTGGAAGGACGCCCCGTCGGTATGCTCCTGACACCTCTACATTACAATTTGCCCGTTGCCAGCGCTCAAGTGAAAACCTGTTTACTTTTGGCATCCTTGGCAGCTTCCGCTCCCTCTGTTGTAAGTGAACCACTCCTATCTCGCGATCATAGCGAGAGATTGCTCAGCGCAATGGGTGTAAAAATTGAACAGAAATTTTCTGGCAGGGCCCATTCTGTAAGAATCACGCCGCCCCCCAATGAGGCGCTTGAACCGATCCATGCGGTCATTCCCGGAGATTTTTCTGCTGCAGCATTTCTCATTGTAGCTTCACTCATTGTTCCAGGTTCACATATCCTTATCCAAAACGTCGGACTAAATCCTACCCGAACAGGATTGTTGGATGCATTGTTAGAAATGGGTGCCAACATCCAAATCCATAATGTTCAAACCCTTTCCGGTGAACCAGTTGGTAATATCGAAGTCCGTCATAGCCCCTTGAAGGGTATTGACGTCTCTGGCGAGAGAGTTGTAAGCATGATTGATGAATTCCCAATTTTCGCGGTAGCAGCAGCCTTCGCACACGGTGTCACCACCGTCACAGGGGCTGAGGAACTTCGCTATAAGGAATCTGACCGTATCGGTGACTTATGCCGTGAATTCAAAAAAGTTGGTATCGTGATTCACGAAAATCCAGATGGCTTTATCATCGAATCAAACGGTAATGTACCGGGAAACGGAATAGTTCAACCTTACGCGGATCATCGCTTGGCGATGTCTATGATGGTAATGGGGTTGGCAAGCAAAAAGCCAATCACTGTTCAAGATGTCCAAATCATTTCGGAATCCTTTCCAGATTTTTTATCCATCCTGCAATCTTTAGGTGCAGATGTTTTGGATTAGCCAATGAAAGCTAAATTACCACCTCAACCCTTTAAGTTTGGTCTGATTGGTTATCCGCTTGGGCATTCTATATCCCCGCAAATCCACCATGCGGCATTGGAGTTCCTTAACCTAAAGGGAACTTATACCTGTTATGAAATCCAACCCACAGAAGAGAAGATCTCAGAAATCAAGAGGCTATTTCAACAGCTCAGAGAAGGAATAATACACGGGCTGAATGTCACAATTCCTTATAAAGCCTTGATGTTCGAATTGGTAGATGCAGCCACTCCACAGGCTCGTCAGGTTGGTGCAGTGAACACCCTGTTTCAGAGAGACGGCCAAGTTATTGGAGATAACACAGACATTAAGGGTTTTCTGACAGATTTCAAGGCATTTGTATCCGCTTTCGGGCAGAAGACGACGATCCCAGCACAAGCGCTGGTTATCGGCGGTGGCGGATCTGCTCGCTCGGTTGTGTACGGTTTGCTTCAAGAGGGCTGGAACATAATCATCGCAGCAAGAAATTTGGAACAAGCTCAAAATATTGTCAACCAGTGGCACAATAAGATTAGTGATAAACAGAATATAAACGCTATACGCATATCAGAGATAAGAACGATTGAACTGCAGGACATAACTGCCGTTATTAACACAACTCCTGTTGGGATGTGGCCCAACATTAGATTATCCCCCTGGCCCCTCGGCTTGCCGCTCCCCGAAAAGTCTGTCATTTATGACTTAATTTACAATCCCGTTGAGACTGCATTGATGCGATCTGCGCGTCTGCAAGGTCTGCCTGCCAGAAGTGGAGGCGGTATGTTAATTGAACAAGCAGCGTTGGCATTTGAACGATGGACTGGATACATGGCACCACGGGCAATCATGAGGCAGGCTTTTCAACTTGCTATGAAACAGTTTAACCCTGAACAAAAGAACTCTGAGACCTATGAAACGACAATCCACCCGCATTGACCGTCTCCCAACCAATTTCTTTGCCGAATTGGAAACCAAAATCGCTGCAATTCAAGCACAAAGCGGCGATGTTATCAGGTTGGATATTGGGTCGCCCGATTTGCCGCCACCACCTGAAGTGATTAATGTTCTTTGCTCGTCCGCCAGACAGCCGAATCATCACGGCTATCAGCCACACAACGGAACGGCAAAGCTCAGGCAGGCTTGGGCTGAGATGTATAGAGATCGCTTTGGTGTGTTGCTGGATGAGAATAAGAATATTCTCCCATTGATTGGTTCCAAAGAGGGTATCTTTAATTTGACGATGGCTTGGGCTAATCCCGGCGATACTGTACTTGTTCCAGACCCTGGCTACATGACCTATGCGCGTGGTGCGCTTTTTGCAGGTGCAAAGCCTTATTACTTCGCCCTGCATCCGCAAAACGCCTTCCTGCCCGATTTGACCTCCATCCCTAAAGAAGTGTTAAAGCGGGCAAAAATGCTTTGGTTAAACTACCCAAACAACCCCACTACTGCGACCGCACCATTGGATTTTTTAAAACAAGCTGTACAATTCTGCCTAGATTATCAACTCATCCTTTGTCATGATGCATCCTATTCTCAGGTTTGCTTCGAGGATTATCAGGCGCCATCCATTCTACAAATTGAAGGCGCAATAGAGTGCGCCGTTGAATTTAACAGTCTCTCCAAATCTCACAACATGGCAGGATGGCGAACAGGAGTAATTGTAGGAAACACTGAAATTATCAAGCCCTTAATAAAGTTAAAAACCAATCTGGATAGTGGACACTTTCGCCCTATTCTGGATGGAGCAGCACAAGCTCTCTCCACACCTGAGTCTTGGCTGAAAGCGCGTAATGAAATATATAACCAGCGCCGAAACGTTGTTCTTAAGGCATTAAAGGCTTTGAATTTATCTGCATGGAGTTCACCCGCCACGATTTACGTCTGGTGTTCTGTGCCAGCAGGGTGGACTTCGCTAAAGTTCGTTGAAGATGTTCTTGAGAAAGCGCGCGTCAGCCTGACTCCGGGCACTTTATTTGGACAATTTGGCGAAGGTTACTTCCGTATCGCTCTGACTTCTCCCACTGAGAAACTGTCAGAAGCCATGGATCGCTTAAGCAAATGGAAGGAAAAATGACACTACGATTCTTAACAGCCGGTGAGTCTCATGGCCCTGCAATGGTTACCATTCTGGAAGGTTTGCCTGCTGGTTTACCGCTTACAGAACAAATGATTAACCAAGACTTGGCACGCCGCCAAGAAGGTCTTGGGGCTGGCGCGCGTATGAAAATTGAACACGATCAGGCAGTAATCTTGAGCGGGGTGATGGAAGGAAAAACTATCGGCTCTCCGCTGGCTATCATGATTAAGAACCTGGATCATGAACGTTGGAAAGACCGCTCGATTCCTCCTTCAACTATTCCACGTCCAGGTCATGCTGACCTAGCCGGTGCAATCAAGTACGGGTTTAATGACCTGCGACCCGTTCTGGAACGCGCTTCAGCTCGTGAAACAGCCGCGAGAGTTGCAATTGGCGCCGTTTGCCGCCAATTCCTTGCGCAATTCTCAATTCAAATCGGCGGTTATGTTACTGCCATCGGTGAGATCAATGCTTCACTCGAAGATATTTCACTGGAGGATCGCATCAGGCTTGCTCTCCAAAACGACATCCATTGTCCCGACCCAAACGCAACACAAATAATGCAACAGGCAATCCGCCAGATTATGCAAGAAAAAGATACTCTGGGCGGTATTATCGAAGCGGCTGCCTTGAACGTGCCGCCCGGATTGGGGTCTTATGTCCACTGGGACCGCCGTCTCGATGCACGGATTGCTGCGGCCATCCTCAGCATTCCGGCGATCAAAGGTGTCGAAATTGGACCAGCTTTTGAAAACTCACGTTTGAAAGGTACCGTCTGCCATGATCTAGTTGCGCTGGAAGGAGATGAACTTATCAGACTTCGCAATCGTTCCGGTGGCATAGAAGGCGGCGTAAGCAATGGTTCTCCAATTATTGTGCGAGCAGCAATGAAGCCTATTCCTACCACACTCTCGCCCCAGCGGTCTGTAGATTTATTAACTGGCATTGAGACAACCACAAAATATGAACGCTCTGACTTCTGCCCGGTACCCCGCGCAGTTGTTATCGTCGAAGCAATGTTGGCTTTCGTTTTAGCTGATGCATTGCTCGAAAAGCTCGGCGGTGACACTCTGGCCGATTTGCATACACGCTATCAACTACTACGAAAAGCAAGACTAAACGACCTTAAACTTTCCGGTGATGAACACATTTTCTGGAGCGAAAGTAAAACCGTATGATCTATTCGAATGACCAGTTCTTCATCTATGGACCACCCGGAAGCGGAAAAAGCACTGTCGCCCGTTTGCTGGCTAAGACACTCAATTTAAAGTTCCTCGACCTAGATGAGGAGATAGAAAAAGAAACCGGAAAGCGGATTCCGGAAATCTTTTCACAAGCCGGTGAAAATCGTTTTCGCCAATATGAAACCGAGATCCTAAAAAAAGCCTGTCAGGAATCAAGAATAGTGATTGCTCTTGGCGGTGGAGCGCTTCTCAGATCTGAAAACCGCTCCTTTGTTGAAAATCGAGGTATAGTCATTTGCCTTCATGCAAGCGAAGCGACACTATTGCAAAGACTCCAATACGACACCATCCATCGCCCCTTGCTTGGGAATAGCACAGACATGGAACAGCGTCTAAAGCGGCTCCTAACTGAGCGTCAAGAACACTACACCTCTTTTGATTTACAAATTGATACCACTCATCTGACACCTGAAGAAATTGTCTGGCAGATTGAGATTGCCGGCGGAGCATTTCGGGTTACTGGAATGAACAGCGGCTATGATATTCGCGTTCAGACAGGGAGTTTATCCCGGCTAGGAAACGATATGCAAGTACGCAACTTTAAGTCGCCTGTTACGCTGGTTAGTGATGAGAATGTAGGAAAGCTCTATCTCCTCCGTGTTTGTAAAATCATTGAACAGGCTGGCTACCAGGTGACAACAGTGACAATCCCTGCTGGGGAACAATCAAAAACTATCCAGATGACGATCTTTCTTTGGGAGGAATTCCTGAAAGCAGGATTGGAGCGCGGTAGCACAATCATTGCGCTGGGCGGCGGGGTTGTGACCGATCTGGCGGGCTTTGCTGCAGCTACATTTCTGAGGGGAATCCGCTGGATAGCCATCCCAACATCTTTGCTGGGCATGGCAGATGCCAGTATCGGGGGAAAGACTGCCATTGACTTACCCGCTGGAAAGAACCTTGTCGGTGCATTTCACCCACCCAGCATGATTCTGGCTGACCCACTCGTGCTGAGCACTCTGCCCGAGGACGAGTTGCGTAATGGCATGGCAGAGGTTATTAAACATGGGATCATCTCAAACCCAACCCTGTTTGAGGAATGCATAAAAATTGCAAATAAAAATATTCTTCTCGACACACCAGCTTGGAATAAATTAATATCTAAAGCAATGGCAACCAAAATTCGCTACGTGCAGGAAGACCCTTACGAGCAAGGCATCCGGGCAGCATTAAACTTCGGACACACTATCGGACACGCTATTGAACGTGCCTCGAACTACCAACTTAAGCATGGCGAAGCGGTCTCGATTGGCATGGTTGCCGAAACCCGTCTGGCAGAGAAACTCGGCATCGCCCGAAAAGGTCTCGCAAATATGATTGCGATCCCCTTGAAAGCGTGGAAACTGCCAATTTCTTTACCTGCGCAGATGAAAAAAGATGACTTTTTACCTTTTATGCAAGTGGACAAAAAGAAAAAAGGCGGCAGAATTAACTTTGCCTTACCTGTTGATATTGGACAGATTAAGACGGGTGTAAATCTCGCCGTGGATGAACTTCCAATAGAGGAGATATTCATATGATCCCGATACTGGTCCTACATGGACCCAATCTTAACCTGCTCGGAAAACGGGAACCTGATATTTATGGACATCTTTCCCTGGATGAGATTAACCAGCGATTGATCGAACTGGGTAATTCTATAGGGCTAAAAGTTGAATGTAAGCAATCTAATTATGAAGGAGAATTGATCGACGTCCTGCAACGAGCTGGTCAATCGGCAAAAGGGGTTGTCTTTAATCCTGCTGGCTACACGCATACCTCAGTCGCCCTACGAGATACGATCGCAGCACTGGACATCCCGGTTATTGAGGTACATCTCTCAAACACACAAGCGCGTGAGGAATTTCGTAATCGTTCACTGATTGCCCCGGTTTGCGTAGGCACAATCTCGGGTTTTGGGTGGTATTCCTACGCTCTTGCGCTTCACGCCCTGGTGAATATATTCGGTCAACAAGCCTCATGATAAACCGGGCAAAATTTTAAAAACAAAACCTCAAGCTTTTCGCCTCAGGTTTGGTGTAGGGCGGGTGGGGGTCGAACCCACACGGCCTCACGGCCAACGGATTTTAAGTCCGTCGCGTCTGCCTGTTCCGCCACCGCCCCGTTAATGTAATTGTATCGCAACCTTCCTTTTCGTCAAGGATTTGCCGCCCGGCGATCCCCAAACCGCAAGAACAGATCTGTTATCTTCTTACCAATACTGATCAAACCAGATCCCAAATGCACCAAAAATGGTGATAAGGTGGCCTCAAACTGCCCTTGCCTAATCACATACCGCAAATCTTCCGCACTGGAAAATTCTGGCAATCTCACAATTGCTCTCCCAACTTCCGTCAACAAATGGGCATCAGAACCAGCCGTGCCAGGAATCCCGTTTTGCAGAGAAAATTTCAAAGCTCTTTGATTATAACCCCCCAGGTAACATCGTGCATTGAAAACCTCAATTGCATCTATGTATGGTACGATCTCCATCAGATCGGTCAAACGCCAACCAGAACGATAAATATCAAACGGGTGAGACACACTGATAAAAGCTCCTTGTTCTTTCAATAGGCGGATTGTCTCCATCGGTGATAGCCCTTGTGGCACTTCTTCCTGCACAAAAAATGCCAGCAACTCCCCTGCGGTCGTCTTGATCTCTTCACCCACAATCACACGTAGTGGGTCAAGTGATTTGGCAATCAGCGCCCCGCGTATCGTATTGTGGTCGGTAATTGCTAACCGGTCAACCCCACGACGAGAAGCCATCGCCAAAAGCTCCGGAATACTATTCAGGCTATCGGGGGAAAAACGTGTGTGACAATGAAAATCAACCTTTAGTCCCCGTGACATACTCTCTTCCCAGTCCCAACAAATATGGATATCTTAACCAGACTACCAACCCCAAACCAACGCCAAACCACAGTGTTGCCAGTCGAATTAATAACGTTGCTGCCGCAGCGAGGGTTGCGTTCAAGCCTACGACAAGGGCCAGCATCCCTGCAATAGATGCCTCTGCCGCCCCCAATCCTCCCGGAAGCGCCGATACGGCACCGACAATTGTAGAAAAAGCAAGAATAAAAATCGCCGACGCCGCAAGCTGAATTCCAGGTTTCAATCCCAACCCTATCAAAATCAGATAAAACCCCACCCCTTCCCATAGCCAGGAAATTGTGCCTAACCCAACAGCAATCAGGGCAGGCAACGGCTTGAATAAAACTGAACTGCCCTCATAAAATTCTCGCAGATTGTGGACAAATTTGGAAACCCCAGGAATTTTTTCCCCAATGTCCCAAAACCATATCGCCAGTGGGCGGAATTGTGTGATTACAATAAAGGATAAACCAAATATCAGAATAGTTAAAAATACCGTCCAGTATTGGGGATAAGAGACCACCCCAAACACAGAAAGCAGAAGCACTGCCAATCCATCACTTAAACGCTCTGCCACCACCACTGACACACCGCGCTCTACAGATACACCACTACGTTGGTTGAGCCACACTGCCTTAAGCGCCTCTCCAACCTTACCAGGAGTAACTGCTAATGGGAATCCGCCAACAAAAAGGCGCAAACTTTCCTGCCATTCAATCCCTTTTGCACCAATCTGCCCAAGATAGTAATGCCATTTGTAAAACCTCAATGTGTAATTGACCAGAGTGAACAATAAGGCAAAAGGATACAAATGCCAGTCAAAGTTGCGCACGGTTTCCGCCACCTGTCGGAGGTCACCGACAAAACTAACCGCCAACAAAACCAAAAAACCCAGAAATATGCCAGGGAGCATTCTACGTAAAATTGAGCGAACAGAATAATCCATCACGAGTATATTCCTGATAAAATTGTCCCAAGATTATAACCCGAGATTTCACAAATGACATTGGAGACTCGATTATGATTAAAAGACTACCTCCCTATTTTCACCTCAGTCAAGAAGTATCCATGGCACTTCGTCAGAATCAACCCATTGTCGCTTTAGAAACAGCTGTGCTAACCCACGGTTTACCACACCCGCAAAACATCCAATTATCCCAATCGCTGGAACAGGAAGTTCGCCAGCAAGGGGCAATTCCAGCCACAATTGGTATCCTGAACGGCAAAGTCCATGTTGGTTTGACTTCATCTGAACTAGAAGACCTTGGAGATACCAGCAAACCGTCGCGCAAAATCAGTCGTCGTGATTTCGGCATTGCTCTGGCACGACAGGAACGAGGCGGAACTACAGTCGCCGGAACGCTCATCTGTGCTCATACCGTGGGTATCCGCGTCTTTGCTACCGGTGGAATCGGTGGAGTGCACAGAAACGCGCCCTTTGATGTCTCCGCAGATCTTCCGGAACTCAGCAGGAATCCACTCATTGTTGTGTGTGCGGGTGCCAAATCCATTCTGGACCTTCCTGCTACTTTGGAATACCTGGAAACTATGGGAATACCGGTAATAGGTTATCAAACGGATGAGTTCCCTGCTTTTTATTCCCGCGAAAGCGGCTTACCCGTTAACGTAGCTGTGCAAACCCCGCAGGAAGTTGCTCAAATTGCCAGAGCGCATTGGGAAATAGGGTTGCAATCTGCGATTTTGGTGGTAGTTCCACCTCCATCCGACGTTGCTCTGCCACGTAAAGAGATAGAGGGCATTATTGAACAAGCTAATCGGGAAGCGCATGAACAACATATCACCGGGGCAGCAGTGACACCGTTTTTGCTGGCACGTGTCAGCGAACTGAGCGGTGGGTCCAGCCTGCGCGCCAATCTTGCTTTGTTGAGAAATAATGCCCGTGTTGCTGCCTATATCGCCAGAGCAATGATCCTGGTTAAGAATCCAGAGATTTGACCTCCACACTCACTTAATAAGTCGGTGTTGGCCAGCGGGTATCCGTTGGGCGGCGGGTGAAGGTTTGTGTGGGAGTCGGAGAAGGTAAAGCGGTACGTGTTGGTGAGGGCGTGTTGGTCGGTTGCAGAGTAAAACTTGGCGTCAGACTTGGACGAGGAGAAGGCGTCAAGGTTGGCGGTTCAGGTGTCGGCGAGAGTGTGAGTGTCCGGCTGGGAGATGCCGTAAAAGTCGCTGTGGGTGTGCGGGTCGGAATGGGTGTTGCACTAGGCTTTGGGGGTCGCCCAGTGACTGTAAAACGCCCACTCACAATCCACATTTTTCCCACAAAGATCTGAACTTCATACTCACCGGGCAACCACTGATCAGATGACGGAAAACATTCTGTATACCCATAACCACCTGTGCTGCCATCCCAAGGTTTGGTTTCGTAACAAACTAATGCGCCATCATCTACTCGATACCACAAAGCCGTCCATTGTGACCCTGGTAGCATGTTGTTATATCCAAAAGTTCCATAAATTCCTACAATTGGGTTTGAAAACTCAGTGGCAGGATTTACAGGTTGAACATCTTCAATCTTAAGAGAAAACTGCAATGGACTAAAAACCGAATCTGGATTTGGAGTAACCAGGCTGGTGAATTGCGTTTCGATCAGTACAGGAACCTGTGGAGTGTTGGTCACAGCAGGCGTATCGGTAATTGTCGGTGTTAACGAAATGGTGGGAGTAAGCGAGATTGTTGGTGTAAGGGTAATGGTCGGTGTAGCAGTAATAGTGGGTGATGGAGGAAAAAACTGGTAAACGGTTGGTTCTGCATAACGATCGAGAAACAAAGCAGCCATTCCCAGCCCAATTGCTGTCAACAACAAACGCCATCCCTGTACAATTAATTCGCGTCTTTTTCGAAAATACAACAGTCGCCGCCCCGCGCGAATAAACCGTACCCCCAATATCAGGCTGATAAGCACCCCAACCAAAGAAAGCCAAAATGCAGTTACAATTCCAGTATGAATATCCAGGTTCATCCTGAAATGATCTCGGGTATTAACAATTTTGAAAGCTGTTGGGATTATAGCATGTCTTTAACGTTTTTCGTTTTGCATAACCTTCAAGTTGGGTTAAAATTAGAATGTTTGATTAAGGAAAGATTTCCACAAGATGGCATTAACGCCTGGAACGCTTCTGAATGAGCGATATCGTATTATATCCATCCTTGGACAGGGTGGGATGGGGGCTGTTTACCGCGCCATAGATGAGCATCTCGAAATTTCTGTTGCAGTAAAAGAAAACTTATTCCTGAGCGAAGATTACTCCCGACAATTCAAGCGCGAAGCTGCCATCCTGGCTGGTCTTCGGCATCCTAATTTGCCTCGAGTAGCTGACTACTTCTCTATCCCAGGACAAGGGCAATATCTTGTCATGGATTACATTGATGGAGAGGACCTGCGGCAAAGGATTGAGCGGGTGAACACGGTCCCTGAACAAGAAGTCATTCTGATCGGCGTCGCCATCTGTGAAGCTCTATCCTACCTCCACAGTCGTACACCGCCAATCATTCACAGAGACATAAAACCCGGCAATATTAAAATCACTCCGGAAGGCGAAATAGCCTTGGTGGATTTTGGCCTTGCAAAAGTCATGCGAGGGAGTCAGGCAACAACAACCGGCGCCCGCGCAATGACGCCAGGTTACTCCCCACCCGAACAATACGGAACGGCAAGAACAGATGCCCGTACGGATGTGTATTCACTAGGTGCCACGCTTTACGCTGCGTTGACCGGCATTATCCCTGAAGATGGTCTGGCAAGAGCTACCGGAAAAGCAGAGCTGACCAGTATTCGCCAGCTTCAACCAAAGATCGAACGCCGGTTAGCTGCTGTAATAGAGAAATCGCTCGCTATAGAGCCGGAGGAGCGATACCAAACCGCTGAAGAATTCAAGAAAGCCCTAATTGAAGTCAGCGGTCATCGTCTAGAGCAACTTACAGCACCGCGTTATCGGATCAGCCCTCCACCGCAGGACTCCGAATCCCATAGTAGCAGACACACCGACGGTGAGTTAGAGGAAGAGTTCTCTCCAGTCGGGTATTCAAAACAACCTAATCACACAAGACCGCGCAGAATATTCGCGCCAATTCTTATTCTCGCCCTCTTAACTTTAGCTGTTGGAGCCGCAATCTATTGGCCAAATTTTTCGGCTACCATATATCATCTTTTCTTTACTCCTACCGTAGCCTCCCCAACGGTTGTTTCCACCTCAACTCAGGAAGTTATAGCTGTCTCAGAAACTGCAACTTTAGAGCCAACACCTTTTGACGCTATAACGACTACCCCTATGAATACATCAACGCCAATCATGCCCACCCTCACTGCCACAATACCCGTTGTAGCCGGTCAGGTGGGTGGAGGAACGGGGGAAGTTGCTTTCGTTTCAAAGCGCACGGGAAATTTTCAAATCCATATCATGAATGCTGATGGCAGCAATCAACGCCAACTCACCAACGTTCCTGAAGGAGCGTGCCAGCCCAACTGGTCACCGGATGGTAAAAAATTGGCTTTCATCTCACCATGTAACCCTAAAAACAATAGCTACCCGGACGCAAAAATCTATGTTTTGGACACCGAATCCCAATCCACCACTCTATTGCCGGTCAGCACAGGCGGAGACTATGACCCAGCCTGGTCACCAGATGGGAAACGAATTGCATTCACATCTTCACGCAATCAAGTGGCACACATTTTTGTGTATAACTTCGAGGATGGCACTCTGGCGGAACTTTCTGATAGCCGCTATCCGGATATGCATCCTGCCTGGAGCCCTACCTACAAATTACTAGCAGTTGCACGCAAAGCCACCTATTACTATCACATCTGGCTTATTTCAGATAACGGTCAAACGATTGAACAATTTAGCAGTAGCGGGGATGTCAATGATTTTTGGCCAGACTGGTCATCCGATGGAAAATTTATCCTCTTTGGTCGAACAAAAATCGACCTGTTTTTACCGTGGCTATTAAAGACCAGTTACGAAGATCGCGGAACCGGCAAAGAATTTCGTATTCCACCCGCTGGCAAAGTAGACCCTGGTCCTGTTGCACAGGCGCGCCTGTCACCCGACATGCAGTGGATCATATTTGAGGGCTGGCCAGATGGAAATAACCACGACATTTATCGAATGGATATTAACGGCGATAATCTGCTTCGTTTGACCACGGACCCCGCAATAGATTTCAACCCTGTTTGGCGACCGTTGATCAAATAATAGAAAATCTTAATTGGGGTGGGTAATGACACTTGATGCGGGATTTTTACTGAACAATCGCTACAGAATTGAGCGGGTTATTGCGCATGGGGGAATGGGTGCTATTTATGATGCTATCGATGAAAGTCTTGGTGTTCGGGTCGCAATCAAGGAAAACCTTTTCTCAACAGAGGAATCCTCCCGACAATTCAAACGCGAAGCGACTATGCTGGCTGGGCTTCGACACCCCAACCTGCCGAGAGTGACCGATCACTTCGTAATGCCGGATAACAGGCAATATCTTGTCATGGATTACATTGAGGGCGAGGATTTGCGCCAATTACTCGAACGACAAAAAAAATTACCTGAACAGTCCGTGCTAACAATTGGTATAACTATCTGCGATGCGCTGTCATACCTGCACTCCAGGCACCCTCCTATTGTCCATAGGGACATTAAACCTGGAAACATTAAAATAACTCCTAATGGTCAAATATTCTTGGTGGATTTTGGCTTGGCAAAATACAGTCAGGCTGGGCAGGCTACCACAACAGGCGCTCAAGCACTTACCCCTGGCTTTGCACCTCCCGAGCAATACGGTCAGGGTACCGTACCTCTATCGGATATCTATTCCCTGGGTGCTACATTATACACGGCGCTCACCGGGCATGTCCCCGAAGATGGTCTGGCTCGGGCAGTAGGACAGGCAACCCTTACCCCTGTGCGCCAACATTGCCCGGATGTTTCCGCGTTAACGGCTCAGGTAATCGAAAAAGCAATGGCAATTCAGCCAGATGATCGCTTCGCAAGCGCGGAAGAATTTAAAAATGCTCTAATTGAAGCTAGTTCAGCATTCCAAACAAAACCGCTGGAAAACACCAAAACCGCTGCTGCAAAACCCGGTTATCAAGTAACCACCCAACCATCTCATACCCCATCCGTTGAAGCACCACCCTCCAAACCCAAACCTGTCACCAGTCCATTCGTTCAGCCCACCGAATCAGTAAACCAACCAGCCCAGACTCCCGTTCCGCCATATCAGGTTGGCGCGGCTCCGCTTCCCTCTCGACCCCAAGCAACCAAAAAACCAACCGCCATTCTATTAGCACTTGGTGGAATCTTGGTGACAGGTATTTGTCTGGTGGCGGGCTTTGTTTTGCTTGGTAATAATCTGATCTCCCTATCATCAAAAACCCCAACATCGGCACTTGTCCTTTCCCCCACCAACCCACCGGTAACCGAGAAAACAACAGACGCTCAACCTCCCTCACAAGACACACCCACCCCAGCACCAACCCTAACCCTTACCACCGAACCAACACAGACTTTTACCCCGGCTGCTACTCCGGTCGGGAGCGGGGCGGGTCAAATCGCTTATGCATCGAATAAAAGTGGCATCCCTCAAATCTATTTATTAAGTTTGGATGGCAGTGACGAGCAACAATTGACCAATTTCCCGGACGGCGCCTGTCAACCTGACTGGTCACCGGATGGAATGCGGCTGGTTTTTACATCACCCTGCACGGAAAAAAGTGAAACCTATAAAGGTTCGGGGTTGTTTGTGGTCAACGCAGATGGCAGTGGACTCAATCCATTGATCACAGTTCCAGGTGGTGACTATGACCCGGCGTGGTCTCCGGATGGAAATACCATAGCCTTTACATCATTGCGCGATGGAATTCCGCATATCTATCTTTACAATCTTGCCGATAACTCTGTCAGTAGGCTTTCGAGTCCAACAAGCCATGACCGCCGCCCTGCCTGGTCCGCAGATAGCACAAAAATTGCTTTTGAAACTACCCGGCTTGGCAATTATCAGGTCTGGACCATGAATGCAGATGGGTCAAATCCACGTGAGTTTGCCAATTTTAATAGTGGCCTTACCTATATGCCCACTTGGGCTCACAACGGAAAATTGATTGTTTTTATACTTGGAAATCATGCTTATTTAGTCTCAAAACAACTCGGCGGTGTCAGCTTACCAGAAGTTAAGCTATCGGACATCCAATATAATTACGACCCTGTTTTCTCATTTGATGATAAATGGCTTCTTTTTGAGCACAAGGACAACAATAATAGCGATATTTACTATATGCTGGTATCAGGAGGTAAATTAACCCGTCTTACTACCGATCCAGCTTTAGATTTCAACCCGGTTTGGCGGCCACCGGTTAAGCCTTAACCTCTGAGGTTAAAAAGCCTCCACTTGTTGTTTTACCCTGATTCTTCCTCTCTGCCGCATAAGGTTTAGAACATGTGGTAATGTTTGCGTGTAAAAACGGTATAGCCGAGAACGCACCGGAAAATCCCATGCGCCAATTGTATGAATTATTTCACCGCCAAACCCCTCTTTAAAGCGGTAAACATTCCACAGCGGGTCATCCGGTGAAAACTCGGTTGGCGCTCCCCACATGTCATAGATACTACACCCCAACCGTTTGGCAGTCCGCATGGCTTCCCATTGTAATAAATAGCCCGGCATCTTTTCCCGGTGAAGATTGCGCGACATACCATAAAAAAACCACGCCTTTCCTGCAAAATGAAACATCACGATCGCTGCCGCTGCCTCACCTTCAATTTCTGCAATTAGGATGGAGGCTTTTCCTCCTTCAAGAAAAGTTTGCCACACTAACTGATAATAAGACTCGGGGCGAATCACAAACCCATCTCGTATAGAAGTCTCGGCGTACATCTTATAAAGAAGCGGTATATCGTTTTGGCCACCCTCCCGGATAATTACACCTTTACGCTGAGCCAGCCGCAGGTTATAGCGCGTTTTCTGTTTCATACGAACTAACCGGACTTCTTCAGGCTCTGTGAGATCAATCCAAATGGTATTCGCGAATTGAATCTGTTCGCGAGAAAAAATCCAACCCATCTCGCTTAGATCTTGGGTTACTTCCTTGCCCACTGGTTCTTCAGTAAAGGACAGCGTTCCGGGAACACCTCTGCCAGTAATTACCTCAGGGTCAATCTTAATAAAAATCGCACCCATCCTGTGAGCAAGATTTTGCAAATCACTCAAAATCTTCCTGCGCCAGAACGAATCTCCCCAATTCAAGAGAGGTCCACGTGGCACATACAGAACACATGCACCTGTATCTATCCCTCGAATCCTGAGACTACGTCGTAAGACCAGAGCGGCTCCCCTTAATTGCCCTGTTTCATCTTGCCAAACATGCGGCAAAGCTTCCCAGCCAACAGTCTGCTTAACCAATCCCCACTCCCACGTTTGTAAAAAGTGTGCCTCAGGAAACTGGGCTATGAGTTGATCCCACGTCGCTCCATCGAACATTATCTTTTGATTCCAATCCACCGAAACATAATTAACTCAATCCAAAGGCAATTTCAGCCCACACAGATACCAAGCCTAGCCACCGGACAAACGTCCGGTTCGCTTCAGCCACCACAGATAAAAGCGATATAACCCAGGCTTGTAAACCCGGTCCCACGCGCCAACCGAACGCAATAACTCGCCCCCAAAACCGCGCTTAAAACGGTATACTCCCCATAACCCATCCGAACGTCTGGTAAACTGGCTTTCCAACTCATCCTCATCATAATCCGGAACCCCCCATAGGTCATAACTCAAACACCCTCTTCTGGCTGCCCAACGCATCGCTTCCCACTGAAGAAGATATGCGGGCATCCGTTGCCGCTCCAGGTCACCGGAGGCACCATAAAAATACCAGGCTCTCGAACCAGAAGCAAACGCCATCAATGCCGCCAAAAGTTTTTTTTCATATCGGGCAAAGAGAAGTACACATTGTTCCTTTTTCACAAACAACTCAAAAGCGCGCTGATAGTATTCGCGGCTGTGTACCCCAAAATTATCTCGCTCACCTGTTTGTTTCATTAGCTGATAGAAATCCTCAACATCATCAGATTGCTCAACCCGAACCCCCTTTTTTTGTGCCAAACGAATATTATAGCGGGTTTTCTGCCCCATTCGCATTAGCCAGTCTTCCTCACCGCCTTCCAGACTGATCAATAGAGTTCGACGGGGTTGAACACTGATACCAGGAATAAACCCTGGCAGTTCGGCTTTTATCTCTGATGAGACAGGTTCCCATGCATCTGGCTCTACCTTGAGAAAAACTGATCGTTTTTGAATGCAAAGTCGATCAACCTCATACCATAAATTATCCCAGCCAGTACCAATTGGACCTTTCGGGATATAGCCGAAACTTAATCCGCCAGGCAGCCTGCGAAAAAGGATTTGAGCGCCAGCACCCAATTCGCTCTTCACTCGAGCAACATCCCAGCCAAAACCCACCTTCAGCTCGCCCCACTCCCCATTCTGCAGTAAATGAGCTTCCGGGTGTAGCTGAATATAACAATCCCATTCCGGTTTTGACAAAATTGTCATTAGTCAATGGACATCATTTCAGGGGGTGGTGTACTGCGTACTGCCGATTCGGGTATCAAAGTGTCCAGTAACTCCACAATAGACTGAGGATCTCCTTCTTGAGCCAACCGGTAGAGTTCTTGCACGGTCGTGTAAAGCATTTGACCGCGAAGAAGCTGCTGTTCTTCAACTTGGTAGATATCCGGGTGTGTTGTGGGAGCGATGGATTGCCCCTCATCCCAGAGGTCTTCGCTGAGCTTTTCTCCTGGGCGAACACCCGTAAAGACAATTTCTATATCGCGTCCTGGTTCAAGACCTGATAATCTGATCAGGTCTTCAGCCAGATCTAGAATTCGAATTTGCTGGCCCATATTCAAAACAAACGTCTCTCCCCCTTTACCCATGCCAGCCGCCTGCAAAACAAGATACACCGCCTCCGGAATCGTCATAAAATACCGCCGCATATCCGGATGGGTTATTGTTACCGGTCCACCACGAGCAATTTGACGCTTAAACAACGGCACAACACTGCCACGGCTCCCCAAAACATTTCCAAAGCGAACAACACAGTAAGCCTTGCCCGTATGATCAGCCGCGTCTAGAACAATTTGTTCGGCAATGCGCTTAGTTGCACCCATCACATTCACCGGGCGGACCGCTTTATCGGTTGAAATCATCACGAGGCGCTCCACATCATGAATGCTGGATACCTTTACAATGTTAAGGGTACCCCAGATATTATTTGTGACAGCCTCTTCGACATTGATTTCCATCATAGGAACATGTTTGTGCGCAGCAGCATGAAAAACCACAGAGGGTCTATAACGTTCAAATACAATTTGCAGGCGGGACAAATCGCGGACATCAGCAATCACCGGATGCATTTGTTGAGAAGGGAAACTCTCCCTTAACTCCATCACCGTTTCAAAAATACTGTTCTCGCCATGTCCAAGCAGAATTAATTCCGAAGGGCCCCAGCGCGCAATCTGGCGGCATAACTCGCGTCCAATCGAACCACCAGCACCGCTGACCAGAACAACTTGCCCACCCAAAGCAGCACCAACCAGATCATCATGTACACGCACAGGTTCGCGACGCAACAGGTCTGTAATATCCACTTCCCTTAAGCGATTGATACTAACCTTTCCCCCCAAAAGTTCATATAATCCTGGCATCGTACGAAATGGAACACCTTTCTGGCGGCATACCTCAGCAACCTGGCGCACCACACGTCCCGGAGCACTCGGAATTGCAATAATAACCTCATCCACCCTCATGTTTTGTAAGATGCGCCCCAGATCCGAAATCATACCAACCACCGGTATTCCGTAAAGCTGCTGGCGTTGTTTATCTGGATTATCATCCAAAAATCCTACTGGAACCAAACCCAATTGGGGGTTTTTCTGGAGTTCGCGAACAACCAATGCTCCAGCATCACCAGCACCAACGATCAATCCCTTCTTGACAGGGCGGCTGAAAGCAATAGCTGAAGCAGCAGCCGCATTCTCAGCCAGCAGACGCATGGCGAACCTTAATCCGCCCACCAGCAAGACGGATAATAACCAGTCGATAATTAATACTGAACGCGGAAAACCGTTAAACGCACCCAGCGTGAACAAACTTACGAGAATCAGGGAAACAAAAACAGAGGCGGTACTGACCGCAGCCACAATTAGCTTCAGTTCATGGATACTGGCATACTGCCAGATGCGGCGGTATAAGCCAAAGTAGTGATAAATTAAAGGCTTAACAAGTAACGACACAGCCAACATCCAGTAAGCGGATGGAAGATATTGCAAGAACGCCGCTCCAAGTTCTAAACGCAATACATAGCTGCCAAAAATCGAAACAGCAATCAATAAAATATCCCCCAGCAAAACATACCGGTTGGAAATATGCGCCTTTCCTTTCATACTCATTGACCTCGAAAGCCGACCACCGCCCCAATTGTTCTTAATAGTATTGTGAAATCCAACAGCAAGTTACGATGCTTGATATAGTACAAATCATACTCCAGTTTAATCCCATTGGCAGCCACCGTTGAAGCATACCCAAAATTAATCTGTGCCCAACCTGTAACACCGGGACGCACCAGCAATCTGGCTCGATAAAAGGGGATTTGCGCTTGAAGCTCTTCTACTATTTCGGGTCTTTCTGCGCGTGGACCGACTAGACTCATTTCGCCTCGCAAAACGTTGAGAAATTGAGGAAATTCGTCCAGGTGACTTTTTCTTAACAGGCGTCCCACCCGGGTAACGCGCTCATCGTTTTCTTTCGCTGGACGAGCAATTCCATCACTTTCCGCATCCTTGTGCATCGTCCGAAACTTAATAATTTTGTATGGTTTCCCAGACTTTCCCATTCGCTCCTGTGTATAAAAAATCGGTAAACCATCATCTAAAAGAATCGCCAGTGCGATCAATGGTAACAGGATCAACAAAATAAACCCCATCATCAATCCCCCCAGAATATCCATCAAGCGCTTGGTAATTTCATAAAAACTTCCTGTATGTGCTTCATCTACAAAAGAGCGTAATATCCAATCGGACTGAAGCAAGAAAACCGGCACTCGACCAAGAATATCCTCATATAAAACTGGCATTGTTGTGATCTCGATACCTTGCTCTTCTGCCGTGACCAGCGCCTCAAACATTTTTGATCCCATTTCACCTGATATGGCAAAGATCAGGTCGCTGACTTGTTGGTCCTCAATGATTTGCAGTAAACGGTCGCTGCCCCCCAGAACCGGAAACCCCTCAATCTCTGTGTTCAACTTTTGTGGATCATCATCAATCAACCCAATCACAAAAAATGGGGGCGGCCAAATCCCCTTGATCACTTTTGCTAAAGTAGAACCGGCGCGTCCCGCCCCTACAATCAAAGCCCGCCTCATAAACAATGGCGCAGTAAAAATGCGAATATATAAAAAGCGCCACATAAGCGTGAGAATAGAAGTTGCCAACACAAAAACCAGAAAACCGCGCCTGGGCAAAGAGTTCGGCGGAGACAGAAAGAACACAAAAAAATACACTCCCAGTCCAATAGCAACCGCAATACCAATCCCACGCAATGTTTCAGATAGCCGGCTGGCACGCCTGATGTCATACAATTCAACCAATAACAACATCCAGGCAAACGGCAGGAAATAAAACCAGATGTCAGGGCGCTCGCGTAAAAAGTCAAAGGAAAAATCCAGCCATGCATCCTTCTGAGCCCAAAAATACAAAGCTACAAGCAAAGCCAAAACAGACGCCATAAAATCCCCTGTTACCAAAATTAGGCGTCGTTCTCCTGTTCGCAAACGCAGTTGAAATGGTTTTCGAATAATTTGATAAGAATCCATTACTATCGTTTATCTCGCCAAAACGAACTTATCATGCTCCATAAAAAACCCGCTCCCCAGCATAGATGCATACACGCAATTGCCAGAGGTATCCCAAGCAATGCACGAAGGTCCCGTAGTCGAAAGGTGACCGGTAGAGCGCCCCCCACCAATACAAGGAAATACACACCCAAAATGACCACCAGAATGAATCGGACAAAACCCCAAAATAGCGACAACACCAACCCCAACAACAATCCCATCACAAACAGCGGCGGCAGAGCCTGCCGCCAGCGAAGTGTCTCCGGAAAGCGCCGCAACATGTGAAATTTATAAAAGCCATAACGCCAATACTGGCGCGCCAATCCGCCCAATGTAGCACGCGCAAAATATATTGAACGAATTTGAGCATCCATCCACACCTGTCCCCCAGCCTTACGAATGCGAGTGTTAAATTCGTAATCTTCATTTGCGATCAGGTTCTCATTGAATTTTCCAATTCTGTCTATCAAATCCCGGCGGAAAGCGCCAAATGGCACAGTATCCACCGAACCGGTTTTGGGCGTATGACGATAATAGGCATCGCCAACACCTAGTGGGTGTGCTGCCGCGGCGGCAATTGAAGCTGCTATCCAGCCCTTCCCCCCCGGTCGAATCAGCCACATGCCCCCTACATTGTCACCCAAACCAGCCTGTAAATCCATGACGCAGCGCTCAACATAATCCCGCGCTGGTATTGAGTGAGCATCCAGTCGGATAATATACTGCCCTCTGGCTGCGTCTAACCCAAGATTCAGAGCAGAGGGTATCGTCCGCTGATGATTATCCAGCACTCTTACCACCAAATTGGGATGCTCCTCCTGATATTCAGCAATTACTTGCCGCGTTCTATCTGTGGACATGCCATCCACGATAATCACTTCAATTTCCGATTGTTGAAAGGTTTGCTGAGAGATGGCATCTAGTAAAAGCTGAATTGTGCCCTGCTCATTGTAACACGGAACAATGATCGAGACGAGAGGCATTTATCAAACGTATCCCTTTGTCTGGTTAAGAAGTTTATTCTTTTGGCATGTTGGGAGGAGTGATCCCAATCACTTACATCCAGCATCACACCAGTACCAACCGGCGATTATACTAATGACAGTCATCAGCATTACAATTACAAGGAATAATAGCAACCGCTTCTATTTCAACTGCAGCGTTTCTGGGCAAGGCAGCCACCTGTACCGCCGAACGAGCTGGAGGATTCTCGGTAAAGAAAGTGGCATAGATTTCATTCATTTTTGCAAAATCATTGATATCACGTAAAAACACCGTCGTTTTGACCACCAGTGACATGTCAGAACCCGCAGCTTTCAGAATATTTGAAATGTTGATCAATGCCTGCCGAGTCTCGGCTTCTATTCCGCCCTCAACAATTGCATTGCTCAGCGGATCCAATCCTAACTGTCCGGCAGTAAATATCAGATGCCCTCCTTGCACTCCAACCGAATAAGGCCCAATTGCCTTTGGAGCCTGATCCGTCTTAATCACTTTCTTTTCACAGCATTTGCACATTGTGACTTCTCCTAATGCAAAATGGGATTGGGGTATTGAAAATGCAACTTTAAACATCCCTCCTAGGTTTCACTCAGTACTCCAGCGACTCTTTCTTCTCCGAAACTCGATTTCGAAAAACCCAATAAGACCATCCCTGATAAGCGAGAAGAACCGGAACAAAAATCAAGGCTACAATGGACATGACTTTCAAGGTCGCAGGACCTGAGGCACTATTCGCTATGGTTAGACTCCACTCGGGCTTCAGGCTGGAAACTAACACGCGCGGATACAATGCCAGAAAAATAGTCAAGGCGGAGAATACGATGGCAAGACTATTCATAAAGAACGCCCAACCATTCCGCTTTTGATATATAAACCAACCACAAGCCAGTAGAGCCAAAACAGCAACAACTGGCATCAAACCGGGTATAACGCCGGGTCTGGACAAAATATCTGTCTGGAAGTAAGTGAAAATCACAAAAGCAATCACTAATATTAAAACGGGTGGCCAAACGCGTCTGGCTGCAAGACGAGTGCGCTCAAGAAGGATATTATCTGTCTTCAAAGTAAGGAAAATAGCTCCGTGCAAAACAAATCCCAAAAGCGATACCACCCCCCCAAGCAACGCATAAGGATTGAGAAGATTCCAAAAACCACCCACGTAGTTCATGCTGGAGTCAATCGGCACGCCACGAATGAAATTCGCAAAGGCAACACCCCAAAGCAGTGCAGGAACAAAGCTGCCTCCAAAAATCGCCCAATCCCAGAAACTGCGCCACAAGGGATTTTCATCTTTACTGCGAAACTCAAATGCAACGCCGCGTAAAATCAGCGCGACCAGTATTAACAACAATGGAAAGTAAAAACCACTAAAGAGCGTCGCATACCAGTGCGGAAAGGCTGCAAAAGTCGCACCACCAGCGGTGATCAACCATACCTCGTTGCCATCCCAGTGCGGACCAATTGTGTTAATAATCACGCGCCTTTGGACATCATTTTTGCCCAAAAATGGTAACAAGATACCAACGCCAAAATCGAATCCTTCCAGGACAAAATATCCAATATACAAAACAGCGATCAAAGCAAACCAAAGGGAATTAAGCTCCATCAGGACCTCCCGTTTTACCAATATGCCACTTCGCTGGCGGAATGGGTTGCACTTGCCTCGGCGGATTCTGGACCGGCTTTTGCATACCTGACCAAAAGATAAATATCGGCAATCATCAAAACGCCATAGATGATGGTAAAAGTGATCAGAGACGTAAGCACCATGCCTGCAGAAACGGTAGGAGAAATTGCGTCGGCGGTTTTCATTAAGCCAAAAACAACCCAGGGCTGCCGACCCATTTCAGTTAAGAGCCAGCCCGTTGTATTGGAAATGTAGGGCAAAGCAATAACAAAGGGAAACAAGCCGGCGTAACGCCATTGGAAAAGTGGACGTCTTCGTACCACACGGTATAAAAGGAAAGCGGATATGAAGAACATTAAGAATCCCAACCCCACCATAATGCGAAAAGACCAGTATGTAATAAATACGGAGGGAACATAACGCCCTGGTCCATATTTTGCTTCATATTCCGCTTGTAAATTGCGGACACCCTTCACTTCGCCCTCCAGGCGATTATAAGCCAGTAAACTCAACAATCGAGGAACACGAATGGAAAAGACATCCTGAAGCCGTTCCTCATCGGCAATCGTGAATAACGAGAGTGAGGCCGGGTCCTCACTTTCCCAAAGCGCTTCAGCCGCTGCCATTTTCATAGGCTGCATCCTAATCACATGCTGCGCCTGACTATGTCCAACAAAGATCACCAAGGTAATTGCAATCATGCCAAAAACATTTGCCATCCGAAATGACTTTCCAAAAAGATCTTCTTCATGGCGGCGAACCAGATGATAGGCGCTGATGCCCATCACAAAGAAGGCGGCAGTAACAAACCCAGAAAATACCGTATGAGGAAATTGCACCCAAATATTGGGATTAGTCAACAAGGCAAAAAAGTCCGTCATCACAGCCCGTCCGCCGACAATCTCATATCCAACGGGTTGTTGCATGAATGAATTCGCAATCAGAATCCACAAAGCGGAGATATTTGAGCCGAATGCCACCATCCAGATTGTCAAAGCGTGAACCGGCTTTGACAACTTTTCCCAGCCAAATATCCACAGCCCTAAAAACGTTGACTCAAGGAAAAATGCCAGTAACGCCTCAATTGCCAGGGGGGCACCAAATATGTCACCCACAAAGCGAGAATAGTTCGACCAATTCATGCCAAATTGAAATTCCATGACAATGCCGGTTACCACTCCCATGGCATAATTGATCACAAATAACTTCCCCCAAAATTTTGCCATTCTTTTATACACATCCTGTCCTGTTCGCACGTATATGGTTTCCATAATCGCAACTAATACCGATAAACCCAACGTCAACGGTACAAAAAAGAAATGGTACACTGAGGTAACCCCAAACTGCCACTGAGCTAATAACGCAGCATTCATAAAAACCTCCACTACTTTATTACAACACTTCAATCTGGAACATATAAGCACACACCAATATCTGTATATAATTTTATCATTATAAGCAACAGTCAATGTGTCCATTGTAACACTTCTGTTATCGCTTCCCACTTTTACTACCTATCAAAATCTGTCAGCCCTAGGTAAGATAGCCCCATCAAGCTGGTATAATTATCTGCTTGGAGAATTGATGCATATGCTAGAAAAAATATCTGCTATTGAGAAAAGATACAATGAAATCAACCACCTGCTGGAAGAAAATGCTTCTGACTATCAGAAGGTTGTAGAACTCTCAAAAGAACGTGCAGAGCTTGAACCAATTATTGAGACTGCTCAGCAGTATCGAACGACGCTTACACGTATTGAAGAAGCCCGCTCGTTACAAGACACTGAAGATTCTGAGATGAAGCAACTCGCCTCCCTCGAATTAGAAGAGCTTGAACCACAACTCTTAAGGCTGGAAAAACAGCTCAAAAGTCTTTTGCTTCCAAAGGACCCACGCGATGACAAGAATGTCATCATGGAAATACGCGCTGGAACGGGTGGCGAAGAGGCAGCGCTTTTCGCCGCTGATTTATTTCGCATGTATACTGCCTATGCCGAGCAGAAAGGCTGGAAAGTTGAAGTGCTTTCGCAAAACGAAACCGGCATTGGCGGTTTCAAAGAGATTATATTCTCCATCAGCGGAAAAGGTGCATATTCAAAACTAAAGTGGGAATCAGGGGTACATCGGGTTCAACGAATTCCCGTAACAGAATCCTCAGGGCGAATCCACACCTCAACTGCAACTGTTGCAGTACTTGCAGAAGTCGAAGATGTGGACATCCATATTCCCGATTCGGATATCAAAATGGATGTCTACCGTTCTGCTGGTGCAGGCGGCCAAAATGTACAAAAGAATTCTACCGCGGTGCGCATTACCCATATTCCCACTGGCATCGTTGTGGCATGTCAGGATGAACGCTCACAACTACAGAACCGCTTACGTGCTATGAGCATCCTGCGTGCTCGCCTATACGAAATGGAGATGGAAAAACGACAGCGCGAATTGGAAAATGCCAGACGATCGCAAGTGGGAAGCGGTGAGCGCGCTGAAAAAATCCGCACCTACAATTACCCCCAATCGCGCGTAACGGATCACCGTATTAACCTTTCTTCTTACAACCTCTCCGCCGTTATGAATGGTGACCTGGATATGTTCATTGAAGAACTTGCCTTGCAGGATGAGACAGAGCGTCTGGCAGCCGGCGAATTCGATGAGACCCGAGAATGAAATTGGCTCATGGTTACAGATGGCAAAAGAGCGGCTCCACGGTGTCTGCGAGACACCAGCCCTTGAAGCTCAGGTGCTTCTATCGCATGTCTTAAAAAAACCGCGTACCTGGATACTGGCACACCCGGAAGAACAAATACCCCCATCGCTTTTTGCCCATCTTGACCAGCTCCTAAACCGCTTGATTAACAGGGAGCCTTTGCCTTACTTGCTAGCTCAATGGGAATTCTTTGGTCTAAGGTTTTTTATTTCGCCTGCGGTGCTTATTCCCAGACCCGAAACCGAGTTAATGGTAGAGACTGCCTTAAGATGGCTTCAGCTGAATCCTAAACGCAGAAAAGTGGCTGACGTTGGCTGTGGCAGTGGCTGCATCGGTATCACGTTGGCATATCACACGCCAGAATTATCCGTTATTGCCTCTGATATTTCGTTTCCAGCATTGCAACTAGCAAAGCAAAATGTCTCCCTCCATCATGTCGAAAGCCATGTCCATCTGGTTCAAACCGACTTACTCTCATCTCTGCACTGCACTTTTGATTTGATTTGTGCCAACCTGCCCTATATCCCAACCCAGACGCTGCTTAACCTGCCGGTGGCAAAACATGAACCCATCCTTGCATTGGATGGCGGCGAGGATGGTTTGCAACTCATTCGCCGGTTGCTTCAAAGCATTCAGCTATGGATTAAACCCGGAGGGTTGATTCTGCTTGAAATTGAAAGTTCTCAGAAAGAAAGTTCGCTCGCTTTGGCTTCATCCTTGCTTCCGAAAGCTACAATCCACTGTATCCACGACTTGAGTGACAATCCTCGTCTCATCACTATCCAATTTCCATAATAAACTCCTTCCGGGTAGAAAATGTTCTCTTGGGTTAAGCCAATTAGCATTTCACACGAACGCACACAGTCAGAACAACCATCCCAATGGACAAAATGCTCCCCATGCACAAAACGGGAACACTAGATGATCCAGAGCTTCCATCGCTGGCGCCTTGTGGAGATCCCGTAGGCACAATTGTTAAGGATGGTACCGCTGACTGTTGTACCTCCTGAACAACAGATGGAACGGTAGTTTGTTGAATCGCTTCCGGCAATTCTACCTTTTCCACCTGAGCATCCGGTTCGATGATTTGATATGCGACTCCATCTATCACTACAATCACCCGTTCACCAAGCGATAAAGCTGCCGCCACCTCAGAGCGAGACTGGGCAAAAGCAAAGTAGTCAGTTGAGAGAAACGGGATCGGGCGCGGCTTCATGATTTGTGGATCATAACCGGTATCCACCCAGATGCCGTTCTGATAGACAAAAGTTTTTGAACCAATGGTACGCACCATTTGGCCGGCCTGCTCTGGTACAGGTAGCGGGACCTCAGCCTGTGTCATAGTCCCCTGTTCTGCTGCTTTCTCAACCGCAGCCTGTCCAGACGGTGATGCAGAGGGCATCATCTGCAACTGTTCATAGGTCTGGCGCGAAATCTGGTCTTGCATCTCGGCGCCCAAAGGCTTAGGCTCAGTGACCAGATAAGAAGTGTATGGTGTGATAATCCCATAACGAATGCTCAACTTGATAATCTGGTCTATTGTTTCTTTATCAGGTCCATCCAAACGAATTTTTCTCAACAAATATCCGATTTTACGCGTCGCCCACAATCGAGGTAGCATTGTCATAGCCTCTCCTATTCCTCTACTATCGGTAGCAAACGCTTGTCCAGCATAGCGGAATAATCTCAGTTCGCCATTTACCATACCCTTCACAGAAATATCTGTGACTCCTCCTGATCTGTACCGCCCGACAATAACTACCTGACTTCCGGCAAACAAATCAGGCAACGGCATTGGATAAACATCATAGGTGGAAAGATTACCAAAATTAATGTCCAGATCAGTCAAAACAGGATCGCTGATTCGGCCATAAAAACCCGACAGAATTTCATCCATTGCCTCTTCAGGTTTTACATAAGTGCTCAAACCATGATTCTCTTGCGCCAATGTATCCAAGAGAAACGTGTCTACATCGTATCCCACCCCAAATGTAAACAAGCGTACATTTTCAGGAATTGATCTGGCAACATTGGCGATGATCTTCTCACTATCCGTGACGCCTTCGGTCGGCAAACCATCTGTCAGGAAGATCAGATAAGCAGGACGCTCGGGATTAACGACAGAAAGCGTTTCCAGCAAGGCACGATTAATATCAGTTGAACCACTAGCACTCAAACGGTCCACCCAAGAAATTGCCTGTTTGGACTCGCTTGCTGGGCGCAATCCTTTAGAATAAGCCTCAACCCCAGAACTGAAAGCCAGAAGATAAAAACGGTCCTCCTCATTCAGGTGGCTTAAGATATAACGCAACGCGGTTTTTGCCTGACTAAATTTCTCACCCTCCATGCTGCCTGAGCGATCCAGGACAAGCAGGATATCCTTTCCAACAACTTGCCTGTTGCCGTCTGTAGATGGTGCCAGCAATATCATGAAGAAACCATCCGAATCAGTCACATCTTTCGGATCACGGAATGAAAAAAGGTGGAACGCTTCGTTTTCACCAACCGAGTAATAAAGAACAAAATCAGTGTCCGGACGAACCTGATTGGCTTCATAACTTGCCCTGACCAAATTGTCACTTTCCCTGTCAATTGACACAGTATGGCTGGAAGAATAAACTGCTCGTACGGGCAAATCGCTTTTAATTTCGACACTGATGGTTACGCTTTCCAATGGCATAGCAGAAAATTTTTCTGTGTTCAGCGGGTAAATATATCGAACCAGACCGTTTTCAGCAGTGAGCACTTGTTGATATTCCAATGCAATGCGCCGTTCACCCCTTGGAGGAATCGGGAAAATCCGTGCCTGTACTGCGCCTCGTCCAATATATTCCAGCAAGGCTGGATCTCGTGACTGTTGCACGACCCGCTCATAATACTCACGCGCTTCGCTGGCATCTAGCACTTTGCCGGTTATAGGTTCACCATCCACCCAAAGCATAAATTTACTCACAACTGCATCAGCCGGCAACGGGAAGACATACATTCCCTCAACAGAGTACTCATTCGGATTATAAAAAACCTGATCTACATTTGTAGTTGCTATCTGACGGTCAATCTGAACCTTCACATGATGGTATTTAATTGAAACCTGTGACAAAGGTCTGGGAATAATCGGGGAGCATCCTTCTGGTGGACAGATAGGTGGATCAGGGATAATAATGCCATCCGCAAACACCGGTGTAAAAACAAATAAAAGCAACAATATACTCGACATGGAAGCGATCAAAAACTTTTTCATGTCAGCCTCCAATTTACTGGCAATTCCTGATAATTTGGCGAAGCAATAACCTGTTCAGAAATTAGACGTAATGTAAAAGAAGATAGTTCCCCACTAAATCAACATGCGGCGTTGCAAGCGCCACATCCGAGCGTACAATCCGTTCAAAGCCCGCAATTCCGAATCGTTTCCGCGTTCGATGACCTCACCTTGTTTCAATACCAGAATTTCGTCCAAAGCCTCTAGCCCAAGCAGGCGATGGGTAACCCAAATAACACTTCGCCTTCCTAAGACTTCAAACAACTGGTTCGTCAGGTCACGAGCGGTAGCCATATCCAGATGTTCGGTAGGTTCGTCCAGTAACCAAATAGGAGCATCCAGAAGAATCAGCCGGGCAAGTGCTAACCGCTGACGTTCACCCCCACTCATCTGGGCTCCACGCTCACCAATCCAAGTATCCAGACCAGCAGGTAAAGCACTCAACCACCTCCCAAGCCCGACCATATTAAGTGTGGAAAGCAGTTCATCATCGGTTGTCTCTGGCTTTGCCAGGGTAAGGTTTTGTCTCACTGTCCCATTAAACAGATAATTTTCTTGCAAAATTACACCCATCAGACGTCGTACATCTTCAGAATCATAGTCTCGCAATTCATGACCGCCCAGCAATATAGAGCCCGCTTCATAGTCCCAAAAACGCAATAGCAGGTTGAGAATAGTTGTTTTGCCTGCACCACTAGGACCGACAATTCCCAGTCTTTTGCCCACAGGAAGTTCAAAGCTAACACCTCGCAGGGCGAATTCACCTCCTGACGAATATCGGAATGACAAATCCCTAACCGATATATCTGCAGTCAAGGGCAAAGTAAGCTGAACCACAGGATTTATATCCTCTGGCTGTCCTTGCACAATCGAAAAAACACGCCCACCTGCCTCAAGACTGCTTTCAAGAAATTGCGCAGCAGAACCCAAGGGAGTGATCACCTCGAAGGAAGCCAACACAACCAGCGTCAATACCGCCAGGCTGACCCCGCTTAAGACTCCGCTCTCCACCGCTGGAATAGCAACTATCATCACTATAAGCAGCGTCAAGCCGGGCAACAAAACGCTCAATGCATTAACTGCGCCCGTTGCAACAGTGAACTGCATCTGTGATTTTTGAATAAAACGGGAAAGTTGGTAAGTTGCACTCATGTGGGCATCTTTTCCTTCAAAAACAAGCAAATCGCCCATCCCCTGAATGCCCTCGATCAAATTGACAAACAGCCCAGCCCGACTTTGTATCCACTTGCGCCCTGCATGTAAACTGATTTGATACGCTACCCAAGGAATTGCCAATCCACTGATGAAAAGCCCGCCGCCAACAACAAACCCAAAAGCCGCATCATACAACCCAACAAAAATACAAACGCCTATTGAAGCAATTATTGCAACCAGAGGTGGAGCAACCGCCCGTAGGTAAAAATTTTCCAACGTTTCAATATCAGCTACCAGTTTGCTCAGTAAATCACCAGAATGAGATGACGGCATGCCTGCAGGTGCAAGACGCTCCAAACCTTGATAAACGAAAACTCGCAATTGCGACAACAATCGAAAATTGACATTGTGAGATACCAGACGCTCCAAATAGCGAAAAGCCCCGCGCGTAATACCAAAAAACCTTACACCCACGATTGCCACCTGTAGAACAGCGATGGAAGGTTGCAAAGCCGCCTGAGCAATCAGATAGGCGGATGTACCCAGTAATCCTATTGCACTGCCTGTTGTCGCCACACCCAGCAAAACGGATAAGAGCATCAACCCCCAAAAACCATACAGGAAAGCAAGCAAGCGATAAACAATCCTCATATCACTACTCCATAGCTTTCCAAAAGGCGCATATACGATATGCTGGTTCGTGCAAGCTCGTAATGAGTTCCAGAATCCACAACCTTTCCTTTTTCCATCACATAAATAATATTTGCATTTGTGATGGTTTCCAGACGATGCGCAATGAGAAACACTGTTTTCTGACAACAAAGCTCCAGTACAGCTTTCTCTAAAAGCAAATCTAATTCTGGATCAAGAGAGGCTGTTGGTTCATCCATCACAAGAAGCGGGGAATTTTTAAGGAACGCACGGGCAAGAGAAACGCATTGAGCTTGTCCACGGCTTAGTCCAATCCCACGCTCACCAATCAAGGTTTGATAACCAGCAGGCAATCCAGCTATCCATCCGCCCAAACCTGCTAGATTAGTAGCACGAATCAAATCTTCCTCCGACACACTTTTACACCCCAGACAAATATTGCTAGCGATCGTCCCCTGGAACAAATATGGCTGCTGCGGCACCCATGCAACCCATGAACGCCAAACCTCCAGCGGAATTTCGTTGATTGCCAGATCATTCAAGAAAATCTTTCCCCCATATGGATCACAGAAACGTAAAAGCAGGTTTGCCAGTGTGCTTTTTCCTGCGCCGCTTGTGCCTACGACAGCACAAATCTGTCCAGATTTAAATTCCAGCGATATATCCTTTACTGCATCCTCAACTCTGGAAGGATAACGATAGGAAACATGATCAAAGCGTAAATTAAATTCAGAAGGAATACCAAAATCCGTGTTGCTTGATTGACAAACGGAGTTGGTAACCGGTTGATCCATCACCAAAAATATCCGTTTTGCAGTTGAAAAGCCACCAATTCCGGCATGAAACCGCTGTCCAAGTAATCTCAAGGGTAAATAAAATTCTGGCGCAATTAGGAGAATAAAAAACGCATCCTCAAAGACCATCCGTCCATATAAAAGTCGCAAGCCGATTTCAACCGCAACAACCGCAATACTGATCGTCCCAACCCATTCTAATATCAGCGCAGAAAGAAACGTAACTTTAAGGACGGAGAATGTGGTTGCCCGATACTTTTCACTGACATCCCGAATCCGCTGCACCTGTTGTCTGCTTTGCCGCAGCGTCTTGAGAGTCATGATGCCCTGAATCGAATCCAGAAAAAAAACACTCATTCGGCGCAAAGCATCCCATTGTCTGCGCGTCAGTGCCTCCGAAATACTCCCAATCAGCCGCATAAACACTGGTATCAGTGGGGCAGTAACCAGAAAAACGATTCCGGTCAGCCAGTCAAGCGGAAAAACGATCAAAAGAATTGTCAGCGGAATTGCAACTGCAAAAACGAGCTGCGGAAGATATTGACGAAAGTAAGCATCAAGTGCCTCCACTCCCTCTGTAACCGTAGTAGTCAGCTCTGCACTACTTTCCCCCCATGCGTAAGCCGGTCCAAGCGACCAGATTTTTTGAATTAACTCCTCGCGCACCCTGTGCTTTACATCAGTGGCAACTCTACCAGTAAAAACATCCATCAACCAGACAAGCCCAGACCTTACCAGGATTATGACCAGAAGTGCGATGAATAAGCCTGTCAGGTCATACAGCTTTGCATTTTTGAGGAACACATCACCAATCAGAATGCTCAACAAGCGAGCCTGAAGAATGGTAAGTAAACCACCTATAAGGCCACTAATAATTGCCCCAACAAACACAGATTGTGATTTTCTCAACAGGTCGAGTAAACGCGAGTTCAAAAACATGGAAGGTTAGTTATCCTTTGACATGATAATCAATTCGTCTCGCTGAATCCAACCGCATCGTTCCCAAAACTTACGTGCAGGCAGGTTTTCTGCATAGACAAATAGATGGCTCTTTTCTGCTCCCCGTTGCTTTAACTTACTCATGCAAATTTCAATTAACTTCTTTCCCCAGCCTTGTCGGCGATGAGACACTGCTACCGCCATGTGATAAATATACCCTCTCCGTCCATCAAAGCCACCCAAAACCGTTCCAACAATTTGTTGATCCTCTTCTAGGACGAAACAAGTTGCTGGGTTGTAATCGAGAAATTGCGCAATCGCTTCTTTGGAATCAGCAGAACTCAAACCAATTCCCGGCAATTGTTGCCAGAGCTTTAAGACAGACGAATAATCTTCAATGGTCATCAGGCGAATTTTGGGGGTCATGGAAAAACACCTCATTCCTCAGTTTGAAGTACAATTTTATCAATTTGATAACCAGTCTAACACATCTGTTGCAAAAAACACCTCATATGTCCCCAAAAATTCTCTTACGTCTTAAGTTCTCCTTGTTGTGTTTTATAGCCACAGGTTCTTTGCTTGTTTCAGCTTGCGGATTAAACTTTCGTTCAACCGACCAGTTATGGCCATCAGAAATGCTAACGCTCCCTCCAATTACACCCCGTGCGATAACCCCAGAAATCATCCTGGCAACTAACACTCCCGTTCGCTTTTCACCCACCTCCACAAAACCAGCAGTAACACCTTTGCCAACACCCACAGCATTGAATATTGAGTTACTCCCTATCTCCGCCTGCGACAAATTAATACTGGTAGAAGATGTGACGGTGCCGGACGGCACGATATTTAAGACAGGAGAAATTTTCGTAAAGAGTTGGCGCATCACGAATGGTGGCGAATGTAATTGGGAAGATGATGTAAGTCTGGCTTATTATGGAGGAGATTCGCTATCCGCGCCCACACTTGTAGAACCTTACTTCATGCCAACAACAAATACTCCGCAGCCGCGGATCGGCTCCTGGAGCCCTAAGCTATTCAAAATTGAGCCGGGAGAGACAGTTGATCTGGCACTGCTCTTCAGAGCACCCGATCAGCCCGGCAACTATGTAAGTTACTGGTCTATGGTTCGAGAAAATGGAAAAAGGATTGATCCGTATATTTGGGTCGCAATCTCTGTCGTTGCATCAGATTCGTCAACAGCAACGGGCTGGAATGGCGTCTGGGTAATTCAAGATCCATATTTGAATCGAGTTGCTGAGACTACATTGTCCCTTTTTCGGCAGAATGATACCCTTTTGGGTTTCTTCTATAATGCTTATGGGGAACTCATCCTGCTCAACGGCTGGCTCGAAAACGATGGAGAAATTGCTAAAGGCGAAATTGGACAACCCTGGCAGAGAGTGACGAAAGCCTTCACCTGGAAACTCTCACAGGACCAGACACAATTCCAAGGCACCTTGTTAACGGATAAAAAAGCTTGGTGCGGAAGAAGGAATGACAAGCCCTACCCTGATCCATGTTTATTTTCAGAAGAGTAAAAAAAAACAGCCCAGCGATCAAGCAGAGCGGCATTATTCTTTACAAGAAGTTCTACAATACAATATTCACCAGTTTCTTCGGAACAACAATGACTTGCCTGGGTTGTTTATCTTCCATAAAGCGCCTGACATTTTCACTGGCAAGTGCGATCTTTTTCGCATCCTCCTCGCTGATATTGGCTGGCACTGTAATCCGATCGCGCAATTTGCCGTTGACCTGAACTACCAAAACTACCTCCTCCTCTCGGGCAGCTTCTGCATCAAATTCTGGCCAAGATTGCGTATGAATTGAATACGGTTTGCCCAACTGATGCCATATCTCTTCGCTAATATGGGGTGCAACTGGCGCCAACATTCGCAGATAAATATCGGTTGCTTCATTCCATTCGGTCGTTCCCCATGCGCCTGCCTGCTTGGCTTTGCTCACCTCGTTCAACAGCTCCATTAATGCAGATACAATGGTGTTGAATTCAAACTTTTCAAAATCTCTCGTCACTGAGCGCAGGGTTTGATGCACTTTACGCCGCAGGTTGCGCAAAACATCAGAAGTTGCCTTGCCCTGCACTTCTGGTTCTTCCAGAAAAATTGTCCAGACACGACGCAACCACCGGCTGGTACCTTCGATTCCAGAACTATTCCAGGGACCACCCAACTCCCAGCGCGCGAAAAACATCAAATAAGCCCGAACAGTATCAGCCCCATAAGCCTGTACTAAATCATCCGGAGAAACAACATTCCCTCGACTCTTGGACATCTTTTCTGAGTCCTCGCCCAGCACAATGCCCTGATTGCGCAATTGGAGCATAGGCTCCGGGCCTTTGGTAATGCCCATATCCCGACATGCCTTATGGAAGAAACGTGTATAAATCAGGTGCATGTTGGCATGTTCAATCCCACCGGTGTAAGTATCTACCGGCATCCAGTAATCATACTCACGCGGGTCAAATGGTCCCCGATCGTATTTGGGGCTCAGGTAACGCAGGTGATACCAGGACGAACACATAAAAGTATCCATCGTATCGGTTTCGCGCTCTGCTGGTCCATTACATTGCGGACAGGTTGTAAACCGCCAGGTTGGATGCAATTTCAGCGGACTCTCACCGGTTGGTCTCCACTCAACATCATCGGGTAATAACACCGGAAGTTGTTCTTCGGGGACTGGAACTGCACCGCATTGCTGGCAGTAAACAATCGGGATTGGCGCTCCCCAGTAACGCTGGCGGGAAATCAGCCAATCGCGCAGGCGATAATTGACTGAACGATGACCGATTTTCTTGCTTTCCAGAAACTCAATCGTTTTTTCAAAAGCTTGATTCCCCGGCGTTCCTGTCAAAGAACCCGAGTTAATCATCATGCCATACTCAGGCACCGCCTTCGTCATTTCATCGCCGCGCAACTCTGGCATATCAACCGGTTGTATAACAGGGCGCACTTCCAAACCGAACTTGCGGGCAAATTCAAAATCCCTCTGGTCGTGTGCTGGCACCGCCATAATTGCCCCAGTACCGTAGGTCATCAGTACATAATCGGCAATCCAGACAGGAATACGTTCATCGTTAACTGGGTTAATCGCATAACCGCCGGTGAACACACCCGTTTTTTCCTTATCTGTTGCTTCTCTCTGAACATCAGTTTGTCGTACTGCTTGCTCAATGTAAGCTTCAACTGCTTTTCTTTGTTCAGGGGTCGTTAGCTTACTGACCAGCGGGTGTTCAGGTGCCAACACCATGAATGTAGCTCCCCAAAGCGTATCCGGACGTGTCGTAAAGATTTCTAATTCATCCCCATGTTCGGTATGGAAAAATACCGTTGCGCCTTCTGATCTTCCAATCCAGTTTGTCTGTGAAACACGCACCCGCTCCGGCCAATCAATCGTTTCATAACACAGCAATTCTTCTGCATAGCGTGTTGTCCGGAAAAACCACTGCTCCAAGTCTCTTTTAATCACCGGAGTGCCACAACGTTCGCAGTGGCGGTCTTCACCCCATACTTGCTCGCGAGCCAACGTAGTGTTACAGGTCGGGCACCAATCCACCGGCGACTTTTTACGGTATGCCAGATCGTGCTTAAATAACTTGATAAAGAACCATTGCGTCCAGCGATAATATTCCGGATCAGATGAGATTGCCTCACGGCGCCAATCAAACATCGCCCCCATACTTCTTAACTGCTGCCGCATACGCTCAATATTGCGATACGTCCAAACCTTTGGGTGAATATTGTGTTTGATCGCCGCATTTTCAGCCGGCAAGCCAAAGGCATCAAATCCCATCGGAAAAAGAACATTGTATCCCCGCATACGCATAAAACGCGCCCGTGCGTCTGAGGGCGTCATGGCGTACCAGTGGCCAATGTGCAAGTCTCCCGAGGGATAAGGGAGCATTGTCAGGGCATAATGCTTAGGTTTTGTTTCATCAATGTCTGAATGATATAAACCGTCTTTCTCCCAACGTTTTTGCCATTTAGGTTCAATCTCCGATGGATTATAGACAGGAATAATATTCTTTGACATCAAGCCTCCTTATAACAAAAAACCTCCGTCCGGTCAGGGACGAAGGAACTTCTCCGCGGTACCACCCTGCTTGCCTGAATAGTCCAGGCCGCTTTAGCTCGCAATAACGGGCGAAACCCGGTGACGGCTAAGATCGTTGCTTTCACCATCACTACCTGCCTGACAGGCAGCAGGCGAGTTCAACCCCAGTGCTCTACGGGCACATTGCCGGGCTCACACCTCTCCGCCCCGACTCGCTGGTAGATGGTCTACTACTCCTGCTATAGTATTATTTTTTGTAAATGACAAGCGGACGCTTATAAAAACGCCGCTTTGTTACCAAGGTGGACCCAGAGGGATTCGAACCCTCGACCTTCTCAATGCCATTGAGACACGCTCCC
>DYEC01000011.1 GCA_020725865.1 Anaerolinea sp. | reverse complement strand
GCATGCAGATCCTGAAGTGATTCGCGTGACTCGTTGGTATCATCAAAAAAGGTAGGTAGTATCCCCAGCAATCCCCCTTGCCAATTCTTTTTGTCCCTCAAGGTTTGGATGGTTGTGACTGTCTTCGCTAACGAATCTAATGATGCGAATTCTGTTGCCGTGGGAACAATCACCAGGTCTGCCGCCCAGATTGCACGTTCTTGTAAGCCACCCACTGATGGGGAGGTATCGAAAATGATGTAATCAAACCGATCTTTACTGAATGTTTTCAGCAGCCCTTTTATGTAGGAGATCGGTTGATCCTGGACACCCAGCATCATTTGCGCAGCGGAGGTCATTGAGTTGCCTGGAATCAACTGTAAGAAATCACGACCTGTATCACGGACCCATTGGCGGATAAAAGTTATTTCACTTGGAGAGCCTGGTTGGGTTGTCAGGAAATAATACGTTCCCATTTGGCTATCCATACCCAACTTGGTTGCGCACTGTCCTTGCGGATCAAGGTCAATCAACAATACTTGTTTAGTTTTCAGAGTGAGAGCATGTGCCAGATTTACGGCGGTGGTTGTCTTTCCGACTCCACCTTTTTGGTTCGAAATGGTGATGATTTTTGTGGTCATTTGATTTCTCCTTAATCGATAAATTGCAGCTGTGTTCGGCCTTCATGACCGTGGACAGAAATGACATCTTCGAGAGACTGATAAACACCCATGGCATAAGGTTCCCTGAGCCAGTGAATGACTGCCAAGCCGCTGCTGAATACAGTTCCTTCTGCTACCTCACCAGTCCCTGAAACTCCGGTGAGATCCTCCACTCGAATCAACACAAATCGACGCATCTGACTGTTTGAAGAAATTTGATTTGGTTTTCGAACCATACTTTCACCTTTAGCTTGGTTTCTACAACCTGTCCGCCGGCTGCGATCACGGATTCTTGGCTTTTTCTGAATGACTTTGGAATTTGTCAGATCCATCAACAAGCCATCTTTATAAGTAAGGCGGCATCCAGAGGTAATGTGTTCAAACACGATTCCATCCGGCCAGGTTGATTTCTCGTCCCGGTTAAGGCGGATATCGATCATTCGAAACAACCTTCCAAAGAACATCCCTGGATCATCATCGACCCTGGTTGGATCCATAATGACTTTCCAAACGTAGCCTCGAAGTTCAACGGGGTTCTTTTTATCTTGAGCAATAAAAAAATCTAAGTCTTTACAAGGCATCTTGAATGGCTCTCCGAACCTAATAAAATAAGCCGGTAAACAGGTGCGCAAATAGACGGGCAGGGGAATAGAATTAGCCCTTACCTTATGCAGGCTTATTGAGATTGTGGAACACCCATGACTGGGGAATCAAAAACTAATAGTGTGTTGCACCATTATTGAATCAGGGAGGACGCATCCCCCACGAGAAAATAGATTTGAATAAATTGAATTGGAAAAAGGAATGAAGAAAAGCAAGAAAAAGTACTTGACGAACCCACGCAAAACAGATACTATACGAATATCGATTAGCTACCGCAGCGTGCCCGGCAAGCGTGGACCAGAGTTCGTCAGGTTGCCTGATTTGCAGAGCCCGCCGCACAAATGGCACGGATTCAGGATTTTGACTCATAACCCGGAGGTCAGTGGTTCGAATCCACTCCCCGCTACCTGATTAGACGCCCGCAAAGGCGTCTACTTATTTTCAGGGGGTATTTCCAATTTGTTTCGTTCTATTGACTGTGACAATTGGATAAACCAATTAATTCTAGAAAAACCAACAGATTGCAACGCGATGTCATTATAATAAAGCTTTCCTCTGTAAAGCCTCCCCCCAACCTTTTGCCGCATGTGAGGCTATAGGTAGTGTGAGCGCTCACCGACCATATCACGGAGGATGATGGACGAACAAACAGCAATACAACGCCTGAAAGCAGGCGACATCAGCGGGTTGGAGTATCTGGTGCTACGTCATCAGGTAAAAGCCCTGCGCACCGCCAATCTCATCACGCGCGACCTGCCGCTGGCGGAGGATGTGGTGCAGGAGTGTTTTCTGCGTCTGCCGCGCACCATTCACAGCTTTGACCAGCACCGCCCTTTCGAACCCTGGTTTATGCGGAGTGTCGTCCATGCAGCGGTTAGAGCGGCTCAACGGAGCGCAAAAAATATCCAGATAGGAAGCGAAACAGATGAAAACTGGTTTGAGCGCCTGCTGGGACAGGGGCAATCGGCTGAAGCCGAAGTTGAAGAGCTGGAATTTCAACGCCAGGTACTGGATGCCCTGCAAAAGCTCTCGCCTCGTCAGCGAGCGGTACTGGTACAGCGATATTTTCTGGGCTGGAGCGAAAAAGAAATGACCGCCGGTCTTGGAATTGCACCAGGAACTATCAAGTGGCTGTTGAATGCCGCCCGCGCCCGTCTGCGTACCCTCCTGGAGAAAGGAGCGCAAGATGAACGCTGATGAGCATCTGAAATCCGCCCTGCAAGCCATCGCCCGCCGTGAGGTGCCTGAAAACACCAATCTTTTGCCGCAAATTGCGGCGCATCTCAAACCAAAGGAGACGGTTCCAATGAAACCCAAACTGAAAGTCCTCTGGACGGTGTTGCTGGTACTGCTGGGGCTGGCATTGGTGAGCGGCGCGGCTTATGCACTTTATACCCACTTCAGCGGTGATGCGGGAATGGAAGCGGTCAGTCAGGCGGGGATGGTCAGCGAGCTGAACGCCACCGCACTGCCCACCATCCTGCCCAGCGCGACACCTCTGCCGCCCGCCGTTCCGCTGGGCACGGCGCAAACGCTACGCGGTGTAACCCTCACCCTGAACTGGGTCTATCTCGATGATATGTGGCAGGCGGCTGGCTTCTCGGTCAGCGGGCTGACTGAGAATCAAAGGCTGGGCATCCCGCAGCTCGGCTTTGGCAGGATACAGCCCGAACAGTACCGCGGCGCAGGGATGACCCTTTCTCCCGTCGGGACGGAGCTGGAGGGTATTTACGTGGTTCATCAAATCGTCAGGGATGCGGCAACCTATATGACCGCCGATACCCTGACCGATGTCAGCGTGGAGATTCCCCTTCTGGAAAAGAACGGTCAGGTACTGGATACCTTCCGTTTCACAGCCCCGCAGGTGCTTGTGCACCAAACACCCTATGGCGGCGGAAACATCTATGCCGTGCGTGTCAATGGGTTGGAGATGCGCCTGGAATGGATAGCACTCACGCCGACAGAGACGCGCGCAAAATTGTGCTATGATCAGGCCGCCGGCACCAGCCTGAAGCTGGAACAAGCAACACTGCAATTCGGGCAAGATGCCATGAGCCTGTTTGATGCGCAAACACTTCCCGTTCAGCAGGTGACTGAAACAGCCACCGAAGAGAACCGGCACTGTGTGGAAGCCGTCTTCCCGCCCCTCGCACAGGATGCCCGTGCCTTGCGGCTGGTGGTGGACACGCTCAAAGACCGCACTGGCGCGGATGTGCCAGGGCCTTGGGAATTTGTTTGGCCCACCCTGCCTCAACAGACCATCATTCCGGGGATCACCCCGCTCGGTTCGCAAACCGTTGGTGATGTCAAAGTTACCCTACTGCAAGCCTATGCCGATGCGCTGCGCGTGGCGGTGGTTTACCGTGTCGAAGGCGCGCCGGAAGGTCAATTTGCCAGCCTCGAATTGATTGACCCCGAAGGCAAGCCGTTCAATACCGGCGTCGGCATCAACGCAGATGAAAATGACCCAGGGGTTTTTACCGCCTCGCTCACCTTTGCCGAACCCCCTGCCTACAAAGCAGACAGCGACATGTTCTCACATCGAGAGCCGGTCGTTGACGGGCGTTTTGCAGGGACGCTGAAGATCACCATCAACCCATGGGAGCCGCAGGGCGGGCAGTTGTTCACCTTTGACCTGGACCTGCCGGCTTACCCGCCGCTGGTGATTATCCCCGCCCAAACGATCACGGCTGAAGGGCTGGAGATGCGGCTGGAGAAGCTGGAAATCACCCCGTCCTTTACCGCTGTCTTTCTGTGCTATCAGAAACCCAGCCCGGCAGACTGGATGCTACTCTATGATAAGACCGTTCTGCGAATCGGGCAGGCACAGGCGCAAATCAGCGATTACGCGCTGGTATTCGATGAAGACTACGAGATACAGAAACGCCCCGAATGGGCAACGCTGGCGGGCAGGGTGCGCTGTGTCAGAGCAGGGTTTGCCCTCGGGCATCACAGCCAGCCCCAAACACTTACCCTGACCATCGCCGGGCTGGAGCAGAGCGTCCCTGAAGCAATTCCGGATGATCAGATTCAGGCGGCGCGTCAGAAACTGCGCCAGCAGGGGATTGAAATGGACTGGGTAACCTTTTCCGGCAACGGGGGTGGCGGCGCCGGACCAAAAATCACCCAAAAACCGGACGGCATGACGGATGAGGAAGTGATAAAACGTTTCTATGAAGCCCTCGGCTACCACTTCCACGGCAACTGGACCTTTTCGCTGGAGATTCAACCATAACTGCTGTCAGCCTGTTTTCCCGCCAATTTGTTGATATCACACACGACAACAAAGCCCCCACACCGCTGTGGGGACAAATTGTTTATTGTTGACCTGCTTTATCTGATCATCTATAATGACCTCAGGTGCATCACATTTTTACTATAGGGAAGGCAGCTATGGGGCGGCTGGCGGACTTTTCCCGGAAAGCCGGCAGGATGATTGACAGTGCAGCAGGTTCGGTGCAAGTAGCAATGGATACAGCCGGCGATTTCCTCGCAGATCTGCCGGAGACTGCCGGCAGCGGTGTTCATGCAGGCTGCAACGCGCTGGGCAGCTCGCTGAAAACCATCCCTCTAGCGGTTGTTTTCCTGCGCTGGCTGGGCGGGGTAGTTGCCGGGCTGGGCAATCTGGCGGGGGCGCTCATCAAAGCCACTATGGGTATCCTCTCCGGTTTGCTGAGCGGCTTGCTGCGTATTCCGGGCGGCGTCTTTTTGTTGAACACCGAGCTGTTTCGCAAGGGGCTGCTGGATATATTCTCCCCGCTGGCAGGTGCGGTCATCCTCACGCTGGGCACATTCTGGGCACTGGTTCAGCAGGTTTTCTTTTTGCAGAATTTCGCTAGAAGTCTGACTCCAGAGGAACGGCAGGCGTTGCAAAGTGTTTTCCGGGGCTCGCTGGCACTGTATAACATCCGCCTGATTGAGGGACGCTGTGGGTTGTTCGGCATCAACAAGCGGGCGTTCACGCTGGGCAATACGGTTTACTTCAAGGGTAAGGTTACTTCCCGCCAGTGTGATTTGCTGGTGCATGAATGTGTGCATGTCTGGCAATACCAACATTGTGGGCCGCGCTACACTGCTGAAGCACTGGGCGCACAGTGGATACTACCAAACGCCTATGATTGGGAGACAGAACTGAGGCGCGGAAATTTACAATGGCAGGACTTCAACCGCGAGGCGCAGGCAAAACTGGTAAATGATATCTGGTCACACGGCAGCCTGACGCTGAATGGGAACACTTTGCATGGCTACGGTTGTTTTTTCACCTGCGATGATCAGGCAGAAATACCGGCTGCTTTTCGATATTCCGGCAGAGATTACACTGCGCTGGCATTTCAGGCAATTAACACTGTGCGGAGACATGCCAGCCCGCGGCTTTCAAAATCGCTGTAAGGCGCCTCTACTTTATTCCTTCCCTGCCAGCATTTGCAGCACCCGGTTGAGGATACCGCCTGCCTGAAACGCCTCGATTTCTGCCATAGTATCCAGACGGCAGATTACTTTAAACTCAATCATGCGGCAGTCCTCGGCAGCGCGCACGACCACTTCACCTCGCGGGCGCAGTTGATCCAGTCCTTCGATAAAATACGTTTCGCGCCCGCTCAAACCCAGACTTTCCAAATTTTCACCGGGACGGAACTGCAAGGGCAGAATGCCCATCCCTGCCAGGTTGGAGCGGTGAATACGTTCAAAAGATTCGGCGATCACCGCGCGCACGCCCAGCAGTAGAGGACCTTTGGCTGCCCAATCGCGGCTGGAACCGCTGCCGTATTCCCTGCCCGCCAGAATGATCAACGGCACGCCTTCCGCCTGATAGCGCATGGCGGCGTCATAGACGCTCATCTGCTCGCCATCCGGCAGGTACAGGGTAAAGCCGCCTTCCACTCCCGGTACCAACTTATTCTTCAAGCGGATATTGGCAAACGTGCCGCGCGCCATGATGTGATGGTTGCCACGCCGCGCACCGTATGAGTTAAAATCCGCTTCGCTGACGCCCTTTTCAAGCAGATAGGCACCGGCGGGACTGCGGCGCGCGATCGAGCCAGCAGGCGAAATATGATCGGTGGTAATCGAATCGCCAAAGACTGCCAGCGCCCGCGCTCCGAAAATTGCCGTGCCGGGTGAAGAAGGCTTGAAGAAAGGCGGTTCCTGCAGGTAAGTCGAAACCTCATCCCAGTGATAGAACGGTCCTTCGCCGCTCCGGATGGCGTTCCATGTCTGGTTACCGGTAAACACCTCTGCATACCGCTGGATAAAACGCTCCGGCGAGAGGTAACGCGCCATACATGCTTCAATTTCCTGCCTTGAGGGCCAAAGCTCGCGCAGATAAACCGGCCGACCGTCACGATCCGCTCCCAGCGGTTCGCTGGTCAGGTCAATAGCGACCGTTCCCGCCAGTGCATACGCCACCACCAGCGGCGGCGAAGCTAGATAATTTGCCTGCGTATAGGGGCTGATACGCCCCTCAAAGTTGCGATTGCCGGAAAGCACTGCCGCCGCCATTAGACCGTTCTGCACTGCTTCAACCAGTGGTTCAGCCAGCGGTCCGGCGTTGCCAATACAGGTCGTACAGCCATAGCCAACCAGATAAAAACCAAGCTGCGCCAGCGGCTGCAACAGCCCCGCAGCTTCGAGATAATCACTGACTAACCGCGAACCAGGCGCCAAACTGGCTTTGACATATGGTTTAGGCTTCAGCCCGCGCTCAATCGCTTTCTTCGCCAGCAGACCGGCGGCAAACATCACCGTTGGGTTTGAGGTGTTAGTACAGGAAGTAATGGCGGCAATCAGTACCGCGCCGTGTTCCAGCGTTACCGTCTGCCCGTTGAGCGAAACCGTGAATGAACGCTGTGCTGCCGCCGGCGCAACGCCGAAACCGCCTTCTGTTTTTGGTCTGGAAAGCGAGGCGGAAAAACCCTCTTTGACCGCCCCCAGCGGGACACGATCATGCGGGCGGCGCGGACCAGCCAGACTGGCTTCCACCGTGCCCAAATCCACCTCGATGATTGTCGAGTATTCCGGCTCCGGCACATTGGGCGTGTAGAACAGACCCTGCGCCCGGTAGTAAGCTTCGACCAACTCGCCCGGGCGACCTGTCATCAGCAGATAGATAATCGTCTGCCTATCCACCGGAAAATAGTGCATGGTTGCACCAGCTTCGGGCGCCATGTTGGCAATCATAGCGCGGTCGGCAACGCTCAAATCCGCCAGCGCCGGACCGAAAAATTCAACAAATTTATCCACCACGCCGTGTTTACGTAACAATTGCACCAGCGTCAACGTCAGGTCCGTAGGGGTAACCCCTTCGCGCAGTTGACCGCTCAACCGAACACCCACCACGTCCGGCAGCACCATTTCGATGGGCTGTCCTACCATTGCAGCAATGGCTTCAATGCCGCCCACGCCCCAGCCGACCACACCCAGCCCGTTGATCATTGTGGTGTGCGAATCGGTACCAATAACTGTATCCGGGAACGCCACACGTTCCCCATTCTGCTGGCTGGTCAAAACGCCCTGAGCCAGATATTCCAAATTGACCTGATGTACAATGCCGGTGGCGGGCGGAACGATTCGCACATTACGGAAGGCTTTCTGACACCAATGTAAAAATTCAAAACGTTCGCGGTTGCGTTCAAACTCAATCTCGGCATTACGCTTCCAAGCATCTGGCGTTCCGGCGACATCCACTTGCAACGAATGATCTATGACCAGGTCAACCGGAAGAACAGGCTGCAATTTCTCCGGGTCACCACCCAGACGCGCCAATGCAGCACGCATTCCCGCCAAATCGTTCAACACCGGAACGCCGGTAAAATCCTGCAACAGCACCCGTCCGGGATAAAACGCCACCGCCGGACGGTTGGTGTCGTTTGGCTGCCAGCTGAGCAATGCCAGCACGTCCTCCGGTGTCACATACCCGTCCCCGCAATGACGCAGTAAAGCCTCCAGAATGATGCGCAATGAATAAGGCAGGCGCGCCAGTGAGCCGTATCCGCCTTCTTCCAGCGCCGCTAGACGGTACACCACATAGTCGGCGTCAGATGACTGTAAAACACTTCGAGCTTTAAAGAAATCTTCGTTGCTCATTCTCAAACCTCCATATGGGCGATAATTGCCCGACCGAACTCCTGCGTCCCGACACGTTGGGCGCCCTCTACCAGCGCGCATAGGTCAGGAGTCAACGTGCGGGCAGCAATGGCGCCTTCTACACCGCGCAAAATCAGATCGGCAGCCTCGTTCCAGCCAATGTAACGCAACAACATCTCGCCTGAAAGGATGAAAGAGGTCGGGTTGACCATATCTTTGCCTGCCAATTTTGGCGCCGTGCCGTGCGTAGCTTCAAAAACGGCAATCCCTGTCTCAAAGTTGATGTTAGCACCCGGCGCCATGCCCAACCCGCCTACCTGTGCTGCCAACGCATCGGAAAGATAATCGCCGTTCAGGTTGGTGGTTGCCAGCACATCAAACTCCTGCGGACGGGTAAGTGCTGCCTCAAACATCGCATCGGCGATGATGTCCTTAATTAGCAACTTGCCTTCTGCTAGCGCCTGCTCTTGTTCACGGTTGGCAGCTTCCTCACCCTGTGCGGCTCTGGTGCGTTCCCATTGAAGAGCGGTATACACCTGATCGCCAAACTCCTCTTCGCAAATCTGGTATCCCCATTTGCGAAAGCCGCCTTCGGTAAATTTCATAATGTTACCCTTATGCACCAGCGTCACACTACGCCGGTGGTTTTCTAGCGCCCAGCGCACCGCCGCCCGCACTAACCGCCGGCTGCCCTCAACCGAAACCGGCTTTAACCCAACGGCAGCGCTTTCCGGAAAACGCATTCTAGCATATTCAGCAGGGAAATGCTCGCGTAACAACGTCTTGAAATTCTGGTTCTCTTCACTGCCATGTTCAAATTCAATGCCTGTATAGACATCTTCAGTGTTCTCACGAAAGATTACCATGTCCACCCGTTCAGGGTGATGCACCGGCGCCGGAACCCCCGGCAGCCAGCGCACCGGACGCAAACAAACGTACAGGTCGAGGTCCTTCCGCAGGGCAACATTGAGCGAGCGCATCCCTCCGCCCACTGGAGTCCCCAGCGGTCCCTTAATACCCACCAGAAACGAGCGAAAGGCTTGAAGTGTCTCATCTGGCAGTGACGTACCTGCGAATCGGAGAGCTTTTTCGCCAGCATAAACTTCTTTCCAGACCAACCGTCGCTGTCCTTGATACGATTTTTCGACTGCGGCATTCAACACTGGATGCGCTGCACGCCAGATATCTTCCCCCGAACCATCCCCTTCGATAAAAGGGATGACCGGGTCGGGCGGTGTGACCAGCTGACCATGTTCGAGAAAGATTGGATGACCGTGTTCTGCATTAGACATTTTCATCTCCCTGATAAGCGGGGCTGCCGGGGCGGGGGTACCCGCCCCGGTTTATGAGGAGGAAAAGAGAAGCTGCCCTGCCCTTGTCAGTCATTTTTTGTGTCTTGACAAACGGGACATTATCCCTTACAATGAGACATTATACCGTCTGTTTTGAAAAAATGCAACCCATAAAAAGGAAAAAAGGCTCAGGGAATTTATGGCTTCTTCCGAAATGCAAACGCTCAACAACGCCGTGGCTCTGCTGGATTGTTTCACCATTCAGCAACCAGAGCTGGGTGTTCGCGAGGCAGCCAGGTTAACCAACCTGCCCCCCAGCACAGTTGGGCGGATGATGATAGCGCTCAAAGAAACAGGCTTGTTGGCGCAAGACCCCGAAAGCCGTTTGTATCATCTAGGCAGCAAGGTGTTGGCATGGGCGGAGGTTTGTATGGCAAACTTTGACATTCGCCGCCTGGCACTGCCTGCCATGCGCCAGCTCCATCAGGACACACAGGAAACCATCAGCCTGTATATTCTGGAAGGCAATGAGCGTGTCTGTGTTGAGCGGCTGGAAAGCCCGCATAATGTGCGCATCGTGGCGCGCATTGGTCGGCGGTTGCCACTCTATGCCGGCTCGGCTGGTAAAGTGATGCTGGCTTTCCTGCCCGAGACACGCCAGGAAGAAATCATTCGCTCTATGAGCTTCCAACCCTTCACCCCTACCACAATCACCGACCCCGATGTTCTGCGCCGTGAGCTGAAAATCATCCGGCAGCAGGGTTATGCCGTCAGCCGCGGTGAATGGCAGGCAGAAGCTTCCGGTGTTGCTGCGCCCATTCTGGACAACCGCGGACAGCTCGAAGCTGCTCTGACGATTTCCGGGCCATCCCAGCGTTTCACCGATGAGGTCATCGCTCATTATGCACAGGTTGTTACCCGTGTGGCAGCCCAGATTTCACAAGAACTGGGAAATGTAACGGTATTTTCTGAAAGCTGGAGGTAAACATGCTCATCCACGATAAAATTGCCGCTCAATTGCCCGCTTGGCGTGAGCGCGTCAGCCGCCTGGTCAAGAACTACGGTTCTTACAAGGTGTGCGACGTAACTGTTGAACAGATTTACGGGGGTATTCGAGATGTGCAGATCCAGGTGACCGATATTTCGGTAGTTGATCCTTATGAAGGGGTACGCTTGCGAGGCTACACCGTCCCTGAGGTGTTGCAATTACTGCCCAAGGTGCCTGGTGCAGAATACCCGTTGTTGGGTGGCCTGTACTACCTGTTGATGGTGGATGAGCTACCTACACTGGAAGATGCGTTGGCAGTGGAGGCAGAATGGCGAACGCGCAACCAGATACCGGCACACGTCTACAACGTACTGAAGACCATGCCCCCCGATACCCACCCAATGACACTGCTCTCGCAGGGTATTATGGCATTACAGACCAATTCGGTATTCAGCCGTTATTACAGCAATGGTGGCGCAGTAAAGAACGATTACTGGAAAGCCTATCTAGAAGACAGCTTGAACCTGACTGCCTGTATGCCGATTCTGGCAGCGTTCATCTATAACTTGAAATACCGCAACGGCGATTTCATTCCTCCTGACCCCAGTCTCGATTGGGCAGCAAATTTTGCCCACATGATCGGTAAGGATGACCCGCATTACATGGACCTGTGCCGTTTATTCTTTGTCATCCATGCCGACCACGAAGGCGGCAACGTCAGCGCGCATACTTCGCATCTGGTGGGTTCGGCGCTTTCCGATACTTACCTCGCCTGTGCCGCTGGGTTGAACGGGCTGGCAGGCCCGTTACACGGTCTGGCAAACCAGGAATGTCTGCGCTGGCTGCTCAAAGTCCGCGAGCACTTTGGCGGAATACCGAGCAAAGAGCAAATTGCCGAATTTGCCCGTGCGCAGCTTGAATCTGGTCAGCTCATTCCCGGCTATGGCCATGCCGTGCTGCGTATCACCGATCCACGCTTTTCGGTACAGCTCGATTTCGCCGAAAAATACTGCCCGGATGATGAGCTGATCGTGCTGGTCAAGCGCATTTACGAGACCTTACCCGATATCTTGAAAGCCACCGGAAAAGTCAAAAACCCCTACCCGAATGTGGATGCCATCAACGGCGCCTTGCAGTACCACTATGGTGTGCGTGAATTTGACTTTTACACGGTTTTGTTCGGGGTCAGCCGGGTGCTGGGCTTCACAGCGCATCTGGTCTGGGCACGAGCGCTGGGCAAACCCATTGAACGCCCTAAATCACTCACGACTAATATGCTCGAAGAGCTGGTTGGATTGAGGCCACCGGCTGACAAGGGTTAAGAGAAAATCAGGGCTGTCCATCTGAATGGACAGCCCTAAAACATTATTGCTGCTTTGGTATTTGCAATGTTTTTGAACTACTTCCTTGAGCATTCACACTGACAACAATTCACGCAGTATTTCAAAATCCACCCGTGAGGTTAAATCTACGCTTAGTGGCGTGACCGAAACTACATGGTCAAAAAGCAAAGCAGCGATGTCCGAATCGGCCGGGACGTCAGCAGGCGTGATGGGCAACCGTCCGCCAGTGTGTTTGTACTTATCACCCGGTTCGGCATAATAACGATTACGCGCTACACGCGTAATGCGCCATGGGGTTTGCGGCGTGGCATCAATCGGCACATCTATTTTCAAAACATCTACATCATAGGGCAATTTTTTCTCAAGCAATTGGCGGGCAAAGTAGGCAGTAAAATAAGCTGCGGTGGAAAAGTCCACATCCTCAGAATGCTCCAAGTAATCCCACAAATTTTCAATTTGCCGTGAAACGGCAATCGCCGGAATACCCCACGTAGCAGCCTCAAGCGCTGCGCCGACCGTTCCAGAGGCGGTAATGCTATCGCCAACATTTTCTCCATAGTTAATGCCCGAAACAACCAGGTCAGGACGAAAATCTAGAATCTCATATAGAACACGCAACACAACCATCGCCGGAGGACCACCAACGCCATAAGCCGGCCAGCATTGATCGCCAATCTTAAGTTCGGTTTTTTCCACCGTGCGGTCGAAATCCGCCGGCAGACTGCGTCCGGCGCCGGAATACTGACGAATAGGCGCCGCAATAGTCACATAACCCAGCTTGCCCAGTTCTCTGGCGGCCGCATGTAAACCTGGTGACATGATACCATCATCATTGGTGAGAAGAATTTGATAACGTCCGTCTTTCATGTTCAATACTCCCGAAGGTCAGGATGAAAAGATTATACCCGAACTTGTCCGGGCGAATCTCAGCTGGGTTAGATAATTGACTTCATGTAAAGTTGACACCCATACTCTGAATTGCTGTATAATGACTGCAAGTAGTTTCCCCGTTCGGTTTTATAAAGAAAGGAGCCCCCATATGATTCACTCGAAACGACGCACCGTGTTGATTGTGTTTGCGGTTATGTTCACGGCCGCCTGCGCCTGTCCACTTTCTCTGCCCAATCTTAACCCGTTGGCTGGCGCGCAGGGAACTGTTCAGGCGCTGGCTTCACAGGTGCCGGAAGGTGCGCTCAGCACCTTACAGGCAGCTGCAACAATGTTGCCGGAAGGTTCTGTGGAAACCGTCATGGCTGCGGCTCCGACACTGATGTCTGAAGAGACGCTGAAAACCGCGCAGGCAGAACTGGGCAGTCTGTCCTCCACTGAACAGGTACCGGTGGACATCCCCCTGCCAGAGGGAGATAAAACCGTCATTGTGGCAACCGATACACAGGTTCAGTTTCAAACCACCATGTCACTGGCAGACCTGACCAAATTCTACAAAGAAAAAATGCCTGCCAACGGCTGGCGCTTTGAGGATAAAGGGTCTTCCGAAAAACCCGAAGATGTCACTCTAATTTACAAGAAAGACGACCGTAAAGCAACTATCTTTATCACCGACCTGACGGTAACACGGCTTGTCGGCATTGATATTGGACCCGAATAAAATCCTCCGACCGCCGGTGTCCTGATCGGCGCGGCAGGCTGCAAAACCATCTTATTGCGGAAGCGGAATGCGGATATAATTAGCGCATTCTGTTGGAAAACGAGGTTATTCATGCCGTCTTCCTTTTCTTTTCTGCGGTTTCAGGTTTCGCGGTTGCGTCGTCATCATGCTTTGGAACATGCCACATTACAAATTCTCGCCCGGCGCAATCCGCGTCTGATGCTGGCGGGCTATTCGGATCTGCGGGGTTTCTGGATTATTGGAAAAGTAGATACCCAAGATCTTCAAGAAGCGGTGGACGAGGCGCTCCTGCGTCTTCGGAACGGGGAATTTGCACTGGCGATCCATCCGAATTGCGGAACGAACTTTGCCGTTTCGGGTTTGCTGGCTGGATCAGCCGCATGGCTGGCAATGCTTGGCAGCGGCGAAGGCTGGCGCAAAAAGCTCGACCGTTTGCCGGTAGTCGTGACATTGGTCACGCTGGCATTGATGGTTGCCCGCCCGCTTGGTCCGCTCTTTCAGGCATACCTGACCACCGAAGCACAACCTGGTGAGCTTGCCGTACGCGCAATAAACTGCTATGAAAACGGTCATTTTTTCGCTCATCGAGTATTGACTAGGCAATAATCGATTTCCTTTTTTGGCAATTAACAATTCAAGGTGAATCGGGCATACAATAAACCGGAGGGGACTTTGAGCTATACCCAACCCACCATACTCATCCTGCGCGGCAACGATGAACACGCTGTCAAAGCCTATTTGCAATCGCTGATTGATCAGCTCGGCGATCCTGCGATAACAGAGCTGAATCTGACACGTCTGGATGGATTGCAGGCAAGTATTGAGGAACTGAGCAATGCCACCAACGCCATCCCTTTTCTGGCGGCTCGGCGGCTGGTTATTTTCACCCACCCGCTGGAACGCGTGAGAGACTCGCAGGCGCAGGAACGCTTCAAGATGATGCTGGACAGCCTGCCTGAAACTACTTTGTTGGTGTTGGTCATTGACGACCAGCCAAAATACCAGAAAGGTGTTCCGCTGCAGTGGAGTTTATTAAACCCCAAACACTGGCTGATCCAGTGGGCAAAACAGGCCGGCGAAAGAGTGCAGGTGTTGGATTTTGCACTGCCACCATCTTTTGAAATGCCCGCTTGGATTCAAAAGCAGGCGCGGCAAATGGGCGGGCAATTCACCCGCAGCGCCGCCGAGGCGCTTGCCAGTCATATCGGATCCGATACCCGTCTGGCATCGCTGGAAATCGAGAAACTGCTGATGTATGTAGATTTCAAGCGTCCGGTGGAAGTTGAAGATGTAGAACTGCTCACCGCTGCGCAGGGGCAAGCCAGCATCTTCGATATGACTGATGCGCTGGCGCAGGGCAACCTGCCCACTGCTCAGCGGCTGCTACGCCGCCTGCTGGAAGATGAAGATGCGTTCAGAGTATTTGGGATGGTCGTACGTCAGTTTCGTCTTTTACTGCTGGCGCGCGAAATCCTTGACGAGGGCGGTAATCAAGAGACGATTCAGCAGGAACTTGGACTGCACCCTTACACTGCCCAAAAACTCACCTTACAAGCAAAGCGGTTTACTATAGCGCAACTGGAGGCAATTTACCGTCGTTTGCTGGCTCTTGATGAAGCAATCAAAACTGGCCAAATGCCCATTGAACTCGCGTTGGAGATGTTTGTAGTTGAGAAATAAGCTCCCTAAGCATTGTACTTTTGCTTCAGCTTTGCGGTAACTGGCGAGAGAGCCCTGCCGGTCGCCGATATAGCTTATTCAATGTAGTACAAGTGCTTCATGCATCAAATTAGCGCAAGCGGTTCAGCACTTCTTCAGCAAAGCGGTTGATGTAGCTGTAGACATATTCAGCAATATCCAGCGTTTCTTCCTGAACCAGCGGGGTCAAATCCATGGCGTAAACCAAACCGGTCGCCACATCCACTCCATGTGAGGCATAATAGGTGGCATTAGCGCGCCGCCGTCCCAAAGCCGCCAGATCATAACGCTTGCCGCCGGCAATCTGTGAATCAAACACTCCCAACAGCGCAGCTTGCAAATTCTCATGTTCGGATACATCAAAAACGACCTTATCCTCATCCAGCATCCAGTCCAGATCGCGCCAGATTTCCACTCCATAGCACTTTGTCGGGCGTATCTCTTTCGGTAGACTGCGCAATGCTGCCAGTGTTTTGAGCGCTACGCCGACGTGTGTCTCGTGCTTATCCGCCAGATTATGCATATAAACCACCTGAGGACGGGCAAGCATCAGCACCTGACGCAAATCCTCGACCGGCTCTTGATTGGCTTTATCCTTCACCGCTGCGCTTGGAAAGTCCAGTAAAACCTGAGCGGCGTATTCGCCGATGACGGCGGCTTTTTTCTGCTCCTCTACCCGCACCGTCTGCATCTCGTCATCGGTATAATTGGCGTACAGCCCGGCGCGCGGCGAGCCGCGCCCATTGGTTACCACAACACCCGTAAACCATTTGTCCGGCTGACGGTAACAGGCAAGGATACCGTGCGTTGCCATGATTTCCAGATCGTCCTGATGTGCGCCAATGCCAATATGCGTGGTGCGCGCCAATGCCTGCTCGACCGGCAGCCCATCCGGGATAAAAACCTGTGCGCTGGAAACGTGAAACTTCATCGTGGCCTCCTCTCAGATATGCAGTTAACAAGAAATCATCGGCAGGCTGGCAGCTGCAATGGATTGACCAACACGGCGACTTTTCTCATCGGGGAGCTGTACCTGAAAGCGTGCCGCCACTTCGGGAAATTCATCCCATAGCACTTGCTTGGCGTTCTCTAGAATCAACTCACCGCCTATCCCTGAGGTCACCCGTCCTAAAATCAACACATGCTTTAGATCATAAAAATCGGCATAATGCGCCAGCCCGTAGCCAAGATAGATACCAATCGTACGCCAGATGTCGCGCGCACCTTCATGTCCAGATTCTAGTTTTTCCTGGACAAACTTAAGCCGTTCGGCATCCGTCAACCCGTCTGGAATTTGGATACCCGCCTTTGGCGCCAAACGAAAAACACATTGCTGTGAAAAGTACATTGCCCCTACACCGCGATCGCCTGACCATTCATCGCGCGGCGCAGCAGGCTGGTAATCAATCGGTGCAAACGCCAGCTCATTCAACCAACCGGTAAGATTGCCTTCTCGGTTGACATACCCAGCAGCCTCGCTAGAACCCATTGCAATCCCCAGCACAGCACCATCTCCCAGTGACATCGCCCCTGCCAGCGCGGTCACATCACCATCATTGACCACTTCTAGCGGCACACGCCATTCATCCCGGATGCGCAAAAACAAATTGCGCACTTCTTCATATCTTTCCTTTGGCACACCGCGGAATAACGAGGCAATCATGACACGATTATTTATGTAAATTCCCGCCGCACTGCCGCCAATCGCATCCACGCGCGGCATTTTGGAGGCTGCCAGACGGATGGCGTCCATGATGTGCTGATAATGATATTGCGGGTCGATTTGCTGGCGCGGCTGCCAGACGATTTCCTGACTGAAAATCGCTTCTCCATTTACCACTGCTGAAACCTTCAGGTCAGAAGCACCTAAATCGAACCCAATGCGGTATCCATCCAGATGCCGCCCGATGGGTTTTTCCGTACTGCGTTCCGGGGGGACTTCTTCCGCCAAGCAATGAACCACCGTAAATGGCTGCAGGTAGATTTCGTCACCCATAAAGTGGTAATCAAAGGCGCGTTCCCCATTGGGTGAATAGAGAGAGCGGATGTAATCTGCCACCGCCTTTTGCCCGCTGATATAGACCTTCCAGCCGCCATACTGCCAGAGCATGAATTTGAGCAGCCGTTCGGCATAAAAGAGGTTTTCGCCGGCGCGCGGGTGACCAGCAGGAAAAATGCGCGTTTCCAGCCGTCCGACCCCGCCATCGTTGCGTTCCAGCGCGAGGATTAGCGGCTCACCTCCGCCGGCGGCAGCTACCGCTTCGCGGAAGGCGCGGTTTGCCAGCGCCGCCGGGCGGAAGGCGTCATCCAGCGACGGCGTAAAACGCGGGGGAATTAATTGCATGGTTTTGTTCATCCTTACCTCTGATTATTCAAGAAAAATTCTCAACTTCCTCGACAATCACCCGATAATTTTCCAGCGCCCGCGGTGACAGAACGCGCCCGTAGGGACAGGCGGAGGGCATCAGCACAAACCCGCGTCCGTTGCCGGAGGTTCCTTCCCGCAATGCGGTGCGAACTTTCTCACGGAACCGCGCCGGCGGCAGAGTTTCAATATCGCTGGCTTCCAAATTGCCAAACAACACAAGCTGTTCACCATAACGCTGGCGGACATATGCCAGGCTGACGTCACCCTGCGGCGGGGGTTCAATCGGATCGAGCGCGTCGCAACCGGTTGAAATGATGTCATCAAGGATCAATTTTAACCGCCCATGCGAATGAATGCGCGCATAACCTCCGAAACGCTGGATAGTGTGAACGATGGGTGTGTCATAAGCCACCACATAGGCTCTAAACAGGCGCGGTGGCAAATACGGCGGGGAGGCATATTCCGGTCCGTAAATGCGCCACAGATGACCAGGTAAGCACTCAGCCAGCGCTTCGATTTTACGGTAAAGCGGACCAGCAAACCAGTCCAGCAGGCGGGTGAATAATACTGGCTCATGGAAGGCGATCACCGTGTAATTAGCCATGTCAAATAATTGTGCGGCTTCACAAAGTGGGTCGGGCGTATCTAGCATAACAATACCGGTATCTCCCAGCATTTGCTCGGCTTCCAGCACGGCGGAGACTTCCGGTTCGCCGATGTACTCCTGCGGCGGAATTTCCAGAAAAGCTTGCAAGTCGGCGGTGTCCTTAAAGAGGTGTTCCACCGTCCAGATGGTGTTAACGTCCCGGTCACGGCGGGTGATTTCGGTCAACAGACGTTTACCGGCACGCACTGTGCGACGGGTAAAGAGACTACCCTTTTCATTTGTCCATTGCTCAATCGTGGTGCGTTCATCTAACGGGGTGGGCGGTGCACCGGTAAAGGACAGACTGCGCATCACAATGCGGTCGGTTTTCTGGCGTGTCAGCTCAATCAGTGGCGCCCATGAAGGGTGCGTATAGATGTTATAGGGGTCGTCTACCTCCGGGCGTTCGTCCAGGCCGTTCAATTCATAAAAACAAAACGGCGGGCGGTCCACAGGTTGACCTCTCAAAGTTGCCAAAAGACGCTCACGCCGATTCATGTGCGCCACCTTTTAGACCAGTCCCAACTTCTCGCGTAACAAAAAAGCCGCCCCGCCCAGCAAAGTGATCTCTTCGGGTCGGCTACAAATCTCTACAAGTGTCTGGTTTGCTAAAGTTTCCAGACAATGTTCATTCAACTTAGAACGAATTATTCGTACAAAACCATCACCAAAAGCCGCCAGATGCCCAGCTATGTAAATATGATGGACATTTAGTAAGCAAACAAGCGCCGCCAGCTCGTGTCCCAAATAGCCGCCGATGCGTTCCAGTATTGAGGTGATATAAGGATCACGCTGTTGAAAGGCGAAACGCACATCTTCTAGTGTCAATTGATCGGCGCTTGCCGCACGCTGAACGATCAGTGAATCAGGACGCTGGTTGAAAATCTGCCGCGCCTGTTGTAACAAGACCCGTCTGGTGGCAACCGTTTCTAAACAACCGCGATGCCCACAACGGCAAAGCTCACCTTCCGGCTCAACCACCACGTGACCAATCTCGCCCGCACCATAACTGTCGCCAAACTGCAGTTTACCATCCAACAAGATACCTGCACTGACACCATCACCCACTTTGATCAGCACCAAGCTGCGGACCTGACTTTTCTGACAAAAGGCAAATTCGGCTAACGCCGCCGCATCGCTATCGTTTGCCACCACTACAGGCAAGCCAAAATCATCTTCCAGGATTTGCTTTAGCGGCACATGACGCCAGTTCAGGCGTACTGCCTGAATCACATAGCCCTGATGATAGTCCACCACCCCCTGACTGGCAACACCGATCCCCACCAATGGACGATTGCTCAGTGAAACAAGTCGGCGAACCAGCATTTTGACCAGCTCAACGGCTGCCCCACCAATGCGGCCTTCCAGCGGTAGCACGATTTGTTTGAGAATGCGGCCGCGCAGATCAATCAACGCGCCGCGGAAAAGCTCATCTGAAAGGTCCAACCCGATCATCACAGAAGCCGTGTCGTTGAAAGCCAACAGGGTTGGACGTTTGCCGCCCCGAGAAGGACCAAAACCCTGTTCGCTGACCAACCCATCGGCAATTAGCTCTTCGACCAGATCGGACACAGTGGGAGGGGTTAACTTGCTACGACGGGCAATCTCCGCTCGACTGATGGGGGTATACTCATAAATCAGGCGCAGAATCAGCCGCAAATTATGCTGCCTGGTCTGCGCATGGGTGGCTTTTTTCATGATTTCTGCTACAGAAAGGATACAATTGTTTAAAATTTCTTAAGTTTGTAAGGTTACTTAACTAACAAAGTATAGTATAATAGGGTTGAAAAAATTGTCAAGCATCCGTTATCATCGCAACCATCCCCTTCTGTTTTGATCTTTTCACCACAAAACTATCGGATCGAATGACCAGCGACCACACAATCACTTCCAATCACTGGCTGTGGAAAAAGACGAATTTTCTTTTCCCTAAAACGCCTATGTGGTTTTGAGGTTAGTTTTTCTTTTTAGTTAAAAAGGAGGTGATGTCCGCGAAACTATTTCAGTCCGCACCCAAACGTAACTAGTAAACTCTGTTTCAAATCCATAATAAAGAAGGAGAAGGACATGCGCAAGTATTCTATATTCGCACTGTTGTTGGTGGTGGTCATGCTGTTGGCAGCCTGTGCGCCGGCCGCAACACCGGCACCGGCTGAAGAAGCCACACAGCCCCCTGCTGCCGCTGAACCCACCAAAGCCCCCGAGCAGCCCGCTCAGCCGGCTGAAGAGAAGGTCACCCTGACCATCGAGAGCTGGCGCAATGACGACCTGACCATCTGGCAGGATACCATTATCCCCGCCTTTGAAGCCAAGCATCCCAACATCCATGTCGTCTTTGCCCCCACCGCTCCGGCGGAATACAATGGCGTCCTCAACACCAAGCTGGAAGGCGGTACCGCCGGTGACCTGATTACCTGCCGCCCCTTCGATGCCTCGCTCAAGCTGTTCGAGAAGGGCTATCTGGCACCACTGAATGACCTGCCCGGCATGGAGAACTTCGGTGACGTTGCTAAGAGTGCCTGGATCACTGATGACGGCAAGACCGTCTTCTGTGTTCCAATGGCGTCGGTCATTCACGGTTTCTTCTACAACAAAGAAGCCTTTGACAAACTCGGCTTGAAACCCCCGGAAACCAAAGCGGAATTCAAGGCAGTGCTGGATGCTATCAAAGCAGATGGCACCTACATCCCGCTGGGCATGGGCACCGCCGATATGTGGGAAGCCGCCACGATGGGCTTCCAGAACATTGGTCCCAACAACTGGAAGGGTGAGGAAGGCCGTCTGGCGCTGATCAAAGGCACCGCCAAATACACCGATGAACCCTACGTCAAGACCTGGCGGGAACTGGCTGCCTGGCGTGATTATCTGCCGCCCGGCTTTGAAGCGGTCAAATATCCGGATGCTCAGTCGCTCTTCACGCTTGGCAAAGCCGCCATCTATCCGACCGGTTCATGGGAAATTGCCCTGTTCGAACAACAAGCAACCTTTGAGATGGGCGTCTTCAAGCCGCCCGTGGAAAACAAGGGCGACCAGTGCTACATCAGCGACCACACCGATATTGCTCTGGGCATGAACGCTGCTACCAAGCATCCCGAAGAAGCCAAGACCTTCCTATCCTGGGTTGCTTCTAAAGAATTCGCCGAACTGTATTCCAATGCACTGCCCGGTTTCTTCTCACTCTCCAATGAACCGGTTACTCTGAAAGACCCGCTGGCGCAGGAATTTGTGAGCTGGCGCGGTCAGTGCAAGTCCACTATCCGCAACTCTTACCAGATTCTCTCGCGCGGCGAGCCGAACCTGGAGAATGAACTCTGGCGTGTCAGCGCTGCGGTCATCAATGGTACAATGACCCCCGAACAGGCTGCCAAAGAGATTCAGGATGGTTTGGATAAGTGGTATAAACCAAAGTAAATCAAATCGATAAAATGGAGCCGTCCCCATGCCGATCTCATTGAATCCGACAGCTCCATCCGCAGGGGCGCACTTCTCTTGCCAGCAATATCACCAAAGGGTGCGCCCCTTGCACATTAAGGTATAATTTTTTTATCAGTTTTTTACCCCCATTATTTTTACTAAACGGGAGACCCGCGCTATGAGCCAAGCGATTCGCCGTAAGAAAGTTTTTCCCTGGCATATCGTTGTTTTCCTCGCTCCGGCCGTTATTATTTATTCTGTTTTTATGGTTTTTCCCCTTCTCAACTCGCTACGACTGAGTTTTTTCGGCTTCACTCCGGATAACAAAGAGTTTTTTGTCGGCTTTCAGAATTATGTCAAACTATTCACCGACTCGACCTATGCGCCGCGCTTCTGGGGGGCTTTGAAAAATAACTTTGTCTTCTTTGCCATTCACATGCTGGTGCAGAACCCGATTGGACTACTACTGGCTGCGCTGCTGGCGGGCGGAGGACGCGGACGCAATTTTTACCGCACCATTCTCTTTATGCCCACAGTGCTTTCGGTAGTGATCATTGGTTTCATCTGGCAATTGATTCTCAATCCGCTGTGGGGTGTAACTGAAGGTTTAATGAAGATGGTGGGATTGGGGTCGCTATTCAAACCCTGGCTTGGGCTACCTGAGTCGGCGCTGATTGCTGTCTCGCTTATCTCGGTCTGGCAGTTTGTGGGTATCCCGATGATCCTTTTCTATGCCGCATTGATTGGCATTCCCGAAGAACTGATCGAAGCAGCAACGGTGGACGGCGCCAGCCGCTGGCATTCTTTCTGGCATATCAAATTCCCGCTCATCCTGCCGACTGTGGGCATTGTTGCCATCCTGACCTTTGTCGGCAACTTCAACGCCTTTGACCTGATTTACACGATGAAGGGTGCCAATGCCGGTCCTGAATTTTCCACCGATATCATGGGCACCCTCTTTTACCGAACTTTCTTTGGACAACAGTTGCAGCTTGGCAACCCGGCAATGGGTGCCACGGTTGCGGCAATGATGTTCCTGATCATACTGACCGGCGTATTGATTTATATGTTCCTCTGGCAACGCCGGGTGACCACTTACGAGCTGTGAGGTGCAGCGATGAGCGACTCTTCTCCTGTCCGCACTGCCACGTTTACCTACCGCCTGCGCCGGTTTTTCGGCAGTCTGGCGCCTCATCTCGTACTTGCAGGTTATAGCGTCTTTGCCCTTTTTCCGATTTTTATGATCCTGATCAACTCGTTCAAGACGCGTAAAGCAATCTTTGGCGCTCCGTTTGAACTTCCTAATGCCCAGACTTTCAGCCTGATCGGCTACGAAACTGTCACCAAGCGCGCCAATTTTGCCCAATACTTTATCAATAGTACCATTGTAACTATTGGGGCATTGCTTCTCATTTTACTGATTGGTGCAATGGCGGCTTATGCGTTATCAGAATACCGCTTTCCGGGCAATGCTTTGCTGGGATTGTACCTCTCTATCGGCATTATGATCCCAATCCGGCTTGGTACGGTGGGAATTCTGCGTCTGATGGTGGGGCTGAATCTGGTCAACACACTGGCGGGTTTGATACTGGTGTATATTGCTCAAGGCTTGCCGCTGACCATTTTTATCCTTTCGCAGTTTATGCGCCAGGTGCCGCGCGAGCTGAAAGACGCGGCGCGCATTGACGGCGCCAGCGAGTACCGTATCTTCATGCTGGTATTGCCGCTGGTACGCCCTGCGCTGGGCGCGATCGGTATCTTTACCATGATCCCTATCTGGAACGACCTGTGGTTCCCGCTGATTATCTCACCCAGTGCCAAGACTGCAACCATTACGCTGGGTGTACAGCAGTTTTTGGGGCAGTTCGTCAGTGACTGGAACGCGGTCCTCTCATCGCTGACACTGGCGATGGTGCCCATTCTGATCTTCTACATTGTTTTCTCCGGTCAGATGATCCGCAGTATTACCGCCGGAGCAATTAAATAATTTATACAGGAGGATATTAATATGCGAGTGGGTGTTGCCGGGGTTGGTTTTATGGGCGCCATGCACGCCGCCGCATGGGTGGAGACCGGCGCCAAGCTAGTCGGTTTTACTGCCGAAACTACCGAGGAAGCCGAACCAATAGCAAAACATTATCAGGTCAAAGTTTTTCCCAGCCTGGCGGCTATGCTAAAAGAAGTGGATGTGGTGGACATCTGCACTCCTACCCATCTGCACGCTGAAATGACCATAAAGGCGGCAGAAGCCGGCAAACATGTAATTTGTGAAAAACCGCTGGCACGCACGTTAGAAGACGGTCAGCGTATGATTGCCGCCTGCCGTAAAGCCGGGGTGAAATTGTACGTGGCGCACGTGGTGCGTTTTTTCCCTGAATATGCTTTAGCGAGAGCAGTGGTACAACAAGGTAAAATCGGCAAACTAGGCACTATCCGCCTCAACCGGGGCAGTTTTCGCCCCAAAAAGCCGGTCGGCAACTGGTTTCTGGATGAGAGCAAATCGGGCGGTATTCTGCTGGATTTGATGATTCACGATTTTGATTATGCCCGCTGGCTGGCAGGAGAAGTGGAAAGCGTATATGCAAAAAAAATCACTGCACAAAACGGCAGTATGCTACCGGTGGACTACGGATTGGTAATCCTGAAACACCGTAGCGGGGTGCTGACGCATGTCGCCGGCGCATGGGCATATCCCCCGCCGACCTTCCGCACCGGCTTTGAAATCTCCGGCGATGGCGGGATGATTGATTTTGACTCATCTTCGACAGCACCCATCGAGACGCTGTTACAAAAAATCAGCGCCGATGCGCCGGACGTAGGCTTGCCTTCCAGCCCGCTGGATGAAAGCCCCTACACGACGGAAATCAAAGAATTTTATGCCGCGTTGTGTGGCGAATGTGTGCCGCGCGTCAGCGCCGAGGATGGACTGGCGGCATTGCAAATCTCGCTTGCGGCGATTGAATCTGCCCGTACCGGACAACCTGTTTCTATACAGCCTCTTGCGGAGGTGCAATCATGAAAATTGGCATCCTGAGTTTTGCACATCTTCATGCAGAAGCATACATTCAAAACCTGCGTGCAGTTCCCGGCGTGGAGATGATCGGGCTGGCAGATGATGACGTACAGCGCGGGCAGCATTTTGCACAACATTTCAACGCTCATTATTTCCGCAGTTACGAAGAACTGCTTGCCGCCAGACCGGACGGCGTAGTCATTTGCTCGGAAAACAACAATCACCGTTCGCTGGTAGAGATGGCAGCGGCAGCAAAGGTGCATATCCTATGCGAAAAACCGCTGGCAACCACCGTCGAGGATGCACGTGCCATCGTAGAAGCCTGCGAAAAAGCCGGCGTCTTGTTGATGACTGCCTTCCCGATGCGCTTTAGTGCGCCGGTGCGCGAGGTCAAGGCACGGTTGGATGCCGGTGAACTGGGGCGCGTCTTTGCCGTCAAATCCAGTAACCAGGGCGAACTGCCTGCCCGCCACCGCGCTTGGTTTGTGGATCCCAAGCTGGCAGGCGGCGGTGCCATTGCCGATCATACGGTGCATCTGGCGGATATCCTGCGCTGGTATCTGCAGAGCGAGGTGGTAGAAGTTTACGCTCAGTCTAATAAAATCTTCCATGCTGATGAGGTAGAGGTGGAAACCGGCGGAATGGTCATGCTGACCTTTGCTAATGGCGTCTTTGCCAGCATTGACTGTTCCTGGTCGCGCCCGCCGTACTGGCCTTCGTGGGGCGGATTGTCCTTTGAATTGATCACCGAGCGCGGGGCGGTACTGGTGGATGCTTTCAAGCAAAACCTGACCGTGTTCAGCCATGAAATTCAGCGCCCGGCATGGTATTACTGGGGTTCGGATGCAAATCAGGGTATGATCAATGACTTTGTGGATGCTATCCGTAAACAGCGACCGCCAAAAGTGACCGGCGTGGACGGCTTGAAAGCGGTGGAGGTGGTCGCTGCAGCTTACGAATCGGTGCGAACCGGACAGCCGGTGAAGCTTTAGAGGGTTTCGGGGTTATTGCAGCAGACACTGCGCCGGGATAACCGGCGCAGTGAATTTTCACGTAATTGTCGTGATTTTGTTACAATTCTGTCGCGCGGGGATAACAGTTTTGCAATAAACGATTGACAGCGAGCAAGCTTTTCGTTATTGTAAAGTTAGGTGTTTCAGCAGTTTCACTGGAACACAAGCTTGCAAATCGGTTCAATTTGTCCCGTTGGATGTCAATGATGACGCAAATCCCTAAACCAATAATTACTTTGTTCAAAAACCTGCGCAGGTCAAAGCACCCTCGGGCTCAGTCCCTGTTGGAACTGGCGCTGATCCTCCCCGTCCTGTTGATCATGCTGTTGGGGCTGGCAGAGGTTGCTGTCTTTATTGGACGCTATCTTGACCTTCTTGACCTGACGCGCGAAGCGGCGCGTTTTGCCTCCGTACGCGATCCATTCACAGTACAAACCGATCATTCGCTTTGGGATTGCGGACCTGCCGCCCCAGGAACAGAAATTCCCTTTGACTTCTACTACTCGACTTCGTGTGTCTTTTCCCCGCCGCGCGGCTCCAGCCTGTGCTACTCGCCTAAGTTCTGCAACGGCCTAAACTCGTTTGTGGCATACAACCCTGCTACTGATGACATTGTGATCTCGGTTTATACGGTAACCAATGACCTGGATGTGACCAACGTCTGGCCTGCGCCGAAGGGCTACTGGGCATTTTCGGATTACGACAGCGACACGCTGCACAATGCAAACTGGAAAAAAGACTGTCAGGGCAACGAAGTGCGCACCACACCCTACTACAATGAGGCACGCGTTGAAGATGCGTTGGCGGGCTTGGCAGCAGTCAAGAACAAGGGGTTTGTCGCTGTTGAATATTATTTTTGTTACGAACAGCTGCTTGGGTTACCAATTGTCACCAATCTTATTCCTAATCCGTTGAGGATCCATGTGTACACGCTTATGCCTTTACCTGCTGCACAACCTTCGCCTACGCCGAAGACTCCCTGATCATTTGTCCGCTGACGGGCGTGGTCAGGTGCTGGTGATTTTTGCCGTGGCGCTATTGGCGCTGTTGCTTTTTATCGGACTGGCTGTAGACGCCGGAGCAGTTTATGTGACCTATGGTCAGCTCAAGCGCGCCGTGGATGCTGCCGCAGTAGCTGCCGCCAATGACTTCAAGCGCGGCACGACCGTCGCAGGGATGGCAGAATCAGCCCGCGAAGTGCTTCGACTGCACAACGTGGACCTGACCATCACGGATGTTGTTTTGCATATTTGCGATGAAGATAAAGATGGACTGCGTGATGCCAGCCTGCAAACAACTTACCCGCAGTTTTATGCACGTTGCCCAAATACGCAGGCGAACGAATCGCCGCGCAAACTGGTCTTTGTCGAAGCCGTTCAGCGCACGCCACTGTATTTCCTGAATTTAATCGGCTTTCACTCACTCACCTTGACTACCAACGCCATCGCTGAAGCCGCACCGGTAGATTTGGTCATCGTCCTCGATCTCTCCGAATCGATGGCTTCAGATACCATCAACGAGATTTGCCAGCCATTCTGGAATGTGGGTGCAAACTGTCCGGTGGTGGACAATTATGACCCCGATGGGCAGAATTCAGCGGTCTTTGATTCCGGCAATCCGCCCACGTATGTTGGCTCAGGAACAGTTGCAGGTTGCAATACCAATAACACCTGTCAGCCGCTCAAGCAAGCCAAAGAAGCCGCCAAAGCGCTGATAGACCGCCTTTATGATGGATACGATCAGGTTTCGATTGTAACGTTTGACAGTCAGGCAGTGGTTGTCCCCATTGCCAACAAAGCCGGCAGCACAGTGGATTTGAGCGACAGTATTACAAACGCAAAGAGCGCCGTTGATGCCATTAAGTTACACGACGACCCTCCGGTCAAAAAGCTGATGCCCAACTGGTACAACCCCGGGCGCTTCAATCCGGTCAATCCAGAAGACCGCGACGGCGACGGCTCTGATTATGACTTTACCTCGCTTAACTGTCAGCCCGCTACCGATGACGCCCGCTGCTGTGTGGTAGATGATGACCGCTGGGACAGCAAAGCCGAGCGGCAGGCGCGCGGGCTGATTTTCAACACCGATCCCTACGGCTGGGGAGGCGTCCCATGTGACCATAACCAGTATCTGGATACATATGACTGGAATATGGATGGAGTTTTTACAATGGATGATCACAATGCTGCGGTTGCCTGGCTTGCCGCACATGATCCGGACGGCGGTGGTCCATTGAAAGCCTCGCTCTCGCCGCTTTCAACCTGCACCGGTTGCGGCATCCGCATGGCTGCCAATGTGTTGAAATCCAGCGGACGGCCGGGTGCAGTGTGGGTGATTGTCTTTCTTTCCGACGGCGTGGTAAACCTGAGCGATACACCTGCCACCAACAGCAAAATCCCCAATCAGTATGCCAACGGCTTCTGTCAGGGCAGTCTGGGACTGGGTTTCTGGCCTCGCCTGTGCATTGACCATGACCTGGAGCCGCGCTACTGTATTGATGCCGACAACGCCGACGGCGTGGTAGATAATAAGGCGCTCACTTGTCCGCCCAACACCGACTGGAACGGTCAAATCCCCCGTCCGCAGTACAGTGTCATGGACTACGCCCGCGATATGATTGACGAAGCCGCTCTCACCAAATCTACCAATTTGAAAGAGCCTGCTGGCAATGATATTGCCATTTATGCCATCGGTCTGGGTGCAGCCGCAACCGATATTTATTATCAGGGTATCAACAAGGGCGCTATCGGCGAGCAGTTACTGCGCTACATGGCGGCTGTCGGTGATGATGGCGACCGTACCACCGATCCCTGCCGCACCCAACCCAAGCGAACAGATTGTGGTCAATATTACTATGCCCCCACCGGCGACCGGCTACTGCCGATCTTCGAAGACATTGCCACACGCATCTACACCCGAATTACCGAATAGTCAGGGAGGAATAACATGCCCAACCGTCTGATAACTTTCTTTCGCAAGCGCATCCGCGCCCATCCTGCCCAAAGCATGGTGGAATTTGCGTTGGCGTTGCCGATTCTGCTTATGCTGGTTTTTGGCATTATCGAGTTTGGGCGACTGCTGCAGGCATGGCTGGCATTGGAGAACGGGGCGCGTTTTGCCGTGCGTTATGCCATCACCGGCAGTTATAACCCGCAGTACTGCGATGAAGCCGCCGCTGCGCTGGAACATGATATACAATATCCAGCCCGGGATAGCAACGGCAACACGATTAATAAGACCTACGCCGAACTGGATCTGCTTGATGGCGCTGCGGATTGTAAGGTGCCGTTCAAATTCGGTAACACAAAAATCCAAAACGCCGATGAGGTTTCTAATGCGCTGATTGACTGGGCGCGCCTTCCCTCAATCCGTGAGGTGGCATTGCAGGGTGCTACTGGTATCGGCATTGATACCAACCCAAACGTCTCCGGCGATTATCTGGCTTATTTACTCAATGCCTATAACACATCCGCTCTTGTACAGGATTACCGTGGCAAACCCTTCACAGCCGGCTACTTTGGCATCTCCATTTGCTCCAACCGCGTCATACCGCCGGGTGGTGATTTTTACCAGTTTAACCCTAATCCTTTCTATTACAGTCCGATTCCACCGCAAGCCAGACAACAGGATTACCGCTTCCCGATTTACTGTCAGCTTGTGAGGGGGTCAAACGGCTCGGTAATCCGCTATGTGGATGACGCCGGAGGTCCTGGCAACCGAGTGCGCGTCGTGTTGACCTATCGCCACACTCTGATTACCCCCTTCCTCAGCAATATCTGGCCTACACTGCGTCTCACCTCCGAGCGCGAGGGCATCGTGGAAAAGTTCCGCACCTCGCGCGTCACTGGTCTGGAAGGCTCGATGAGCCCTGCCGCCACTTGGACATTTACCCCCCTGCCCCCAACTTTTACCCCAACGATTACGCTGACGCCTACACCCTCCCGTTGCACTGGAACGGGCTCGATACTGCTCGAACGCTGGGACGGGCTTTCTTCCGGTACAAGTGTTTCCGATTTAACCAGCAGCCCCTTCTATCCAGATGACCCCAACTACTGGACCCTGCCGACCTCATTTGAACTGCAAAGCGGGGATAAGCCTTCGCCGGCGGATTACTACGGCACGCGCTGGCGCGGCTATGTCTGCCCGCCGTACAGCGGCGCGTACACCTTCTGGATCGCCAGTGACGATAGCAGCGAGCTTTACCTTTCCAGCAATACCAATCCATCCAACAGCACCAGGATAGCCTATGTCTCCGGTTACACCAGCTCACGCCAGTATGACAAATACACCAGCCAGCAATCCGTAAGCATCACCCTGCAGGCCGGCACACTCTACTACATCGAGGCGTTGCACAAAGAGGGCAGTGGCAGCGATCACATTTCGGTTGCCTGGGCTGGGCCGGGAATTTCCGACTCTAACCCGGTGGTTATTGACGGTATGTACCTGGTGCCATACCAGACCACCCACCGCCCCACCCGCACGGTTACCCCCACCGCCGCGCCAAGCTGCAGTGACCTGCAAAATTTGGGTGATCCTGATCTGATCATGCTGGAAAACCAGCAGAGCGGGCGCACGGGCGATAGGCTGGAAAGCTATCTTTACAATGCTGGTACGTACAACGTCACCCTGACCGGCGCAACGCTCAATTACAACGGCGGCTGGCACAATCAGGTGCTGGCTGCGCCTACCGGACGGCAATTCGACCTGTACCTGAATACCAGCAATAACACCATCCTCGATCCGGCAAACACGGGAAGCTGGCCCTTCAGCCACACCTTCCCCAGCACCAGCTACGCAGTCATCTCACCGGGTACCAGCTACTGGCTGAAGTGGGATTTCACGCTGGACTTCTACGAAGAAACGCCTTACGTGCGTTCTTACCCGCCACCCGGCGTGGCTCCCACACCAACCTATGATCCCGGCCCGGCACAGTATCAGGCATATTACTGGCCCAGCGACTTCAGCGGACAGATCAACTATCGTGTCGGTACCAGCACCAATTATGTGAACTGCGTGATGAACCTGAGCGGCACTAAAGGTCCCGAAATTACCCTGACCTATTCCGCCAACCCGACCAATGCGGCTTTCTGGGCACGTGCAGATGTCACCTGGAACGGTGTAGCTACATACAACTACATTTACATGTACGTATACGATTCTAGCGGGCAGCTCGTCCACTGGCGGCGCGTCACTAACAGCGCCGGTCCACTGTGCATCTTCGGCACCTCAGGCAGTACCTGCGCCACCCGCCGCCCCAACGTGGATTACTGGGACTACAACGGCACCTCCAATGGTATCTTGATTGACAATGATACCTATACAATTGTGGTGCTGGCGCGCGGGCAGACAGTCACCTATGATTACGCCAAGCGCATCAAGAGCAATATGATTCGCGGTAATCTGGTCATTGCTGCACCAACGCCCACCGCCAGCCGCACGCCAACCATCACGCGCACACCGACAATCACCTTTACACCATCCAGAACTCCAACGCGCACGAACACTTCACCGCCCACCAATACGCCAACACGCACGAACACATCACTGCCCAGTAATACGCCAACCATTACTAAGACACCGACGCGCACAAACACCCCAACACGCACCGCAACGCCAACCGTGTGTCAGATTCCTATCGAACAGGGCGGATGTCAGTAAACGCAAACTGTCAAATCACTTACACCTCACAGAGTTTAAAAACCCTGTGAGGTGTGTTTTCTATGATGAAAAAGGTTTTGATTTGTCTGGCAATGTTGTTTTTCTTGAGCGGCTGCTTGCAGTCTAGAAAGAGTGGTCCAGCTATCCCTAACGCACCATCCTTCATACCAACAGCAACCGCTGTTGTTGCGCCAGTCGGCTGCGGTCAGCTAATCATTGGCAAACTGCATTTCGGTCCCGATGGCACTGCCCTGCTCCTCGACCTGCATAATGCCGGCACCAATCCTATTCAACTCAACAGTGTCGAGCTGGATTATCAAGGCGGCTGGCATAACCAAGCTAACACACCGCCGGAGCTTCAGTTTCAATCCTACTGGCTTGGTGAACTGCTCCTGCTTGACCCGCCTGATAGTACATTCTTCCCCCTACGCCATACGTTTGAGACAGGCAAAGCAAGTTTTTCACCGAATACACAGACAGCATTGCGTTGGCAATTTAAACACAGCTTTGCTCAGCAAGTATTGGAGGACTTTCCCGTTCTTTCACAGCCACAGCATTTCTTTATCTGGACAGACGACTTTTCCGGTAAACTGGTTTACCGTGTCGAAGGCTACCCCGAATGTACCCTGCCTCTGCAAGGAGAAACGGGCGCAGACATCTCACTAACCGCCTCTGGCGGCAACTTAAACATTTACAGCCCCTTCTGGCTGCGCGTGGACGTAGAGGCGACAGAGCACAAATCAGTGATGGTTGTGCTGGCAGTTTATAATGCGGTTGGGCGGCTGGTGCACTGGCGCAGTGTCGCGCAAAAGCTGACTGTGTGCTTGTTCGGAGAGGAAAGCGACAGCGCTTGCACCTACCGTACACCCAATCAGGATGAGTGGGATTATAATGGCGTATCCAGCCATTCCCTCATTCAGGACGGCAATTACAAGCTGGTGGTGCTGGTGAGTGTCGAAACCGCCAGCGGGCAACCTTTGAGTACCTTGCAGGTCTTTCCGTTCACCATCCGCAGCGATGTGTTACCGCCCATGCCCAGCCCCAAACCCGGCGCAGAACTTGCGCCCACCCCCACCCCGCTGCTCTACTTCACACCTGTTATCCCTCCAACGCTATTCCCCACCGCCACGCCTCCCCCACCGGAGCGCACGATGCGCGCCCTGACTGCTTCTTCAACGCCGACCATCCCCACCCTGACCCCCACCATCACACGCACTCCAACCACCACCCTGACACTAACCCCTTACCGCAGCCCGACGCCAACCAAAACCCCGACTGCTACCTACGTCCCCACATTGACCCCCTGTCTGCCGGTTGAAATGGGAGGCTGTCAATAACCCTATGAAGCGCGCTGTGCGTCATTTTCCTGTCTTATTGATCGCCGCGGTTCTGCTTGCCATGATGCTGTTGCTGTTGCGCTGGGTCGTGCTGGCAGATAGCTTGCCGACACAAACCCGTCTGGGGGCACTGGCATTTGCGGCGGCATTGTGTCTGCTGGTAGGCATCGGTAGTCTGGGCTGGTTGCTAAGCTGGCGGCGCGGTGAGACACCACACTTTGGCATGACTTTGCCTGCCTGGGCGCTGATTTTGCTGGCATATGGACTGCCGCTGGTGTTGTTACTTCTGCCGGAGTGGGCAGTTTTTCTCAGTCGTCCTGCAGACGGCGGGTGGCAATCCCTGCTCGGCGCGGCGGGATTGTCTGTTGGTCAGCCATGGTTGTTTCTCTGGCAGGCAGTGGTGCTGGCAAGCTACCATCCCACTCATCCCGTCGCTGCAATTTCGTCAAAAGCCACCCTGCCCAGGAACTGGTTGGTGGCACTCTCGCTACTCACCGGGCTGGGACTTTGGCTGGTGAGCATGTATGTATTTGGTTTGATTGCCGCCCAATCGTTTCTCCACTCGACGGGCGCTCCGGCGCCGCCGCTGCCACCGGTGTTATCCATCCCATTCGGACTGGTAGCTGTTTTGCTGGCGCCCTGGGCAGAAGAAAGCTTCTGGCGAGCTGAGCTTTTTCAACGTTGGACTAAGCCGCTGGGATTATACGGCTCAGCACTGGTGACGGCAGTGCTCTTTGCCGCTCTGCAATTCCGCCCGTTGCTTTTCCTGCCGGCTTTTCTGTTGGGACTGGGACTGGCTTTGATCACCCATCACACACAACGGCTATACCCGGCGGTGCTGGCACACATGCTCTTCAACGCTTTGATGCTACTCCTGAGCTGGAATCGGGTGCTTTAGAAAACGATGGAAGACATAAGTGCTGAGCTCCTGGAAACATACCTTGCCGAATCCCTGACTATTTTGCGCACCAGTCTGGAACTGGCACGGCAGGGACAGTGGTTTTTTTACCGTGTGGCGGCATTGCAGTTGCGCATTCTGCTCTGCGATAGTGCACGCCTGCACAACCAGCCGCTTGAGCTGGGGCTGCTGCCGAGATTACGCCCTCATCTAGAATTGCACTCCCTTAACAAGGACGGCACATTCAATCTTTCTGCGCCGCCCATCTCCTTGCAGGACTGGCTAAACCAGTCCCTGCTGCTGAAATCCGGCTCCCCGCTCACCATCCGCAGGCTCATCCGTGAAGTTTGCGACCACGACGGCGGGGCGCATGTAGACGTGCGCACGCCGCTCCCGCCTGAAGTCCGGCAGGAACAGGCTGAGTGGATTTTTCGAATAGGGGAATATATTGTGAGCGTTTTACTGGATATCTCTACCGAACACCCCAGAGGATAATCGTCCCAGCATTGGATGCGCTGGCGAGTAAGCTTCCATCTGGTGAGAAAACAATGCTTCTGACGTATTCCGGATGTTGTAAGGTTGCTAACGCCGCACCGCTTTGCGCATCCCAGAGACGGATGGTGCCGTCATTGGATGCACTGGCAAGCAATGTGCTGTCTGGCGAGAAGGCAACGCTGTTGACATGCCCGTTATGCCCGGCAAGTGCGTATTTGCGAAAGCCGGTTGCCGCGTTATATACCCAGACGTATGGGTTTTCCGCGCCAATAGCAATCAGCTTTCCGTCTGGCGACCAGGCGGCGCTACGCGTCCACTCGGGAAAGAGCGTCAGGTCTTTCAACCAGCGTCCGTTTTCGGCATCCCAAATGCGCACGTCCCCATAGCCGGCAGCGGAAAGCAAGCGCGTCCCATCCGGCGACCAAGCCACGCTCTGCACATAGCCCCAGATGCCCTTAAGCTGGTAGAGCAGTTTACCGTCCGCCACCTGCCAGATATTGATGCGCTGATCATGCGATGCCGAAGCCAGCCGGCTCCCATCCGGTGAAAATGCCACCCGGCTCACATCGTTGAAATGCCCATCCAGTTCACGCACCAGTTCGCCATCTGCCAAACGAAACAGGCGTACTTTGCCATCCCCGGAGCCAGTCGCCAGCAGTTCGTCATCTGGTGAGAACGCCACACTCCACAGATACCCCCCAGTATCCTTGATTTCATTCGCCAGCGTACCATCGCTAACCCGCCAGAGCCGTACGACGCGCTCGATGCCGGCATCTGCCAGTAACGAGCTATCGGGCGAAAATGCCAGATCGTTGGCATAAGCTTTTAGCGCATATAACGGAGTCAGCCGGTTCAGGTTTTCAGCAGTGATGAGTACATTCGGCAGTTGCGGGGGGAACACCGATGGCGTCGCTGGGGGTTCGGGCGTGACGGTTGGTTCAGGCGGTAAAAGGATGGGCGTGATCTCAACTGGCGTGGGTATCACGAGCGTTGAAGTGGCCGCCGCGCATCCAGCCAGCCAGAGAAAACCAAAACAGAGAAGAATATTGAGAGCCGTACGAATGTTCACTTTTTCCATAGCCCAATGGTTAATACCAGCGCCGCCGCAGCGATCAGAATCACAATCATAGCAATTGCTTTGGCGGGATTAAGCGAAACAGGCAGTGAGTTGGTTTCCGTTGGCGGGGTGAAAGAAGGTGTAATCTGAATTTTTAGCGTGGGGTTGAGCACGGCTTGTGACACAGTTGGCGCAACATCAGGCTGTGCCGAGGTCGGTGTAGCCTTTGCCTGTGCAACAGAGACGGCACTGGTCGGGATAACCAGCCGCTGACCAGTATAGACCGTGTAATAGTCAGCAGGATAATAATTCAGACGCTGCAGGTCAGCAATATGCACTCCATAAGCAATGGCAATGCTCCACAGGGTTTGTCCCTGCTGGACAACATGAATAATGCGTCCATCCGGCTGCGGGGTAACCGTGCGAACCGCGTAGATGAACTGCGAGGCAGTGTCCACCGTAGGGCTGAGCGTGCCGGGGCGGTTCGTTGGGTTGGGGCGATACCAACCGCGGCTGGTGTAGGCAGCTTGCAGGACATAATAGACCATACCATCCGGGGCAATGGCAACTCCCGCGCCGATATGCTGATAATTGGGATTTACTACCGGGATCATGTGTTCATCATCTGCCCAGGCTTGCAGAACATCCATCGCGTCGGCACCCGGCGGCAGAACGACAAAATTCTCGGTTGCCCAAGCGGTATCTCCACCGCCATAACCGGCAGCCATTACCCGCCCGCGCACATCGCCGATATGCCCCTGCATCTGATTGGCTGCCATGATTTCCGCCGTTGACTGAGCGACGCTCATCAGGATTGGGTCAATCATCAACGCCTGCAAACCGTGCGTCTGGCGCGCCTGATTGATCACATCAATAATCTGGTATGGTGAAAGGGGTTCAGTTGTAAGGGTTGCCAGTGGAGTGGCTTGTTGAATTGACCAACCCGGCAATATCCAGCCGCTCGCAGCCGACCAGATCAGGCAACCCAACACCAACCATAACGCAGTACCACGGGAATGCAAAGAACACTTCATCTAGTTTTGACACCCGGCATCGCAAGTTGGTTCGATGCTCCATATACCCAAAATAAGGCTTTGGTGTATTGCTCACACCCAAGCTATCAACTGCCTGCCATGCTCCACAAAATCATCGCCGAGTGCTTGCAACCAGAAAGCAAACTCGCCCCAATCAGGGGGGCTGGCTATCATCAAGTCGGCAATGGCATTTTGCATTTCCAGATATGCGGCTTTAAAGTCTGCCAGCGTTTGCTCCCAGCTCCAATCGGCGCGCTCGGCAACCGATTGCGCGTTGAAGACATCTATATCATAGTCTCTGCGGCTTTGCGGATTGCGCAGCAGCTCATGAAAGCGCCGCGCACTTTCATGCTGCCAGCCTGCCAGATGGGCAATCACCTGGCGCGGCGACCACACTCCGCACACCCCACCAAGTTCGCGTTTTTCAGCCGGTATACGGTTGCAAATAACCAGAAATTCGCCATACGCAGTATGAAACCGCTCCAGCGCTTCCTGAAATGGGGTGACTCGTTCTGGAGACACAAGAATTCCTCCACACTCTACAGGATTTGCAACACTGCCCTCACTGCCAGCGATAAAACCGACCCGGGCATAAACGCCAGCAGTACCACCGCTGCCGCACAGGTCAGCGCCACCAGCCGCAGCCAGAGGTCATCGGCGGTTTCCGGTTCTCCCGCCTGCATGTACATAATTACTACCACACGCAGGTAATAGTATGCCGAAACCAGCGAGGTAAGCAACCCGATTAACGCCAGCCAGACAAAACCGCCCTCCAGCGCCGTGCGGAAAAGATAAAACTTACCCCAAAAACCCAGTGTCGGCGGCACACCTATCAGCGAAACCATAAAGATAGTCATCGCTGCCCCCAGCAGGGGATGCCTGCGTCCCAGCCCGGCATAATCTTTCAGCTCCAGTCCCTCGCCGCCGTTTTTTTCAACCGCAATGATCACCGCCCAGGCGCCCAGTGTGGTCAGCATATACGCCAGTAGATAGAACAGCATCGCCGCAACCGTATCTCCCAATACTTGATTATTGCCATACGGTACAAACGCCATCAGCAAGTAGCCCGTCTGGGCAATGCTGGAATATGCCAGTAAACGTTTGATGTTGGTCTGGGCAATGGCAATGACGTTTCCGGCAATCATGGTCAGTGCCGAGAGTGCCCACAGCACCCAGCTCATATCTGCCGAAAGGCTGGGAAAAGCCGCTACAAATACGCGCATCAAAGCCGCAAAGCCGGCTGCTTTGGCGCCGATGGACATGAACGCTGTCACCGATGAGGGTGCACCCTGATAAACATCCGGTGACCACATATGGAAAGGCACCGCCGCCTGCTTGAACCCGAATCCAACCAGCAACAATGCCGCCCCAACGATGAACATCGGCAGATTGGCTGACGATTTGCCAACTGCTGCTGCAACAGCCGGCAATTCAGTATGAGATGTCGCGCCAAAAATCAGTCCGATACCATAAAGGACAAAGCCGGATGAAAACGCACCCAACAGAAAATATTTGAGCGCCGCCTCTTCCGAACGCACTTCCATGCGCACAAAACCCGCAAGGACATACAATGGAATGGAAAGCAGTTCCAATGCCAGAAAGACCATAATCAGGTCATTGGCATAAGTCATCAACATCATCCCGCTGATTGAAAACATCAGCAGGGAATAGTATTCACAGCGCTCAATTCCCATACGGCGCAAATAGCGGTATGCCAGTGCCACTGCTCCCAAACCACTCACCAGAAAGATGAAATCCAAAAAGATTGCAAATCCATCTACCACCACCATACCGTTAAACGCGGATTGCGGATTGCCAAATTTTGACAGGCTCAACCCCAGTGTCACCACCAGCCCTAGAACGGTCAGCAGGGGTGTGATGAATTTGTACTTTGCCGGAATCCACAAATCCACCAACAACACGGTCAGCGCCCAGCCAGAAAGCACCAGTACAGGAAGGATCACCAGCCAGTCCATTGCTGTCACTGCACACCTCCCGCCGCCACGGCTTGCGCCAGTCCAGCTGCCAGTTGTTGTATTGTTGGATTCATCAACTCAAAGAATGGTTTGGGATACAAACCAATCCAAAAGATTAAAATCAGGATCGGTAACAATGTGATTACCTCACGCCAGTTCAGGTCACGCAGAGCCTTGTTTTTCTCATTGGTCAGCGGACCAAGGAAAACCCGCTCAAACATCACCAGCAAGTAAATTGCTGCCAGAATAACGCCGACTGCTGCGGCTATTGCATACCACGCGCTGCCAATCGCCACCGAGCCAAAGGCGCCCAATAGGATGGTAAACTCGCCGACGAAACCGTTCAAACCCGGTAACCCCAGCGAAGATAAAGTGACCACCAGCATCAAACTGCCCAGCATTGGCACAGCACGCCACAAGCCGCCGAATTCCGCCATCAGCCGTGTGTGACGCCGCTCGTAAATCATCCCCACCACGAGGAACAAAGCCCCAGTGCTCAAACCATGATTGACCATCTGAAGTAAAGCTCCCACCATCCCCTGCGGGTTGAGCGCAAAAATACCCAACAGAACAAATCCCAGATGGCTGACCGAAGAATACGCTACTAACCGCTTGACATCCTTTTGGGTGTAAGAAACCGCCGCACCGTAGAGAATCCCAATCACCGCCAGCAGCGCCATCCACGGCGCTAGTTTTACCGACATTTCAGGAAACAGACCGATGTTGAAGCGCAAAAAGCCATAGGCACCCATCTTCAGCAACACGCCCGCCAGGATGACCGAGCCGGCGGTAGGCGCTTCCGTGTGCGCATCGGGCAGCCAGGTGTGGAAGGGCCACATGGGCAGTTTGATGGCAAACGCCAGCCCAAAAGCGAGAAACAGCCACAACTGCGCCGCGGTGAACACTTCCCGCCTTGCTGTCAGTTCCGGTAGGGAGAACGTCCCGCCCTGCCAGCCGAGGTACAGAATCGCCAGCAGCATCAACACTGAACCGGCGAAGGTAAATAGGAAAAACTTAACCGCCGCATATACCCGACGTTCGCCGCCCCAAATGCCGATTAAGAAGATCATTGGCACAAGGGTAAACTCCCAGAATATATAGAACAGCACCAGATCAAGCGCCAGAAACACCCCCAGCATCCCGGTTTCCAGCAGCAGGAAGAACAACATAAATCCTTTCACCCGTTCTTCCACCGCCGTCCAGGTGGAGAGGATGCAAATCGGCGTCAGAAAGGCGGTCAGCAGTATCATCAGCAGGCTGATGCCGTCCACACCCAGATGAAAGGCAATGGAAGTATTTGCGACCACCGCCCAGACCTGACGCACTTCAAGCTGCAACCCCGCTTCCCCAGCCTTGAACAGCGCCAGCACCCACAACGAAACCCCAAAGGTAATCAGGCTGGTCAGCAATGCAACCCAGCGCAACAGGTTCTTGCGGTCAGTTGGCAACACTAGCACCACCAACGCCCCAATCAGCGGGAAGAAAGTTAACACAACGAGCGGATTAAGCACATTCGTCATCGGTCTCCCTCGAGACAGAATAAACCATGAAGCAAGTCAACGCGTCTCAACATAAGCCGGCAGATTATCTCCAGATCAAAAATGCCAGAATTGCCACCGCGCCGAACAACATCACCAGCGCATACGAGCGCACAAAACCGCTTTCAATCCTGCGGAAGGCTGCCGCAACGCGCATGGTCACATCACCCAGACCGTTTGCAATCCCGTCAATCACATTTGTATCCAAGGAACTGGCAAGGAAACTCGCCAGACGCTGATAAGACGAAACAAACAACACATGGTAAGCCTCATCCACCCACCATTTATTCTGCAACGCGCGGAAAAGCCAACCCAGCGAGCGCACCAGCGGGTCACCATCCACCGCCGGCATCACCCGCCGCCCATACACCCACCACGCCGTCAGCAACCCCGCCAACGCCAGCACGAGCGAAACAAGAGCTACCGGCACAGCAAAACTTACTTTGAGGCTGAATTCCAGTGTATGCTCCAGCCAGTGTTCCAGCGTATAGATGCCAGGCAGATTCAGCCCACCGCCCAACAACGAAAGTACCGCCAAAGCCACCAGCGGGGCAGTGATAATCGGCGGGCTTTCGGCGGCATGTACAGCCGCCTCGCTGCGCGGCTTGCCAAAGAACACCATGAAAATCTGCCGCCCCATATAGAAAGCCGTCAGAAATGCGGATAGCAGCAGAATGACAAAAATAACCGGTGACTTTATCAGTGCAGCCAGCAGGATTTCATCCTTGGAGAAGAACCCAGCCAGCGGGGCAATGCCTGCTAGCGCCAGTGCACCAATGAGATACACCCAGAAGGTCAGCTTCATGCGCCCCTGCAATCCACCCATAAAGCGCATATCCTGCGGGTCCACTGCTTCTCCGCCGTGCGCGCTAGCAGAATGATGCCCATGCTCATGCCCGTGTTCCATTCCCAAAATCACCGAACCGGCAGCGAGGAAAAGCAGCGCCTTGAAAAAGGCATGGGTCACCAGATGAAACATCCCGGCAACGAATGCACCCATGCCCACGGCTGCCACCATAAACCCAAGCTGGCTGATGGTCGAATACGCCAGCACGCGCTTGATATCATACTGCCCTACCGCAATCGTGGCGGCGAAGAAAGCAGTCAATGCCCCCACCCACATCACCGCCAACTGCGCCGCCGGCACTTCCAGATACAGCGGGCTTGAACGCGCTACCAGATACACCCCAGCGGTCACCATTGTTGCCGCATGGATCAAAGCCGAAACCGGCGTCGGACCTGCCATCGCATCCGGCAGCCAGACATATAGGGGAAGCTGGGCCGATTTTCCCGTCACACCCAGTAACATCAGCAGTGTCACCGCTGTCAGTACCCATGGCGTTGCTGCTGCCAGTGCAGGGGCTTGCTCAAAAATGGTCTTGAAATCCAGTGTCCCAAAGTTCCAGAAAAGCAGGAAAAGCGCCACCAGCAAGCCAAAATCGCCAATACGGTTGACGATAAAAGCTTTTTTCGCCGCGCGGGCATTGGCAATACCTTCGGCACCCTTCTCAAACCAGAAACCGATCAAAAGATAAGAACACAGCCCAACCCCCTCCCAGCCGACAAAGAGCATCAGGTAATTATCGGCGGTCACCAGCACCAGCATCGCCGCGATAAAGAGATTGAAGAAGACAAAAAAGCGCGGATAGCGTCCCGGATCGCCGTTATGGCGCACATCACTGTGCATGTAACCTACCGCATAAATGTGAATCAGCGTACCCACACCGCTGACCACCAGCATCATCGTCACCGCCAGCGTATCCACGCGGAAATTCCAGCCCACCTGAAAATCCCCCACTGTGATCCAGTCCAGCAGGTGTACTGTCACTGCTTCAGGAGCGCGCGCCAGCTGCACCGCCAGTGCCGCCGAAAGCGCAAAAGAAGCCGCCGCCGCCAGACTGGCAACCATCCCGGTAGCTTTCTCACCCCAGCGTCTGCCAAACAACAGGTTCAGCAACAGCCCGATAACGGGAAAGAACACCACCCACGGGACCAGTGAAATGATCGGATTCGTCGTTAATTCATGCATATCAGGCTCCACTCATCAGGCGATTGGTTCACCCTTTCATCTCGCTCATCTGATCCAGATCAATGCTGTGTTTGGTGCGAAAAATCTCCACCATCAGCGCCAGCCCAACCGCCACTTCTGCCGCGGCAACCGTCATCACAAAAAAGACAAAGATTTGCCCAGTGAGTAATTGAAAATAAGCGGAAAAAGCGACAAAGAGCAGGTTCGCAGCGTTAAACATCAATTCCAGTGACATAAACACAACCAGCGCGTTGCGGCGCACCAGCACACCGATGATCCCCAAAACAAACATGATTGCCGAGAGACCAACATAATACGCCAGTGGCATCATCATTTTTCCTCCTTCCTGATTGGGGAATAGGGAAGCGCAGCACCGCGCGTCAACAGGATAGCGCCCACCGTTGCCACCACCAGAATGGCGCCGGTTACCTCAAAAGGCAGGGCATATGTAGTAAACAGGGTTGTACCCACTGCCTGCGGGCTGCCCAGTGTCGCTGGCGGCGTTCCGACCGGGGCAGTCAACTGACCACGGAAAAAGATGAACAGGATAACCTGCGCCACAAACACCAGCCCCAGAATAGCAGCAATCCAGCGCTGGCGGCGCAGCCGGTCGCTGCCCGGCAGGCGTTCCGCGCCCAACAGCATAATGACAAACAAAAACATCACCATGATCGATCCGGCATAAACGGTAATCTGCACTAGCGAAATGAATGGAGCGCCCAGAATGATATACAACACTGCCACCGTAGCAAAGTTCAGCACTAGAAAAAGCGCCGAGTAGATTGCGTTGCGGCTGAGCAGCATTCCCAGCGCAGTCAAAATCACCACCACCCCCAGCAAACCAAAAACAACCATCACAGGCGTCATGCTTCCTCCCTAATCCGTCGGGTCTTTCATTTCCGGAACAGAGCGTGTAAAAACGCCCGCCGGGGTACGCTGTGGGGTCGGCTGCCCACCCGGTGGCACCGGCTCCAGCAGCATGTCTTTGGTATAGATGGACTCAGCTCGGCTGGTGAACGACAGCTCGTAGTTGTCGCCCAGCACAATCGCTTCAGTTGGACAGGCATCCTCACAAAATCCGCAGAAAATGCAGCGCAACATATTGATCTCATACGTGCTGGCATAGCGTTCGCCAGGTGAATAACGTTCTTCGTCCGTATTCTCGGCCGATTCAACAAAGATTGCATCTGCCGGACAGGCGGCCGCGCACAATGCACAGCCAATACACTTTTCCAATCCATTCTCATAACGCTTCAGCACATGACGTCCCTTGAACCGGGCGCGCACTGGACGCTTCTGCTCCGGATATTGAATCGTCACCGGCTTCTCAAACATGGACTTCAGCGTTGTCATCAATCCTTCTAACATCGCTCATCCTCCTACCAGTACAATCACCGCTGCCGTGACTGCCACATTAAGCAATGCCAGCGGGAATAACACCTTCCAACCCAATTGCATCAGTTTATCATAGCGAATACGCGGCAGTGTAGCCCGCACCCAGATAATAAAGAACATCCAGATAACCGTTTTACCAAACAGGTTAATCGGACCTGCAAAGCCGCCCAGCCAATGTGCTGGCAGAGGCCAGTGATACCCGCCCAGAAACAGCGATGATCCAATCATCGAAATCGCGATCATCTTGATATATTCCGCCATGAAAAACAACGCGAACTTCATCCCGGAATACTCAGTGTGATAGCCAGCGGTCAGCTCTTGTTCGGCTTCTGGCATGTCAAAAGGAGCGCGGTTGATCTCTGCCAGGCTGGTCGCCAGATAAATCAGGAACGCTATAGCCTGCGGCAGGATAAACCACATACTGCGCTGTGCATTGACAATATCAATCATGCGCATCGAACCCGCCATCAGCACCGGTCCTAACATGGCAAACCCCATCGCCAGCTCATAGCTGATCATCTGCGCCGTAGCGCGCAATCCACCCAGCGTAGCATACTTGTTGTTAGAAGACCACCCTGCTAGCGTGATACCGTACACAGAGATACTGGTTACTGCCATCAGATACAACACACCAACATCCAGGTCTGCTAGATAAAGTTTGATCTCACGTCCAAACACCCAGACCGACTCACCCCAAGGGACAACCGCAGTGATAATCAACGCCGGGATAACCGTAATCACCGGCGCAAGAATAAAAATCAGTTTGTCCGCTTTTTCGGGTATCAGTTCTTCTTTGAAGATCAACTTAATGCCATCTGCCACCGGTTGCAGTAACCCAAACGGTCCGGCACGGTTTGGACCGATACGCACCTGCATCCTCGCCAGTACCCGACGCTCATACAGGGTCGTATAAGCAAACCCGCCCGTCAACAAAAGGATAATGAAGAGCGATTTGATGACCCATTCAATCCATAAAGAAACTTCCATAGCGTTCCTTTCAGAGCAAACTGTCAAGCTTCGAGCCAGTATCCCAATAAGCCAACCGAGCGCGGCAAAAGCGCAACCTTTGGGGGCGTTTGCTCGCTCAGTAGAACAGCCACTTCAACTGCTTCCCCCTCATAAATTAGCCGCGCCTTACTTTGAAGCTTATGTTCTGCCGCTGTTGTCGGATGTACCCAAACCGCTGGCTGCACCAACCGTTCATGCAACAAAGCACTGGGAAGGATGGTTGTCCCGCGATCATACAACAATTGAATGGGATAAACAGGCAGTGCATCGGCAGAAGGTTTTTGCCGTTGAGTAGTCTGGATTGGGGCAGGGTTCAGCAAACTCTCACCTTGTAAAACATCGGAGAGCGTTACACCCAATCCCTGCCGGTTCAGATATGAAGTGCCGCCATAGTAAAGGTCGCTTCCCCCTACCGGAGGCCATTGCTCTGCCACTTCTGCCAGTCTCTGGTAGTTAATACCAGCAAACGCGGCAAATTTCGCCGCAATGTGTTCCATGACCAGCGCGGCCGAATGATCCTCCAGTTCAATGCCCAGCTTTTCACCCACCAGTGCAGGGATGGCAAAGTCGGGACGCGCCTCCGGGACAATACCCTTCGGTGGCAAAGCAGGATAAAAACGCTGCACACGCCGCTCGCCGGAAGTGTAGCTACCCTCCCGTTCAGCGTTTACCAGCACCGGAAACACCACATCTGCCATGCGCGCCGTCTCGGTCAGAAACAACTCCTGTACGACAAGGAACCCCGTTCGGCGTACCGCCTTTGCCAGCGCCGGGTCATCACCCGCCGGATCCGCCGCTGCCACCCAAACTAGAGCAGCTTTCTCCAATCTCTCCGCCAGGTCGGGAACGGTGCGGAAACCTAATTCCCAACCGCCCTGCAGGTTGCCGTTTTGCCAGGCTGCCAGCAATCCACTGTTTACCTTGCCAGTGTGGTTCGTCTTGAGCAGCAACTCGGCACAGGTGCGCGCCAGTGCGGTTGATTCTTCGAGGTAAAGCCCGTCGCTACCATAAATGACAATCAGGTCTTCCGCTTCGGTGAGCGTTTTTGCCGCGCTCTGAATCACCTGCGGTGCACCGGCAACATTCACCGGAAGGAATGCCGCAACCGTCCGCGTTTCTTCACCATAGGCATAGCGAACTACATGCGTGGCGAATTTATCCAGGCGCGTTGGACGGGCACTGGCAACAATCAGCTTTGCGCCGCGCTTGACCGCCTGTTTCAGGCGCAACCACCACAGCGGCGCTTCCTGATGCAAATCGCAAGCCACCACCAGCACCACGCTACCCGCTCCCAGCTCGCCCAGATTACTGCCCTTTGGCGGCGCAAAACGGCTGACCAGATCGCCGCCACCCATATACGAATAGAGCAGTTTTTGCCCGCCCTGCGCTTCAGTTAGTTCACCAAGATTAAACAAGTCTTCGTTCGAGAGTCGTCCGCCCACCAGCATGACCATGCGGTTGCCTGCACTACGCAGCTTTTCCGTTACCAGATTCAAAGCCTCATCCCAGCCAGCCGGCACCAGCTCGCCACCCTTGCGCACCAGCGGCTGTTCCAGGCGCTGGTCGCTTTCCATGTAATGATACGCCAGCCGCCCCTTATCACACAGCCAGATTTCATTCACCATTTCATTCTGGCGAGGCATGACTCGTTTGATGACCGTCTTGCCGCCGGCTTTAGCTTCCCGGCGCACATTGTAAGTCAGATTACAGCCAACCGCGCAGTGATTACAAATTGAAGCTGAGGCGTTCATCTCCCAGGGACGCGCTCCAAAGCGAAAATCCGCTGTGGTCAACGCACCCACCGGGCAAATATCGGTTGTGTTGCCCGACCAGATAGAATCAAAGCCCGGATTGGAAAAGGTAACGATTTGCAAAGCCCGCCCGCGCTGCGAAAAACCAATCACCGGGTCATCCACCAGTTCGCTCTGGAAACGCACACAGCGCCCGCACTGGATACATCGCTCGCGGTCGAGATAAATTAATTCACCTAGCGGCACATGCTTTGCCAAATGCATCTTTTCATCAAACAGGAAACGGCTCACCGGTGGACCGTAGCGCATGGTCAAATTTTGCAATGGACACTCACCACCCTTATCGCATATGGGGCAATCCAATGGGTGTGAGGTGAGAATAAACTCGAGAACATCCTTGCGAGCCGCAACAACTTTATCACTGTCCGTCACCACGACCATCCCCTCACTGACTGGGGTGGTACAGGCAGTTTCTAGCTTTGGACCAAAAGAGATTTTTGGCTTACCATCCGCATCCAGGATAAACTGATTCGTTGCCCGGTCTATCAGCGGTCTGCCGATTTCCACCAGACACTGGCGGCACATCCCCACCGGGTCCAGTTTAGGATGATAGCAAAAGACCGGAATATCTATGCCGGCTTTTTTTGCGGCATCCACCACCAGCGTTCCGGCAGGGACAGCAACTGCCCGACCGTCAATCGTCAAAGAAACCATTTTTACAACCATGCAGCGCTACTCCTGTATTGACTACCGCCAGCCCTCACAAAAGATAGGGCGCAGCAGGAAAACTTCACCCATTCACCTTTGCCTCAAAATCCGTGCGGAACTTCTGGATACCCGAAAGCACCGCCATAATTGAAAATTCGCCCAGAGCGCACAAACATTTATTCTGTATCTGCGAAGCCACCGCCTCCAGCAACTGTACATCTTCTGGTGCACTTTTGCCATGCTCAATCCGCTGGGCGATGCGGTTCATCCAGAATGTGCCCTCGCGGCAGGGTGTGCATTTGCCACACGACTCGTGCTTGAAAAACTCAATTGTCTTACTCACCAGCCAGGCGATGTTAACCGAATCATCTATTACAATCACTGAAGCCGAACCGAGAGGTGCGCCCAGCTTCTCCTGCACCGATTCATAATCCATCGGCGTATCAAGCGCATTTTCATCTGCGGCGATCAAGCTAGAAGAAGCTCCCGCCGCCATAATGGCTTTGACCTTGCGTCCGGCAGGCACACCGCCGCCATACTCGAAAATCAATTCACGGAATGTCGTCCCCAGCGGCAATTCATAATTGCCTGGATGGTTAACACACCCCGAAAGGCAGAAAATCTTGACCCCCGGACTCTTCTCTGTGCCATACGTGCGATACCAGCTCGCTCCCCTTTCAACAATTGGGGGAACATTTGCCAGCGTCTCAACGTTGTTAATCACCGTCGGTTTGCCAAACAACCCATACACTGCCGGAAAAGGCGGACGCAAGCGCGGCTGCCCCAGCTTGCCCTCCAGCGACTCCAGCAAGGCGGTTTCCTCACCACAGATATACGCCCCTGCGCCGAGGTGAGTGTAAATGCGCAGTGAGTAATCCGTTCCAAACAGATGTTCCCCCAACAAACCTGCCGCTTCTAGCTCTGCAATGCAGGCATCCAGATGCCGGGCAATCTGCCAGAACTCACCACGCAAATAGACATACGATAGATTTGCCTGCACTGCGTACGAAGCCAGCATTAACCCTTCTAAAAACTGATAGGGGTTGCTTTCCAGAATTTCACGGTCTTTGAATGTTCCGGGTTCGGATTCGTCCGCATTGGCAACCACATAGTGGGGCCAGAGATTGTTCGGCAAAAAACTCCATTTCACGCCGGTCGGGAAACCTGCCCCGCCACGTCCCCGCAACCCAGAAGCCTTCACTTCATTCAGCACTTCTTCCGGTTTCAGGGTGGTTACTGCTCTACGGAAAGTCTCAAACCCGCCGTGTTTCTGATACACCTCCAGCCGGTGCAGGTCTGGAATATCGCGATGACGCAGGAGGATGTGTTCTTTCATGCGCCCTCCTTTTTGCTTTCAGCTTTGCAGCGCAATTCTTCCACCAGTGCCAGCACGGTATCTATGCTTTGGCTTTCATAATACTTAATTTCGCCATCCCCTTGAAGCTGAAAGACCGGCGCCCGGTGACAAGCAGCCAGACATTTCACTTCTTCCACCGTGAACAGCCCATCCGCGGTTGTTCCACCAACTGCAACGCCAAGCGCCTCACATAACCTTTTCAAAAACTCATCCGCACCGCGCAATGCACAGGGCAAATCTGTGCAAACCTGTATCCGCCAACGTCCCTCGGGTTGCTCGTGAAACAGGCTGTAAAAGCCAGCCACAGATGCCACCTCGGTTGTTGAAAGCTCTAGAATTTGAGCAATTTCCTGAATCGCCTGCGGCGGGATATAACCCTGCCGACGCTGTGCCAGATACAGCAACGGCATAACGGCTGAGCGTTTATTTTCAGGCGGATACTTCGCCAGAATGCGCTCGATTTCTTCGGGATATTCTCGTTGTAACTCGTTCACCGGTCTGCATCTCCCAGAACAATATCAACACTGCCAATGATTGCCACCACATCCGCCACAAAATGGTTCTTTGTCAACAGCGGCATAAGCTGCAGGTGAGCAAAAGTTGGCGTGCGGTAATGAACTCGGTAAGGTTTGGTGCCGCCGTCGCTTTCCAGATACACCCCCAGCTCGCCGCGTGGTGATTCAATGGTGGCATATACATACCCCTTCGGTGCGTGAAAGCCCTCTGTCCATAACTTGAAATGATGAATCAGCGCTTCCATGCTGACACCAATTTCCGAACGCGGCGGCGGAACATATTTGCGGTTATTGCTGCGTACCGGACCATAAGGCAGTTTATCCAGTGCCTGCCGGATGATTTTGAGCGACTCACGCATTTCTGCTACACGCACCTGATAGCGAGCACGAACATCACCGGCGGTTTGGGTGGGTATCTCAAAATCGTATTGCTCATAGCCTGAATAGGGACGAGCTTTCCGCAAATCTAACTTCAAGCCGCTGGCACGAGCAATCGGACCGGTCACACCCCACTCAATACACTGCTCACGGGTGATGACACCAATACCAATGGTGCGCTCCAAAAAGAGGGGATTGTTGCTCAACAGGCGTTCGTATTCGTCAATCCGCCGGGGCATCAGCTCGATAAAATTTCTCACCGCACTTTCAAATTCCACCGGCACATCGCGCCATAAGCCGCCCGGGCGGACGTAAGTGGTCATCATGCGCTGCCCAGAGCACATTTCAAAAATATCCAGAATGATCTCGCGCTCGCGCATGCAGTATAAGAACACTGACATCGCACCGAGATCGAGCGCCGATGTACCGAGCCAAAGCAAATGCGAGTTGAGACGGGTTAGCTCTGCCAGAATGACGCGAATCGCCTGAGCGCGCGGCGGCACATCCAGCCCAAGCAGTTTTTCCACCGCCAGACAGTACACCAGATTGTTGCCAATCGGATTGAGATAATCTAGCCGGTCAGTCATCACCTCTGCTTTTTGATACGTTTTGGCTTCCATGTTCTTTTCGACGCCGGTGTGCAGAAAGCCAATATCGGGGACGCAGTTAAGCACAATTTCCCCGTCCAGCTCCAGCAGTAACCGTAACACGCCGTGGGTGCTGGGGTGCTGAGGACCCATGTTGAGCAACAACGTTTCCCCGCTCAACGCCCGATCAGTAACCAGATGCCGTAGTTCATCTACAGTAACTTCACGAATATCCGTCATACACACCTCAAAAGCATCTGCAGCAAAACCACAAACAAACGGACATTGAGAATTCTGGCATTTCGGATTGTTTTTCGAAAATTCTCAATGTCCGCTGTAGCTCGCTATTCCTTTGCATAGGGTTTTTTGCGTTCAATTTCATCAAAATTGAACGTGAATTCTACTTCCTCATACCCGAGCGGGTAATCCTTTCGCAACGGATGCCCCTGCCAGTCGTAGGGCATGATGATACGACGAAGGTCTGAATGTCCGTTGAAGCGGATACCGAACATATCGAATACCTCACGCTCAAACCAGTTAGCGTTTGGATAGACCGTCTCAAGGGTATCCATAGCCGGTGCGTTGCCGTCTAACCCGGTGCGCAGGCGCAGTTGCAAGTTTCTCCCAAACGCATAGAGCTGATACACCACATGAAAACGCGGTTTGAGCTGCGGCCAGTAATCAACAGCGGTAAGGTCCATGAGCATATCAAAACCGAATTCCTCTTTTAGCGCCTTTGCAGCCGGAACAAGACGCTGCGGCGGCAGAAAGAGCGTCATCTCGCCGTGCGCTTCTTGCACTTCGGCGCCAAAACGAGACTGCATCGCATGGGCAACAGTTTGAAGGGTCTTGTCCATTATTTCCACTTCCCTAGTTTTTCTTTCTTGACTTTTTCATGTAAGGTCATCACCCCATGTATCAAACCCTCCGGCCGCGGTGGACAGCCTGCCACATACACATCCACAGGCACAACCTCATCCACCCCCTGCACAATCGCATAATTATTAAACACTCCGCCACAGGAAGCACAATCCCCCATTGCAATGACCCACTTCGGATCAGGCATCTGATCATACAGTTTACGCAATACGGGAGCCATTTTACGCGAAACCCGTCCAGCAACAATCATCAAGTCCGACTGGCGCGGACTGGCGCGCATCAGTTCCATCCCAAAGCGGCTCATATCATAATTCGATGCCTGAGCTGCCATCATTTCAATTGCACAACAGGCAAGACCAAAAAGCATGGGCCACATCGAATTTGTCCGCGCCCAGTTGACCACCTGTTCCAGTGACGTGGTCACAATGCCAAGGTTGCCGGTTTTTTGCTCTATTCCCATTCCAGCGCTCCTTTCTTCCACGCATACACAAACGCCACCTCTAAAACTACCAGAAAGACGATCATCAGCACCAGCCCCGGCATACCCAGCTCGCGAAATACCACCGCCCAGGGCAACACAAACACTACTTCAATATCAAACAAAATGAACAAGACGCCCACCAGATAATAGCGCACCGACATGCGCCGCGTTCCGGGTCCATACGGCACCATGCCCGACTCATAAGGGCTGGATTTGCGCGCCGTCGGACGGCGGGGACCGAAGATCGTTCCCAGCACTACCACAAAGAAACCTACAAATAAAGCCAGCGCCAGAATGACCAGAATGGGAAAAAACTGAGATGCCATGAGACAATCCTTACACAGAAGGTCTGATTTAGCGATTTATAGTATATCACAGCTCATTTTGCGTGGCAAATTTCACAATCTGAGCTGTAAAATGTTACCAGAATGCTATCGTATCAATTTTGATAGTTTTCGGAAACGGTCAGTCCCGGCTTCGCCAAGCATCATAAACAGGAACATCTCGGTCGAGCCAATCACCACACCTGCCTGACGCATCAGGTCAAGCCCCAGCCGCCAGTTTTGCTCACTACGGCTGCACACCGCATCTGCTGGCACAAAGACGCGGTAATGATCGGTCAACAAATCCAGAGCTGTTTGCGTCACGCAGACATGAGTCTCCATGCCAACCAGCAGAATATCGCGCACCCGTTTGGCTTCCAACTGTTTGCAGAAATCTGCCACAGCACAGCAACTGAAACTCATTTTTTCCAGCGGGGTGACATCTGTCAGCGGAGATTTGATTGCCTCCAGCGTCGCACCCAGCCCCTGCGGATACTGCTCGGTCAGCAACACAGGAAAATGAAACTCATCCGCAGCAGCCACCAGTACCCCGATATTCCGCACCACCTGCTGCAACACATTATCCGGCATGGCAGCAGAAAGTTTTTCCTGCACATCCACAATGACCAGCGCAGAATGCTGCGGGTCTGGACGAAAAACAGAGAGATCGGGCATGAAAATCACCTCCAATACATTTGTTTGGGTATGCTCATCGGTTAGTTTGCATTCAATTTCACTTCTTCATTGTTTCGGCCACCAGTGCCAGATTGAGCGCCTCACGAAGCGAACGCGCCTCCAGTATCTGAATATTGTCCGGCAAAGGTTCGGCTTTGGAAATGCGGCGCGGCACGATGGCGGCTTTAAAACCCAGCTTGGCGGCTTCATTCAATCGTGTTACTAGGTGCCCCACACGGCGCAGCTCACCCGAAAGTCCCACCTCGCCGATTAAAACCGCATCAGCACGTACCGGCACATCCCGCAGTGAAGAGGTAATCGCCGCCGCCAGCGCTAAATCTGCCGCCGGTTCCTCAATGCGCAGTCCGCCCACCACATTGGCAAAGACATCCTGCTCTGCCAGATGCAAGCCAAGCCGCCGCGTCAGCACCGCCACAATTAACAGCAGACGGTTGATATCCACCCCGTTGGATGTGCGGCGCGGGTTGCCAAAATGGGTCGGACTGGTTAGACCCTGAACCTCCACCAGCAGAGGACGCGTTCCCTCCATCGTCACTGCAATTGCTGATCCTGGCGCATTGACCATGCGTTCCGCCAGAAACGCCTCGGATGGATTGGGCACTTCAACCATACCGCGCTCGCGCATCTCGAAAACACCCACCTCAGAAGTTGCCCCAAAGCGGTTCTTTACCGAACGCAGCAGGCGAAAAGAGAGAAAGCGGTCACCTTCCAGATACAGCACCGTGTCCACGATATGCTCCAGCACACGCGGACCGGCGATGATGCCTTCTTTGGTTACGTGACCGATCACAAAGACCGCCATTCCGGAGGTTTTCGCCAGCTCACGCAACCTTGCCGCACATTCGCGCACTTGTGTCACCGACCCGGCGGTTGATTCTAACCCCGGTAGATAAACCGTCTGGATTGAATCCACAATTAACAGAGCCGGCTTGACCGCCGCCACATGGTTCATGATCGTGTCCAGGTTGGTCTCTGTAACCAGAAACAATTCTTCAGGGATCAATGGTTCACTGCCATTGGTGGATTTGAGTAAACGCAGGGCGCGCATCTTGATCTGACGCTCGGATTCTTCACCAGAGACATACAACACCCGCCCCTGTTTTGCCATCTCAGCTGCCATTTGCAGTACAAGTGTGGACTTGCCGATGCCGGGATCGCCGCCTACCAGCACAATTGAACCGGGTACAACTCCCCCACCCAGCACGCGCGCAAACTCGTTTATCGGGAGCGCAAGGCGTTCTTCTGCATTGCCGCTCACTTCAGAAAGGCGGCGCGGTTGAGTGCCGGCGCTGGTTAACCCCCGTGCAGAGCCTTTGGGGGACGCTGTTGCCGGGATAACTTCCTCCAGCATTGTCCCCCAGCCTCCGCAGGATGGACAGCGCCCCATGTATTGCGGCGCCGTTCGTCCACACTGTTGACATACATAATGACTTATGGATTTTGCCATCATTCCACTTCCCGGTTGAAACCCTCATCAATTCATCTATGGGTCAGGTTTTCAACCTGCCCCCGCTTCCCGTATCCTGAATTGACGCTATTATCCCCCAAAAACAGGTAAATGACCAGAGCAGTTTCCAAAAAAGACCGGCCTCAAGAGATGAGACCGGTCAAAAAGCGGAGGATACCACCCGGCTTTTTAGGTACCGATACCAACCGGGGCTTCCGGTTCTTTCTCCGGCTCCGGTTTTCGCAAAACAAGCCGACCCTCTTCGTCCAGATCAATCACAATAGTATCGCCATCGTTAAACTGTTTCGCCAGCAGAGCATCCGAGAGTGTATCTTCCACCTTCTGCTGGATCACCCGCCGCAACGGACGAGCTCCCATCTCCGGGTCGTAGCCCTCTTCCACCAGTAGCTCGCACGCGACAGACGTAGCCGTAAGCGTGATGTTGTGTTCCTTGAGTCGGTCTGCCACCTTCGCCAGCTCCAGATCAACAATTTTGCGAATATCGTCTTTGTTGAGTGCCCGGAAGACGATCACGCCATCCAGGCGGTTCATAAACTCAGGGCGGAAGACCTTCTTGAGCGATTCGAGTAACTTTTTGCGCATTTCCTCATAGGCGCGGCTTTCTTCTTCCACTTCATCTTTCGCCAGCTTGAAGCCGATGCTGCTCTGGCGGCGAATCAGGTCTGCGCCAATATTTGAGGTCATCACAATGATCGCGTTTCTGAAGTCTACCTTATGCCCTTTGGCATCCGAGAGATGTCCTTCTTCCATAATCTGCAAGAGCATGTTGTGCGCCTCAGGGTGGGCTTTTTCAATCTCATCAAACACTACGATCGAATACGGGCGGCGGCGCAGGGCTTCAGTCAACTGTCCAGCTTCCTCGTAGCCCACATATCCCGGCGGGGCACCCACCAGCCGCGAGACGGTATGGCGCTCCATGAATTCGGACATATCAAACTGCAACAGAGCATCCTCACTGCCAAACAGAAAACGCGCCAGCGCTTTGGTCAACTCGGTTTTACCAACGCCTGTCGGTCCAAGAAAGACAAAGGAACCAATTGGACGGCGCGGGTCTTTCAAGCCAGAACGCGCCCGGCGGATGGCTTTAGAAATGGTGACAATTGCCTCTTCCTGACCAATAATGTGCTGGCGCAATTCTTCTTCCATACGCAGCAAGCGCTCCGACTCCTCGCTTGCCATCTGCATCACCGGTACACCAGTCCACATCGAGACCACTTCGGCAATATCATCGGCGGTAACCACCGGACTGCTTTCACGATCCCAGCCGCTGCGCAGGTTATCGAGCTGATTTTGCAGGCTTGTTTCCAGTTGTGCCAACTCCTGAGCATCATCATAACGCCCGTCTTCTTGGGCAATGGCACGGTTCTGACGCACCTCGCGCAATTCTGCCATGAGCTGTTTGGTCGTCTTGGCGGCTTCGCTCTTATACATGCGCACACGGGAGGCTGCCTCATCAATCAGGTCAATCGCCTTATCGGGCAAAAAGCGCTCGGTAACATAACGAGCCGATAGCTTTGCGGCGGCTTCCAGCGCCTCATCCGAGATTTTCAAGCGGTGATGCTCCTCGTAGTTGGAACGAATACCGCGCAAAATCTGGATTGTTTCCTCCACTGTAGGCTCATTCACCATTATCGGTTGGAAACGACGCTCCAGCGCTGCATCGCTCTCAATGTGCTTGCGGTACTCATCCAGCGTCGTGGCGCCGATCACCTGAAGCTCACCGCGCGAAAGAGCGGGTTTAAGAATGTTCGCCGCATCCACCGAAGAACCAGCAGCGCCTGCGCCCACCAGCATATGTACTTCGTCAATAAACAGGATTGCTCCTGAAGACTTCAACTCATCGATGACCCGCTTGAGGCGTTCCTCAAACTGCCCCCGATACATGGTACCCGCCACCAACGAACCCACATCCAATTGCAGAACGCGCTTGTTGAGCAGTAACGCCGGTACGTCTCCCTCAACAATGCGTTGCGCCAGACCTTCGACTATTGCTGTCTTGCCCACGCCTGGCTCGCCAATCAATGCCGGGTTGTTCTTGTTGCGGCGCGCCAGAATCTGGATCACACGCTCGATTTCCATCTGCCGACCGATGACCGGGTCGAGCTTGCCTTCCTCGGCACGCGCCGTCAGGTCAATCGCCAGTTGATCCACCAGTGGTGTTTTGCTCTTGTCCTTCTCTCGTTCTGCCTGTTGAGCAGGACGACCGCCAACCGGCGCCGGTGTAGCACTACCACTTTCTTGCAAGACGCGCCGCGTTTGCCGGCGAATCTGCTCTGGGGTGACACCCAGTTTGCGCAAGACTTCCATTGCGCGCCCTTGCGTCGTATTCACCAGTCCAAGTAGCAAATGTTCGGTGCTGATGTAATGATGCCCCATGCGGCGGGCTTCTTCAATTGCATCTTCCAAAACCTGTTGCACACCTGGCGAGAGATCAATCCGACCGCTACGCGCTTGTCCATAACCACTAACGCGCTCAACCATCTCCCGCACGCGTTCCGGCTCCAGTCCCAGATCGCGCAGTACACGGCCGGCAACACTGCCCTCTTCTTGAATCAAGCCGAGTAATAGATGCTCCGTATCAATGCTTTCCTGGCGCAGTCGCTCTGCTTCCTGATGCGCCAAACTCAACACCCGTCGCGCTCGTTGGGTAAAACGCTCCATTCCAGCCACGTTAGAAAACCTCCTCAAAGACACTACAAACGGCACTTTTCAACTTGTCTAACGGTAAATGTCAAACCGTCTGATCCGTGTCCTTATCAGCATTTTACCAGAGAATGGGTGGATTTTGCTTACTCAATTGAGCTATTGTAGAGGGATTTTGCATAAGAGTTTTGTTAATATTGACAAACCACTCCGGTATGGTTATCTTAAAATTATGGGTAAAAAGAAGACTCGTAAAAACAGTGCGAATTTGCACCCGTTGCTTGCCAAAGCCGGCTACGCGGGCAGTCGGGATTACGCCGTTTTGCACCGCACTGCGGCGGAATTGTATGAAAAAGGTTTGACCGATGATCAGATTCTGGCTGAAATTGAACGCCGTTTTGGTCCGCCGCAAAATACCCTGCTTGCCCCGCGCGACCCGCCCGCGCCGATTGTCTTCTTTGGCGACCCACGGGAAGACTTTGATGACACTGTCTTTGAGCAGATCACTCATGCCGCACGCCTGCCGGTGGCAGTGCGTGCCGCCGTCATGCCGGATGGACATCCCGGCTATGCCCTGCCCATTGGCGGGGTGATTGCGTTGGATAATGCGGTCAGTCCATCTTTCGTTGGTTATGACATTGCCTGCCGCATGACGCTGACCGTGCTGGACATACCACCGGAAGAGCTGCTCGAGCACCGTGAACGTATCGCCCATGATATGCAGGCGGTTTCCAGCTTTGGAGTGGGTTCGGGTTTCAAGGGAAAAGACCGCCGCGATCACCCGGTGATGGATGATCCGCTCTGGCGCGAACTGCCCGCCCTGCGAGAACACCGCGCCCTTGCTCACGAACAGCTTGGCTCCTCCGGCGGCGGTAACCATTTCTTTGACGCGCTGATCGGCGAGGTTGTTGCCGAAGCAGACTGGATGCCCCTGCCCGTTGGGGCAAAGTTTGCCTGCATTATGACCCATTCCGGCTCGCGTGGAACCGGCAATAAGCTGGCACACTATTATCAGGATTTGGCAGTGCGCGAAACACGTGCCGTTGCTACTGGCATCCCGCGCGGTTATGAATGGCTGCCGTTAAATACCGCCGCCGGGCAGGAATACTGGGAAGTGATGCAGTTGATGGGACGATACGCCCAGGCAAACCATCATCTGATCCATGACTACTTTCTGAGGCGCAGCGGGTTGCGTCAGATTGCACGCTGGGAAAATCATCACAACTTTGCCTTTCTGGAGGAAGGGCTGGTGATTCACCGCAAAGGCGCCACACCCGCCGAGCGCGGACGTGTGGGCATCATTCCCGGCTCATCGGGCACCGATAGTTTTCTGGTCGAAGGGCTGGGCAACCCGGACAGCCTCAATTCCTCGGCGCACGGTGCCGGACGGATGCGTAGCCGCCACGCTTCACGTAAACAATACGATTACCGCATTTACGCCGACCACATGCGCGAGCGCAACATATTGGGGATCGGCGTGCGCCGGATGAAACTTTCATGGCATATAAAGACATTGAGCACGTCATGGCATTACAGGAAGGTGTTCTGGTGCGCACCATTGCCCGCCTCAAACCGGTCATCGTCATCATGGGCGGGCGCGCCGATGACGGCGATTAACAAAACAGCGGGAGCTGATAGAATGCTCCCGCTGTTCTTCTGGGTGATCTTTTTTTACTGCTGCTGATCGGGAAGCATTCCTTCAAGAATGATCTCCAGCGCCATCGTGTGGCTGCAGCGGCCGCGCGTCTGGAAGAAATCACAATCGCATTGCCAGTTTCCCCCATCATACCGGATCACGTGCGGGTTGTTATCGCCATTCATGGTAACACTAAAAGAGGAGAACTTAAAGCGATCTTTCTGCTGGGCATACCGCTTGGCTTTATCCAGTTTGCCAATCATGCCGTAATCCATTTTTTTACCGTCTCCTTTCAGGTGATTGTTTTGTGTACAAAAAGGCACGCGGCGCACCCGCGTGCCTCTGACAGGCTATATTCTTTTGTCGGAACCTGATAATCGCATAACGGGTTTCTCCGATCCTTGTATATATAATAGTAAAAAGTTAGCGGAATGTCAACTTACAAAAACGAAAAACATCTGCTCCGTTGCTGTTTTGCAATTTATTTCAAACCAACAAATTCTTCAAGGTTGTTCTGATACACCTTGAACAACATGCTCATCGGCATACGGCCAGATGCCCACCGGTTGTGGTGCACCATTACCGCATAAACCCACATCCGTGTATGTGCCGAGCTGCATATAGCCGGCATACCACCACGGCTCGCCGCCGGCGCAGGCAACTGGTGATGCCTCGCTGACGCCAATGATTTTGCCGTTTGCCCACAGACGTAGAATAACATAATTATTCAGACCGTCGCCTGCCACGTCGCGCAGAAGAAAGTGATAGGTATCGCCCGGCGCCTGGTTGTAATAGGGAATATTTGAATAGCCAGGGCGCGGAGCAATGCTGATGGACTCCATACCCATCCAATCGCGCGAGCCACCCTCGCGGTTCCAGCGGGCGCGCGGGTAATCCGACAAATCCCCTTCCCATTCATTCAGACCAAGATCGGGCTTTCTCCGGTAACCCACCACCCCGCCGGGTGAACTGGTCTCTGGCAGCCAGAGATACAAATCGAGGTCTGTATTCTTACCCCAGTTTGCCACTGCGGTGATTTTCCCTCTGCGCGGTACGCCGACCCACAGCGAACCCGCGGTGTTGGCGTAACCGGCTACATTATACGCATGACCAATGAACACAGAATCATACGTATAGTAGCTTTTATTTAGAAAAATATTGTAATCTGTGCCCTCCCCGGGCAGGTTGATTAAGAACACACGGTGGCTGTCACGGCTGACGATTGCCCGGTCTCTCAACACATTGCTGGTTGCATCATACGCATATACAACTGCATTCTGTAACGGCAGGCCGTTGGTTGCATCCACCGCCATCACCAGAATAGCGCCCCGATCCATCGCCCGGGCAACATTGAGATAGCGGGCGTCTGCCATGCTCTCTGGCCAGCAGAACGGGGCTTCACCCAGATAGCCCCCGCCGGCATATCCCAGATCGGTATCTATCCAATTTGGATCGGTAGCCGTCAGCCACAGGTCACCCGGAGCCTCGCCCGTCTCCCACAAACGTTGTGCAATTTGCAGATTCGTGTACAGTGGAAACACGCTCCAGGCACGCGCCGCTGCCGCGGAGACATGCGGCGCGGACATGGAGGTGCCGTCATACAATCCATAACCATCGTTATCCACATCTGAACCGCGGAAGGACTTATTATAGTATGTATAGGACACGGGCAGCGTTGAAAGCACACCCTCACCCGGAGCGATCATCTCTACCCATGAGCCATAATTGGTAAAATCCGCCGCGCACTGATCGGGCGAAAACTTCTCATTCTCATCTTCGAAGCCATCGCCGTTCACATCCACCCATAGTTTGCCGTCCTGATTATCGTCATCCATCTGGCTGTCAGGCGGACGGGATGCCGCGACCGCAATCAACCCGCCGCCAATAACCGGGTCATCCGACCAGCCGGCAGGGTAGAAACGCTGGGTTGTACTGTCGTTACCCGCGGCTGCCACCACCAGTTTGCCTTTGGTGTTAATCGCATAATCCAAAGCGTTTTTTTCAGTATTATCGGGATCAAAACTCCCCAGGCTAATATTGATCACCCTGACCGCGGGATTATCTGCACAATAGCGGATACCCTGAGCGATATCAAACGCTGTTCCCCAGCCCTGCGATGAAAGCACCTTTACCGCGAGAACCTTGGCATTCGCAACACCAGCAATGCCGCGCTTGTTATTGGCGATCGCGGCAATTGTCCCTGCAACATGCGTGCCATGCCCGTTGTCATCATCCGGAATATTCGGATATTCGTCGTCATCCACAAAATCACGTCCGTTGATTACCCGTCCTTTCAGATCTGGGTGGTTGACATCAACGCCGGTATCCACCACACAAACGATCGGATTGACAGCTCTATCGGTCCAGATCAGATCAGCCTGAACATAATCCCATGCCCAGTTTTCCCACAACCGCGTATCCGTAGGAAAGGTAGGCACACTCTTACCATTGCGGATACTGCGCATGTTACTCAACTCGCTGACGCTGAAAGCAAGGACCTGATCTTCTGTCCCTGCCGGAGCCGCCGCCAGATTTTGCCCGCGCACTCCGCTTGCAGCGGTTTGATTTAACTTGACCTTCACCTCGCTCACCGGTTCAGGTTCTCTCAGCGCTGAATCCTCCGGTATCCAGCTAATGTAATTCGGCTCGGCGTAACTGACACCAGTCATTACAGTAATCTGTTCCACCATCGCCTGAACATCAGTATCCGGCGCAAAACGCAGCAACGCTGTGTTTCCGGAAACCTCTGCCACCTGTGCGCCGACTTCGCCCGCCAGCGCCAAAGCCTGAGCAGTATATTGCTGAGGCTGGGATTCTTCGGAAAATCCAACAATGACCTCACCCGGCATATAGCGCATATCCCGGTTGATCTCAGCCTCAGCCGCCCGATCCGCAGTTACAGGCTCTGCACCCGCAAAAACCAAGCCGATGACCAGCATCAACCCCGCCAGCAGATGGATCAAACGCAAAGCTCTCATGTCAACCTCCCATTTTTCAAAGAATGAGTAACCAGCGCCGAAACAGCGCCGGTAAAAACTGCCTCAAAGCAAGTTATAGAATCCGTTCACTGCCTGCTTTTCCCCGCCGTGTTGGGAAAACAAAGATGACTTTAGAAACGTTTTGTAATTAAAGGGTATCTCTAAAAGATTATAGCAATCCCCCGGAATGGAATTCAAACGGGCAGAGGATTTGCAACACAACTGCAACTTTTTACCAATTCGGGTGAGATTTTCCACACAGAGTAAACATTTTTCGCCCCCTTTTGTTCAACCGCCGCATCAGCGGATCGCCTGCTTTACCAGACTTTAGCCTTTTTTGCCTTAACTATTAAATTCCGCCAGCTTTTTTTCCAATACAAAAGCATCCTGACCATCCCGGTAGTAATTCCACCACACTGAGACATGGCGGTAGCCGGCTTTGGTATACAATTGCAAAGCGGGCTGGTTGTCCTTGCGCACGCAAAGCCGGATGACCGGTCGCCGCATCTGTTTTTCACATTCCGCCAGTAAAGCGGTCGCAATTCCCAAGCGGCGGTAAGGCGCACGCACGCCAAGCGTGGTGATCCAGGCAGTATCTTCTTCGCGCGGGTCGCCGGCTATAAACCCAACCATCCGCTCATGGATAACGGCTTTCAGGCGAACGATGCCGCCAATGGTTAGGACACTGATCACATCCAGCAGGGGCCAGGCATCCTCACCAAAACATTCTGCTTCCAACACGCGCAATTCCCCCACGTCGCGCCATGTGGCGGTGAGAATGGAAAAAGGCTGAGGGGCGGTGTGCCATTCTCCTGAAACAGCCGCCCCCTCTGCATCTAAACCATCACTTCTTTTGCTGTCGTGCAATGAAATCACTTAGCAGACTGGTAAATTCCATCGGGAAGATAAACTTTGTAGATGGGTTAACAGACATGGTTTTGAGTGTCTCAAAGTATTGCAACGTCATGGTCTGGGCATCAATCAGTTTCGCGGCGCTGTAAATTTTTTCCAGCGCCATCGCATAGCCTTCAGCCCGCAAGAGCTGCGCCTGCCGCTCGCCTTCTGCCCGCAGGATGGCTGCCTGCTTCTCGCCATCAGCCCGCAGCACAGCCGCCTGCCGCTCGCCTTCTGCCACATTGACGGCGGCTTCGCGCGTGCCGGTTGATTCGGTTACCACCGCGCGGCGGTTGCGCTCGGCAGAAAGCTGGCGGTTCATCGCTTCCTGTACTTCGCGCGGTGGGACAATTTCGCGGATTTCAACGTTGGTTACTTTGACTCCCCAGCGTTCGGTTACCTCGTCCAAGCGGGTACGCAGGGCATTGTTGATTTTCTCCCGCTCCGAAAGTACACCATCCAGCAGAATACCGCCAATTACGGCGCGTAAGGTGGTGGTGGCAATACCTTGTGCCGCCAGCTCAAAGTTACCCACTTGCAACACACTTTGCACTGGATCGAACACTTTGTAATACCACAGGAAGTCAATCGAAATGGGCGCGTTATCTGCGGTGATCGAGGTCTGGGCAGGAATTTCCCGTACCTGCTCGCGCAAATCCACCGAAACGCCCCGGTCAATAAACGGGATCAGAATGACCAACCCAGGTCCACGTTGACCAATACATCGTCCCAGCCGGAAGACCACCAGACGCTTGTATTCCGGTACTACCTTGAGCGCCATCGCCAAAAAGAGAATGACTATCAGTACCAGAACGCCCAACAAACATAAGACGGATAAACCAGCATCTTGCATTTCAGCCTCCTTAACTAAATAACTAAATCATTTTTGACAAAAACACGTTGGAAAATCTCTTTCGCCTCCGGTTTACCGAACGTTTTTCTCCAACGGCTCAACGATTAACACCAATCCTTCGCGCCCGATGATACGTACCTGGCTACCTTTGGCAATATAAGCCTCGCTGCGCGCCGACCAGACCTCGCCGGCAACATGTACGCTGCCCTCCTGAAACACATCACTCTGGGCAAGCCCAATCTGTCCAATCAGCCGCTCCAGGCTATGGTCAGGCGTGCGCATAATCGCCTCAATACCCTTGCGTCCGGCAAACCACAAAAAAAGCACGGCAACCAGTGAAACAATGCCTGCCAGGAAAGGATTGACAGCCGGTGCACCTTCGGGCGTGCGAAACAAGAACACCGAACCTACCACCAGTGCTGCCAATGCTAGAACAAGAAACACCAATTGTTTGGAACGGCGCAATGCCAGCAAAAAGGGAAAGATGCCAACCACCAGTACGATCAAAGCCCACAAATTAATGGGGATATTGATGATTCCATACCCTGCCAGAACCAGCAGGGCAACCGCGCCAATCTCCAGAATTCCTGTTCCCGGCGAGAACAATGCCAGAACAGCCAACATCAATCCGAGCACCAGCAGGAAATATGATACATTCGGATCTATCAGAAAATTCACCATCGTTCACCCTTTTCTTCACCGCTGATTGCGATCACCTGAAATCATTATACAACATTACGTATCAAAACCGCCTGACTTTACCCAAATGTATAATGAAAATCCTGAAGCCACCTTAAATCACCGGCAGAACCAACCTTCGCCTTTTCCTATAACCTGGCTTAAAATATAAATTATGCCGCTTTGTAAAAAAGCAATCTTCCTTATTTGTTTCTTGCTTGTCTTACTTACTGTTCGATCTGCCACAGCCCAAACCGTCAACAGGCTCATCCTCACCAGCCTGGACAGCAGCAGGTTTCCCCAAATGGACTTCTATTTTGAAGCTTTCGATGAAAGCGGGCAGTTCATTGGTAACCTGCGAGCAGATGAGCTACGCGTGCTGGAAAACGGCTCAATCCGCCCCCTCAGTGAATTGGAGCGCGAAGAACGCGGTGTCCAGGTAATTATCGCCTACAACGCCGCGCCGCCGATGGCGACAAGATTCAACAATACTACCCTGTTCGATCTGACCCGCCAAACATTACTGGACTGGGCGAACAACACATCCGCGGCGTCACAAGATGACTTTTCGCTCGCCACCAATAGCGGTTTTCAAGTCATCCGTTCAAAACGAGCAGATGAATGGGCACAGGCGCTTCAGATATACCAGCCCGATCTGGCATTATCAAGGCCCAGCCTGAACAGTCTGGCACAAGGTCTCGACCTGGCAACCGAACCCAACGCCGACCCCTTCATGAAGCGCATGTTGCTCTATATCACCACACCGCTTTCGCCGACCTATCAAGCAGCTCTGCCCAATCTGGCGGCGCGCGCCCGTGATTTGGGCGTGCAGATCAATGTCTGGCTGATTGGCAACCCTTCGGACGCCAATACCACCGCCGGACAGGCGTTGAACGCTATGACCGTATTGACCGGCGGCAAGATGTTTGTCTTCTCTGGCGGCGAAACACTGCCTAATATGGAAGAATACCTTCTTCCGCTGCGTCAGTTGTATCACGGGCGTTATACCTCTGCCATCCAGCACAGCGGTCAGCAGACGGTTTCCATACAGCTTGAGCGTGGCGAATCCACACTTACCAGCAATCAGCGCACGTTTGACCTGACCGTTCACCCCCCAAACCCCGTTCTGCTCTCGCCACCCACCCGCATTGAGCGCAGCTACCATGCCAAAAAGAACACAAAAGATGAACAACTCCTATCCCCTGAGAGTTACACTCTACAGATTGCCGTTGAATTCGCAGATGGACATCCGCGCCCACTTATCCGCAGTGAACTGTTGGTGGACGGGGTGGTTGTGGATCAGAACACGCAGCCGCCTTTTGAAAGTTTCACCTGGTCCCTCGCAGGATTCACCACCAGCGGTCAACACACGCTTCAGGTACGCATTGAGGACAGTCTTGGGTTAAGCCAGTCCACCATCGAATGGCCCTTTGAGGTGGTCGTTGCTGAGCCGCCCCGCCAACTCTTCAGCCTGTCAATCCCCCCTGAGCGGCTGGCGGTTGGTGCTCTGATGCTGGGAATCGCCGTTGCACTCGTCATGGTGTTCATCAGACGCATGAGGCGCGCATCCCAATCGCAGGCGACAAAGCCCCTGCGGCGCATCTCCCAGCCGATACCCAAACCACAACCAAAACCGCCTGTCCAACCATCCAGTGCCTCCAGCATCACCATACCGCGCGCCCTGTCACGGGTGAACGCTCCGGCGCGTCTGACCCGTCTGACGGGCGATGAGATCACACCATCCATACAGGAAATTCCCATCGGCCGCCCCGAACTGACCTTTGGCAGCGACCCCAAACTTGCACTTTGTGTCTTCAATTCTCCTTCAGTCAGCCCCCTGCATGCCCGTTTGCTCCATACACCTGAGGATGGTTACGTTCTCCAGGACGCAGACTCAATAGCCGGAACATGGGTTAACTATAGCCCCGTTTCCGCAAGCGGTGTACAATTACATCATGGCGATTTGATCCATTTCGGACGAATGACCTTTCGCTTTGAGCTGAGTCATCCTGACCACGTTCCGCAACCGGTGATTACACCATATGAAGGGAATGAACCATGATCCGAGTTGAAAAAGCGCATCTCACCACCATCGCCCAAACCCATCCCGGCATGAGCGGGAAGAACAATGAAGACCGTTTTGGGGTATCCGCTTTTCGATTGAGTAACAAAAACCCGACGCCGGTTGTGCTGGCAGTATTGTGCGATGGGGTTGGAGGGCATCGCGCCGGTGAAGTGGCTGCCGAGCTTGCTGTCAACACAATCAGTCATGTCGTCGCCGAAAGTGATGGCAATAACCCAATCGACACCCTTCAGACCGCCATTGTTCAAGCCAGTCAGCAAATTTACCAGCTTGCCCAGCAGGATGGTGAAAGACGGGGAATGGGTTCCACCTGCGTAAGTGCCCTTATTATCAAGAACCGCCTCTATGCGGCAACGGTGGGAGATTCTCGTCTTTACTTGCTGCGTAACGGCGTGCTGCGTAAACTCAGCACTGATCATACCTGGATACAGGAAGCGCTAGAGGCTGGTATTCTGCAACCTGACCAGATTGAAGGACACCCCAATGCCCATGTCATCCGTCGTTATCTCGGTTCACCACAGCCACCCGAAGTGGACATCCGCCTGCGCTTGAGCGACAGCGAAACTAACGCCGAAGCGATAGCCAATCAGGGTATGGTACTGAAAAGCGGCGATAAATTAATGTTGTGTTCGGATGGTCTGACCGATCTGGTCAAAGATCACGAAATTCAGGAAATCCTGAAAACCCAGCCGATGGAAACAGCCGTCCAGACACTGATTGACCTCGCCAACGAGCGTGGCGGTCACGACAACATCACAATTATCCTCGTCCAGGCACCGGAGATGACCTTGCCTATTCCGGCGGGTTTCCCCATCCGCCGCGTTGCAATCGGCTGTGCAGGTGGCATCCTGCTGGCTTTGCTGATCGGTGCGGCTGTCTGGGGCATCCTCTGGTGGCAGAAGCAGAGTATCTTGCCTTCACCAACGCCTGGCGCCACCCTCGCGGGTGAAACCCAGATACCGCTCTTTCCTGAAACTCCGCCAGCTCCATTTACCGCCACCCTCTCCGAGGCAGATGTAACCCCAACTAGCGAGAGTGTGTTGCCGGAACCGCTTATCAATGGCGCAACCCTAACGCCCTGGCCCACGAACACCCCTGGGACAGTAACTACCCCAACAGCCAAATCCGGTGCCGGCGCCCCGCCACCAGTACAACTGACAACCGGCGCGCCAACTGCCACTCAGGGGCTCACCAGTCCAGTACTCACCGGCACCCTTCAATCACCACAGCCAACACAAAGTATCTTCCCTACCTTGCAACACCCAACCCAGATACCCACACTCAAACCGCCACCCACTCTGCCACCACCACCAACACTACTGCCACCATCCTTCCCATAGAGCAATTTTGTTGGCAGTCTATCGTATCCTAACAGAAATACCCGGCGAGATTTACCAAGAACCCGCCGGGTGTAACAATTGGTCACTGTGTACGGTCAGGATTACTCCCCAGAGCCAGGCCTGTCGGTTGTGGATAGATGTTTTCCAGCCAGATATGCCTGAATCTGGGGAATAAAATTGGGAATATCCAGAGGCTTAGTAATATAGCCCACACAACCCGCATCCATGGCGCGCTTGCGGTCGACCGGCAGGGTATGGGCGGTCAATGCCACCACCGGAATATCTGCCAGTCCCGGATCGTTTTTAAACTGTTCTGCCAGCTGCCAGCCGTCAATCTCTGGAATAGTCAGGTCAAGTAGGATCAAATCAGGATGTTCTTGTTGTGCAATCTGCCAGCCCTCGCGCCCAGTTACAGCCTGAAGCACTTCATATTTTGCCTGCTCCAGCAAAAAGCGCACCAACTCACGGTTATCGCGGTTATCTTCAATGATCAGAATACGCGCTTTTGCCATCCTATTGCCTACCTTTCCACGTCTGTTATCAATATACATGGAATAAGGCTTGATGTCAAACGGTTTCAGACAGGCGGATAGCCAGGGCTTTTCATTCTAACTTCCCATCCCATCAATGTTGCCACCTCACAAACCCGCCGAAACAAAAAGACAGGGACCCCCTACCCGGGAATGGCAACCGGCAACTTGTCCTGGGGGTTGCATAATCCAAAATTTGTCTTATTATCAGAGCAGGTAAACTACAGAAGACATTGGGAAAACGCTCTATGGACACACACGCTCTCATCACCGGGGCGGTCGGTGGACTTGGTAAAGCCTTTGCCGCTGAGTGCGCCTGGCGGGGCTGGAACCTATTTCTGACCGATCTCCAGGAAAATGCACTGGCAACCCTGACAGGTGGATTGAAGCGTCAGTTTAACGTTAACATCTCCTTCTACCCATGTGACCTGACCGCCCCGCGCTCACGCGTTGAGCTCTGGCAGGAAATCCAGCGGCTCAACCTGCACTTTCACATGCTCATCAACGTTGCCGGGATTGAATACGAAGGTGACTTTATCAGGCGAAGTCTGGATGAGTTGCACACCATCCTGCGTTTGAATATCGAAAATACGGTTGAAATGACACACCGTATTCTGCAATTTCGAGACCCGCAGCAAACACTGTATATTCTCAATGTCAGCAGTTTGGCGTGCTTTTTCCCCATGCCGATGAAGGCAGTCTATGCCGCCTCAAAACGTTTTCTGCTGGATTTTTCGCTGGCACTGCGTGAAGAGCTGCGCAACGAAAATGTTAGCGTTACTGTACTTTGCCCAGGCGCAGTGCCGACCAACCCGCGCACCATCCGTCGTTTGAACGCGCAGGGCCTGTTCGGACAATTATCATTGATGAACGCTGGCGATGTCGCCGCAATTGCCATTGAACGAACGTTGCAAGGGAAAAGGATTATCGTACCGGGTATTTTCAATCAAATGCTCCAGCGTATTGCGTTGCTTCTCCCGCCTACCGTGCTGGCGGCTTTCATCGGGCGGCGCTGGCGCCGCGCCCGCAAAGAGCAGTAAATATTTATCATTCATACGCCAGCACCTCACGAATCGTTAGGCGCGCCGCATTGCGCGCTGGCAGCAAGCTGGCAACCGCCGCCAGCAACAACACCACCCCCAGCCAGATAAACAACCCCAACGGTGTAAATACCACCCGCCAGCTCGCCCGGAACAGCGCCACGAAAATCGCATCCGCCAGCAAGGTGCTGATCGGAAATGAGAGCAGTACACTCAACCCCCAGCTCATCAAACCAATTAGTAGTCCCTCGACCATCACCAGACGGATCACTATCCCATCCGAAGCCCCAACGGCGCGTAATACACCGATCTCACGCGTGCGCTCCATCACGTTCAAACTCATCGTCCCCATCAGCCCGATCGAACCCACCAGCGCCGTCAACAGCGCCATAATTAGTAAAAAAGTGGTCAGAATATTCAACCCGGTGGTGGTATTCTCTTCCAACGAGAGCCCGGCGGTGATCTCCTGCACGTCATAACCTCGGCTTCTCAGATAGCGGTCCAATTGTATTGCCAGCGCCTTTTGCTCTGCCAGCGTCATCCCATGCTGACTGGCAACCGCTCGAAATGAACTGGTACGGTTGATCATGCCGGTTTGCTTTGCCAGATACTCACCGCTGGTGTATGCCACATAGCCCCCGCTACTACCCACCAGTTGAAAACGCCCCACTACCACCCATGTTTTCTCTTCACCGTTGATGCGCAACTTGAGCGTATCGCCCGGCTTGATGCCGGGAAAAATATCCGAAAAACGTTCGCTGATGGTGATAGCGTTGGTATCGCCCGGCTCGATCCAGCGCCCTTCCAGCAGAATCGGAGAAACCAGCGGAGTCCCCGCCGGCGGTGCCAGAATATAAGCCGTATCTATCACCACCCCCTGTTCATCCAGAATCTCGCCCCGCGCCCCCCACCAGCCCTCAACACGCTCGATTTCGGGCAAGGCTTCCAAATCCTGCCGCACCTTTTCCACCCGGTAGGGCTGACTGAACGTGATGTTCATATCAGCACGAAAATACTTGCCTACACGGCTGATGTAATCTGACACCGAAGCACGTACGTTGAAAGTAGCGATAAAGATTGACCCGCCTAAAGAGAGGGTAACCAGCGTCAGCATCAGCCGTCCCTTGCGGCGAAAGGTGTTGCGAAGCGAGACCAACAACGGGCGCGGCACCCCCCGGAGACGCATCAGCTGCCGTTCCAGCCAGCCCTTACCAATTGTAACGTTCTCTTTGCGAATGCCGCTGGTAGCTTCTTGAATCGTAATTCGCACCCCCTGCAAAACGGGAACAAAACCTGCCAACTGCGGCACAACCAGCGCAATCGCCAGCATCAGTAGCGTTGCTCTTAACACCGGGCGATAGGGCAAAAGGGCAATATTCATCTGATTTGCCAGAAATTCTAGCAAAGCAAGCGAAGCGCGGTTTGCCAGCGGCAACGCGACCAGAAACGCTAGCACTCCAAAGACAAAAATCAGCGCTAGATAGATGCCGATGACCTGCCGGCTCCGCCCCCCAATGATTTTCATGATCCCGATCTGCTGTACCTGTTGCGTCAACAATGCCTGAAAGGTATTAAAAATCAGGAAACCGCTCAGGAACACCACCAGAATACTGAGCACATACAACACGCTGGACATAGCACCAGTATAACTGCTATTCGGGTGATCATCAGAAGCCCGCACACTCGTACCCAGGATTACGTAACCGCTTTTCTCAACTTCCCTGCGTACGCGATCTGCCACCTCGCGGATATACCGGACATCGCTGGAATCCCCTGTGACCGTAACATACAACAGATTGTAGCGTTGCGGCTCTTCCAGCCATTCCAGTGTGTCCATCGAGATATACCCCTGCGCCGGTGCCAGGAAATAGCCACCTCCCGCGCCAGAAGAGCCAATCGTCTGATCCTGCACCACACCGACCAGTTTCAAATTACGGATCGTTCCGGAGGGCAATTCGATTTCAATTTCTTCGCCCAGATTCGACTGAAGTTCATCCAGCTTGTAACGATCTACCACAAGCTGCCGTTTGAGCGGCGGCCAAATGCCTTCCAAAACCATGAGACGGTTGATTTTCATCTCTCTCGGGTTGGGGATAGCATTCATGGTAATGGTCACCCATTCCCCATCCCTATTACGGGCACGCAAATTGAAAGTACGCACTCCTTCCACCTCTGCAACCCCCTTTACCCCACGCAACCCCTCAATTAGCCGGTCGCTAAAATTCGGGATAACCATTTGAATATTTGCCGGGTTGACCGCCGCATACCCTAATCGCATATCGCGCCGCAGCGTTGCGTCCAGCGTGGTGATGATGCCCACAGCAAACAGTCCCACCGCAATCGAAGCAATGACCAGTAGCGAGCGCACTTTATTGCCCCACAGGTCTGCCAGCACCTTATACCAGCGCGGCCTTAGCAACACCCTGTTCACCGTAAGCGAACCTCCGCGTACTCTGGATGAAGCAAGCTCTCTCGAGCATCCGGCGTTTGCGCCAGCCAACGCTCAAAATCCGGGCGCGGGATGAAAATGAACTCTGCCGTCCCATCAACCGCCCAAAGGACCGCATCCTTTATCCCTTGTTGCTCCAGCGCGAGGATGCTCGTCCAGTTGCCGGTAATCAAACGCTGTGGATTGAGTGAGGGCTCTCCCGCTATGCCGGTCAAGTCCACCATACCGCGCGTCACCACGAAAAGACCGGGCAATGGATAAGGCGCACCGGGCGAAAGCACATGGCGCTGCACCAGATGGGTCAGTTGCAGCAACTGCGAATGAGAGAGCATAGGCAAAGCTCTGCCAATCGCCTCGTCCACAATCTCACCATCTGAGATGATCAGTTTGCGCCCGGTACGTTCTGCCAGACTGTTGTCGTGCGTGACCATGATTATTGTCTTACCCTGTTTTGCCAATTCGCCAAAGATGCTGAAGACCGATTCGGCTGTCAAAGAGTCGAGACTTCCGGTTGGTTCATCAGCAAGAATAATCGGCGGGTCGTTTGCCAGGGCGCGGGCGATAGCAGCCATTTGCTGTTGACCGCCCGAGAGCATGGCTGGCAATTGATTAGCAAATTCGGCCAATCCAACCAGATGCAACAGCTCATACGCCCGCCACTCGCGTTGCTGCGGCGGGATCACATTCGCCAGATCCATTGGCAAAAGGGTGTTTTCCAGAACTGTCAACATCGGCAAGAGTTGAAAGAATTGAAACACAACCCCCATATTGCGCCCGCGCCAGACTGCCAGTTTTCCTTCCTTCAGCTGATGAAGATTGATACCGTTAATCTGCACACTGCCGCGTGTGGGATGGTCAATTCCACTGATCATGTTGATCAGCGTGGACTTTCCACTGCCCGACTTTCCCACGATGCCAACAAACTCGCCATGCATAAAATCTATTGAGATGCCCTTCAACACCGTCACCTCGCCGGCAGGCGTCTTGAACACTTTGACAACATTTTGCAGGCGAATCAAAGCCTCTTGAGCTTCTACAGGCGTCATCCACCCCCCCGTTGGTCGCGGCTATCGGAAACAATGCGTCCATCCGCCAGACGAATCCGACGCGGGACGCGGCGGGCAAGATTTTCATCGTGGGTCACCATCACAATCGTTTTACCTGATTCAACCAGACGCAGAAAAATCTGAAAGATGGTTTCTGCCGTCACTGAGTCCAGCCGTCCAGTTGGTTCGTCGGCAACAAGGATTGGCGGATCATTTGCCAAGGCGCGCGCAATTGCCACCCGCTGTTGCTGCCCGCCAGAGATAGTTGACGGCAGCTTGAAAGCATGATCCTCCAGTTCCACTGCCCGCAACAGCTCCAGTGCACGCAGTGGGCTTTCCCGACGCCGCCACAGACCGCAAAAATCCATTGGCAGCATCACGTTATTGAGCAGCGAGAGCGTAGGCATCAATTGAAAATTCTGGTAGATCACCCCTAGCGTGCGCCCGCGCCATAGGGCAAGCTGGTCTTCGTGCATAGCATGTACATCTGCCCCGGCAACCCGCACCACACCAGCGCTCGGGCGGTCGGTGCCGGTAATCATGTTCACCAGGGTTGTCTTTCCTGCACCCGATTTTCCCACCACCACGACAAACTCACCCGGCATAACCGCCAGGTCAATCCCTCTCAACGCGGGGAATTCCCCTGCGCCGGTCTTATAAGTCTTCACCAGACCGCGCAGCTCGATGATTGGCACTGTATCGTGGCTACTCTCCAATTGCGCTGCCATATCCCATGGTCATCGCGGATGAGTTTTCAATCCGCTCGTTAGTGCAGGTTTCAAACCTACACCAAGAACATTGAGAACTTTAAATACATAATGTATAATAATATACAAAGTGTTCATATTATAAACCGCTTTATCCGACTGTCAATCACGAACTGATCAAGAATGTCGGATAATGAACAGGTGTTTAGAAGGTGTCCAATGACCGATAAATCCCTTGATCGGCGTGCCCGCCGTACACGCAAACTGCTGAGCGAAGCCCTATTTGCCCTGATACTGGAAAAAGGATATGATGCTGTTACCATCGAGGATATCACTCGTCGAGCCGATTTGGGGCGCACAACATTCTATCTTCACTACCGTGACAAAGAGGATTTGCTGCTTCAGTCCATTGAGGAAACCGCCGATGAGCTTGCCAGTCGGGTAGCACATCTGTATGAAGAAATAAGTCAGACAGAGATGAATCAGCCACCATCTGAACCCTCCGCCTCAGCCAGCCCGGTTTTGTTTGTCTTCCAGCATGCTGCCGAAAACGCCGATATTTACCGCATCATTCTGCGCGGTGAGGGCGCCTATCAGGTTATGCATCGTATCCGCGAGATTGCCAGCCGCTACGCGATGGGATTTTTATCTGCCCGTTTCAAAGAGAACAATGCAAATAATGCCCCTTCCATTCCTTTGGAAGTCATCGCCAACTTTTTTGCTGGCAGTCTGCTGGGCATGCTCACCTGGTGGTTGGAGAGCGGCATGCCCTACCCGCCCGCAGAGATGGCGCACATGTTCCGCCAGATGACCTTTCTGGGCTTACAGCAAGCCGTTCAGCCGCTCTCCGAAGCGCGATTAGGAAAGAAAGGATAATCAACCCTCACTGGTCCCCAGAATCAGTGAGGGTTGATTGTTTGATAACCCATGAAATAACCTAAATATGAATCGCGTGTCCCTCAGCGGCGTGTGCCGCTTCCATGATGACTTCACTCAGCGTCGGATGAGCATGAACATTGCGGGCAATCTCGGCAGTGGTTAGTTCCATACGCTGCGCAAGCGTCAGCTCCGGCAACAACTCAGAAACATCTGGTCCGATCATGTGCGCACCCAGAATTTCACCGTATTTCGCATCTGTAATGATTTTGACAAAACCGGTGTAGTCTCCCAGTCCCAGCGCTTTGCCATTGGCGATAAACGGAAAACGTCCGACTTTAATCTCATAACCGGCTTCCCGCGCCTGAGCTTCGGTATAACCAAAGGATGCCACCTGCGGCGAGCAATAGACTGCACGCGGCATCATACGGTAGTCCAGTGGTACCGTCTCCACACTGGCAATATTCTCCGCGCAGACAATTCCCTGCGCCGAAGCGACATGGGCAAGCAAAAGCTGCCCGGTCACATCGCCAATCGCCCACACGCCCGGCACGCTGGTCGCCATGCGCTCGTCAATTTGGATAAAGCCGCGTTCGGTCAACTGCACACCAATTTTTTCCAACCCCAAACCGCGCGTGTTGGGTTTGAAACCGATGGCAACCAGCGCCTGCTCTGCCTGCAGAGTTTTCTCTCCATCCACAGCCGCCACCTTTACCACTGCGCCCTGTTCATTGGACTGCACCTCTAGCACCCGTGTCCCGGTCATAATCTCAATGCCTCGCTTCTTGAGCGCCTTTGCCAGCTCAGCACTGATCTCTTCATCTTCCAGCGGCAATACGCGCGGCAGCATTTCCACCAGCGTCACTTTGGCACCGTATGCGCTCCAGATGGTGGCAAACTCCACGCCAATCGCCCCGGCGCCGATGATCACTGCTGACTGCGGGACGTAATCCTGTAAAATCGCTTCTGTATAAGTTACGATGTGCTTACCGTCCACCGTCACCCCCGGGATCATCGCCGTATAAGAGCCGGTCGCAATGACGATGTTTACTGCTTTCAGTTCCTGACTTTTGCCCTCCGTATCGGTCACCTGCAGGGTGTCTTTGGCAGTAAAAACCGCTGTGCCCATATAAACATCAATGTTGTTTTTCTTCATCAAAAGACTGATGCCGCGCGTCAACCGTTGCGATACCTGACGGCTGCGGTTGAAAGCAGCGCTATAATCCAGCTTGAGATTTTCCACCGAAAAGCCAAACTCTTTACCGCCCTCACGCAGGGTGTGTGCTACTTCGGCATTTTTTAGCAACGCCTTTGAAGGAATACAACCGACATTCAAGCACACTCCGCCCAGCCATTGCTTTTCTACAATGGCGGTTTTTTTGCCCAGCTGCGCAGCGCGAATGGCGCAAACATACCCACCCGGTCCAGCGCCAATAACAATGACATCATACTTTTGCTCTTCTGCCATAGTGTAACACTCCACTGCTCATAGAATTTTGGATAGGCTACCTTATCACAGCATGGTAGCACAGGATAACAGACATAAAAACCTGTCTATATTTTCCTACTGCCTATTTTACTATGTTCATTAGCCCGTTTCTGTCCAGTTTTCCAGTACGCTGACCACTTTCGCCAGAAAACTATCTGCCCCATAACCATCCAGAATACGGTGGTCAAAGGTGAAAGAGAGATACACCATCGGGCGGATAGCAATAGCATCATTGATGACAACCGGACGCTTCTTAATTGCACCTACACCCAAGATACCGCACTGCGGTTGCGGGATAATCGGCGTGGCAAAAAGCGAACCAGAAGTGCCGTGATTGGTGATGCTGAAGGTGCCGCCTTTGACCTCATCGGGTTGTAAGTGGTGGCTGCGGGCGCGCTCCGCCAGATCATTGACGGCACGTGCCAGACCAAGCAAAGAAAGTCCGTCCGCATTTTTAATCACTGGCACGATCAACCCTTCCTCTCCCAGCGAAACTGCCATGCCGATATGGATTGCCCTGTGTACAATCACCCCCTCATCCGACCAGGACGAATTGACCTGCGGGTAGGCTTTCAAAGCGGCGATAATTGCCGAGATGAAATAGGCGGTATAGGTCAGACGGACGCCATCGCGGGCAAACTGCGCCTTGTTTGCCTCACGGTGGGCAACCACAGCCGACAGGTCTGCCTCCATAACAGTGGTGACATGCGGTGAAGTGCGCTTGCTCCGCGCCATGTGTTCGGCAATTGCCAGCCGCATGGTGCTGTGCGGGATAAGCATATCGCCCTGCGCCACAGGAGCGGGCGTCGCAACCGATGGTTGGAGTGTTGGGAGCTGCGGCTGGGCTTCTTCCGGAAGACGGAAAAGTTCGCCCCCGCCGGGAGTTTCCCACGCCGGAGATTCACTGACAGCAGCCTTGCGGCTTTCCAGATAAGTCAGCACATCCTTCTTGGTGATGCGCCCACCTTCACCGGTGCCTTTGATCTGTGCAAGATCAATCTGATGCTCTTTCGCCAGCCGGGCAACCACCGGCGAGATAAAACCAAGGTCGCGTGACGGCTCAGTTGCCGATTGCAGTACAGGAACGGTTGCTGGAGCAGGATGGGCATGACGTTGCGGTAAACCTGCGTCGCCTTCGGGGATTGTCTCGCCCGGTTCGCCGATCCATGCCAGCGTAGTACCTGCGCGCACTGTTTCACCCTCACCGACCAGTATTTTCAGTAATATGCCGGCGGCTACGCTGGGAATCTCGGTTTGCACTTTATCGGTGGTAATCTCCACCAAAGCCTCTTCCTTCTCTACCCGTTCACCTTCTTTTTTCAACCAAGCCACTACTGTACCTTCAATGACTGATTCGCCCAATTGCGGCATAACTACTCTTGTCGCCATCTTTGTTCCTCCCTGCTAAAACCGAGCCAGCTCTCTGGCTGCGTTGGCAATTTTCTCTGGGTTGGGCATAAACCATTCCTGTAGTGGGGGCGAAAACGGTACGCCCGGCACATCCGGACCCGCCAGCCGCCGCACCGGCGCATCTAGATCGGTAAAGGCATACTCGGCGATAATCGCAGCCACCTCTGCCCCATAGCCCAGCGTCAGGTTATCTTCATGCACAATCAATGCTTTGCCCGTCCGTTTGACCGATTCCAGAATCGTGGTTTTATCCACTGGCGCCAGTGTACGTAAGTCCACCACTTCTGCCTCAATCCCTTCCTGTGCTAACATCTCCGCCGCCTGCAACGCGTAATAATGCATCATACCATAGGCAAAGATGCTCACATCCCGTCCGAAACGAGAGATTTTCGCCGGTCCAATGGGTACCAGATACTCCTCCTCTGGGACTTCGCCGCGGATCAAGCGATAACCCTTCTTGGGCTCAAAAAACATCACCGGATTGGGGTCGCGTATTGCCGACTTGAGCAGTCCTTTTGCATCATACGGGTTGGAAGGGATAACCACCTTTAGACCCGGAACATGGGCAAAGAAAGCTTCCACCGACTGCGAATGGTACAACCCTCCGCTGATGCCGCCGCCATACGGAGCGCGGATTACCACCGGTACCGTCCATTCGCCGTTGGAGCGATAATACATCCGCGCGGCTTCACCAACAATCTGATTGAATGCTGGAAAGATATAATCCGCAAACTGAATCTCGCAGATTGGACGCATTCCATACAACGCTGCGCCAATCCCCACCCCAACGATGGACAGCTCCGCCAGCGGCGCATCAATGACTCGACTCTCGCCATATTTTTCATATAAACCCATCGTGGCACGAAAAACACCGCCGCGCTTGCCAACATCTTCCCCAACGATAAACACATTCGGGTCGCGCGCCATCTCTTCATCCATCGCCTGACGGATGGCTTCTATCAGGGTCATTTCAGGCATGGGACACCTCCCCAGCAAAAACCCGTGTGACGTTGTCGTCCACCACAGGATACGGTGCCTGTTCAGCATAGGCAACTGCTTCATCCACGATTCGCTTTGCTTTTGCTTCCAGTTCCTCGAGCTTTTTGGGGGTCAACACTCCCTCTTTTTCCAGAATCGCCTGTGCAATCAGCAGCGGATCACGCTTTTTATGCGCTTCCACCTCCTCGCGGGAGCGATAGGTGCGGTCATCGTCATCCGATGAATGCGGTGTAATACGGTAAAGCTTTGCCTCAATTAGGCTGGGACCTTCACCGCGGCGGGCTTTTTCCGCCACTTCTGCAATTACCTCATACACCTGAAAGATATCCGTGCCATCTACCTCGCGCCCATCCAATCCCAGCCCGCAGGCTTTGGCAGCCGGTCCGGGCACTGCCATCTGCCGTTCCACACGCTCGGAGATGGCATATTGATTGTTCTGCACCAGGAAGATCACCGGCAGACGGTGAATAGCTGCCCAGTTGACCCCTTCATACCATTCGCCCTGTGAGGTGGAGCCTTCCCCAATGCAGGTAAGAACAACCTTATCCTCACCGCGCAGCTTGATCGCCAGCCCGATTCCTGCCGCGTGTGAGGTTTGCGTGGCAACCGTCGCCGATTGACTGGGAACATTGGCAGAGCGCAAACTCCAGTGGCTGGGCATCTGTCGCCCTGCCGAAGTGATGTCCTCTGACTTGCCCATCATGCTCAGGGCAAAGTCACGCGGCGTATAGCCCAGCGCAAGCATCAGTGCAATGTCCCGGTAATAAGGCAAAAACCAATCATAACCGCGCCGCAAAGCAAATACAGCGCCCACCTGCGCCGCTTCCTGCCCGATGCCGGAGATGTGAAAAGCGATTCTGCCCTGGCGGTGCAACACCCAGGCGCGTTCATCCAGCCGCCGCGAAAGCAACATCGTCCAGTACATGTCCAGTTTTGTTTCTTTGGATAACATTGTAAACCCAACCCTCCAAAAGCAAGCAATATCGCTACCATTTGCAGCCGCAAACGGCAACTTTACAAAAACAATATATTTGATTTTACCAAAAATTATCTAATTTGTTTTAAAAAATCTCATCTTTCATTGGACGCGAAAACGTACCGGCTGCGATTCCCCCATATTATCTGCCAGATCATATGCCCTAAGCCGCAGCTCATGTTCGCCGGTTTCCGCCTGCCATAAGGCACTGTACGGCGCTAAGTTGCTCTCTGCAATCACTTTGCCATCTAATAACCATTCTACGCGGCGAATGCCAAAGGCATCGTTGACATCACACTGCAAAACCAGTGGACGATCTTCCGCACGCTGCAGCACCTGTCCATCGAGCGGGAAAGCAATGCGCGCCTCCGGCGGGGTGTTATCCACCGTGACCTGCACCACCGAAGTCAGCACCTGCTGGTTCTGTTTCACCACCGTTAGCCGCAGCGCATACAAACCATCCTGATCACGGGTATTCCACTCGCCGAGCACATCCTCTGTGACGGGGGTAGCGCTATCCTCACCCAGTTGCAGCCAAGTGCGCGGGTTCAAACCGCGCCCAATTTGTAGGCGGTAAAAAGCAAAATCCTCTCCCGCAGCTGTTCCACGCACTGTCACCATGCCCTTTACAAAGGTAAACGACGCCGGGCTGGTGATGCAGGCGGCGGGTGAACAAGGCGCAGGCTGGATGGTGTCATACTCCGTCGGTGGGATGGGAATATTGTTTTGCTTTGCCCAGTCCAGCGCCTCCTCCGGCAGTACCAGATAGGTGCGTTCGTCTATCATTTCCAGCGGGGTAAAGACCGTCGCCAATCGCCCGGTTTCCCGATTGACCTGATACACCTGATAGAGTGCATCGGCTTCTGTGGGTTCGTTGCCCTGAATGAAAACCTCGCTAACCCGGCTTGGGCAAGCAGAAGTCGGCAGCTTGCCGGATGGGTCGCATACTGTCACCTGTACCATACCCGGTGGTTCATTCCAGCCGATGGGCGGAAGGTCGCGCGTTGCATATTGCATGACTGCCCGCCAAACGCCAGCTGCCAGTTTTGGACTAAGGCGTATGGACTCATCCGCATCAGCAGGCAAACCAATCCAGATCGCCAGCAGGCGCTGCGGAGTGTAGCCGACTGTCCAAACCTGCGAGCCGTCCGCCGTCTGCCCAAGTTTGGCGCCCGTTGGTCGCCCGATTTCCAGCGGGTTAGGGTATCCTAAACTGATTCGCCTGGCATTTTCATCACTCAGGACATGATTCACTAGATAAGCAAGCTGAGCGCTGACCACTGCTTGTTTTTGCGTTGCACCGGGCTGAGTTGCGTCCAGCCAGCGGTGACCACCAAAGTCTTCTATCACAAGCACCAACAGCGGTTCAAAGGTGCCATCTTGCCCTGTCCGTTGACCAACCAGCACCCCCTGACCGGCAAAAACCTGATACGCCTGTGCAATATTCAAGATAGAAATGTTTCCTCCGTCAAAAAGCAAATCCTCTGCCTGAGGGCTGGCTACCAGTCCACTCAGTCCAAAAGGTTCCACCAGATGCCATACATTGGAAGCACCCAGTTGTACCAGTAAATCAGTAAACGGTACCAGATAATCATTTGCTAGCGCCAGACGCAGCCGCTGAGGACCATGAAATTTACCATCCGGGTTTTGGCGTCCCTGCAGACTTTGCGGGAGCCGGGCAGGAATATCCCATACCAAACTGGCAGGCGACATCCCGCGAGTAAAACCCGCCAGCGCCACAAACGGGGTAAGCAGGCTGCCGGGCTGCCCGGCAGGCAGAAACGCCTTTTCATCCTGAGGTGTCGTTTCACCAAGCAGTGCCAACACCTGACCGCTTTCCACATCCAGCAACACTGCACCAGCACGCAGATCAGCCGGGTACGAACGGGAATCGCTGGAAAGTGTGGGCAGCAAACGCCCTGCTGGGCAATCTTCACGCAAATCATCGCTCTGACCGCTCAAGCGGCGCAGTTGAATCTTTACGGTACATTTCAATTGCCGCTGTAAATCCAGATCGAGCGTGGTCACAATACGCAACCCGCCACGTTCCACCCGCCGCCGCCCCATCTGTTTGGCTGCCTGCTCCAGTGCTAAACGGACAAAGGCACGTCCAATTTGCTCCTCTTCTTTCACCAGCTGACGAAAAATCAACTGGGTTTGTACAGCCTGTTCAAATTCCTGCCGGTTGATTGCGCCAACTGCCAAGAGGTGCTCCAGCACAAAACGCTGACGCTCCCGCGCCGCGATGGGGGCATCCAACGGGTTCAGCGCAGGCGCTTCGTATGCAGCTAGCAACTGCGCGGCTTCTGCCAATGTCAACTGACTGGCAGGTTTGCCTAGATAAAGCTGCGCCGCGCTATCTGCGCCATATGCCAGATGCCCGAAATACGCGCTGTTCAAAAACCATTCGAGTACCCGCGTTCGCCCATAGGTTGCAACCACTTGCCCCGCAAGAAAACGCATCCGCAAGGCGCGGCGGGCATCCGGCACTTCACCTTCAAGTAGCAGTTCCAACACCAGCCGCTCGGCGATGGTATGCGGTTTGGGATCGGTCAGATGCTGCAGGTCAAACCCCGGATGTCCCCAAAAGCCGGGATCATACAGCGCCAGCACCGCTTGCACCAGATAGGGTGAAAAATGTTCCGGCAAAAGAGGATCAATCTGCAAAAAACGGCGCGTCACGCCGGGATTCTCCAGGCTGAAAATGACTTCCTGACCGTTGCGGTCATACAAACGGGTGGGCTCAAGTAACCAGCCATTCTGCGGGTCGAGCATCTCCGGCAATTGCTCGATGGATGGCAAAGCATTGGTCAAACTGGCAAACAACGAAGCCAGGACAAATACACCTCCAACTAGCGAAAGGCTGACAACCGCCCCCAAACCCAACATACCGCGCCAAGCCCGTTGCTGAAGACTTCGCAAATGGTGGGTTTTTCGCCGCTGCCGCCAATGGACCAGTGTATATAACAGATGCGAATGCAAAACTGTTTCCTCGTCGCTTATGGGGTTGGGGATGCCGGAAACGTGCGCGTTAGTGCCGGCGTGCGTGTCGGTGTCCACGTCGCGCTTGGCTGGCGGGTATTGGTCGGTACAGGTGTACGGGTCGGAACACGTGTGTCGGTCGGCACGCGCGTCCGGGTGGGCACTTTCGTCATTGTAGGAGTAATCAGGGTCTTTAACCTTTCCTCAGCCATAGTGCGCCATTCAGCGGGCACGGCATTCTCTGGTAAATCCAGCAATGCCTGCCAGTCTCTAATGGCAACGCGGCTCTCTCCGATGCGTTCCAATACCTGCGCCCTCCAGTAATAGACACCCGCCCGATCATTGTCGTCCTGCGCCAGCCCTTCGGCACTGGCAAACTGCTGATAGGCGTTGCGGTCCTGTCCCTGCAAGAGAAATGCCCGCCCCAGCGCGATACGCGCTGGATATGATCTGCCGTTCAGCTGCACCGCTTTGTTCAAATCGTTGAGGGCAGCTTCCAGATCATTTTGTTCCAGATATAACATGCCGCGCCGAAAATATGCTTCAAAGGAACGACTATCTTTTTGAATAGCCTGATCAAAAATTTGAAACGCTTGATCGGTCTGACCACTAGCCGCATACCCGGAACCAAGCCATGCTAATGCCTGAGCATCATCCGGTTGATAAGTCAGATAGGTATTCAATGCTGAAAGCGCTTTCTCCGTCTCGCCGAGCAGTAGCGCAATTTCTCCCACCAGCCGATATCCATCCAGAAAAGTAACGTCCATCTGGTTGGCGCGTTCGGCATCCCGCAAAGCCTGTTCCAGTTCACCCATCAAGCGATAAGCCTGTGCCCGATAGTAGTACAACAACACGGAGGACGGCACCTGACGGGACACTTCCTCCAGTTCTGCCAGTGCTCCTTTGCCATCGCCGCGTTGTAGTGCCAGCATCGCCAGTTCCAGCCGCGCTTCATATAATTGCGGGTCTAACTGCAGGGCTTTCTCCAGACTGGCTTGCGCCGATTTAGCGTTATCAGGCGAAACCGCCATTGCCACGCGCGCCTGCCCAAGATAAGCTGGTGCAAAATCCGGATTAAGCGCTAATGCTTGCTTGTAAGATTCGTTCGCCTGACTATACTTACCCTGCAAGCGGTACGCTTCGCCTTTATAGTAAAACAAATCCGCTGCCTGTGGCTGCAAGGTGATCGCCTGATCTAGATAAAGTGTCATCTGGTCATACTGTCCCCGCCCTAAAGCGCGCAGTGCAGTATTGTACGACTCGCTGATATGCGGCGTATTTACATACAGAGGTGTAGGGGTGTAAGTTGCTTGCAAGAACATCCACAGTGGCGTTGGACCAACAGGGGTTTTTGCCGCCGTACTGAACCCAAAGGTTGGCGTGGGCGCTTCGGTCGCCGTTGCCGGAAAGAGCGGACGTTCTGCAACTGGCGCTTCCACTCGCGGTCGAGTGCTAATAATAGCAAACACAATTGTAGCCACTAGAACCACAAAAGCGCTGCCAAACAGAAATACCTGACGGAAGGAGATGGGCGCCTTGGGTTGCTCACGGGATTTAATCTTTGGCAGAGTGTTTTCCCAGTTGCGCCGCTGGGATTGAAGAGGCACAACCAGTTTTGGATCGGGCGCTAATTGTCCCAGCATAATCAATCCGCGCTTTGCTGCCACATTTTGCGGGTCGAGCCGCAACGTTTCCTTGAGGCAATAAATTCGCTCCTTGCGGGTCTCCACCACCGCGCTCATCCACAACCAGTACTCCGCCTGATTGGGATTGGCTTTTAGCAGGCGAGTTAGCAGATCGCGGGCACGCGCCCGTTCTCCATTCTCAATCGCCCTGAGTGCTTCCTGATACATGACCGATTGTGTGGTAGACATATCATGAGTTTAGCACAGCCCGAAATCACGGGCAAGGTTTTTTATTGATATTGAAAACGTGGTACATGCAACCTGTTTGGATCGCCCTGTGTTGAAACGCATTGTTACCGCCGCTTTATTAATCTCTGCCCACTTGATTTACGCAAATGTCCGAACTCTTGTCCGAACATGAGAAGAAAGCACTTGACAACCGCTTTTGAAATCACTATACTGAAAATTGTGACAGATGTCACTAATTACGACTTTTTAGCTCTGAATTTTTTATCCGTTGCTTTGTACGGACAAACGCATGTACGTATTGACTAACCAAAGAACCTTTGGCAGCATCCCAGCAGTGTTAATACATAGCCCCTATTTATTCAAAATGGGATATTTTGTGGTGTCACACAGTCATTTTTTACCATTCCAAAATGAGGGAGCATATGAAAAAGACTTACCTGCTTGGAATTGATAACGGTACAACGACAACCAAAGCCACTCTGTTCGATACAGAGGGCAACGAGATTGCAGTCTCATCAGGTCGTGATGTAAAAACTGCCCATCCTGAACCCGCTTGGGCAGAACAGGATATGGATGAAATCTGGCAGGCGACTATCTCTGCCATTCGCAACTGTCTAGAAAAGTCGGGGGTTGATCCAGCGGATATCGCTGGAGTCTCGCTGAGCGGACATGGCGGCGGTGTCTGGCTGGTGGACCGCGAAGGTCGCCCCGTTCGCCCAGCCATCATCTGGCTGGATGGACGCGCTAAACCTTATCTGGACGCCTGGGGCGAGCAAGGATTGCTACCTAAATTATATGACCTCTCTGGTTGGAACCTGTTCGCCGGTATGGGTCCGGTGACCATCTTCCCCTGGTTAATGGAACACGAACCACAGAGCCTGCAAAAGGCATACGTCAACCTAACCTCAAAGGACTGGGTCAAATTCTGTCTGACCGGGGAATTCAGCACCGACCCCAGTATGGCTTCGGTGGCGTTAATTGACTTCAAGACACTGGATTATTCGGACGAGTTGCTGGAAACTGCTGGCATTCATGCCTATAAACACCTACTTCCTAAATTGGTGCCTGCTTGGGAAGTGGCAGGCAAGGTTACCAAACAGGCTGCTGAACTGACCGGCTTAAAGGAGGGCACACCGGTTTCGAGCGGAGCGTTTGACGGTGCTTGCTCTACTTTGGGCGCAGGTGCTTACCGCGTCGGCGAGGCATGCAGCAACATCGCTACTGCCGGCGTGCATGTGGTGCTTTCAGCAGAGCCTGCGCTTGACCCGGAACGAGTTTACAGCCTGATGTGCCATACAGTGCCGGGTGTCTTTTACAAAACCTCAATGGCACAGGTGGCAGCAGGCAATTTGGACTGGTTTGAGCGTGAATTCTGTGCCGCCGAACGCGCTGAAGCGAAAGAGCGCGGCGTCAGTGTTTATGATGTGATTAACGAGGAAATCGCCAAAATACCGGTTGGTGCAGGTGGCGTAGTTTACCTGCCGCTGTTACAGGGAGAGCGGGCACCATTTGTTAAACCCGAAGCGCGCGGTGTCTTCTTCGGGCTGGGCGATTGGCACAGCCGTGCCCATCTGCTGCGGGCTGTCTATGAAGGTGTGGCACTCTCCACCCGCCACAACGTCGAAGCCATGATCAAAACCGGGCGGCTGAACACGAATTACGTCTCCGGCGGCGGCTCAAAAAGCCCGCTCTGGTGTCAGATCATCGCCGATTGTCTAGGCAGCGTCATCCGCGTTCCGGCAGGGGCAGATTCCGGTTCACGCGGCGCAGCGATCAACGCTGGCGTAGCTGTGGGTGTCTTCAAGGATCACGGCGAAGGGGTCGCCAGCATGGTCAAAATCGGCCGCGAGCATACCCCAAATACCGATAACATGCCCAAATATGACCAGCTTTACAGCATCTATATTCATTTGATTCAGGCGGTCTGGCCGGTCTGGGAAGAAAGTGCAAATGCCGGAATCGAACACTGGCAATAGGTTAATGTTCTTGTCAGAAAGGAGGTGGAGCGTTCTAAAGCAGGTGCCGTACATCAGATGATCTATTGCAAAATCCTATTTACATCCTTTACTATCTGGAGGAGGAAACTGTGAAAAAGCTAACATTAGTCTTGAGCGTGTTTGTCGTGCTTGCCATGTTGCTGGCAGCCTGTCAGCCGGCGGCAACCCCCGCACCGGAAAAGCCTGCTGAGCCGACCAAAGCTCCCGAAAAGCCTGCTGAGCCGACCAAAGCTCCTGAAAAGCCGCCAGAGGTTTCTGCAGCGGTTAATAAAGAGGTATGCAGCGGTAAGACGATCAAGTTTCTGACCATTCAGCCGCACAACGTTGCCGCGCAGAACCTGCAAACCTGGTTCCAGGAAGTTTCCGGCGCAACCGTTGAACTGATTGTGGTACCCTATGACAATGTAATCGAGAAAGCGGTTCTGGATGTCACTTCCGGCGCAAATGAGGTTGATGTCGTTGAGTACTGGTATCCTGGTCTGGGTACACTGGTAGAAAGCAATGTGCTAGAGAATCTTGACCAGTGGTACGTGGACAATGCTGGCTGGCTGAAGGCGGATGACTTCTTCCCCACCTATTTCGATACTTTTACCAAGATTGGCAATTCTCGCTATGGCATCCCCTATGACGGTGACATGCACATTCTGTGGTACTACAAACCGTTGCTGGAGAAATACAATCTCAAACCACCGGCAACCTGGGACGAGTACCTGAACGTCTGCAAGACCATCACCGAAGGCGAGAAAGGTGCTGCTTATGGCTGCGCCATCATGGGTGCCAAGATCCCGCTCATCCTGATTGGCACCTATCTGAACCGTCTGGGCTCTTACGGCGGCTCATTCTTTGATGCCAATGGAAAGCCTGTCATCAACAGTCCTGAGGCAGTTGCTGCTTTGGAAGGGTTGGTTGAGCAGTCGAAATATGCTTTGCCGACCGCTTCTGCAGTGGCATTCGATGAGGCATTGGGCGGCTGGTTTACCGGCAAGGTAGGCATGGTGGAATTCTGGACCGATCTGGGTTCAATGACCGATGACCCGACTGCTTCCAAGATTGTCGGGCAATGGGGCGTTGTACCATTGCCCAAAGGTCCAGGCGACAAAGGAAAAGTGGTGGCTTCCGTCAATGCCGGTTTTGGGGTAGGTGTTTCAACCGGTTCCAAGAACAAGGCTTGCGCTTTTGAATTTCTCAAGTTCACCGCCGACCCAGAGACTGCCAAACGTTACAACACCGTTGTAGGCGGTATTGACCCAGTGCGCAAGTCGACCCTTGAAGACCCAAAGTATATTGAATTTGTTGGCAAAGAGGTTGCCGATGCCATCCGCGAAGCGCATAAGAATGCGGTTGCCTGGCCAACCAGCGCACTGTGGTTCAAGTTGCAGGAGCCGCTTAATGATAACCTGTCATTGGCTTTGACCGGACAGAAGACGCCCAAACAGGCTTTGGATGATACTCAGAAAGCTTGGGAAGATTTGCTCAAGTAAAGACGTTTCGCCAAAATGGGGGGAGGAGTGCCTCCCCCCATTCAACTATCGAGGTTAAGGAGCCGGGCAGTGAATGCAACAATTGAGAAATATACGCCCAAATTAATGGTATTGCCCACATTTGTCATCCTGCTGATCATTTCGCTTGTTCCGCTAATTTACGTGCTGGGAATCAGTTTCACAGACTCAACCATCTCAAAACCATTCAACGATTTCATCTGGTTTGAAAATTACAAGAAAGCCCTGACCGATGAGGTCTTTGGGGATTCTTTGGTAAATACGCTGATTTTTGCTTTTGTGGTGACAACGATACAGACATTTCTAGGGTTTGTGCTGGCTTTTGCCATGCAGCGCGAACGAAAATTGAGCGGTGTGCTTCGTACGCTCGCGCTGTTACCCTTGTTCACGCCACCGGTAGCCATTGCTATGATCTGGCGGCTGATCTATGATCCCAATCAAGGCATGCTTAATTACTATTTGGTTAAGTGGGGCCTAACCAACGCTCCAATCGCCTTTTTGGGCGATAAAACACTGGCTTTTCCTTCCATCATGCTGGCAGATATCTGGCAATGGACACCTTTCTGCTTTTTGCTTTGTCTGGCGGCATTGCAATCGCTACCGCGTGATCCATACGAGGCAGCAATGGTGGATGGCGCATCTGCCTGGTATGTCTTCAAGCGTCTGACTTTGCCGATGGTCGCACCGCAGGTGATCGTGATTTTCCTATTCCGCTTCCTGATTGCCCTGAAGGTCTTTGATCTGATTTACATGTTAACCTTTGGCGGACCGGGAAATACAACGCAGGTTGCCTCGTTCTACATCTACCGCGTCAGTTTTAAGCAGTTCCAGACCGGCTATGGCGGTGCACTCAGCATTTTGGTACTGATTCTGATCAGTGTTCTAGCAACGCTGCTGACTAAAGGGCGCGAACTACTGTTAAAGAGGGTCGAGTGATGGAAACCAACGGTACTTTTGAAATCCATGCAGAAGCAGAAGAGATCGTTGCCCGTAAGGATGTGAGTTACTACGTGAGTCACATTCTATTTGGCAGGGTGTTTCGCATCGTCTTGCTACTGCTGTTTATCCTAGCGATTCTCATCCCAATTGTATACATTGCCTCTACATCATTAAAGGAGCCGATTGAAATTCGCGTCTCTGGCGCATTACTGCCAACGGGTCCGATCACAACGATCAACTGGATCAAAGCGTTCCGCAACGTGCCGCTGGTGCGCTACTTGTTCAATTCTACGGTAGTGGCATTTTTTAGCACAATCCTGGTGCTTGTCATTGCCGTGCCGACCACATATTCGATCATCCGTTTCAAAACCGGCGGTTGGTTCTTTCCAGCCTGGATTTTAGGCACGTATGTGATGCCGCCTATTGTGGTCAGCATCCCAATTTTTGCAATGGTGAAGATGGTCGGATTGCAGAACACGCTGCTGGGCTTGCTGCTGGTACACACGATGGCAAACATGCCGATTGCAGTCTGGTTGATGGACAGTTACATCCGCGCCATTCCAAAAGAGCTGGAACAGGCGGCGTGGATTGATGGTTACAGCAAGTTTGATACATTACGACGAGTGGTGTTTCCGTTGATTCGTCCGGGCGTATTAGCGACCGGCGTGATCTGTCTGATACTTTCCTGGAATGAGTTCCTGTTTGCACTGATTTTGACCTATGGCGTGCAGTCAAACACCTTCCCAATCGGCATTTCACGTTACGTTGGAGAGCATGGTTTGCAATTCGGCGAGATGTCTGCTGCGGCGCTGGCAGGGATCGTGCCGATTTATATTCTGGTCTTCCTATTTTCTCGCAATCTGGTGGAAGGTTTGACACGCGGTGGCGTGAAAGGATAATTCATTGAAATAATAGAGGTGAGCAATGAATAAATACTTTTTTGAAATCGAAAAACTCCTCCAATCGGGTGAATTCAAACCTGGCGATTCATTACCGTCAATCACAGAACTGGCACAGCGCTTTGGTGCAACTGAAGCTGAGATTGCCGATGCAATTGCCGAATTGATATATGAAGGCGAGCTGGAACGCGAGCGTTCTCAACCCTTGCCAACGGTGCGCGTGCCCAAGCGCAAGTTATGGGCAACACTGGGCGGTAGTCACAGTATTACCAAAGAAGCTAAAAAGCGTGGCGAAGAACCTGGTGTAGAAATTATCAACTGGCAACTGGTGGATGCCTGGCCCTCCATCCAAAAGCGATTGGCATTAGAAGAAGGTGACAAAGTGCAGATCATGGAACGCCTGCGCACGGTAAATGGCGTACCGGTAGCCATTGAAACCTCGTACTTCCCCGCGAAATACTACCCCGGAATTACCCCTGATTTATTCACCGAAGAGGGCAGTGGGCAGTCTTCGTTTGCCGTGATGGAGCAAAAGTTTGGCTTGAAATCGGACAAAGCGTTTGATGAGGTAACCGTGGTATGTCTGGAAAAGCGCGAAGCGGATTATTTACAGGTTGAACCGGGCACGCCCGTGCTGCAACGCTTCCGCGTGACCATATCGGATAAAGGCATCCCAATTAAAGCCTCGCGGGCGGTGTGGTTGTTCCGTGCCGCTTACCAGATGGGCGTATAAGCGGTTTTACAGGAGAGATGAACAGTGGCAAGTGTCGAACTGCGTAACGTTTGGAAAATTTACGGCGGCAAAGTACAGGCGGTGATCGATGCCTGCTGGAAATGTAATGATGGGGAGTTTTTCTCCATCCTGGGTCCTTCCGGTTGTGGTAAGTCCTCCACACTGCGCATGATCGCTGGATTGGAGGAAATCACCCGCGGCGAGATTCTCTTCGATGACCGCGTGGTGAACAAAATGCCCCCCAGCGAACGCAATGTCGCAATGGTCTTTGAAAACTGGGCGTTGTACCCCAATCTGAATGTATACGAGAACATCGCTTTTCCATTGCGAGTGCGGAATCTGCCTGAGGCAGAGATTGACCGCAAAGTGAAATGGGCGGCCGAATTTTTAGGGCTTGAACCGGTGCTGAAGACAGGCGTGAAGCACTTGAGCGGCGGCGAGATGCAGCGGGTTTCGATTGGACGCGCTATCGTCCGGGAGCCAGCCGTACTGATCATGGACGAACCCATCTCACACCTTGATGCCGGCTTGCGTGCCCGGATGCGCGATGAGTTGAAGAAGCAGGTTGCCGAGCTTGGCGTCACCACCCTGTATATCACCCATGATCAAGTCGAATCCATGGCAATGGCAGATCGAATCGCCATCATGAATTTGGGGCGCATCCAACAGGTGGGTACACCGCTGGATATCTACTACAACCCGGCAAACGAATTTGTCGGTGGTTTCATTGGTGAGCCGCCGATGAATTTCACCCTGTGTGAACTGGTTCAGGAAGGGGAGAATTACTTTATCACCTCGCCATCCTTCCGTCTGCAACTGGATGATATTTGTAAAGCGCGGTTTCTGGGCTACCGCGGCAATCCCAAGCTGAAACTGGGCGTTCGTCCAGAAGATGTACTGGTCAGTCTGACACCCATGCCGAACAGTTTTGGATTAAGGGTGGATTTTGTAGAACCACAAGGCGACCGTACCATCATCTCGCTTCAGATGAACGGCGATATTTTCCTTGCTCAGGTGCTGGGTGATCTGCGCCCCGAAGTCAATCAGACTGTTTATGTTACCTTTGACCAGCGGCACATGCATTTCTTCGATGTCGAAACGGGCGTCAATGTGCTGTATATGAGTTGATTACTGGGAGACTCGCATGGCAAAAGTAGAACTTAAGAATGTCACCAAGCACTTTGGAACGGTCACTGCCCTGAAAAATGTCAGCTACACGATTCAGGATGGTGAATTCTTTGTCTTGCTAGGAGCATCCGGTGCAGGGAAGTCCACCACCATCAGCATTATTTCCGGCATTGAGCAGGCAGATGAAGGTCAAATATTGCTGGATGGACGGGATATTACCAAAGAGTTCCCGCAGAACCGCGATGTTGCAACTGCCTTTGAAAGCTACGCTCTCTATCCACACTTCACCGTATTTGAAAACCTGATGTTTCCTCTTGAAGCTCCGGAACGCAAACGCACCCTGACACGCGAGCAGCGTGAGATGCGCGTCAAAGAAGTGGCAGAGATGCTTGGTTTGGGTGACTTATTGCACCGTTACCCGCGCGAACTCTCCGGCGGTCAGCGGCAGCGCGTGGCACTTGGGCGAACATTGGTACGACGTCCCAAAGCCTATTTGCTGGATGAGCCTATCGCCCACCTGGACGCTAAATTGCGCCACCGCATGCGCTCTGAGCTAAAAAAGATACAGCAAGGGCTGGGCATCACTACACTATATGCCACCCCCGATCAGTTAGAGGCACTTTCAATGGCGGATACCGTGGCTGTTATGCACAAGGGCGTCATCGAACAGGTTGGCAAGCCGGACGAGATTTATTACCGTCCGGTCAATCTCTATGTAGCGACCTTTGTGGGCGATCCGCCAATGAACGTCTTTACGGTAGATTATCACGGGGATTATGCAATTGTCGAGTGTGATACACCTTACCGCGTACCAATCCCGCAACGTGATCAGGCAATGCTGGCGGAGAAGATGGGCGGCTGTCAGCTGAAAATTGGCATTCGACCGGTGGATATTCGCATGGTACCACCAGATGACCCGCGGGCGCATACGCGCGGCGAAGTTGTGTTGCTGGATACGCTGGGGCAAACTTCCATCGTCACTGTGCGCTTGAAAACGGAAGAGATCAAGGCGAAAGTGTCGTCGGACGTGATTCCAAAGCTGCATAGTACCATCGGGCTGGAGATGGATATTAACCGTTTCTACTACTTCGATGCAGCTACTACGCTGACCATTCAGTGAGAAACGGGAGTACACGAATCTGAATTTTCAAAAAGAAAGGGGCAGGCAGAAATGGAAAAGCGTAAGTTAGGATACAGCGATCTGTATATCACCACCATTGGTTTGGGCACCTGGGCAATTGGCGGAGGTGACAACCCCTACGGCTGGGGTCCACAAGATGATAAAGATTCCATTGCTACCATTCAGCGCGCCATTGACCTGGGCATCAATTGGCTGGACACCGCCAAAGGGTATGGTCACGGTCATTCGGAGGAGATTGTCGGTCAGGCAGTCAAAGGCCGCCGCGACCAAGTCATCATCGCTACCAAATGCGGCATCCTCTGGAAGGAAGACGGCAGTGACATCTACGGCTGGCTGAAGAAAGACAGCATCAAAGCCGAATGCGAATCCAGCCTGAAACGCTTGGGCACCGATTACATTGACCTTTATCAGATTCACTGGCCCTGGCCCGATGAAGACATAGAAGAAGGATGGGGCGCTATTGCAGAACTAATCAAAGAGGGCAAGGTGCGCTACGGCGGTGTTTCCAACTTCAACGTCGAGCAGATGAAGCGCGTGCAGAAGATTCATCCGATTGCCTCCCTGCAGCCGCCCTATAGCATGATCAAGCGCGACATCGAGGCAGAGATCCTGCCCTTCTGCAAAGAGAACAACATTGGCGTCATTGTCTATAGTCCAATGCAGGCTGGCTTGCTGACCGGCAAAATGACCAAAGAACGAGCAATGAATTTCCCGGTGGATGACTGGCGGCGCAATAATCCCGATTTCCAGGAGCCAGCTTTAAGCATCAATCTGGAATTTGTGGAAAAACTGCGCCCGATTGCTGAACGTCATGGACAACCGGTGGCGAACCTCGCCCTCGCCTGGACACTGCGCCGAGCGGAAGTGACCGGCGCTATCGCAGGGGCTCGCCGTCCAGACCAGATTGAGGAAACCGCGCGCGCCGGCGATTGGAGACTAACCGAAGAAGAAATCGCCGAAATTGACCGCTATCTGCAAGAACGCGATCAGAAACTGGCGGCAGCAACAGCCGGCTAATGCAAACACAAACAATGGGAGAAACGGCATGAAAGTTGCGGTGCTTGGCGACTTATTCGTAACCAATGAGGTGCTTCAAAGGGCACTAGAGAAGGTTTTTGAGGGCTCCGGCATTCAATTCGAATACACTTATCTGACAGATACCTGGCCTGTCACGCCGGTGATGAAAACGGAAGAAATCAGCGAGTTCGTCGGCGATGAAGAGGAAACGGCGCGCGCCATGCAGGATGCCGAAGTAGCAGTGACGCATACGGCACCAATCAGCCGCAAAGTGCTGGATCGAGCGTCAAAGCTGAAGGTCATCGCTACTGCTCGCGGTGGTCCAGTCAACATTAACTGGAACGCCTGCACCGAGCGCGGCATCCCGGTGATTTATGCACCCGGACGCAATTCGGGGGCGGTGGCGGAATTCACAATTGGTATGATGCTGGCGCAATCGCGCAGTATCACCCGTGCCCACATGTCCATGATGAACGAAAAGCGCTGGCGCGGCGATCTGTATCAGTATTCTATGGTCGGTAATGAATTGGGCAGTTCGACGGTTGGGCTGGTCGGATTGGGTGCCATCGGCAGCAAAGTGGCCCGGCTGGTGCAAGCGTTCGGCGCAAAGGTGCTGGTCTATGACCCTTACGTAAAGGTGGAAGACATCGAAAAGCTGGGATGCAAAGCGGTAGACCTGGATACCCTGCTAAAAGAATCCGATTTCGTCTCCCTCCACGCCCGCTACACGAAAGAAACCAAAGGCATGATTGGCGAGCGCGAAATCAGCCTAATGAAACCGACTGCTTACCTGATTAACACGGCACGCGGTGAGCTGGTGCAGCATGATGCTCTTTACAAGGCGCTCAAAGAGCGGCGCATTGCCGGAGCGGCGCTGGATATCTTTGAAGCCGAGCCGCCGCCGTCCGACAGCCCGCTCTACGAACTGGAAAATGTCACGGCGACTTCGCATCTGGCAGGCGCGTCCATTCAAGCGGCTGAAATCGGCGCAACCATAATGGCGCAAGGGTTGTATGAGTTTCTGGTTAACCACAAGACACCAAAGTTTTGTGTGAACCCAGACTATGAGAAATACCTGAAGGAATGAGGAGAAAAGCTTGGCAAAAGAAATTAACCGCGAAACTCCCATACCGCTCTACTATCAGGTATCACAAATCCTGTGGCGTGAGATTCAATCCGGCGTTTACCAGCCTGGGGATTTCATCCCCACCGAAAAGGAATTGCAGGATCGCTTTCAGGTCAGCCGCGCCACCATCCGTCAGGCGATTGCAGAGCTGATGTATTCCGGCGTGCTGGAGCGTCATCGTTCCAAAGGTACGATCGTCACCAAGTCACCTTTCGAAGTCACACTGCGCGAATTGGGCAGTTTCACCAATGAATTCCTCAGCCAGAATCAACCGCTGGTGACCCGCATCCTGACGTTTGATTTCATTCCCGCTCCGGCACAGGTTGCCAGTGTTCTGGAAGTTGAGACTGGGGAGAAGCTGGTTGTAATGGAACGTCTGCGCAGCGTAAACGGTGATCCGGTCTGCGTAGAGAAGTGGTACACCATTGCAAGAAACTTCCCGGGCATTAACCGCAATATGTTCAGCGATCGGGGCTGGGAACAATCCACCTACTACGTCCTGATGAAGAACTACGGACTAAAAATTGTCCGCGCCTACGATACGGTTGGAGCAGTGGCGCTACAGCCGCGCGAAGCCAAACTGCTCAAGCGCGAGACCGGCACACCTGCTCTGTTGCGCACGCGCATCTCCTACTCAGCGCAAGACCGCCCGGTGATTTATGGCAGCGGCGTGTATGTCATCCGCTTGAATTTCACGCTGGAGACTTCGCAGCATTAAAAAAGGTTTTCATGTAGAGAGGTTGATCATGGGTAAGGTATTAACTGTAGCAGATATTGCAGCAATGATAGATCATTCGCTGTTACGACCCACTTTGACAGATGAGGAATTTGACGAAGGGGTTGAACTGGTTAAACAATACCGCTGTGCGACGGTGATGGTAGCACCGTATGACGTCCCGAAAGCGGTTGAACGGCTGGCTGGCACGGGAATTCAGGTCAGCACAGTGGTGGATTTTCCACATGGCTCCAACCTGACCAAAGCCAAAGTGTATGAGGCGGAGCTGGCAATGGATAACGGCGCTGCCCATCTGGATATGGTACTGGCGATCAGCCGGTTGGTCGCCGGGCATTACGACTACGTCGAAGAAGATATCCGTGCAGTCGTGGAAGTCGCCCATGCGCGCGGTGTGCCCGTCAAGGTGATTTTCGAGACCTGTTACCTGACACCAGAGCGCATTGTCGCCGCCTGTCAGATCAGCGAACGTGCCGGAGCAGACTTTGTCAAGACCTCCACCGGTTACGGTCCGGGCGGGGCAACACTGGAGGATGTCAAATTGATGCGCGCCAGTTGCAGTCCAAAAGTCAAGGTCAAACCCTCCGGCGGTATCCGCACGCTGGATCAGGTGCTGGAATACCGCAAAGCGGGCGCAGCGATGATCGGTACACGCGCCACCGCTGTTATTCTGGACGAGGCTGTCAAGCGTGCCGCTGCCGGAACACTGATGGAACTGGATTAGTATTTTCTTTAAAGGCAGGTTTTCAGCCTGCCCGGTTTGTGCAAGTTACAAATCCGCACCACCATGGCGCGGCGAATGTTATGGAATCAAAAGTTTTCTTTATCTGTAAACCGCCAGAGCAATGGCAAAAAGGAGAATGAGCGATGACCAAAATGAACGCAGCCATGTTTTACGCACCCAAAGATGTGCGCTTTGAACGCATTGATGTTCCATCGCCGGGACCCGGTGAGCTATTGGTTAAGATCGGCGCTGCGCTGACCTGCGGGACGGACATCAAGACTTACGAGCGCGGACATCCCGCCATCATTAAAAAAGTCCCCTCCACCTTTGGGCATGAGTTCAGCGGTCAGGTGGTCGGGGTTGGCGAAGGAGTGACTCAGTTTAAGGAAGGCGACCGCGTTTGCACCTGCAACGCAGTGCCCTGCGGCGAATGCTATTACTGCAAAATCGGACACCGCAACCTGTGCGAGGACCTGCTCATCCTCAACGGAGCTTATGCCGAATATATTGTCATCCCGGCGCGCATGGTCAAACACAATGTCTATAAGATTCCCGATCACATGACCTTTCAGGAAGCGGCGGTTTCTGAACCGCTGGGCACCGCCATTCACTGCATCCGCCACGCCGGCATTCGTCAGGGGGATACGGTGGCAGTGCTGGGCTCCGGTCCGCTGGGATTAATGATCAGCCGTCTGGCGCATCTGCAGGGGGCGCGGGTCATCCTCTCCGGCGAGATTACCGAAGAACGCAAACGCGTGGCGAGTGAATTCGGAGTGAATGAATTCATCAACATTCTGGAAGTCACCGAGCCCAAAGACCGCATCCAGATGGTCAAAGACCTGACCGATGGCGGGCGGGGTGTAGATGTAGCAATTGAGGCAGCGGGGTTTCCACAGGCATGGGAAGAAGCCATCCAGATGATCCGCAAAGCCGGCACGGTTGTCTTCCATGGCGGCTGCAAAGCCGGAACGACCATCACGGTGGATACGCACGCCATGCATTACTTTGAACACAAGCTGATCGGCGTTTTCCATCAGGACCCGGACGATTACCGGCGCTCGGTGAACCTGCTTGCCAGCCGGCTGGTAGATGGACGAAAGTTCATCACCGATACCATGCCGCTCAGCCAGCTCATTACCGCTTTTGAGCGCATCCGCCGCTTTGAAGGTATCAAATTTGCCATTGACCCAACCGTGATGTGAGAGGAGCCCAAACCATGACCAATAGACCGATGACACAAAACGAACGCATTGAGGCACTGCTCAACCGCCAGCCGGTGGATGCCGTCCCGTTTGTGCATAAGGGCTACAGCTTCTGTGCTGCAAATGTAGGCATCCCAAAGGCGGATATTTTTGAATTCCCGGAGCGCAGCTATCTGGCGCAGATGTGGACGATGGAGCAGTATGATGCTGAAATTGCCCCGTTCTATACGTTCGTGGCGTATGGCGCATGGGAGTTTGGCGGTGAGATCTCCTGGCCTGAGGACCGCTGGGCTTCGGGACCCTCGGTTGCCAGGCGCCCGGTGCAAACGCTGGAGGATATTTACCGGCTGGAACTGCCGGATGTCAAGACAGCAGGCTGTCTGCCGCGCATGATGGAATTTGCCAAATTGCAGGAAAAATACGGCACGCAAATCGCTTTTATCTACGGTAGTCCGTTCACTTTTTGCGCCAACCTGTGCGGGGTGGATAAGTTTCTTGAATGGGCAGCCAGTGAGCCGGATGCCGTCCACCACGTGATGCGCCTGATGACCGACCATCTCAAACAGGTGGCAGACTGGTTCATTGACACGTTTGGGGCGGAGCGCGTCCTGCCGCGTATTGCTTCACCGACCGATGGGCTGATTTCGCCGCGCATGTATGAACGTCTGGTACTTCCCTACCGCATGGAACTGCATCAGTACGTGCTGGATAAGGGCGTCAAGCATATTTATGACCATATTTGCGGCGACCAGAACAAGCTCCTGCCCCTGCTGGCGCGTCTGCCTTGGGGCGACCCGGGGATGCTCAGCTTTGGGCATGAGGTGGACCTGCTCAAAGCGGCTGAGATTTTCCCCAATGAAATCATCTGTGGCAATGTCGAACCCGCCATTATTGTCAAGGGCACACCAGACCAAGTCTATGAAGCCTGCCGAAAGAACATCGAAATCGGCAAACAAATCAAAAGCGGCTTTGTCTTCATGGGCGGCTGTGACATCCCGGCAACCGTACCGCCCTACCATATTTACTTGATGAGCAAAGCCGCCAGGGAGTTCGGGCAGTATTAACGGTAGCTCTTTCCGCTTCTCCCTTCCCCCTCTTTATCCCCCTTCTAACGGAACTCCGGAGGAAGGGGGATTTTTTTGCGCTGAAGCCCGGTTAGCTTGTTGCGGAAAAAACCATACTCCCAAGCCTGTGTGACCCGGGAGTATGGCGGAAAACATACCGATATTACTTGCTCGTCGTGGGCTTTTCTGGGACACCGCTCGGGCTATAACTGTTGGCATAGGGCCAGACACCAGAGTCACCGCACCAGTCCACAGGCTCGTACTTGTCAAACCACAGGTACCCCGCCCAATACCATAGCTCGCCGCCTGAGCAGGCAGGATTTGCCTCGGTAGCCCCAATGACCTTTCCACCAGTCCAGATACGCAAGATTACATAGCCGCTCAAAGCGCCAAAGTCTCGCATCAGGAAATCATAGTAATCTGAGGAGGTTTGATTATAGTAGGGTATTGTAGGGTAACCCGGGCGCGGAGCAATGCTGATGGATTCCATCCCCATCCAATCCATCCAGCCGCCATCGCGGTTCCAGCGGGCGCGCGGGAAGTCCGATAAATCGCCCATACCTTGATACTGTGGGTGACCAGAATAACTACTGCCCACCACCCCGCCGGGAGAGCTGACATTTGGCAGCCAGGTAAACAAGTCAAGGTCGCTTTCATCGTACCAGTTTGCCACTGCAGTGATATTTCCTCGCGGCGGCACCCCCAGCCACAGCCAGGGACCTGTATATGTGTCTCCTGCTGCAGTACTTTGATAGGCAACCCAAGCAGCTCCGCTCGTATAACCGCTCTTGTTGACATAAATGCTATACCAGCCTTCCGGCAGATTCAACAAATAGACGATGCGGTTACCGCGGCTAACCACAGCAGTGTCTTTCAAAGCCCCGGTATAGTAATCACGGGCATATACGTAAGCATTCTCCAGCGGTAAACCGGTCAGAGCATCTGTTACCGCGGCCACAATGGCGCCGCGCCCCATCGCCGCCGCCACGTTCAGGTAACGGGCATTGTCCATGCTGTATTCAGCACCTTTAGTGCCATCAGGCCAGCAGTAAGGCGCCTCGCCGCCTCCCCAGCTTGCACCATACCCAGAAGCGGGGTTGCTCATATCCGGGTCCATCGCCGTGGTCCACCAGCTATCGGCTTCATCACCTTCCTCCCACAGACGGGAGGCAATCTGGCTGTTCGTGTAGGTTGGGAATACGCTCCAGACGCGTGCCGCCGCTCCGGCAACATGCGGCGCCGCCATTGAGGTGCCGTTGAACCACTCGTATCCATCCCCGTCTGCATCCACACCGCCGAAATATTTATCATAGTAATTGTAGGAGAGCGGCACAGTGGAAAGGATGCTTTCTCCCGGAGCAATCATCTCCACCCATGAACCGTAATTGCTGAAGAAAGCGGCGCACTGGTCCGGGTAGAAAAGTTCACCCGAATCCTGAACGTCATTCCCATTCGTATCAACCCATAACAAGCCATCTCCATCATCATCATTCCACATGCTGTACCGGGGCCTCGCCGCCGCCACTGAAACCAGCCCACCCCCGATTACGCCGTGATCCGCCCAGCCAGCGGGGTAGCTGCGGTTCGAGGTACTGCTGTTGCCGGCTGCCGCCACCACCAGCTTGCCTTTAGTGACAATGGCGTAATAGAGGGCATTGTATTCAGCATCGCTGGAGGGACCGCCAAGGCTCATATTGATCACTTTCACATAGGGGTTATCTGCGCAGTAGCGGATACCCTGAACGATGTCATAGGTCGTCCCCCAGCCCTGCGCCGAGAGCACTTTCACAGCCAGCACCTTGCCGGTCGAGATGCCGGCGATGCCTTTTTTGTTGTTCATTACCGCGGCAATCGTTCCGGCAACGTGCGTACCATGTCCGTTGTCATCATTGGCGATGTTCGGGGATTCGTTATCATTGACGAAATCGCGTCCGTTCAGCGCTCTGCCTTTCAGGTCAGGATGATTGATGTCAACCCCGGTATCAATCACGCAGACCATCGGGTTGGCGGCTTTATCGGGCCAGATAATATCTGCCTGCGCGTAATCCCAGCCCCAGTCGTCCCACAAAAATGGGTCGGTGGGAAAAGCGGGGATGCTCTGTTTGCCGCTCATCCGGCGCGCAGTCCGCAGTTCATTTATGCTGGGGGTTAATTGACGCACATCATCTACAGCTGGAATCTCTGAAAGGGTTTTCTCTCGCTTGCCGCTTCCGCTCGTCATTTGCAGGTTAATTCTCACCTCATCCACCGGATGCGCCTCGCCGAGAGCATTCTCTTCCGGTATCCAGTTGATGTAGTTTGGCTCGGCAAAAGCCACGTCCGCCATGCCACCGAGCTGTTCGGCCAGCGCCGGCACATCAGCATCCGGAGCAAAGCGCAAAAGGGCAGTATTGGCAGAAACTTCCGCCACCTGCGCCCCGACCTCGCCCGCCAGCGCCGCCGCTTGCGCCGCAGATTGTTTGGCGCTCGTCCCTTCGGCAAAACCGACAATCACCTCGCCCGGCATATACAGGACATCGCGGGTGACCTCCTGTCCCTGGCCGCCGTCATCGGCGGAGACCGGCAGCGCCGCAACCGGCAACATACTCAAAATTAGCACCAGTACTGCCAGCACACTGAAAAACCGAAACCTTTTCATGATCATTCTCCTTCCTTAAGCTAAAGTGGTATTTATAAATTAGAGTTTTTGCGGAAAAGCGGATATCTCGTATTACCTCATACTTTACCTCCTCGATAAATAAAAAAACCTATCCTTCCTCACCCCAATGCCTCTGAGGAATACCAAATGAATATTCGCGGATGCGTTTCTATTCGCGCTGAAAAATCAAGATACTACACACCAGTAAAAAAACCGTCTTTTTGATTATAGCTAGCCATAGTGGAAATACAAGTGCATTGAGATGACCTTTTCATCATCTCAGCGTTAAAAATTTTGTAAGGTTTGAAAGCCGTCCACAGCAGGCAGAAGGAGGATATTCAGCACCTGCTTGCACCTTAAAGCCAATACTCGTTAGACATCAAACTGCCCGATGAGATACGACAATTAGAGTTCTATAAGATTCTTCCCATTCCGCTTGACTTTGCATACTCCCTATGCATAAAATCAAAGTATGGAATATCAGGACTACTACAAGATTCTCGGCGTGGATCGAAAAGCAAGTCAGGATGAGATCAAGCGCGCTTACCGCAAGCTGGCGATGAAATATCACCCTGACCGTAACCCCGGCGACAAAGCCGCTGAGGATAAATTCAAGCAAATCAATGAGGCGTATGAAGTGCTGGGGGATGAGAAAAAGCGGGCGCGCTATGACCAGCTTGGCGAGAATTATGCCCGCTGGCAACAGGCGGGCGGAACGGGCAGTTTCGACTGGTCGCAGTGGTTCACCCAACAGCCCGGCGGTGTGCGCGTGGAAGTGGGTGATATCGGCGACCTGTTCGGTGAAAGCGGCTTTTCCGACTTTTTCAACATGCTCTTTGGCGGAATGGGCGGTGCGACCACCCGCACGCGCGGGCGCCGCACGGCGACACAACAACCGCAATCCTACGAACAGCCGATCACCATCAGCCTGCAGGAAGCCTACCACGGCACACAGCGCGTGCTGACGATTGACGGGCGCCGCGTGGAGGTCAAAATCCCGCCGGGCGCAAAGAGCGGGACAAAAGTGCGCATGGCGGGCGCTGTGCCGCTTGGCAATGGGCGTTCAGCGGACTTGTACCTCGTGGTGGATGTTGCCCCCGACGCTCAATATGAGCGCAAGGATGACGACTTATACAGCGAGGTAACGGTGGATGTATTGACCGCGATTCTTGGTGGACAGGTGGAAGTTCCCACGCTGGCAGGCAAAGTCATTTTGACCGTGCCGCCCGGATCGCAACCCGGACAGCTATTCCGACTTGCCGGACGCGGCATGCCCAAGCTGCGCAATCCGCAGGATCACGGTGATTTATACGTACGGCTAAAAGTTCAAATTCCCCGCAACCTGACGCCAAAGCAGCGTGAGCTTTACGAACAACTGCGCAAGAGCTGACGTCAGGTTTGACGGGCTTTACTTTACGAGGTGGCATATGACAACGAAGCGACTCTTTCCCTTGTTCCTATTGATAACAATATTCTTTGGAGTGGGCATTGCCTGCCAGACGTCTTTTGACCTGAACCAGTTTGCTCAACCAACCGCAGGCGTTTCCACACCGCAGATCATTTTTCTCACCCCCGCCCCTCTGCCGACATCCGCTGCTCCGCCGGTAGTCATCGGCGACCTGCGCCAGCAGGAAGATTTACTAGCCGCACTCTACGAAAGAGTCAGTCCCGGCGTGGTGGCGATTCAGACGCTCTCCGATGTTGGCGGAGGACTGGGGTCAGGCTTTGTTTATGACCACGAGGGACACATTGTGACTAATTACCACGTGGTAGAAAATGCTACCGACCTGGAAGTGGATTTTATTTCCGGTTTGAAGGTGCGCGGCGAAGTGATCGCCAACGATCTGGACTCCGACCTGGCGGTAATCAAGGTGGATGTACCAGCCGACCAGCTCACGCCCCTGGTATTGGGCGACTCGGATGCGCTCAAGGTAGGGCAAATGGTCGTGGCGATCGGCAACCCATTTGGCTTAAGCTCAACCATGACGCTGGGCATCGTCTCTGCCAAGGGGCGCACGCTGGAATCCATCCGCACCGCGCCTGAGGGTGGTTCTTTCTCGGCTGGGGATGTGATTCAGACGGATGCCGCCATCAACCCTGGCAACTCAGGCGGTCCGCTGCTCAACCTGAACGGCGAAGTGATTGGGTTGAACCGTGCCATCCGCGCTACCGGAACCACCCTGACCGGCGAACCGGTCAACAGCGGGATTGGCTTTGCTGTTTCCTCTAATATCATCCGCCGCGTGGTGCCCGTTCTGATCACACAAGGAAAATATGATTACCCTTATATGGGTGTGCGCGCCCGCGAGGAAATCAGTCTGATTGAACAAGAAGCGCTCGGACTGCCAACAGCGATTGGAGCGTATGTGGTAGAAGTAACGCGCGGCGGACCGGCGGATAAAGCTGGTCTGAAGGGCGGCTCGCGTCAAACCAGCATCCCTGGTTTGCTGGCAGGCGGCGACTTGATCATCGCCGTGGATGGTCAGCCGGTGCGGGTTTTTGGGGATTTGTTAAGTTACTTGATGAAATACAAGAGTCCGGGGGATACCATCGTTCTCACCATTTTACGCAACGGAGAAAAGAAGGAGATCACCCTGACACTTGATAAGCGCCCTTGAGCAGTATCGGCGCAGTCGCCTATCCTTAATTATTTCATATCCAGGAGGTTGCAATGTTTTCCGAAACAAACTTGCGGGAACTGCTGGAATTCACATCTCCCCAGCCGGTTCTAAGTGTGTATTTGAACACAGAACCCTCGGAGGGGAATGCAGATGTATATAAGCTGCGTCTGCGAAACATGTTAAAAAGCGTGAACCTTCCAAAGGATGTGGCTGCGGTCGAGCGTTATTTTGACCGAGAATATGACTGGTCCGGCCGCAGTGTAGCAGTGTTTTCGTGCTCGGGGGAGAATTTTTTCCGCGCCTATCCGCTGGCGCTGGCTGTGCGCGATTTTATCTTTGTAGGCGACCGTCCGAGTGTCAAGATATTGGCTGACTTAATGGATAATTACGGCGGCTACGGTGTCGTGCTGGTGGACAAACAGGGCGCGCGGTTATTTTACTTTCATCTGGGCGAGCTGCGTGAGCAGGATGGCGTACTGGGTGAGCTGGTGAAACATACCAAGCGCGGAGGGGCTTCGTCCAAACCCGGTCGGCGTGGTGGGACAGCCGGGCAGACACAATACGCAGATGAAGTGGTTGAACGCAATATGAAAGAGGCGGCAGATTTTGCCGTGCGTTTCTTTGAAGAAAATCACGTGCGCCGTGTGTTGATCGGCGGGACAGATGATAACGTGGCACAGTTTCGCAGCTTGCTGCCCAAAGCCTGGCAGAGTCTGGTCAAAGGAACCTTTGCAATTGGCATGACTGCCAGTCATGCGGAGGTGCTGGCGCGCACCATGCAAATCGGCAACGAAGCAGAGCGCCAACGTGAAGCCAGTCTGGTAGAGAACCTGATCACCACTGCGCTTAAAAAAGGTAACGCAACGATCGGCGTGGAAGATACGTTGAAAGCAGTCAGCGAGGGACGAGCGCAAACGCTGGTAGTCAGTGAAGGCTTTCATCTTGCGGGGTACCGCTGTACAGGTTGTTACAATCTGACACTTTCAGGCGCTTCCAATCATTGCACGGTCTGCGGCGCAAAACTGGAAGCTGTGCCGGATGTCATCGAGCTGGCAGTGGGCGAGGCAATGCGGCGCGGCGGTGAGGTGGAAGTAATGCACGCTAACCCATCATTTGAAAAACATGGCAGCATAGGGGCCTACTTGCGCTATTAATTGCTGAACGACCGGGAATTTGTGTTAGATGAGCAATATCACAAAAATGAGAGGGCGGTCAGCGCCCTCTCAAGTTTTACCAGGTATTATAATGTACTCGGTCTGCCCGGTATCGGTTGACCGGCGGAGGCACTTTGGCAGGATAACCGACAGCAACCAAGGAAAGGGGATGAATTTCAGGGGGCAATTCCACAAGCTGGCGCATACCTTCAATGCGAATCGGGTCAGGATGAATCCCTAACCAAACCGCACCCAATCCCATGGCATGAGCCGCCAGCAGGATATTCTCTGTAGCGGCGGAACAATCCAGGATCCAGCGGTCAGGGCGCTTTTCCAGACGCTCATCACCGCAAACCAGAATTGCCATCGGGGCTTCATGCAGGCTTTCGGCAGCGATGTGAAAGGTGGTGACTTCTTCCAGAATCTCGCGGTCGTTGATGACCACAAAGTGCCAGGGTTGCGCGTTGGCAGCGGAAGGAGCATGCATGGCACATTTAAGCAGTGTTTCCACCATCTCTTGCGGCACAGCCTGCGGGAGAAAGTGACGCACACTGCGGCGGGTCAGAATAGCCTCAATGGTGTCCATAAATTATTCTTCTCCTTGTTCAACTTTCCGCACGGCTTCCTCCGGCGGTACATTCCCGTAAATCACCAGAAAAATTCCCGGCAGGTAGCGGTCCATTGTCCACAGGTTGGCATATACCTGATTAGAAATCAAAGCAGAAGTAAGACGGTCATTTTCAACATCAATACTGGTTTTGTAACGCACTTCGCCGTCGTTGTAGTCCATCTCAAAATTGCCGATGCGCAACCCGTAATTGGCGCGGGTCAGAAATTCCGCCATCGGCGGGCGTTTTTCTGGTGGCACATTGACCGGACAAACGGAGTAAAAAAAGAACAGGTGTTGCTCTTCGTTCACCTGAGCATAGCAGGACCATTTTCCATTTTTTCCCTGAAAGCTCATCTGCAGGATTGGGCGGTCATCCAGTTGCATAAAGTACCATTCTTCATCGGTAAAAAACTTGCTCACAATGTCAAACAGCTCACCCATTCTCGCTCCTCGATATAAAGATTCCATCACACCGCACCGGCAAGTTGTTGTACACTCGACGTGGTAACCTCCTGCCATGATAAGAGTACCGCTTGGCAATGGATGACCAATCTGCGTTGCAAGTTAATTTTAGCACAAGACGGCAGACGGCTGCGCAACCTTTTCATGGATGAAAGCGTATATATATCTGGAGGTCGAAATGGCAAAGGAAAAATCTCATGTAGCATGGTTTCTCTGGCCCTTCTGGGCAATCTGGAAACTGTTGTTGCTGATTATCCAGCTCACCGGGAGGATCGTGGGGGCGGTTCTGGCGCTGGCTTTGATGATTGCCGGCATCGTTGCTTCACTGACGGTGGTTGGCGCAATGGTGGGTATCCCGCTGATCATTGTGGGCTTTCTGTTGCTAATACGGGCGATTTTTTAACCAGAAAAAACACAGGTTAAGGGATAAATCACCAGTTGGTTTTTGATCACCCCCTAAAAGCAGCCGCAGCGATAGATGCCGAAATCCGCTCCCTTGCAGTTCAAAATACGGCGAATGAAAGAGCTGTGCGGCGGAAATACTCACATTTTTTGAAAGGGACGAACCCGGAGTTTGTGTTGGACGTAGCAAAATCGCTCCTAAAAGATTACCATCGCCGCTGGCTGGCTTACGAGTTAATCGCCGATCACCGGGAAGCTTTTCGGCGAATCGGCGAGACAGAACTGGAAGAATTGGGCGAAGGCATCAATAGCTGGGGGGCTGTGGACTCTTTTGCCCGTACCCTGGCAGGCCCGGCATGGCTAAAAGGACAGATTTCAGACGCGCTGATTGACCGCTGGGCGCATTCAACGGACCGCTGGTGGCGGCGAGCGGCGCTGGTAAGCACTGTGGCTCTGAACGTGCGCTCGCGCGGCGGGAGAGGGGATGTTCCTCGCACGCTCGCGGTATGCCGTCTGCTGGTGAACGACCATGATGAGATGGTTGCAAAAGCAATGTCATGGGCTCTGCGTGAATTGGTTGTGCATGATGCAGAAGCAGTGAGAAAATTCTTGAAAGACTACGAAAACGTCCTCCATGCGCAAGTAAAACGCGAGGTGATGAATAAGCTCACTACAGGGCTGAAGAACCCGCGGCGAAAAAAATGAGTTTGTTTGGAATTCCGACCCAATTTTGACAATCCCAGTATATCATGTTAAAATGGACACTGAATAAAGGGTAGAGCGTGCAGTGGATTAAATCCTTTTTGTTTTCTGGACATGTCTTTACACTGGTTTGTTTTTGAATTCTGTTCACCCCGGCCGGTTACCCTGTCGGGGTGTTTTTCTGTTGAAAGAGGTTTTTATTGATGAGACAAATACCATTAAGAATGATTCCCCTGGGGGGGTTGGGTGAAGTCGGCAAAAATATGATGGTGTACGAATATGACGGTGTCTGTCTGGTAGTGGACGCCGGGCTGATGTTCCCCGAAAATTACATGCTCGGGGTGGACTACATTATCCCCGACCTGCAATACCTGCGCGACCGCCGGCGGCAAGTCGCTGGGATTGTCATCACACACGGACACGAGGACCACATCGGAGCAATTCATCACCTGCTGGAAGAAGTCACCGCACCGGTCTACGCCACACCCCTAACGCGCGGCTTGCTGGAAGTCAAACTGGCACGTAACGGATTGCTTTCCAAAACGCAGTTGAACACTGTCCAGGCAGGCGAGATGGTGGCAATTGGTCCGTTTCAGGTGGAATTTTTCCATGTCTGTCATTCCATCCCGGACGGTGTCGGGCTGGGGATTCAGACCCCGCTGGGGTTGATCGTCCATTCCGGTGATTATAAGTTTGACCATACACCGGTGGACAACTGGCCAAGCGATTATGCAAAATTGGCGGAGTTTTCACAGCGCGGCGTGCTGGCATTGCTGGCAGATTCGACCAATGCCGAACGCCCGGGCTGGACACCTTCTGAGCGGGTGGTGGATGCTGCCTTTGAGCAGGTCTTCAGCGAGGCGCCCGGACGTATCATCATCGCCAGCTTTGCCTCGTTGATTTCACGGATGCAACAGGTAGTCAATGCCGCCGAACGGCACGGGCGGCGGCTGGCATTTGCCGGCACCAGCATGATTGACAATGCCAAAATGGCGCGCAAGCTGGGTTATCTGGACATCCCGGAGGGACTGCTGGTCAATCTTGATCAGGCACTGAGCATGCCGGACCACGATGTGGTCATCATGTGCACCGGATCACAGGGGGAACCAAGCTCCATTCTGGGCAGGCTTTCCGTGGGCAACTACCGCTCGTTTGACATCCAGCCGGGTGATACAGTGGTACTTTCTTCTCACCCGATCCCCGGCAATGAAGAGAATGTTTACCGCACAATCAACCGCCTCTTCCAACGCGGCGCGAATGTTTTGTATGAAGCGATTGCGCCTGTACATGTTTCCGGTCATGCCAGCCAGGAAGAGATGAAGCTGTTGATCAATCTGGTGCGTCCCAAATACTTCATTCCCATCCACGGCGAAATCCGTCATCTAAAGCGACATGCCTATCTGGCACGGCAGCTTGGCATCCCCGAAGAGAACATCCTCATCAGCGAAAACGGGCAGGTTATCGAGCTGGATGGTCAATCCATCCGCGCCGCGGAGCGCGTGCCGGCGGCGTATGTGTACGTAGATGGCTCTGGGGTAGGCGATGTTGGACCGGATGTGATGCGCGAGCGCGAGGCGCTTGGAGAAAACGGTATTGTGCTGGTCAACCTCACGCTGGATGAAAAGAGCGGACGCCTGCTCAAAGAGCCGCAAATTCGCTGTCATGGTTTCATGCTGAACGGTGAAGCCGAAACGTTGATGGAAACAGCCCGCCAGCGCATTATCGAAAAACTCACCAAAGCCGGTGCCAACGGTAATGTCGAAAAACAAGTTGAACAACTAATGCGCACTCATTTATATAATGAAACTCGCCGCTCGCCGGTCGTTTTTGTCACCGTCAGCCGCGTATAGATTTCAATAACTTTCCGCCCATTCTTCTTCTTTCCAGCCATGCTGACCGCGCAGTGGCACAAAAGCCACTGGCAGCATATCCTGGGAAGAGAAATGCTCACCCTCGCGTTCCCAGAGCTGCAATTCCTGCACATGCCAGGCGCCGACCGGGATCACCAGCCTGCCACCGTCCTTGAGCTGTTGCAACAGAGGTTCAGGCGGGCGCGGCGCAGCGGCGGTGACCAGAATGCCGTCATAGGGGGCGGCTTCTGCCCAGCCCAGGGTACCATCACCGATATGCACATACACGTTGGTATAACCCAGCTCAGCCAGCGTTTTTTGCGCCCGCTCTGCCAGCTCAGGGCGGTATTCAACGCTATGGACGGTTCTCGCCAGACATGCCAGAATTGCCGCCTGGTAACCTGAACCGGTGCCGATTTCCAGCACATTTTCATGACCCTTCAATTGCAGCAGGCTGGTCATCAAGGCAACGATATACGGCTGCGAGATGGTCTGTCCACTGCCGATTGGCAGTGGGCGGTCATCATACGCCTGACGGCGGAGCTCTTCCGGGACAAAACGGTGACGCGGGACGGTACGCAGTGCCGCCAGCAGGCGCGGTTCACGAATCCCCCGCTTCTCGATTTGCCAGGTGACCATTTCGACCCGTTCGGCTTCAAAATCGAATGCTTCCATAATTCCGCATCCAACATGATAATAAGCCGTTAGAGAAAATTTTTCAATCGGGTATTGGTTTCCCAAACGCTTCACTGTTCTTGTCCGCCAGCTTCCGGGATATCTGGCGGTCAATTTTTCCCATTGGAAAGTCCTCAAGCTGATGCAAACTTGCCCAGCGCCAGTCTGCTGCCTGCAATGCGGCTGGTTCACCTTCCAGCACCTTACAGTAAAAAGCGTGCAATGTGACACGAAAGTGGGTGTAGGCATGCTTAAAAACACCCAGCAATTCCCCGACCTCAATCCTGATCCCCAGTTCTTCGCAAATTTCGCGCCGCAAGCCGTCTTGCAGACTCTCCCCGGCTTCAATTTTGCCGCCGGGAAACTCCCACATCCCCCCCAGCAGTCCCTGTGCAGGGCGTTGAGTGATCAACACCTGCTCATCTTTCTGAATGACCGCCGCGGCAACGAGGTAGTGCGGTACAGGTGCTCGGCGCTCCAAACGCGGCAGTTGCTCCTGCACCCCAAGCCGGCGTGCCAGACAGAGCGTTTCTAACGGACAGATGAAACAGGCGGGCGCACGCGGTGTGCAGATTGTGGCACCCAGGTCCATAAGTGCCTGATTGTAATCACCGGCGCGGCCAGCAGGGAGATGCTGGCGCGCTAACTGCCAGAGGCGGCGTTCGCCAGATGGCGAACGTGCCGGCAAGTCCATGTTGAACGCGCGCGCCAGCACACGGCGGATATTGCCGTCCAGGGTCGCCTCGTCCAGCCCAAAGGCAATGGAAGCGATGGCAGCGGCAGTGTATCTGCCAATGCCCGGCAGATGTTCCAGCGCGGCTCGGTCGGAAGGAAGCTCCCCGCCGTATTCGTGCACCACGATTTGCGCCGCTTTGTGCAGATTGCGCGCCCGAGTGTAATATCCCAATCCTTCCCAGAGCTGGAGGGCCTCCTGTTCGGGAGCGCCTGCCAGAGCGATCAAGGTGGGAAAACGTTCCATCCAGCGCTGGAAATAAGGGATGACCGTTTCCACGCGCGTTTGCTGGAGCATGACTTCAGATACCCAGATGGCGTAAGGATCATGGATACCGCGCCAAGGCAAACGGCGCGCCGAAACATCGTACCAGGCAAGCAAGCGCCGGGCAAATTCGCTCAACATGCTGACGGGGAATTAGAACTGGAAGCCGCCGCGCGCTTCTACAATCTTCTCAGAGTAGTCGCGCACGTAATCCATCAACTGATTGCTCAGCGTCTTCCATTCAGGTGATTTGAGGATTTTTCGTGCTGTGGACAGCGAAGGAAGCGTAGCACCGACCATGATTTGCGGATGGCTTCCATAAACAGTTGCCCAAGCGTCGCTCAGCTCAAATCCCAGCCGCTGCACGCCAGGGATGAACTCCCGCACGACAAACTCAAAATATTCCTGTTCGTGCTCCGGAGCGATGTTCCAGGTCATAATCAATTTTATAGCCATGTTTCGCTCCTTACGAATGAAGATAATCCAACACGACCACTTTGGTTTCTTCCGGCAGTGAGCTGACGCTGTTGACCTTGAGAGTCGGAATGGTCTCCACGTGCGACAGCCCCATTTCTTTGAGGAATTTTTGGAGCGAGTCGAGTTTATCCTTGGAATGCGGCGTGGCATAGTGCATGGGGATAACGATGTTCGGTTCAAGCAGACTGACCACCTCCGCCGCTTTTGCTGCGTTTAGCCCGCTCCCGCCACCAACGGGCAACAAAGCAATGTGCACCGGACCCAGCGCTTCTACTTCGGTTTGCGTGGGAACGCGGTTGAGGATGCCAAGATGGGCAATTGTAATACCATTGTAGTCAATTAGGTATAGCGTGTTGCGTAACTCGTTTTCGCTTTTTTTGCTCTGCCCGTTAGTCTGGATGCCGGTGATAAACACACCACCGATTTCAAACTCACCCGGTCCATTGATGAGATAAGCATCCCCTTTAACCGCCGGTAGATAGTTGTGTCCGGGGCGGTTACGGCTGACGGTGACGATATCGGCTTTGAGCTTAAGCGCTTCATAACCCACTTCACGGTGGTCGTAAGGGTCATTGACAACTGTTGCCATGCCGCGCTCGGTCAGCCGAAAGCAGGAATGTCCAAACCAGGTGATTTCCATGCAACCTCCGTTGATTGATTATACCAACAAATCACCTGCATATAACCGACACGGTAGAGAAGGGTGAAAAATTACTCTGCAACTTACAGGCTGAAAGCTTCCGGTATGATTAATCTGTCAACCGGGTTGTTTTTAAATTGTAAGGTAAGAGAGTTCAAATGGGGGTGTATAATGATTTTAACGTTGTTCCAGACAATGAAGTTTTGTGTTTTAACAGCCATCTAAGAAGCCGAAGCAAAAAATTGGCTGTAGTTCTGTCTAGATATTGTCTTACCGGTAGGTCGTTCCGCTGGGTGCAGAGAGGAAGGTAGCGATGAACCTTAAACAATATTGGAACATCCGTCCGCCCCGCCTTGTTTGGCTACTGGCATTAGGACTGGCGTTGCTGGTGAGCGGCGTAGTGATCGCCGACAGCACCAGCGACAAATTTGCCGTAATGGTGATGTCAAGCATGCCCACTCCCCCGCCGGCACCTACACCCCAAACCCTTGCCTTAACCGGATTTTCCCAGCTCAGCAGCATCTCCTACGTCGGGCGATGGGTGGCTTATGAGAGCCGCGCCTATGACGTCGCCTGTGGCAATACCAACCATAATGCTGGGTGCGACGCAATGGGCAACGACACACTCTACGATATTGTGCTGTATGATCGTGGACAGATCATTGACCCGAATACCGGTCAGGCGAGTGCCGATATCAGCACGGATGACAATGCCTGGGCAATTACCGACAAAGGCGAGATTTCGGGTACCAAAGGGCATTCGACCTATCCGGTGCTGTCACGTTTCGATAAAGACGCCTGGAACTGTGAAGAATCAAAAACCTGCAAAGATGCGCGTTATGTGGTTTTTCAGACATTTTCTGATAATCTTGTACCCGGTGATACCAACGGCAAACAGGATATTTATCTCTACGACCGAGTGGATTATACAGCTCCGTTTACGTTAATATCAAAGCCAGACCCCGGGACCGGATATGATCTTGCTAACAATCATTCCGGCGGACCGCTGATTTCGGCATTGTACAATGAGGGTGTGCCGGTGGTCAATAACCTGCCTGTTACGTTGTATAACCCGGCTCATCCCGGCGCAGATATTTATCTGCGCCGCGTAGATGACGGGGGCGGCACATCCTATTATCCTGAAGTAGTCTTTGAGTCCAAGGCAACCAATCTGGTCAGCTCAACAGGTTTCTTTTTGTACAACAAACAACAAATTTACATACGGGATTTGCAGCATGGTACCACCACCCTGCTCTCGCGCAATTGGAACTTTACTCCCCCGCCGGGTTTTCCTTATCAGGGCGCAAACGGCGATTGCACGCATCCGGTCATTGCGCCGGCATATCCATTGACCAATTTGCTGGATGAAGTGCTGGTTGCTGCCGGTCGTTATGTGGTGTTTGTCTCAAAAGCCACCAATCTGGGTGTAACCAGCAACGGAAACGCACAGGTTTATCTGCTTGACCGTGACCCGGACAATGACAAAGTTTTGGACGAAACGGACAGCAACGGTAAGCCAAAAACATATCTGGTATCCAGAAATATTTCTCTCAACGCACCCGGCGACGGCGAATCCTGGCACCCGGGCGTGGCAGTGGACCCGGATACGCTTAAGGTGCGGGTGGTGTTCAATTCAACTTCCAGTAATCTGATCAGCAGTGACGCCAACGGTGCCCTATCGGATGTTTTTCTCTATCAGTTTGATTACAATAATCCGGGAAACCCGCAGATGTATTTGCTCTCTCGCGGCGGTGGCAGCAGCGGGACCCAGGGCAATCTGGATTCGCTGGCGCCATCTATCTCACCGACAGGCAAGATTGTTTCCTTTACATCATACGCCACTAACTTGATTATAGACGATACCAATTATTATTGCTATCTTGCGCTGGGCGGACGGATCTACACCAACTGCCCGGATGTTTTTGTTCGCGACATCAGCGATCCGGATGACCCATTGAACGGTGAAATCTGGCGCTCTTCGCTTTCAGTGACGGGCGAACAGGGCGAACCCAGCCTGCCAAGCGGACAGGCAAACCTGAATTCCGGGTTGTCCCGGCTGAGCGGAGACGGGCAATTTGTTTCCTTCGCCAGTCAGGCAGATTTTCGCGGCATCGGCGGTGGGCAGGCAACCTATCAGCAGGTCTATATGGCAGATCAGGGCATCCCACCGGGCAACCCGCTGGTGCGTCCCAGCTCGGCAGATTTATATACGCCAGTCAACCAACCGGCGGATGTGACCTTTCTGGTCAAGTTCCTGGGGTCGGGGATGGACTTAACTGGTCAGCCTTCCATCAGCCTGACAGGCGCTGACGCGGCATATTTCCAAATTCGCAACGATACCTGCTCGGGGCAGAATTTCCTGCAACCCGGCAACCCCAACACCTGTACATTCGATGTACGCTTTAACCCGGCAGCGAATGACCGCACCACACGCAAGGCACAGGTAGTCTTCCCGCTTGGGTACCGGGATGCCGCCCATCAGCAACTTGACCCGCGCGGGCGCATCTACATTTCTGTGCGCGGGCACATCGTGATCAGCTTTCTGCCGCTGATCAGTCCATAAGGGCAGAATTCACAACTCAATTCACAACTCTTTGAGCAGCGGAACCGCCGCCATAACCGCCAGCGCACGGTGGGAGCGGCGGTTTTTTTGTGACAGTGTCAGCTCTGCCATTGTCATCCCTAGATCGGGGAGCAGAAAGATGGGATCATAGCCAAACCCGCCGCTGCCGCGTTCTTCGGGGATAATCTCACCCGGGCAACGTCCCTCTACAAAATGCAGTTTGCCTTGCCGGTCGGCGATTGCCAGTGTACAATGAAAGACAGCCCGCCACGGGCGAGGATAGGGCTGTAAAGCGGCAATCAGACGGGCGCGGCGGGTGGCACTGGTAGCGTTGGGAGCGGGATCGTAGCGCGCCGAATGCAATCCCGGGGCGCCATTCAGCGCTTCTACCTCCAGCCCGGAATCATCCGCCAGCACGGGCAAGCGGGATACCTGATAGTGTGCCAGTGCCTTGCGAGCGGCGTTTTCAGCATAGCTATTGCCGTCTTCGGCAACCTCGAGCTGGATGCCCAGCATCTCGGGGTCGAGAACGCGTATCCACGGGGCATGTTCGGCCAGAAGACTGCGCAGCTCAATCAGTTTGCCGGGATTGTTGGTAGCGAGCAGTAAATCGGTCATAGCGTCCTTTATGGGTCGTTATAGTTTGTCGTTGTCGGATGATAATTCGGTATTGCACGACCGCCGGTTCAGAAATTCACTCTAAATTATAAGGCAGGTTTTCAATTCGACACATTTTTGGTTTGCAGTATAAAATATGAATTTTTATCATTTTAATCATATAAACTTGACTTGATAGAAACACTGTGCTATAATTTGCGTGTATTCAAACGATTATTACTGAACTTTTCATTGTCGTTACGGCACGTGAATCATTCGCGCTATCCACTTCGTATTAACGTTGGGTTTTTAATTAACCAACCCATCGGAAGCAGCCGGGACATCCATTTTGAGTTTCCGGAACTCCATTTTCCCCCCGACCTGGACGTGACAGGCTTCAACGGCGTGGCGCGGATCAGCCGCACGCCGCAAGGTCTGCTGGTGCAGGGTGTGTTTGAGGCTGGCATTCTGGCGGAATGTGTGCGCTGCCTGGCAGAGTTTGTGCAACCGCTGAAGATAAATTTCAGTGAATTGTACGCTTTCAAGTACAAAAGCATCAGTGAATCGGGATTGTTATTGCCGGAAGACGGAAACATAAACCTGAGTCCACTGGTGCGGGAGTATCTGCTGTTGGAAGTGCCTATCAGCCCGCTTTGCCGCCCGGATTGCAAAGGGTTATGCGCAGTGTGCGGTGCAGATTTGAATGAAACGCCTTGTGAGCATCAGGCGCGAATCGTGATTGGTTAACAGTCTCTGACAGGATGTCAGAGCAAAGACTGGAGAGGAGGGCGTCATTTGGCAAATCCAGGTCGGCGCAAACGCAGCGCTGAGATTCTGAGCATGTTGCTGGAAAAGGCGGACGTGCAGGGATATTTGACCACGGATGACCTGATGGAGGTTTACCCGGATGTCAGCAGCGATGCCGAGCGGCTGGAAGCCATCATGCTGGCACTGCGCCGCCGAGGTGTGGAATTCATGGACGAGGGGGAAGAAAGCGAAGATAATTTACCTCTGGAAGATGAAACACCCGATTTAGGAGATCTGGCTGCAATTGCCAGCGATGATATTATCGGTTTGTATCTCAAAGAAATGGCACGCGTGCCCTTGCTCAGCGTGGAAGAAGAGATTGATCTGGCACGCCGTGTGGAAGCCGGAAGACAAGCCCGTAATGAGCTACAACGCCTGAATGGACGCAACTCGGTGCGCCGTCGCCGTGAGCTGGAAGAACTGGTGAACGACGGCATTCAGGCGCGCGAGCATCTGATCAAAGCCAACACCCGTCTGGTGGTCAGCGTTGCCAAGCGTTACATGGGGCGCGGTGTACCGTTCCTTGATCTGATCCAGGAAGGAAATCTGGGGCTGATGAAGGCGGTGGAAAAGTATGAGTACCAGCGCGGTTTTCGTTTTTCCACCTATGCCACGTGGTGGATTCGCCAGACCATCACCCGCGCCATCGCCGATCAGGGGCGCACGATCCGCGTTCCGGTACACATGGTGGACCGCATCCGCCAGCTTTACCGTGTGGCACACGAGATGGAGCAAAAGCTCGGACGCGAACCGACCAGCGAGGAACTGGCGCTGGCGCTCGGCTCTACTGCCAGTAAAGTGGACTGGATGCGGCGCGTTTCCTGGCTGCCACTCTCACTGGAAAGTCCAGTGGGGGGCGATGATGAAGAAGAAGCCGAGCTGGGTATGTTTGTTGAGGATACCCTTTCGCCTTCACCGATGCAAAGCACGTATACCCGCATGTTGTCAGAAAAGCTGCGCGAGGTGCTGGAGACGCTGCCGCCGCGTGAGGCGCGCATCCTGCGCCTTCGTTACGGGTTGGAAAACGGACGTACCTATACGCTGGAAGAGGTGGGACAGAAATTCGGGCTGACGCGCGAGCGCATCCGGCAGATTGAAGGCAAAGCCATGCGCCGCCTGCGCCACCCCCGCCGTGCCCGTCAACTGCGTGAATATTTATAGCTTCAACCGAGATACAACAAGCTGTCTCATTTCCCCCTGAAGATAATCTTGTGTTGGTTTGCGTTTAATTACTCAATTCCATCAGGCCATTGGGAAACCAGATTCCACGCCTTGCCGTCGAAATGGACGATGCCCTGCAAGGGTGTAATTGCCCAGGCATCGTGCTCATTCAAGATCAACGGCGGCCGAAAGAAACCGCCGGCAAACGGGAAGGCATCCAACGCCCAGGCACCGCCCTGATAGCGCAGCACCACCCCATCCTCGCCGCCAGCGAATCCCAGCTCGCGCCCACGAAACGCCAGCAGAGTTAGGTCGCGGTCGGTCGGCGACTCCACCTCGTTCCACTCCACGCCGTTGAAAAACAACAGCCTACCTCCTCTAGCAGTTGCCCAGGCTTCACTACGGCTGATGGCAGCAACCTGAAGCAGGTCATCGGTGATCAGCGGTCGCACCGGTCGCCAGCCCGAGTTATCAAAGATAAAAGCGCGCCCGTTCTGTCCAACTGCCCAAGCAACACGACAATTAAAAAAATCTATATGGCGTATTTCGCTTTGCTCCGGTGTCCTCAGCAGGTAGCTACGCCAGACGTTACCGGTATATAGGACGACCGTATCGCCGTTTGCGCCGCTCAGCCAGCCGCAAGAGCTTTCCGGCATGTGTAAACCTCCAGCGCTGGTAAAAGGTACACTTGCCCGTTGCTGCCAGTACAGCCCATCATACTGCCATAATTCTGCCACTGTCTCGCCCGGTGTAATTGCCAACAACCAGACATTCTGCGCCGAAAGGGCGCGCAAGCCACGAATCACCGGCCGCCGGCTGGGGTTTTCCTCGACACGCCATTGTCCATTCGCCAAATGTAAAAGACGCATCCCTGAACCGTTTGTGCCAGCCGCAACCACCCAGCCTTCAAGGGAAGAAATCATATCTATTGCCAATAGGTCATCTCTGAGCGGGCTGTTCAACCGTCGCCAGCCGCTGCCATCGTAATGTAGCATAGTACCCTGACGTCCGACAATCCAGCCATCCTGGGGCGCGGTAAAATCCATGTCGGTAAACCAGTAACGTGCCTCAAAAGAGATGGGTAGTTCCACCCCCAGCGGGGCAACATATTCCTGCCATAGCGGATAAGTGCGCGCCAGCACCTCTTCATAATCCCGCCGCGCCACGCTCAATGCTGGCACGAATGCCAGTGTAGCGGCTTCGCCGCCTTCTCGATAGGCGCGGCGCATCTGGGCTTCGGCGGACTCAAGAGCAGCTTTGCGAGCTGCAATCTCCAGATGCAAGTCGCGCAGCATTTCCGGTGGAGAGAGGTTAAGCATGGCTTGTGCAGTTGGGTTTTCCAGCATCTCGCGCAAATAGTACAATACAGCACGATCGGGTAGTTGAATCGCCGTACTAGTAAGCGCAGTTACCAAAGCCGGCAGCGGGGAGGTGGGCGTTCCGATGAGGAGCGGCAACGTGGGCAAACTGATCGCTGTTGGGACAGGCTGGGCGAAAAACGCACAACCCGCTGCCAGCAGCAAAAAGAAAACCAGCCCAAGGAATGGACTGATTTTCTTTGTAAATACAATGCTACCGTTCACCGTTTTGCTCATGACCGGTATACCAGCCAAAAGCGTTGCGCACCTGCGGCTGCAGCAGGCGCAGCAGGAAAAATGCACCAACAATTGTCAACAATGGAACACCCATGAGAAGCACCAGCGTTCCACAAAGTGCAGCTATGTAACCGCGGCGGTTACGCTGCCGGATTCCGCTTCCTGCCAGAAAACAGATTCCTCCCAGTGCGCAAAGCAATATAAAAAGCAGCTTTTTGTCCTCAATTCCCGTTACCACCAGGACCAATCCTGCCATGGTCACAAGCATTCCCAGAAACTCAAATGAAACCTGCATCCAGCCCAGTATTTTTTGAGCAGCCCAATCGTTTGCTGTGACCAGTCTATCCTCTGTCATATTTCACTCTCACTCAATCTTTTCAACCCACTCAGTATCGGCGATGGACACCAGATCACCAGTTTGTAAATCATAGGCATTGTACTGGACAGGATTTTGAGGATCATTTTGAATGACCATTGCAGTGATTTTGCGGTAGCGTTTTTGATCGGCAGTCTGAAAGCGATCGCCAATTTGCAGGCGTGTAAAGGGTATTAAACGAGGACCGGGCAAAATTCGATAACCTCGTCGCGCCATCTCACGCTTGAATACCAAAAGAAAACTATCACGACTGCGCTCTACAGAGAGTGAATCAAGCGCCAATTCAAAGAGTTGCGCCATGCTGATAGCAGCACGTTCTGGCGTATCATCCGTCAGTTGATAAGCAATCGAACGCAAATCGAGATTCATTTGCGCCTCCGCATTTGCACTCATTCCGGTATCATTGATCATTGGTCTTGCATCCAGAAGAAATTCTATCTGCCAAAACAACGAGCATTTGAGTATTATAGAAAAAGCATTTCCTGAGGCTTAAACGCAATCTTGGGCTGGCGAATATTATTCAGAAGGTCATTATCACAAAGGGTTTCCCACGTGTCAAGAGAAAACCAATTACGCCGCTTCAGGATATGGATATAAGAGTTGTATAAGAATTACCCGTAATCGCTTGTCATTCCACATAATTGTTGCTATAATGCATTCCGGAAAAAGAGCAAGGTTTGATAATAAGAGGTGAAGTATGCCAATCTATACCTATCGGTGTGACAATTGTGGCGTACAGTTTGAAAAAACTCAAAAATTCTCCGACCCGCCGTTGACCCGCTGCCCGGAATGCAATAAGAAATCATTGCGCAAGGTCTATACGCCGGTGGGGATTGTGTTTAAAGGTTCCGGCTTTTATGCCACCGATCATCGTTCACCCTCTGGTCAGACCAGCCGCTCCGGCAGCAAGGAGAAATCCGGCGAAGAGAAATCCACTTCTTCCTCCGCTTCCGAAAGCAAAGACTGAAGCAACGCACATCCTGGCCCTCACCCGCCCGTCTAATCCACGGCGGGTTTTTTATTTCACTACCGAAATGCCGCTTCACTTCAAAGCCGTAGCGGCAGCGGCGTTGTTTCTCCCATTACTGGCACATCAGACAGCCATTCACCTGCCATTTTCCGTTGAATACGCTATAATCAACCTGTGCCTTGCAATCCTCACCGCCGGGCGCTCATTCTGCTTCGTGGAGCCGCTTAATGAAAATTGTGATTAAGTCGCCTGTGACCAGAGAAGAATTCAAAGCCTATTACGACTTGCGCTATCGCGTACTGCGCGAACCCTGGGGGCAGCCCAGAGGTTCGGAAAAGGACGATTACGAACCCATCAGCCAGCACTTCATCGCTGTTGACGAAGAAACCGGTCACATCGTTGGTGCTGTGAAGTGGTTTGAGAAAGAACCCGGCGTAGGCTGGTTTTCCCATCTAGCAGTTGAACCGCACTATCAACGCAAAGGCATCGGCAAGTTGCTGGTTGAAATTGTAGAACAAACGGTTCGCGAAAAGGGCTATCGAATACTGGGTTGCATGTCGCGCTTGAATACCGTTGCTTATCTGGAAAGACTCGGCTATCGCGTGGCTGGCTTACCTGCCCATTATTTCGGTCCGATTCAGGTTGTTTGGATGGAAAAGGAGTTAACAGGTTAGTCAACAACAGGTGATGTATCTGCTATCTTGACCCTGCTAAGCAGCATCCACGCGACCCCATCTAAAATCATCGCCAGCAGGACATTGCCTAAAAAACTCCATTCATATAACCAAGGAGAAATCACATCCGAAATAGCCCGTCCAATTGCCAGAGCCGCCAGACAGGCCCCCATCAACGTGGCACGGGCTGCCGGCATAACTTCGGTCATCATGGTCATCATCGAGACGACAGTAAATTCAAACGATAGGTAAAATAGGAACAACCCTACCAGAGCGCCCAAAACGCTCCCACCAATGATCGGCAGCAAGAGTACCGAAAGCATATTCAAGCCCAGCCCAATGCGGATGGCAAGCGGCTTACCCAACCGGTCCACAATGCCGGCAGTGAGCGTCTCACCGCCAAACTCGGCAACCCCAATCACCGCCGAAGCCGCTCCCAGTGCGGCGATTTGCAAACCAAACGAATCCTGCAACCAGACCCCGAACATCAGCGAAATTGTCTCGTTGGCAGCGGAAAGACAGGCACCCATGACCAATCCTGCCACCGCCGGTGCAGTGGTCAGCACCAGCTGCAGCGAATCAAGACTTTTGGTTTCCCTGCTCGCGGTTGGCAGAGTGCGCGGGATGATTTTCAGTGTCAGCAAAAAGAGTATTCCACCTGCCACTGCCAGAACCATAAAAGGCGACAGCCAGGTGCCATAAGCCAGCGCAAAAGCCAGGATCGGCATACCGACTGCAAAACTGAGCGCCCAACTCCATTCAGTCAGACCAATAACAAGCGCCCGTTGATCATATGCAACCCGGTCACCCAAATATGCCTGCATCGATGAGGTAAAAATCAGCAGCCCCATCATCCCCATCCCCAGTGTCAGGAAAAAGGTGACGAAACTGGGCAAGAGGATGACCAACAGCATCCCGCATGTGAACATTCCCAGTCCCAGCAGCATACCGGCTTTGCGCCCGCGCCGGTCGGAGAACGACGCCAGCAACGGGTTGAACGCGGCGATAAGCGAACGCACCGAAACTGCCAGCGAGACCTGCCCAATGGAAACCCCCAGCCCAGCAGCAAATACCGAAAGGAAAGGATACACCACCCGCATACTGCTCATCAACACAATGCGGGCAAAGATAAAAAATACCAGTTGTGGAAAAACGGACAATTTGAGAACGCTTTGGATGATTCGCTTCAAGGCGCCTCCGCAACACACATGCAGAATGGGGTGATTGTATCAGAAAAGCAAATGATATAAACACCTAAAATCCGCAGAAAGTTTCCAAAAACAATCTGCGTGGTGTCACTCCCCCTCTGCCAATCGTCAAACTGCTTTGCTGGTGGAGTTCCCGTTTACAAACTGAGCAAAATTAACGGACTTAAGCCGCTGTACCAGCTCGGCTTGCGTATCGCACCATAAGGGCTTAAGGACGCAATCCTCGCCAAAGGGACAGCCATCGCCAGTTTCCGTGCACTGATTGAGGGCAATCGGTCCATCAATTGCCTCAACTACCTCCAAAATGGAGATTTCTTCCGCCGGACGCGCCAGCGAAACGCCACCGCGCGCTCCGCGTGAGGTGTGGATCAGACCGGCAATGGAAAGCTGCGAGATGATCTTGGCGAGAAAAGAAGGTGGGATGTTTTGCGCTTCTGCAATCTGGCTGGTTGCAGCCCGCTGATTGGGCTTCATTTTTGCCAGAAACATCATGGCACGCAACGCATAGTCCGCCTGTCGGGTAATTTGCATTGTTTTAGCCTCTTTTGGTAATATAGGTGAAATTACTCCACATTTAAAGTATATTGCAATCTGGCGCCTCGCACAAGTGACAGAGGTCACCTCCACAGAATGACCTTTTACGCCAGCAAGCGACACCTGGCGGGCAGGTCTCTCAGTTAATGCAACTGGGCAAGCAACATCTTGCCTGACATCAGCGCAAGATTATGTTCTCTTATCTTGCTCGATTTGCGTATGGCAAAAATCTGATAGTTTTTGATAGTTTTTTCATCCACCTGATAGCATTTGATAGCCTGGGAACGCTAAACTACCTACAACCGTTGAAAGGAGTGCGTATCATGGAAATACCACGACATTGGAGATTGAGAAAACAACGCTATCAAATGCTGGGCGAAACCTGTTCGCGTTGCGGTGAGAAGAGCTTTCCCGGACGGGCGATTTGTCCGCGCTGTCAGGAAGCATTGAGCTTTCGTGCGCAGAACGATCGCTCTGCCGTTGCTGTGGCAGAGCTGGCTGCGGTTCGTCAAACAATTTAGTTCCTTCCTCCTATTTCTTCCAAACGAGAAAGCCCCCGTTGCGGCTTGGGGGGCTTTCTCGTTGTTTTTAGAAAACGGTCTGCTTAATATTGAAAGCAGAACAAATTGTGCGGATTTGTTCCGCTGAAAGACCGTCGGCGATCTCGCCGCTGTTAAGGTTCATCAGTTCATAGCGCGCTGCCGTTTCAGCATACTCGATCAAATCCACTGCATGTTCCATTGAAAGCGTGGATTTTGACATTACACCATGCCGCGACCAGATCACCAGCGCATGATCTCGCATCAGGCGCACATTTGCCTCCATCAGTTCAGGGGAAGCCGGCGGTGCAAAGGGCGCCACACCAATTCCGGTTGGAAAATTCATTATCGTTTCCGGTTGCCAGCGCAACAGATGGCGGTTGAAATAATTCTGATCCTGATAGCGTGGTGTGTGGCTGAAGAATGTAAGTGTTTTGGGTTGGGCGTGTGCCAGTGCCAGAAAATGATAGCCGTTGAGCGCCACTTGATCATTATGCACCGCCAGATGTGAATTAAACTCGGTCGTCAGCCGCACAAAGTGACAGGCGTCACAGGTATACAATCGCCCCGTTTTGCCATCCGCCTCGACTTTGACCAGCCCCATGCTGGCTTGCGGGTCTGCGGCAATATCCCGCATACGCTGGCCGGAGCCGCTCATCAATAACCAGCCGCCCCTCAAAGCTGGCGCTTCTACGGGCAATTGGATTTCTCGCCAATTGGGGAAGCGCTCGCTCGGATCAAAAGAAGGTTCAAAGTAGTATGAAAGATTGCCAGCCGCACCTTCAGCAGCGTCAATCTCAACCAACCGCTGTGCCGCCCGACGCAGTGATTGCAACAACTCATCAAAGTCTGTTAGGGTTTGTTCTCCTGTCATTGTTTTATCTCCTCGTTTTCATTTTCTCTTTGCCCGTGCCTGAATCAGTTCTGCAACGATAGATACGGCAATTTCCTCTGGGGACTCCGCACCGATTGGGATACCAATTGGAGAATTTACACGCGAAAAGTCCTCCATGCGAAAGCCAGCCGTCTTTACCAGATGTTTATATACCTCATCGCGTTTGCGCTTGCTGCCGATCATGCCAATATAGCCGGCGCGGGTGCGCATTGCCCGTTCCAGTACTTCGCTGTCGTTCAGATGACCGCGAGTGACGATCACCAGATAGCTGTCCTCATCAATCGGCAGATCTTCAAAACAATGCCGATAGGATTGGACAACCAGAATGCGGTCCGCTGAAGGAAAACGCTCGCGGTTGGCGTACTCGGCGCGGTCATCAATCACCACCGTCTCAAAGCCCACCAGCGAACACAGCGACGCCAGTTTTTGTGAGACGTGCCCCGCGCCGAAAATATACACCGTCCCATAATCACAAATCGGCTCCACCAGCAAACGCTCCCCGCTCACCAAACGTACCACCACCGGCGAGCGGCTACTGGTGATATCAGGCTGCTCAGTCACCTCTTCCACCTCGTCGCCGAACAAGCCGATTGGCGAACCCAGCCCCACCTCAACAGTACAGGAAAGCTTACCAACTGTACTGCCGTCCTGCTTGAGCAGACAGCGCCGTTTGATCTGGGTCAGTTCGCCGCTGGGAGGCAGTTCGGTTAGAAGCCAGACGCGGCGGTGTTCGTTGATTGCTGCCAGCGCTTCCTGAAATATCTTGCGATAGGTGTTGTTGCCGGCGTCTATAAACTCGATCAATACTGCAACATTTCCACCGCAGATCATATCCGTCTGCGAAGCGTCCTTACCCGAAAGCGAAAACTCGCGGATCAATGCCCCTCGTTCGGAAAAAATTTGGGGCGCACTCTGTAACACCTGCGCCTCCAATAACCCGCCGCCAATCGTACCGTAGATGCTGCCATTGGCGTGAATGACCATGCGCGCCCCACTGGTGCGCGGCGCTGAACCGGAACGACTGAAAATTGTTGCCAGTGCAAAATCTTCCCCGCGTTCAAATAATTCATTGATATGTTGAAAGATGTCCTTCATGACATGTCCTTTATAGAAAAGCTGATTCAATTCTACCAGCAACCAACACAAAGAGTGAGGAAAGGGAAAAAATATCTTCACATACCCCAATAGTCTCACAACCAAAAAGATAAAATGTCTTTGGAATTTGTTAAATATCATCAAAAGCTATTGACTTTCGAACAAAAAATATGTAATATTTTAACAAAATCAAACATTTTTGCCATCTTCTCTTTACGGGTTATTACAATATGCTCGCAGTCGAAAGACAGCAAGAAATCTTAAATTTGCTGGACAAAAGCCACTCGGTTCAGATCAGTGAATTGGTAGAACGCTTCAACACATCCGAGATGACCATCCGCCGCGACCTGGACGCGCTGGAGCGCAAAGGTTTGCTGCGGCGTGTGCGCGGCGGGGCGATCAGTAACCGCGGGCGAAGCTACGAACCCCCCTTCCTGATGCGCAGCAAGGATCGAACGGAAGAGAAAAAACGCATTGGCAGCATGGCAGCCAGTCTGATAAAAAGCGGCGAGTCAATTATGCTGGATGTGGGAACCACTACGCTGGAAATCGCCCGCAATCTCTCTAGCCACCAAAACCTGACCGTTATTACCCCCTGTTTCCAGATCGCTGCGTTATTGGTTGAGCATCCCAACATTCGGTTAATCGTCACTGGTGGCATTCTGCGGCGCGGCGAGCTATCGCTGGTGGGACATCTGGCAGAACAGGCAATTGAAGAGTTCTATGTAGACAAATTTTTCATGGGCGTGGGAGGTGCCGACCTAGAGGCCGGTTTCACCGAGTACAACTTGGAAGACACCCTGATCAAAAAAGCCATGCTCCGCAGGGCAAAAGAGATTACCGTTGTGGCCGATTCGGGTAAATTTGGACAAGTTGCATTTACTGTCATCGCACCGCTTCAGGTAGCGAACCGTATCATCACCGATAGTGCACTTCCGCAACAGACTGCGGATAAAATCCGAGAGCTGGGCATCGAGTTAATTCTGGTGTAATGTCGCAACACAAAGGAGGTGAACAACTGATAGAAAGCATGATATAAAAAATTCTACCCAACTCTTGTATAAATCCATTAGTTTTGTAAATAAGGAGAGAAAGAAATGAGAAAAGGATGGTTTGTTCTGATAACTTTCGTGACTATTGTCGCTCTGGTTGCCGCCTGTGCACCCAAGCCTGCCGAGACACCTGTAACGACCAAGCCAGAAGCCGGAGAACAACTGGTGTTTGCAACCGTTGTCAAGTCTATTGCGTTCAACTGGTTCAAGCGTATGGAAACGGGCGTGCTACAGTTTGGTAAGGATCAAGGTGTCAAGGCATTCATGGAAGGGCCTTCACAGGTTGACTCGGCAGCACAGGTCGGGATCATTGAAGATCTGATTGCCCAGAAAGTCAACGCGATCTGCAATGTTCCTTATGGCGTGCCGGAAAATGAGCCGGCTCAGAAAAAAGCCATGGATGCCGGCATCATTGTTGTTGGTCACGAGGCCGCAACGGCGAAAGAAGGCACACTCCATTACGATGTTGAAGCATTCGACAACTGCGCCTATGGAGAGGAAATGGTGAAAGAGCTAGCCACCCGAATGGGCGAAGAGGGCAAATACATGCAGTTTGTCGGATCTCTGACCAATGCTTCGCATAACGAATGGATGGACTGCGCTAAGGCTTACGCCGAGAAGAATTACCCTAAACTTCAGTTCGTGTCAAAATACGAGTCGAAGGAAGATCAGGAAGTCGCCTATAATACTATGAAGGATGTCCTCCGAACCCATCCGGATATCAAGGGTGTGATGGGCGCCGCGGCGGGTGATGTCGTTGGCGCAGGTCGTGCCATTGAGGAAGCCGGACTGCAAGACAAAATCGCCGTGGTTGGCACCAGCATCCCCTCCTACGCGGGTGAGCTACTCAAGACGGGCGCCGTGGACCTGGCAATGGCTTGGGACCCGGCAACTGCAGGCTATGCCTGCAATATGGTCGCCTTGAAGATGATCAAGGGCGAAGAAATCAAGGATGGGATGGATCTGGGCGTACCTGGCTATGAGAAAATCAAACTTGTCAAAGGTGTCAACGGCGTGATGGTCATCTACGGATCGGCTTGGATCAAGATGGACGCCAAAAACATGGATCAATATCCCTTCTAAACAAACACCCAGGGGGCGGCGGATATAAAGCCGCCCCCAAAAATATGGCATAATCATTCTTATAAGGTTAACCTCATATGGGTGAAGAAATCCTGCGTGTCGAACATATCAGCAAGCGATTTGGGGGTGTGGTTGCACTGGATGATGTCAGCTTATCCATCCGCAAGGGAGAAACCTGTTGCCTTGTTGGAGAAAATGGCTCCGGCAAATCCACACTGATCAAGATCATCTCCGGCGTATACATCCCCGATGAAGGGGATATTTACGTCAACAGCCATCACTATAAAAAACTCACTCCCATCGAGTCAATCCATGAAGGGATTCAGGTTATCTATCAGGACTTTTCACTGTTTCCCAATCTGACAGTTGCCGAAAACATTGCTATCAACGAACAAGTTGCCAGCGGCAAACAGTTGGTGAACTGGAAAGAAATTCAGGATATTGCCAGAGAAGGATTAGCCAAAATTAATATCTCGCTTCCTTTGGATGCGATAGTAGAAACTCTGTCCACTGCCGACCGGCAATTGATCGCTATCGCCAAAGCTCTTCTAGCGAAGGGGCGGATCATCATCATGGATGAGCCAACTACCGCCTTGACCCAAAAAGAAATTAAGGCGTTGTTTAAAGTGATCAACGAGCTGAAATCACAAGGGATTTCCATCCTTTTTGTCAGTCACAAACTGAGCGAGGTGACGGAAATTGCTGATCGCACCGTTATTCTGCGCAATGGCAAAAAAGTGATGGATCAGGACGCTAAGGGGCTGGAAATCCGCACCATGGAATATTATATGACGGGGCGGGAAATTGACACCAGCGCAATTACATTTGCTGAAGTTACACCGGTCACGCCCCCACTTCTGCGGGTTGAAAATCTCAACCTCTCACACGGATTTTTTAACGTTTCATTCGAACTCAGACAAAACGAAGTGCTGGGGATCACAGGCTTGTTGGGATCGGGACGAACAGAGCTGGCGCTTTCATTGTTTGGGATGCTACCTGCCGATTCGGGCAACATCTACATTAAAGGCAATCGGGTTGAGATCAAAAGCCCCACAGACGCTGTGCGTCATGGGATAGGGTATGTGCCAGACGACCGCATCACGCAGGGTTTATTTCTTGACCAATCCATCAGCAATAATATTGTGGTCCGGGTCATCGAAGGATTCAAAACCAAAGCTGGGTTACTTGATAACCGAACAAAATCCGAGCAGGCAAGTCAATGGATCAGACAACTCGAGATCAAAACACCATCCGGCGAACTGCCTGTCAAAAGTCTTTCGGGCGGTAATCAGCAGCGCGTGGTGCTTGCCAAATGGCTCGCCAGCAACCCCAAAATCTTAATTTTGAATGGTCCTACTGTTGGTGTAGATGTAGGCTCGAAAGCGGAGATACACGAATTGATCCGCACACTGGCAAAACAGGGCATTGGGATTCTGCTGATTTCCGATGATATCCCTGAGCTCATCCAGACATGTCACCGCATCTTGTTGATGCGTGCCGGGAAAATCGTCGGCGAGTTCCATCAAGGAGAGATCACGGAACAACAATTGTATTCTGAGTTAATCGCAGGTGCACTCGCCGAAAGTTCTCGTTGAAAAGGTTAAAACATGCTGCGCAAGGTTATTAAGAGCAACGAATTTGTAATTTTCCTCATTCTGGTATTCCTCTCCCTCGTAGTTGGGACGATCAATCCGGCTTTCTTTTCCATTTCAACCGTATTTGATATCCTGCGTGCTGCCATCGTCTATTTCATCATGGCATTTGGGTTACTCCCTATCATGATTGCCGGCGGTATTGACATTTCGTTTGTCGCTATTGCCGCCGTCACTTCTTATGCCACGCACATGCTGTTGATCAAATATGGGTATCAGGGCGGAATCGTGCCATACTATCTGATTGCCTGTACGATGGGCTTACTCGCTGGGTTGTTGAATGGCTTTCTGGTCACCCGCTTCAACCTGCCTGTGTTCAACGTGTCGCTGGCAACATTCACAATGTGGTATGGCTTTAATTTGTTTTTTGTCGGGGCAACCTCAAATTTCGATTTACCGAAGGGTACGGTCGGGTACTATGCCAAGTTTTTGATCACCAGTCAGGACCCTTTGGTGGGCACAACCGGCTTGCATGAGTCCATCCTGTACGTGGTCGTCATTGGTATATTCATCTGGTGGTTCTTGAAATACACCACTATCGGCCGCGGCGTCTATGCGATTGGTGGAAATAGGGAAGTTGCCATCCGTTCCGGTTTTAATGTGACGATGATCATGCTGGTCATCTTTGCCATCATGGGTATTCTTTCAGCGATTGCCGGGGTGACGCAGGCATTCCTAAGTAGATACTTCAACCCGGTCATTTTTATTGGACAACCGCTGGATGTACTGGCAGCCGTCATCCTGGGTGGTGCATCGGTCACCGGCGGGCGCGGCTCGGTGATCGGCACGGCGCTGGGAGTGCTGCTGATTCAGCTAATCAACCGCACACTGATCCTGACAGGCATTCCAGTGGAATGGCAAAAACTGGTACTGGGCATCATTCTGATCCTGTTCACGTCCATCCCTGCACTCCGGGAACGACGTATCAAGCGAATGGGACACACAACCGAGTTATTGCAAGAATGACCGCATTGGGATAGCAGCATATGACAACCAGACCCAAGATTTCACTTCCAAAAGAAAGATTGACGAGCTTTTTTGAAGCCGCGTATATTGACAGCCAGACCCTGCAGCTGATCGGCGTATTTTTTGTCCTGGTGATCTTCTTCGCCGCAATTGACAAGAAATTTCTCAGTTCGCAAAGTATCACTTCAATGGGCTTCCAGCTACCGGAGCTTGGCATCCTTTCGCTGGCGATGATGTTGACCATCCTTACAGGCGGCATTAACCTCTCCGTAAATGCCACTTCCAATCTGGCTGCGGTTCTGGCAGGCTTTTTCATGTTGAAAGTGGTCCCCCCGGATGCTACAGGGGTGCAGATGGTATTTTATATCGGGATCGCCCTGCTGATTGCTCTGCTAGTCGGGCTGATTACCGGTATCATTAACGGTTTTCTCATCGGTTATATCGGAGTCAATCCAATCTTAGCTACGCTCGCCACCATGACTTTCTTTACCGGGATTTCCACCGGACTGACTGGCGGTGCAACGGTCACTGGTTTTCCAGAGTCGTTAGCTGTCATCGGACACGAAAAACTGCTCGGCATCCCAATTCCATTCATTATATTCGTTCTGCTAACCATTCTCACCCATTACCTGCTTTACCGTACTGCCTTTGGGTTTAAATTGCGGATGTTGGGTTCTAACCCGGTTGCCAGTGAATTTTCAGCAATCGAAAATAAGGTCGTCCTTATGAAGACTTATGTCTTAAGCGGCATCCTCTCAGCTATCACTGGCATCTTGATTATGAGCCGCACGATGTCAGCCGCCATCGAGTATGGCACGACCACATATGTCCTGCTAACCATTCTGATTTCGGTGCTGGCAAATGTCGTTTCAGGGTTTGGCAATGTCATCAATGTTTTCATCTCGATCATCATCCTGCAAATCCTTTCCACAGGTTTCCATATGATCCTGGCGGGTATTCGCGGCAGTTCGTTCTTTAAGGATTTTGCCTGGGGTGTTTTATTAATTCTCATTTTCATTGTCAACTATTTTGTATACCAACGAAAGCGCAGTTAAGGCTCTGGAGTTTGATTATGGATAAAAGATGGGAACAGCTTGGTGACTTGCTGGTAAACTATTCAGCGGCGGTCAAGCCGGGTGAGAGGGTCATGATTGCTTTTGTGGAGCCGGAGACTTATCCGCTGGTTCATTCGGTATATAAAGCCTGCATCAAAGCCGGTGCTTACCCGCAGGTCCAGTTCCTTTCCGAAGAGCTGAACCGCCTGCTCCTCAAGTATGGCAATGATGATCAAATTAGCTGGGAACCTGAAATTGAAGCCTATGGCATGTCCTGGGCAGATGTTTATTTTGGACTGCGCGGCGCGCACAATCTGGATGTATTTTGGGATATTCCCGCAGATAAGCTTTCTCTTTTACGTCGGGCAATGGGCAAAATCTCCGCCCTTCGCTGGCAAAAGACCCGCTGGTGCCTGGTGCGGGTGCCAAATTCTGCCCTTGCCCAGCAAGCAAAGGTGGATGAAGAAACAATCACCGATATGTTCTTCAACGCTTGTTTCCTGGACTGGAAAAAGGTTGGGGAGCAATGGCACAGTTGGGCAAAAATACTCAATCAGGGCAAAAGAATCCGTCTGGTCGGCAGAGAGACGGACTTGAGCTTTTCCATCGAAGGGCGCACCTGGGATGTTGGCGACGGTCATATCAACATGCCAGATGGTGAAATTGCCACGGCGCCTGTCGAAAGTACCATTGACGGATATATTTATTTTGAATTTCCCGGTGTGCTGGGAGGACGGCTGATGCATGATATTCGGCTGAGATGGCAACAAGGGAAGCTGGTTGAGGCGTCATCTTCCACCAATCAGGATTATCTACATTCCATTGTCAACACCGATGCAGGTGCCAGCTTGATCGGTGAATTTGCTATCGGTACCAACCCGGAAGTCAATCTGTTCTGCCAGGACATTCTTTTGGATGAAAAAATTGGTGGAACGATTCATATTGCCCTGGGCAGAGCATATCCGAAAGTCGGCGGTAGTAACCAATCTGCCATTCACTGGGATATCGTCAAAGATACCCGGCAGGAAGGAGAAATCTACCTGGACGACAGGCTCGTTTTCAAAAATGGGAAAATACTTCTTTGAAAATGATCAAGGGGAGCAGAAATGACACAGGGTTATCTGCTCGGTGTTGACATTGGCACATATTCTTCCAAGGGCGTTATCGTAAAGCCAGATGGAAGCCTGGTGGCGAGTGATACTCAGCCGCATGGGCTGGATATGCCCCGACCGGGTTTTGTGGAGCATGACGCAGATCAAGTCTGGTGGCGTGATTTTGTCACCATCGTCCGCAATTTATTGCAGAAAACCGGTATAGACCCAAAGCAGGTTCTGGGTATCGGTACCAGCGCCATTGGTTCCTGCGTGCTGCCGATAGATGAACAGGGAAAGCCGCTACGGCCGGCAATACTTTATGGGATTGACACCCGCGCCACGCAGGAAATTAAATACCTTGAGCGCCGGCTGGGTCGGGAGACCATCTTCAAGATTAGCGGCTCGCACTTAAGTTCACAGGCTTCAGGTCCAAAAATTTTGTGGATCAAAAATCATGAACCGGAAGTATATAAGAAAGCCCGCTGGTTTCTGACCAGTGAAGCCTATCTGGTGTACAAATTAACTGGCAAAGCCTCCATAGATATCTATACTGCCGCCGGCTATGCCCCGCTATTTGACGTGTCTACTCGGGATTGGAATGCACAGGCAGCCCAATTCATCACGCCATTGGACCGTCTTCCCAAAGCTTATTGGAGCTATGAGGTCGTTGGAAAAATAACAGCTGAAGCGGCGTGCGAAACTGGACTAGCAGAAGGCACGCCGGTTGTTGCTGGCACCACCGATGCTGCCGCCGAAGCGATCAGCGCGGGCGTGGCAGATTTTGGCGATATGATGCTGATGCTGGGAAGCAGTGCCTTTTTTATCATGAAAACCGCCAATCTGATCCAAACGCGCTGCTTTTGGAGTGCGAACTTTCTGGAAGAGGGCGCCTTTGCATTTCTGGGAGGCATGTCCACCAGCGGAAGCCTAACCACCTGGTTTCGTGACCAGATCGCTCAAATGGAGCTGGAAGAGGAGCGCCAAGGCGGCAGGGATGCCTATGCGCGACTGGCAGAGCTGGCTTTAGAGTCACCTATTGGTGCCAGAGGGCTGATTGCCCTGCCCTACTTTGAGGGCGAGCGTACGCCGATTCACGATCCCAAAGCCAAAGGCGTCTGGTTTGGCTTGAGCCTCAAACACACCAAAGGTGATATGTACCGCGCCATTCTTGAAGGGGTTGCTTATGGTCTCCGGCATAATTTTGAGGTAATGAAAGCAGAGGGGGTACACCCTCAACGTATTCTGGCAGTCGGCGGCGGGACAAAGAATCCGCTCTGGCTGCAAATCATTGCCGATGTGAGCGATATTCAACTGGAAGTACCCGAACAACAAATTGGCGCCAGTTACGGCGATGCTTTCCTGGCTGCAACGGGCATTGGGTTGTTTGAAAACCTTTCGGAAATCAAGCGCTGGATCAGGATGAAAGACACTATCAAACCCAATCCGGAAAATCGGGCAGCATACGAAATCTATTATCAGATTTTCCGCGAGCTTTATACGCGCACCAAACCGCTCATGCATCGGCTCAGCGACCACCTGACAAAAAATGAATGACAAATGACGATGTCAACTTGCGCAGTTTTCTTCAGTATTTACTTGTTCTGATGAAACGAGGGCAAAAATGAGTGACGAAAATCAATTTACGACCATCAAACAGGTAACTTCCCACTGGGTTGAGGACACTTTTGGGGTGGCAAAACCCATCATTGCCATGTGTCACCTTGGAGCATTACCGGGCGATCCATATTACAAGGGGGATGGTAGCCTTCGGGATGTCATCGAATGGGCGAGGAAAGATCTGAATGCCTTGCAAAATGGCGGGGTGGATGCGGTCATGTTTTCAAATGAGTTCAGCCTGCCTTATCTGACTCAAGTTCCCACTGTTACAGTGGCTTGCATGGCGCGTATTATCGGCGAATTGATGAAAGAGATTCGCGTGCCATTTGGCGTGGATGTTCTCTGGGATCCGATTGCTTCGCTCGATTTGGCCGTTGCGACCGGTGCAAAATTTGTGCGCGAAGTGTTTTCCGGTGTCTATGCCAGCGATCTGGGGCTGTGGAACCCCAATTGCGGTGAAATCATCCGCCACCAGCACTATATTCGGGCAGAAAACGTCAGACTGTTATTCAACATTGTCCCTGAAGCAGCGCAGTATCTGGCAAATCGAGACGTGGTAGAAATCGCCAAATCAACCGTTTTCAATCACCGACCCGATGCCCTGTGCGTCTCCGGGCTTACCGCCGGCGCGCAAACAGATGTCAGTACTTTGCGAAAAGTGAAAGAGGCTGTTCCCGAGACGCCGGTATTTGTTAATACCGGTGTGCGGCTAGACAACGTAGAAGAACAGCTTTCTATCGCCGATGGTGCTGTTGTTGGGACGACTTTTAAGTATGACGGGATATTCGAAAATCATGTGGATGGCGAACGCGTCAAGGTTTTCATGAACAAGGTCAAATCTTTCCGCAAATAACGGACAGCACAATGCCTCCCATTATTTACCCAAAAGCCCGCGTTTCAAGACCGGGCTTTTGATGTGCTAAGAACAAATTTTGCTTTAAAAATCGCACAATAGTTTGACATCGGTTTGTAAACAGTATCTCATTGAACTTTAATGTGTAAGTCTTTATAATGGATTCAGAAATGTTTAGACAAAAACGAAAGGAGGCGCACCATGCTGAATACGGTCCGACAGCTGTTGGACGTCAAAGGCTACCAGGTCTGGTCCATCTCGCCGGACGCGACCGTGTATGCAGCCCTCGAGATGATGGCGGGGAAAAATGTGGGCGCCCTGGTCGTATGCGAAGGAAGTCAACTGGTGGGGATGATTTCTGAGCGGGATTATGCCCGCAAGGTCATCTTGCACGGCAAGACATCTAAACAAACTCGTGTCCGCGAGATTATGTCCAGCCCGGTTTATTCGGTTGGTCCGGAACAGACCATTCGTGAGTGTATGCAACTGATGTCCAGCAAACATATCCGTCACTTGCCAGTGGTAGATCAAGGTAAAGTGGTGGGCGTGATTTCCATCGGCGATGTGGTCAATGAGATCATCCGCCAGCAAAGCGAGACCATCCGTTTTCTGGAGGATTTGACACTGGATATTTAAAGTAATACTCATAAAATTGGCTATGGTCTGGCAAAGCGCAGGCTTTAAGTCACCTGGCAGAGCCTGCAGATGGGAATAATCTTAATCAATATCTCTGCTTATTCACGCGATAGGGGAGTTTCTGTTTGCACTGCAGGAATAAAATAATTCACATATCAAGGAGGAAACTATGCTTTACACTCTTTTAGCTAAGTTAGATCAAATCTTCCATTTCACCCGCGCCCGTGCCCATTGCGACATTCCTTGCGGAATTTATGACCCCCATCTGGCACAGGTGGCGGCGCTTACTGTCATCCGAATGGATGATCTCATCGCTGATCTCGCCAAAGCCGAAACCACCGATAAGGTCGCCTATCACAACAGTATGACACGCTATATTGCTGTTAAGGAAGAGCATGCTGAGCTGTGCAAGCGCGAGGTACGCGTCATCTGGGGCGATTACTTCAAGCAAGAACATATCGAGAAATTCCCGGAACTGCCGACTCTGACACATAAAATCTTCCAGCTTGGTTCCAAAGCCCGCCAAACCGCCGACCGTGAGGTCGCTGTTCAGTTACTGGAGGCGGTCAATCGCTTCGCCGAAATCTACTGGGAGACCAAAGGCATCGCTACCAAACGCGTTAAAGCGCCCTATAAGCCGCCTGAAGAGGTGGTTTACCCGCTGTTGTGATTCTAGGGTTACTCAAAGTCATTGGCACAAGCCTGACGCCTGAGGTTCGGGAAGGGGATTTCGTTCTTGTCTCTGATATCCCTTTTCGCCTTCGCGCTATTCGCACAGGCGAGGTGATTGTCTTCCGACATCCTGTGTATGGCACAATGATTAAAAAAGTCCAGCGGCTGGATGCCGCTGGACAGATTTACGTCATCGGGATGAATCCTGAAAGTGTGGACAGCCGCGAGTTCGGCGCCATTTCCAGAAGCCAAGTGCTGGGTAAGGTAATCTGGCACATCCGTGCCCCCGCTCATGGTAACGGCTAGACTATATCAGACCTCACATCCCCAAAGCTATAACCCGGCTGGCTCTTTTGTGGGACGCAGGAGAGAAACTATCCAGGTTAACAATTTCCAGAACACACGCAGTATCGCAAAGAACGGCTCCAGTGCCCAATCCAGAACTGCATTGAAGCGAGAAAATCCCCTCGCCACCCAGCTAAGTATCGGACGCAAAACGTGCAGTGGGCGCGTATAGCTGTAGACCAGCGTGATTAACACTGTCGAAACCGAGATCACAAAGCGCAACAAGTCTGAGATTTCTATCCCGGCAAATTCCTCTAGAAAAATTTCCACACCGATATTGAACACCAGCAAATAAGCTGCCACCTTCAGCACCGGCGCGCGCTCCACAGCGTAGCTGAACCATCCTGCCGCAAAACGCATGCACAGAATACCAATTGCTACACCAACCAAAACCACCCAAAGTTTATCAGATAGCGAAACTGCCGCCACTACATTGTCCAAACTGAAAATCAGATCGGCAATCTCCACACTTAAGACCACCCGCCAAAACGTGCTGTTATCAATTGGGCGTACCGGTGCTTCGCCTGCATCGGCTACTGAAGCCCCCAGATTGTCAAACGCCAGCTTAACCAGATATACCGCTCCTAGAACCTTCAGCCATACACTCGTTGCCACCAGGCTGGCAATGGTCAGCATTAACCCACGACCCACATAAGCACCCAGTAACCCCACGCGCAGGGCTGCTTTGCGTTGATTGCCCAGCACAGGGTGCAGACGATCGCCCAGTTTTTGTAACGCTTTAGGCCAGACGATCGCCCGATCATCTGGCAAATGGGTGACCATTGCGCCCAGTACAGCAGCATTATCTATGGATAGGATGCCTTCTAAGAAGATTAACTGCAAGATAATTGCAACGACAGACCACTCCATCGCAGCACCTCCAACAGATCCCTCCCGTGTGACTGTCTATGGTGATAACAGCACTGTGGGTTATAGAGAACTTTTATAGTATAAGGGATTTATTGTCAGACAAACAGTGTAATTTGTCACTGAATCTACGTAGTTGCTCCAGCTAAAACAGCGTGTAACTGTAACTTTTCGATGAATTTGCGCATCAAAAAGGTAGTTGAACAAATCCCATACCGAAAAAGGAGATAAAAAATGTCCGAAGAAATGGTTACAACACCCACGCTTCCCCGCCTTAATGAACCCGCCCCAGATTTTGAGGCAGTGACGACACATGGCGTGGTACGTCTTTCCGATTTTCGAGACTCATGGCTAATATTGTTTTCTCATCCGGCGGATTTTACCCCCGTATGTACAACCGAGTTCATTGCTTTTGCCGAAATTTATCCTGAATTACAAAAGCGCGGCGTGGAATTGCTGGGGTTGAGCATTGACAGTGTTTATTCTCATATTGCCTGGATACGCAATATTCAGGAGAAAATGGGTGTCAAGATTCCGTTCCCCATCATCGCCGATTTAGATCGCGCTGTTGCGACCAAGTATGGCATGGTTCAGCCCGGTGCGAGCAAGACTGAAGCAGTGCGAGCGGTCTTTATTATTGACCCAAAGGGTGTTCTGCGCGCCATGATTTATTACCCGCTCACAACTGGGCGCAACATGCAGGAAATTCTGCGCTTGATTGACGCCTTGCAAACGAGCGATAAACATAATGTTGCCACACCTGCAAATTGGCAACCCGGTGACAAAGTTATCGTTCCTGCCCCTAAGACAGTGGAGATGGTTGAAGAAAATCTGAAAGCCGGGTATGAGGTCGTGGACTGGTATCTCTGCAAGCGTAGGCTGGAGTGAGGTATGGCTTGTATTAATCCTGACGGAACGTTAACGACATCCGCAAAAGCGGTGTTGAAAGCCGTGACAGAAGTTTCCTCACCAGCCGAAGTAGCCCAAAAGACAAATCTGCCGCTCTTTCGCGTGCGGAGCAGCTTGCGTGAATTAGTTGAGGCAGGTTTGTTGGAAGAACAAGAAGGCGGTTATCGGCTAACTGCCATCGGCAAGGAACGCATCGGCTTATAAAGATAGTGCTAATTCAGATAAGTGGGGCATGAAAGATGCCCCACTTTTTGATTCCAAAATCACTCATGTAATATGTGACTGCGCAACTGATCTCGGTTAGCGGTGTTATCTTTTTTCAAACCCGATAGCATTTGATAGCCTGCGCTGATTAACCTCACAAATAGAATACGATTACAGTTTGAACAAAACAGAGGTGCAAAATGAATACAGTCAGACATCTCTTGGAATTACGTGGTGGATTCACCTGGACAATTGACCCGCAAAGCAGTGTTTATGAGGCTTTGCGTCTGATGTCCGATAAAGATGTTGGCGCCTTGCCGGTTGTCCAGGATGACAAAGTGGTTGGGCTGATCTCCGAACGCGACTATGCCCGCAAAATCATCCTGCGCGGAAGGTCATCCAAAGATACCCCCGTCCATGACATTATGGAAACGGACTTTCCGGTTGTTCACCCCGATCAGACTGTAGAAGAATGTATGGAGCTGATGACCAAGAGGCGCTGCCGCCATTTAGTGGTGATGGAAAACGAACGCATGATAGGCATTATCTCTATCGGCGATGTGGTGCGCTGTATCATTTATAGCCAGCGCCAAAAGCTCAGCCAGCTGGAAGGGATGACGCTTGCTACGCAATTCCTTGTGTTGTAAACCCACTCAGAACCGGTCAATCTCTTTAAAGGCTCCTTCCCTGACTGCCTTCACACTCACCGCCAACCTACGATGCAATTGTGGGTTGGCGGCAATCAAATCATGTGGGGCACGCAGGGCATAAGGGCTACCATCCAGGCGTGTTACTACACCTCCCGCCTCCTCTACCAGTAAAACACCCGCCGCTGCATCCCAGGCTTCCAGTTGCATTGCCCACATCCCGTCCAACCGTCCACAGGCAACATAGCAAATATCCAGCACCGCCGAACCCATACGGCGCAGCGAGCGTACGCGTGGCAAAAAATAAGCAAAATAGCGCAGACTTTCCCGCAGCGCGTCAGGATCATCTTTGGGAAAACTGCTCACCAACAGGCTCTCGATCAGTTCACTCCGTTGCGAAACCTGTATTGGCTCGCCGTTCAGAAAAGCACCACGCCCGCGCTCAGCACTGAACATCTCGTCACGCAGGGGATCATATACTGCCGCCAGCATAACACATCCACCTTCTGCAAACGCCACCGAAACGGCAAAAAAAGGCAGCCCGTGGGCATAATTAATCGTCCCATCTAACGGATCGAGATACCAGCATGCTTGCGGGCTTCCTTCCAAATGACCACTTTCTTCGGTAACGATATAGTGTTCCGGAAAGTGTTTCTGGATTTCGTTTACCAGATATATCTCTGAGTGATGGTCTATCTCGGTAACCAGATCGGTTTGGCTTTTCATGGTGATCTGGTGCGGCTGACCAAAGCCGGAACGCAGAATCTCACCCGAACGGCGCGCCAGCGAGATGAGAAAATCCAGCGTAGGTTGCTTCATTAAAAACTCCCGATAAACAAAAGCGGCACTGCTGGGCTAAATGTATCACATCTTTTATTCCAACTGCAAGGTTTAAACAAACAAGAGGCTTTCCCCAGCAGTAAGCCTCTTGTTGACCAGCTCATCAGTAGAGCTATTGCCTCTTACCGTTATACTCGTCCAGGATGCGGTAAAGCTCATCCAGCTCTGCCTGAATCTCATCTCGGTCGCGAATCGCCTGCTCCAGTAGTGCCCGAAACGCCGGCTTTTGTTCATCTGGCAGGGTCTGCAGCAGACGTTCAGTGCGGGCAATCTGGGTGTTCTTATGGCGCAGTTTGGCTTCCAGGCGTTCGCGATAACCACGATAGAAATCTTCGTCAGGCAACGGGCGCGGCTGCGTGATAATGCCTTGAGTAAGAATCTCAGCCACGGTTAGCAGAAAATCTTCCGTGTCAATTGGTTTCTCAACAAAACGCACACCGCCCAGACTGAGGGCAAATTTTTTGTCTTCCGGCGTGACATAGGTGGCAGAGACAAAAATCACCGGAATATCTCGGGTGATCGGATCGTTGCGCAATTTATGCACCAACGCATAGCCGTCCATCTTGGGCATTAATATGTCAGTGATGATCAATGCCGGACGCTCTTTCTGGATTTGCTCCAAGGCTTCCTGCCCGTTCTTCGCCGTGACAACCGGATAGCCCTTGAAACGCAGAGTGACCTCTAACAGCTCTAGGACATTAGGAATATCTTCAACAACAAGGATAGGACCAAAGGGAATGTTCATATGTTCATTTTAAGAGGTTTATACATAGAAGGCAATATGCAGATTTCATTTCGTAAGGAGATTGTAAAGCGCATCTTCAACATTCACCTTTACGCTCGGCGATCAGGCGTTCAAAAAAGCCCGCCAGATATGCGTGGCGTTCTTCGGCAATACAGCGTGCGGTAGAGGTAAAAAGAAGCTCTTTGATTTTTTGCAGCTTGAACAGAAATTCATGGTAGGCGCTGTGCGGCTCACCGGGTTCTTTTTTACCCGTTTCTAGAAACTTTGGCGATGGTTCGGTATACACTGGCTGTCCAGTCAGCACTGCGTAAGCAATGGTCCGCTCAATCCCTGTTGCGCCCAACACATCCAGCTTATCGGCGTCGAATAATACTTTGGCTTCAATCGTGCGAGGCGGCTCACGGTTATCACGGAAACGGTGAGCGCGGATACAATGCTGAACGGCGGCAATACGTTCCTCTGGCCAGCCCTCCGTGCGCAGGACCTGTCCTGCAAACTCGGCGGATGTCAGATGATGATTTGAACGTTCTAAACTACCCGGCTGGGTGTCCATTACATCGTGCAGTAAGGCTGCTGCACGCACGATTTCCACGTCTGCACCCTCGGCTTTTGCCAGCCGTTCTGCCATGTGATAAACGCGCAACACGTGCTCAAAGTTGTGCACGGCATCTGTCTGGCTGTACCAGTGGCGCGCCTGTTCGATATCGGGCATACCCGGATTATACCAGTCTGGCGCAACATCTGCTGAATAATGCTATACTTGGCAAATAAGGAACGATGCTCTTATTTACCTGGTAATTGAGCTTTGGAGGTAATTGTCATGAAAAAGGCTGTCATTGCAGTTGCCGGAATCGGCGTGATGGGCGGCAACCTGGCGCGCAACATCGAACGAAATGGTTTCCCGGTGATCAGTTACGGGCGCAATCCGGACAAAGTGCGTGCCTTTTTAGAAGGACCCGCTGCGGGCACCACCATTCAAGGCACAAGCTCGTTAGAAGAACTGGCTGCTATGCTGGAAAAACCCCGCCGCATAATTTTGCTGGTCACTGCCGGGGGGGCGGTAGATGATATCATCAAAAACCTGAAGCTATATCTCGAAACAGGTGATATTTTGATTGACGGCGGCAATTCGCATTTTATGGATAGCGAGCGCCGTAGCCAGGAACTTGCTACTGCAGGGTTACGCTTTGTCGGTATGGGAGTCTCCGGCGGTGAAACGGGCGCCCTATGGGGTCCGAGCCTGATGCCTGGTGGTTCGTGGGAAGCCTGGGAATCGCTTGCGCCCATTCTACGCGCCATTGCCGCCAAAGCGCCGGATGGGGAACCGTGTGTGGCGTATATCGGCCCGCGCGGCGCCGGGCATTATGTCAAGATGGTCCATAACGGCATCGAATACGGCGACATGCAATTGATCGCCGAGGTGTACGACCTGTTGCAGCGCGCCCTTGGGCTGCAAGCTTCCGAGCTAGCAGAGATCTTTGCTGAATGGAATGAGGGGATCCTGCAATCCTACCTGATTGAAATCACCGCCGATATTTTCCGCAAGATAGACCCGGATACCGGTAAGCCGCTGGTTGAGCTGATACTGGATGAGGCAGAACAAAAAGGCACCGGCAAATGGACCAGCCAGAACGCATTGGATGTGGGCGCGCCCGTACCAACGCTATCGCTAGCGGTGGAAAGCCGTATCCTTTCCAGCCTGAAAGCGGAACGGGTGCAGGCTGCGCGTCTGCTGCGCGGCCCGCAAACTCGCTACCATGGTTCGGCAAAGCGCTTGATCGAAGCGGCGCGCGATGCCCTCTACGCCAGCAAGGTGGTTTCGTATGCCCAAGGGATGGCATTGCTCCGCATGGCATCGAATGAATACGGCTACAACCTGAAGTTGGATGAAATCGCCGCCATCTGGCGCGCCGGCTGCATCATTCGCGCGGCGCTGTTGGGCGACATTATGAATGCCTATCGCAGCAACCCGGCACTGCCCAACTTGCTGCTTGACCCGACTTTCCGTCATGCGGTGGAAAGCCGCCAGGCGGGCTGGCGTTTTGTCCTGCAAACGGCGATTGGTCTGGGTGTTCCCATGCCTGCCACTGCTGCCTCGTTGGCATACTTTGATGCTTATCGTTCAGCTCGTCTGCCCGCTAACCTGACACAAGCCCAGCGTGATTACTTCGGCGCACACACCTATCGCCGTATTGACCGCGAGGGGATATTCCATACGGAGTGGGAGTGAATCAGGTCTCCAATTTGCAGTTACCAGCAAAATAGCTCTGGATAATGTATAATTATAATAACGAAAACTTCCCCAATCGAGGTGACCATGAAAGTATCTGTTTCGCAGCAACAACTGGCGCATGGTTTGAGTATGGTCTCGCGGGCAGTCTCACCGCGCAGCACGTTACCAGTGTTGGCGAATGTGCTGGTCGCTACAGATGACGGTCGGCTGCGCCTTTCGGCGACCAATCTCGAAATGGGCATCACCTGTTGGATTGGCGCACAAATCACCGAACAAGGTGCCATTACCGTTCCGGCGCGCACATTCTCTGATCTGGTTAACCAATTGCCCAATGAGTTAGTTCACCTCGATTTGAATGCCAGCACGCACACGTTGAATGTGCGTTGCGGTATGTCCAACACGGATATCAAAGGGATTGATGCGCAGGAATTTCCCCCGATGCCGGTTGCTGCGCCGCAGGAGGGCGTTCCGCTGAACGTGGCGAACTTCAAGGAAATGATTCAACAGGTTGCCTTTGCCGCCTCGACTGATGAAGCACGCCCGATTCTGCAGGGTGTGCTGATGACAGCAGCCGATAGTGAAGTCACGCTGGCAGCAACGGATGGTTTTCGTATTTCCGTGCGCAAAGCAGCCCTCTCCGAACCACTGCCCGTTCCCATTCAGGCAGTAATCCCGGCGCGGGCATTGCAAGAGCTGGCGCGTATTGCCGCAGATGGCGAGCAGGTGATGACCATGAGCGTCCCCTCCGGACGCGGGCAGGTCATCTTTCACATGAAGGATGCCGAGCTGTCATCTTTATTGATTGAGGGAAACTTCCCGGATTACAAAGCCATCATCCCGCGAAGTTTCAAGACCAGCACCACTATGACCACCGCGGCTTTTCTCAAAGCCTGCCGGCAGGCAGAAATTATCGCCCGCGACGGGAATTACGTGGTGCGGCTGAATATCCTGCCCGGCGAAACTGAACCGGGCAAGGTAGAGATCACCGCCCAGTCCGAAGAAACCGGATTTAGTGAAAACTCGGTCGAAGCAGCAATTGATGGACCCGGCTTGGTCATTGCCTTCAATGTGCGCTTTCTGCGCGAAGTGCTGGAAGTGATTAAAACCCCTTCCGTTGTCTTGCAAACCAATGCTAACAATACTCCCGGAATGATCAAGCCGGCAGGGGATGAGAATTATATTCATCTGATCATGCCCATGCATCTGGGCTGAGAGCCGCCGAAAAGCGGCGTGAGATGAGCGATTTACCGGTTTCTAAAGAACGACTGCTTAGCATTTACCAGACTCTAGCACAGTATCCCATTCTCGCCAGTCGCGTTCGTCAGGAAATGCGCAATGAGCTCTTTTTGCGCGGCATTGTTAACCCGCGGCTGTTTGAAAACGACGTGCGCGAGCTGGCAATCGCCTCACAGCATCGCGAAGGGTTGGTCAATCCCTATGAAGAAGAATGGCACATTTGGGAAACGCGTCTGGCAAACGTGCGCGATTATCTGACCGACCGTATCTTTAGCGAACATTTCCCCTATGAACAATTTGAACGTATCCTTGATCAGGTTCTGAACGAACGAGGCGCTCAGGCGCAGGAAATGCTGCTCTCGCTCAACCCGGAACTGGTGCCTGTTGATTTGGTTCTGGAACAGGCAATGACCATCGAACGCATGCCGCCGCAGGAACGCGTACAGTATGAACCGCGCCTGCAAGAAGCAAAGGTGGTACTGATCCGCACGTTGATCAGCGATCAGTTACGCTACATTAACATAGCCAAAGAGTACTTCACTGTCTCCGACTTGGCGGAAATCTTGCGTCGGAAAATCGGCGGCGGGCGTATCGGCGGCAAGGCAGCCGGGATGCTGTTGGCGTTGCGCATTATCCAGAAAGAGGCTCAAGGTCTGCTGGATGCCTGCATTGCCCCCACTGAATCCTATTACATTGCTTCGGATGAATTCTATACCTACATGGAAATTAACAACCTGGTGCATTGGAACGACCAGAAATACAAAAGCGAAGCACAGATGCGGCAGGAATATCCGGAAATTGTTAGAGACTTTGAGAACGGCGAGTTTCCGCGCGATATAGTAGAAAGATTCAGGGAAATACTGGAAATCGTCGGCAAGAAACCGCTCATTGTACGTTCGTCCAGTTTGCTGGAGGATAACTTTGGCACCGCTTTTGCCGGAAAGTACGAAAGCATTTTCCTGCCCAATCAGGGAACACCGCAACAAAACCTGACTGAGTTGCAAAAAGCTATTGCCCGCGTCTTTGCTTCCACCCTTAATCCGAATGCATTGCTATACCGCCGCCATCACGGTCTGCAGGATTACGATGAGCGTATGGCAGTTTTGCTTCAGGTGGTTCAGGGTGAGCAGTTTAAGCACTACTATTTGCCGCACGCTGCCGGTGTGGCTTTCAGCCGCAATTTGTTCCGCTGGACGCCACAAATCCGGCGCGAAGATGGATTTGTACGTCTGGTCTGGGGGCTGGGAACGCGCGCGGTGGATCGTGTCGGAAACGATTACCCGCGTCTGGTGGCGCTCAGCCACCCTACGCTACGCCCTTCTACAAATCCCAAAGCCATTCGCCGCTATTCGCAACAATTTGTGGATGTGATTGATCTACAGGATAATCGGTTCAAGACACTGCCCGTTCATGAGGTCTTAAACACGCGCTATCCGCCGCTGCGCTATCTGGCGCAGATTGATGAGGATGGCTACTTTGTCTCACTGCGCAGTTCCGTGGTGGATGGCAACTCCTCAAAACTGGTCCTGACCTTTGAAGAATTATTGCGCCGTACTCCGTTTGCCGAGCAAATGCGCAACATTTTGCAGACACTGGAACGCTGTTATCATACACCAGTAGATGTTGAATTCACCCTGCATCTGAACAATCTGCAAAGCGGTCAGCCTTCCATCTGCATTAACATTCTGCAATGCCGTCCGCAAAGCCATCTGCTGGATACCGAACAGGAACCGCTACCAACTGACCTGCGCCAAGATGACATCATTTTCGCCACCCATTTTGTTGTGCCGCAGGGATATGTCCGACGTGTGGATTACGTGGTTTTTGTTTCTCCGGAAGCCTATTTCAGCCTGCCAACACTCAATGACCGTTATGAACTGGCGCGCGCCATCGGTCACCTGAACGCTGCGCTGAGTGATAAGCTTTTCATTTGTGTTGGACCGGGACGCTGGGGCAGTTCAAATACTGACCTAGGGGTACCGATTGACTATGGGGATATTTATAACGCAAAAGCCCTTGTCGAACTGGCAGGTAAGGGGATTGGTCCGGAGCCGGAACCTTCGCTTGGCACACATTTCTTTCAGGACCTGCTGGAGGCGCAAATTTATCCGCTGGCAGTTTATCTGGATGATGCTGCTACCGTCTTTAACTACAAATTTTTCTACCGCACACCCAATTACATCCGGGAGTTTATCGAATTGGATGAGAAAATTGCCGAATGTCTGCGGCTGATTCGGGTGAGCGATTACCGCCCTGAAAGTTATCTTCGCATTGTGATGAATGATGAAATGGGACAGGCGACTGCCTTCTTGGTTGATGAGGTAGAAGGTGAGGAAGAAGCCACCAAGACCCGACGCACACTGCTACGCGCAGCCCCTGAAACCAGCCGCGAAATCTTCAGTTAGCCTCAAACACTCTGGCTATCTCATCCCGTTCTGGACGCACGAGCAGTGTCTCTGTTGTAGTCCAGACCAGTGCCTCGCCTTCTTCTACATACCCAATCTGCGCACAGGCGATGCCCTCTTGCTGCAAGGCCGCTTGTACGGCAAAAGCATCTTCTGCGGCAACCGTCATCAGTAACGCGCCGGAAGCAATGGCGCTCAGCGGGTCTAATCCAAGTGCAGCACAAATGCGTCTGGAAAGTAGCGGTACCGGCACAGCCGAAATATCCACTCGCAGCGAACATCCGGTTGCCTGTGCCAGCTCCCATAGCGCTGCTGCCAGCCCGCCTTCGGTCGGGTCGTGCATAGCAGTAACTCGTCCTGCCCGCATAGCAACTTGCGCATCGCGGGTAATACTAATGCCGGGCGAATGGAGAAACGCCGCTGCTTCCTTCAATTCGGCTTCGTTCAGAACACCCTCTAATCGCTCAGGAACTTCGCGCGCCAGCAGTGCCGTTGCTTCAATCGGCACCCCTTTGGTCAGCAACAGCACATCGCCCGGCCGGGCGCCACGCGGCGTCACCAGCCGCTCCGGCGGCACCTCACCGATCATTGTGCCCACCAGAATCGGGCGCGTCAGTCCGTAAGTGATTTCTGTGTGTCCGCCAATTAGCGAAATACCCTGCTGGCGGCAGGCATCAAATAACTGCTGGCGAATGGACTCTACCAGTGCCGCATCCGTCATCCCTTCTGGCAGCAGCAATGTTACCAGATACCAGCGCGGCGTTGCACCGGTGGTAACGATGTCGTTGGCAGCCACCTGAACACCATACCAGCCAATGTTGTCGGTAGCGAAAGTGATCGGGTCCGATTTAAAAACCAGCAAATCGCCTGAAGGCGCAACCACCGCGCAGTCCAGCCCGATACCCGGACCCAGCAGCACCCGTTCGTCGTCCAGCGGCGCGCCTGCCAGCATCTCTGCCAGCACCTCCGCCGGCAATTTACCCAGAGGAAGGATGTTACCAGTCATCTGCAAACGTTCCTTTGCAGCTCATTTTACCCCAAAAGCAGGCGGGTGATTTTCTCCTCCAGCTCGTCCCGATTCTGCGGTGTTACCTGAATGACCTTTACTCCCGGCAGCGCCTTCACCCGGTCGCCGAAAGGCGTCGGGCGCAGGACAACGGTCCCGAACACGTCCGCCGGGCTGCGCAAAACCGCCTCCACCAATTGACAAAAACGCGCCGAGAATGCTTCCATCGGGCCGATTTCGTCTATGACCACCAGACGCCCCGCCTGTTGGGCTTCCAACAGCGCAGGCACTGCTACCTCATCCATCGCGTTCAGATTTACGCCATACCTGCCGACCCGCCAGTTGCTCCTGACATCTACGTGTGCCAGGATTGCCCGCCGACCAGAGAGAGTTACAATTTCAAAGCCGATCCGCCCGGAACTTGTGCGCATTTCCTGCGTGTAAAAGCCGCCAGCTGCATCTGCCGGCAATCGCTCCAACACCTTACGTAGCAGAGTGGTTTTTCCGCAACCGGGAGCGCCGGTTAAAAGCAGTTTCGTTCCCATTTCCCTTACTCTCCCCGACTCACCCACATCTGATGTCCATCGGTGATCACCTCCACCCAGCCAGCGGGTGAACACATCACACCATTGGGGGCTTCTATCTCTGACACAGTGCAGTTGATGATGGCCTGCGCGCTCGGCATTATGTGCCCATCCGATGGTACAACTTTTTGCATTAGGACAAGTACACTGGTACCCTGTGGCAATTCTGCTCCCTGTGACTCTCCCGGAAACAGCGCAGTGAATGCGCCATATTCCAGCAGTAACCCTACGGTTTTTGACGAAACGCCCAGAACATGTAATGTGACTTTTTCATCCAATTGCAGCCTCTGACCGCTTTGCAACATCTGCGTTGTGTGGTTTTGTTTTTCCAACGCCCGAACCACATTGCGCGCCGCGGCGCTGCCTGCCTTCTCCTCTGTCCACAGCACCATCTGCGGTGAAAAACGTTCAATGACGCCCGGCAATGCTTTCATTGAACTCGCCGCCTTAGAGGGGATGATCAGTGCATCCAGATTCTGACCCAGCAACGGCAGACGGCGCGCCAGCGCACTGCCCAGCGCATTGGCGCTGGAGCTACCGCCAATTAAAACTGTCCTGCCGGAAGGTGATTCGACCAGCACCGCTGGACCATCGGGAACATTCAACACAGTGAGATGCAGTCTGCCATCCGGCGCAGAAAGCGCCAGCGACCAGACGCCCGCCGCCAGCAAGCCAACCCCACCCATCAGCGCCCAGGGCGTGAGTTTTCGCCGCACCGCCCAGATTGGGCGATGCCAGAGGGTCACACCAAGCATTACCGCATAGAATAAAATCACCCAGCCTAAGCTGAACTCGCCCAGCGTGTGCGCTCCCCGTGGGATACGCGCCAGCCATTCTACGGTACGCACCGTATAAGCGGCCGGCGCCCATGCCAGCAGTCCCAGCAACTTCCCCAAAGGGAGGAACACAATCCCTGCCAGCACCGCCACACCGCCCAGAATCATCACCAGCGGCTGCGGCGGCAAAATCAATGGGTTTGCCACCAGCGCCGTCAATGAAAGGCGGTGAAAATGATACAGGATCACCGGCAGGGTGGTGACCTGTGCTGCCAGCGTAAACAAGAAATATTCGCTGATGGGTAACGAAATGCGTCGTGCCAGATTCGAGTCAATCCGCTGCGCCAGCAGGCGGTTCAGCCCATCCTGCAATGGCTCGGCATACAGCACCAACCCCAGCGTTGCCGTGAAGGAAAGTTGAAAGCTGACATCCCAGGGCAACTGTGGGTTGAACAGGGTCATCAGCGCGGCTGTGAACGCCAGACTGTTCGCCCCTGCCTGACGTCGCCCGAGCAGCCGCCCAAGCAGCCCCATGCTGCCCATAATTGCCGCCCGCACCACTGAAGCCTGCGCGCCGACCAGCAGAGTATAGAAAGTAATACCGGCAACCGCCGCTCCCAATGCCACCCAGCGGTTGGGGAACAAACGCCCGGCAACGAGAGCAACCAGCCCTGCCAGAATGCTGATGTTGAAACCGGAAATGGCGATGATGTGGCTGGTGCCGGTATCCCGGAAGGCATCCTGCAATTCTCTGGGAATGTCATTTTCAATGCCCAGCAGGATACCTGCCAATAGTCCAGCTTCAGGCTGGGCGAATAATTGCTTAGCTACGTGGTATGCCTGTTGTCGAAAAGTGTCGATTGCTGCCAGCAGGGGATTGCCTCGATCATGGGCGAGCAGCCGTGCCCGCGGGAACCCCATATAAGAATACACCTCACGACGCGCCAGATACTCACGATAAGAAAAATCCTCATTCTCCGGTGGTATTTCCAATCTGCCGGTTAGTTCCACCAGATCGCCGTAACGCCATTCACTACCTGCCGGCAGCATCACCTGCAAGTTGCCTTTTACCGGTTGTATTTGCGCCGCAGGGTCATCCAGAAGGGTCAGGGTCTGTGCCCGTACTCGCAACAGTGTCACGGTCTCGCGAGTATCTGCCGCTTCCACAAGCCCGCCCAATCGCACGAAGCCTTTTTCATTGAACCAAGCCAAATCTGCCGGTGTGAAAACTGGCAGAGCCATCTGATAGCGCAGCCCACCGAAAGCCAGCGTTGCCAGAATGACCCCCAGAGGCAGCGGGCTGCATCTGCGCCAAAGTGCCAGCAGGGTCAGCCGGTTGCGCAGTCGGTGATCAAAAACTGCCAGCAGCACAAACACAATTGTCAGCCCCAGCCAGAGCCATAGGGAAAATACCAGTGCATCAGCCAGCACCACCCCCAGCAAAAAAGCCAATGACAGCCAAAGCAGCGGCATGGCAACCCTTAATCAATTCCTTTGGGGGGTTTCAAGCGCGGGATGAGCATAGGCGTGCGTCGGCGGTATTCTTCATAGGCTTCGCCAAATTCCTGCCGCAGCTTGCGCTCCTCAAAGATTGTGCCAATGGTCAGATACAGGGTGGCGCCAATGGAAAAAGCCAACCAGTTCCAGCTCATGCGCGGCACCAGCCAGATCAACAGCAGCCCAAAGAAGTACAGCGGATGGCGCACATAGCGGTATAACCCGTCTGTTACCAGCGGGCGCTGCCGGACGGCTGATTGCGGGTCAAGTAGTTGTTCCAGTCCCAGAAAGTTCATCATCCCTGTTTGGGATACGCCGTAAGCCAACCCAACCAGTGCCAACCCCTGCACCCCCAGGGTCAACAGCGACCAGGGCATGGGAATGGAGTAAATAAGCCTGTCCGGCAACAATGCCACCAGCACCAAAACGGGCAAAAAGCTGGTAATGGCAAAAATGTTGAAGAAAAGGCGGTATCCTCTTTCGTACAGCATTGCGGACCACCGCCGAACCAAATCCTTGAACCACAGTGAAGCCAGCAGTGAGTGAATTGCTCCCCAAACTGCCAGCGACAGCAGAATCCAGCCTGCCCCTGTCTCAGACATACAATCTCCCGTACATAAAGTTAATCTGAAAACAAGTATAATTTTAGCTGACATTGAGGCGCATGTGGAAATTTTTCGTTTACCCCAAAAACTTGGGTTTCTTCGTTTAAGGGGCTGGTTCTATCCCCTGTTACTGCTGGCGGTGATGGCGCTCACCTACGGCTTGCAGATGCCTCGGCTGGGATTTTTCTGGGACGACTGGCAGGCGGTTTATCTTTCCCGCTTTGGCGATGCAGGAGTTTACTGGCGCTATTTCCTCAGCGACCGCCCATTTTCTGTTTGGACATACATCCTGACCATGCCCGTGCTGGGCATCTCGCCGTTACCATGGCATCTTTTCACCTTACTGGTGCGCTGGTTGAGTGTGCTGGGTTTCGTCTGGGCGCTGTGCGGCATCTGGCGGGAACAGACTCGTGCTGTGCAGTGGATGGGGCTGCTGCTGGCGGTTTACCCCGGTTTCACTCAGCAGCCGGTTGCCGTGGCTTATTCACAGCACTTCATCACCTGTGCGCTTTTTACCGGCTCGCTGGCGCTGATGGTACGGGCGGCAAGACAACCGGGCTTTGCCTGGCGGCTTACCCTGCCGGCACTATTAATGACGCTGTTGCATCTAATGACAATGGAATACTTTGCCGGGCTGGAGTTACTCCGCCCCTTTTTGCTCTGGATCATCCTGCATCAGGCTGGCGGGAAGCCTGTTCAGACTGCTGGCAAAGTGCTAAAACACTGGCTGCCGTATTTGGCGGTGCTGGGGGTATTTCTGGCGTACCGTTTACTCTGGTATCCTCAGTTGCTTAATGGTGAAGACCCGAACGCGCCTCAGCTTCTTGAGCTGGCGCGCAGTGCACCTTTTACAGCTGCGCTACGGCTGGCGCAAATTGCGCTACAGGATTCTGTGCAGGTTGCGCTCTTTGCCTGGACGAATACCATTGCGCCTGAAACACTGTTGCTGAATGCTACCATGACCTGGGTCGGCTGGGCGGTTGGGCTGGCTGTGGCGGCTTTATGTGTGTGGGGAGCGGGGCATTCGGCGGGTGAACCAGCCGATTCCCATACTGGCCAGTCGTTTGCCCATCAGAGCATTACTCTGGGTGTGTTGGGTGTCCTGCTGGGCGGGTTGCCGGTCTGGCTGACCAACCGTCAGGTGATTGTGGGCATGTGGTCAGACCGTTTCAGTCTGGCGATGATGTTTGGAGCAGTGATGCTTTTGGTGGGGATTGTCGAATGGCTGGGTGAGCGCCCGTTACGCAAGGCATTGTTTCTGAGCGTGTTTTTACTGTTGGCGGTCGCCGCTCACACACGCACGATTTACAAATTCCATTTGCACTGGGAACAACAACGCAGTTATTTCTGGCAGCTTGTATGGCGTGTTCCTGCGCTCGAACGCGGCACGGCGCTGCTTGCACCGGAGCTGCCTTTCAGTTACGTTGCCGATTACTCATTGAGTTTTGCGCTTAACACGATTTACGCCTCGCCACAAGACCCGCAGCAGCCGCCTTACTGGTTTGTCAACGCCTCGCGCAAATGGGGTGCAGAAGCGTTGATGAATGTTGCTGCCGATGAACAGATCAAAGATGGTATCCGCAACATCGAATTTGCAGGTAGCACTGCAACCAGCGTGGCGGTAAACTTCAACGCGGCGCGTGGGTGTCTGCGCGTGCTTGATCCGGTCTATCAGGGAGCACCGTCGCTTTCGGATTATCCGGTGGATGAGCTGGAGCAGATGCTATACAAGATTTCCCATCCTGAACGCATTGGCGGCGGGCAGACGGCTGACTTAAAAACGCTGGAACGCATCTTTGGCAAAGAGCCGCCGCATGACTGGTGTTACTACTACGAAAAAGCCGATCTGGCACGTCAGATGCAGGACTGGCAGAGCGTGCGGAAACTGGGCGAGGAAGCCGCCGCTCGAGGGTTTGCGCCGCGCAACGGGACGGAATGGTTACCGTTCATTGAGGCAGATGCTCATCTTGGGGAGTGGGAAACGGCCTTAGAGCGTACCCTGAAGGCTGCGGGCACCTCTCCCAAGCTGCCGCCGTTCTTCTGTGATGTCTGGCGGCGGCTAGAGGCGCAAACACCTGATAGCCCGCAGCGGGCTGCGGCGCTGACGGAGGTTCGCTCTGTTTTGAAGTGCACCGAAATCTTTCTTGATAAGGATGCTGAATGATTAAGAAACTTCACGGCTGGCTGGAGGGAGAAACGGGCTTTTTGATTCTGCTCGGGTTGGCATTGTTGACCGCCTTCGGTTTGCAAATCACCCGTGTTGGGTTTTACTGGGATGACTGGCAGATGGTCTATCTGGCACAGACGGATAATTTCCGATTGTACTGGGAACATTTTCTTAGCGATCGTCCGTTTGTGGCGTGGATTTACTGGCTGGTGACCCATCTGGTCGTACAGTCACCGCTGGCTGCTCATATCCTGACGCTGGCGGTGCGCTGGGTGAGTGTGCTGGGCTTTTATCTGGCACTGCGCGAATTGTGGCGCGGCGCACGCTGGCAGGTACGCTGGATGTCATTGCTGTTGGCAATTTCTCCCGCCTTTTTGCAGCAACAGGTTGCATACACATATAGCGCGCACTTTATCACCTATGCCCTTTTTACCTTCTCGCTGGCGGCGATGATCTGGGCAGTGCGCAAGCCGCAGCTCATGCGCTGGCTGATGCCGCTTTCATGGCTGCTGACGCTTCTGCACGTGATGAGCATGGAGTATTTCATCGGACTCGAATTGCTGCGCCCATTGATTTTGTGGTGGATGACTTCTTCAAATGGCGAGAAACTGTTCGCTCGTCTTAGTCGTATCCTGCGTTTGTGGCTGCCGTATGGGGCGGTTCTGGTAATTTTTGCCGTCTGGCGTTTCGTTTATTTCCCACAGATCAGCTACCATGCCGAAGCCAATACACCTTCTCTTATCCTGCAAATGCTCAAGTCGCCTTTTGCGGCGCTGCTTGCGCTGGCGCAGATTGCCTTGCGTGATTTTCTGCATCTAACCGTTTTTGCATGGACCAACACTTTTCTACCCGAAGAAATTGAACTGCAGGCAAAAAGCTTTCTCTTTGCTGTGGGGGTTGGCGCACTGCTGGCGGCGATGCTCTTTTGGACGTTACGTTGCACATCTCCAGATGCCACTTTACCCGAAACACAGGGACAAAACCGCTTTCTGCCTCAAGCGGTATTGCTCGGCGCGTTGGGCATTCTTTTCGGCGGTTTGCCCATCTGGCTGACCGACCGCTCGATCATTGTCGGGTCATGGTCTGACCGCTTTGCGCTGGCGCCAATGCTGGGTGCCAGCATCTTGGCTGTGGCATTGGTGGACTGGTTTGGCGGAAACCCCAATCGCAAAACTATTCTGCTGGCGGCGCTAACGGGTCTCTCTGCGGCTTATCATATCCAGATTGCCAACAAATTCCGTTTGCACTGGGAGCTGCAACGCGCCTACTACTGGCAGTTGAGCTGGCGCGCCCCAGCGCTTCAGCCCGGCACAGCCGTCATTGGACCATCCATCCCGATGAACTACGTAGCAGGGTACTCGTTGGGACTGGCGCTCAATGTCATCTACGCTCCCGAACAGCGTACTGCTGAGATGCCCTACTGGTTTATCAATGGTCTGCGCGAGCTGGGCAGCAAACGCCTGCCGGGCAACGAAAAGGAGCTGCCGATTGAAGACCAGTTCCGCAACCTCACTTTTAAAGGCAGCACCAGCCAGAGCGTGGTGGTGGCATTCAACCCTGCGCGCGGCTGTCTGCGCGTAATGGATGAGATTTACTTGCAAGCGCCGCCGATAGATAACGAAAATAAGCTCTCTGCGCTCTCCAACACCAGACAGATCCTCGCTACCAGCGTGCATCAGCCGCCGACGGCGCTATTTGGCAGCGAACTGTCGCCTGACTGGTGTTACTTTTTTGAGAAAGCTGATCTGGCGCGCCAGCTCGGCGACTGGGAAGAAGTGATCCGCCTGTGGGACGCGGCGACCAGTGCAGGATACAGCCCACAAAACGGTGTTGAACTGTTGCCGTTTGTGGAAGCCTACGCACAACTGGGAAATTTGCCCATGGCGGAGACGCTCAGCCGTCAGGCACTGGAGAAAACCGAAAACCTCGAACCTGCCCTATGCACCCTCTGGAAACGGCTGGAAAGCCAGTCCACGCCCGGTCCGGAACGACAGGAAGCCATACAGAGGTTACAGGCTGTATTACAGTGTCACTCAGGCACTACAACCCCTTGATTCGGCGAGTCGAACATCTGCCCTGCTGGATTTATGTTCCCCAGTCGCGCAGGTAGAGAAAATCGTAACCGACCGTGCGGTTGCTCAGCTTGGCAATCGGCGGCAGAACACGCTTGAACTGGTTGCGGCGCACGCGTTCCACTACTGAATGGACAAAGCCTTCGTCAAAACCGGCTTCCATGCATTCCGCCGGCGTGTAGCGTTGATCTACCAGCAAATAAAGCAGTTTATCTACCTCAGCGTAGGTGTAACCCAGTTCACCCTCGTCGGTCTGTCCCTTCCACAGGTCAGCGGTAGGCGGCTTTTCGATAATGACCGGCGGCACGCCCAGCGCCCGGGCAAGCTGGCGCACCTGTGTCTTATAGAGGTCGCCAATCGGATTGAGCGCACAGGCGGAGTCGCCGTAGAGCGTGGTGTAGCCAAGCAGGATTTCGGTCTTGTTGCCTGTGCCGACAACCAGCCCGTTGAATGCTACTGACTGATCATACAGAATGATCATACGCTGGCGCGCCATCACGTTGCCGCGCCTCATGGCGTTCATCTCTGGAAAACGCTCAAAGAGCGGCTCGACCATTGGGGTAATCTCCACCGTCAGCGATTGCACACCAAGCTGATCAATCACCATTTGGGCATGTTCAAGCGACTCGGACGAAGAGGTGCGATAGGGCATGCGCACCGCTAGAACGTTTTCCGCCCCTAGCGCCAGCGCTGCAAGCGTGCAGGAAAGCGCTGAATCTACTCCACCTGAAAGCCCCACCACTGCCCGCTGGAAGCCCATGCGGGTAATTTCGCTGTGGATGAATCCGGTCAAAATGCGCTTTGCCAGCTCCACATGGATGGCCAAATCCACTTGTTCCTTCAGCATGGTTTACCTCTCTTTAGCGTCCCGATTGACGATTGCCGTCACCCAGAATCCGCTGCATTTCGCGCAACACCAGCGCCGTGCGCTCATCGCGCAACATTGGCAGACGGGCGCGCGTACGATGAAGCTGGTTGAGGTCAAGTTCGCTCAGGGTGAGCGTTTCTTCGTCGTAAGGCGCCTGCACCAATACCAGCCCATCCGGGTCATACACCGCCGCTCCGCCCCAGAAGTGCAACCCATCCTCGTAGCCAACACGATTGGTATGTGCAACGAAGGCTGTGAACAGGCTGGCATAGGCGCGGTTGATGTGATCTACCCAGCGGGCAGTCTCCAGTCGGTCATTACTAGTCAGTCCGCGCCCCGGCGAAGCAGACTGGAAGAGAAAGACATCCGCCCCATCCAACCAGAGTAGATAAGGTGGAGAAGCGTGCCAGAAATCTTCGCAAATCAGCATTCCCATGCGTCCAAAGCGTGTCTCAAAAGCACGTACTGCGTCACCCCAAGCAAAGAAGCGCCCCTCATCGAAGAGACCATAGGTGGGCAGATACACCTTGTGATGTACATGCAGCACCTCACCACCGGAGAGGTAAGCGGCGGAAATAAAGAAGCGATTGCGGGTATCCTCTTCCACAAAGCCAACCATCAGGTCGAGTTGGCGACTGGCTTCCAACAGCGGGTGAAACACAGGATCATCCGCACGCGGACGGCAGGCAACAGTGGGCGTCAGGTCTTGCAAGACGTAGCCGGTCAACGAAAGCTCCGGGAAGATGATCAGGTCAGCACCTTGTGCTCGTGCCTCCGTTATTAGGGCAAGATGTTTTTCGAGATTTGCCTGAATCCCACCCAGGCGGGTATTGATTTGTGCCAGTGCGAGGGTAAGTTTCATAAAAATGCCCTTTAGGGTTGGTTTATAAAACTCTCTGGTTTCTATTATACAGTGTCTTAAGTAAGACAATCCGTAACTTTATTCACAAATTGTTGAAACTTACCTGAGGCTAATGAAATTCGCTCCGAGAACTTTCATCAATCTATTGGTTTGCAGGTATGGGAGATAGCATGCTACCACACACTCCTAATACCCTAACAACACGTTTGACATGTGTTGTCCTCCCTCTATCTCACAGAAAGGAACCTACACCCTGTCAAGGTTATCTCTTGCACGACCCGAATGACGACAAACTGCTTGACGAAAGAGCCGTGCTGTGTTATTTAACTGCCATGCAGGGGGAACCTCGTGATCAATGCAAATGACAAGAAGGAGATAAGGAAACATGACCAACATCCAGTTGCTGACACAGCCGGGCAAGATTAACCGTATGACCACACGCAATCGTATTGTTATGTCCAGCGCTATCACCAACACTGATAATCCGGACGGCACAGTGCATGACCAAACGATTGCCTACTATGTCGAGCGCGGCAAGGGCGGTGCGGGCATTGTCAACACCGGTTACAACTTCATCTGCCAGCGCGGACGCGCCGGATTGTATCAGATGAGCACTGCCTCAGATGATATGATTCCCTCCATGCGCCGCCTGACGGAAGCCTTTCACGCCGCTGCGCCGCATAGCCGTATCGGTTCACAGATTTCTCACGCCGGACGGCAGACCAACAGCCATGTGACCGGTGAAATACCCGAGGCACCCAGCGCTCTGGTCGGTCCGCTGCCTACCGGACATAAGATGGAAGTGCCGGAGGAAATGTCGGTCAAACGCATTCAGGAAGTGGTGGAACTGTTTGCCCGTGCCGCATGGCGCAGTAAGGAAGCCGGCTTCGATTTGGTTGAAATTCACGCCGCACACGGTTATCTTGTCAGCCAGTTCATTTCACCTTACAGCAACCAGCGCACGGATGCCTATGGTGGCAGTCTCGAAAAGCGGATGCGCTTCGCGTTGGAGGTGATGGAAGCGGTGCGCGGCGCAGTAGGACCGGATTACCCGGTGGGCATCCGCATCAACGGTGATGATATGGTGGATGGCGGTTACACGCTGGAGGAATACAAACAGGTCGCTAAAATTATCGAAAACAGCGGCTTTGTGGATTACATCAGTGTCAGTGCTGGACAGCATCATCCTGACGCGGTGGCAATCATGGTGGCGCCGATGGCAATGCCGATGGGCTTTCTGGAATATCTAGGAGCGGGTATCCGCTCGATAGTCGAAAAGGTGCCCGTCTTTATCGTTGGGCGGATCAAAGACCCACTCTATGCCGAGGGTATTTTGGAGCGCGGCAGCGCCGATTACGTGATCATGACCCGTGCCCTGATGGCAGATCCCGAACTGCCTAATAAAGTACATGAGGGGCGACTGGAGGATATTCGTCCGTGTATCGCCTGTATGCAGGGTTGTACCGACCGCACCTGGTCGCAGCTTGATTTGACTTGTCTGGTCAATCCGGTGGCAGGACGCGAGCGAGAATGGGCAGAACTGAAACCTGCCGAACGCAAAAAACGCGTCCTGGTGGTGGGAGGCGGACCGGCAGGTATGGAAGCGGCGCGAGTTGCTGCACTTCGCGGACACGATGTGACGCTCTGGGAACGGTCCGACCGGCTGGGCGGGGCGACTTTGCTGGCAGCCATGCCGCCGCGCCGCGAGGAATTTCTTGATCTGCCGCGCTGGCTGAGCGGTCAACTTCCCAAAGCAGGCGTCAAAGTCGAGTTAAACCGCATGGCAGATGCCGCATCGGTTAAAGCCTTTGCACCGGATGTATTGATTGCCGCCACAGGCGCATACGAAGAGACCCCCGAACACATCCCTGGATGGAATCTGCCGCATGTCACAAATATTCGCGATGTATTGAGCGGGCACGTAGCGGTTGGCGAGCGGGTACTGATGGTTGGATACGATACGCAGGTCCTTGAAACTGCAGAGTGGCTGGCGGATCGGGGCAAAAAAGTGTATCTGGTCTCTGCTGCGCCGGTGCAGGCATGGGAAGACCCCTGGGCGGCACTGGCAAACGACAAAAACGGCTTTACCGCCCGCCATACCCTGATGGGTTTTGTCAAAGATAAGATTGAGTTTCTCCCCTTTATGATGGTGAAGAAAATCGAACCTGGGGCGGTGATCCTCAGCAAGACCGGCGAACAGCATCCCTGCACCACGCACGTCCGCATGGGCGAGATGGAAGACCGGCGGCTGGAAGTAGACACGGTCATCATTCACTTGCGCCAGCGCCCGGTGAACCGCTGGTTGGAGGGACTGGAAGGCACAGTGCCAGAAGTTTACAAAATCGGTGACTGTCTAGAGCCGCGGCAGGCAATCGACGCCATGACGGATGGAGCACGCATCGGAAGGGAGATTTAGCCGTTCGTGGAAACAGCTTCAATTTGCGTTGTCGCCGAACTGGATGAAAATGGTTTGCGCGAGTGCGCGCTGGAGATTATCGGCGAGGGGCGTTCCCTCGCCGATAGCTGCGGCGCCAGCCTGACTGTGCTGGTGACCGCCCCTGCGGCAAGGGACTGGCTGGAGGCACTCAAGCGGCAGGATGTTGACCGCGTGGTACTGATTGAACACCCCCTGCTGGCTGACCCGAGCCCGGAGATTCACGCTGCGGCGCTGGGGCAATGGCTGAGCGAACAGCCGCCAGCACTGCTCTTAATGAGCGATACGGTGAACGGGCACGAGACAGCGGCGCGGCTGGCGGCGCAACTGCGTTGGGCGATCGTAACTGATTGCTTGTGGGTCAAAGGCAGTCTTCAGAGCGGTTTCAACGCCATAAAACCTACGCATCAGGATCAGGTGCATACCACTTACACATGTTCTCCAGGGCAGCCGCTAATCGCTACACTGCGCCCGGGTGTGATCGGCACAGAGACGCCGCGCGGGGCGCGGACAGCGGAGATTATCCGCTGGCAGCCTGCACTGGATGAAAGCCTGATGCATGTTCGGACGGTCGAGATCGTACCGGGAGATCCGCGCACGATAGACCTGCGTGAGGCAGAACGCATTGTCGCCGGCGGGCGCGGTGTATACATGGCAGAGGACTGGCACCTGATTGAAGAACTGGCAGATGCATTGGATGCGGCAGTGGGCGGCAGTCGTCAGGCGCTTGATCTAGGATACATTCCTAACGAACGCATGGTTGGACAGACCGGCAAATCAGTCAAGCCGCGCCTATATCTGGCGGCGGGAATCTCCGGCGCCTCGCATCATCTGGACGGGGTAAACACCGATGCGCTGATTGCAGTCAACCGCGATCGCGGTGCGCCAATTTTCAGTCGCTGCGCGCTGGGGGTGGTTGGCGACCTGTATGAAATTCTGCCCGCGCTAACAAAGCGCATCCGTGAGCTCAGGGGGATGAAATGAGTCTGAATATTGTGGTCTGTCTCAAACAGGTGCTGGATACACAGCTACCTTTGCAGGTGGATGAATCTGGTCAGCGAGCGGTGCAGGATGCCGCTCAGCCGGTGTACATCATCAATCCGGCAGACTTGAGCGCGTTGGAAGCCGCCATGCACTTAAAAGTCAGGTTGGGAGCGCGGCTGACAGCTCTGACACTGGGAACCGAGCGCGCGGTGGATGTGTTGCGCCATGCGCTGGCGCGCGGGGCGGACGCAGCACTGCACCTGGTCAGTGAAAAAGAAGAGCTGGATGTTTGGACGGTAGCAGAACAGCTCAGTAGCACAATTGCCGGGCTGAAAGCAGAACTGATTCTATGCGGTGATTCCAGTCTGGATGGCGCCAGTGGGCTAGTGGGAGCGTTTATTGCCGAACAACTCCATCTGCCGCTGGTAACGCGCGCCATTCAGCTTGAGTTACTGGCTGAGCAAAGAAAACTGCGTACCTGGCGACAGATGGAACGCGGGGCGCGGGCGATTGTGGAATGTCCTCTACCAGCGCTGGTATGCACCAGCGCGCTCATCGCGCAACCGCAATATGTTTCTGTGTACCGTCTACAACACACCGACAACTCGCGAATTGAGCGGATTGCCATTTCGTCCGTGAAAAATCCAGCCCTGCCGGGCTGTACAATGGGAGGGATCAGTGCACCACGCCTGCGTCCGCGCAAAATGCCCGCGCCGCAGGCTTCGCTTTCTGCCGCGCAGCGCATCCGTTTTCTAATGGGCGGCGCGCAGCCAGCCGCAAAACCGGAAAGTAAACTGGTAGAAGGTTCAACCCAAGAGGCTGTCGAGCGGGTGGTGAAGTTCCTCCAAGAACGCGGCTTATTGTAAAAACACAAACACCTCACAAGCTCTAAAAACTTGTGAGGTGTTTCTCGGATCGGGGTATCGGTAGTTTACTCCTTGACCTGCTGCGCCAGATAATGCGCCAGACCCATTTGCTTGATCTGGTCAAGCTGAGCTTCCAGCAGATCCGTGTGTTCTTCTTCATCCTCAAGGATATCTTCCAACAGCTCGCGCGATCCGCCGTCCCCTACTTCCATACACAGCCGAATTCCTTCGTTGTACATCTTGACTGCTCCAAGCTCAGCATCAAGATCGTTCTGGAGCTGTGCTGGAACTTCTGCGCCAATGTGGATTTCGTTCAGCTTGCTGACGATGGGGATACCCTCCAGGAAAAGGATACGGGCGATCAGTTTTTCGGCGTGCTTCATCTCTGTAATGGCACGTTTTTCAATCATCTCGTGCAAACGCTCATATCCCCAATTGGCACACATTTCCGAATGCACCATATATTGATTGATAGCGGTCAACTCGTCTGCTAGAAGATGGTTTAGGGTTTCAATTACTTTGTCATTGCCTTTCATATCGGTTTCCTCCTTGAAACAGGAACTTTTATCAAAACATTATGTTTACTATACACCATCCACCCTGCAGGTGTCAAATTCATTTTTGCGGAGGTGTTGAAAAACAAGAACCAGCCACCATATATGGTGGTAAAATGCTCAATTTTTCGTGTAGATATACACCAAATATGACTTTTTCAACACGTTTTTTCGCATTATGTGCAATTACGGGTTGCTTAACAGAACCACGCGATTACGTCCGCCGGCTTTTGCCTGATATAAAGCACGGTCAGCGGCGTCGCCGATATTCGCCGGGGTAACGCTGCCCGGATAAGCGGCGATGCCGGCGCTGAAGGTAACATGAAAGATCTGTCCGCTGTTTCCCTGATGGACAATGCCGCTGAAATTCTGGCGAATTTCATCCAGCACCTGCACGGCATCGTTGCCGCTGGTGTTGGGAAAAATAATGGCAAACTCCTCACCACCATAACGCCCAACAATGTCACTGGTGCGCAGGCGATTAACCAGCAGTCGAGCCAGATTTTTCAACACGCGGTCGCCAACGCTATGCCCATAGGTATCATTGACCTGCTTGAAGTGGTCAATATCTAACATGGCAAAGGCAAGCGGGATTTTGTAACGAATAGCGCGGCTCAATTCCTGGCTGAGACGTTCTTTGATGGTCGTGTGGTTGAGAAGCCCGGTCAAGCTATCGCGCACCATCAGGTTACGCATCTGCCGGTAACGCTCCACACGCGAACGTATCGAAGCGATCAAATGATCGGGTTTGATCGGTTTGGTGAGGAAATCATCACCGCCAATCCCGACCGCTTCCAGTTGGACTTCACGATCCGTTTCTGCCGAAAGATAAACAATCGGGATGCTGATAAAAGTTTCGATCTGCCGAATGGATTGCGCCAGCTCGAACCCCGAACATTCGGGCATATACAGATCGAGCAAAATCAGATCGGGATTGAAATCGTTCAAAGCTTGAAGCACATCCAGCGGTGTGGTGACGATATAGGTCTCCATACCGGCTTTCTTCAAGTGCATGGCGCTGAAATTCGCCTGTACAGGTGAGTCATCCACAATCAACACGCGATAAGGTAAAGGTTCTTCACCAAGCGTCATACGATCAAGAGCATCAATCAATGCGCCGATATTGACTGGTTTGGTGAAGTAAGCCTGTCCGCCGGCGCGCACTGCTTGCAGCCGCGCTTGAAAGTCGTCGCGCACGGAGACGAAAATAACCGGTACTTGAGCGGGCAGAACACTGCGCATCTGTTGAATTGCCTCAATGCCAGCGCTGTCACCCTCAGGGAAGATCAAATCCATCAAAATGGCAGCGGGCGTGATGACCTGCAACGCCTTGCCCAACTGTTCCAAACGGGTGAGAATTTGCACCTGATAACCAAAGTAGCGGATCTGAACCGCCAATTCTTCCGCCTGTTCCGGATCGTCCTCAACCAGAAAAACCAAGCGGTTGGCGCGTGTGGACTGTAGCGACTCGGTTGCTTTGAGGGAGGCGATCAATTCTTCCTCGCCCATACTGCCATCCAGGCATGGGTGAGTGATTTGCTGGAGTAACTCGCTGAACAGGTTTTTCAACCGCTCCTTATCGTCATCCTGCGGCGGGGCTGTCCATTCTTTAAAAGCCAACGCCAATTCCAGTTCGCGGGCGGCTCTGCCTAGCGACTGGTATCCCAGCGTAAATGCTGATCCAGCCAGTCTGTGTGCTCGATATTGGACATCCTGCATCGCCTCCGGCGACCAGCCGCTGTCAATCATGCCTAACCAGGCGGCTTCGATCTGCTGACGCAATTCCGGCAATTGAGTCAGAAACGCCGTGCGTAATTGCGTCAGGGATTGGGCAGCGGGTACGGGGGCAGTCATCTCTACCCTCCTTTCTCATCAATGCCGATCAGTTTGAGCAGTGACTGCTTCACACGCCAGTATTCCTGCATAACCTTCTCCAGACGTTCCTCTGCCTGCGTCCAGCTTTCGGCGCGCAGGTCATCCTCTAATTGTTTGCACAGTGCAGCGAGCGTTTCTGCGCCAAAGGTCAGACTGGCGCCTTTGATGGTATGTGCACCTTTGCGTGCAGATTCACCTTCGCGGGCTTCCAGCCAGCTGGTAATTTGCGGCAGGCGCTTTTCGGTATCTTCAAAAAACATTTGTGACAGTTCTGCCAGCACTGCCGGCTCATTTTGCCAGTCCGGGAAGTATTCACCAAGCGTGGCAAGATTAAGCGCCAGACCGGCGGGTTTTTCTTCCAACGGAAGAACAGCAGTTTGCATGTCCTGCCCGGTTGTTGCAGACGGGACAGAGAGAGGGGCAACAGCCGGTAATCTGGACGGACAGCGTCCCAACACCTGTACCAGTTGCTCAACCCGAAGCGGTTTGCTAAGGTAGTCATCCATCCCGGCTTTCAGATAGGTTTCGCGGTCACCTTCGAGAGCGTTCGCGGTGAGCGCAACGATATAGGGTTGAAGTTCAGGCGGCAGGCGGTTGCGGATGTGGCGAGTGGCTTCCACACCGTCCATTTCGGGCATGTGGATATCCATCAGCACCAGATCGTATTCCTGCCGGCGCAGGGCTTCCAGCGCTTCCAGCCCGTTAGCAGCAACATCAGCACGGTACCCCAGACGTTCCAGCAGCATGACGGCAACCTTCTGGTTGACATCATGGTCTTCAGCCAGCAGGATACGCAGAGGATGCCGGATGCCCATTTGTTCATCAAGCGAGACAACCGCCGCCGGCTGTGGCGTGACATAAACCGGCTTTGTTGAAAAGATGGCAACTAATGCATCATACAACTGCGACATTTTGACCGGTTTATAAAGAAACGCCGAAACTCCGGCATCACCCGGTAATTCATCGCGCCTTCCTAACGAAGTGAGAATGATGATGGGCAGCTCGGCGCTATTGAAGCGTTTGCGCAATTCGCCTGTCAGGGTCAGACCATCCATTTCTGGCATCTGCACATCCAGAATAGCGGCGTCAAATCGCTGCCCCTGTTCAATCAATTCCAGGGCAGCTCTGGCGCCGGTCAGCGTCAGCGGCAGCATGCGCCAGCTTTGGGTCATATGGGAAAGAATCTCGCAATTGGTGGGATTATCATCTACGATCAGGACACGCTTGTTCTCAAGCGTATGCAGATATAATCCCGGCAACATGCTGGGCAGGTCGGGAGAGGATCTGGTCTGGATGGTAAAGTGAAATGTACTGCCGCGCCCGGGGATGCCTTCGCTTTCCACCCAGACATCTCCACCCATCATGGCAGTCAACTTTTTGCAAATAGTTAGCCCCAGACCGGTGCCGCCGTATTTGCGGGTGGTGGAGCTGTCCATCTGAGTGAAGGGCTGGAAAAGCCGTTGTGCTTGCTCGGGCGAGATGCCGATTCCGGTATCGCGGACGCGGAAGTGCAGGGTGAGCGGTTCGGCAGTGCTTTGGGGTGCTTCTTCCAAATCAACTGTGACCATCACTTCGCCTTTTTCGGTGAATTTGACCGCGTTGCCGAGCAGGTTGACCAAAATCTGACGCAATCGGGTGGCGTCACCGTAAATGGCTTCCGGTACCTCATGCGCCATTAAGTACCCCAGTTCGATGCCTTTTTCGGCAGCGCGCGGGGCAAGCAAGTCCAGCGCGCTTTCGATACATTCGCGCAGGTTGAACGGCAGGTGCTCAAGTTCCATCCGTCCGGCTTCGATTTTCGAGAAATCGAGAATGTCATTGATAATGGTCAGAAGGGTCTCACCACTGCGCCGGATGGTCTCAACGAAACTACGCTGTTCGTCGCTGAGCGGCGTGTTGAGCAGCAGGCTGGTCATGCCGATGACACCGTTCATCGGAGTGCGGATTTCATGGCTCATGGATGCCAGAAAGGCGCTCTTTGCCTGGGTGGCTTGTTCTGCTATGCGGCGGGCTTGTTGCAGCTCACTGATATCATGATAGATGGCAACCCCAGCGACGTATTCTCCTTCCACAATTACCGGCATCACTGCCACTTCTACGTCCACCAGCGTCCCATCCTTGCGAGAGCGGCGGGTGAACAGCCGGGAGACGCCATAGCGTACCTTATCAGAGAGCTGCTGGGCTTCAGCCCGAAATTCTGGCGAAACTACCAGATCATCAATATGATGACCCAGAGCTTCCTCAGGGGTGTAGCCAAAGAGGCGCTGCGCTTCGGGATTCCAGATGACAATTTTGTCTTCGGCGTCTGTTACCGCAATGGCTACCGGGCTTAACTCAACCACCACCTCGGAAAAACGCAGCGATTCCTGAAGCTGGCGGGTGCGTTGAATGACCTGATTTTCCAATTCTATGCGGCGGGTGATGTCTTCCAGCGTAATCATTACCCGCTCCCAGGTTTGGCGGGCTTCGGGCAGGATGCGCAGGTTCATGTGAACATGAATCGGTTCACCCGTCAGGGTGTAATTGATCATTTCCCCAGACCAGCTTTCTTTGCCTTCCCAGAGTGCCAACAGTTCGCTTTCAAAATGATGGCGTATATCTTCGCGGAAAATGCGGCTCAAGCTACCCAGCAGCTCTGCCTGTGTATGCGCTTTAAGCAGTCGCAGTGTTTCCTGATTAACGCGCAGCACAATAATGCGTTTTATGCACTCGTCCACAATTTCCGGGTGCGCCTTTATATAAGTTTCCAGTGAGATGACCCCCTGTGCGCGCAACTCATCAAACAGACACTTGACAGCACTGAAATCTTCCTCCCACATGGAGAGGGGAGCATACTCAAAGAGAGAGCGAAAATCGCTCTCGCGATTTTGCTGTGTCATTTCATTTCCTTAAGGAATTTTGATTCATTATAATATATTTGTGAGCTAGTGAAACCCACGCGGCAATATTGATAGCTGGTTGTAATGTGCTAACTTGAAAGATGCACATCCAAAAGCATGGCGGTCAATTTGCACCGTTCAAATAGCCGCGGCATCCAGACACGCACACCCGGCAGAGTAGTTTCTGCCATTTGTCTGAATTTTTCCAGGCTGTTCGTGTAACGCGGCAAACCAGGCAGGGGGCGGATGGGTTTATCCAACGGGCGGAAGAAGCGGTCCCAGTGGATGGGAATGATTAGGCGCGGACAGATAACTTTGAGCATTTCTGCCGATAAACGCAGCGGCGCAGTAAAAAGGACATCCGCCGGCTGAGGAGCCTCACCATAGAGAAGGCGGTAATCACCTGCTTCGAGATAGAACGCGAAGCATTCGTCCATACGGTAATCGCTCAGGCGCAGGGGGTAGCGCAATTTATCCGGCAACCTGCCGGCAAAGCGGAAACCGGGCGGCAGATTGACATGGGTACCGCACAGCACGCGCACCGCAAAGGGGGACAGGGTAAGCAACTCATGAGCCTCGATCACGCGCCGTTGATGTTCGGGAATGCCAGCAACTTCCAGCAAGCGGCAGGCATTGGGCGAACCGCAGGCAATAGCTTGTGGATTCTGGCGCAACAACACTGGCACATCCATCAGATGATCATAGTGGGCATGAGAAACGAGAATATAGTCGCAACGCGGCACATGGCGGACAATTCGCGGTGCATCCGGCACAGGACGCCCAAAGCGCAGATAATGCAGCGGCGGGCGGGTCAAAAAGGGGTCAATTAACAGGATATGTTCACCCAGCATCAATTCGATACCCGCCACACCCAGCCAGCGGAATGAAAGCGTTGCGCTCAAGGCACCCCCCAGAGGGTCAGCGAGCCGTCACATCCGCCGACCAGCAGCAGGCTGCCATCCGGTGAAAAAGCCACGTTGCAGGTGTTCCTTTCAGGCAGCACTACAGCCTGTTTTGCCTCTGCAACCGACCAGAACGTTACCGATGCACGTCCGGCAACCGCCAGCAGACCGCCATCCGGAGAGAATGCCAGCGCGTTGCCATAGGCGGGCAGCTGAACCACCGCAGAGCCGATCCCCTGCGGACGCAGTTCAACCCAGCGCCCGTAGGCGTTGGCAACGGCGCTTGCCAGTGCGCCATTAGCGGAAGCCGCCATCGTAAAACCGGGAATACTCCCGAGAGATTGGGGAGCAACCAGTCCCCCGCCAAATTGCCAGAACGAAAGTTTTGCGCCGTCACTGGCAGCCAGCAGCCCTTGCGGCAGAAACCAGAGGCGCAGGGGGCGGGCTTCGACTGCCAGCGCGGTAACCAGCACACCATCAGCGGTATTCCAGAGGCGAATGTCTTCCCTGTCACCGCCGGCAATCTGCTTTCCATCCGGCGAGACTGCCAGCGCGGTCATGTTTTTAGGCGCGGGTGAAAGCGTGCGCGCCGCGGAACCGGCAGTCCAATTTTCACCACTACCGCTGCGCTGCCAGAGATGCAATTTGCGGTCGGCAGTCAACACAGCCGCCAGCCCCGCCTCCCAGTTCAATGCCAGCATTTGCGGCGCATCGGGCAGGGAAAGGGAAAGACTGACCTGTCCGCTGAACGGGTCTGTGAGCGTAAGCTGTCCGTTCCGCTCAACACGAAGCACACTACCCTGTCCCGTGAAAGTTTCTAGCAGCGGCGCGCCGGCGAAGAGCGGCGGAGTGTGTTGCGCGGTTCCCGAAAGGTCCGACAAGTCCCAGAGGTGCAGAGCCGTACCCAGTCCTGCCAGCCGCGTGCCGTCCGGTGAAAATGCCAGCCGGCGCAGTGCCGTCTCATCCTGCGGCAGGCTGACCGCGCCGATGATACTGCCACCAGTGGTAGAAAACACCTGTAAGACGTTGCCGTTTGAAACGGCTATCTGCCCACCATCCGCTGAAAGTGCAGTTACCTCTACTGCGGGGCTGAAGGGCTGGAATAATGCCTGTGTGTAACCGCTATCCGTGCGGAAGACGCGCACGCGGCTGTCCTGATCTGCCGCCAGCAGTGCGCCATCGGCAGAAAACGAAAGACCGGAAGCCGAGTTCCTCTGATTATCTTGTCCGATATACAGCGGTTTTTGCGCCTTGCCTTCTGGGATGCTCCAGACCTGTACCTGTTCCTGCGGTGACCAGCCATACAAGCGACTGCCATCCGGCGAGAAATTCAAAGCGCGCTGCGGGGTTCGGGTGGAAAACGTTTGTACCAGGCTACCCTGCGGCAGTTCCCAGAGCACCACGCTGTTATCCCATGCCGCCGAGGCGAGATAGTGACCATCGGGAGAGAATGCCAGCGCCAGCACGGCAAACCGCTGGGAGCGCAGGGTTTGAATGACTGTGCCGTTTCGGGCATCCCAGAGGGTGATGATACCCTCCTCGCCGCCGATTGCCAGTATCTTGCCATCCGCCGAAACCGTCAACGAGCGGATGAGAAGTGGGGCTTCGATGCGCTGTACTATTTCAAACGAGGTAGAGTTATAGATCAGCAAGGCACGCATGGTCGCAACTACCAGCCTGTCTTCCCCCAGCCATGCCAGTCCTTGCGGCAGCCCCTCGCTCCAGCGGGCAAGCCGCTCCAGCCGCGCTACGTTTTCAGGGCGGAGCGGCTGCGGGCTCAAAGACAGGGGTGTTCCCAGCGCGGCGGCTACGGGCGGGGTGGGTGTGGAGGTGATGGTCGGGGTAGAAGTGTGCGTAACAGTGGGGGTCTTACTGGGAAACAGAGTAGGCGTAGGCAGCGGGGTCAGTGTGGGAAACAACAGGGCTTCCATGCCGCTGCAACCAGCCAGCACCATCAGGATACACACGCCAAGTACTGCCCGAAAGATGCGCATACCTCATTTTACCGTATCCGCGCCGGCTAGCGCTGGAACTGCGAGGTTGCCGAGCCATTCGAACGGGGAACAACCACCTGATCCCCTTTGACCAGCCGCCCCTGATAGGGTTTTTCGCCGGCTTCAGCTGTCCAGCCGCTCAATACCAGCGGCAGGGCAGGCGAGGCGGCAATCCATTCGCCGTTGTACTTGCGCGCCAGATGTACATGCGTCCCGGATGCCACGCCGCCCTCACAGGAAGGATGTCCGATACGGTCATCGGTTTGCAGATACATGCCGGCGGGGACGCGGTCCTGCGCGGCAATGTGCAGATAGAGCAGCGTCCAGCCGGTATGTTCACTGCCATCGCCGTCGAGGTCCTGGAGTACTTGCCCGCGCTCGGAACGGACAATCCAGCCGGGCGCAGAGGCGGTGACCCATTGCGGTGAAACCTGACAGCCCGGCGTGCCGCTGGCGGGTGCAAAATCCACCCCGCCCCACGCGCTGCCCACGCCGTAGGCAGGGTGAGGCCCGCCGGTCAGGCTCCAGGTATAACCCGGTTGAAAGGGCAGTTCCAGCTCCGGAGGACGCAAATCGGGCGGAAAAAGCGGCTCAATCGCTACGGCGCGCCCCCAGGGGTCGCCGAACATGCGGGCATACAGCGCGGTAAAGCCGCCCGCGCCGTAAGCCGCTTCGGGGAGCGTCTGCGGCGTTTCCAGCTTTGCCAGCAGGTTGAGCAGTGCCAGCGTGCCGGCGTTGAGCGAGGGATGAACGGCAACGCGGCTGCCATCGGCAAATTCGGCTTCCAGCAAAGTGCCGGCGCGCCAGCCGTAATACCCCAATGTGAGCTGGCGCGTGACCAGCAGTAACTCTTTATACAGCCCGGTGTACTGCGCGTTGCCAAAGCCGAAAGGGTAAATCAGGTCATCGGTGTTCTGCAGGTCGCCGCTTACCCAGCCGCGGCGGTATTCAATCGCTGCCAACAGCAGGCGCGGGTTGATCGAGGTATCCACGGCGGCGCGGCGGACGATCTCGATTCCGTCAAGGATTTCGCCGTCCACTTCTTCTTGATGCCGGCTCAGGTAACCGCCTGCACCGCGAATATAGCCGGCAAGGTCGAAATCCATTGCAGTGGGCGAATAGATGATTTCGCTGTCGGGCAGCAATGCGGCACGGTAGGGATAATCACCTGCGGGTGGGGGAATGCGCAGGGGCAGCCCGGCGGGGACGAGCGCCTCGGTATCCAACGCAAACGGCGGGATGATTTGCTCGGGCGTTGTGCGGTAACGTCTGGCGAGGGCGGTCAGCGTATCCCCTGCCTGTGCGAGATAAATATTCGGATCGGCGGTAGCTATAAATTGCGGGGGCGCATCCGGCGGGGTGGCGGTTTGCAGTCCGGCAAAGGGCGTGGCAGGAAATAACTGTGCCGCCAGCGTAAGTTGACCGGCAAAATCCAGCGGCGGGGAATTTTTTTCCGGCAGATTGCAGGCAAACGCCAGCCCTGCCACCAGACCCAAGCTGCCGATGAGAAGCGCAGTCCGCCGCAGTGCGCTCATTGTTCCATATCTGCGGCCCAGCGGCGGATAAGCAGGACGTAGAACTGCACCATTTTGCCTAAGGCGGCAATAGAGATGCGCTCGTTGTTGCCGTGCACGCGTTCCATATCCGCCGCAGTAAGCAACACAGGCGAAAGGCGGTAAACGTGATCGCATATAGCGGTGTAATAGCGAGAGTCAGTCATCCCCAGCACCAGGAACGGCGCAACGGGGAGCGCACCAAAGACAGAGCGCACTGTCCGGCTCAGGGTTTCAAACACCGCTCCGCGATCCGGCGAGAGCGGCGAGGCTTCGGCAATGGTCGGACCAACCGGCTCGAAGCGCACCTGCTTATCTTTAATCATGGCGCGCACATGCTCGCAGACGCGGGCGATGCTGTCGCCGGGCAGGAGACGGAAATTGACATGCGCTTTGGCTTCTGCCGGCAGGACATTATCGCGGATGCCGCCATTGATCACGGTCACGGCGGTGGTGGTACGGATGGTAGCGGCGGTCTTCGGGTTGCGCAGCATGATGCGCTTGACCAGTCCGCCAAACAACCACAGGTTGGCAAACGCCATTTGCATCAGGAACGGCGCCGCGCCGCCCAGCCCGCGCATCATCGGCAACATGGCTGACGGACGGGCAGGCAGGGGGTTGGCTTCCAGATGGGCGATGGCTTTCGCCAGAACGCCGATGGCAGTATGCTGTGGGGGCGTGGAGGAATGTCCGGGCGCGCCTTCGACTTTCAGTTCCAGCGTCAGGTAGCCCTTTTCACCGATGCCGACCAGCGCGGTAGCTCCCTTCACACCGGGCAGCATCCCCTCGGCAAGAATGCCGCCTTCATCCAGTACGGCGCGCAGGCGCACGCCCTGACTTTGCAGATGCTGGACAATCGCCTGCGTGCCCTGATAACCGCCCAGTTCCTCATCATCCCCAAAGGCGAGATAAACCGTGCGTTGCGGCTGAAACCCTGCGCCCAGCAGATGCTCCACCGCTTCGAGGACGGCGATGAGCTGATGCTTGCAGTCCAGCGTCCCGCGCCCATAGATAAAACCATCATGAATGGCACCGGAGAAGGGCGGCTGATCCCACTTCTCCAGCGCGGCTTCATCCACCGGCACCACGTCCTGATGCGCCATGAACAGGACGCCGGGCAGCTCCGGCTGAGCGCCCTGCCAGCGGTAAAGCAGGCTGAAACTGCCAATGACCTGCCGTTCAAAGTGTTGATGCACACGGGGGTACATGCGCTCGAGCGCGGCGTGCAGTGCCCGAAAGGCATCGGCATTTTGGGCATTGCCGTCCAGAGAAGAGATTGTCTGACAGCGCACCGCCTCGGCAAGATGCTCTGCGGCGGCGGCGGAATCAACCGCTTCTTCTGGAGCGGGTTCGGCGGGCGGCAGCTGACGAGCGAAGCTCAGCGTGCGCAACAGCACAAACGCCAGCAGAAACAAAAATGCAACCAGCACAATGATCAGGATCGTCGTGAGCATGGCAACCTCTGCAGGGATGGATGTTATTTTTATGATTGTAATATGCGATAGGGAAATTGGGGGAGAGAGAAACAAGGAAAAACGCTCTACCGCTATCCCTTCTGCAGTCAGACAGGGATGTTACTTAAAGGTACCGTTGTAATACCGTTTTTCCGCCGGGTAAATGCCGCGGGTCAGGCTTCCCTTTCTAAGTCCCGCAGGTATTGAGCGGCTTTTTCGCGCAAATGTGGCAATACCGATTCATCTTCTGCAATGCTTCTTAAGGCTGGTATATCCTTTAGCTCGCGTATGGCTTCGAGGGCATCATCAAGACCCCACACAGAAGAGTTAGCCTTCTCGAGGGCATCTATTAATCCAGTCACATCTTTTTGCCCGCCATCCTTTTGTGACTTAACAATTTCGACCAGATATTTCACGGCTTTCAGGCGCTTAAGAGCCTCAATAACTTCTTTGCTCCTTCCAGGTTGCCTCCGATAAATAATGTACCACTGCCGCGCCGCGCGGTGCGGATGCTTTTGTTCCAGCTCCCTGTTCACTTGGTCTCGATTATCCATCTTCTCCCTCGCTTGTCCTAAGAATCTGCACTCCTGCTCACCAAACCGGCTGCCACTCGCCCCGCTGGGTCACTGCCAGCAGTGGCGAGAGGACAAAGCCGTCCAGCGAGCAGTCTACCTGCGCCCGCCCTTCGTAGGACTCCCACCGGCAGGTGCAGGTATGATGAATGACCCAGCCGGAGCGCGCGCTGGCATGACACTCAATGGCAGTGTAACGGTACAGCACCGGACCGGTCAGGGCTAAATAAAACATCACCAGAACCGCAATCCAGAACGCCGCCAGCACCCCGCTGAAGCGAAACCCTGCCGGACGGCGGCGGGCGCAGAGGATGAGCGTCACAACTGCGGGGGCGGAGAGCAGAACGAGATAGAAAAACGGCGTCCCGTTGGTCAGCGGCGGGACGAGATACAACGCTTTTGCCAGCATCACGAACGTCACCGCCGCGCTGAGCAGAAAAACCCCCGTCACCAGCAGGATGGTTTTATTCCATGTTAGTCGAGTGGTTTGCAGTTGGAACATATTGAGTGACAAATCTAATTGTTTTTTTTACTCTCAACCTAACAGCGGGCTACATTTCTTTGCAGAATAGTTGTTACCAACTGGTATCTGGCGGTCTTTAATCAATACTTTCGGGTAAAGATGTAGAGGACATAGGCGCGCTGATCTGCAGGTTTGTTATACTTCCGCTTACATTGCTGATATGTGCCCGCATGTCGTCGCGTGAATTATTGAGCATTATAAGTGCTTTCGCAAATCTCCCGTCTAGCTCTTCCTGCAATTTGTTGATGCTGTTTTTTATGGTATCAAGATAGGCATCCAATTTTTGCAAATCAATGGTTTGAAGTGTCTTGAGGGTGGTCTGAATTGTCAGAAAAAGGTACGGTACAAACATGCTATAGCTTACTAAAACCACATTTGACTCAAAAGCTTCACCCTGAACGGCGGCAGACAACTCATAAACGGCATCCGGTATGACTGCAATGGCGAATGGCATTGTTATTCCAGGTTCGATGTACTTGCTTACTTCTTTTGCTTTTCGAACGATCTCTTTCTCTATCTCTTTCTTCAGAATTTCCCGTTTTTCGAAACTCTCAGTCCTGGCAATCTGCTCAATAAGAGTAGTAGCCGGCCACTTGCTGTCAATGGGTAAAATGAGATTGTTGGGAAGTCTCAACCCAAATTCGACGGCTCTACCTTTTACAGTAAAGTTCCGAATTTGCCATTCAACGGGCAATTTTGCAAAAACTAATTCTACAATGTTTTCACCTGCTGCACCCTTAGACTGTGTACCGGCAATAATCAATTCAAGCCGTTTTACAGAATCTATCGTTTGTCTTTCAAGTTCTTGTCTTGCTCGTGCGTGCTCTTGAAGCGAAGCCAGATTTTCCCGAACTTTTGCTAATTCGTTAGTTAATGTAGCGCTGATACTCTGAGTCACAGGTTCGAGATGAGTTACTTTCTCGGATAATACTGCGATATTTTGGGTTACAGGTTCAAGATGTGCAACCTTCTCAGATAATACTGCAATTTGAGTTTGTCCTTGTTGAACAATCTGGGAAATAGTTTGCAGGTCTGATCTAACTTCATCCAGTTTTGCACGATCGTCAGGTTTTTTGAGTTGTAGAAAAAATAAGATGACCAAAGCAATCAGGGCTATCAAAACCAGTGAAGCAATAATGATGATAATGAAAACAGTTGTTTCCATAACCTTTGTTTTCCTCTTACTAATGAACCGATTGTTGTCGAGCTTTTACATGATTTGTATTTCATCATTAATCGTTCAAAGATGTTACATAACATAAGCATTTCCACCCGCATTTATTGTATAGCCGTTTATGGGGCGATGCAATCCGGGATTTATCACAATTTTCTTAAAATACCGCACCCGCCGCTGATTCTCCCGCTGTATTACCGGCGGCGAGGACGGTCAACCCCGACCCGAGTACTCCCCCTTCAGCGCGCGCACGCCCAGAAGCGCCAGTCCAAGCGCCAGCGCGGCGGTCAGTGCAAACATCGGCTGGATGCCGACCAGGCTGGCGAGGATGCCGCTCAGCCACGGTCCGCCGAACATGCCAATGGCGTAGATAGACTGATGCAGTCCCATCGCCGAGGCGCGCTCTTCTTCGCTGACGTAGCGGATGCTGGCGCCCAGCGCGGTGGGGTAAAGTATGCCTTCTGCCAGCCCGCAAATGAGCTGTGAGATGACCAGCACGGTCACCGCAGGCGCCAGTGCCGCCAGCCCCAGCCCGCTCACCAGCAGGATAAAACCCGCCCGCAGAATGGTTGTCGCTGCCAGACGGCTGCCGATGAACGAGACAATCAGATTGCCCAGCACCATTGCCAGCAGGTAAAGGCTGGTCAGCGCGCTCAAGAGCAAATCACCCGCGCCAAGCCGGCGGGCAAGGATGGGCGCAAAGCTGAAAATGCCCGACCAGACACAATACTGCAGAAGCGTGTTTAACAATGCCGGCAGCAGGACATCACGGCGCAAAACCAGTGAAAACAGTTTTTTGAAAGAGGGCGATTGAACCGGCAGGGGTTTCTCCTTCACCAGCAGGGTGAGCAGGATCGCCAGCCCGACGGCTGCCATGGCAACCTGAAACGCCAGCGAATACCCGCCAAGCTGGTTGAGCCAGCCGTTCATTGAAGTGGCGACCATGCGGCTAAACGTGGTTACCAGCGTGAGAATGCCGGTGGCACGGATGACCTGCGCTGGTTCAAAGCTGGCGCTGAACATAACCACCAGCAGCACCCATGCGCCCGCCCCCAGGCCGGTCAACGCACGGGCAAACCCCAGCCCCAGTGCGCTCTCCATGCGGCTCAACAGCCATGCGCCAACCAGCACCAGCGAAAGGCTGAGCACAAGCAGAGGTTTGCGCCTGCCCAGCCAGTCGGCGCCCATGCCGACCAGCAGACGGCTGACCGCCTGCCACAAGCCGTACATCGAAAGGATGGTGCCGGTCACTACCAGACTGCCCACTTTGCCCTGAACATACACCGGCAGTGTGGGAACATAGAAATACAACCCCGCCCAGTAAAGCATCGCCGCCGCGCCGATGGCGGCGGCAGCCGTCTTACGGTTGGGTGCAGTGAGAGAAGCGGTGTTTTCCATCATGACTTCAGCCTTGAATTCTAGAAGTCGACCGGCACAAGGGAGACCTTTGTGCAGTCAGGGTTTTACCCGCCGAATTGTCTCATAAAAGAACCGCTTTGTGAAGGAAAGCTGTCTGGCGTCCATTTCTGCCTCTGGTAAATTCACGGTATAATGTCGGCATGGCTGATTTCAAGTTTTACTACCCCATTCAGGTGCGCTACGGCGACCTTGATCCGCAGTGGCATGTCAACAACACCCGCTTTCTGGCGTATATCGAGCAGGCGCGGCTGGCTTATATGATGTCGCTGGGGCTGTTTGACGGCAAAAGTTTTCACGACATGGGCACCATCACCGCCGATGTGCACATTGCTTATGTGGGGCAAATCCGGCTGGGGCAGGATATTCAGGTCGGTGTGCGCGTTGCCCGGCTGGGCAATAAGAGCATCCGCTACGAGACGCAAATCGAAGACCGGCAGAGCGGGCAGGTGCTGGCGCGCTGCGAAATCGTCTCGGTGGGGTTTGACTATCACCGGCAAATCAGCCTGCCTATCCCGGATCACTGGCGCCGGGTGATTTCGGAATTTGAGGGCATCCCGCCCGGACCGCAGCAGACATAAACCGATGCCGCCCGGCGGGGTAAGAACGCCGGCGGCGGGGAGGCAGCCATTTCTTATCTGTTTCGACCGCTTGCTTTGCTCAGCCGCCTGCTGGACGCGCTGTTTGACCCGCAGGAAGAGCGGGGTTTTCGCTGGCTGGGCTGGTTCTGGCTGATCGGGCTGGCGCTGGCGGGGGCGGCGCTGTGGGGCAAATTCCTGAACTGGGGAAATATCCCTTTTGATTTTCATGACTGGGCAGAAGTCAACGCGCCGCGCGTGGCTTTCCTGCGCGATGCGGTGATCAAGGGCGTGCTGCCGCTGCACATGCCGGATGCTTCGGCACTGCGTAACATCACCGATCGCTATCTGGCATTGCCGGATATGCTCATCTCGCCACAGATCATCTTGCTGCGCTGGCTGGAAGTGGGACGGTTCATTCTGGTCAACACGTGGTTACTCTATGCATTGGGAGTGCTGGGGCTGCTCTGGCTACGGCGACGTTTCCGGCTTTCGCTGGCGGCATTCACCATCCTGTTCTTTCTTTTCAATTTCAACGGTCATATTCTGGCACATTACAGCATCGGACATATCACCTGGGCAGGGTATTACCTTTTTCCACTCTTCGCGGCACTGATCGTTCAACTGCTGGACGGTGACCATTCATGGGCATGGGCGGCGCGCACCAGCCTGCTGTTATTCTTTATGTACCTGCAGGGGTCGTTCCACCAGTACATCTGGGCGATGATCTTTCTGGGTCTGCTGGCAGTGACTTCGTGGAAGCATCTCTTGCCCATCCTGAAGGCGGGCATCTTCGCCGTTTTGCTCTCAATGGTTCGGTTGTTGCCGCCCACCCTGCATCTGGGCGAGTTCGATAGTGAATTTCTCGGCGGCTATCCAACGTTCTTTGACGTATTCAATTCGATGCTCAGCATCAAATTCCCTCACGAATCGCTGGACGTGCGTAACATGCTCAGCCCGCTGGGGTGGTGGGAATATGACCTGTATCTCGGAGCGGCAGGGGCAGCATTTCTATTTGCCTTTGGCGTGTACGGTTGGCTCAGGCGGCGCGAAACTCTCTACCCACAGTTGTTACTGCCGGTTTGGGGCATGGTATTGCTCTCCATCGGGCGTTTCTACCGCCTGATGCGCCTGCTGCCCGTGCCCATCTTTTCCGGCGAGCGCGCCAGCATCCGCATGATTATCCTGCCGCTGGTTTTTCTGCTGGTGCTGGGAGCGGTGCAATTCCAGCGCTGGCTGAACCGGCGCAAATCCTCGCCGGCGGAAAAGACTGCCTGGCTTGGGGTCATCCTGCTGATCATTCATGACCTGTGGCAGCACCTGAAAGCCTGGCAGGTCACCGAAGCCTTTGCCGCCTTTCCGACCACGCCGGTCAATCTGGCGATCAAGACAGTCGCCAACCATCCCGACCCGCCCTATATTACCCTGCTGGCAATTGGCGCGGGGATAAGTGCCATCAGCCTGGTTGTGCTGCTGGGACTGGTTTGGCGGGAAAAACGCCTGCAAAAGAAAGGGCAACAAGATGCTGCAAATCCGTCCGGAACGTCCTGAAGACCTGCCCGCCGTCCACAGCCTCTATGTACGCGCCTTTCCTACCGAAGCCGAAGCAGAGGCGGTGGATAAACTGCGCGCCCGCGGGGCATATCTGCTTTCGCTGGTGGCAGATTTTGACGGCGCGGTGGTGGGGCATATCTTTTTTACCCCCGTGACCATTGAAAAGGAAGACGGCACATTCTTCGACGCAGTTGGGCTGGCGCCGATGGCGGTACAGCCCGAATTGCAACGACGCGGCATCGGCTCGCTGCTGGTGCGTGCCGGATTGGAAGCGCTGAAACAACTCGGCTTTGCGGCGGTGATCGTGCTGGGTCATGCTGAATATTATCCGCGCTTCGGCTTTCTGCCCGCCAGCCGCTGGGGGATACGCTATGCCACTGACGTGCCGGACGAGGTCTTCATGGCACTGGAACTACAGCCCGGCGCGCTGAGCGGTCAAAGCGGCATGGTGTGCTTTCAGGAAGAGTTTCAAGAGTTGTAGAACACAGGCTATTTATAGGGTAATTCCGGATGCTTTTCAGGCATCCCTCGAGCAAGGTGGTCAAACCCGCGCACACTGCTGCGTGCGCGGATTTTAACGCGCCAGCGATGCCAGTTTTGCACCAGCTGCTTGAAACCAATGGGTGTTTATATAAGTTTGTATAATGTGACATTTGTCACTATTGACTTTTTTGTTATAACATGTTATATTTTTCACTAGTGAATGATATAGCAAGATATAACATGATAAACGATTTGCTTACCACTCGACAGGTTCAGGATATTCTCAAGGTTGACCGCATCACCATCTATCGGATGCTTTCCGATGGGCGTCTGAAGGGTGTCAAGGTCGGCGCACAGTGGCGCTTTCCGGCGCAGGAAATTGAGCGGCTGCTTGGAGTAGGCAAGAGCGAACCAGCACAGCCCGAAAACCTCGGCGAGGAAACCATTTTCCCGGTTCACTGCGTGCAGACCATTCAAGACCTCTTCAGCGAGGTCAGTCAGGTGAGCGGCTTGGTAGTGGATATGGAGGGCGAACCGCTGACAGAAGCCAGCCATCCATGTGCTTTCTGCCAGACCGTGCTGAAAAGCCCATCCGGGCAACAAGCTTGCCGTGAGTCCTGGCGCGCGTTTGCCCGTCAGGGTACTGCCGGCAGAGGTTATCTCACCTGCCACGCCGGCTTGCAGTATCTGGCTGCCCCAATTCGGGACGAAAGCAACCTGGTTGGCTGGTTTCTAGCGGGTCAGTTTTATGCACAGGCGCCTGAAACCGCCCAACAGGTAATCGCTATCCAAAACCTTGCACGCCGGCACAATCTGCCGCAAGAAGTTTTGCTTCAAGCAGCAACTGACATACTGGTCATTGATCCTGAACGCCAGGCACAGGTAGATGGCTGGCCCTTTGCCGCTGCCCGAGCAGTAGAAAGCATCCTGCGTGAACGCACCGGCTTTATCAAGCGCCTCAAACAAATTGCCAGTTTAACTCAACTAACCTCTCAGGAGTTTGTACCATGAAAAAACTATTAATTCTGGGCGCCGGCACTGCTGGCACCATGGTCGCCAATCGTCTCAACCGCATGCTGAACATGAATGAATGGCAGATAACGCTGGTGGATCAGGACCCTCTGCATCACTATCAGGCCGGATACCTGTTTATCCCCTTCGGTACGTATGGCAGGGATGATGTCATCCAGCCCAAAGCAAAATACATTCCTTCCCGCGCCCGATTGATTCAATCAAAGCTCGAAGCCATCGAGCCCGACCACAATCGTGTACGCCTGACCAACGGTGATGTGCTGGACTATGATTATCTGATCATTGCCACCGGCACAGATATTCACCCCGAAGAAACCCCTGGTCTGGCAGAACACGAGTGGGGTAAATCCATCCACAACTTCTACACATTGGACGGCGCGGTGGCACTGGCTGAAAAACTGCGCAACTGGCAGGGCGGGCGGCTGGTGGTCAATGTAGTTGAGAACCCGATCAAATGCCCGGTGGCGCCGCTGGAATTTCTCATGCTGGCAGATTCTTACTTCCGCAAGCGCGGCATACGCGACCGTGTTGAACTGGTATATGCTACACCGCTTTCCGGTGCTTTTACCAAGCCGGTCGCTTCCAAACTGCTGGGGGATTTACTGGAACGCAAGAATATCATTGTCGAACCCGATTTCTACATCGAACGCGCCGACCCGGACGCAAAGAAGATCATTTCCTACGACGAGCGCGAGGTGGAGTATGATTTGCTGGTCACTGTGCCGCTTAACAAGGGCGCTGAAGCCGTTGGCAATGCCGGACTGGGCGACGACTTAAATTATGTGACCGTCAATCCCCATACTTTCCTGTCTACAAAATACGCCAATATCTTTGCGCTGGGTGACGCCGCAAACCTGCCTACTTCCAAAGCCGGCGCGGTGGCGCATTATTCCGTTGACTTGTTCAGCGAGAACTTCCTGCAATATATCGAGGGCAAAGAACTGGAAGAAAGCTTTGACGGTCACGCCAATTGCTTTGTCGAATCCGGCGACGGCAAAGCCTTACTGCTCGATTTCAACTACAAGGTTGAACCACTACCCGGCCGTTTCCCGGTGCCTTTGCTAGGACCGTTCTCATTGCTGCAGGAATCCTATATAAACCACATTGGTAAGCTGGGCTTTAGCTGGATGTACTGGAATATCTTAATGCGCGGTTTGAAACTGCCGCTGCCGGCAACCATGAGCATGGCCGGCAAGCGTACCGATTTGTTGAAATCACAGGCTGGCATGTCCGCCTGATTTGTATGAGACCATTTTCTATCTGGAGGTAAAACTATGCCAACACGTACTTATGCAGGAAAAACTGTCGAAGTGAACGAAGAAGGCTTCATGCTCAATCCCGCCGACTGGACTAAAGAAATCGCCGTCGAAATCGCCAAAGAAGAGGGCATTGAAACTTTGACTGAGGCTCACTGGAAAGTGATTGATTTTTGCCGTCAGGCCGGCTTGGCAAGCGGCAAAGCGCCCACGCTGCGTACTATTACCACTGGCGCAGGTGTTCCCACGAAAGAGCTGTTCACCCTGTTCCCCAAAGGACCCGCCAAGAAAGTTGCCCGCATTGCCGGGCTGGGCAAACCGGAAGGCTGTGTATAAATTCATTTGATCAAAGGAGAACCTGACAATGGCTGACGAACCAAGAAAAATCGCTTTTATCTGCTCGAAGGGCAATCTGGATATGGCATATCCGGCGCTGATTATGGGTTGGGCGGCGCTGGGCAATGGTGTGGATGTGACCATCTTCTTCACCTTCTGGGGGCTGGACCTGATCAACAAGGCGCGCGTGGACCATCTGGAAATCCCACCAGTGGCAAACACCAGCATGAAGATGAGCATGATGGGCATCCCGGGCAATCTGGGCATTCCAAATATCATGGGTGTTCTGCCTGGAATGACCGCTTTCGCCACCGCGTTGATGAAAAAGAAAATGAATGAACTGGGCGTTCCGCCGGTGCGCGAATATATCCAGATGCTGGCAGATGCCGGCGCCAAGCTCTATGCCTGTAAGATGACGGTAGATATGATGGGCTTGAAGAAAGAGGACTTTCTGGATGGCGTTCAGGATATCGTCACCGCCTCAGATTTTATTGACATGACCGAAGGCGCACAGATTATCTTCATCTAGCCACTTCCAAAAAATTATCTATGAACCGCCTGACATGGTAAAATTCAGGCGGTTTTCTCTAAAAACACAATCTTGACGGTAAATGCTGATAACACAAAGAAGAACATGACAAAGGACAAATTAACCTTCAATGAGCTGTTTGATTTGACCATCGCCGCAGAGGAAACTGCCGAAAAGGTTTATCGTTCCTTTGAAAAACAATTTGCGCATCATCCGCAGATTGCTCACTTTTGGAAGTCATACGCCGATGAAGAAGCGGGGCATGCCCGATATTTGAGAGAATTGCGTAGCGAAATCAGTGCAGAGAGATTGGAAGAAACAGCCGACGGAAGTTTATTTCAACAGGTTCAGAAATTGCGCCGCCGGTTGGTCAAAGATCATCTCAGCAGTATTCACACACTGGAGGATGCATATCAACTGGCAACCGAGCTGGAAAACTCGGAAGTCAACTCGCTCTTCACTTTTGTTGTAACATACTTCACCCCCCCGGAGCGTCTTAAGTCGCAGGAGCTTTTGCGGAGCGTCCTGAACGATCATATTAATAAGCTAGCCGAGCTACCTACTCCCTACAACAGTCGTCTGGAGCGTCAGAAAATCCGCGTTCTTTCGTAAAAAATAGTCAAACCCCTCACAGAATTTCAAATTCTGTGAGGGGTGCTTTTTTTTATTTGCGATACGTTACGGCCTGGGGTTTTCCCAGTAGCTCATCTGATCCACGCGCAGTACCATGTTAGGAGTGTAATCCTGATTAATAAAGACACCCCAGTAACCTTTGCTGTATTTGCTGTCATTGATCTCGGTGAGCAAAACGCCGTTAGCGTAAAGAATCATGCGGCTGCCGATTGCCATCACACCCAGCCGGTTGAAGACTCGCTCTCCCGGCTGTATGGCCGAACTGGTAGTGGGGCGGATTAAAGTGGTCATTTGCCCTTCCGGCTGTACCTTACCATCCCATGATTTGAGATAATAACGCCCGTCACAAGTGAAGCCAAAGAGATAACCCTGATCGGCAGGCTGAAGCTGCGGCACGCGGTAGATGATGCCGTAGCTGTCTGAGCCGGAGCATTTTTCCAGTCGGGCGATCATTTCCATATAAAAGTTCTCCAGCGTCTTTTTCGATTCCAGCCGCCAGCCCGAAATATCTTTGAGCGCAGTAACCAGCATGACGCCGTCTTTGAACTGCATATCGGTAAATTCGCTGGCGCCGAGGGGCCAGAGCCAGGTGTCCGGGCTATCCATCGGGTCGGTCGAGGTGGCGGGTCCCAGCTTGCCCACCGGATCGCCGGGCACCATGGTGGGAACGGTGCTCGGTGTAAACGTCAGGGTGACCGTTGGGGTAATGGAAGGCAGGGGGGTCAGTGAAGGGAGGGGAGTTTCGCTGGGCAGGGGCGTTTCGGTCGGCGGCAGGGTGGCAGTGGGCGGTTCAACCGTCGGCGGAGCGGCGGTGGGCGGCTGTTCGGGAGAAGCCTGCACCTCTGCGGGCAAAGTCGGCGAAATCGCCGGGTTGAGGGTATTGGTCGGATAGCTGGTCAGAATTTGTGCCACCCGCGTTGCCATATCGGCGTCCGAAGGTCCTCGCGGCACACAGCCGGAAGCGGCAATCAGTAATAGCGCAAAAACCAAAGCCAATTTTTTCATGGCTAACTCCCATGATGATGACAAGATCATCATCTGCAAGCGCAGACGCGGGACGGGACAAAACCGTCCGGTTAGATGAGGTTCGCTGTCCAGTAGTTACCTGTGCAAACTTCATGCCACCTTGCCGCCGGGGCGGAAGGCTAAAATTTATAGCCGATCTGGCGCAGGAAGTTTTTGCGCCAGGCGATGTCCTTCTCACTCTCGACGCCTTTGGGTTTAGAGCCTTCGATAATTCCCAAAATGCCGCGCCCTTCGCCCTCTTCAGCAACCACCACGCTGGTCGGGTTGGCGGTAGCGCAGTAGATACGGCATACTTCGGGGAGCATTTTGATTGTGTTGAGCACGTTGATGGGGTAAAAGCCCTCGCCCAAAAACAGGATGAAACAATGGCCGGCGCCAATTTCCATGGCGTTCTTCTTTGCCAGCTCGATCAGTTCTGGATCAGTGCCCGTCCAGCGCACCAGACACATCCCGGAGGCTTCGCAAAACGCCAGTCCAAATTTGATCCCCGGCACGGCGCTCACCAGCGCCTCGTGCATATCCTCAACGGTTTTGATAAAGTGCGACTGTCCAAGAATGAAATTGGTCTCTTCGGGTTTTTCGATTTTGACAAGGCTGAGTTCCATCGGTTTCTGCTCCTTCCTGTAAACAGTATTCACAAGAACTACTATGGTAATTATACATGAGCCGGAGCTGGTGAAAAACCTGCTCCGATTGTTATCCGGTCTATTCGTGACGCCGGCGCAGAAAAATACGTAGCGCCGAATAAATCAGCACCACCCCTAGCAGAACTTTCAACAGGTTGGGCGAGACAATGCCGAACAGTAGCCCGCCCAAAACTGAACCAATCACCGAACCAAGCCCCATCGGCGTGACAATGCCCATCATGTCGCTGCGGTCAAACAGCGCCCCCGCACGCGCATAGCGGATCAAGCCGGCGCACACCGTCGGCAGGCTGATCATCAAACTGGCAGTGCCGGCTAACTTGATGCCGACACCGAAGATAAATACCAGCGTGGGAATGATCAACTCGCCCCCCGCCACCCCCAGCAAACTGCTAATCAGTCCGATCAGCGCGCCAAAGCCCACCCCAACACTTGCTTGAACGATCATGGAAGAGCGGCTCAATTCAAGCGATCCAATGGTTGCAAATCCTTCTACAATGAGCAGAATGCCAATCCCCACCAGCAGATTACGCATCCAGAATTCCAGCTTATGTTCTGAGATATGGATAAGCCGTCCTGCCATGGTATAAGCCGCCAGAATCGCCCCGCCGGTCATGGCAATCAGGATGACAATGAATTCCATAAGCGGAAACGCCGAAGCCACACGCAGACGGGTGATCAGCGAAACGATCAGCGTCACCAGACTAACCGCCAGATTAATGGTTACCGAGCGTGAAGCGGAGCGTTTTAAGAAACCTACCAGCACCGGCAGGCGGAACTCTGCTCCGCCCAATCCAATCAACCCGCCCAGCAGGGCAATGGGGATGGCGGCGAGAAAAGAAAACACCGGTTCACTGCGGGAAGTTTTATTGATGGCGTTCAATCGGCCTTCCTTAAGCTAAGATAGAATCGGTGTCGGATTAATCACCATCCGGCGGCAGAAAGCCATACTTTGCCAGAATTTGCTGACCCTCTGGCGAGAGAACAAAATCCACAAACTGCCGTGCCAGTTGCGGGTTGGAAGAATTTTTCAGCGGGGCAATGGGGTATTCCGCAACCACGTTGAACGCATCAGGAATGGAAATGGTCAGCACCTTTTCCGACGCACTTTTAGCATCGGTGACAAAGACGATACCGGCATCAGCTTCACCTAATGCTACCTTGTTGACCACACCTTTGACCGTGCTTTCATACGAAACCACGTTGGAATATACGGCATCTTTATAGCCGGCGCCAAAATTTGCTGAAGCAGATGCCTTATCCAGAAAGCCCTCTACATATTCGCCCTGCGGACCCTCTTTTGCCCCCATCACCAGTTTAATGCCCGGCTTTGCGAGGTCTTGCAGGGTTTCCAGATCAGCCGGGTTGCGCCTGGGCAGGATGACGATGAGCTGATTGCGGGCGAAGATTTCTCCCGCTTGCGCATCCACTTTGCCATTTTCCACCAGCTTATCCATAAATTTAGGGGCAGCGGAGGCAAAAACATCCGCTGGGGCACCCTGAAGGATTTGTTCCGAAAGGGTGTTCGCATTGGCAAAATTCAGCTCAACCTGCGTCCCCATTTGCGCTTCAAATGTCTGGCTCAATTCAGTAAAGGCTTCAGTCAATGAAGTAGCGGCGAACACGAGTAATGTTCGTTCGCCCCCGGGAAACAGCGGGCTGGCTGGATCGCTTGTCTGCGTAGCAGAATTTGACGGGATGGAAGTACAGCCTGCCAGCCAGATCAACGCCGTCAGACATAAAAGCCATTTTTTCATTGGATGCCTCTAATATACCCGGATCATTATTGTGTGCTTAGTTAGCAGGCAGATGGTTCTTTATCACCACCTTTAGCATCAACAAAGCGAATGAGGAGACCAGAATCAAGATGGCGGAGAGAGTCAGAGCAACCTCCAAATTGGTCTCAAAACCGATGTAGATGGCAAGCGGCATAGTGCGCGTCCGCCCGGCAAGATTGCCAGCGAAAATCAGCGTGGCGCCGAATTCACCCAATGCACGCGACCAGGCAAGAATACAGCCACTTAAAACCGCCGGGGCAGACATGGGCAATACGATGTAACGAAAGATTTGCCAGCGGCTGGCGCCATCCAGCGCTGCAGCGTGTTTCAATTCGCAGTCCACCGCTGCGAATCCTACACTTGCCGAGCGAATATAGAAGGGTGCGGCAATGAACATTTGCGCCAGCACTACCGCTGCGGTTGTAAAGGGCAGACTGATTCCCCATGAACGCAACAGCGGGCCGAATAATCCCTCTCTGCCAAAGGCGAGCAACAGCGCCACCCCTGCTACCGCAGGCGGCAGAACGGTGGGCAAATCCACCAGCGTATCCGCCAGCCAGTGCAGTCGCGAACGCCGCCGGTAGAGATAATAGGCTGCCGGCGTGCCAAACAGAATGATACCCAACAGTGAGATGAATGAGGTGATCAGGCTGAGGTGCACTGCCTGCAGAACGGCTTCCTGCCGTAGACTGTGTATAAAATCCGAGAGGGACAAACGGAGAAAAATTGTCAGAATAGGGATAGTGAACAACAAAAGAGCCGGCAAAACCGCCAGCATCCACAGCCTGCCAAACCAGCCCGGTCGAGAAACCTGCGGCAGTCTCAAGCGTGGGAGCGTTTTTTCGGTTACAACCTCAATATTCATTCCGCTTACCTTTCGTCATTTATGCGCTCGATGTTCATACCAGCCAACCCGCTCTGCCGGATGAACGTCAAAATCCGGATTGTACGGCTTGATGTCCAGAAGCGGAGTCTGATCCACTACATCTACACCCTGCACCAGCAAACGGTTGTGGTCGCGCTGTAGCAGCCGTACCACCGAAAACCCCAGCGGGTTGGGGCGGCAGGGGTAGCGGGTGGCAAACAACCCATACTCTTGCTCATCCAGAAAAGGCTTGACCTTCAGCTCCACCTTTACAGGAGCAAGGTGCCAGACATAGAACAGGAAAATATGCGAGAAGCCCTCCAGTCCTTCCAGTCCCTCAACGTATTCCTCAAAAACCTCCACTTCGCCGTCAGCGGTGGAACGAGCAGATTGGATGGGTGTTTCCTGTGGGGTTTTAAAGGGAGTATGAATTACGCCGATAGCTTTCATCTGAAACGTTAATGCCACCATTTTCAAACCTCCACCAATCCCAGAGTGACCTCACATTGCTTCAGCCAGTCCAAAATGATACGCAATTGCGCAATACGCAACTGCAACCCCAGACGATTGAACGCCTGGTCGGGGGAGCAACGCCCCAGTGCGGTTTCTATGCGGGCAATGCCCTGTTCGACGGTACGAGTCTGTTCGGCGATCAGCTCGCGCGCAAGGCGGGGATCGCCAGCGCGGGCGAAATACAAGCGGGTGGTGAATTCAACACGAATAGCACGCACACTACAGGGTGTGGGCGTATGCAGCCAGTCCTCAAAGCGTTTTAAACCGGCAGGGGTCAGCTCGAAGATATGACGGTCGGGGAGTTTATCTTGTTTTTGCAGCCGGGAAGTAATCATCCCCTGTGTTTCCAGCCGGTTGAGAATGTTGTAAGTCTGGCTGAGGCGGATATGCCAGATTTCGCCCAACTCGGTCACCAGCCGCTGATGCAGGTCATACCCGTGCGCCGGGCGCTGTGCCAGAAAGCCCAGCAGCGCAAATTCAGGTGAGATAGAAGCAGAAGGGCGGTGTTCGGACATCGGATATACTCACCGAGTGACTATATACTCGCTGAGTGAGTATATGCGCAAAAGAGATTGCTGTCAAGACCAACACCGGCAAGATTAAGGACACCATCCAAGAACAGGTATAGCGATTCGCCGACAAAGGAATTCAGGTCTTTCTTTATCCCGAATCGAGTAGAATTAAGAAAGCAGCTTGTCAGGACAGCAGTTTATGACAAAACCACTCAGCGGTTTAAATTACCCGAACAAGATGGGACGGTTGTACTTAACAGCGCTGGAAGAGGTGCTGGGTAAGAACGGCATCAACACCGTTTTGCGTCTGGCAGATCTGCCGCAATTCATCGACCATTATCCGCCCGATAACCTCGATAAGCAATTTGATTTTGTTTATATTGCTGCGCTGAACGACGCCATCGAAACCATCTACGGCGTGCGGGGCGGGCGCGGTCTCGAACAGCGCGTCGGGCGCAGATTATTTTCTGAAGGGTTACGCAACTTTGGAGCACTTTCTGGTGCGGGCGATCTGGCATTCAAAGTCCTGCCGCTAAGCACCAAATTGAAGATTGGCATGCCGGCAATTGCCCGTGTGTTCAATGCCATTACCGACCAGATCAGTAATGTGTACGAACATGAGGATCACTTTATCTACACGCTGGAACGCTGTTCAATGTGCTGGGAACGCAATTCGGATCAGCCTTGCTGTCATACGGCGGTTGGCATCATCCATGAGGCACTGAAATGGCTTTCCGGCGGGCTGGAATTTAAGATTGATATTCTCTCCTGCATGGCAAACGGCGGCGATATGGGACGCTTGAAGATTTACAAGCAGCCGTTCGGGGGATAAGAGTGACTGTGAGGCATCTGATGCCTGATCCTGCGCATGTCGAACTGTTCACCGATGGCGCCTGTCTGGGAAATCCGGGCGCGGGCGGGTATGCCGCAATTCTCAAAATGGGCAAACACCGCCGCGAAATCAGCGGCGGCTTTCGCCAGACGACTAACAACCGCATGGAGCTGATGGCAGCGATTGCCGGGCTGGAAGCACTTAAAAAGCCCTGCCGGGTGACGCTGTATTCCGATTCGCGTTATCTGGTGGATGCCTACAGTAATGGTGATGTCCATCGCTGGCAGGCAAACGGCTGGATGCGTACACGCCGTGAAGCAGCAGAGAATGTGGATTTATGGGAAAGACTGCTGGAACTGTGCACAGTGCATCAGGTAGAGATGGTCTGGGTAGAAGGTCACGCTGGTCACCCGGAGAACGAGCGCTGTGACCAGCTTGCCAGTGCCGCCGCACAAGGCAAAAACCTACCGCCGGACACAGCATTCGAAGCGGAGAAGACCCACAACGCAAAATATTCCCTGTTTGGCTAAGTGCTTCTGTTATAATCACCACAGACCGAATAAAGCAAATCCGATGAAAAAAACAGCTATCACATTACTTTTCCTGTTGATTTGCTTGTTTCTTGTAAATTGCGCGTCAGTCACAAACTCTGCCACGCCCTCACCGACACCTTCACCGCAAAACCGTCAACTTACACCCTACTGGACGCGCACGCCCACCAACCTGCCCACTGCTCCACTCCTCTCACCGACCCCATTGCCCAGTCTCACTCCTACCCCGCGCACTCACACGGTGCAGGCAGGCGAAGATTTGGGCGGTATTGCCTACCGTTATGGTGTCACGGTTTCGGCGATCCTGGAAGCTAATCCCGGCATTGATCCCTATCTGCTCAGTGTTGGCAGTGTACTGATTATTCCACCTTCCATCGAAAAACCTTCTGACCCCACACAACTCCAGCAACCCACCCCGATCCCCATACAGCTTGATCCACCCGTATGTCATCTGACCGGTGAGGGAGGCGCCTGGTGTTTCATTCTGGCACATGGTTCACCAGACAGCGACCTAGAAAATGTTTCTGCGCGCCTTCGGGCAACCGGGCAAGATGGGACAATCCAGAATGAAGCGGTCGCCACCGCGCCGCTCAACCGCTTTTCCAAAGGGGAGATTATGCCGCTGGCGGTTTATCTTGCGCCGCCGCTCAGCCAGCCGTTTCAGGCTTCCGCCGAACTACTGACCGCCTTGCCGCTCAAGGCCGATGATACACGCTACCTGCCGGTGCGTGTGGAAAACCTCAGAATTCAACCAGCTGCTGACCACCTCAGTGTTCAGGTGAATGGAGAGCTGTGGCTTGCCAACGGCGATGCCGTCGCACAGGCAATCTGGATCGCTGTGGCGGGGTATGACAAGCACGGGCAGCCTGTTGGTCTGCGCCGTCTGGAAACGCGCGGCGTACTGAGTGCCAGTCAGGGTCAGCCGTTCTCGCTCTGGGTTTACAGTTTAGCAGGGGAAATAGTCGAGGTCAAAGCCTGGGCAGAAGCCAGACCGTGAAGTTACTCCGTCGCCCAGATAAGATAAGAATCAGAAGCACAGACTGAATCGCCAGAAGACGTCTCCAGACACACGGAATAGCCCACTACAGTTCCATTAGGCAAATCCGGAATGGGCGCAATTTCAATACTGGAAATGCCATTCTCACCCGTCGGCGGCATCGCATAGGTATATTGCATCCCGTTCACGTTCACCGTCAGAATGGCTGCTGCATTTGCCACAGGATTCTGGGAAGTCTCCTCGGTCACCAGCAGATAAATGCGCTGTACCTCATTGGGTGCCAGTTGGGCGCGTGCCTCACTGATGGTCGCAACCAGTTTATCAGGCAACACCGCCCCCGGCGCAATCATTGATGGGTCTATCAACTTGAGATACCTTGTACCGAGCGGCGCCAGACGAACCCTATGCCCCTCCGGTGCATTCGGGTAATAATCCAGACAATAATTCTCATAACATTGTCGAATGGCATTCTCTTCCGGATATAAGAGCGTATCGGCAATTGGATTACCGGAAATCTCCACACCGCCGTGCTGGACGATAAAGCGGTCAAACTCCACCGGCACATGATATCCCAGGCCATCCGGCGTCACCGGATAAAAGACTACATTACGCTGTTCCGGGTTGAAAGGTGCCGGTGGGAGTGCGTACATCCCCAGCAACCTGGTGATAGGTTTGAGCTTGACCTGCGCCGGGTTCTCAGGTGCAGCCGTAAAGACAACTGTCTCATACACCTGTTCCATCGCGCCATCCACGTTGGAAAAAGCCTGACTGAGGGGACGACCGAAATCCCGTTCACCACCCAATCGTTCCACTGTATAGGCAAACGGTACTCCCAATTGACTGCCACTTTGCGGAATGGCAAGCGTAATGGGGGTCTGGTATGCATGACACATATCGCCGCAGGTATATTTGCCATACGGTAGCAGGTGCGATACACCCGGCGGATCATCAAAACGGTGATAAAAGCCAACGTTTTCAAAGAATTGCTCGGTACGCTGCTGGTTATAATTATAGACAACCCCGCTCAATGGACTGCCCACCTGCCGCATAGCGGACATTTTCTGGTACAGGTCAACAAAATCGGGACCTATGGTGTAACCGTTAACCACCAATCCATGGCTGGGGTCGGCGTTAGCCTCCGGCGGTTGGGAAACACCCAGCCGATTGCCCAGTGAAGCCAGATAGAAGCGGTTGACACTGTTGTCATGCGGGTTGTAACACATCAACGCATTGACCGTGTACTGGCACTGGGTAAACCCATCCGCAAACAACGGTGAAATCGCCGCCCCCAGTATCGGTTCACCACCAAGTTGATGATAGAATTCACGAAACACAGGATCAACCGGGTATGCACCAGCCGGTGTGGGTTGTACGGGTAACGCAAAATCACCCTCCGAGCAGCCTGTTAAGAACAACAGACCCACGAGGGTAACAATAATGAAGACAACTACCCGCTTGCCCTCAACCATAACATCACCCCCTTGCACTCAAGTACCCAAAAGTACGAGCCGCCGACCATCGAGTGTCCTTTCCTCCTTCCCCCGCCATGTTCATGAGTTCTTTATAATAAAATACATCAGTTCTAAATAACTGAGAATATTATACCATTACAAATTTGTAAGGTGACCTTACAAATTTGTAAGGCGCAAGAAAGTGGTAAAATTTTTGTAACTGCAAACGGAATTTTTCAAATGAGGCACTCATGAACGAAGCAGTCATCGTTGAAGCATTACGCACACCCATCGGAGCGCTGGGTGGCTCGCTGGCGCGCGTCCGCCCAGACGACCTAGCGGCACATATTCTGCAAACAGTTGTCGAGCGCACCGCGCTTGACCCAACTACGATCGATGAAGTGTATCTGGGATGCGCCAATCAGGCGGGCGAGGATAACCGCAATATTGCCCGCATGGCAACTCTACTGGCAGGTCTGCCGGTGGAAGTTGCCGCGGCAACGTTCAACCGGCTGTGCGCTTCAGGGATGACAGCGGTAACAATGGCAGCGCGCGCTATCCGCGCTGGTGATGGACAAGTTTACCTTGCCGGCGGGGTTGAGTCCATGTCACGCGCACCGTATTCGCTTCCCAAAGCAGAACAACCGTTTGCCTTTGGCAACCTGACCGCATGGGACACCGCTTTGGGCTGGCGCTACCCCAACCCGCGCATGAAAGCTCTCTACGGCATCGAGCAGATGGGCGAAACCGCCGAAAACATTGCTGAGCTGTTCCACATCAGTCGTGAAGAACAGGATGTTTACGCAGTGGAAAGCCACCGCCGCGCCATCGCCGCACAGGACTCCGGACGTTTTGATGAGGAAATCGTCCCGGTGTCAGTTCCCAAAAGCAAAGGCGAAAGCGAACTGGTCAGCCGTGATGAACGCCCGCGCCGTGATACTACGCTGGAAGCGCTGGCTAAACTGCGTCCTGTCTTCCGCGAGGACGGCAGTGTCACTGCTGGCAACTCTTCAGGTATGAACGATGGCGCCGCGGCGCTGTTGGTGATGAACGCAGAGCGCGCTCAGCAGATGGGGCTGAAACCTATGGCGCGCATCGTTGCTTCAGCGGTTGCGGGTGTTGAGCCGCGCTTGATGGGTCTGGGTCCTGTCCCTGCCACGCGCAAAGCGCTGGCGCGCGCCGGGTTGACCATTACCGACATTGGTCTGGCAGAGGTTAACGAAGCCTTCGCCGTGCAGGCGCTGGCAGTGATGCGCGAATTGGGCCTCCCACACGAGCTGACCAACGTCAACGGCGGCGCGGTGGCGCTGGGACACCCGCTGGGCTGTTCCGGAGCGCGTATTCTGGTCACCCTGTTGCATGAGATGAAACGCCGCGCTGCAGATACAAAACGCCCCTTTTATGGGCTTGCGACATTGTGCGTCGGTGTCGGGCAGGGTGAAGCAATGATTATAGAATGGATAGGTTGATTAATGAAAATTCTGGTCACCGGGGCAAGCGGTTTTATTGGTTCGGCATTGTGCCGGGCGCTGGTCAATGCAGGGCATCACGTACGCGCCTTTCACCGCGCTTCCAGTTCACTCAAGTGCCTCAGTGACCTGCCGGTGGAACACGCCATCGGTGACTTGACCCAGCCGGACACGCTTTCTGCCGCGGTTCAGGACATTGAAGTTATTTTCCATGCTGCGGCGCTGATGGGCAGAGCGCGCGACCCGGGGCGGCTTTACAGTGTGACGGTTGAGGGCACGCGCTCGCTGCTCAAAGCAGCCCGTCAGGCGGGTGTCAAACGATTCATTCACACTTCCTCAATAGCAGCGCTGGGCGTGCCGGAAGAACCCCCTCATCGCCAATCACCCCCTCGGCTGATGGATGAAAACCACACCTGGAATTTCAGCCCTCAGCGCTGGCATTACGGATACGCAAAATATCTGGCGGAACTGGAAGTGCAACGCGCTGTGGCACAGGGTCTGGATGCAGTGATTGTCAACCCCACCATTGTCATTGGCGCAGGCGACCTCTACCGCACCACCAGCTCATACATTGTTCAGGTTGCCTTACGAAAACTACCGGTGTTGACCCGGGGCGGTCTGAATGTGGTGCATCTAAACGATGTGATAGACGGTCACCTGGCGGCGCTGTCATACGGCAAGCGCGGTGAACGGTACATTCTGGGCGGCTTCAACATGACCATTGCCCATTTCATCCGCACAATTGCGGAAACGATTGGTGTTCAGCCGCCCACAGTGATCGTGCCACCCGGATTGATTCGCACCCTTGCCCGCCCAGCCGCCTGGCTGCAAGCTTTCCTCACCCTGCCGGTTGACTCCAGCACCCTGAATCTGGCCGGCTACTACTTCTATGTCAGCACGCAAAAAGCACAACAGGAACTGAATCTCGCGCCGCCCCGCCCCATTGAGGATGCCATTCTTCAAGCATACCGCTGGTTTCAGGAAACGGGAGCACTGCCGCTCAATCCCGAAAAACAACTAAAAACAAAAAAGACCCCCCCGCCAGAGCAGGGGGGCAGCAATGGAAAGCCAACACCCTAACCCATGACAGCACGACCGTATAACTGCTCACGAATTTGAATCACCTGACGGCGTAGCCGGTCATCCCGTTCAATTAAGTCAGCCACCTTATCACAGGCGTACATCACCGTCGTATGATCACGCCCGCCCAGCACCTCACCGATCTGCGGCAGGGAGATATTGCCGCTCTCGCGCAGCAAAAACATCGCCACCTGACGGGGCAGCGCCACTTCGCGCGAACGATCGCGCCCGGTGATCTGGTCAATGGTTAAACCAAATGACCTTGCTACAGCCTCGACAACCTGACCGGGACCGATCGTCGTGCGCTGCGGCAGCAGGTCTGCCAGTGCTGAATTGACCAACTCGGGGGTTAATGCCTGTCCCGAAAGATCGGCAAATGCCACCACCCGATTCAACGCGCCTTCCAACTCGCGAATATTGGATTGAATCAGTCTGGCAATCAACTCCAGAATGTGATTGGGTACCTCACGCCCGGCGCGCTCGGCTTTGGAGCGTAAGATGGCGATGCGCGTTTCCAGATCGGGGGGTTGAATATCCACAATCAGACCCCACTCAAAACGCGAACGCAGGCGTTCCTCCAGCGTGACCAGCGCTTTGGGCGGGCGGTCTGATGATATGACAATTTGCTTATCCTGACCATGCAGCGTGTTAAAGGTATGGAAAAACTCTTCTTGGGTTGATTCCTTACCGGCAATAAATTGAATATCGTCTATCATCAAGACATCAATCTGGCGATAGCGCTCACGGAAAGCAGCATTGGTGTGTTTTTGTATTGAATTAATAAAATCGTTAGTGAACTCTTCAGATGAGACGTACAAAACCCGCAAGCCATTTTTATGGGTTACATTGGCAATTGCATGTAGCAGGTGTGTCTTTCCCAGACCAACACCACCATACACAAACAGGGGATTATACGCCCGCGCCGGATTATCCGCCACCGCCATACAGGCGGCGTGTGCCAGGCGATTGCTGGCGCCTACCACAAACGTCTCAAAGGTGTAACGGGCGTTGATGGTCGGGTTGGGTTTAAGCGGAGTTTCTTCTTCTGGAAGCTCCTCCTCCTGCGTGCCATCTTCGGCATCACTGCCTTCAAAATCTCTATGCCAGACAATAAACCGCACCTGTTGCGGGCGCTCAAATAATCCACTCAGAATACGCGAAACCGTACTCGCCAGCCGATTCTCCAGCCAGTCGCGGGCGTACGCGTTGGGAACGCCAATGGTGAAGAGGTCATCTTTGTGAGACACCAGTTCCGCGCTGCGCACCCAGGTATCAAAAGCTGCTTTCGACATCTCCATCTGGAGCTGGCCTAAGGTAGCCTGCCAAGCCTGCGTTGAGTTCATCACACCTGCCGCCTTTCTTCACTGAAATTTCACCCTGCAAAAGCAACAGGGAAATAAACCCATTGTCTCCGACAATGAGATCAGGTGAAAGCTCAAATTCAAAAAGGCTTCTCTTGAGCCTGTTGGGTGAAGGAACGACAATCTGTTCCTGACATAATGGATTCTAACAGAAAGCAGCCTGATAAACAAGTTGCTTACCTTACGCCATCCTAAAAAAAACGCGAATTTTAAGCCTTCTAATGTTAAAGAACCTGTGGGAAATTTTTGCACTCAGGGTGAACATCAGAACAAATGTACTTGCCGCAAATGGCATCCATCAACCATTTGATACGCCATATATGGCGATTTACACCCTCAAGAGCCATAAATAGCTCTATTTAGCACAAACAACTAAAAGATGTCTGAGACGCTGGTTTTCCTCTTTTGACGGATGAGACGCGATTTTCCGTCCATTCTTTGGAAAAGTATTCTTAAGATTACGAGATTCCCGGCAACCCGGCACACCAAAGTGGTATCTATTCTATTCAACCGTGTTTCGCCCTGTCAGCATGAGCTTAGCTGCCCTGCGTCCAATTTCCACTGCAAAGTTGGTGCCTCGATCCCAAGGATATACCTGACTCATACTGGCGAAAAATAAACCAGGCAGGGGAGTGCGAATATCTGGAATGTTTTGCGAGTGGTTAATCAATGGCACCGGCTGAGCATAGTTAGTACGAAACAGCCAGCTTTTGCGCACCCAATTTGGACGAAAATCAGGGTTGAAGCGCGTCAGCGAGGGCAGGAAACGCTGTAACAGTTCCTCGTGGGTGAGCTGAAAATACTCATGCTCCGGCTCCAGATAGTCCCCCAGATAGACAAGGTGATCACCGCCATAATGCTCGGCAGAGATAAAATTGGTATGTTCCACCAAAGCCAGAAAAGGAAAACCGGCGCTCTTGGGCAGGTTGAACCAGTAATATCCTTCGCGTGAAAGCTGCTGTGTCAGCGAGAGTACCATCACCACTGCACCCATGCTTTTCAATTCCAGCACGCCGCGCAGGTATTCCTCCGGCAGCTCAGGCGCCAGCTTTGCCAGCAACGCTGGCGAGGTAGTTACCAGGCATTGATCTGCCACATGCTCACCCTGCGCGGTAGTCAGCTTCAGCCCGCCGTTCGGGTTCTGGCGGATTTGCGATATCGAAGTGTTGAGCTGAATGCTCACCCCCATTTCCCGCAAACGTGCCGCAAACATCTCTGCAAATGCCTGAAACCCGCCTTCGAATGTTCCCAGTCGTGTGGTACGGACGTGCAGCCGCGCCCACAACCAAGCCATATTGACCTGCTGGTAGTAACGCTCGCCGAACTTGCTTTGCAACAGCGGCTGCCACTGCAGAGCATACACCCGCTCGCCAAACCAGCGCCGTGTCCATGCCTCGGCGGTGACGCGCTCCAACGGTTTCCACCATGGCGTAAAGCGCAGATAAGCCCCTGCCAGCCCATAGCGTACCGCATCCAAAAGTGGGAAATGCCGCAGGATGAAAAGCGGAATATTGGAAAATATCGAGTCGAACGGGTAAAACTTCCCCGCCCAGTAGACAACAGTATACGGGCGGGGAAAAAGCACTTTGTCACGCCATCCCAGTTCGTCAATCAAACCCAACACATGCCGGTCAGTGGCAAACCAGTGATGATAGTACTGTTCGAGCGACCAGTCCCAGTGCGGTTCTTTGAAACCGGCTGCCAGTCCACCCACCTGCGCCGCGCTCTCAAAAATTTCCACTTCGTGCCCGGCACGCCGCAAATCATAGGCTGCAGCCATGCCGCCAAATCCGGCTCCGATGATGGCAATTTTCATTTACTCACTCCCGGTTCTTCAGGATCAATCGTTTGCGGTTCGATCTGCGCACCGCGCAATCCGCCAATGCGCAGCGGCTGGCGCAGATAATAATAAATCCCAACCATCGTGATTGGAAACCACAGCGCCACATGCAGCACCAGTGTATAAGCTGCCGCAACCTCACCCGGCACACTGTAGGCTTTCAGCAGGGCAATGCCCGGCGCATCAAACGTGCCCACATAGCCGGGTGCAGAGGGCAGCGTGGTAGTCAGGTTAACAATCCCATTCATCAGCATCAAGGCAAAAAAGCTGACCTCAAACGGAAAGGCATGCATCACAAACCAGTATTTGCCGGTTTCAAGCAGCCAGATCAGCGTAGTTGTGAGCAGGATCATTAGCGCATCCACAGGTGAGCGCAATGACTCCAGCCCGCTCAGAAAACGCAGCAAAACCCCGCTTACCTTCGGACGCAGCCGGGCAGGAATCCAGTGTGCAATCACCCACTGCACGATTTGCTCACTGCGGTGCGGGTACATCGCCGCCGCCAGGAACACCCCCAGCGCGCCCAGAAAAGCCAGCGCCCCCAACAAAGCAACCTCGCGAATGCTGCCCACAAAACCCGAATCGCCCTGCAGACGCGCCAGCTCGCCCAGATTGAGAAAGACAAACCCCAGCATGACGACGCCGTCGAAGATACGCTCAACGATGATCGTCGCCAGCGAAGCTGAAACCGGCACCCTGCGGCGGTCTTTCAGGATAAACGCACGCAATAATTCGCCTGCCCGCGCTGGATAAATATTGTTGCCCATATAGCCAATGGTGACAATAGGAAACATCTCGCGCACCGGCACCTTTTGTAGCGGGCGCAACAAGTAATGCCAGCGCCAGGCACGCACCCACACCCCGAGAAAATACACCGCAATACCGGGCAGCAGCCAGCCGTACTTTGCGGTGCGCGCCGCCTCCCACGCTTTCTCAATATTCAATCCGCGCAGGGCAAGATATAAAAAACCCGCACTGATGACGATGCCCAGCCAGAACTGCCAGCGTTTCACGAGCCTGATTGTACCACTGATGGAGCACAAGAAATAACTTGTACTTGTGCTTTTTCTCTTACTGATCCCTACCCGCCTCGCCCGCCTCCTAAAACCAGAGCGGTTTGGTGCGATTTCCGTTGTTTTTTGATATAATTCAGCGCATGAAGTATCATATCTGGACCGAAGGTTGTCAAATGAACGTTGCCGATTCGCAGCGTGTCGCTTCTGCGCTGGAACACCTCGGCTACCAGCCCACGCGCCGCGCCGAAGAGGCAGATGTCATCGTCTTGAATACCTGTGTGGTGCGCCAGTCGGCAGAGGATAAAGCCTACGGGCGGCTGTCCTCGCTCAAGCCACTCAAGCAGCGCCGTCCTGAACTGGTGATCAACCTAATGGGTTGTCTGGTAGGCGTACGCAACCACGATGTGCTGAAAAAACGCTTCCCGTTTGTAGATGTATTTTCCCCGCCTTCTGATCCTTCTCCGTTGATCGAACACCTGTTGCAGCGCGAGCGCCAACAACAGACATTGGATGAGACACTCTCGCGCTTTGAGGTAATGGATAATGAGCTGGTACTGCCGCTTGCCGAGCGCGGTAAACTGGTGGCGGCATTTCTGCCCATCGTTTATGGCTGCTCGCACGCCTGTGCCTTCTGCATCATCCCCTACCGCCGCGGCGTAGAAAGAAGTCGTCCGCCGCAGGAAATCCTTGCCGAGGCACACGCTTTGGTTTCTCAGGGCGTTAAAGAAATTACCTTGCTGGGTCAAATCGTGGACCGCTACGGCATGGATCAGCCGGGTTACCCCTCGCTGGCGCAACTGCTGCGCATGTTGCATAACATCGAGGGTCTTGAGCGTATCCGCTTTTTGACCTCACACCCGAACTGGATGAGTAATGAACTGCTGGATACGGTTGCCGAACTGCCCAAAGTGATGCCGCATATCGAGGTGCCCTCACAGGCTGGCGATGATCAAATTCTGGCAGCCATGCGGCGTGGTTACACCGATGCTGACTACCGCCGCCTGATTGAACGCATCCGTAGCAAAATTCCCGGTGTCTCTATCGCCACCGACATTATCGTCGGCTTTCCCGGCGAGAGCGAAGAACAATTCATGCACACCTATCAGCAACTTGCCGACCTGAAGCTGGATGTGGCGCATCTGGCGCGCTACTCCGTCCGCCCCGGAACGCTGGCAGCCCGACAGATGCAAGACAGCGTCCCTGAAGCGGAAAAGTGGCGCCGCTTCCGCTTGCTGGAAGAATTGCAGGAAAGCATCGCCGCAGAGACCAACGCCCGCTATCTGGGACAAACCGTCAAAGTGCTGTTTGAGGAAAAGAAGAAACAGCGCTGGCAGGGACGCACTGAGACCAACAAACTGGTCTTCGTGGAAAGCGACGAAAACCTGCGCGGTCAGGTGCGCGAGGTGCAAATCACCTGGACAGGACCATGGTCCATGCTGGGACAGCTTGCCGGGCAACAGCCGCAACCTGAACTACTGATACAACCCTCCATCTCCATCGGCTGAATAAAGCAAGCTTCCGTCGGTGCCGTGAGGGCTGTAAAAACCCGTTCCCGTTTACATCACAGTAAAAATCTAATTGAAAATCCTGTCCGTTTATGCTATAGTGTAATTGAAGAATAGAACACACAAGCGGCTTCAGGATTGCCGGAAAGGATAAAGAATCCGGCCGCGCCAACTGGACGAGAGACCCGCCCATTCATCGGGCGGGTTTTTGATTAGAAAGAGAGGAGGCAGAAATGGCTGTAATGGAAGCGTTAAAAGCCCTGACCATGTCTTCTCTGCAAATGGCGGAGGCCGCTCTGGAGCGTATGTATATCGAGGAATACCTGCGCGGCAAAGGCTTGAGCTGGAGCACCGTCCGTACTCTTCCAGAAGCTCAGGCAAAAGCCCTGCTCAAAGAGGCTTCTATCTATGCCTCCTGCCGCCTGGCAGAGATTGAACAGCGAGCTCGCTTTGTCAACGCGCTTCATGGTCAATTCAACTAGTGCACCTAAGACGGAGGCGCGGGGGATATGGTTTCTATTCTTCTCGACGGATGACCACCAGCGCAATGTCATCTTGACGCTTGCAGGAACCGATGAAACGATGAACATCCTCCAGCAAAGCCCGGTAAACTTCGCTGGCTGAAGCACCGGTCATGGATAATGTTATATCCAGCAGGCGATCTCCTCCATAAAATTCACCGCTTGAATTTTGTGCCTCTGTAATTCCATCCGTATAGAGAACCAGTAAATCACCCGGCGACATGCGGGCAATGCGCTGCTTCCAGCGCGCCTGATCGGATACTCCCAGTGCCATCCCGGTCGGGCGCAGCGGTTCAACCGCTTCCTTGCGCCGCCAGTTGGAAATCAAAAAACCGGGCGGATGACCTGCATTGGCAAAAACAAAACGCCCGGTATGCGGTTCCAGTACGCCATACAGTGCTGTGACGAACATGCCGCCGCGCGTATCGGCAAGCAGACGGTTACTCACCGCACTCAGGCAAATTGCCGGCAGGGTGGGGAAACGCACTGCATAGGTGCGCATCAACGATGACGAAAGCGCCATAAACAACGCTGCACCCATGCCCTTATCCGTCACATCCGCTACCACCACTCCTAGCTTCTTTTCGGTTAACGGGATGAAATCATAGAAATCCCCGGAAATCTCATGCGCAGCCTCCAGACCAGCCGCGATTTCCCAGCCGGGAATGCTCGGCGATTCTTCGGGCAGAATATCCAACTGGATCTTTCCCGCCATATTCAGCTCACGCGTCAGCAAGCCTTCATAGCGGGTTTGATTTGCCCGTTGCTCGAAGGTCAGCACCTCCTCATCCAGCTCCTCTTCCTGATGATGAAAAACGGACGGGGCTGTATCTGCCGTCTCTTCAGATTGCGGAGAAATCTGGCGAATCTGCAGAAGCGCCGCCTTGAATTCCTCTTCAGAAACATCCCGCGAGAAATAATACACTGGCAGCGCCTCCAGTTCTTCCTGCACCTGATCTTCCATTTCAGGGCGCAGCATGAGAATCACCTTGACACTTGGACAATGGCTATGAATGCGTTTGGCGAGTTCGTGCCCAAACTCCAGTATCTGGCACAAATCCACCAGAACAATATCCGGCTGCACCATCTCACAAAGCTGGATCGCTTCGGTTGCAGACTGGGCTTCGCCGATCAACTGGACATTTTCCAGTGAAATCACCAGCGAGGACAAGCCGCGCCGGTAAATCGCCTGATCCGAAACCACCACAACCCGGACAAGGGGGAGAGTGACCATAGCGCTATTGTAATGGATTAATCCAGTTTTAAGGGGAGCTTTTAGAGGTGTTTCACAGACTATTCAATTGCTTCAATAGTTTCTCCGCCAGCGCCACGCCGTGATTGATGTAACGCGCCTCACCGCTGGCACTGAGGACAATTGTCGAAGGGACGCTGATAATCCCCCACTGGCGCGCCAATTCAGGCTGTTGCGAGACATCCACCTCCACAACTTGCAGGGTCTCCCCCAATTGTTCCACAAGCCTTTGGATTGCCGGACGTTGAAGCGTATGGCACGGCGCGCAGGTAGGAGAAGTGAAGTACAGAATCAACGGCTTGTCAAGACGAGCGCCCTCCAGCCGCAAGCGCCGCCGGCGAATATGCAACAGAAAAACGTGGTTATACAACCAGCAAGCCCCAAACCCCACCCCAATTAACATCAGTGCCAGCAACGCGCGCTCAAAAATTTCAGCGGTCATCTGTTATTTCTCCTTTCGGCCGCATGCCGGGGAAAGTGTTTTGCGGAGGATGACGGTCAAAACCGGGTACACCCAGCCGGCTCAGCCAGTAATACACGAAGCACCCGGCACAGAAACCGGCAAACACATTCAATGCCGCCAGAGCCACCACCAGCCACACCAACCCCCAGCCCAAACCGCTTATCCCGCCAAACAATGCCATTGCCCCCGCCAGCATGACCACACCGCCAAGCCCTTGGGCAAAGCGATGCGGTTGTGGATTGTCCATCACCAATTCTGGCTTAGCCCAACCGAGCGGCTTTAAGAAACCCGAATAAACAAAGCTAAATCCTGGTCTTTTAAACAACACCCCCAACAACATCACCAGCGCCACCAGCAACGCCAACCAAGGCAAAGTGAGTACAAACGCAACAATGTTCAGGATAATAATTGTCAACTGATTGACTTTCAATGCAGTATGATCAACTTTTTGTAACGTTTCTGCTGTCGCCATCTTCTCACCTCTCAGGCAGGCTTATACAACTCTACTCTGTAGTAAATAAAAAGGTGGCCAACCCCAATAAAACGGGACGACGTGCCACCTTTCTGTAACCGGTTATCTTCGTTTTTCACAGAGCGGTGACACGAAAGCCTCGCTCTGCACACCTGTAAGTGTTCATCCAATCACTTTTTGTAACAAGACAAAATAAGTCTAATTTGGAATATTATAAATAAAATTACTCCAAAGTCAAGCAGGCGCAGCACACATTTTTTGGTTTTGGGATAAAATAGTTAAAAATCATTCCATCGCTCCAGCGGAAACGAAGCCACAAAGAACAAGGAGTTTCATGTCTTATCAGTATCCTATCGCTTTTCAAGAAGACAAAACCAGCCAGATCACCGGCACACTTACGCTCGATGAGCCGCTTTCCTACCCCCTCAACGCACAGGAAAGCGGCTTTTATCGTCCCGCGCATATCCGACTGAATGATGGCGGTGAGTTGGAAATCGTGCTGTACCACAACCCGGCAACCGCGGCTTTCATCTACCTGCGCACCGTCCCCGTCGACGCACGCCTGTTGGAACTGCTCGGTCTGAGCGATGCAGAGATCGTCTCTATCTCCACCATGACCCTGCCCGGACAGTTGTGTATGGGTTCTGCTCGCTCCCACCTCATTGAGCGTGCTACACGCATGATCTTTGCCGCCCCTGTTCTGCGCCCGACCATTGCCGAACGCTGTCAGCACAATCTGGCAATTTTCCCCATCGCCCGCGAGGGGCTGAAGTATCAGATTTCTGAGGCAATCTTTGACAACTACGGCTATTATTGCGATGAGGTTTTATTGGACGCACACCACGTTTTTGACAGCTCTGTGCCGGTATATAAGCGCAAGGTGGAATTGGGGATATTCAAAGACAAAGACCTCGACAGGCAACAACATGAGAACATCACTGCCGCCTTTATCGCCGACAGCATCGCCAGCGGTCTGGTAATGAAAGAAGTTATTGCAAAAATCAAGGAGCGCTTCAGCCGCATTGAACAAATTGAGGTCATTGCGCCGCTGGCGACCATCCGCGGTTTGTGCCGCATCGCACAAGCAGAGTGCAGTCGCGACATTCGCGTGCGCGTACATGTCTTCGAAACTCTGCTCAATGCCCTCCCGCCGGATTATTACTACTCCGCCCATTACAACATCCCTGAAATGCATATTCGTCCTGATCTGGAAACAGCCTATCGCCGCTGGTGGGGTAGGGATAGCGCCGGCAGTGAAATTGCCGACACCGCTTGTGCCGGCTATGGCTGGAGTGAAGTGTTTTACTCCCCCCGCAAACAGGTTGAGATGATCAATTCCGAACTAATGCAGCGTCACAACCTGACCATCACCGACATCCTGCGGCGCAACTTAAAGTCAGGGGTTTTACAAGAAAACCACGCTATGGTATGCCGGTGACAATTTCGGCTACCAATGCTGGATGGTCAGAAGCAGGCGAGATGACATAACGCGCTGACCGCACGGAAAGCTGCGGTGAAACGAAGATGTAGTCAATGCGTTCCTGTGGATCAAAGCCTGCGGTGGGCGGCGACCCTGCCAGCACCCACGCATCCGCCAGCGACTGCAGGGTCAGCATATACTGCTCTGTTGTCGGCTCAAAATTGAAATCCCCCATCGCGATCACATTTTGCTTGCCCGCAAGGCGCGCTAGCACCTGCCGCTGTTGAATGATCGGTCCATCATTCCCCAGATGGGTGACCAGCACGTGATAGGGAACACCCGCAACGGCAATTTCCGCTTCAATTGCTGCCGTTTGCTCACCCACACTATACATAAAAAACGTACGCGGGTTTTGAATGGGATAGCGCGAAAGCAGCGCAATGCCGAACGTTCCGGTGACTGTGCGCGGTCCGTAATACGAATACACATTCAACCCTTCGGCGAAAGTGCGCACGAGATCAGCATTGCCGCCAGAAAAGCGCGCCACATCTGTTTCCTGCAAGCCTACAATATCCGGCTGTAATTCGCGCAGCACGGCAAGCTGCTCATCATATGCCCGCCGTCCATCGGCGGAATACCCCTGCTGAACATTATAAGTTACCACGCGCAGAATGTCATCCTCAGCAGGCATCACAGGATGAGGCACGGTGATTACCGCCGCCACCACCGATGTCAGCAGAGCTGCCAGCCCCAACGGGAAAATAACTGCGCTCAGTGCAGGCAGCCTTCGTACTACCGGGCGGGATTTGACCAGCAACAATGGCAACGCCATCCCCAGCCCAGCCAGCAAGAAGACCAGCCAGAAGCGGTCACGGAACCACGGCCCAACAACCGGGATGTAATCGTATACGGTGGTAAACGCCTGCCCAAAGACAATCACCAGCAAAAACAGGCTGGCAAGTGCAAACCCGCCCCCAAGCATTCGCGGCGAAGTTTTATGCGCCTGCATCTCCCGCACCAGCCAGGTAAAATTGAGCAGAACAACCGGCGAAAGTACAATCATCACAAACAGCGGCAGTTTTTGCCAGAAATCGGAAGGCAACTGGTCCAGCGGATAAGCACCACTTTCAAAGGGAAAACTCACCTGATTGAGCAGGATTGCAACAGTGCCAGAAAGCAGAAAAAGGCCGTTCCAGACCAGCAGTTGCGTTTTGGAAAGCCGCCCCAAAATACCACTGCTAAACGCCGCCAGATATAGTCCCAGCGCCGCCGCCAGAAAGAGCAGCACCAGCCGGAAATCTGCCTCAGTCCAACGCGCCAACACCACCGGGCTGACAAAGGCAAAATACAATACCGCCAGCACACCCATCAGCCCAATGCTCCACGCAGCCACCTTGCCGAAGGAAGCTGGCAAACGTTCCGATTGGGATAAAGCCGATAACTCTGCGCGTTCCAAAAGCACCAGCAAAACCAAAACCATGATAGCCAGCGCCCAACTTAATTCAGGATGCACCAGTGTCGCATCGCTGCCGGCTGTCAGCGCACGCAGCAGGATGGAAAACGACAGCCCCAGCGCCAAGCCCCCGCCCGTCTCAAGCGCATCGCTATCCTCCTGCTGCACCAGCAACGGTAGTAGGAAGAACACACATCCGACACCCGCCCCGCTCGCAAGCAGTCTGCCGCTCCCGCTCAAGCTGACCTCCAGCGCGCGCAGTAATGCCGCCGCTCCCATCAGGATGGCAAGCACGCGCCGCGAAAAACTGTGCCGCACCGCCAACAGCCCCAGCGGGGAAAAGAACAGCACCACCGCGCCAATCTCCGGCGGGATGCTCGTCCCCAGCAAGCCAAAGGTGTAAATGCTCTCGATAAAATCTGAAACAAGCTGGAAAAAGAGCAGAAAAAACAAAGCCAGCAAGAGTACCTTTTCCCAGCCTCCCTTGCTGGTGCGCTGTGCATTTTCCATTCGGTCACCTCCATTAAAACAAAACCGCACCATCCTCAACTCCCTCGATCAATAACAGTCCAGTCCTCACGGTGCAGACTGCGCGCCTTCTTTGGGCTGACGCAAATCAAAGATGATGTAATCGCCGCTTTTATCGTAAACCGGATAATGGTTTTCCAGAAGTGATTTCAGTTTGGGCTGGCTATCATACTCTTTAAAGCGGGTGACGACAAAAAAATCCATGCCGGCAGTCTGTTCGCGGAAGAGCTTTTCGGTGTCTATTTCCACCCCGCTCAACTCGCGCACAGTGATATCGCCGGATGAAAGCCAGTTTGTCGTCGGTTTCCAGCCAAAATATGCCAGCCGGTACCCATAATCTTCGGTGATGCCCACCACACGGCTCTCTCGTCCCAGTTTCTCGCCCAGCTCTGCCCAGAACTGCGCCTCACCGCGCCAGTCCTCGCGTTTAAGCGCCACCCGCGCATCCCAGGCGTTTACCACCGCCACCGCCAGCAAAGCCGCCGCAACCAGCGGGTAAAGCAGTGCCCGCCGACCCTTCAAGTTTTCAAACACAAGCTGCGCCGCTGCCCCCAGCCCCAACGCCACCAGCGGGACCATCGGCAGTTGATAATAATCATGGGTCGAAACGTGATAGGCAAAGGTCAACCCGTACATGAAATAGCCAGTCCAAACTCCAAGCACCAGCGCCCGATGCGCAGGCTGGCGGATGGTGAAACTGGCAAGAAAAGCCACCAAAAACCATTCAAAAACCAGCGTGCTGGCAATCATTCCCTTCCAGCGCAGATAAAACACCGGATCAAGCCAGAGATTGGGAAAGAAACGATAGCTGAACTGGCTTTCCAGCACCCCGCTGATATAGACACCGTAAACGTGATATAGCGCAAAGGGCAACACGGTCAATCCCGCCAATAGCCAGACCTGTTTATCCCGCACTGCACCGCGCAACCCGCGGGCGGCCAGAACGAGCCCTGCCCAGGCAGGGGCAATGAAAAACAGCGCCGTCGCCTTGCAAAGAATTGCCAATCCGCTGAGCAGTCCGGCGATTACCGTCCAGCGGCGGGTGGGTGTACTATGCCAGCGCACCATTCCCCACCACGCGAACACAATCAGCGCCGTCATCAGCGGATCGGGCTGAAAGGCACGGCTGGCAATGATGCCATAAGGCAGTAACAGCGCATATAGGACGGAAATAACCGCCCCATCCAGACCGCTAATCTGCCGCGCCAACAGAAAAAGCCCAACCCCGCCCAGCATCCAGAAGAGGATAGAATATATCCGCGCCACCCAGAGGACTTCATTCCCCAGCAAGCGGTAGGTGGATGCCGTCAGCCATTCCATGAAAGGCGGTTCAATCAGCCCTTCGGCTTTCCACATCTGGATTGCCAGCTCACGCTGCCACTGCGGGGCATCGGTCAGATGCTGGTAATACATGCCGCGCGCCATGATTGCCGAATGAAGCTGGCGGGTGGCATGAAAATCCAGCGGCAGATCGGTCAGGTCATACAAACGTACCGCCAGCCCCAGCCCAAAGATGACCAGCAAAATCAGCATCAGCACAGTGCGGCGGCGGGCAAGAAAAGGCAAGGATGGATACGTTGAAACTGTCATATTCAGAGTATTGTGTATTATACTCTGCCTTGAAAAACAACTACACTGCGCGCTTCTATGTCTGACCACCGTAATTCGGAGGTGAACCCATGAAAGCGATGATCCTGAAACAGCTCACCGACTTATCCCAAAATCCAAACCCGCTTGAACCGGCAGAATTACCCATGCCGCAGCCGGGTGAACATGAAGTGTTGCTCAAGGTGCTGGCGTGTGGCGTCTGTCACACCGAGCTGGATGAAATCGAAGGGCGCACCCCGCCACCGCAATTACCGGTAATTCTGGGGCATCAAGTCATTGGACGGGTGGAAGCCTGCGGCAGTGCCGTTCGCCGTTGGCGCGGCGGCGAACGGGTTGGCGTAGCGTGGATTTTCTCCGCCTGCGGAAGCTGCGCTTACTGCCGCAGCGGTCAGGAAAACCTCTGCCCTCATTTCCGCGCCACCGGTCGCGATACCAACGGCGGCTATGCCGAATACATGACCGCGCCGGAGGATTTTGTCTATGCCATCCCGGAAATTTTTTCGGATGCCGAAGCTGCTCCGCTGCTCTGCGCCGGCGCCATCGGTTACCGCTCATTACGCCTCAGCGGGCTGCAGGATGGTCAGCGTTTGGGATTGACCGGCTTTGGCGCCTCGGCACATCTGGTGCTGAAAATGGTGCGTCATCGCTTTCCCAACAGTCCTGTCTATGTCTTTGCCCGCAGTCCGCAGGAGCGCCGGTTTGCTCTGGAACTGGGCGCAGTTTGGGCGGGCGATACAGAAGATACCGCCCCTGAAAAACTGAACACTATCATAGATACCACACCGGTCTGGAAACCCATTGTCGAGGCGATGCGCAATCTCGCACCGGGCGGGCGGCTGATCATCAACGCCATCCGAAAAGAGACACCAGATCAACAGGCTTTACTGGAGCTGAATTATCCGACACATCTCTGGATGGAAAAAGAGATCAAAAGTGTTGCTAACGTTGCCCGAAGCGACGTGAGCGAGTTTCTCCAACTGGCGGCTGAGATTCCCATCCGCCCGGAAGTGGAGTTATTCCGTCTGGAAGAAGCCAATCGTGCCCTGCTCGAATTGAAACAGCGCAAGATTCGCGGCGCCAAAGTGCTGATGATTGGGAAATAAACAGGGCAGGTTTGCGCAACCTGCCCTGTAATGTGGGCATAAGCTTTAGCGCCTAGACCACCCGATAGAGCAGAGGTTCGCCGCGCAGCAAGCGTAACAAATTCGAGTAGTCCTCACTGCGGTCGGGCAGCGCGTTGGGGTCAATACTGCCGGAGGCGGTGTGCGGCGTCAGTACAATATTGGCTTCCGGCTGGCGCGCCAGTTCCAACAGGGGGTTATCCTGACGAATGGGTTCCCAGGCAAAGGTATCAGTCGCCACACCGCCCAGATAACCCGAAACCAGAGCATCGCGCACATCTTTTTCATTGAAGATGCCGCTGGCGCCACAGCTTATCAGAAAAGCTCCTTTCTTCATCTTGCTGATAAACGAGCGGTTGACACAGCCTGCTGTCTCTGGCTCGTATGGCAACAGCATGGCAACAAAATCACTCCGCCCAAGCAATTCATCCAATCCTGCATACTGGATATTGAGATCGGCTTCGGCAAAATCGGCAAGGCGGTTGCGCTTGTTGTACAGTACGGTGCAATTGAAACCTTTCAGGCGGCGTGCCAGTTCAATACCAATTTCGCCAAAACCGACAATGCCGACCGTTTTTTGGTTGAGCGTGTCAATGCCTTGTCGTCCAGTAAAGTTAATGGCGAAGGTATCCTCATCACATTGTTTTGGCTCCAGTCCCCAGTTGCGGTCCAGTGTGATGACATACATCGCCTCGCGCAGCCGTTTTGCCAGCGCCAGCATCTGCAACATCATATGTTCTGCCACCATGCCCGTCATCCGCACCGGATAGTAACAAACCGGAATACCAGCTTTCTTCGCCGCTTCCAGGTCAATATCATACACCTGTGAACCAAGCCGTTGAATCAAGCGCAGGTCTTTGCCAGCAGCGATGATCTCGGCATCAATCACCTCGCTTCGTTCGGTGATGAGAAATTGTTTACCAGGCAAATGGTTAATGATCGTTTGCTTATCTGCATCGCGCAGCATGGTGATCTCAAACTCCGGCGGCGCAGCCTGCAAAGCTGACTGCTGATGCCGCTCGCCACGGTGTGTGAGGAATAAGGTCGCATACCTTGTCATCGCTCTGTCTCCTGTTATAAAGGATTAATCACTCACTTGTACAGTTTTGCCAGCCATCATTAGCCCCACCTGCTCGATCAGCGCCGGATCTGGCGGCACTTCACCCATAAAGCGTCCCTCAAACATAACCAGAATGCGATCACTGAGGGCAAAGATTTCTTCCAGATCAGCGGAAATGAGCAGAATAGCCGCGCCAGCATCACGCTCAGCCAGAATTTGCTGGCGGACAAATTCTGTCGCGCCAATATCAATCCCGCGCGTCGGCTGATTGACAAGTAGAAAGCGCGGCTGGCGGTCGAGTTCGCGCGCCACTACAACCTTCTGCTGATTGCCGCCCGAAAGATGGGCTATTTCTTCCTCAATATCTCCCACCCGTATGCTGAATTTGCTAACCTGTGAGCGGGTGTAATCACGGATGGCATCAAAGCGCAAAAAGCCTCTCCTGGCAAAGGGTTCATCTCGATAAGTCTTAAGCACAAAGTTTTCTGCTACCGAGAAAGGCAGGATCAATCCCATCTTCTGGCGGTCTTCGGGGATGTGCGCCATGCCCAACCGGTGTAATCGCTGTAAATCGCGTTTGGTAATCAGTTGACCGTCCAAACGCATCTCATCAAATTCGCCTTCAATCAGCCCGGCAAGCGCCAGCGCCAGCTCGGTCTGACCATTGCCGGAGACGCCTGCAATACCCAACACTTCCCGCTCACGCACCTCAAAGGAAACACCCCTGACAACTTCCAGTCCGCGCGCATCTTTCACCCGTAAATTACGCACTAAAAAGATCACCTTGCCCGGTTCCGTCTGGGCTTTCTTTAATTCCATCAATACTTCGCGCCCAACCATCATGCGCGCCAGCTCACGCGGGTTGGTATCTGATGTATTGACCGTACCGACCACCTTACCATCACGCAGAACGGTCACCCGGTCGCTGACTTGCATGACTTCTTCCAGCTTATGGGTGATAAAGATGATCGTCAGCCCGCGATTTGCCAGATCGCGCAGGAACTTGAGCAGGTGCTCGCTTTCCTGGGGTGTCAGCACAGCAGTTGGCTCATCCAGAATAAGCAAATCTGCCCCATGATACAGCGCCTTGAGGATTTCTACCCGTTGCTGCTCACCCACCGAGAGGTCTTGAACAATCTTTGCCGGGTCAACATCCAGCCCAAACTCGTCGCTCATGGCGCGAATGCGCTCATGCACCTTATCCATATCATTGATGACTTTCCAGGCAGGATACTGCCCCAAGACGACGTTTTCAGCCACAGTCAGGGTCGGCACCAGCATAAAGTGCTGGTGTACCATGCCGATGCGGTTTGCTATGGCATCTTTTGTACTGTGAATGTCCAGTTTTTTGCCTTTATAGTAAATGGTGCCAGAGTCGGGCTTATACAGCCCATACAAAATGCTCATCAAAACTGTCTTGCCGGCGCCATTTTCCCCCAGAAGACAGTGAATCTCGCCGGGGCGCACTTCCAGCGTGATCCCGCGGTTTGCCTGCACCCCGCCGGGGAAACTCTTGTAAATATTTTCCATACGAACCAGATAATCCTCCATAGCCACCCGCTCCTATGGATAAGGAACACCAAGGGCACGCGGTGCGCGTGCTCGCCTTGTCAGACTGATCAGGACTACAAGTGTCGCAAGATATGGCAGTGCCTGAAGAAATTGATAGGGTATCAAGACCTCCGGCATTGCTTGCAAACGAAGCTGTAAGGCATAAAACGATCCAAACAGCAACGAAGCCCAGAATGCACCCCATGGAGACCAAGCCCCGAAAACCACCACCGCCAGCGCGATAAACCCGCGTCCGGTAACGATGCCCTCAACAAACTGGTCGCTATAAGCCAGCGTCAGGGAAGCCCCGCCCAATGCTGCCAGAACCGCCCCAATTAAGACACCCACGTAGCGGGTAGCGGGAACATTAATGCCCGTCGTGTCAGCGGCTTTTGGATGTTCACCAACCGATCGCAACGAAAGACCAAACGCTGTTCGGTACAAAACAAACGCCGCCAGAACCACCAGTACAACCGTACCATAGACCATAATGTTATGACGAAACAACACCTCTCCCAAAAACGGTATATCACTCAAGCCGGGAATGTCTAGAGGACGGAAAGGTTGCAGGCTCAACACCCTGCCACTCTGGGAGTAAATCGTACGGTAGAGAAAAGCACTCAATCCCATGCCGATCATATTGAATGCAGCCCCGACAACGATCTGGTTAGCCTTGACCGAGACGGTAAATATAGCAAAGATCAACCCACTTAAGAGTCCGCTCACTAAAGCCGCCAATAGCCCTAGCACAAGATTGCCGGTTTCATAAGCAACAGAATAGCCGGCAAAGGCGCCGATCAGCATGATTCCTTCCAGACCAATGTTAAGCACCCCCGAACGCTCGGTGAACACTTCACCAACTGCAGCATAGATGATCGGCGTCGCCATTCGCCAAGTGGCAGCGAGCATGCTTTGCAAAAAAAGAAGTGCCGGCATCAATTCCATATATACCTACTCCTCTTTTTCTCTCACAACGGCGCGATAGGCACCCGTCGCAACCACAGAAAGAATTACCAACCCTTGAATGGCAAAGACCAGTACCGAAGGCACTTTGGCGCTCAACTGCATTACTTCCGCACCAGAACGCAACGCCCCAAACAGAATCCCGGAAAAAATCACCCCCAACGGATTGTTACCAACGAGAAGGGAGACGGCAATACCATCAAATCCATAACCGGGCGAAATCAATTGATACAGGCGATAAGAGATGCCGGCGACCTCCACTGCCCCGCCCAGGCCAGCCGCACCGCCGCTGATTGCCATCGCCAGCAGGATGTTCGAACGCACGTTGATACTGGCATAGCGAGCCGCATCCGGGTTGAAACCCACTGCCCGAATTGCAAAACCAACGCTCGTTTTGAATATCAAAATATACAACACAATACAAAAGATAATTGCCAGGATAAAGCCAATATGCAGACGGGTTGGGGGTAAAAAACGGGGCAACCACGCGCTCTCGCTGATCTTCGGTGTTTGGGCAAACAGACCTTTAGTCTCAATCATCGGACCCGTGACCAGATAGCCTGTAACATAGATAGCAATATAGTTCAGCATGATGGTTGTCACTACTTCGCTCGCCCCAAAGCGATTTTTCAAAAAAGCCGCCAGCATCCCCCAAAAAGCGCCACCGATCATACCTACAATCAACACCAGCGGCATCAGAATATAACCGGGCAAGCTCCCCAGATAGATGCCCACCACGGTTGCCATCACTGCGCCGACATAAAACTGTCCCTCAGCGCCGATGTTCCAGATACTGCACCGAAAAGCAACTGCTAGACCAGCGCCAATGAATATCAGCGGGGTTGCCTTGACCAGCACTTCTGTGACAGCAATGCGGTCCTTAAAAGCTCCTTGCCACATCGCCTGGTACGCCGCGATGGGATCATATCCGGACAGTAGCAGTATTCCCGCCCCAATCAAAAGCGATATCGGAATAGCAATCAATGGCGTCCAAACGCTGCGGAGTTGTTTTCCAAGCCTAGCCCGAAGCGCAGCCCAATCCATGTTCTTGTTGATCCTTTCGGTATATGGCGTAATCTTCCTTATTATCCCAAAGAAATGCGTTGCTGGCAATTACTTGCCAACAACGCATTCTCTTCTCTTCAATGCATCAACTGTCCTGCATGGAGGGTTACTTCGACATGGTCTTGATTTCGCCGGCTTTGATCTTCTCGGCGATGCCTTCAACCTCTTTGCGCAGGTCAGCGGGTACCGGGTTGGCGGCACCGTCATTGTAGGTAATCCACATGACCTTGTCGTGCTTCAGACCAAACTCGATATTGCTGGTGGGTTTGAAGGTGCCGGCTTTGACCTCAGCCGCCAATTCCACTAGGCCTTCGCCGTAATTCAGGATGTAGTTGGCGAGGATGTTTTTCGGCGCTTTGCTGGTATTGTCGCCAAACATGCCAAAGCCCCAGACGTTCTTTTCCACCATCGCCTGATAGACACCATTGTTGGCAAAGTCCGCATTTCCGATCAGGAAGTCCGCTCCGCCGTCCACATAGCTGATGGCGGCTTCCTTTGCGGCAGCAGTGTCGGTCCAGTTACCAAGATAGGTGTACTTGACCGGAAAGTCTGGGTTGACCGAATGTGCACCCAGAATGAACCCGTCCCAGGCTTCAGCAATCGGCGGGATTTCCATTCCACCGATCAAACCGGCGCCCTTGCCCATTTTGGCGGCGATATAACCGAACAAATAACAGGGCTGGCTGGAATCGGTATTCAGGCCGATCAGATTGGGGATGGCAGGATCGTAGAAGCGGCTGCTGGAAAGGAAGAAGAAGGTGTTGGGATACTGTGGAGCAACGGCTTTAGCGGCATCGGTAAACTCGTTGCCGTGTCCAAGAATGAAGGTGTAGCCCTGATCGGCAAAATCGCGGAAAGCTTTCTCAAACGCCGCCGGTGCCATCTCCACTTCCACATAGCCGATCTCTGCGCCAAGCTCGGATTCCATGCGCTTCAAGGCTTCATATGCGGTTTGGTTCCAACCGCCGTCATTAACGGGACCCGGGGCGAGCAGACCGGCTTTGAATTTAGCAGGCTGTTCGGGTGCTTTGGTCGGTTCAGGCGGGGGGGTTGCTGCTGGTGCGCAAGCCGCCAGCAGGGCAAAGACTGTCACAAAAACAAACAGGGGAAACAACAGGCGTTTCATCTCTCAGACTCCTTTTTATGTAACAGATTGGAATTTGAACACAGAGAGGGACGGACAGAAGAATATTGTTTCAGTTTTCTTCCTCCTTTCAACAGCTGTGGCTGTTTCTGCGTCCTCTCGATGATGGCTTTTACGACAAGAAAGACGCAGTGCAATTAAACAAACCGCCACTTTTTTAAACATTACTTAACATATGTTAAATATAATGCAATCTTGTCCTCAAGTCAAGGAATCCCCTATGCGGTCACGCTGTTTGCCATTGGGACATTAACGTTCGCATTTCAACCATCATTGGCTTTGTCGGCGGCGGCGGCATTGGCTATTATTTGAGTGAACAAATTAATTCCATGGTCGGCTATCACAAGGCGGGGACAGCGATCTGGGCAATTGTGCTGGTCGTCTGGGTGCTGGACTTTTTGAGCGCCGAAGTGCGTAAGCGGCTGACCTGAGAAAGAACGAATGCGAGGGCAGGGAAAAATCGCGTCTTGACGTTTCGCCCGGAGCGCGGTATATTTTAAGCATCAAGGCGATTTGCCCTCGTAGCTCAATTGGATAGAGCGTCTGCTTGCGGAGCAAAAGGTTGCGTGTTCGAGTCACGCCGGGGGCGCTGGAAAAGGGCTGGTATCCAGCCTTTTTTTATTCCTTACCCTACACCATTTCCCGCTTTACAACTAGCAGGGTAATATCATCAAACTGGGCAGTGCCGATACAAAAACCTTCTACGTCATCCAGTAAAGCCCGTTGAATTTCTCCAGCGTCCTCTCCGGCATGGGCACAAGCTTGTATTTTAAGCCGCTCTAACCCATAAAATTCCCCCTGTGGGTTTTGCGCGTCCGGCATCCCATCGGTATAGCATACCAGCGATTGACCCGCCTGCAAGGTCAGCTTCCCCTCACTCCATACAGTATCTTCATAAATCCCTAGGGGGATGCCGGTGCGATTTAAAAAGGCTGCAGTAACCGGCTGTTCGCAGGATAAAGCCAGCGGCGGGTTATGCCCTGCACTGGCATACACTAATTCACCGGTGTTGGTATCCAGCACGGCAACAAACGCGGTGACAAACTGCTCTGAGGATGTATCCGACAAAATGCGCTGATTGGTCGCCCTTAATGTCTCCTGCGGAGTTTTCGCGTCGAGGAGATATGTGCGTAGCAGAGTACGCGTCAATGCCATGAATAACGCCGCTCCCATCCCTTTATCCGCCACATCGGCAACAATTAATCCCAATCGTCCCGCTGGAAGTGAAATCACATCATAAAAATCACCCGAGGCTTGCTGTGCGGGTTTGAGAACAGCACTGATTTGCCAGCCCAAAAACACGGGCAACACAGCGGGCAAAAAGGATTGCTGGATTTGCCCCGCTAGGTTCAATTCTTGCAGTGTCCGCTGGTAAGCCAACGTTTGCTCATATTCCCTTGAACGTGCTTGAGCAGAAGCGATAGTTGCCGCCAGTGTTTGCAGGGCAACCAGCAAACGTTCTACCTCACCAGTCCTTTGCGGATGCCAGCGGCTCAGCGCCAGATAAATTCCACCAACAACCAGCTGCGTGCCCGGGTCAAGGATCGGCACCAGCGCCCAGCCGCTTTCATCTTCCGGAACCTGCCAGAGGGGAGGATGATCGGCAGAAAACACCCGGCTTTCGGCGTGGGTCGCCAGCCATTGCCAGACTTCCTGAGGTGCTCCAAGATAATCTTCTTTGTGACGAAACAGAACCTGATCAGGAAAAAGGTGGATTTCCATGGAAGTATGGGCAAACATGGAAGGGACATGTTTTTCAAGCAACGCAGGCAGGTTTGGCTGATCCGGCGGTGTCAGCAACAAATCCCGCCCCAGTTGTTCCAGCCGGACAAACTGCTGACGCTGCTGACGATTGCTTTCCGAGACCCGGCTCATGCGGTTGAGAATAAATGCCGCCACAAGCAGCCCGATTAGATACATCACAAAGGCAGGTAAACCAACAGAGGTATCAATCCCCGCCGCCAGAATCGCCGCTGGCAATGCCAACGCCGGCAAAAACAAAGCGTACACAGCAAATTTGATCCACCTTCTGTGAAGGACCTGTTCATGAGGTTCATACTTCTGCTGAAAATACAACAGCCCGCCGAGAAACAGCAGCCACAACAGGCGACTGGCAAAAAACTGCGCCCCCAGTGCCACCGCCGCCGCCAAAACCTCACGTTCTGTAAGACCGGGCATCGGGATCATCCCGCCCAGCATCCGGTAGACCGCAACCCCTAACCATGCGCAAACGGTTAAACCTGCCAAATTGATCATCAGATTCCTCAGACGATTTAATCGAAGAGGAAAGGATTTCAGCGCAATCAGTTCGCGGCCCAGACTCAATAGAGTCATCCCCACCCCCACCCACAACATGACCGGACCGGCAATCAATACCCCTGCCCAAAGAATCTGCTCATCCAACGTGCCGGACATATCCGAGAAATGTCCTTTTCCAACCTCCGAGATAATAAAATACGGCAGACGGGCAAACAACAGAACGGCGACCACCAGGATCATGATCGCCGGCAAATTTGCAACGAGCAAAGATGTATCACTGGCAGCTGCCAGCCAAATCAATCCGATAAGCACCGGAGGAGTACAGAACAAAATACCGACTGCATCCAGCCCAATTTGCCATTGACGTATAAGCGGTTGCTCATCCAATGCGGGATAAAAATAACGAACCAGCCGGCGGAACGGCTGAAGCAGGTACATAAAAAGAGTATAACACAAAAAAGGACTTTTTATATCCAGTTTTTTGGATGTGTATAAAAGTTCAACCTCTATCGAATACTGACTTCCCACAGGTGAACATGCGTTGGTGCAGGCTCATTCAGATTGAATACGTCTATCCACACCTGTGTAACATTGGGTGTTTCTCCAAATTCCAGCTTCAACCAGCGCGGCGTCGGGTTGGCAGGCGCTTCTTGCTGGGTTTTGAGCAACGTCCTGCCGGCTGCATCGCGTAACTCCACTACAAAGCGGGTCGGCTCACCGCCGATTTTCGCCGTTATCTCTTTGACCGTGCGTGCTTGCTTGAAAGTGATCTGCACCTGCAGGGGGTTGGCTTCCATTGTCCGCATCAGCGTATTCAAGTCCCCGTCAAAGATCATCTCAATCGCCCCGGCATCCAGATAAGAATATCTCACCTGCGCCGTTTCACCATCAATCATCACCTGCGCTTCGCGCAGTACGCGGCGGGCTTCACGCTCGGCTTCCAGTATTTCGTCAATATTGTCCACATAGTGTAAACGGACAAAGTAAAACCCCGGCTGACCATTGGGATAAGGCAAAATCCGCTCAATCTGAACATCGGTAAACTTCTGGCTTTTCAGTACCTTCTCGTATTCCTCCGGAATCATGATGAAAAGCGTCTTCTCATCCAGTTGCTTTTTTTCATCAAAATACCCCTCGATGCTGCCAATGGTGAACGGCAGTGGGTCATCGAAGAAAAAGCGCGCAATGGTATCCGTGCCGTTTGCCCATGAGGGCGAAAGAATGATGCGCGTCTGCGGCTTCTCGCGCAGGATAGCGCGAATCTCGCCAAAGACCTGCCGCGCTCCCCACTGCATTCCATACAAGCCGTAATTGGTGTGCCATAATGGAGCATTCGTCAGGGCATCGTTCAGCATCCAGCCGTTAAAGCCAGCCATCGCAACAAACAAAAACCCTGCCATCACGCGAGACGACCAGCGCAACGTCAGCCATTCCAGCACCTTCACCAACGCCAGCGCAGTCAGAATGACCGCCGGAATCACCAGCGGCAGCAGGCGCGTGATGCCCACGCCCACCAGCGCCGCCCCAGCCGGTGCCGCCAGCAGTGTCAGCAGAACTGCCCGATATTCCCAGCGCCGCACCCGCCACAGTGCCAGCCCAATCCCGCCCAGCGCAAACGGCAAAGAAGCCCGCAGTAACTGTCCATAGCCGATCATCCTATGGCGCGGTAACTCATCCCCCTGTTCCAGAAACCAGTAAAACGGATCAAACCCATGCCCATATTGAACCAAAAACAGGCGCAGTTTTTCCATCAAGGGAATTTGCGCCACCCAGTAGGAATTGAGCCGTGTCAGATGTTCCAGATTTGCCTGCGGGTGCTGTATCTCAAACCGCACCTGCGGCAGTGCCAGCACCAGTACCAGCGCCAGCCCCTTCAGGATCACTGCGCGCCGGCTGAGATGGTAACGCAAATCCGAAAAGAACAGCAAACAAGCCGTCAGCGGCACCACCAGACGCATCGGTGAATAGCTGTAAAACGCCAGTGCCGCCATGAGCACCGCTGCATACAGGGCGCGGGGTCTTCCGCCGCGATAGCGCAGATAAAAATACAGGAAAGCCGCGTAAAAGCTGGTTGCAATGGCAGTCTCAAAAGCGGTGCGGGAATGCAAAAACCAGGCCGGTGTAATAGAAAGGAACAGAATCCCCACCCATGCATGGCGCACTTTAAACACCTCACGCAGTGTCAATCCCACTGCGAGCGCTGCCAGCAGACTCACCAACGCCGAAACGCCACGCGTTACCCAGATGGATTTACCAAAGAGCAGGTACGGCAGCACCTGCAGATAAACCGAAACACTCAAATTGTACTGGTAAGCATTGAAAAAATAAGTCGGCAGTAGCACCTTATCCGCCCCATGCCAGCCATCGCGCACCAGATCCGCCGCCAGCACGGTTTGCACCGCCTCATCGGTGAAGAAATAAATCGGAAATTCGGGCAGGGCAATCAAACGGGTGAGCAGATAAACCGCCAGCGCCAGCCCAAACAGCCACGTTTCAGAACTCCAACGTCTCAACCAGTCGCGTATCCCTGTCAGCCGGCCCAGCCTTTTGCCACCTTCGCCGCTCTGCGGCGCAACTGAACCGATCCACACCCGGCGTTCCTCTATGGTTTCTCCCTGGGCATCCTGCTGACACAGGTCAATTCGAAGCGGCTGATCGGGCATTCCATCCACCTGAAGACGCAGCCGCGCCCTGCCAACCCGAATCTCGTCTGGTTGTGATTTCCTTACAGATTTAGGGTCTTGCTGATCGGATGACACACTTCTATTTTACCCCCTCATTGCCCTGCCCATTACCACTCAGGGTATTTCTCCGTTCCTGCGCGAAGGAATCGTCTTGCCATTGTAACGAGCAGAGCGTTCCTTAGGGCGCAGCCTGCGAGCTTTATCCGCATACATCGCCTCATCTGCCCGTCTGAAAAGGCTTGCCAGCATATCTACCTGTTCAGCAGAAGCGGCACCCAACGACATGGACAAAGCTACCTTGCCATCCAGAATGCTCATTTGCGATAGCACCTCGCGCAAACGCTCAACAACTCTTTCGGCAGCCAACCGATCAGTGAAAGGCAACAGTACCGCAAACTCATCCCCGCCCACGCGGGCGATTACATCCCGCTCACGGCAGGCGTGACGTAGTCCACGCGCCGCCTGACGTAGCAGCTCATCCCCCGCCAAGTGGCCGTATGTGTCGTTGGTCTGCTTCATACCATCCACATCGCATATCACCAGACTGACCGGCAAACTGCGCTGTTGGATAGTCTGCTCAAGCTGTTCTTCAAAATAGCGGCGGTTGTACAGCCCGGTCAGAGCGTCATGTGTGCTTTGATAGCGTAATTCACCTTCCAGCTTCTTCAGATGCGTGACATCGCGGCATACCATCAACATTCCCGAGAGCTGACCCTGTGCTTCATACCATGGAGTCAGGGTGCTTAATAAAATGCGTTTTTCGCCTCGAAATGTGCGGATGGACAATTCACGGGTAATGCTGGCGCCGCGCTCGCAACGCAGTACCTCCGTCACCAGCTGGTTCAACTCACGTGTCGAAGTGAAATCATTCATTTCACAGCTCAACAGTGTTCCCGGCGACACGCCAAACAGTGCCTCAGCCGCCGGGTTGGCAAAGACAAACTGACCGCTCAGGTTAACCAGCAGGGTACCCTCACCCTGCCCTTCCAGCAAAGCCCGCAAGCGTTCCTCACTGCGTTGCAATGCTTCCTCTGCCTGTTTGGTCTCGGTGACGTCCAGTAAAACCCCGCGCCAGACAGTGCCTTGAAAATGCGGATCCCATCCCAGCGTGGCAACATCCCGCACCCAGATCACTCTGCCATCGCGGCGGATCATGCGGTATTCCATCTGGAACGGTTCTCCAGTTCGGTTGGTACGTTCATGTTCCGCCAGTACCCGCTCCCGATCCTGCGGATGAATGACCCGCTTCCACAAATCGGGAATAGAGCGCCATTCTTCGGGCGTATAACCGGTCAACTGCTCGATGTACGGGCTAGAGTAAATATTACTGCCATGTTCGTCCAGTTGATCGGTATAGACAACTGCCGAAACTTGTTCCACCAGCAGGCGGTATTGCTCCTCAGCAATGCGTTGTAATGCTTCTGCGGCACGCTGTTCGGTGATATCCAGAATAGAGACCACCACCCGTGACATCGTATCTTCATACCCCGGTACTACCGACCAGCGCAATTGAAACTCAATCCGCCTGCCGTCCAGCCTGTAATTAACGCCTGTCGACTGAAACTCGCCTGCGCCGTCCCAGATTGCCAACAGTTCCTCGCGAATGATCTGCATGCCTTCATCGCCCAGAATATGCACAATATTGCCCAACAGTTGTTCTTTGGTCTTCGCCCTGTAGAGCTCAAGCGTTGCCCGGTTGACATCCAGCACCCTCAACTGCGAAGCACAACGCCAGACAAAATCCGGGTTCTGCTGAAGATAGGCTTCCAAATCCCGCACCCCTTCAGCACGCAGTTTATCAAGGCGGTTTTTGACACCGGAAAAGTCCTCTTCCCAGAGCGAGATGGGAGAATTCTCAAACAAGTAACGGAAACGGGTTTCGCTTTCGCGCAATGCTTGCTGAGACCGATCGCGGGCGGTCAGCTCCCGATACACCAGGAAGTAAATCAACAGCCCACTGCTGAGCGCAAAGATCATAACCAAAGGAACGTTCGCTCTCCAGGATTGGCTGGCTTCGGGCGACGTCTGTGTCATTAACCTATAAACGCCGGCAATCCAGATTACAAATACCAGCACATATACGAACGTGATGATCAATGCCAGACGAACAGAAGATGAACGCACTTTTTTGACCCCTTTTTTCTTAAGACCTCACCCCTTCTCAAGGTGCTGAAAAACTTTCTATAATCATAATGCCTGTATATGCAGATTGCAAGTATTTATTACAAAACCACAACCTTACAAAAGAGTAAACTATAAATAACTAAAAGAAAACCGCCCGTGTGACGGGCGGCAACTAACAGTTTTTTGTTCCGGGCAGAGAAAGCGCGCAAACAAACGCACCAGCTCCCAGACAAAACAAAACTCACTTGCGCTCTGAACGGAGGCTGGTCAGACTCATCACGGCAAAGACGAGGCTCACAACGACTACTGCTACATAAACAATGTTTGCCATCTCACACCTCCTGTAACTCCACTAAAACCACGATAAACTGCTTATCTTTTGGGTTTAAAACCCCAATTGGTTTAAAAAGATATTTGCTCACTTTTATTATTTAACGCAAAACCTCATTAAAAGTTCCCAACAAATTTGTCAAGACAACTTTCAAATTTGACAACACTGGCGTGAAGACCTACTTTCCTCTCTTTTCCGCCCACTGACAATCATCAAAAGCTTTTTACAAAAACCGACATTCTCATGATGAATCAGGGTAAAATCAATCAAACGTTAACGGTAACCAGCTCTTAGAAATGGAGAACACATGCCTACACAAAATGAGATCATGCAGGCGCTCAGCCGGGTGATTGACCCGGAATTGGGGCGCAATCTGGTCGAATTAAATATGATCCGCGAATTGAAAGTGCAGGATGGACGCGTCAGCTTTGTGCTGGCTTTGACCATTCCCGCCTGTCCCCTGCGTGACCAGCTCGCCCGCGAGGCAGAACGGGCTGTTTCCACCCTGCCGGGCGTCAAAAGCGTTGAAATTACCTTTGGAGCGATGACGCCCGAAGAACGTCAGGCAGTGCTGGGGCGTGGTCAGCCAGCCATGCCCAAGCTCAACCAGTTCAACCGAGTCGAACGGATGATCGCCGTGATGAGCGGCAAAGGCGGGGTGGGTAAATCTTCCGTCACCGCACTGCTGGCAGTGGCACTGAACCGGCGCGGCAAAAAAGTCGGCATTCTGGATGCCGATATCACTGGTCCGAGCATTCCCAAGCTGTTTGGTCTGCCCCCCGGCGGTTTGCGAGGCAGTGAGCAAGGCATTCTGCCTGCTGCCACAGCCGGCGGCATCCGAGTCATCTCGACCAACCTGTTGCTGCAAGCCGAAGATACCGCCGTCATCTGGCGCGGACCTCTCATCAGCTCCGCCATTCAGCAGTTCTGGACGGATGTGCTCTGGGGCAAGCTGGATATGCTGCTGGTGGACTTGCCGCCGGGCACCTCGGATGCTGCCCTAACGGTGGTACAAAGCCTGCCAATAAAAGGCGTCATTCTGGTTACCACACCGCAGGAACTGGCGACCATGGTTGTGCGCAAAGCGGCGCACCTGCTCGAACAGGTCAATATCCCGGTGGTAGGCGTGGTCGAAAACATGAGCTATTTTCGCTGTCCGGAGTGCGGCAGTATGCATGATCTATTTGGTCCCAGCCACCTGAACGAGATCACTGCCGCCTTTGCCAGCCCGCCTCCAGTAGTGCGTCTGCCGTTGCAGCCCTCTCTGGCAACACTGGGTGACAGCGGACAGATCGAGCGGGCAGAAATCGGTGAACTGGATGCACTGGTGGAAATCCTGACCGAACCAAAATAACCCCATGCTTCCATTGACCCCTCGCAGGAATTTGAAACCTGTGAGGTTTTTATTCTTCCTGCCCGGCTGCCCGCTTCAACTCGTAGCGGCGCTGGCGGTAGTAAAGAATTCCGCCATCGCCGGGCAGAATTTTCTCGCCGCTTTTTTTGAGAACGCTCTTTTTGGGAAGCTGACCGCTGACGATACGCCGGTCCTGATTGGCAATGACAATGCTACCCAGCTTGCCTGCCAGATTGAACAACTCACGCAACAGCGGAAGGCGCACCACGCGCTGATAATAACGCCCATACATCAGTGTATTTTCCTCATCCACCGGCACAAAAGCGATAAAAACGCGGATGTCATCGGAAATCCAGTTATGCCAGATATTGCCAAACCGGAACTGCAAAAACGGATGGCGTTCCGGCTCGGGCAAATCCTCTGCGCGCCGCGCCGGCGTGCCATCATCCAACCGGTTATACACCCACAAGCTGAAGCCGTCTTCACCATCCGGCTTCACCAGCGGACCGTCCACCACCATCCGCCCGCCGCGCCCGATGGTGCTGGCATGGATAAACGGCAGATGGGCTACATCTAGCTGGTTTTCCGCCATGCGCGAGTAATGCACAGGCCAGTGCTGGCGAAAGCTGGCGTAGCTGAAATCCTCACCAATTGACTCAAAAAAGCGCGGCGGGGTGGGCGGTTGGTCTGCCTCGCCCCAGAAGATGAAAATCAGGTCATGCGTTTCGTGGGTTGGGTAAACACGGGTACGCAAGGCGCGCGGGATAGCTGCCGCTGTTCCGAGCGCCGGCACTCGCTGACACTGCCCTCCTTGGTCAAACTCAAAACCATGAAACGGACACGTCAGCCGATCTTGTTTTACTTTCCCTTTATGCAGCGGCGCACCAATATGTGGACAAATATCAGACATACATACTACCTGTCCATCCGCAGTGCGCCAGAATACCAGTTTTTCTCCCATGCGGGTCACACCCACCGGCCTGCCGGTTTTGACCTCTCTGGATTCAAGGACTGCATACCACTGGTTGCGAATCATTATTGTTCTCCTAAAAAAAGCGTTCTTCTCAATCAGCGAATTGTTAAGGTTCAGTATAGATATTTTCACCAGACTGTCAATTGTGGTCAGGAAAACAGCCAAAATACAACGATTCACTCACCCACCCCACACTGTATAATATGATTACGGAGAAAATTTCAATGCCGAATATTCTCCTTTCCTGCACCAATTGCGGTGCACAGCTTTCTATCCCGGATACTGTGCAGCGTTTTGCCTGCGAGCAGTGCGGGACGCCGCTTCGTCTGGAACGCAGTGGCGGGATCGCCTATCTCGCCGAGGATACCGAAACCGCTCAGCAAATGGCAAGCCGTGTTCGGGAGGCAGAGCTTGCACATCTGCGCAGGGAACTGGAGCGCGAGATACAGTTTCAAATGCTGGATGTACCCGCCTATCAGTTGCTGCGCTACGATTTTGTCAAAATCGGCGCCATCAAAGGCTGGGAAGCAACCTTTGCACGCGGTCAGGAACGGCTGGAAAAGGTCTTCCGCAATCTGACGCTGGAACAACTGCAAAAATTGATTGATCTTTACAATGCCAACCCCCAAAGCCCCACCGCTGCGTGGCTGAAGCGGGTTAAAGCCCTGCGTGAAAAAATCAGGGAGCTGGAGAGGGAATAAAAAAACACCTCACGGATTTTCAGCACCCGTGAGGTGTTATTATCATTATGGTCGCAATAAGGGGATGCGCCCCGGTTCGGTAGGTAGAAACTCACCGCTGCCGGGTTGGGCAACGACCTCGCCATTTTGTAAAACAGGATGCCCGCGCTGGAAGGTCATCTCAGGCCAGCCCAGCACTGTCACACCCTCATATAGCGTATAGCCGACATTACTGTGCTGGTTCTCCGCCCGGATGGTAAACTCGCGCCGCGGGTCAAACACCACCAGATCAGCATCCGCACCGGCGGCAATGGTGCCCTTGCGCGGGTAAAAGCCAAAGATACGTGCGGGGTTTTCGCTCAACACCTGCACCAGCCGCACCAGACTGATTTTGCCGCCATTGATCCCGCCGTGATAGGTCATTGGCAGTAACGTCTCAATCTGCGGCGAGCCAAAACCCTGCTCCAGAAAATTACCGTTGACATCCTTTGCTTTTGGCGCGTGATCGGAAGCCACCACCTGCAGTGTGCCGTCGCGCAGTGCCGCCCAGAGCGCATCCTGATCCTGCTGAGTGCGGATGGGCGGACCGATCTTCGCCAGCGCGCCGCGCGTTTCCAGAATCTCCTCCGTCAGGTTAAGATACTGCGGACAGGTTTCGGCATACACCGGCAGACGGCGCTCATGGGCAAGGCGGATCGCTCGCAACGCGCGCTCCGATGTCACATGCGGGATATACAGCGGACAGCGAGCAACTTCCGCCAGACAAACCGAACGGAAAATCGCCTCTTCCTCAAAAGCCGCCGGGCGGGAAGCGTTGAAATATTTTGCCGACGCATTCGGTCCTTTGAGATATTTATCTTCCAGATAATCTATCCCGCCGCCGTTTTCGGCATGAACCATCGCCATCCCGCGGTTTTCCGCCAGGATGTCCATTGCCTTGATGAGCTGATAATCATCCGTGTACCAGCCCTGTTTGAGATAGGTAAGGAAAAACTTATGCGTCCTAACGCCCAGCTCCATTACCTTGCGGATTTCCGGCACCTGAATCGGTGCATCGAACATCCCGCCGTGCAGTCCAAAATCCAGCCGAGAGCGCCGCGAAGCATCTTCCAGCATCTTGCTGACCTGTTCCAGCAGGCTTTCACCTTTGCGCGCATAGGCAAAATGGATCAACGTGGTCGTGCCGCCATAAGCCGCCACGCGCGAACAGGCTTCGACATCATCCAGATACACTGGATGGACGTGTACGTCGATCACGCCGGGCAGCAAATACTTCCCAGTAATATCTATCACCTGTTTGCAGCCTTCGGCAGGAAGATTGCGCCCAACTTCGGCGATTTTACCATCGCGCACCCCAACGTCCGCCGCCTGCATGCCATGGCCAGTAACGACCACACCCCCAGTGAACAGAAGGTCAAACGGTTTTTCCATAAATCAGCCCACCTTCTCTTTTTGTTTGAGGCTTTCCAACGCCTCCAAAACTTTCTCCGGCGTGATCGGCAGTGACTTAATACGCACACCAATTGCATTCGAAACAGCATTCGCCACCGCCGGCGCCGCCGGGGTAATGGCAGGTTCACCGACACCCTTTGCACCAAACGGACCCACACCTGTGCCGGATTCCAGAATAATCACTTTGGTTTTTGGCACATCCACCGCGGTCGGAATCAGATATTCTGACAGCGTTTGCGCCTGAATGTATCCCTCTTTGATCATACAATCTTCCATCAGCGCATAGCCGATACCCTGCACTGCACCGCCTTCGATTTGACCAGCCACTGCCTTTGGGTTAACTGCCCGGCCGACGTCATGGCAGGCAACACTCTTCAGGACGGTCACTTCGCCGGTCTCGGTATCCACTGCAACCTCAACCGCCATTGCGCCAAAAGTGAAATCGGGCCAGATATCACCCTGTACATTTTCCGGGTCAATCGGCGAGGTGAACGGAGCGCGGAAGATCGCCAGATTGGAAAGGTGAATACCCTCCGAAGCGCACTTTGCCAGCAGTTCGGTCAGAGGCATGAAATGCTCTGGATTGCTCTTAACGAACACTTTACTGTCCGCCATATCCAGATTGGCAGGGTCTTCTTCAAGATCTTTAGAGGCACGCTCCAGCAGTACTTTGCGCAAATTACTCGCAGCCTGATGCACCGCATTGCCCGACATATACAACTGGCGCGTTGCCGTTGAGGTTCCTGCCAGCGGGGTCAGTGCAGAGTCGGTATGGTAAATCTGGACTTTGTCCAGCGGCACCCCAAGCAATTCGCTGGCAATCTGGCAGACTGCCGAAACCTGCCCGGCACCCAAATCTGGGATGCCAGAACGGATGACCACGGTACCATCCAATTCCAGTCCCACCCATGCCTGTGAGGTATCATGAAACCACATGATACGCCCGTAGCTCTGCATATACGAGGCAAATCCCTGTCCTACCTTGATATGCCCGTGAGCGGGGGTTTTTTCGCCCAGCGCTTCCAGTGCGCGCGAGGCAGTCTCCTCCAGCCATGCAGCGCTCTTGATTTGCTGGTTGACACCGATATCACCGGTCTTCAGATAGTTGCGGCAACGGAATTCATAAGGATCCATGCCCAGTTTTTGGGCAATATCATCCATCTGACACTCCGCGGCAAAGATCGCCTGCGGCGCGCCAAAGCCGCGAAAAGCACTGGTAAATACCTGATTGGTTGCCACGGCGTAGGCATCAATAGATAGATTATCCACCCGGTAAGGTCCGGTAGCGGTGCCGACACTGTAAAGCAATACATACGGGCTGAGATAGACATACGCACCCGAATCGGCAATCAGTTTGATCTCAGCTGCGGTGATTCTGCCATCGCGGGTCACGCCGGTGCGATGGGTAATCACATACGGATGACGCTTGGAATGCGCCATGATCGATTCTTCGCGCGTATAGGTCAGTTTGACTGGGCGGCGGGTCGCCAGTGCCAGCAAGCCGATAAATATCTCGACCGTAATATCCTCTTTGCCGCCAAATCCGCCGCCAACCATTGTGCCTTGAATGTGTACCTTGTTGTGCGGCACGCCCAGCGCCAGCGCAATACTGCGGAAGTGTTCCACCACCTGCGTACAAACCCGGATGTTGACCACACCGCGGTCATCGACCCAGGCAACCCCCGACTCAGGCTCCAGATAGATATGATCCACAAATTGCACGTTGAAAGTGTTCTCAACAATCAAATCAGCCGCTTCAAATCCTGCCTGTACGTTGCCACGCCGCACTTTGTATTTGCTAACAATATTGTCCGGCGGGGTGACAATTGGAGCACCGGGTTTCATCGCTTCCAGCGGATCGAAAACCGCCGGCAGAGGCTCATATTCAACCTCAATTAACTTGAGGGCTTTTTCAGCAATATCCAGCGTTTCAGCCGCCACCAGGGCAATCGGGTCACCGACAAAGCGTACTACATCCTTCGCCAGCACATGCGCGTCCGAGCCGGCACGGCGTTTCTGTCCGGTCTGCCCGGGCATATCCGTGACCAGCACTGCCTGCGGCAGTTCGGCATGGGTAATCACACATGCCACGCCCGGCAGGGCGCGCGCCTTGCTGACATCCAAACGTTTGATGCGCGCCGAGGGCACCGTACTACGGAACACTTTGGCATACAGCATCCCAGGAAGGCTGAAGTCATCAGCATAGATTGTTGCGCCCACTGACTTGCCCAGCGCATCCACGCGGCGCAAGGGTTTGCCTACAACGCGCAGCTCCGGCAGGTTGACAGGTGGTAAGGGTTTGGCTTTGTACTTCATTTCTGTCCTCCTTCCGCCAGCCGTTCAGCAGCAATCTGAATCGCCTCAACAATCGGACCATATCCAGTACAGCGGCATAGATTGCCGGAAATTGCTTCGCGGATTTCTTCTTCCGTTGGATGCGGGTTCTCATCCAGCAATGCCTTTGCCGCAAGCACCATGCCCGGCGTACAGAAACCACACTGCGCCGCGCCGGTATCGGCGAAGGCTTCCTGAATGGGATGCGGGTTGCTCGTTGTCCCTAATCCGGAGACAGTAAGAATCTCACCGCCATCTGCCTGCCATGCCAGCACCAGACAACTGTTCACCGCCTTACCGTTCAAAATGACCGTGCAGGCGCCGCAATCGCCTTTCTCGCAACCGTTTTTAACATCGGTGTAGTGCAGATACTCGCGCAGTGCGCGCAATAGGGTAATATTGGGCGGCAGCGCTACCTGATGCTTGCGTCCGTTTACCGTCAAGGTAATCACTTTGGGCTCCATGTCTCACTCCTTCCAGCCGGTTTGTTCAGCCGCCTGCTCTAACATGCGGCGGGTCAGCACTGCGGACATGCGGCGGCGATACTCTGCCGAAGCGCGCACATCCGAAATCGGTGAAACCGCCTGTGCCGTTAGCGCCGCCGCTTCTTCAAACACTTCCTTTTTCAACAACTTACCAGTCAAAAACTCTTCGGCGTTTTTCGCCCGAACAGGACGCGGCGCCACCGAACCCAAAGCAATTCGCGCTTTCCGGCAGACGCCTTTTTCAGCTTCCAACACCACCGCCACGCTGACCACCGAAATCGCATCCGCCTTGCGCAGCCCCAGCTTGTAGAATGCGCTTCCCGTGCCGGGTTTGGGCAACGCCCAGCGCAACGCGGTAACCAGCTCATTGGGTTGGCGCGCCGTCTTACGAACATGGATGAAGAATTCATCCAGCGGCAGACGGCGTTTGCCATCCTGACTGGTCAGTTCAATTTCAGCATCCAGCGCTAGCAGCGAAGGCGCCGTATCCGCCGCTGGCGAGCCATCCACCAGATTGCCGCCCACGGTTGCGCGGTTGCGGATCAGCGGATTGGCAAAGAGTGCACAGGCAGATTTCAACACCGGTGCTGTCTCTGCCACTAGACCATCTTTGAGCAGCTCGGCAATCGTGACGCCGCCGCCAACACAGATTTGTCCATTCTCGCGTCGAATGCCCTTGAGTTCGGGAAGTTTCTCAATATCCACAACTACCTTAGGTTCGTAACGTCCGCTGCGCATGTCCACCGTGAGGTTCGTTCCCCCAGCAATCGGCAGTACCTCCGGTGAACCAGCAGCCAATACTTGCAGCGCCTCATTCAGTGAACGAGGCATCACCAGATCAAACTCCGGCAACATCGCCTGCCCTCCTCTGAGAATTTATCGTTCTGGCACTGGTTGCCCAGTTGCCGCCAGCACCGCCCGCACAATACTATAGTAGCCCGTACAGCGGCAACGATTACCCTTTAGATAACTGCGAATATCCTCTTCGCTGGGCTGTGGATTTTCCTCGACCAGTGCCTTTAATGTCATTAACATACCGGGCGTGCAGTAACCACACTGAAATGCACCCTGACTAATAAAAGCTTCCTGGAGAGGGTGCAGTGTTCCGTCAGGTTTTGCCATGCCCTCAACTGTGACAACGTCACGACCGGCTGCCTCCACTGCCAGCGTCAGGCAGGAAAACACCGCCTTGCCATCCAATTGTACCGTACAGGCACCGCATTCACCAACGCCACAGCCGTATTTTGTACCGGTAAGCTGTAATTTTTCGCGCAGCACATTTAAGAGCAGGTCATTGGCAGAAACCCGAACCCGCTGTTTTACACCGTTTACTGTAAACTCGATCTCGCGCTGTTCGCCGCGCTTGATTTGCGGGACAATTGTTCCGGCAACCGCGCTCTTTGCACCATCGGGTAAGGTCACTAAGGGCTGTGCATGTACCCGCCCTGCCTCTTCCCAGAGGGCATTCAGGGCATCCTGTGTCATCACGCTGACCACACGCCGGCGATACCAGGCGCTCGAACGCACATCATCAATCGGGGTGATTCGCTCTGAAGCAATTTTTGCCGCCTCAGCCGCGCGTTCGGGGGTGAAATTCTTGCCGATCAGCGCCGCTTCTGCCTCCGGGATGCGGATCACCGTTGGGGCTACTGCCCCATACGCCAGATGAAGGTCTGCCACCCGGTCACCATCACGCACCAGCATCAACCCAAGGCTGGCTTTTGCCAAATCCGCCACCACGCGCACCATCTTGTGAAACGCGCTCACCGTACCATCCGGTACCGGCGGCAGGATAACACCCAGCATTACCTCATCCGATCGGATGGCGGTCACACCCGGCTTTACCAGAAACTTCTCCAGCGGTACTTTGCGCTCGCCAAATGCGCCTTTAAGCAGCACCTCTGCACCGAACACCAGCAACGGCGGCACCAGATCAGCCGCCGGCGAGCCGTTGCACACGTTGCCGCCCACCGTTCCCATGATCTCAATCTGCATACTGCCAAACGATTCACAAGCCTGCGCCAGACCGCTATAACGTGTCCGTATCACCGGATGCTCGCCCAGCGTGCGAATATTGACCCGCGAGCCGATGGTTAGACTGCCATCCGCGTTGACCGTGATGGAATCCAGACCGGGAATCTTGTTCAGGCTGATCAGCACCTTCGGCAGTTCGCGCTCCATTTTCATCAAAACGAGCAGATGCGTACCGCCGGCGATCAGCTGGGCATGTTCGCCGTGCTGCTGCAGCAATGCAATCGCCTCATCCACCGAAGTCGGTTCATAATAATCAAACTCATTGACCAGAATATGTGAATTGGTCTGAAAGTGAGGATGTCCGTTCTCGCCCATTTTTACCGCTCCTGCGCAACTGCTGCGCCCTGTGCTTTTTCTTTTTCTTCCAATGCTTTAAGGATCTTCTCCGGCGTAATGGGCAGCTCATAGAAGCGGATGCCGATGGCGTTGTAAATGGCATTGGCAAACGCCGCCGCTACCGGGTTGGTTGCCGCTTCTCCTAACCCCTTGGCGCCCAGAGGACCTGTTGGTTCATACGATGTGGCAAAAAACGACGTAAAATCTTTCAATGGGGGCGTTTCAGTGATGCCAGGAGTCTTCGCATCTACCCAAAAGCCCTTTGAAACTAATGCGCCGTCCTTATCCCAAGCATTGGATTCATAGAGCGCAAAACCGCTACCGCGGGACAGACCGCCTTCCAGTTGACCGTGTGCCATGTCCGGGTTAACCACCGTGCCGGCATCACCGCCCATTACGGCTTTGACCGTGCGGACGATGCCCGTCCAGGTATCCACTTCCACTTCGACAAATATGCTTACATACGCCGGCGGGCAGTTGGTCGGTCGGTAGCTATCCAAGGCGGCAATTGTCTTCCAGCTATCCGTCCAGCAGCGATGTGCTACCTCGCGCACGGTCATGCGTTTCTCCGGGATCGCCGGACAGAAGATTACACCCTCGCCGGCTTCCTCATCCAGCTTCAGCTCCAGCGCCTCCGGGTAAACACCCAGATACCCTGCGGCAGTTTCCAGTAATTCCTTGCGTACCATCTGTGCAACCCGTACTGCCGCACCGCCGCCGGCATAAACGCCGCGCGTGGCATGCGTGCAAACATCATACAGTGTCGAGGTGGTTTCAGCCGGCGCAACATTCACCTTATCCAGCGGAACACACAGCGTTTCAGCAACCAGCTTTGCCATCGCCTCCAGCGTACCACCGCCGTGATCCACCACAGCCGAAACCACATCCACCGAGCCATCCGGGTTGATTTTGACCATTGCGCCGGAGAAGTCAATCACATCCCCCGGCTTGGGGGCGCCGGCGCTGGAAGTATGGAAACCGCGCGCCATACCGATCCCGCGGCGGTAACGGCCGCTCTGCGAACCGCTCGGCTGACGGCGATACCAGCCAATCAGTTCTGCCCCGCGGCGCAGCATTTCCGGTACGCCGTCACTGCGCACGATCGAGCGCACCATGGGACCCTGTCCCCAGAAGGTATCCCCCAGACCAACATAGTTCTTCAGCTTCAGTTCAAGCGGATCCATTCCCAGCTTTTCCGCCAGTTCTTCCATCAACGATTCCGCCGCGAAGGTAACCTGCGGGTTGCCATACCCCTGCATGGCGCAGGACGGCGGCTTGTTGGTGTAGACCGCCACGCCGCGGTAGTAGATGTTGGGAATGCGGTAAAGCGAAACCAGCCAGCCGACCATCACACCCAGATAGGAATACGCCTGAAGGATATGTGCGCCAATATCCACCACCACCTCTTCTTTGGCGCCGATCAGCGTGCCGTCTTTTTTTGCCGCCAATTGCAGGTGCATGTGCATCGGGTAGCGGGTGTGGTCATTCATGTCTTCTTCACGGGTGGACATCAGCTTGACCGGACGGCGCGCTTTGAGCGCCAGCGCGGCGCAAATCGGGATGACGGTGTTCATTTGAATGCTGGAGCCAAATGACCCGCCGACCGTCATGCGGTGGACGTTGATTTTGCTCAGCGGGATGCCAAAAATCTGCCCCAGCACGATGCGGGTATTGTGGATGGACTGCACCGTCGCCCAAACGCTTATCCCGCCGTTAGGTTCGGGCTGGACAACCGCTGTCTTGGGTTCCATTTGAGCATGATAGATTTTTCCTGTGTCGAAGGTACCTTCGACGATGATGTCGGCTTCAGCAAAGGCTTTGTCCGCGTCACCTTCCACCAGCTCACGCTGACAGGCAATGTTGTTCACCACCGGGATTTCCTTCTCGCCGTACATCACGGTCTCATAAAGCTGGGGGGCGCCGGGTTTCATTGCCTCAAACGGGTCAAGAACCACCGGCAGCGGCTCATATTCCACTTTCACTGCCCGGGCGGCTTTCTCTGCCAGTTCTTCAGTTTCAGCCGCCACCGCCGCCACCGCCTCGCCCATGCGGCGGGCGCGGTTTTCCAGCACATAACGGTCTTTGTGCAATACCCAGGGTACGGTAATGACCCGCTCGTTGTAGCGCACCTTGGGAATATCATCAAAGGTGATCACTACCGCGCCCATTGCTTCCGCCTCGCTGGTATCAATGCTCTTAACGATTGCGTGCGCATAAGGTGAAGCCACCGTGCGCGCATGCAGCATGCGCGGCAGAATGACATCGGTAGAGTAAATCTCTTGCCCGGTTACTCTCGCCACGCCATCCTTGCGCGGGGTAACCTTACCCACAATCTTGAAATCTTTTGTCTCCATAAGAACCTCCCACCTCCGCGCTACACAATCGCGCAGAGAACCTTACGAAACCCGTCCGGTCACCAGCGCCAGCAGTGCCATGCGGGTATAGACGCCGTTCTTTGCCTGACGGAAATATGCTGCACCGGGGTGCGAATCGACATCGGTGGCAATCTCGTTCACCCGCGGCAGCGGATGCAGTGTGACCAGACGCGGGTTAATCTGCTCAATCATCTCACGGGTCAAGATATAACTGCCCTTCAGCTTTTCATATTCCGCCGGGTCGGCAAAACGTTCCTTTTGAATACGGGTCATATATAATGCATCCGCCTGTTTGAGCGCCGCCGGCAAATCGGTGGTCTCTTCAAACTGAACACCCGCGGCACGCAGCCGCTCGGTTACTTCCGCGGGCATTTTGAGCGCATCGGGAGCGACGAAAATCAGCCGCACGTTGTAATGCTTATAAATCTCCACGCCCGAGTGGACAGTGCGCCCGAATTTCAGGTCACCGCACAGCACCAGCGTGATGCCGTCCACCCGTCCCAGCTCGCGGCGGATGGTATAAAGATCAAGCAGTGCCTGCGTGGGATGCTGACCTGCGCCATCGCCGCCGTTCAGCACCGGCGCTTCGGCAATCGCCGCCGCCTCAGCCGCGGAGCCGATTGCCGGGTGGCGCATGGCAATCACATCGGCGTACTGATCCACCGTGCGGATGGTATCTGCAAGCGTTTCGCCTTTGGCAACCGAAGTGGACTCGGCAGAAGAAAAGCCGATCACGTTACCGCCCAGCCGGTACATTGCCGTCTCAAAGGAGAGACGGGTGCGCGTGCTGGGTTCAAAAAACAGCGCAGCCATCACATAGCCGCGCAGTAAATCGAGTGATTTATGAGTTTCCAGCCGCCTGCGGAAATCCTCCGCCACATCCATGATATGTTCAAGCTGGTCTCGGCTGAATTGACCGCCGTGCAAGATATCCATTCCCAAAAATTCAGACATCGGTTTCATCTCCTTGCAGTTTCAGTTGTTAGTTCTCGTACCACCTGCGCCAGACGCTGGATACCCAGCTCAATTTCTTCCACCGTCAGCGCGCAAAACGGCAGGCGGATAAAGCGGCTGCCGTCCCGTTCCACATAAAACCCGCGCCCATCGGAAAGAATCAGTCCGGCTTTTGCAGCGGCATCCAGCAGGCTGTCGGCATCCACCGCAGTCCTCAGCACGACGCTGACAAAAAACCCGCCCTGAGGTCTGACCCAATCCGCCAGCCCGTCCATCTCGCGATCCAGCGCGTTCAGCGCGGCTTGCAGGCGCGGCGCATACAGGCTCTTCAGGAAAGGCAAAGCTTCATCCAGATAGCCGCGCTGAATATATTCATACACAATTGCCTGATTGAAATAACTGGGATTAATATAAGAATCTTCCGCATATTTGAGTAAAGGCTTTGTCAGCGGCGCGGGCAACACTGCATACCCCACGCGCAACCCCGGGCTGATCAGCTTGCTAAAAGAGGACATGCGCACCGTGCGCTCAGGGCACAGATCAAACAACGCCGGTACATCTTCGCCGGCGTAGCGCAGTCTGCGGTAAGGCGAATCCTCAATGATCCAGAAATCATACTCCCGCGCCAGTTCAGCGATGCACCGGCGGGTTTCCAGCGGAATAACCATCCCGCTGGGATTTTGAAAATCAGGGATCACATAAAACAGCTTTGGGCGCTCACCATCCTTCAGCCGCCGCTCCATCTCTTCCACATCCGGGCCTTCAGCACCAAGCGGGAAACCGACCACGCGCGCGCCGCTGCGTCTGAGTAGCGTCACCGTGCGGTCATAGGTGGGTTCTTCTACATAGGCAACATCGCCCGGTTCAAGCAAAACTCTTGCCAGCATATCCTGCAGATGCAGCGACCCCTGACCGATGATGGTACGACTCTCTTCGACACCCGACTCGGCAGCAATCCATTGCCGCAGAGCGGTGAAACCCGCCGATGGTCCATATTGCAGTACTACATCACCATATTTTTCCAGTACCGCACAGGCGCATTCTGCCAGACGTTCTTTGGGGAAGGTTTCCGGCGGGGGAACACCGCGGGTGAAACGAATGACCGGTTCAGACATGACAGAGGCATCTCCTTGACTTAAGGATAAAATCCGCCGGGGTGAGCGAGATCGGCGAAATGTTCCGCTTAATGGAACTGTGTTTCATTATATAGTATAGCATTTTCAATCCCCGTTTGTCAATCCCCTGTCCGCTAAAAACAGGGGATGCCGACAGACGTTCCCCGACACCCCGGCTACAAAATTTCATAACCCCAGATACGCTTTTCGGACATGATCGCTACTGGCAAGCTCGGCACAACTACCTTCCATAAAGATGCGCCCATTCTCTAGCACGTACCCCCGATCCGCCAGTTCCAGCGCATAAGTCGTGTTTTGTTCTACCAGCAATACCGTCAGACCACTTTCCTTCAACAATCTGATTTTTTCATAGATTTCATCCACCAGTTTGGGCGCCAGCCCCAGCGAAGGCTCATCCAGCATCAACAGTTTGGGGCGCGAAACCAGCCCACGTGCAATCGCCAGCATCTGCCGTTCGCCGCCGCTCAATGTGCGGGCAAATTTCTCTGCACGCTCTTTCAGCCGTGGAAACAGGGTGAAAACCTCGTCCAAAACTCCCTCTTTGAGTGTCTGGCGGTTGCTGTATGCGCCCATGCGCAGGTTGTCCATGACGGTCATATTCGGGAATACGCGCCCGCCTTCCGGCACATAGGCGATGCCATGTCGCACGATTTGATAAGAGGGCAATCCGGTTACATCCTGGTCTTCTAGAACCACCTTCCCGGAGGAAGGATGCACCAGCCCGGCAATGGTCTTCAACAGCGTGCTTTTGCCCGCGCCGTTCGGTCCGATAATAGCAACCATTTCATGTTCACTTACCTCAAAGGATACCGCATTGAGGATTGGCACTTTGCCATAACCTGAGTAGAGATCGGTTACACGGATCATAGCACCGCTCGCTTTCCAAGATAGGCTTCAATTACTCTGGGATTGGCACTGATCTGCTCTGGAGTGCCTTCGGCAATTACCTCACCCGAATCCAACACGATAATGCGGCGACAGACGCCCATCACCATCTTCATCACATGCTCCACCACCAGCAGGGTAATATGTTCTTCCTCATTTAGACGGTGCAGGAGTTTCATAAAGCCGGCCAGCTCGGTTTCGTTCAATCCTGCACCAGCTTCATCCAACAGCAATAACTCCGGTTCGGTTGCCAGCGCCCGAGCCAGCTCAATACGCCGCAATGTTGCCAGCCCCAGGTCGGCACACACGCGGTTGCGCATTTCACCCAGCTCGCACATCTCGAGCACTTGATCTACTTTTGATTTGACCGTGCGCTCGCCATGGCGGTTATACGCCCCAACACGCACCGCATCTTCCACTGTCAAATGCACAAAAGGACGGATGACCTGAAACGTGCGCGACATGCCCATCTGACAGCGTTTGTGCGGCAGCATGTGTGTGACATCGTGACCCTTGAAGAATACCTTGCCCTCATTCGGCATGATTAAGCCGGTCAGTGCGTTGAAGGCGGTGGTTTTTCCGGCGCCATTGGGTCCGATCAAGCCGACTAGTTCTCCGCGCTGGACTTCCAGATTCATGTGGTTGACCGCCCGCAGACTGCCGAAATCTACTGTCAGGTCAACCGCTTTTAGTAAGGGCTGATGATTTTCCATCGCTCACCTCCAAGAAGCCTCTTTTTTTCCGGGGGCTAGTGCATTGCGCAGCTTTTGCAACACACTGCTGACCAGCGGCGCAATGCCGCGCGGCTGATACAAGGCAACCACAATCAGCACAACTGCATACACCACCAGATACAGCCCCTCCAGTCCGCCTCCCAGCCGGGCGCGCAAGAGTTCACGGACGCCGACCAGCAGAATTGTCGCCAGCAACGGACCATAGATAATGCCCATACCGCCAACAATGCCAAAGATAGCAACCTCGGTGCTGATATCGGCATCAAAAAACGAAGGATGCAGATAGCCGTAGAAGCAGGCATATACACCCCCCACAAGACCACAAAGAAAGGCGTAAATGACCAATGCTTTCAGCTTTGCGGCGCGGGCATCGATTCCCAACACTTCAGCGGCGTCTTCATCCTCACCCAAAGCCAGCAGTTGATACCCCAGTTTGGTGGCACGGATGCGGAAGTTAATCACCAGCGCAACAACCAGCAAGACCAACAAAATGTAGTAAAAAGGTGTTGCAGTTGTAAACCGCATCGAATACAGGGGCGAGTTGACAGTGGGCAGGTAGACTTCTGTTGGTCCACCCACCTCATCCCACATCAGGAAGATCACCCGCAACACTTCACACAACGCCAGTGAACTCAACGCATACCATACTTCTTTTATCTTGAAGCCAAACAGCGGATAGCCGATCAACAACGAAAGCAAAACCGCCATGAGGGCGCCGATAAACATCCCCACCCATGGGGTCACCTCCCAACGCAACAATAACGTTCCGGTGGTAAAAGCGCCCATGCCCAGATATGCCCCTGCCGCCAGATCAAGCTGACCGGCCATGCCGCCGATGATGTTCCATGCCGTCGCTAAAACAGCATATAAAACGATGAGCATAAATAACACCATCGTGTACTGTTGTTTCTGCAATGGCAGGGGAAGCACTGCCGCCACCAGCAACAGAGCAAACCAGCCCACATTTCTTTTGAGAAAAGCAGCTATGTTCATGGCTATTTCCTCCCGAACAATCCGCGCGGCTTGAGCCACAATACCAGGATAAAGATCATGTAAATTGCCAGCAAACGCGAACGCGGATCAAAAAAGGTGACTGCTACCGCTTCTGCCACGCCGACAATTACACCGGCGGCGATCAGTCCGGGCAGTGACCCTAAGCCAGCCAGTGCCATTACACACCAGCTCAGCACGCCAAAACGCATACCGCCCTGCGGGTCGGTCTGCTGAAAGCTCATCAATAACCCGCCGGCAATTGCCGTCAGCGCAGCACCGATCGCAAACGTCAGCGCGTACGTCCGGTGATAATTGACACCCATCAAAGAAGCAGTATCCAAATCATCTGAGGCAGCGCGAATTGCCGCCCCAGCCCATGTCTTGTTCAAAAAATAGGCAATCGCCGCAATGAAAATCAGGCTGACCACTGCCGCTATCAGGCGGGATGTCAGAATGCTGTATCCAAAAAATTCAATGTTTCCCTGAATGATGGAGTATTGCAGAGCGCGCGGTTGAGCTTTCCAGACAATCAGTGCCAATGAGCGCAGGAAAATCTGCAAACCCACGGTTACCGCCAGCTGTACCACATACAACTGCCGTAGCGTTTTATCAATTAACAAATAGTAGGTGATAAAGCCAAACAAAAACAGCAGTGGAACGGTAATCAATGGGGTCGCCACTGCGTCCCATACCAGCAATGTGCCTGCCATATAGGAGAGGTACATTGAAAGCATGACAAAGTCGCCATGGGCGAAATTAACCACATTCATAACCCCATAGATAATAGACAACCCCACTGCAATCAGCGCGTAAACGAAACCCATCAACACGCCGGTAATAATGCTTTGGAGCAGGGTATCGGTCATATCCTTATCCTTTCAAAGATTTCTCATCCATCCCTTGCGGGTTGCTCTGGCTCCTCATAAAAAGGGTCATTGCAGAGGAGCCAGAGCGGTGACGGGTTGCACAAAGGGGCTACAACCCGCCGGGAAATTTTTACGGTTTGTAATGCGGGTTCGGGAAGATGGGGTTAACTTTGCGCACTTCCACCGGATAGACGACTCTCGGCTCGCCGTTCTGCACCTGCAGGACAACTACACCGGGATAGGCGTTATCGCCCTTGCCGTCAAATTTGATGTGGCCGCTGGGGTAGGTCTCGGCTGCCGGACCGGTGGTCAGGTCGAGCGCCATGAACGCCGCCCGCAGGTTGTCGGGATTCAGCGGATCATCCGGGAAGTTCTTGCCGGCGTATTCCAGCGCCTCATACAACACCATGGCGCCGTAGTAGTTCATGCCAGCCGCTTCGGTGGGGATGTAGCCCTTAAGCGCTTTGAATTCCTCAACGAATTTCTTGTTCTGCGGAGTATCCTGTTCCGGATTGTAGCTGTAAGTGTTGGTCAAACCCTCAGCCGCATCACCCAACGCCTTGATCGATTCGGGGTCGGTGTAGCCGCAGGCGCCTGCACCAGCGATGAATGGCGGATACAGACCGGTCTCTTTGAAGGCTTTGCCAAACACGATGGCATCGTTGAAATACGGGGTGTGGATGACTGCCGAAGGCTTAGCAGCAGCCAGTTGCTGAACAATCTGGGTGGCATCGGTGATGTCATACGGATATTCCAGGGCGGTGACAATCGGCAACATATCCTGTAGCGCGGCTTCGGAAGCGCCCAATGTGTTTGCACGACCGTTGGCAGAGTCCTCGTTCAATAAAGCAATGCTCTTCAGTTCAAAGTTGTTCTCTTTGAAAGTGTCCTTGACGAAGTTGTACGCCATCCGTCCGTGGTCCGAAGCAGTCGGTCCGGGGCGGAAGAGATACTGGCGACCCATCTGGGTAACCTTTGGCACCAGCGCGTCGGCGATCAGGATGACTTTCTCGCGGTCAGTCACTTCCGAAGAAGCCATCACAAAGCGGCTGATGTACATACCCAGGATGGCAACCGGACGATGCTTGCTAATGATGCTTTCAGTTGCCAGCTTGGAGCTGTCGGGGTTGTCGCCGGCATCCTCAACAACCATTTCGAGCTGAATTCCACCCAAAGATTTGATACCACCCGCCTCGTTGATGTGCTTGATCGCCAATTCGGCGCCGATCTTGGATTCCTGACCAAAGACCGCGAAGGTGCCGGTCAAGGGCTGTACCACGCCGACGACAATCTTATCCGGCAGGGGCTTCTTCTCAACCGGGGCGGGCGTGGCTGTTACCACAACCTGCTGTCCTTCTTTCTCAACCACAACGGTTTTGACCACTTCAACGGTCTGCGGCTGACAGGCAGTCAGCAACATGACGGCGATGACCACAAACGCCAGCAGCGAAAACAGATTTTTACGATACATGGTTCCTCCTTAAATCTTCCAGAAAAAACTTAATTGGTTACAATGCGCTTAAATCGGTGACTTTTTATCCAATCCTTCCAACCACCTCCTTCCCCGCGGCGAGCTTTCCCGTTACATGTGCCCCGAGCAGCCTGGAAAGCTGGTAACTGGCGTCCAATACCGTTTTCGCCACTTCAGGAATCAGTTCCTCTGGAACACGGCTGATCGGGGCAATGATACCAATCCCAGCCACCACCTTATTGCGATGGTCATAAACCGGGGCTGCGACGCCCATGGCACCTGGATCGGTTTCTTCAATCGAAACCGCATAGCCGCGCCGGCGAATTTCATGCAGTTCCCGGCGCATCCTCTCTTTGTCGGTAATCGTGCTGGACTGGATGGGGACAAGCTCAATGCGGTTCAAAATATACTCGATTTCCTCCTCCGGCAGGAATGCCCACAACACCTTGGAAGAAGCGCCGGCGTGTAAATACACCCGCTGACCGACTCGCTTCACCCATCGTACTGCCTGCGGGCTTTCGATTTGCTCCAGCCAGATAGCAGCCATGTGAGCGTAATCAATCACGGATAACACTGCTGTCTCCTGCGTATCCGTGGAAAGTTTTTGCAGGATGGGCAGTGCCAGATTGCGCAAATCCAGTGAGCTTTGCGCCAGCGTTCCCCAGCGGATGAGCTGATACCCCAGCCGGTAGCCGCGCCCCTCGTTATCACGCATCAGAATACCCTGTGCTTCCAGCGTCGCCAGCAGCCGGTGGGTGGTGCTCTTGGGCAGGTTAATCCGCCGTCCAATATCACTCAAGGTTAACACCTTTTGCTCTTCGCTAAAGGTGTTGAGAATCGCGCACATTCGATTGATGGTGCTCATCCCGCTGGCTTCTTTTCTCAGCCGCTCCTGCTCAAACACGCGTTTCATACAACCTCCCCCGTCTGATGATACACAAGCCAATCATCTCCCAGCCCCGCTTCAACCTGCAAAACCTTGAGTTCGTTCAGCAAGTTAGCGCTGATGGGGATTCCGCTCTGCAGATGACATTTTTCCAGCTCAAATTCTTTTTCGCCAGCGGTATAGATGCGGTTTTGACCCGGCGCCTTTTCCGCTGCGCGCAGCTCACGCACAATGCCGCCGCTGATCGCCTTAAATCGCTCCAGCGGGATAAAATGTTCGATGTCAATCGCCATGAAGAAATGTCCTACCTGTGCCGGCAACCCTTTACCGGGAGGCAAGTGTCCCATATAGGCATTATCCTGTAGCGCTGTGCAAAGCAATTCGACCATTACCGAAAGCCCAAAGCCTTTGTGACCACCCATCAGTTCGCCCGCGCCGCCCAGCGGCAAGAGTGCATTCTCGCCCGTTGCAAATCCGGCATCGGCGCGGCGGGCATCGGTAAGCAACTCGCCATCACGGCTAATCACCCAACCTGGCGGCATTGGTTTGCCCTCCCGCGCCATCACCTCGATCTTACCGCGCTGGATAATGGACGTTGCCGCGTCGAAGAGGAACGGACATTCCTCATCGGTTGGCACGCCAAAGGCAATCGGGTTGGTGCCCAGCATCGGGCGCACGCCAAAGGTGGGTGCCACGGATGGGCGGGCATTGGTGAAGCTCAAGCCGATCATGCCTGCCTGCACTGCCAGCAGGGTGTAATAGCCGGCAATGCCGAAGTGTGATGAATTACGCACCGCCACCGCACCGGTACCGTACTGGCGCGCTTTATCAATCGCCAGCCGCATGGCACGCACGCCCACCGGATGCCCCATGCTTTCATGCGCATCCACCACCACCGCCGAGTCTTTGTCGCTGATGATTTCAAAGTATGTTTGCGGGTTGTGCCGCCCGGATTTCAATCCGTCATAGTACATGCGCAGACGGCTGACGCCGTGCGATTCGATGCCGCGCAGGTCAGCCGCCACCAGCACATCAGCGCTGATTTCTGCATCGGCGCGCGCCATCCCGGCACGAACAAACACCTCGGTCGCAAACCGCCGCAGTCTCTCCGCAGGAATATGATACGATTCAGAAGGCATAAAGGTTTTTCTGTTTCCTTTGCACGCCGATGAGATTCAATTGTCAATTACAGGGGACAGCATACCGATAATCTGTGTTCCATTATACGGAACAGAGTTTCACAAATACCAGTATAGCAAAAATCAAACGTATTTGTCAATACCCTTTTTTGCGAAAAATTTAAAAAACTAGCCTGAAGTCGGGTTGATTAACTGTTCTACATACGCAATCACTTGCGGACCTTCGGGTAGCACGCACAGGCGAGGTCCGTATTTTTTCTGCAGCTCGCGCACGGTGCGTTCAATATCACGGCACGGAATGAACAGAGCGGTGCGAATCTGCTCATCGCTCAACCCATCACTATAGACGTACACATCTGCCCAGTCCTGCAGCATCGCCTGTATCTGGAGTTGCCACTGGTCTTCGGCGGCGAAGCCAGGCTGTGCCAGCATTTCATGCAGTCCTTGCAACGACCCCGCCTGAGCAATCAGCCGCGCATAGTTGCCGTCATTGGGGATGCCGTCCTCGCAGGCAGCCGCCATGAGAATCGCCCCGCCGCGCCGCACCACACGCTGTGCGGCGCGCATTCCCTTCGAGGTCTGGTACAGGTTCTGATCCAGCGGGTAGCCGCTGTTGGTGGTCACCACGACATCATAGGGCGTATCCACTTTGACCATCACCGATTGGCGGGCAAATTCGCAGCCGGCGCGGTGCGCGGTGCGCAAATCGCCGGCAAAGACGCCAGTAATCTGCCGCTGACGGTTCATGGTCACGTTGAGCAGAAAGACATTGCTCAGGCGCAGTGCCATTTCCATCATCTCTTCCCAGAGCGGGTTGCCCTCGGTAATGCCAAAATTGGCGTTGGGATGCCCAACCATGTCCAAGCCGTGATTGGTCAGCACACTTTCAGCGCCCGCCAACCCCGGCAGGACGCACTTCGGACCGCCGCTGAAGCCGGCAAACAGGTGCGGCTCAATAAAGCCAGTCAGAATTTTGAAATCTGCTTCCACCAGCAGGCGGTTGAGCCGCACCGGATGGTTGAAACAGGTCACGCCTAGCGAGATCAGGTTTTCGGCATCATGCGGATCATGCTGCAGACAGCGGTAATTGTTATAGACATCATCCCCCAGCAGGGCGCGCATCTCCGCTTCGGTATGGCGGCGGTGCGTGCCTAAAGCATTGAGCAGGGTGATGTCCTCCCGCCGTACCCCTGCTCCTTCCAATTCGGCAAGGATGACCGGCAGGATGCGCTCATTGGGTGTGGCACGGGTGATGTCGCTGTGTGCCACCACCACCCGCATCCCCGGTTTGACCAGTTCCGCTAGCGCCGGACAGCCAAGCGGATGACGCAGCGCGTCCAGCAAAGCCGCCCGCTCATCCGCCAGCCCCGGCACAGGATGCGGTTCAATCACATCGCAGGGTTCGGGCAGATCAACCGTCAGTCCATTGCGTCCATACGCCAGCTCGATTTTCATCGCTAAGCCTCCACAATGATTAAGCTACTGATAAACAAAATCTGCCACACCCGGCTGTCGCGCTCACATTTCCGTCAACAACTGTTCCAAGGTCCGTACCAGACGACGGTTTTGCTCCGGTGTGCCGATGGTGATGCGGGCAAATTCAGGCAAATCGTAGGCGTCGCCGGGGCGGATGATGACCCCATGTTCCATCAGCCGCTCTACCAGCCAGAGCATCTTTGGACCCAGCCGCGTCAGGATGAAGTTGGTATGCGTTGGCACGTAGAATAAACCCAGCCGCTCAAACTCGCGGTAGAGATACGCTTTGCCCTCATTGTTGAGTGCCACCGAGCGGGCACAAAACTCATCATCCTCCAATGCCGCCAGCCCGGCTGCCTGCGCCAGCAGATTGACCGCAAACGGCTCCTTAACCAGCTTCAAAGGCGCCAGCAACGGGGCACTGCCAAAACCATACCCCACACGAATTCCTGCCAGCCCATACGCCTTTGAGAAGGTGCGCAGTACAACCACGTTCTGTACCCCTTGCCGCACGTACTCGATTGTATCTGGAAACTCCGGCGAGGCGGCATATTCGTAATATGCCTCATCAAAGATTACGATGACATGTTCCGGCACGTCTCTCAAAAAAGCTTCCACTTCAGCGGCGCGCAAAGCCGTGCCGGTGGGATTGTTTGGATTGCAGACAAACACCAGTTTGGTACGGTCGGTGATGGCGCGCGCCATCGCTTGCAAGTCCAGCCCGTACTCTTTGAGCGGCGTCTTGACCAGATGGGCGCGCATGGTATGGCTGAAGACATCATACATTGGGAAGGAAGAGCGGCTGACCACCACTTCGCTCTGCTCGTCCAGATACGCCATACACAGTTCCATGATCAGCCCATCAGCTCCATTGCCTACCGCCACCTGCTCCGGCTGAACATTGAAACGCCGCGCCAGCGCCGCCGCCAGCACGGCGCTTTTGCCGTCCGGATACATATTGATTTGTGTGGCTGCCTGACGGATAGCTTCCACCGCTTTTGGGGACGTCCCCAGCGGATTTTCGTTGGATGCCAGCTTGATGACATCGGTAATGCCAAACTGCTTTTGCACCTCTTCGATTGGGCGCCCAGGCTTATAGACCGGAATCTGGCTGACGCCCGGCTGTGGTTTGATGTGAAAAGTCATAAAATCAGCTCCCTCCGCGAATGACTCTGACGTCTGCAACCAGCAGACCTTTTTGGAATAGAAAGACCGGATTGAGATCTATCTCTTGAATTTCAGGATACAGAAACGGCAACCGCGAGAAGTTTACTATCGTTTCCGCCAGCGCGTCCAGATCACAAGGCGACTGACCGCGCGCCCCGCTTAAGATCGGGTAGGCTTTCAATTCGCGGATCATCGCAAGCGCCTCTTCCCGCGTGACCGGTGCAACCCGCAGGGAAATATCTTTTAGAATCTCGGTATAGATGCCGCCCATGCCCAGCACGACCACCGGACCGAATTGCGGGTCACGCGAGCAACCCAGCAACACTTCCTGCGCCTTGGGCAACTGCGGGTAAACCACCACACCGCGCAGTTGTTTACCCCGCCCGATGGTTTCCAGCCTGCGGAATGCCTCCCTTGCCTCTTCGTCACTGCTAATGCCGACAATCACCCCGCCAACTTCGGATTTGTGAATGATCTGCGGAGAGACCACTTTCATCACCGCCGGATAACTCACTGCCCGGCAGCCTTCCACTGCCGCCGCCTCATCGCCGGCAAAGTGGAACGGCGGCACCGGTACACCATGCGCGTTCAGCCAGCTCATCGCCTGCGGCTCCAGAAATTCGCCCTGTTCGTTCAGCGGCAATGCCCCAGCCGGCTGGGGGATTTCGGGGACAGACTGGAGGACTGCGCGTCTGGCTTCATAGGCTGCCATGTGCGCCAGCACGGTCACTGCCCGCTCACCAACAGCAAAATCGGGAATGCCGCGTTGACGAAGATATGCCACACTGGATGCCACCAGCGTCCCCGCCATAAAGCTGGCGGTGACCGGTTTGCGGCTGTGCTGTGCGGCATCGCAAACCCCGCGTGCCAGCGCCACCGAATCCAGATACGGCGTGGCGACGTTAATCGCCAGCGCCGCATCGTATTCCTCCAGCAATGTCTCAAGCGTCTGACGGAAGTGTTCTTCCGTGCCCTGCACGGTCAAATCCACCGGGTTGCCCAGCGCACAAAACGGCGGTAAGACCTCTGCCAGACGCTGACGAGCTTCAGGCGAGGGTGCTTTGACCTCCAGCCCTGTACTCTCGGCGCGGTCTGCCGCCAGGATACCCGGACCGCCGGAGTTGGTCACAATCACCACCTTTTTACCCGTCACCGGCGGCAGAAAAACAAACCCCTTGCACAGGTCGAACATATCTTCAACTGTATCGACACGGATGGCGCCGCTGCTCTTCAGTGCGGCATCATAAACAGCATCCGCCCCTGCCAGCGAACCGGTATGCGAAAGCGCAGCCCGCTGACCAGACGCCGTACGCCCGGATTTGATCACCACCAGCGGCTTGCGGCGGCAAAATTCGCGCACCACTTCCATAAAGCGCCGTCCATCCGCCACCGATTCGATATACAGCGCGGCAACGCGCGTTTCCGGGTCTTCCGCCAGATAGGGTAGCAATTCCAGCTCATCCAGATCGGCACGGTTGCCGTAGCTGACAAACTTGGAGATACCTACGCCCTGCTCTTCTGCCCAGGCAAGCACCGCCCCGCCCAGCGCGCCGCTCTGTGAGATAAACGCCATCTTGCCTGCCGGCGGGCGCACTTCCAGCGTCGCATACAGATTACAGCTTGTGCTGACAATGCCGGCGCAGTTCGGACCGATGACGCGAATCCCGTATTGACTTGCCACCTGCTTTAATTCTTCTTCGCCGGCATGGTTGCCCACTTCCCCAAAACCGGACGAGATCACCACCGCCGCTTGCACACCGCGCCTACCGCAGGCGCGTAACGTCTCGGCAACTGTCGGCGCCGGCGAGGCGATCACTGCCAGATCAAGCTCGCCTTCGATGTTATCTATTGCAGAAAAAGCCGGAACATCCAGCGCTCCTTGTGCCTTTGGGTTGACCACATACAGCCTGCCACGATAACCACCCAGAATTATCTGGCGCAGCAGTTCATAACCCAGTTTGCCTTCACTCATCGAGCCGACCACTGCCACGCCGCGCGGGTTGAAAAAGCGATGCACACTCATAACCTATCCCTCAACTTCGATCAACGCTTCCATGCCAGCCTGCAGGGCGAACAAATTGCGCTCGGCGGCTTTCTGCCAGCGCCCGCGCACCGCCTGTTTGACTGCCTCAACGGAAAGGACTTTCCCCAGTGAACTGCACCCCAGCGCCGCACCCAGCACGTAGAGGTTATCCGGCACCAGTTCGCCCTGAAAGAGCGGCAGATTGTGCGGATCGAGATAATGCAGGCGCGCGCCCGCCCGCTCGATCTGCCCGCGCACTGTGTCCAGCGTCGGATACGGCGCCTTGCCCAGCATGGCAGCCGTTGGCAGCCAGATATGTCCCCAGAGCACAAAATCGCCGCCGGGTTTGAGAAACCGCACTGCCTTGAGCGATTCGGAAAGCTCCATCGAGATCGCCAGATCTGCTCCTTTTTCGGGGATATTCGGACCGACAAAACGGCGCCCCAGCCGCACCTGCGCCTTGACAAACCCGCCGCGCTGCGCCATCCCCTCGGTGGGATAATAATTTACCGGCAGCCCCTGCAAGTATGCCGCCTCGGTAATCAATTCGGCAATCGTCAGCACGCCCTGCCCCCCCACACCGACCAGATAAATGTCGTAATTCATTTCACCCGCTCCATGTGAATGGCATTCAGATTACAAACCGCCATGCACAGGCTGCAGCCGGTGCACAGCGCCGGATCAATCTTCAACTCGCCTTCTTCGATACTCAAAGCCGGGCAGCCGGTTTGTGTAATACACAGCTTGCACAAGGCACATTTTTCCATATCCACCACCGCCAGCTCAGTATTATCCCCGCGACGGTGGAACTGGATGGCGCACTCCATGCGCGACAACACCACCTTGACGCCCGGCTGCTGGATGGCTTCTTTCAGGATTTCTACCGAAGAGCGCAAATCGGACGGATCCATCTGGTAAAAGTGATCCACTCCCAACGCCGGAACGATTTTTGCGATATCTATCTGCTGACCGCCTTCGCCCTGAAAAGTGGCGCATGTTCCCGGGTTGACCTGCATCCCTGTCATCGCCGTCCAGCCGTTATCCATGATGATCAGTGTCAGCGGCACCTGATGCTGGATGGCATTGATCAGACCGGGAATGCCGGCATGAAAGAAGGTCGAGTCACCCATGGTGGCAATAACCGGCGTCTTGACCCCGGCATGAACATAGCCCTGCGCCAGCCCGATGCTGGCGCCCATTGAGACTTCATTCCAGACCGTATTAAACGGCGGGTTCATCCCCAGAATGGTACAGCCAATATCGCCGGTGACCATCACCTCATCCTTGCGGTAACGCAGTTTGCGCAGTGCTTCGTTGATCGCCATAAACGTGCCGCGGTGCGGACAGCCGGCGCAGACGGTGATCGGACGGGCGGCGGCATACTGTTCGGCGGCATAGCCCTGCAGTGCCTCTGCCGGGATGGAAAGCCCCAGCGCCCTGTCCAGCCCTTCAATTACCTGACGCACGTCATAGGCGCCCACACGACTGAAGGTTCCGTCCAGCTTGCCGATGATTCGCCCCTGCCAGTTCATGCGGTAGGCTTCGGCTGCCAGGCTCTTTTCGATATGCGGCTCCAGCTCTTCCAGCACCAGCACGGTCTGGCAGTGTTCCAGCAATGTGCGCGCTTCCGCAGCCGGGAAGGGATGCACTGCCCGCACCTTGAGCAGTGAAACCGCCTGTGGGTCAAAGCCGTAACGCTCTGCCAGTTCAAAACCCTCATCCAAATAAGCAATCGCAACCCCAGCCGCCACAACGCCCAGCCCATTGGGCGCTGCGGAAAGGTTGAGTTCATTCAGCCCATGTGCAGCAATCCACTCGCCCGCTTTATCCAAACGGGCAATCAGGTCGCGGTGCTGCTGCATACAGATTGCCGCGCCGGCTTTGGTGAAGCGGTTAATATCGCGGATCAATTGCGCCTCGCGTTGCGGCGGCAAACCGTAATCTTCCACATCCACAACTGTTTTGGAATTCGCCACCGCCGTCACCAGACGGATGAAAACCGGCGTGCCGGTCTCTTCAGAAAGCTCAAAAGCATCCTGCATCAGCCGGTAGGCTTCCACCGGCGAGGCGGGTTCCAGCATCGGCAGGTCTGCCATGATGGCAAAACCGCGCGAGTCCTGTTCTGCCATGCCGGCATTGACACCGGGATCATCGGCAACATAAATTACCAGCCCGCCCACCACACCGGAATAGGCAATCGAGATCAGTGAATCGTAAGCCACATTGAGACCGGACATCTTCATGGTGCACAGGGCACGCTGTCCTGCCCAGGCTGCTCCGGCAGCGATCTCCAGCGCCACTTTCTCATTGGTGCTCCATTCAATATGCCGCTGCGGGAGATCAAGCGCCAGTAGGCTGGCAAGACAGCGGGTGGATGGTGTACCTGGGTAGCCGGTAACCACTTTGACCCCGGCGCTCAGCGCACCCAGTGCCAACGCCTCATTTCCGTTTATGATCTGTCTGGCCAAAATGCCTCCTTATTTCATTTGTAAGGTGAGAAGGGAGTCGCTTTTTGTTCCATATAATGGAACACTATTTCACTAATTAGAAGTATAACAAACGGTAAATCATGAGTCAATTATGTATTTTATCACTCCTCAACCGCCGGTAAGAGATACCTTCAAGTGCGCCTCGATAACCTGCCTGCGTTCATTTAGCGGGAGAGAAGCGTTTTTTTGCTTCCGCCCTCGTTCTTTGTTCTTGCCGGCACACAAATTGCACCCGAACATCGCGGGAGCTTTGACCGTATGGAACAGGGTTTGAACATCTGGCTGTTTCTCATGTTGGGAACGGGATTGCTGCTGCTTTTAAGCGGGCGGAGGCTGGTTTATGGTTTTGTCACCCTGAGCGGGTTTCTCTTCGGCTGGCTTTTGGTGGCGCAGTTCGCCGCCGAACAGCCGTTTTGGGCGCGGCTGGCCGCCGGCGCAGTAATGGGCATCCTCTTCTCATACCTCTTGAGCCACATGTTCCGGCTGGCGGTGGTGTTGGTCAGCTTTCCAGCGCTGGGCATGGCGGCTCTGATTCTGGCGCGGGTGTATCACCTGCCGCTGCCGCAAAATCTGACCGCGCTGGGGGTGTTTCTGCTGGGCGGAGCAATTGCCGCGCTGCTGGTTGCATTGGCGTATGACTGGGCTTTGAGCCTTCTCTCGGCATTGTGCGGGGCGGTGCTGATCCTCTGGGCAGTGACCGGACACCTGCCCCTGCCGCCGTTACCTGCTAGTATCGGGGTTGCCGTGTTAACGCTATTCGGTACACTGGTTCAGGCGGCGGGCATCAAACGCAACGGGTTCCTCTAAAATTCAGACAACTTTTCACCAGCATTTTCTTATAGCAAAAAACCGCCCTGCGCTGGCATTATCTATTGGCATTCTCCACTACCCGATTCTAACGTTTACGGGTACACTAGAACATGCTTTGTCATTCCAGTACACTCAGGGGTTCGTTTAGCGTTATGAACGTTGCGCTTGCCAAATCTGTTCAAAAAGAAGAAGAATTTCAGACCGGACCGGTATTGACGATTATCAGCGGTCATGCAGTTCATGACAGTTACCCGGCGTATCTTTCGCCGCTGCTACCGCTGCTCATCGAGAAACTGGCGTTGACCAAAACACAGGTGGGGTTTCTTTCCTCGCTTTTGCAATTTCCGTCTTTGTTGCAGCCTTTTCTGGGTTATGTGGTAGACCGCCACGACTTGCGCTGGATCGCCATTCTGGGACCGCTTGTTACCGGCGCGGCGATGAGCCTGATCGGCATTGCGCCAATCTATGGCGTGCTGGTGATTCTGCTCACGGTTGCCGGTTTCAGCACAGCCGCTTTTCACTCGGTAGCACCGGTGATGACAGGTGCGCTTTCGGGAAATAAGCTTGGGCGCGGGATGAGCCTGTGGATGGTGGGCGGCGAGCTGGGACGCACACTCGGGCCTATCCTTGCGGTAGGCGCCGCCACCTACCTCACCCTGCCAGGTTTACCTTTGATGATGGTGGTAGGAGCGCTGGCTTCGCTGGTGCTGTTCTTCCGTCTGCGCCGCCTGCCCTACCGCCCGGTCAACTACGGGCAGACTGTGGATGTAGGCGCTGCACTGCGCCGTATGCTGCCGATTCTGCTGCCGCTGACTTTTCTGCAGATTTTCCGCAGTTTTATCTCCATCGGTCTGCCGACCTTCCTGCCGACCTTTCTGACCGAGCAGGGCGACAGCCTGTGGCTGGCAGGTGCCTCCCTTTCCATTATGGAAGCAGCCGGCGTGGCAGGAGCAATGCTGGGCGGAACCATCAGCGACCATTTGGGACGGCGAAAGGTGATGATGGCTTCATTGATCCTGTCGTCATTCTTCCTGTTTCTGTTTGTAATTGCCGGCAGTTGGGCGCGGTTACCGCTGCTTCTGCTGTTAGGTTTTACCAGCCTGTCGCTGACGCCGGTAGCAATGGCAGTTGTTCAGGAAAACTACCCCGAAAACCGCGCCCTGGCAAACGGTATTTACATGTCCATTAACTTTGTCATCAACGGTCTGGCGGCGGTATTGGTGGGTACGCTGGCAGATTACTTTGGGCTGGTCTGGGTCTATTACATCAGCGCGGCGCTGCTTCTGGCAGGGCTGCCGTTTGTGTTCATGCTGCCCGAAAAGCGCCTTGTCCGGTCATGAAATTGACTTTCTCGTATGCCAGAGATCATTCACAGGCATTTTCCTGTATAATATTCTTAATAACTTAACAAAATTGTAAACTTCACCGACCTCAGCCTGCGCGAGAATTATTTTATGGAAAGGAAACCCCATATGAAAAAGGACCGGGCGTTTCTTTCAAAGCAATGGGGTACGTTAATTATCCTTCTGCCGATTCTGCTGTTTGCCTTGAGCAGTTGCACATTGAGCGACCTCACCGCATTGTTGCAGGCTGCACCGCCGCAGGACCAAACTGCCGCCGTTGAATCTGCCATCCGGCAAACCGTCACCGCGCTTTTCCCCACAGCCACCCAACCTTCTGCCACTGCCACCCCCAGCTTAACCAGCACACAACTGACTCACGTGGATGCCTGCGATTGGGCTGTGCTGGTGAAAGAACAGCTCTCTCCTGTCGCCAGCCAATACCCGCCGGGGTTTCCTTTCCAGATGAAATGGCAGCTCAAGAATGTCGGCACCTGCACATGGAATAAAAAGTACGCCATGGTGTTTTACAGCGGCACGGATATGGGCGGCACGCAACCACTTTACCTGACACAGGATGTGCCTCCCGGCGGTGTGGTGGAACTGGTTCTGAATCTGACTGCCCCGACCAATAACGGCAAATACACCGGTCTGTGGAAATTCCGCAACGCCGATAACAAAGTGATCGGCATTGACGCCGAATCCAACCCGGCATTGCCGGTCACCATACAGGTTGGCGGTCCCACCATGACGCCCGGACCGACAAAAACCGCCACCCCCACCATTACCCTGGCAGGGATGGACCCGAATGTATGTGATGCGGTGCAGTCGCTCTCCGAGCTGACTGTACCGGATGCGAATGCCATGCCGCCCGGCGTCACCTTCACAAGGCTGTTTCGCCTGCGCAACGTTGGCGGCTGTACCTGGAGCAAAAAATACGCTCTGGTTTTTGACACGGGTTACCAACTGGGCGCACCCCAAAAGATCTTCCTCCCGCAAGAGGTCGCACCCGGACAGACAATTGACCTGTATGTGCAGATGAAATCGCCCAACATTGCCGGCACCTACACCGGTTACTGGAAAATCCTCAACGATATCAATACAACCTTTGGAATTGGACCCACCCACAGTGACCCGATTCCGGTCAAGATCACCGTCACCCGCAGTATTACCAATACCTCTTCCCCTGCTACGCTGACCAAAACGGTTCAAGCCGGCTTCACCCGCACCCCAACCCGGACAATCACGCCGACCGGACCTACCCCCACCAGCGGACCTGCCTACTCATGGGTAACCTATACCACCATCGGCGGCGGTCAGACGCTGAACGCCATTGACTACGCCAGCTCGAACGACGTCTGGACGGTAGGCAACGGCGGCATGATTGTGCGCTGGAACGGTGCAGAATGGTCGCTGGCTCCCAGTCCTACCACCAACAACCTGCTGGATGTGGATATGCTCTCGATCAATGACGGCTGGGCAGTGGGCGAAGGTGTCATCCTGCGCTGGAATGGCTTGAATTGGTTTGACTTTGGCGCTCCGGCAAACCTCTGCGGCGGCCCGTATTCGATTTCGATGGTCAGCGCCAGCGACGGCTGGGCAACGGCGGAGCATTGCCTCGACGGAACGCGTCTATTACGTTGGAACGGCAGCGTCTGGAGCTGGTACGACTACGGTGACTCCACCAACAGCGGTGCAAGAGTGTACATGATCTCAGCGAATGATGGCTGGGTCACCGGTCAACGGCTCTACCGCTGGAACGGCAGTGCCTGGAACCCGGTCAGTTTCCCCACAAAGTCGGGTTATGCCGCGTTTGCCAGTTCCTCTTACGGATGGATGGAATCGCTCGGCACGGCGCTCTACCGCTGGAACGGCAGTAACTGGAGCAAGGGACTGGATTTGCCCGCCGGGTATGTAGCGAATGCCCTTGACCTGACAAGCACCAGTGACGGCTGGCTGGTAGGCAACAACGGTACGCTCTATTACTGGAACGGCAGTGCCTGGCGTAACCAGCCCAGCCCGACGGCAAATAACCTGTACGATCTGGTCATGCTCTCAAACAAGAGCGGCTGGGCAGTGGGCAGCGGCGGCATTATCCTGCGTTATGGTCCCCTGACCTATACCACACCCACCCGCACGCGCACTGTCACCCCAACGCGCACCGAAACCCGCACGCCGACCGAGACACGCACACCCACCGAAACGCGCACCCCGACCAATACAGCCCCACCAACCATTACCCGTACCCCCACGATCACCCGCACCCCTACCCACACGGGCACCGCAACCAATACCGCCACCCCCAGCGTGATTTTCAACTTCGCCGAAGCCAGCGGGAGTTGGACAATCGGCACGGGCGGCTCAAAGACGGTGGTCAACAGCGTTACCCTGCATAGCGGCACCAGCTATACTCTCAAATCGTTGATCATTATCCCAGGCACGGAGGGCACACAGGGCGTGTTTACCGTTCCTGCCATTCAGGCAGGTGACAAATTCCGCGCCGTCATCGGCTGTGAGCAAGGGTATAAGGTCTGCTCGGTGCTCTTCCGCTTTACCTGCGGGTCGGGATATGTTCAGGAAGCACAGTACTATGACGACATCAACAACACCCCTGTGAAAGACTGGGTGGTGCCGCTTGACAGCTGGGCAGGTTCGACAAGCTGTACACTCGCGGTGTACGATTTCGGCAGCGACCCGCCGGGGAATGGTCATGCCGTTTGGGTCAATCCGCGCATCACCCGTTGATTACCGGCAATCGTAACATTAGAACAAACGCTCAAATACCCAAAAACTGGTAGAATCACTTCAGAGAACGCACTTACGGTTTCTGAAGTGATTAGTTTCTTTACCCGTTTTATGGGGAACATGCTACCTGACCATGTCCACAATTGACGAAATCAAAGCTCGTATAGACATCGTTGAGCTGATCGGCGAGACGGTCAAACTGCGACGTTCCGGGCGCAGTTATACGGGATTTTGCCCATTCCATGAGAACAAACGCACACCGGCTTTTGCGGTCTTCCCCGATTCGGGCACCTGGCGCTGTTTTGGCCAGTGCAACGAAGGCGGAGACATCTTCAAGTTTCTGATGAAAAAAGAGGGCTGGGATTTCCAGCAGGCGCTGCAATATCTGGCACGGCGGGCGGGCGTCCCGCTGGAAGCGCCCACACCCCAGAAGCAGGCGGAAGATGAAGAGCTGGAACGTCTGCGCACCCTGCTGGAAGAAGCGGTGATCTTCTACCGCCACCATCTGCTTAACAATCCGGCGGGCAAGCCGGCGCTGGATTATCTGCTGAAGCGCGGGCTGAAACTGGAGACCATCGAACAATTTGGGCTGGGCTATGCGCCAGACGCATGGGAAGCAGCGGTCAGCCATTTCACCGCCCGCGGCTATTCCACCGCTGACCTGCTCAACGCCGGGCTGGCAAGCCAGCGCGAAGGCATGTCAGGTTTTTATGACCGTTTCCGCAACCGTATTCTTTTCCCCATCCGCGACCCGCAGGGACACATGGCAGGCTTTGGCGCGCGCATCCTTGACCCGAACGATCAGCCTAAATTTCTCAACTCGCCACAGAGCCGCTTGTTTGACAAGGGCAGGCTGCTCTACGGGCTGGACCTGGCGCGCAAAACCATCCGCACTCAGGATCAGGCGGTGATCGTTGAGGGCTATCTGGATGTAGTTATCCTGCACCAATGCGGTTTTACCAATACCGTCTCGCCAATGGGCACCGCGCTGACTGAAGATCAGCTCCGCCTGCTCAAACGGCTGACGCGGCGCATTGTGCTGGCGCTGGATGCCGATGCCGCCGGAGAAAAAGCCACCCTGCGCGGGCTGGAAGTGGCGCGTCAGGCAATGGATCACAGCACGGAGCTGGTATTTGACGCGCGCGGGCTACTGCGTCAGGAAGGGCGCCTGCAGGCAGACCTGCGCGTGACCACGATTCCCGCCGGGATGGACCCGGACGAAGTAGCGTTGCGCAACCCTGAAGAATGGACTGCCATCCTTGCCGCTGCCCGTCCGATTGTCACCCATGTCATGGAAACGCTTGCCGCTGGACGTGACCTGGAAGACCCGAAAGTGAAAAGCGACATCGCTGCCCGTGTCCTCCCTTTGATTGAAGATGTGCCTAATCCGGTCGAGCGAGAGGCATATCGTCAACGGCTGGCACGCTTACTGCGCATAGATGAGCGCGCGCTGATTGGTATGGGAAAACCTCTGCCCCAGCCATCTCGCCGCACCGCCCGCTCAACTCCCCCGCAAACAACCGCAGTTCCGGTGCTGGTTCAGACCACGCAGAATCTGGTGCGCTCGCTGGAGATGCATATTCTGCGGTTACTGCTGCGCCAGCCGGATGCGCTCTACTTGCTGGACCGCGCCCTGCAAAAAGCCGGCTTGAGCCGCTTCATGCCTGAAGAGTTGCTGGAAAGCAGCCATCAAATGCTGGGACGGCTGATCGTTACCGCATTGGAACAGGACGAGGCTGAACCGCCCGCTTTTATCCTTGCCAATACACCGCCGGTGTTGGAAGGGTTGCTGCAACAGCTCTGGGCACCGCTGCCAAAAGGCGAGCCGACCAGCGAACGACTGGTCGAGGACTTGATCCGCTCAATGTTTCGCCTGCGCCTGACGCGCGTCAAAGAGGAACTGGCAGAGTTAACACAATTGCAAAAAGATTTGCAGGAAAGCGGCGGTGAGCAATTGGAAAGCTACCGCGAATTAGTGCAACAGTACACCGAAACGCTGAAGCGGTTGAACACAGCACTGGGTCAGCCCATTGTGGTGGATTGAGCCGCAAGAAAACTTGCATTCTGATTATTTATGGTATAGTTAAACCGTATGGCGAGAAAGAAAACCACCAAGCCGCCAGAGACACCTGAAAAACGCCCGCGCCCACCCAGGACAACCCGCAAACCGCCGGTGCGCAGGGCACAACCTGCTCCACATTCCAGCCTTGAAGTGGCTGAACCGCTCAACGAAGAGGAAATCGCATTCATGGACGAAGAAATTTTGGAGAAAGAAGAGCCGGATGTACAGGTGCTGGTTCAGGCAGGTGAAGAACTCAGCGAAGTCATTGAAGACCCGCTGGCACTGCTGGAGAACCCTGCCCTGGCAGCGGAACTCACTGAAGACCCGGTACGGCTTTACCTGAAAGAAATCGGGCAGATCAGTCTGCTGGATGCCGACAGCGAGTTTCGTCTTGCCACGCGCATTGCAGCAACAAACTTGATGGAGAGTCACGAGGAAAAGGCACAGGAGGTCGAAGAACCTGCTGCAGGGCATTTTCGCACTCTGTATCAAACGATCATCCGAGAATTGCTGGCTTTCTGGCAAACACTGGAACAGGATATCCGGCGACTGAATTATGAGCAGATGCCCGATCTCGGTCTAATGTTAGCCGAAGCACAAATGCTGCAGCATGATTGGCAATCCGATGCCCCTTCTTACCTGCGTTCATATTTATCCAACGAGCAATGGGGCAAAAATGACGACTGGGATGAACTGGCGCAAAATGCCTTTGGGGTTTTTGTGCGCATGTACCTCCTGCCCGAGCCAACAGCGAATGCAGTGCTGCGTTATATCCAAAAAAGAGGTCGTCTGCCTAAACAGGTGTATTTTGAAAAATACCTGCCGCCGGAACCGGTGTTAGCCACCGAACTGGAAAATGTCCACTGGCGCGCTGAGGAAGCCAGTCAAGTGCTGATTCGCTCCAATCTGCGGCTGGTGGTCAGCATTGCCAAGCGCTATCTGGGACGCGGCATTTCTTTCCTCGATCTGATTCAAGAGGGCAACCTGGGACTGCTGCGTGCAGTGACCAAATTTGACCCGGCGCGCGGTTTCAAATTCAGCACGTATGCCACGTGGTGGATTCGGCAATCCATCAGCCGCTACATTGCCGAGCAGGCGCGCACCATCCGCATTCCGGTGCACCTCTTTGAAGCCATCACCCGCCTAATGCGCGTCCAGCGTTCACTGGTGCAGGTCAATGGGCGTGAGCCGACCCTCGAAGAGCTGGCTCTGGAATCCGATCTGCTTTCCAATGAGGATATCCAGACGATCAAACGCTCTAGAGCGTTGGGACTTCCCCTTGAACCGGGAGTACACCGCCGCCTGCTTGCCGCAGTTTCCAAGGTGCAGCGCATCCTGCAATCGGCGGAAGAACCGGTTTCGCTGGAGCGCCCGGTGGGCGATGAGGAATCCAGCCAGTTGGGAGATTTTATTGAAGATGACGAAGCACTGGAGCCGGTGGATGCCGCAGCGCGCGAAATCTTGCGCGAACAGGTGCAGAACGCACTGGCGGCGCTTTCAGAGCGCGAGCGGCAGGTGCTGGAACTGCGTTTCGGTTTGATTGACGGCAAAGACCACACGCTGGAAGAGGTCAGCCGCTATTTCAACGTTACCCGCGAGCGCATCCGCCAGATTGAAGCCAAAGCACTGCGCAAACTGCGCCACCCCACGCGCTCGCGGCACCTGCGTGAGTATCTGCAATAATCTTGACAGGCAACGGCAGGTTTTCAACCCGTCCTGTACTTATCCCAAACGCAAGCCCGATCCCCCTTAAGACGACCCGCAGCCGTTCCCCTGCTCGCAGGGCACTTCTTCAAATTGAATAGTGGTATGCTCGATACCGTAACCGCTGCGCAGGTGCTCTTTCAATTGACTCATCACTTCCCCCTGCTGCTGGTATCCTTCCTCATCCAGTACCACATGGGCACTGAGCGCCACATGACCTGAGCAAATGCTCCAGACATGCAGATCATGCACATCATCCACAGAGTCAACAGATAGCATACCCTTTGCCAGTGCTTGCGGTGAAATTCCCTCCGGTGTTCCTTCGACCAGAATGTGCAACGCGGCGCGCGTCACACGCAATGCACTGACCAGAATGATCACACCGATCAGCGCACTGGCAAGCGCATCCACCCAGTACCAGCCGGTGCGCCAGATGATCAAAGCGGCGAGGATGACACCCATCGAAGAAACAGCATCGCCGATGACATGCAGAAAAGCGGAATGAATGTTCAGGTCTTTGCGGGTGTGATTGTGCGGTGTACCGTTGTGAATGTGCTGATGCTGCTGGTCATACTTTGGCTCTAAATGCTCATGCCGCCCCGAAAGCACCAGCGCTACAATCAGGTTGACCACCAGCCCGATGACGGCAATGATAAACATCTCCAGTGAACGCACTTGCGGCGGCTCCAGCCAGCGTTGATACGCCTCATACCAGATGCCAACTGAAATCACCAGCAGGGTGATACCGTTCAACAGCGCCGCCAGCACCTCCAGCCGATGCCAGCCGTAGGTATGGCGGTCATCAGCAGGCAAGGCAGACAGGCGCAGCGCGAGGTAACTCAAGCCGATGGCAAACATATCCATAAAGACATGCGCCGCATCCGAAAGCAGCGCCAGACTGCCCGTCCAAAAGCCGCCGAGCAACTCGGCAAGGAAAATAAATCCTGTGAAACCTAAGGATAAAATCAGACGGCGTTCAAGGTGAGGGGTGTGATGTGGCTTCATGTGCACAATTTTATCTTAAACATGAGGCAAATTCGAGGGAAAGAGAGTGTTGGTACAATGATAAAGATAAGTGAAACACGGCTTGCAAAACAGGACGCAATTTTGCGAAAACGGGGCATGAAAAATTTTTACCCGACAGGTTATTGTGCCAGTCTGAAATCCTGCCGTTCAGCAGGAACATGTGTGGATTATAATACCTTCATATCACCATAAGGAGAACATACCACCATGTCAACATTTCATTCCGGGCATGGCATGGGCACGCTGGTAATCCATCACGGCGAGCATGAAGATGCCCTGCATGCGCATGTGACGCCAATCTATCAGACTTCCACCTTTGCCTTTGAAGATGTTGATAGCGGGGCGGCGCTGTTCCGTCATGAACGCCCCGGTTACATCTACACCCGTTTGGGCAATCCCAATCAGACGCAGGCAGTGCGCAAAATTGCCGCGCTGGAAGGGTTTGACCTGCTGCGCGCTCAGCCGCAGCGATCACCCGAGGAGCTGGTTGACGGACACCTGTTTTCAAGCGGTATGGCAGCCATCACCACCGCCATTCTGGCAAAGGTCAGCCAGGGACAGACGGTGATTGCCCAGCGTGCATTGTACAGCGCCACTTTCAACTTTCTGCATAGCATTGCCCCGCGCTTTGGTATTAACGTGATCTGGCTGAGCGACCCCTCTCCCGAACAGTGGGAGCGCGCTTTTGCGGCTCACCCGGATGCCGTGCTGGCGGTTGCCGAAACCCCCGCCAACCCCACGCTGGCGCTGACCGATCTGAGAGCAGTATCGGAAATTGCTCACCGCTATGGCGCCTGGGTCATGGTAGACAACACCTTTGCCACTCCCTTCTGCCAGCGTCCGCTGACGCTCGGTTGTGATTTGGTGGTACACTCCACTACCAAATATCTCTCCGGTCACGGTGCGGTAGTGGGCGGCGCGGTGGTCAGCCATCATCTTGACTTTGTGCAAAACGAACTGCGCAAGACGCTGGAAACGCTGGGCGGGTCAGCCGGTCCCTTTGACGCCTGGCTGACCAGTCTGGGGCTGAAAACATTTGAACTGCGCATGAAAGCGCATTGCGAGAACGCCCGCCAGGTAGCGGAGTTTCTCTCCACGCACCCAGCCGTTGAGCGGGTGTTTTACCCCGCCCTGCCCGAGCACCCCCAGCATGAGTTGGCAAAGCGGCAGATGCACGCTTTTGGCGGGATGGTATCGTTTGAGCTGAAAGGTGGATTGGAAGCCGGCAAGGCGATGATGAACCGGGTGCGCGTCTGTGTGCTGGCGGTTAGCCTGGGTAATCTGGATACCCTGATTTCTCACCCTGCCAGCATGACCCACACGACCGTGCCTCCCGAAGAACGGCACAGGATGGGTATCACCGATGGATTGGTGCGGCTTTCGGTAGGAGTGGAGAACGCCGAAGACATCATTGCGGATTTGGATCAGGCGATGCGCTAGACCATCCTCCAGAACCGGCTAAACCTATTCAACCAGCGATGAGGCAATCTCCTTTTCGGCAGCAATCAGCGCTTTGGCTTCTTTGGCAAGTTTGAGGTCCTCCGTGTTGGTTGGCGTGACCTCAATGCCGTGCGGGATAGGATGTCCATCTCTGTCTACATGGACAAAGGTGATAAAGCCGCTCAGCAGAACATCCTCATCCTGATGCGTTTTGACGCAGATGTATGCCACCAGCCGGCTCTTGCCGGTCAGAATGATCTTGCTTTCAAACCGCAACACCTCCCCCAGACGAATCGGGCGCTTGAAGGTCATCCCGTGAATGCGCAGGCAAACGATGTTTTCCGGGCGGGTCAGGCTGGCGGCGGCAATAAACCCCGATTCGACAAACCATTCAGAAGCTCGACCCGCGTAAAGCGTGCCATGATGGTTCAGGTCTTCACTCTTCACCAGATGACAGGTGGTAAAAGTGATCATATCCATAATTTTTTCCTTTGGGGAGCTGAAGATGAGTAAAAGAAACTATCCCGTCTGCTCGTGTTTGATACTCTGCAGCAGTTTTTGCAGTGCCGTGCTCTCTTTTTCTGAGATGCCCAGCGTTTGCAGCAGCTCTTTGTCGCCGTTTAGGATACGCTGACCCAGCCCGGAATGCGCCCAGAGCTTGAGGTCTTCTTCCAGCGGCGTGCCGATGTAATCTTCGCGGATAATGCGCCCATCCTGCATAAAGACAACCCGGTTGGTCTGGCGGGCAACACCCAGATCATGGGTCACTACAACAACCGTGACGCCCTGCCGCTGGTTCAGTTCGCGCAGTAATTGCATCAATTCCGCGCCGCTGACAGAATCCAGCGCGCCGGTTGGCTCATCTGCCAGAATAATGGGCGGGTTATTTGCCAGCGCACGCGCAATCGCCACCCGCTGGCGTTGTCCTCCTGAGAGTTGTCCCGGCAGGTGGTCTGCCCGATCTCCCAGCCCCACCAGCGTCAGTAGTTCCTCCGAGCGGCGTTTACGTTCCGCCGCGCTCAAATGCCCGATCATCGGAATTTCCACATTCTCGCGGGCGGTCATGGTAGGCAACAGATTGTGTAACTGAAAGACAAACCCAACCGTCTTTGAGCGGAATTCGTCGAGGTTCTTGATTTGGGCCAGGTCCTCACCATTGACCAGCACTTGCCCGCTTGTAGGCAGGTCAAGCGCACCGATGATATTCAGCAATGTGGATTTGCCGCTACCACTCGGTCCCATCACTGCCAGCAGTTCGCCGGGCGAGACACGCAGGTTGACGCGGTCCAGTGCGCGCACACCGGCGTGGTTCTCGCCGTAAATTTTGACCAGTTCGCGCGTTTCAATAATCCAGGTCGGTTGAGTCGTCATGGGCTGAATACCTTTTTGTTATGGTTCGACCTGAATATCTACAAAAGCTGTCATGCCCCAGCGCAGACCGCTGGGCATTTCTAAAAACTGAATCGTGACGGTATAGTTCACGCCGGAGGTTTCGGCGGCTTTGGGTGCGATGCGGATCACTTTGCCCTGTGCAACCACGTCCGGCAAGGCGTCAAAGGTGATTTCCACCAGATTGCCCTCGCGCACCTGTGCCACATCAATCTCGCTCAGGTCGGTAGTTTCCACCTGCATTTCGGAGAGGTCTGCCAGCAACAGCACCGGCACGCCGGGAGTAACCCATTCATTTTCACGCAGATATACCCGGCTGACTGTACCGTCAAAGGGTGCTTTGAGTTCCAGATTGTCGAGCGCCTTTTGGGCTGCTTTGACCTGCTCTTCGGCATTTGCCAGACGCGCCTTTGCCAGCGAAAGCTGATCCGGGTCGGGTCCATCTTTAAGTTTATCAACTTCGCGCTGGGCGGCATCCACCTCTGCCTGCGCTGCTGCCAGATTGGCATCGGCAATGCCTTTTTCAATTTCATCCGGCAACGAAACCAGATAATTGTAATTGCGCTTGGCAGTTTCCAGCCGCTTGCGCATCGAAGCCAGATATTTCAACGCCCTTGCCCGGTCCGGGTCATCCTCCGGACGGTCAGCATAGAAGGAGAACAACTCTTCAGCATCCTCAACAGCTTGTTGTGCCTCAATCACATCGCCCCAAGCAATGTCAACCGAATCCTTGTCACCGGGCTGATATTGCTTCCAGGTTTGCTGGTCTTTGGCTTTATCCAGCGCCTTTTTGGCGTTTGCCAGACGCTGTTCAGCAGCAGCGAGCATTTGCCCGTGATTCTCGTACAGATCATCCAGCGCCTGTTGTGCAGAGAGCAACTCCAGTTCAGCGGCTTTTAGCGCAGCTCTGGCATTTTCGCCGCCGGAGAGCCGCACCAGCACCTGTCCCTCTGCCACACCTTGACCCTCAGTGACAAAAACTTTTTCAGCAACACCAGACGCCTGCATACTCAATGTGCTCCAGCGCACCGGCACCACCTGAGCGGTGGCGCTCACTTTAGTTGTAAAGGCAGATGTTTCCGACTCGGCTACGGGCGCCGGAGTGGGAGTAGCCTGACCACAGGCAGAGGTCAGGGTCACGACCAGCAATGCCATCCATGTGAAGACGAGGGTTTGTGGGGTTCGACGCATGTCCTCCTCCTTTCTCTCCACCTTCAATTATACATGAGGAAATCATTATTCATAACGCAATGCCTCCACAGGCTGCAAACGGGTGGCACGATAAGCCGGGTAGAAACCGCCCAGCGCACCCAGAACCAGCGAGATTAAAATGGCTTGAATAAACGTTCCGGCGCTCCACACCGGTTTGAGCATATCACCCATCATTGGGGCGTTCATGATGCCAAACGACACAACCAGCGCAAAAATCATTCCTCCCAGTCCACCCAGCAGTGCCAGCAACACTGCTTCGCGCAGGATCAATGACATGACTGCCCGCCGCCGCCAGCCCACCGCGCGCAGAACACCGATCTCCCGCGTCCGTTCAAAGACCGACATCAGCATCGTGTTCATGACCCCCAGCCCACCCACGATGATCGCCAGCATGGAAATACCATTCATCAAAGCACCGGAAGCCTGCATATCCGGTGTTTGGCGGATGAACTCGCCTGCCAGCGCAGCGGCGGCATCCGGCATCCGGTTGATTTTGTCCACGACGGCGGAAGCCTGCGAAGGGTCTTTTAACTTGACGGTGACCATGGTCACCTTGCGTGGGCGCCCCATAAAGGTTTGTGCATCGCGCAGGGTGATCACGCCGCCCAGCCCCTCCCAGCTCACGCTGCTTTCATAAATCCCTACAATCTGAAAACGGACCCCGCTCAGCACAATCGTGTCGCCAACTCCTTTATTCAACGAGTCAGCCATCTGTTTGCCGATAATCATCTGCCGGTTGCGGGTCAGAGTTTCGCCCTCGATGATATGGAAACGCTTCATGGCAAAGGTGCCCGGCTGATAGCCCTGCAGGATAAAGAAGCCCTTGCCCTCAGGTAGCACGACGGCGGTAAAAGCCAGTCCGCTCACCCCTGCAACCTCCGGCATGGCAGCAATACGGTCCACGACCCGTTCATCCAGCGCGCTGGTACTGGTATCGGAGATATTTGCCTGCCGCACCATGATCTCTGCATCTGCACCCAATGCAATTTGAGTGAAGGACTCGGCGGCGCCATCCAGGACTGCCTGAAATGCCATCAGCGCGCCGACGGTGATGGCAATCACGGATAGGGTCAGCAGGGTGCGGACGGAACGCTGGCGCAGGCTTTGAATTGCCATATCGCCAAAGCGGATGCGTTTCACCCGCTGACCGGTGCTCCCGCCCTCATAACGCAGCGCCTCCACCGGCTGCAGGCGCGAAGCCCGCCAGGCAGGGTACAAACCGCCCACCAGTCCGAGGATCACCACGGTGACCATTGCCTGTGCTACCAGTCCCGGTGTCATGCTGTCCGGGCTCATCCCCATCATCACGGTAACTTTTGAGATTGCCACCAGCCCCGAATACCCCAGCCCGACCCCCAGCGCGCCGCCAGCAATACACACGAGCAGGGATTCACCAAGGATCATTCCCAATACGCGACGGCTGCTCCAGCCCACCGCGCGCAGCACGCCGATCTCACGCGTCCGCTCAAAGACTGACATCAGTTGGGCATTCATCATCCCCACACCGCCAAGGATGATTGCCAGCCCGGCAAAGACCATGGTGTAGGCACCCATCATGTCATCGAAAATCTGCTTGTCTGCCAATTCGCGTGTGCCAGCCAGTTCCAGATTGGGCCAGAGACGCTCTACCCGTGCCTGTAGCCGCGCGCGCAACTGCGGGTCTTTCAAGCGGATGTAAAACAGGCTGACCTGCCGGGGCTTGCCGAGAAGCTCCTGCGCATCGTGCAGGTTCAGCACAGCGCCGCTATCCTCAAAGGCATCGCCGGTTTCGTAAATGCCGACAATGCGGAAAACCGTCTCACCGGCGCGCAGGGTATCACCGGCTTTTTTCTTTAAGGCTTCGGCGGCGGCGGAACCCAGTATCAGCGGTTTGCCGCGCTGCGTGTGTGCTGTCTTGTCACTGAGCGAAATCCCCTCTTTGATCGTGAACCTTTCCAGTGCAAAACTGTCTTCGGGATAACCGAACAGGAACATGTAGAATGCACCTTCGGACTGGAGAAATCCCTCAATCATGCCGGTAACTTCGGCAACCTCGGGCATATTTTCCAGTTCTTTGCCGACCGATTCATCCACCGAGCTGTAACTCAGCTCAACGGCATCCGGCTGGGAAAGAATCAGGTCGGCTTTGGTGCCGGTGAGAATGGAGGAGTAACCCGCTTCCAGTCCTTTGGACATTGCCCCCAGCAGGATAATAGCCGCCACGCCAATGCTAATCCCGACCACGCTGATCAGCGTGCGGGTCTTGCGGCGCAGGAGATTGCGGAAGATGATGTTCATTACCCTTTTGCTCCGGCACGGACAATCCATTCTTGCGCAAGAATAGCCGCGCAGTTCGTTCACTTGCGCGACCATCGCAAAGATTAAAGACTATTATATGCCATTTAAATGGGGTGTCTAGGGAGAGACGCATGACCTGCTCAGCAAGGAACACCCGGGGGTATTTTATTATGTATAATTTTGACAGGCACTGCTGATTATATTCACGAATCATGAGGTTTCCCATGCAAGACCCTTTGTTTGTTATTCTTCTAGTGCTGGCGGCGCTGCTCATCATCGCCATCGGTGCAGTGGCTTTTCTAGTCTATCAATACTACTCGCTTAAGTCCAAAATTGCCGAGGAATACCGCAAACAAACACAGCTCGCCTTTCAGAAAGCACAGGAACAATTGCAGAAATGGCGTGAACAGGAACTGGAGCAATCCCGCAAACAGCAGTTAGAAACTGCCCGCGCGGAGATGAAGGTGGAATTTGAAAAGTGGAAGGCGGAGTATGAAAAGCTCATCCGTGAGGATGCTATCCAGCGCAGCCAGTCGGTCATCACCGGCAAAATTACCGAACATCTCGTGCCCTATCTGCCCGATTTTACTTACAATCCAAAAGATGCCCGTTTCATCGGCAGTCCGATTGACCTGATCATCTTTGACGGGCTGAATGACGAAAATGTCAGGGAAATTGTTTTTGCCGAGATCAAAACCGGCTCCTCCTCACTCAGCGAGCGGGAAAGACAAGTCAGAAATGCGGTTCAAACGGGACGGGTGAAATGGACAGAAATCCGCACTAATTTCAGAAACGCCGACAGCACCGCCGGATCGCCTGTTTGAACAGTACAAATGCCGGCCGAGCGCAGTTCCGCACATGCCGCGTTTCTCCCCAAATGAAGAGAAACACTGTATAATTACAGCCACCCCGGAGAGGTGCCGGAGCGGTTGAACGGGGCGGTCTCGAAAACCGTTGTAGCCCTTTGGGCTACCGTGGGTTCGAATCCCACCCTCTCCGCCTGGTTTTTTCATTCCCCAATTCTTTGCTGCCAGCTCTCAATAAACCACCCGTTTTCCACCTGTGTGTGAACGACTCTTTTTCCTCCCTGTTGCGTTTGAATCTATAAGAAACTTGAGGGTTCACGCCGGTTGAAAGAGACAGAAACCATTCCCAACCTCATCGCCCTCGCCCGGCAGGGCAGTCCCGAAGCTGCCGGGCAGCTTTACGAGCGCCATTACCAGAGCATCTTCCGCTATCTGGCGTACCGCACTGCCGATTTGCAGACTGCCGAAGACCTGACCGGCGAGGTGTTTCTCAAGATGGTTCAGGCACTGCCGGCATACCGCAGCAGCGCAGCGACCTTTCGCGCCTGGCTGTTCCAGATCGCCCGCAACCTGTCCATTGATCACTTTCGCCGTAACCACAACCGCTCCACCCAGCCGCTCCACGAAAGCCTGCCCGCTCTGGAACAAGACCCCGAAGATACTGCTCACCAGCGGCTGACCAGCACCCGGCTCTCAAAAGCGCTTGCAAGGCTCAACGACGAGCAGCGCGAAGTGGTGTTGATGCGCTTTGTGGTTGGGATGCCCATCGCCGAGGTCGCTGCTACCCTGCACAAAAGCGAGGATGCGGTCAAAGGTCTGCAACGGCGCGCTTTAATTACCCTGCGCGAACTCCTCAAACCAGCGGAGGAAAAAGATGGTACAACAGGATGATCTTCTGGAAAACGCCCTGCAACGTCTGGATGCAGGTGAGTCGCTCGATGATATTCTTCCCAGCCTGCCCGCCGACGAACCCGAACTGGCAGGTTTGCTGTGCACGGCGGCGCAAATCCGCAGCGCCGGCCACCCAGCCCTGGATCCGCTTAAGGCACAGGCACAGCGCAAACGGGTAATCGCCGCCGCAGGGAGCGGTGCCCGCAGCAGGCGCATCTCATGGAAGTGGATCGGCGCGCTGACATCGCTGGGACTGGCGGGGGCTGCGGTGTTTGCCTTTCTGCTGCTGGCCTTCGGCACACCGCCCGGCGCACGAACCGCCACCCTAGCCGATATTCAGGGTGTGGTCGAAGTAGCCTCGTCACCGGAGGCGCAGGATTGGACGGTGGCTAGCGAAGGACAGAGCCTTCGCCAGGGGCAGGTTGTACGTACACGTCCCGATTCGCGCGCTGCGCTGGTGTACTTCGAGGGCAGCCGCACCCTTATCGAGCCGGACACAGCTTTGTTAATTGAGCAATTAGGCGGACACTGGCGGAAAACGCTCATGCTGCAATTGCGCCAGCTTTACGGCGAGACCAGCCATCAGGTAGTCAGACTGCGCGGCGGGAGCGCTTTTTACAGGGTGCTGACGCCTGCCGGCATAGCCGAGGTGCACGGTACGGCTTTCGCGGTGGATGTCATCCCCGATGACGGTGTATATTACGCGGTAGACCGCGGCAGGGTAGCGGTCAGCGAAGGCGACACAACCGTCTTTCTGACTGCCGGACAGGCGACGCTGGTAGAACCCCAGAGCACACCGGACGAACCGGCGTATGCCTTCTTTATTCAGGGGATGATTCAGGCAATCGAGGATAACACATGGGTCATCGCCGGCGTTCCTATCCGCGTGGATGACACGCTTGCCGATGGATTCCAGGTCGGCGATTGGGTGCTGGCGCGCGGGCGCATTCTGCCGGATGGCGCTTACCTTGCCGATCGTCTCACGTATGCAAAGAACAATAAGGTGAAACTGCGCTTTACCGGCGTCATCGAGTCCATCAGCAACAACGTGTGGATCATCGGGGGCAAGACGATTACCGTGAACGAGCAAACAGAATTTTCCGGTGATCTTTCTGTTGGGGATGTGGTCAGCGTGAACTTCGCCGTTCAGAAAGACGGTTCCTGGCTGGCAAAAGAAATTGAGGCGCTGGAACAGGAAGAGGAAAGCGAAGAACCAACTCCCAGCCCTGTGGTGGCGCAAAGCCTCACACCCGAAACCTCACCCACCGGTACAGTCAAGCCGATAACCGCCACGCCCGAAGTCTCCGTCACACCCGAACCGACCTTTGAGGGAGAGCGCGCCGGCTGCGGGGGCGGCGAATGGCAACACCCGGAGGGTTTGCGGCTGGCAACGCGCTGGGGCGTTTCATATAACGAGATCATGAGCTGGTTCTGTCAGGGTTACGGCTTTGGCGAGATTGATCTGGCTTACGAAATGGCACAGCAAAGCGGCAGACCAGTGGCGGAAATCTTTGCTATGCGCGCTTCCGGCATGGGCTGGGGCAACATCAAGAAAACCGTGGAGCCAAAGCTACACCCCCAGCCAACGCCCAAAATGCCACAGCACGGCAAACCCACCCAGAAACCCAAACCGGACAAGCAAAAGCCCTAACGATTGCCGGGCATTGCTACCCACAGCGCCTGATCAAAGGGGGAGCAGGCGCTTTTTTGATACACCGTTCCAGCGGTTTTGCTTACTCTGGCTGATAGGGCGCCATGGACATATCACCGATATATTCGGGCAGGCTGGAATGTCCCAGCAGTTGACGGATGGCGCTGGCTTCGCCGATATGATACCAGTAATGGTAGATACAGCGCAAAAGCATGGTGCCGATGGTTTCGGGGCGCGGTTTGCCCTTCCAAATAAAATACTGTTGCAGGGTTTCGGTTGTAACCGTATCCAGATAGCGGTCGGCAGCTCTGGTAATGGTCTGCCACGCAGTGCGCATCTCTGCCAGCGGGGGCGTGCTGGCAGGTTTGCCGTAGCCCACCAGCTCGTTCAGCTCGGGCAGTAATTCCTCTCCCTGCGCCAGCAAGACCCACCAGCGGTTTTCGATATTCGCCAGATGTCCCACAATCCAGCTCAGGCAGTTCATCGGCTCCAGCCGGCGGCGGGCATCCTCTTCAGAAACGCCCTCCAAACCGCGTAGCAGACTCTGGCGGGCAAAGCGCAATTGGATCACCAGCGGATGCAGTTCAGACGTCATAGCCGATCTCCTCGCGGATTTCCTGCGGTAATTCGGCTTCGCGCTCGATGGTGATCGGCGTGCCTTCGTAATGAGAGATGGTCACCGGCTTGCCGCCGTAAGAAACATACCGCACATACACGCCGCCATAGCGCACCACCCGCACCGGTATCCCGCCCTGTTTGACAAAGGTCACAAAATCACCCGGGGATAATTGCTCTGCCATTTTTTACCTCTATCAGTGGATTTTGCCCTATTGTAAACCAACTTGACCTTCTCAAAAAGTGTTCATTTTGCAGGCGTGTTCAGGATAAAAAACTCTTCTAAGCACACTGTAAACGTAGCATCTTGAAACATTGCGTCATTGGGAGGGCTGGACAATATTAGTCTCGTTTTACAATAATCCGCTCGAGGAAAAATATTTTTTGTCCCTTTCTTACTTCACGGGGAAAACGCGCATCGAAAACCAAGGCGGTAAGAAGTAAAATCGAGGGTTTGTTTGTAACGAAAGGTAGTTCGATTGTCGATATCAGGACTAGTCCAAGAACCGCCTCGCATCACTCGTTCCTCCCCAGAACTTGGCCCGGATGGATTAACAGATTGCGGTCCCGAGTAATAACCGGCATCATACCAGTCTTGTACCCATTCCCATACGTTTCCTGCCATATCCAGCGCTCCGTAGGGACTTGCTCCCGCGGGAAAACTTCCTACAGGAGATGTGTCTGAATAACCATCACAATTCGGGCCGCCCATCACAACATACTGATCGCCATCAGTCGCATCGTCGTCAAAGTTTCCCAAACCACACTTGAATTCGTTTCCCCATGGATACCACCTCCCATCTGTACCGCGCGCTGCTTTTTCCCACTGTGCCTCTGTGGGTAATTCTGCCCCTGCCCATTTACAGTAAGCCTGTGCCTGTTCCCAGTTCACATAGATAACTGGATAATTTGCGTACTGTGGATCGTCATAATAGTTGCTGCGAGTATATGAAGCATAGGAAACTGGCGGCGTACACTTACCCATTCGTACGCAGCGTGCATACATCTCATTGGTTACTTCTGTACGGTCAATCCAAAACTCATCGAGATACACTTTATGTTGGGGTGTTTCGTCTGTGAACCAATTGCGAGAACAGTTTGGCTCCGCTAACTTACAACGCTCAGTAACATCATCAACCTCTTTCTCTAGCGATCCCATTGGAAACTCGCCTGCCGGCACGAGCACAGTTTCCATCCAATCTTGCTCGCGAATACGAATGAGGACAGAGGGCAAAGTTGCGTTTATTAACGAGGATGGCTGGATAATTATTGGTTGAGGCGATTGTGTCTCGGTCGGTGCTGTTGTCTCGGTCGGCAGAGTCTCAGTGGTGGACATTTGGGTAACCGTTTGAGTAACCGTTGGCACGTTTGAAGTGGATGTCTGTGTCTGGACTTGTGATTCTTCAACTGGCAACGGTGTCAATGTTGGGTGGTCTATCGTTATTTGTGGTAGTGTCACTTGTGTAATTACAAGCTGTTGTCCACTCCCTCCTTTCCATACTTGCAGTGTCATCAATCCTAATGCAACTAGCAGAAACGATACTATACCAGTTAATGTCAATATCATTCCAGCCGGTGACCGTTTACCAGAAGTTATTGTCCCATTTGTTTGCTGTACAGGTTGTGGATGCTTGGCAACTTCTGGCAATTCAACCGAACGAACTGTTTTTACTTGAGACGACGGTAAGCGGGTAATTGTCTCTGCCAGCTGACGACGTTCGTCCGCCTCCAGTACCCGCTGCAGCGCTTTTGCAAAAGCTACCATGCCTGCGTAGCGTTCTTCGCGGTTGCGCGCCAGCGCTTTCATTAGCACGCGTTCCAACTCGGGCGGTATATCTTTCACCACCTGACCTAGCGGCGGCGGGGCTTCAGTCATCTGTTTTAACAGAATACCCGAGGGACGCTCGGCTTCAAATGGCATACGCCCGGCAACCAGCTCGTACAGTACTACTCCCAAGGAATACACATCTGCCCGCACATCAAGCCCTTTGCTGCCTACCACTTGTTCCGGCGCCATATAGCCTGGTGTCCCGATTCCCCCAGTCCCAGTCAGCGTGTGCCCGCTTTCGTCCTCCAGCAGCCGGGCAATGCCAAAATCCGAGAGCATCGGCAGTCCGGTTTCGGTCATCAGAATGTTGGAGGGCTTAACATCGCGATGCAAGATGCCGTGTGCATGTGCATACGCCAGCGCATCGGCAATGGGCAGTACCAGCCGCAGCGCCTCCCGCCAAGGCATACCCTTTTCCCTGCGTTTGAGCGCCCCGCCCGGCAGATACGGCATTACCAGATACGGCGCTCCTTCATGCTCGCCGTAGTCTATAATCGGCACGATGTTCGTATGTGTCAACTGCGCCAGCACCCGCGCCTCGCGGTCAAAGCGCTTGCGCAGCCGCTCCGCCTGACTGGGCGGAAAATCCTCACTGCGAATGGCTTTGATGGCAACCTCGCGGTCCAATCGGGTATCCACGGCTTTGTACACCGTCGCCATGCCCCCTTCGCCCAGCAGTTCCACCACCTGATACCGCCCTAAGAACTTGCCCACCCATCCGTTCATTGTGGCTTTCCCGTCCTTGACTGGAAAAATTGATAAACCTAATATATATCAGGCTGTTGTTATCCGCAAGTCTCTGATGTGAGCATCCTTCCTGCATATTTTCAATGGATTGATACACATGCCGTATGGGTAACTATCACCCAGCCACATTCGCAGTAACTGCAGCCGCAAAGATGAATTACGTCCAAGGTTGAGAAATAACGGGACGAATTGATTAAGTTCTCCACACCCGCTTTTCAGGCGGGCTGATCATCGCACAGCACGAAGGCATCATTGTAGCCTTTGCGGGGTTTTTGTACAATAGGGGTATCTTTTCGATCTACTGCGTAAAGGAGGACAGGATGTCTGAACCGCTCAAGCTGATGTGCATTACGGCGCACCCGGATGACGAGGCGCTGGGGGTGGGGTTTACGCTGGCGAAATACGCCGCCGAGGGGGTTCAGATCAGTCTGCTGACCGCAACGCGCGGCGAGCGCGGCTGGTCGGGCGCGCCGGAGGAAAACCCCGGTCCGCAGGCGCTGGGCAGACTGCGCGAGCAAGAGCTAATGGAAGCGGCAAAAGTTCTGGGCGTACAGGAGGTCAACTTTCTGGATTACATGGACGGCGAACTGGCTCAGGTGGATGCGCTGGAAGCTATTGGCAAAATTGTTTGCCATCTGCGGCGGGTGCGTCCGCAGGTGGTGGTCACCTTCGACCCGACCGGCGCCTACGGTCATCCGGATCATATCGCTGTTTCACAGTTCACGCTCGGTGCAGTGGTCGCCGCGGCAGATTCCGAATATCATGACGCTGAAAGACGCCCGGCTTACCGCGTTCCAAAGGTGTATTTCATGATTGACACCGAGCGGCTGGTCAGTCTTTATACCGCCGTCACCGGTGAGCAGATCAAATATCGGGTGGACGGGGAAATCCGCCGTCACTTCGGCTGGCCCAGCTGGGCTGCCACGGCGTGGATTGACGCCCGAGCACACTGGGAGACCGGTCTTGCCGCCATCGCCTGCCACCAGACGCAAGTGCAGGAGCTGATGGGGCAGATTCAAAATATCCCCGAAAATTTTGATCTCAGTGATTGGGCTGTTCAGACCTTCTACCGGGTTTACAGCCTGGTCAACCGAGATCAACAGAGCGAGAACGATTTGTTTACCGGTTTGCGTTGATCAAGATCAATCCTCAAACAGAAAGACCCCACAGGCATTGAAAACCTGCGGGGTCTTTGTTTGCTCGTCAAGATCGTGCGATGTTATTGAACTGCGCGCAGTGTCTGGAGTGTTTCGCGCGCCGCGCGCTGGGCAAACAAGCCATCCACCCCGGCGGTGACAAACTGAAAACCCTCTTTGAGCCGCCGCACGGCATGGGCGCTCGAATCATCCGCCGGATAACCGATCGGAATGCCATAACGCCGACCGGCGGCGAGAACGGCCTCAAGCGCCTGCTTGAACTGTGGATGTTCCCACTGCCCCAAAATCCCCATTGAAAGCGAGAGATCGGCAGGACCAACCAGCACCGCATCAAAACCGCCAACAGCAAAGATTTCATCCAGATTACGGATGCCCTGCAAATCCTCAATTTGAATCCAGACGTTGATGCGCTCATTGATGCCATCCAGATACTCATTGAGCTGGTTCAGGAAATTGGATGCCACACGGGGGAAAAAGCCGCGTTCGCCATCCGGCGGGTATTTCGTCAGACGCACCGCCCGGCGTGCTTCCTCGGCATTGCGGATATTGGGAAAAAGAATACCCTCTGCGCCGCAATCCAGCGCCCATTTAACCCAAACGAGATCATGCCAGGGAACGCGCACCAGCGGGCAGGTGTCTGTCCCCTCAAACATCAGCACAATTTGCTGCAAACTTTCCTGATGAATGGCGCTGTGTTCCAGATCAATCATCAGAAAGTCAAAGCCAATCTGGGCAAACATGCGCGCCACCGTGGGATCGGTGACCGTGATCCATGCGCCGATCAGGGTCTGCCCCTGTTGCAGGCGTTCCTTAAGCACCTTGCCGTTCAATCCAGACATTGTTCCTCCAGTGTTTGTATGATGAAATAAAGCCGCGTCTTTTTATGACGCGGCGCTGCCTCAGGCAGGCTCAAACCGGCGATCAGGATGCGTTATCCCCGCCGGCTTCACCGCGCATTGAAGCATAATGACGGGTGTAGTATTGCCGCAAGCCATGAATCAGGCGCTGCCGGTAAAGTTCTTGATTTTCAGGGGTAATTGTTATGCCTGCCAGCAACGGCTTGACCAGACTTTCAGTTTCTTCCACAGCGGCGCGGCGTGCCGCCAGTTCTTCCAAAAGCTGCTGCGCTTTTTCCAGATAGCGGATTTGCCATTTGACTTCGCTGGTGGTCACCATCCCTCCGCGCCCGCTGATGATGATATATTCGCGATAATCGGCAGATAACAACAGGTTGAGCGTTTCCAGCCAGAGGGGAATGCTGGCATTTGCCAGAAAAGCCGGCTGATGCGGCATGACAGCATCTCCAACGAAGACCACTTTATCGCCCGGTAAAATTGCCCAGATAGCAGCCGGGTTGGGACCAAAGCGAGCTTCCAGGATAAGCGATTGTTCCTCATCCCAGTGCACCTGAAGGCGGTCGGTGAAGGTGATTTCGGGCGGCAGCCAGCGCACACTGCCGAAAGTGGGCTGTAATTCCCATTCCGATCCGGTTTCCGCCATTTGCGCTTTGAGGGTAACGGGACGGGAGCGGAAAATCTGTACCAATTTTTCATGTCCGATCACCATGCAATCCAATAGACGGCTGCCCAGGGTGCGGTCAAAATGCCCATCCAGATTGACCAGCATCCGGTCCACACCGCCTCCCAGATTCAGCAGTGATGAGCGCCAGGAACGGGCATCTTCCGGGCGAAAGGGGGCGTCTATCAGAATCAACCCATGCGACCAGTTAATGGCGCCTAATGTGACGCCTGCATAAGAAGTTTCGATATAAACACGGGGAGCAATTTCCTGCATGTGTTCTCCTGTATCAGAGTTTTGTTTCTCAGGCGGGCTGGGCGACCGGCAGTGTAAAAAAGAAACAACTACCCTCACCCGGTGTGCTTTCCACCCAGATTTTACCCCCATGCGCCCGGATTGCCAGACGGCAAAATGCCAGCCCCAAACCGATGCCCTTGGGATAGCGCTCGGTGTCCAGACGGGCAAATTTATCAAAAATCAGCTCTTGAGCCTCTTTGGGGATACCGGGTCCGCTATCCTGCACGCAAAGCTGTACCCATTCATCTACCTGTTTGCCATGAATGGTGATCGTCCCTTCCAACGGTGTAAAACGGGCGGCATTTTCCAGCAGGTTAATCAGCACGCGGCGAATCATATCCTCGTCCACCCGCACCAACGGCAGAGCATCCAGCTCTTCGGTGGTCAGGGTTTGCTGTTTGCTGTAAATGATCGGTTGAACAGCCTCAACAGCGTAGCGCACCAGTGATGACACCTCAACAGTTTTTTGACTGCCAATCGGCTGACCGGCTTCCAGACGATGAATATCGAGCAGTGAATCAATCAGGCGCTGCAGGCGCTCGGTGGAGCGGTGGGCGATGGTAAACACCGCCTCCAGCGCTTCATCCTGCGGGGTTGTGATCGTCTCGATCATATCCAAGCTGGAAACAATATTTGAAAGCGGCGAGCGCAGGTCATGATAAATCATGGCAATCAGGTTCTCACGCAAGGTTTCCAGCGCTTTGCGTTCGGCGATATCGCGCAGCGTCCACTGCAGATGATCCTGTCCATCTATATTCACCATCTGCACAAAGACTTCGACCGGATGCGTTTTGCCGCTCTTTAACAACAGCTCGGTTTCATAAGAAACCGTTTCTCCGGCATGCAGCGCGGCGCTGCTTTCGGCAATATGAGAAACGCCGTCGTGGTGCAAATCGGCAATGGTCATGCTCGCCAGCTTCGCCGGGCTGTATGAGGTCAGTCGGGCAGCGGCACGATTGGCTTCCAGAATTTTGCCTTCCCAATCACTGATCAATAATGGGTTGAGGTTATCCTCGAACAGTTCACGGTAGCGGCGGGTTGCTGATTGTAACGAAGCAAAGAGCAGAGCATTGTTGATAGCAATCCCCGCCTGATCGGCGATGGACTGCAACAATGCCAGATGATCTTCGTTGAAAAAACCCGGCACAGGGTGAACAATGGTCAAAATACCGACGATCTTCCTGCCTGCCAGAAGAGGAATGCACATTGCCGATTTGGGTCCGGTCCGGCTTTGGGTATCATCAAAGCGGCGTAGCCAGCGCGCGTCCTGAGAGGTATCGGGCACCAGAACGGCTTTGCGTTCGCGCAATACCCATCCCGCCAGCCCCTGATCCAGCGTTGCCTGGATGCGTTCCACCGTGTGCTGGATGAGCTGATCATTGACCACAATAGCAGCATCGAGTGGCTCCTGCTTTTCATCCAGCACGACCAGCGAACCGCGCTCGGCTTTCAGGTTATGGACTGAGAGTAGCAACACACGCGGCAAAACCGTATGCAAATCAAGCGACTTTGCCAGCTCACGGCTGATATTGTAAAGAAGTTCCAGAGAAGAGCGAGTGCTATCTTCCGACATCGAAGCGCCGCAAACAGGTCCACCTAGGTTACAGGCTGAAGGTCGAGCGCCCTGCGAACCGCCTGGCAGCGCTCGCAATCCGCCCGCTCACACAAAAGCGCCAGCGGGTCGGCTTCGATCTTTTGCCTGAGAATGTCCAGCATCGAACGCAGGGGCAGGGCACGAATCAACGCTTTGCCAATCATCACCCGTTTGGTGATCGGAATGAGGTCCGTTTCTGCCTGATGGAAGCCATCCGAACATCCCGGAAAGTGTAGACATTCCTTTACACCAGCGGGAGTCAGTGCCCAGCGCACAAACTGATGGCGTCCAGCCAAACGCTCGGCAAGATGAATACTGGTATTGACCGTGTGATCTACCCCGATCAACAAAACCCAGCCATGCATCTGTGCCAACTGCTGGATGGGCGCCAGCGGTTCGCGCAGGGTTTGCGCCTGCAGCGCTTCGCCGACATTGATACCCGAAAAGGATAAAATCGGGTGGCTGGAGCGCTGTGCGTGCGGGTGTTGGCGGAGCGTTTCCGCCAGCATGCCCATCAGCGGATCGGCGGGCATATCCGGGCGGTAAAATTCTGCCAGCCGGTTGAGGGCAGTACCGCTGCCATAGGTGATGCCGTTGTTGTCCGGTCCGCTTTCTGGAATGAGCATGGTTTTGTAGGTGAAAGTTGGCATCATGATGGCGTCGCTGGTCAACAGCAAAGCACCCAGCAGGGTTTGTGCACCGCCGCGCACTTCCTCCCCAAAGGAATCCAGCGAGGCATGTACAATCAGCGGTTGTTTAGGATTCAGACCCAGCGATTTCAGCCCGCTAACAAGGTCGCGAAATGTCAGCATATCTCCCTGCCAAAATGCAAAAAAGCCGTCTGGTTATTGATTTTATTATACGTCAAATATTTATTCGGCGTATCAAGCGGAAATGAACAAAACTGCGCTCTACAGATGCATATGCCCGGCTGCGGGTTTCATCGGGCAGGCTGGGCGGCATTGGCGCAGGTTGGGATGATATCCGGGTTTTGTTTTGCATTCAGTGGCAATCCCAGATAAGGTGAAGGGTCAAGCGTGTTACGGATCTCCAGCTCGTTGCGAAAGCGCCCTTTGCCGTCATCCAGCACAATGGAGAAATGCAAGTGAACACCCACCGGCTGATCGGGATCGCCGGAGTAATTACCCTGATAACCGAGCAATGTTCCCGACTTGATGAACACCTCAACTGTTCCGGGCGGGAACTCGGGAACGATAAAAGATGCCCCCTCGGCGTCCGCCAGATGAGTATAGTAGAGCCAGATCTGCCGCCCGGGCTGCAGGGGGTCATTGGGAATGCGCAGGATGAGGCTGGATTTCCAGTCTGGCAGACGGGTCAGAAAGCCATCATAAGCGGAGATAATCGGAGTCTGACCGGGAGACGTCCCGCCGAAGATATCAATCCCCTGATGACGGTGACCCGGGCGAAAGGAATCGTCCCACAGAAAACCAATGAAGCCATCGGTAGGGATCAGGAAAGGGGCATTGCCGCAATGCATGCCTGCGCGGACCATCCAGTCAGGGTGCGCCTGCGGGTTGCGAATCCACTCGCGTACGTTCAGGCTGCGCCGCAGATTGTGCGCCCCACGCAACAAAAAATAAGCGGCCACCATCACGGCAACCAGAACAACAGAAAGCAGGAGCTTCGCCCGGTGTTTCACCGCGGCAATTATAAACCGCCCGGCGGGAACAGTCTATGCCGGTCTTGACCTTCCTCCCCGGCGCGGGTAAAATACAAATACATGCGGGCGTGGCCAAGCGGTAAGGCATCAGCCTTCCAAGCTGATATCCGCGGGTTCGAATCCCGTCGCCCGCTCCTATTTGCCAATATCAACCTCCCGCAAAAAACAAGGCTGATATTCACGATTTCGGATTAAGATCATACCGAAGAAAGGAATATCAGCCTTGTTGCTTTCAAAAGCTGTCGAAGGATTTTTACTCGATTTCTCCTTGCAACATTCTGCCTCTACTGCCTACCGCACCTATCACCCGGCTTTGCGTCATTTAATACGCCACTTGGGCGATTTACCACTCAAACAAATCACCTCTGCCGCACTCAAACAGTTTATGCATTATCTGGTTACTGAGTATATACCCGAGAGAGACCAGTACAGTACCCGCAAAGGCTCACCTCTAAGCAGCAGCGCCGTAGACAATTACTGGAAAGCCTTGCGCTCGTTTTTTCGCTGGGCTCACAAGAACGGATTGATAGACAAAAATCCTGCCAGTGATTTACCGCGTCTGAAATTTTTCACACCGGAGATTCAGCCCTTTACGGAAGAGGAAATCAAGCGGCTGCTCAAGGCTGCTGAATTTGCCCGCGCTCAACGCAATGGCAAAATCGTCCTAATGCGGCGTAAGACCGCAAAACGCAACATCGCCCTGATTTTGCTTATGCTCGATACTGGCTTACGGCTGGGAGAAATAGGCCGTCTAAAAGTTGCCGATATCCGCCTGGACGCGTTGGAAATTTATGTTTCGCCTTATGGCACCGGCAAAAAAACAAAATCGCGCATTGTTCCAATCAGCAAAAAAACATCGTTGGCTTTGTGGCATTATCTCAGTCAAAACAAGATAGACCCAAGACAACCACTATTTCAATTGTCGCTTAGTTCGATTCGGTCGCTGTTACAGCAATTAGGAAAATCTGCCGCCGTACCACATGTCCACCCTCACCGCTTTCGCCATACCTTTGCCATTGAATACCTTCGCAATGGCGGAGATATCTTCACGCTCCAGCGTATTCTTGGTCATTCGTCCCTTGAAATGGTACGCCGTTACCTGAACATTGCACAAACCGATATCCAAGCCGCCCACCGCCGCGCTTCACCGGTGGACAACTGGCGGCTGTAATTCACCATTCCTAATGCAGCTCCGGGTGCGCTGCCCAAAGTTTGGCGACTTTTTCCTCCAGTGTTGGCTCAGGGGCAGATACCGGAAGCTCCAGACCAGCCCATTGGCGAAGTTCAGCTTCGGTGCCATTGAACCAGTTCATATCCACCTGTTTGCTCTCCATCCCGAACAGCAGCCCATCCCCTTTGTCAGTCCACTGCCAGAACGTCCACCTGGTCCACGGCGAAATCATGGTCGGCTGCGGCACGCCGTAATGCGCAATCCACAGCGGATACTCAGTAAGCCAGGCGGGGACGGGCTTCAGCGTGTAATAAATCATGCTCGGATTGGTGTAGAAAAGCGGCTTTCTGCCAAAGGCGGCTTCCAGCTCGCCAAGAAAAACCTGCGTCGCCTTGAGTAAATTTTCCCGTGATGGCAGAGGCCAGTAGGGATTGCGCTCCAGGTCCATCACCGGCGGCAGCTCCCCGGCATCAGCTTTCAGCAATCCAATCAAAAACTGCGCCTGCGGTTTTGGCGCCACACGGTAATCGAAATAGTGATAAGCCCCGCGCAAGATACCGGCCGCTTTTGCTTCCTTCCAGTTGTATCGAAAATCCTCATCCATGTATGTCGCCTGGCTCGCCTTGATAAACGCAAACACCGCCCCTGCCGCTTTCGCTTTTTTCCAATTCACCTGCTGCGGGGTGGTGTTATCATCCTGCCAGAATGAAACATCAATACCCAGAGTTTTCTCCATACAAACCTCACACCAGTTGTAATGGCACTTTCCACTTATCTGCCAGGTATAACTCGAGCTGACGGATTTGATCCGATGTCTTAGCATCCGAATAAAATATCACTTCATAATATTTCCAATAATTACTGTTATATGTGCGATCGTATCCCAAGCGATTCTGGCTGACATTTCCCGTTGTGATTACCGTAATCACCTGTGGGCTCGTACGCCATTTATAGGAGGTTGGTGTAATGGTTAAACCATTGATCCGCCAGGCGCCGTTTTTTACTTCATTTGCTGCATATGTCGCGTTTAGACAATTGATTACTCCACCATGCCAGTTATAGTTACTGCTGTCTGTAATCAAGAATCCATAACCGCCCCCATAGTCCGCAACGATCGCTGCGGTGCGGATGGATGCCGCTGTATAACTAACATACGAGTTTGGATGGTAGCAAAAAAAACCTGTCTTGCCGGTTATCGGATGTTTACAGCGGACAATATTCGTACAGCTTCCGTTTCTCCCTGCTCCGGATTTATCCGTAATACTTGTGATGGCTTCACCGTCATTCCCCGTATCATCGCTCATGTCATACCACAGGATGCAGTTGCCAAGACTGGCCGGGTTAAATTGAGCTGAGCGCGTTCGAGCCGCATCAACCATTCCCGGCGTTCGTTCCCGTCCCCGTATCGAATGCGTCAAAATATCTGTCAGTTTCATGCCGTAATCCTGTTCACAAAACCTGATAGCAGCACAACATTGGCAGTCGTTGCAAATGCTTTGACCACCAATTCATTTTGCAGTACTAATCCCGGTATCACTAAGGTCAATCCTGCTTTTGGCAATAACGTTACCGTAATCTGATCATCCGGATTAGATGTCCCGCCCCATTCGATGGTAAGCGCCACGTCCGCAGTATGCTGATTCATTGCCCAAATCCATATTTCATCATAATTTGATGTCCCGCTTACCGCAGTATGCACGCTTGTTCCCGGGCTGCTTGTTGCCGCCACCTTAATCTGTTTCCCATTTGTTGATGCGCTCAAAGCCAGTTTCGAATATGCCGCCATTTTCTCTTCCTCAGCTGAAAATCTGTACTGCAAGAATATCCATATTACTGCTTCCCCCTGTGTCCAGTTGCACAACGCCATTCCCTTCGTCCGTCAGCGTCCCGTTCGATACGCGGATCAACGTTACATCAGATACGCTTGGCGTACCGTCCAGTTCCTCGATGGCTATTCCCCCGCCGCCGCTTCCCGGTGGCGTCGCCCATGTTCCATCTCCCCGCAGATAAACCCCTGTATTGCCCGGCAGTTTCGGCAGCAGCCCGTGACGGCTTGTCGTCGCATTCAAATCCGTATTGTCATCCGGTGTTCCCAAATCATCCAGCTTGATCCCTTCCGGCTTCACCTCCGCCGTCAACTGCTGACCGCTCAGCGTAAAATCTACCGTACTGCTGTCCACCACCGTTACCGGATCATGTCCGCCAGCCTCCGCCGCCGTATGAGTATGCCGCATCGGAAACCGCAGGTCCACAATGTCCGTGTCGGTTGCTGCCTCCTGTATCGCTGTTTGCAGCGCATATAACCGTATCGCCCCCAGCACATACGCCGTCCCGCTCGGCATGGCAGGAATATCCGCCAGCGTTAGCGCGCTCAAGTTTACTTCACTTCCCGCCGTAATCTGCACAGCTCCGCTGGTATTTATCGTCACCAGTACATAGCGGGCTTTCCCGCTCGCAGTTGGACGGTAGGGTGTCAGATCAACCGTATCGGATATAACCTGATAACCGCTGCCGGTCCATACAACCCCGCGGTACACTGCGATGGTCATCCCGCCTGCCGGCGTGATCCGCAGCGGCATCATCTGCCGCAACTGCACCCAGACAATATCCGCTCCCGTCGGAAACTCATGCAGTTTATGATGTCCCGGCGTCTGATACACTCCATCGGCATCCTCAACCGCCCGCACCCCAAGCACTTGCAGCAGCCCCGGCTGGCCGGCTTCATATCCAACATACACGGGCAATCCCGGCTGCGGCGCAACCCGCGTGTTGTAAGCCGTCAGTGTAATATCGCCCATCGTCACATACACGTAATTCGGCTTGCCGCCGACCGATACAACCCCGGCAGCGTTTCCCAACACCGCCGGAAAAACTTTTACAGCATCCTGCTTGCCTGCGAGCGCCTGTTGTAATTTTCGCTTCAGAGTCATTGTCCCAAAATATCCAGATAATTCACATGCTTACACACATTCCAGAGATACACAGAATCAATGATCAATTTCTTTGTCGGGATCGGCCAGATTTGCCAGTCTACCTGTATATCCACATTCTTTGCATCTTTAGTCAACGTCCCTGTCCACGTCACACCATATACAATCAGCATATCCCGTTCTTCAATCGGCGTTCTGGCCGTATTTTGCAGCACAGCATATCCCTCCAGCATCCCGCCTTCCTTCGGACCTTCTGCCGTCGCTACATCAGGATTATCCGCACTGCCCATAAAGTACAAGCGCAGTCCGCGTTTGTCGTTCGGCGGCCAGTTCTCTTCGAGTATGCCGATTTTGGTCGAGATTTTTCCGTAAAGATATACCCACCAGTTGTTATACCCGCCCGATTGGTTCAGACGAATTTTGTATCCGGTCCAGGAATATAACGCATTGTTCCACCTTCCCGCCGCCCGCAGCCACACGCCGCCTTCTGCGTATTTTCCCCAGCTGAAATCTGCCGTCTGATGACTGCTCCACGGATGTTCCAAATAAATCAAATCCACCATCGTCGGATCAATGGTCTGAATAACATCACTGTTGAGCGCAATCTCTACTCCCCAGCAGTCCACCCCGGCCGGCGGATTGAAATAGCCCGTCCGTTGGCGCAGATCAACAACCGTATCGTGTATTCCTGTCGCAATGCGGTTTCCGTAGCGATCCAGCAGATATACCGAATACCAGTCATCTGCCGTTGTCTCGCTCCACGTCATCGAATCATAATTGCGCGTCAAAAACTGCGCATTGATCGTGTACCGTGTCGGATTCGGTGATGACCCCGGTCGTGCATAAAAAAGACTGTATGAACGCAATGCCGTATTGCGCACCTGCAATGTCCCGCTGATCCATTGGTTATATGGACCGTTCGCACTTGTATCCGCCCCGCTGCGGCAAGCAGCCCCCGGCGCATCAATAATCGAAAGCACATTCGGGTACGAAAGAAATCCGGTCGGTACAATTGCCCAGTCGCTGATATTCAACTCCGGCTGCTCCGGCAGGTTGATCTTCGCCACCTTTGGCGGCGGCTGCGTCACGCTGATTTGCTCAAACGTCTCCGGCTCCGCCGCAACCGTCATACTCAGTATTCCTGTTGCCGCATCGTGTTCGATGGATACCTCACGCGGGACAATTTTGCCGCTGTAGACAAATCCCGCCGGCGTATCCCCTGCCGAAATGGTCAGCCGCAAATACTGCCGCGGCGCCAAAGTGATCAGCCTGTTCGCGCTGACCAAATCAATCGAAACGTCAAAAGCCCGGTTTTCCCTGCCCAGCACCAGACCGGCAAGCTGGTTTGCCTGCGCCTGACTGCTCAGCAGCAGCCTGTCCTTGACCAGCACCTGACCAAACCGTTTGAAAACCTCGCCCGGCGCACGGGAAAAAATCGCTTTTGTCCCCGCAACGCCCGAAAGCTCCACCCGTGCCGTTTCAGGCGTGCGCAATTCTACACGAACGTCTCTGTAATCATCTTTTGTCAGTTCCATGATGACGGGAAAACCGCCCCGCGCGTCTTCCGGTACAAGATTCGTTTCGACTTCCACAAACAACCGGCTGTATGGATCGCACATCGGGCGTGCAAAAATACTCTCTTCGGCAATCGTCCTGATCTGCTGCCACAGTGACCCGCTCACCGCCTGGAGCGCGCTCGCCTGCCGGCTGTCCCCCGTCAGAAATACATCACAGCAGTTCGTCAGCGTTGTCCGCCAGTAAAGCAAATGCCACAGCGCCTTATCCACCGTCAGGTTCTGCATCTGCGTCCACTTCGACGGCGTCCCGCTCACCGTCTCCACACCGACCGGATACCCGCCGATCCGCGTCAACCAGTAATTCGCCCCCTTGATACTGAGTATCGCTGTGCCGCTCTTGTCATCCACCTCGCATTCCGATTCGTTCATCCAGCCGATTGCCAGCACGTTCTCTGCCCCGCCGATCGGTCCAATAGATTGCGGACACTCCTCTGCAAACAGAATGACTTTGCAGTAATCGCGCGGCGTAAATCCTGGTGAAATCGGCAAGCGGACGGCAAACTCGAAACCGCCGCGCTCGATACTGCCGGAAAAATCATCCAGCTCGATTTCCGTTGGCGGATTTGCCGCACTGTACACATAAACAGTGCGGTATCCCGTTGCGCTTGCACCGTTTGCCGCCGTCACGGTGCATTTCAGCAAAATTCGCCCCGCCGTCGTCGCCGTCAATGTCGGCGTGGCTGTGTTCGCATTTTGCAGTGTCGCCGAACCGCGCACCACGCTCCACGCATAGCCGCTGATGCTCGACCCAATTGCCCACGATTTGGATGCATCCAATTGCGTCGAGACACTCGCCCCGTCCAGCTTCAACACCCGGTCAGGACCAAGACACGGCACAGGCGCAAACACGCTATGCTGATTGCTGTACGCAATATCGTAGTCCATGTAAGCGGTTTGCCCCGATATGCGCACGTGCCTGGGCCAGATTGCAAATTCATCAATCACCGTGATATACAAACCGTTTTCCCACTTGATTTCGGATGTCTCGCCGATATACGCCGTGTTAGACGTCCACGTTTTGCGCACCCGCACCAGTCCCCTGTCCCATGCCCCCTGACTTGTACCGACCAGCACCGTCATGCCGGGCAGTACATCCGAGAGATTCCCGCTGGCATTGCCATAAGCAAACTGCGCAACCCTGTCATGCGTAGCAAATGTTTGATTGACCCGGCACTGATACACCACAGCCGGCTGATCGATGATGGCAAACAGCCGTGCCGCCAGTCCGTCCGACCGTAAAATCGCCAGTTCTTGTGATGTCGCCGCCCGGCTCATGTTGCTGCCACCAAATGCGTGAATAGAATCGTCAGCTCCAGCCGGTCACGGCGCTTTGACGGGTCGCGCTCTTCTTCTTCCGGCCAGTGCATGACCGCCTGAAAATTCGCATACGTATCGCTGTTGGTCAATGTGCGAATGTATACAGCAGCAGATGCGCCAGGACAGAATGTCTTTAGCTGCTGCCGCTGGGCAGAAGTCAACAGGGAAAATATCCATTGACAGGATGGATATCCGCGTCCATAAGTCCGTCCGCTGGCAGCCGATATATACTCAGCATATTCCTTAAACACCGCGCGCGGCACGGGCAGCGGCGTTGTCAAAGTTTCGATATTTGTCATCCCTGCCAGCGTCGTCCCAATCTTGAAATCCGCCATCCCTATCCTCCGAATGCGCCGACTAATGCCCGGTCGCGTTGCCTTAACCGTTTATCCACTTCCCGCAAAACTTGATTGAGCGTCAGTGAGGATGTCTCAATGCGCATTTCGACAACCCGGCTGGCAGGCTGCGCCGTAGAAGTTAATATACTGCGTGTCAGCGAATGCGGTATGATTGAGCCGCTCACCGTCGGAACAAACAGCTCAGGACCTTCCTCTCCGACAATATATGCCTGCCACGCATTGACCAGACCGCCCGAAGCGCGCCCTTGCACACCGGCAACGGCAAAAGTATTCACCTGTTGTTCCAGCCATGTCTTATAGCGTGCCGTCAGCTCCATGCCGGCTTGCTGTAATGCCGCCTGATCGTTGATCGCCAGAGACCGCAAAACTGACAGCCGGTTTTGCTCGGCTTGTACGAGCAATTTCAGCTCTTCCTGATAGTTCTTATTAAATTGTGCGAGTTTATCGTTTTGCTGTTTTTGCAAACGAGCCAATTCTTCTGCACGTTGTTTATCCAATAATGCCAGTCTTTTTTGGTGCTGAATTTGCAGATCGGCTAATTGCTGCTGAAAATCTTCCAGACGCCTGGCACGCTGCAGCGCAAAATTAGCTTCCATCTCCTGCAACTGGCGTGCAAAATCTTCAGAGCGCCGTGCTGCCTCTATGCGGTAATCCTCTTCCGCTTCCTGTCGCTCCCGCTCGTAAGCACGCTGTTCACGCACCAGCCCAAGCGCATCTCGTTCGCCCACCAGCTCACGCACACGGTCATTATGGCTTTCCTGCATCCGGCGCATCCGGCGCTGATGATCCTCTTCTGCCCGCTGTACATCAACCTGATATTGTTGTGCCAATCTTGCCCGCTGTAAATAATAATCCTGCTCGGTGCGTAACTCTGATTGAGCAAATTGTGCGATTAAATCAGCCCTTTGCTCGGCATACTGAGTAATTAACGAGGTACGTTCCGATTCATAATTTCGTTCGATTTCTGCACGCTGTTGTGCAAATTCCTCAATAATCTGATTACGCTGCTCCTCTGACCGTTTTTCATATTCGGCACGGTTTTTCCGCGAAGTTTCATAAGCTTCAAAGGCATCCAATTGTTGTTGTGTTGCTGCAGTATCCCGTTCAACTGCTGCTGTATGACGTTCGATCGCCCCGGTCAATTCGCCAATCGCCAGCGCCCATTTCCGTGCCCGTTCTTCCGATCCCCCCAGTCCGTATTGTCCGGCATAATACGCCGCGATGGTTGCAAGCTGCCCCGGTGCATCTTGCATATTGCGCCGCTGTCCAAATTCAGTCTTCGCAATAGCGCCATAGCCGATTGTTGCCGCAGTGCCGACAGCCGCGGTTGTCAATACATACGGATTGAGCAGTGTCGCCCCACCAACCGTACCCAATCCACCCAGCAGTCCCGGCAATCCAAGCTGCTTTAGTGTCCCGGTAAGTATAGTTAGTGCGCCAGCCGCTTGTAATACCTCGCCAACTATTTTAAATCCTGCTCCAGCCCCTAGCGCGATTTTAACCACCTCAGGATTCGCCTCAACAAAATCCGCCAGCTTTTTCATAAAATCGGATGCGTTTTCAAGCAGCGGTAAAAGTTCGTTCGTTGCCACCCCTCCGATCCGCAGCCATGCGTCCTGTATCTCACCCATTTCATTCTTCCAGCGCATGACCAGGGGATCACTCTGCGTAGTTGTGGATAAAAATAATCGAGACGCCTGCATAAGCGGAGACAAAATCGCATTGCCTGCATTGCTGAAATATCGCCCCGCTTGCGAAATTTTCTCGCCAATATCGCGCAAATTGTACAGGTTATCCCTTATATCCTGCGAACCTTTCGTTATCCCTTTTATTTCGCTTTGTACCTTGCGCGCCTCACCGGCGATCTGCCGCATTTCCTGCTCTACATCATTCAATTCCTTTTCAAGAACGGAGGTGTCTTGCTGCGTTGAGCGAAACACTTTCAACGTTTGTCGCAGTTCTTGCGCCCGCTGTCCCAACTGTTCGAATCGTTGCACCAATTTCGTCAAACCAGCTTCAGCTTTCGAAGCATCTGATCCAAACATCAACATGATTTTGAGTTGTTTTTCGTCCATAGCAACATTTCTCAAAAAATTTCGTATAATGGTTTAGGAGCGTATCATCATGATCATGTTCGGCAGTTCAAGACGAAGAAAAGATGAACCCGACAATGTGGACTGGGAAAAATATCGGGACATGCTCGAATACAGCCAAGAGAAAAATACCACAAGAAACCATCTGAAAATCCTGGTTTTACTGCTTTTTGTTCTCCTTTTGAGCGGTATATGTCTGATTGTCATGTTTCTTAATGCTCTGATTTAGCCAGTATCCAGCCGCAATAACGCGCCGTGATCAAGTCGTCAGCCCAAGCCTCCGGCATACTCAATATATCTTGCACCGTCCAACTCCAGTTTGATAAATCTAGCAATTGAATGACGCGGGCAACCTGTTCAATTGGATGATGAAAATTTACATGCTCCGGCAGGTTTGGCATGCCCGCGTCTTCTCCATAGTAACGCGTTAGCCAGCGGTAGGCTTCTAGCGTTTTTTTTCCTGCTCTGCCGGCTCTGGCAGACGCGGCTGCCAGTGAGGATTGACCTCATATACCGCCGCAAGCCAGGCATCGGTAACCTGATCTGGCAGAGCAAGAAATTCGTCAAAGGTCAGTTCTTCCACCGGCTTACCGTCAATCTCTCCAATCGTGCAAGCCATTAAATCGGGATACATAAAACGGCGGGCAAACCAGATAAGCGGATTGTCTTCGTTTCCGGCTTCAGCCGCTATCTTCCCGCGCCGAAGTCCCATCAGCGTCGTTGCTTCGCAAACTTTCAGATGGGCGGTTACATTTCCGACTGTGAGTTCGAGAGTTTTCATCTCTTACCCGGCAACCTCACGTAAGACAACAATCACATCATTGTTGGCTGGAGCAGTCGAAAAGGTGATACCGGTTACCGTTTTTGTCAAACCACTGGTAACCTCTGTGCCGTTTTTCCACACCTTAATCCCATCAGTTGCAACCGCCGGAAAATTTTCTGGAAAGTTGAATGCCGTTGTCGTTCCATCGCCCAGATACGATGCAATCCGCAGCGGGTAATTGCTCCAAACTTCAAGCACCTGTGCCTCCAGAAAGCCCTCAGTAGCATTGGAAAACTGGACGCCCCATAAATGCTTGCGCACCCGATTCGGTGCAACTTGATACTGTGTGACCGCCTTGTCTGCTCCCATGCCCGGCGTCTTCCGCACCACCTGAGCCGACGGGATAATAAAACTGTGCCAGTAGGTTTTACCAGTCTCAAGACCCTTCGCAGCCTGGTACAACAGCAATGCCACGCGCGGCTCGAAGCCCTGCTTATCGGTCGCAATGCCGATGATACTTGCTTCTCCTACCGTGGCGACTTTCGTCCCGTCCAATAGTGCAGCCAAAACCGGGTCTGCCGCTTCTACGTTCAGCCGTGCATCCGCCCCCTCTGTTGGCGGAAGATAGACGACCTGGGTAATGCCATCCTCACCTAAGCCGGTCAGCTTGCGCGCATCCGGCACGTTCAATTCAAACGCCGTCGAACCTTTGAATTGGATTCCCTCGTAAGCAGTTGTTCCGCTGGCTTTTGGATATCCGTTTGCATCCAGTTCAAATACGCTCGCATACCGTAATCCATAATTTAATGTCTTTTCAGTTGGAGCTGTCATTTTGTTCTCCTTCTATTTGTTTTTCAGGTAAAACTTCAATCACCGTTCTTGAAATGCCGCCGCAGGTGCAGATATATACAATCTTGCCGGCTTGTTGTACCGGCATCAGCCCCGCACCGCAAAGCGGACACTTCTTTTTTGACACATCATCTTTTGATAGCTTCATGTTTCTTCAACATCTTTCCGTTTTAAGTTGCTAAAGCGGCGTTCGGTATTGATCTCATGGCGGTTCAGTGATTCACGCATTTGGGCAACTTCAATCGCGATGCACTTGATTTCCTCTGCCAACCTGGCAACGGCCGCATTCTGCGCGTCACGCAAATCCTTCAGAAACTCCCGCCATTGCGTATCACGGTAGGTGCGTTCCTCACTGTAGCGCTTCATCATCTCCAACACGAACCAAATGAAAATGCCGACCAGAGGAATTTGCGCAAGTAATGAATACAGCGATGTGTCCATATGATTACCGTTTCGTCAGCGCATACGTCCCTTGATTGGCAACGGCCGTCAGTAAAACCGCCCGCACCAGGCCGATCAGCCCTGCTTCGTCGCAGGCAACAGACAAACCGAGTTTGTCGGCTAGCCCCGCGCAGCTCAACCCATAAATCACACCGGCCACAATCACAACCAGCGCCAGCATGATCAGCCGCTTCTGTTCTGCGGCTAACTGCTCATATTTCCCGCTCAAACCGGGAACATACGAAAACGCAAGCGACAAAATTGCGCCTGCAATCATAGATAAATCCTCTGCGTTCATCTCGTATCTCCATCATTCGTATTTTGCGATTGTCAATGGGACAATCGTCACAATGTTCACTCGAAACTCAACGCCCAAATAATTCTGCCCGGCATATGGCAGAATCTGAATGCCGTTATCACCGAGCCAGACAACTTTTTCGACAAACGACAAAACGGCATCTTTGGTACCTTTGCCCAACTGTGGATGCGAGAGAAACGTGTTCCGAACCTGGATCAAAAATTCCTCTGCTGCTTTCTCCGCTTCGCCATCTATACCGCTCAGTATGGGCTTCACATACAAGCGCATCAGCCAGGTGCGCGTTTCCTCGATCAGGGTTTCGCTGATTGGATTGATTACACTCCCGCCGGCAAATGTGCAGAAAGCCGGCAGATCGCTGTCCGCCAGCGCCTGCGGCGCGCGAGTATACGCCCGCTTCACCCCCGATACCGCTGCCTGGATTTCCGCTAACCGCTGACGAATTTGATCAATCGTTGTCATGCTGTCACCCGCTTGTACGGCTTCAACATCTCAATCACACGCACCGGCAGCGCCTTTGTGTAAGTCAGCGTGCCCAGCTCAGCCACACCGATCGAATCGCCCAGCCCGCTCTTCACCTCGCGGTAAAAACGCACACTCAGCAATGTGGCGGCATTGACCAGGTCATCGGGCAGCGGATTGAACCCGCCGGTGAACGAAATTTTCACCTGCACACGGCGCGGCGTCAAAAAACCACCTGCTTTGACCGTGTATCCTTCCACCGTGACCCACTCCGCAATGTTAATGTCCTGCCACGTCTTATCCCCAAAATCACGGTACGCCAGCGCCGTCACGCTCTCCACAATCGGCTTGCGCGGCCAGCAGTACAGCCACCCATCATGAGCAACAATTCCAGTCAGTACGGCATCCGTCACCGCCGCGCGCACGAAGTAGTCATCACTGTTCAAATGACCCGCACAGTAGCGGTCAATCACCCGGCTGGCTTGCGTGATCAATGATGCCAGCAGCGTATCATCGGTCGTTTGTGCGCTTCCGAGCGCTAGTTTGACGCTGCTCAGGCTGGTGTAATCCGTCATCTGCCTTTTCCTCACACTCAGTATTTGCCGGAGCAATCATGCCCAATTGGAGAAAATCCCTCGCCAGTTCATCGGGCAGCTCGATCATGCCGTCTTTGACGGCGGCAGTAAACTCGCCCTGGCTGATGGTAACAATCGTTGAATCAACCATGCGGTATCTTTTCATCCTTGCCTCACCTGGTCTGACTGCCGGATAGCCGAAGCCGCCCGGCAATCAGACCATTCATAATACTTATCCGTTGCCGATGTTGGTAATAATCCCGATTGAGGGCGGGAAGTAGTGAGCAAAAACGCCGTCGAAATACACGCCGCTCTCATACTTCCGCGTGCGCTGCGGCCACTCAATCTGGTAGTAATCCTGACGCAGACGCATCTCCATGACGTTGGGTACACCATTAATCGGGTAAGGCAGCTGCTCGGTAACCGCCACCAGCGTGCCGGGCGGCAGGTTGGGATGAATCTCCAGCGGTACTTCCGGAGCAACGCCCATCGCAAAGCGGTTGAGCAGACTTTTCACCCGCATGCCGGCAGTAAATTCCATGCCGGTAACATATGGAATCTGTGCCGCGGTCGCCTCCAGAACTTTCTTGGTGATATTGTCCGCCTCCTGCGCATTGACATAGATGCGCGTCGGAGACAACCGGTAGTTATCCCACATCCAGCGGAACATCTCATTGATTTCAGTAATACCGCCGTCACCGGAAGCAGATAATGCCGTGCCAATGCCAGGTGTTCCGGTTGCCATGTTTTTGATATATGCGCCAGAATTGTCTGCCCAAGCTTGATACAGAATACCGTCATAGCTGAGCAAATTGCGGGAATTATCCGCCGTGATTGCGCTGGCATTCTGCCGCTCGGATTCGACCAGACTGGTCAAGACAACGCTGTTAATGGTGGTGATTGCCTGCAGCAATTCACTACCGCTTGTGCCGACATACCAGGCATAAGCCACCGCGCCCGGCACTGGTGTCACCTTAGCCTTGATCACGTTGGTCGAACCGGTCAATGCGCCGGTGCTGGTCGCTTGGGATTTGTTAGACGAGCCGCCGCCGTATGTAAATGCCGAACCGCCACTGGCTGGTGTAACGCTCACCTGACCAACAACGCCGTTCGTCAGTGAAGAAGCCAGGTAACCGTACAGCGTCAGCGCCACAACAATCACATTATATGTGCCTGCGCCAATTGAGCCGCCCGAGTTTTCCACGGTCACGGTCGGAGCAGTCGGCGTCCCTAATGCAACCGAATAGTTGCCGCCCAGATCGGCGAGCTCCTCTTCGATCATGGTCGCCCAAAGCAGACGCTGTGCCTGCGTTGAACGGATATCTTCAAAACCAACCGCGGCGCGCTCCGCTTCGAAGGTAATGCTGTCCTCAAGTCCGAGTGTGCGGTAAGGCGCGCTTTTATCCTGCACCGCGGTTGTTATCACGCCGTTGCGTTCGCCTTCCGGCACAAACCCGCGCAAGCCGGCTGTGTTGATGCCGGTAACCGCCTTCCAGTTGGTCGAAGTGCCTCCGCCGCCGGAAACGCGCGGCGTGCGGTTGCGGATCGGCGTCAGCACCGGCACCAGATTCTTGGCTGGCGCTTGCAGATCATATGCCACTAATCCGGTTGCCTGCGTCACGCCGGCTTTCTTCAACTGTGCCGGGTCCATTGGCTGCGCCAGCGCCTTTTTAAACTCGGCAATTGCCTGTTGGGTCAATTGAGAAAGATTGTCAATCATAGTTTCTCCTTATGCTTTGGTTTGAATCGCTTGAATTTCTAACCGCGCAATTTCATTGCGCAAGGCTTGTTCAGCCAGCGGATCGGTCACCGATTGCAGTGCAGTCTTCAAGGCTTCAGCCTTTTGTAGTGCCGCGCTTGCCTGCGGCGTCAATATCCCCAGCTCGCGCAAAACCGGACCGCTCCCCCCGCGCTTACTGAGTGTTTCCACCTCGACCGCAAGCTTGGCTATATCGCCGGCGAGCTGTTTCTTCAACTCCTCTACGGCTTTCAAGGCTTCATTCCCCGATTTGGCAAGTCCCTGAATTTTTGCACCCAACTTCAAATCGGTTCCGCTCCGTTCAACCAATCCGAGCTCGGCAAGAATGGACAACACAATCTCGCGCACATCCTCAGCAGTCAGCACCTTCGGCTGCTCTTCAGCCGCTTCCTCTTCCCCGTTCTCCGGGTTTTCTTCGCTTTCTGCCGCATTGTTCGCGTCTTCGCCGTCTCCCTCCGCCGTGGATTGTTCTTCCAGAATGGCAGCAATTTCCTCGGCGATCTGCTGGATTTTTTCTTCGTCCAGCGTTTCGCCTTCTGCCTGTTTGAGTAAATGTTGAACTTTCTCTTTCATCGTCTCTCCTTTAGTACTGAGTATTGGAAAAACTGCCCGACTGCCGTCCGCCTTGATCATCTCAAAAGTTGCCCCAGGAATGCAGGGCAAATCCACCAGAGAAATCTCGTTCGGAATGGCTTCGTAACGCACATAACCCTTATTCAGCGGGTCTTCCCAGCGCTCGCCATACCGCCCGCCGATGGAAAAACCGGTGAATACCCCCTCGACTACCTTCTGCCATGCCTCGCCGTCAATCACCTTCACCCCCACACGCACCGCCTTAGCCGCATCATCGAAAAGCAGCTTGATCACCTTGCCGACCGCTTTGCTGGTGTGGCTTTCGCGCACATTACCGCAGGATTTGCCGCCGCTGGCTTTTTGCACCCGCTTCGACCACGCCCAAAAGTGCGGCTTGGACCTCTGATAATCCATGATCTCACCGCTCTGGTCGGGCTGTTCGATTGCCGCAACGCCCCATACCTCACGCTTTGCCTCGATCACCTTTTGCAGCGGCATGAAGTAAGATAAACCCTTTTCGGCTTTCTCTCCTTCGGCTTCCTCGAAAGCGATTGGCTCGTAATCATGTGCCTTCAGCCATTGGCGCGCTTCCTCGGCGGTAAATTTCCCCGCGTCAAAGCGGATCGCCTGCAAGGTCATGTTCTCTTCCCCCTTGAGCTTTCCGAAGATAGCATGAATTCCTTCGCCGAATTTATCGTTCACGCGGCGGAATGAATCGGCGTCAAAGCGATCTGGATCAACCAGTCGAGCAGCGTGTTCATTCGGATATGGCATAAGCAAAACCTCCAAAACAAAAAGCCGGCGAAAGTAAGAGCACCCATCTGATGATGGTCACACTTACCCTCGCCGGCTCTGCCAGCTTTCTGTGAGAGTGTTACTGCGCTCCTATCGGGTTCTTCCGCGACTCGGTTTGCAGCCTGCCCTTCCGGGCTGAATTGTCAATTCAATTATAGAACAAACAAACAGCAAAAGTCAAGACTTTTTCAGAATACTTTCCGCAATTTTTTCTACGGCTTCTTCAAATAATTTCATAATCCGTTCTCTGGTCTGCTCAATTGCTGGTGCAAAATATGGATGCGCCTTTGTCCCGTATTTGCGAATGTGCGCCCAAATTGCCCGCGCCATTGTGCGGTTTTCATCAATCTGTTTGGCTTTGCTCCCCAGCCGCCTGCCCGTTCTTACTGAGTATGTGCCGGCTAACTGCTTGATCTTCACCCATTCATAAAGCGGTTGTCCGGGCTCTGTAATCGAAAGCGGCGGTGTGTGCGGCTTTGTTCCGTATTCCACCGCCTGTGCGTATGGTAACCCGCGTCCTGCGCCAACTTCCACAAATATCGCCTCTTTTGAAATTTTTACCTCGCTGGATGACACGCTGGCACGCAAATCACCTGTGGCTACGCTGTCATTGTCGGTCAGATTTTGCTTGATCTGGTCTTCAAGCAGTTTGCCGGCTTGCCCCATCGCATCATGAATTGGAAAGTAAACCTTTTCGCTCAGGTCATCAAATTGTCCTGATAACCGGGTAAGCTCTCGTAAACCCTCTACTTGTACGAACATGGACTTGTCCATCTTGAATTCACCATCAAATTATGCTATACTGAAATTACTCCGGTGGTGTAAATGTCGCTGCAAAGCACGCCCGCAAGGGAGATGCAAACCTCGTGCAAGTTTGCCCGGAGTTTTACTTTTTAATCGGAGCAATGTAACTGGTAAGCATAAATGGACTTTCTCCCAGTCTTACGGCGATATTGAGATACAACGGATTGCCGCGGGATGATATACGGTTAAGCCCGACATGATATACACGAACATCCCCTTTGTCTGTTATTGCATCCGGCGAAAGCAAACCACGCTGAATAAATTCTATCACTCCGCGTATTTCAGGATGCTTATATTGAGCATGACGCAAGCGCTCACCAGTTACCCGTATTCCTCGGATCTCAGTATAAGCCTGTATATCTGTTATTTCCTCAATACTGTTTCGCCGGT